>JAQGNY010000040.1 GCA_028293825.1 Verrucomicrobiaceae bacterium
GACTGATTATCGCAGACGGTGACAGTGACTCGATCCTGAATAATGCAAAAGTGCGCGAAATTTATTTAGGAGAACATTTCCGTCTATAAGCGATTGCTGATTGCAGGCAAATCGCTACGCGACTAAACTCAGGATGCAGAATTCGTTCCAGATTGCCGAATTTTTGCCCACCCCATAGTTCGCGGTAGAGGTTTATGAAACAGTCGCTACAACTAAGACTTGGCCAGCAGCTGACGATGACACCGCAGCTGCAGCAAGCGATCAAACTTCTGCAATTGTCCACATTGGACTTGCAACAGGAAATCCAGACGGCGCTCGACAGCAATCCCATGCTCGAGGTCAGCGAGGACGAAGAGCCGTCGGCACTACCGACGGCCGATCTGACCGCGCCGCTCAACGGACAAGAGTCCGCAGCGCCCACTACTGTCGACAGCCCCGAAGAAGAAATCAGCGACTGGCAGAACGACATTCCCGGCGACTTGCCGGTGGATACGCGCTGGGACGATGTCTATCAAACTTCGGGCAGCGGCTCTGGCGGCGACGATTCCGACTTCGATTTCGATGCCCGCAACGGCACTAGCGATTCATTGCAAGATCATCTGCAATGGCAGCTCAACCTCACCCGCATGTCCGATACCGACCGCGAAATAGCCACGGCGATTATCGACGCGATCGACAATGACGGCCGGCTGACGATCAGCCCAGAAGAAATTCTTGAGGGCATGCCCGCCGAAGCCGAAGTTGAAATGGACGAGGTGATGGCCGTGCTGCATCGCCTGCAGCAATTCGATCCGCCCGGTGTTGGCGGTCGCGATCTGCGCGAATGCCTGTTAATTCAAATGCAACAACTCGACCCCGCCACACCGTGGCTGCGAGAAGCAAAACTCGTTGTCGATAAATATATTCAACTGCTTGGTAGCCGCGACTACATGCAGCTGATGCGGCGCTCGCGCCTGCGCGAAAATGAACTGCGCGAAGTTCTGAAACTTATTCAGACATTAAACCCGAGCCCCGGCTCGATGATTAATCCGAGCACCGCCGAATATGTTGTGCCCGATGTTTTCGTGCGCAAAATTCGCGGCCGCTGGACGGTTGAACTTAATCCGGAAATCGCGCCCAAACTACGGATTAACGCCGATTACGCAGCGTTGGTACGACGCTCCGATTCAGGCTCCGATAAAAATTATTTACGCGATAATTTACAAGAAGCACGCTGGTTCTTAAAAAGCCTGCAGAGTCGAAACGAAACGCTGCTGAAAGTATCGAGCAAAATTGTCGAGCATCAGCGCGGATTTTTCGAATACGGCGAAGAGGCAATGAAGCCGCTGGTATTGCACGATATTGCCGAAGCCGTCGGCATGCATGAATCGACCATTTCCCGCGTGACCACACAGAAATATATGCACACACCGCGCGGTATTTTCGAATTGAAATATTTCTTTTCGAGTCATGTGGCAACGGAGTCGGGTGGCGAATGCTCGTCGACCGCGATTCGCGCATTAATTAAAAAATTGATCGCCGTCGAAAATCCGCGCAAGCCATTGAGCGACAGCCGCATTACGGAATTACTTTCGGAACAGGGCATCGTGGTAGCGCGCCGTACCATCGCAAAATATCGCGAAGCAATGGCCATCGCACCATCCAACGAAAGAAAACGTTTAATCTAATTTATACCGAAATAAATTAACGAAGAAGCGTTTAAATGGGTCGGTAATAGCTTTATCAATAATTGCGGACAACTCATCGAAAAGGTAAGCAACAGCGGCGCGGTTTGATCTATATTGAACACAGGGTACGTGATTAACGCACTCTTCAGCGCCAACTCCCCATCGGTAACCAAGGAGTCTAACTATGCAAATTACCGTGAGCGGTCATCATGTCGACGTTTCTCCCGCCCTGCGCGATTACGTGACGGTGAAATTGTCTAAACTACAAAATCACTTTGACAACATAACCAATACCGCCGTGACACTTACCGTGGAAAAACTGGTGCAAAAAGCCGAGGCAACGATGCATGTCGCTGGCGCCAATTTATTTGCGATGTGTGAATCCGAGGATATGTATGCGGCGATCGACAGTCTCGCCGACAAATTGGATCGACAGTTAATTAAACACAAAGAGAAAATAAAAGGGCGTTGAAAAACGCTCTTAGCCCCGTATGCAACTCAATTCAATTCTTACTGTGGAGCGCACGCTATGTCGTGCGCAAGCAACCAGCAAACAATTGGCTCTGGAGAACTGCGCGCAATTTATTGCTGAATCGATTCCGTCATTAGCCGCAGCTGATCTACTACAAAATTTACTCGCACGTGAGCGCCTTGGCAGCACCGGCCTCGGTTATGGCATCGCCATTCCGCACTGTCGTTTAAAAAATATCGATAGCGTTATCGGTGCGCTAATTACGCTGGAAACGGCGATTGATTTCGATGCGGTCGACGGGGCGCCAGTCGATATTTTATTTGTACTGCTCGCACCCGAACGCGCACTGCAAGAACATTTAAATGCGCTCGCCGCATTGGCGACCCAATTTAATGTGAGCGAGTACCGCCAACAATTGCGCGCAGCTACCACTGCCGAGCAATTGTTTACCACCGCCATTAAATCTTTTAATTAGATAGCGCGAGGAGCGACGATGCAGCTTGTCATCATCAGCGGTCGCTCCGGCTCCGGCAAAAGTTCCGCGTTGCACTTATTCGAAGATGAAGGTTTTTACGCGATAGACAATTTGCCGGTCTCGCTATTACCGCAGCTCGTCGAAACATTACGCGACGATCAAAACGCCAATCGCAAAGTCGCGGTTTGCGTCGATGCACGCAATGCCACCAAAGATATATCGCGCTTCAGCGCGTTAATACAAGCGCTGCCGCCCGAAGTAAAAACTGAAGTTTTATATCTCGACGCCGACGATCACACGCTGATCAAACGTTTTTCCGAAACGCGCCGCCGTCATCCGCTGAGCGATGAACACACGGCCTTGCCGGAGGCGATTGCGCAAGAAAAACGCTGGCTCGAACCGATTGCTATGGCCGCGGGACTCAAGCTCGATACCAGTACGATGAACGTGCACGAATTGCGCAGCACGCTGCGCGCGCGCGTACTCGGGCGCAGCGCGGCAGGCCTATCGTTAATGTTTATTTCGTTCGGGTACAAGCGCGGCGTGCCGGTTGATTCCGATTTGGTATTCGATTTGCGCGTGCTGCCGAATCCGCACTGGGATCCCTTATTGCGCAGCCTTACCGGGCGCGATGGACAGGTCGTGGCATTTCTCGATGAAAAAACCGAAGTTAACGAAATGTTCAACGATATATTTAATCTGCTAAAAAAATGGCTACCGAAATTTCTCGCCGGCAATCGCAGTTATCTAACTGTTTCGCTTGGTTGCACCGGTGGGCAACATCGCTCAGTATATATGGCCGAGCGTTTAGCCAAGGCATTCAGCAGTAAATTCAAAGACGTGCAGGTGCGGCACCGGGAACTCGATAGTTAAATATGTTGTCTGTAGCACAGCGAAATTACGCATGTTTAACGCCACACGTATTTTGTGTTTGCTCCACAGTTAATGCTTATCAGCTCGGCAACATTTAGTACCAGTTTTACCCTTTAAAATTTATGGCGATGTATTTCATCGCTGGGTATGTGAATCGGTTGGCAGCAGGCAATTTTATGATTTCAAAAAAAATAACAATTATTAACAAGCTGGGTTTACATGCTCGTGCCGCCGCCAAATTGGTTTCGACGACAGCGGCGTTTCGCTGTCAAATCCGTGCTGGTTTGAGTAATCGCATGGTCGATGCAAAAAGCATTATGGCCGTGATGATGTTAGCTGCGAGCAAAGGCACCGACCTCGATCTGGAATTCGACGGCGACGATGAGCTGGTCGCTCATGATGCCGTCGTGGCACTGATCAACAATCGTTTCGGCGAAGCGGAATAAAATTACAGCGATGACTATGACCGACTCAGCCGATAGCGAATTTTTCGACCCGGAAAAACCCAGTAAAAGTGCGCGCAAACGCGAAATGCAGGCGCTGCAGGATATCGGCACCACCATCGTTAAATTAAGCGAAGGCGAGTTGGCGCATATTCCGCTCGAAGGCGAATTACAAACGGCGATTCTCACCGCACGCCGCATCACAAGTCACGAAGGCCTTCGCCGCCAAATGCAATTTATCGGCAAGTTGATGCGCACGCAGGACACTTCGGCAATTCAGGCTGCACTTTACGATCTCGAACACGGCCGGCAGGAACACAACCAGCGCTTCCATCAACTCGAAGCATTGCGCGATGAATTAATCGCAGCCGGCGTCAGCGGCATGGACAAAGTGTTAGAGCCGTATCCACATGCCGACCGACAACACTTGCGCCAGCTGATCAGCGCGGCCGTAAAAGAAAAAGAACAGAACAAACCACCAGCGGCCGCGCGTAAATTATTTCGCTATTTGCGCGAGCTGGCCGAGCTTTAATAACGCGACAAACAATCCGTAAGGGCGCGATTTATCGCGCCCTTTTCACGGCTGCATTGAATCAATTTTGTGCGTAGACAATGTCCCTCGTGGTATATCAGAGAAACACACGCCGATTTATTTCAACGCGATATCGAATCGTCGGTGTTGGATCACCGGCATCGTGCCGCGCTCGCGTTTTAATTTTTCCAAATCGATAGTGGCAGTAATCACGCTCTCGCCGAATGCGGATTCCGCCAATACCGTGCCCCAGCTATCGACAATTACCGAGCCACCCGATGTATGTCGCGTCGCGCTATGTTCGCCGCCCTGATTCGCGCCGATAAAATAACACTGCGTTTCTATCGCGCGCGCCCGCAATAAAGGCAGCCAATGTGCGAGGCCAGTTTTGCGCGTAAACGCCGACGGAACGACGATAACTTCCGCGCCCTGTAAGCGCAGCTGTTGAAATAATTCGGGAAAGCGCAGGTCGTAACACACCGCCATGCCGACGCAGCCGAATGGCGTCGGCACGGTAACCACGGCATCGCCAGGCGCAAAGGTATTCGACTCGCGATAGCTGCCCTGCTTGTCGTTCACATCGACATCGAACAAATGCATTTTGTCGTAGCGCGCGACTTCGCGACCGCTGGCATCGATTAAAAAACTTGCCGCGCGCGGGCGTGCTTTAGCAGAGTTTTTACTCGCATTCGCAGCGTCGCCTTTCTCTGCTTTCTCTGGAATAGCAATTTCGTCCAACACCGGAATCGTGCCGCCAACGATCCACACCTTATGCAACGCCGCTTGCTCGGCGAGAAATGTGCGCACACGCGGCCTCGGGCCGGCTTCACTGGCGCCGAGTTGTTGCTGCTCCTGGCTGATAAATAATGCGAAAGCTTCGGGCAACACCAACAATTGCGCGCCGCGTTCGGCCGCCTGCGCAATTAAAACCTTGGCGCGCGCCAGATTGGTTTCCACGTCATTGCCGGAAACCATTTGTATCGCTGCAACACTGGTAGTCATGGTTTGTCCTCCGCTTTGACAGCGTTTGCATCTGCCGCTTTTTGCTGCAATTTGTCGTCGAATACGCTGCGCAATTTTACTTTCGGATCAGCCCACGGCCCATTGATGTCGTATGCCGCGCTGGCGAATTTATCTACCTGATTGGCAAAAATTTTACTCGCAACAAATACCCCGGCCGCAACCGGCAATCCGCCCGCCAGCGCCGCGACCCAGGGCAAATTGCTCGCCACTGGCAAGGTTGCTACCAATTCCATATCGGTTTGATCGGTGTTGAAATCGATTTGCCCGGCAACGCGAAACCGGCTCGACGGACTTTTAATTTCCAGCGGGTCCGCCGTCTTCAATACGCCATGCTGCATCGCAAAACTGCCTTTCATGTCGTCGAAGCTAACGCCATCTTTAAACACATCGGAAAAATCGAGCTGCAGTCGTTTTAAAAAATTCGCGAAATTAAAAATACCGACCACTTTTAAAGCGCCGGTCGCCGAGCTCGATGCTTTCAGAAAGCGGCCATCGTCGATGGTTAAGCGCGCGTCGCCTTCCGCCTGCGTGAATTTGAATTGATCCGGCGCACCCGGCCACTCCAAGGCGATATCGATTTCACCGCGCTTTGAAGTTAGCACTGGCTCGTAATGCCAGCGCTGCAATGCCACCGCCGCATCGTCCACCACCAGATGCGCATTGAATGAGCTGCGATCGACGCCATCGCGGCGCGTCCACGTCATGCTCGCCGGCTGCTCGCCGCGCGGACCGATGGTGACATCGCGCAACTGCCCGAATACATTTTCAATCCGCATCCCGTCCGCAATCGGGCGCAGTTGCATCGACAGCGAACCCCACTCTTCACCCCCGCGCGATAAATGCTCGATGCTGATATCGATCGGAATAATTTTGGTCGGATCGATTTGCTCCAGCGCCGAATGCGGCGTAGTGGTCGGCACTACCGGCTCCGCTGCGGCAGCGGGCAACCGCACGTAATTTAATTTCGCGATCCACGGTTGTTGCGCGCTATCGGGCACGCGCAAGTTGCCGGCCAATTGCTGCGCGGCGAGACTCAATTGCCAGGCCTGCGCATCGCGATGCCCCGACAGCGCCAATGCGTTAAGCGTTTGCCCGCCGATCGTCACCGTATCGAATTGCAGATCACGCACCGATAACGCCAGCGCGTTCGCGTCCTGCGGTTTGTCCGCGCCTGCCGCGGTGCGATCCTGCGCCATGACATCGCGCCACTCGTTAAAATCGAGCACCGGCACGCGGCCGGTCAGAATCATTTGCTGCGTCGAGAAATGCGTTCGGCCAGTTTTGCTGAGACGCAGCACACCGGCATCGACCTGCGCGTCGTCGTCCCAACGCAGCCGCAACTCAGCCCACTCGCCCAAGTCCGCCAGCAACTCGCGCTGCCCACCCAAACTCATGCTCACTTCCAGCGGTAGCACCTGGTCGGCTGCTTTGTTATACGGCGGCGGCAAATGCAGCGTCACACCCTGTAAATCCGAATGCACGATCACTTCGCTGTTGTCGCCGGCAATGCGCAGTTTTGCCTCAAACGGTGTATCGCCGTCGGCGTAATCGAACAGCGGCTGCTGCAACCACGTTTTTAAATCGGCCATGCCGATGATGCCGGCCGCTTCAATATTCAAATCGCCGTTGGTTTCGTTCGCGACTTTTAGTGTCAGCGGCTTGCCGTACCACTTGCCGTTTAGCGCCGGCGATTGCAAACCGTTTTCGGTGCTGTAATTCAACGGTCCGCGCACATCGGTGAGCACGATGTGTTGATCGGTCAGCGTCAACGTGCCCGGCCCCAACTCGCTGTCGATATGCAGTTGCGACACGCGCTCACCGCCAATCGGAATACCGAGATCGAGTTTTGAATGGACGCTGCCGCGCCAGTGCCATTTATCGAGCGCACTGCCCAGCCGCTTATGCAGCGGACTTTCGTACAGCAGCTTCAACACGTCGTCGTCGGCGCCGGTCGCATCGCCGCGCACGGTCAGCCAACTGCCGCTGTCGGGATGATGCAGTTCGACATTGATATTGCTCAGCGCGATGCGATCAAGCACGCGCGCGCTCGGCGCCTGCACCAACACATCGCCGTCGTCGACCCACACGCCGGCGCGCAAGTTATGCAGCGGCGGCCATTCGGGCTGATACGCCAGCTCGCCATCGCGCACGTCGAGAAACAATTGCACGGTGTCATTTAGCGAATCCTCGCCACTAAGCGACCCGCGATAAATAAAGCCGCCGAGCAGTAATTTGCCGCCCTGAATCGAGCGATCCAGCCATTCGAGCAAGGTTGGCTGCAGCGTGTACGGCACGAAACGATTGCGATACTGCGCATCGGAATTGCGCAAACCGACCATCAACGTCATCAGCGATGGGCCATGCTCAACCGGCAAATCCAGTGCGAATCGCGCCGTGGCGCTGCCGGCATCGCCTTCGACCGGAATCGGCCCGCTGTTCACCAGAATATGCTCGCCCTCAACGCGCCAGCCGATGCGTCCGCGCACACGATCAAAGCGCAGCGGCTCGTGATAGACGTGCGGAAACTCCATCGCGAAACCATCGCTGACCAAATCGACCGCACCGCTGTGTAAACCGGCATCGATATAGCCGCCGCCACCTTCGACACCCGGCGCGCCGCCCCAAGGGCGCACGGCAATCTGTGCGAGCTCGGCGCGCAGTCGCAGCTGATCGGCCTTGAGTGGCAAATCGATCAGCACATTGCGCAATGCACCGCGTGCAGCCATCGTCGATAAAATATCGCGCAGATGCGCGGGCAGCTCATTGCTGGCAAGCAGCGCTTCACTCAACGGTGCGATCTGCAACTCCGGCAAAGCCACCCGATAAAAGTCCGGCCGCTCGGCGCTGGTACTAAACGCCAGCTGACGAAAATCGAGCTTGATATCGCTCCAGGTGCCGGTCAGTTGCGGCAACCACAATTGGCGGCGGCCGGCTTCTTCGCGCAATAAAAACTCGGCTTTGATATCGGTCACCGGTGGCAAGGCGAGGTCGCTAAAGCCGGCGATATCAAGCTGCGGCAGCGCCGCTTTGCCGCGCACTTCGATAGCGCCGCCAGCGCGCCAATCGAGCCACACCGCGCCGTCGATAAAACCGTGCTGCAAATCGACGCCGAAGGCTTTTGCCGCCGGCAGTACCGGCGTTAAATCGACGCCGTGCAAATCGGCGTGACCGCGCGCGGTGAACTGTTTTTCATCACGCGGATCGCCGTGCGTTTCCACCACCAGCGTGAATGGCGCCGACTTCTCGGAAAAAGTCAGTGCTAAATTGATTCGGCGAAAATCGCCGGCACGCTGCAGCTGCAATGTTTTGCCGGCAATTTGCGCGGTGGCACCGCCGACAAAATGCAAATCGATTTGCGAATCGGTCAATTGCGCGCGATAAATCGCCAGCAGCAAATCGAACAACGCATCGGTGTTGGTTTCGCCCTGCGCGACAAAGCCGGGCAAGTGCCAATGCCCGATCGGCACTTCTTCCAATTGCACGTGCACGCCGCGACCTTGCAGGCTGCTGATTGCCAACGTGCGCTCATTAATGCTGCGAAACAGACCGAGCTGCAATTCGACGTGATCGATTTGCACAACAATTTCAGCGGGATTTTGCGGGTTGTATAAGCGCAGATTGTCGATTACAAAATGCGGCGAGAGCTGCTGCCAACGTCCGCTTATATGACCGACGCTCAGGTGCAGACCAGTGCGCTTATTGAACGCATCGACCACTTGCTGCTGATGCGTTTCCACGTACGGAATGTAATGCCGCCCCAAACTCACCACCAGCCCGACCACCAACACCGCACCGACCAGTACAGTCCACAGCAAACGGTTGAGCCAAACCAGCGTTGTACGCGACAGCATTAATTAGAACCGGGAAAAGTGACGGACGCGGCAAACGCGAATGAGGCTATAGACGCATGCCGATTTGAAAAATTCACGGCGGCTTTTTCCGAGGTTGGCTGATTACAGCAGCACCACATCGAACTGCTCCTGCGAATACATCGTCTCCACTTGAAATTGAATGGTTTTGCCGAGGTGCTCTTCCAGGTCCGCGACGATATGCGAATCCTCATCGAGCAGGCGGTCGACGACTTCCTGCGAGGCTAACACCAATAATTTATTGTTGTCGTACATGCGCGCTTCGCGCAGGATTTCGCGAAAGATTTCGTAACACACTGTCTCCGGCGATTTCAGCGAGCCGCGGCCTTCACACACTGGGCACGGCGCGCACAGCACATGGCCGAGACTTTCGCGTGTACGCTTGCGCGTCATTTCCACCAGCCCTAATTCGGACACACCGGTGATGCTGATTTTTGCGTAATCGCGCTCCATCGCTTTTTCCAGCGCGCGCAGTACCTGGCGACGATGCTCGATATCCTTCATATCGATGAAATCGATAATGATGATGCCGCCGAGATTGCGCACGCGCAGTTGTCGCGCGAGTGCCGCCGCTGCTTCCAAATTAGTTTTGAAAATCGTTTCTTCAAGATTGCGATGACCGACGAACGCGCCGGTATTCACATCGACCGTCGTCATCGCTTCGGTCTGATCGATAATTAAATAACCGCCGGATTTCAGTTCGACTTTGCGCCCGAGCGCTTTTTGAATTTCAGTTTCGATGCCGTACAAATCGAACAGCGGGCGCTCGCTTTTATACAGCTCGATGCGATCGCAAATTTCCGGAATGTAGGCGTTGGCAAACTCGAGCACGCGCGCGTGATTGTTGGCCGAATCGATGCGGATTTTTTCCAGACTCGGGCGCACCATGTCGCGCATCGTGCGCAGAAATAGCGGCAGGTCTTCGTAAATAATCGACGGCGTTATGTTGGTGGCGATGCGCTCGCGCAACGAGCGCCATAATTTTTTCAGAAAGCGAATATCGGCGAGAAATTCTTCCTCGCCCGCGCCGTCGGCCACGGTGCGAATAATAAAACCGCCCGCCATTGCCATGTCTTCGACGGCAATGCATTTCTCGACCAACGCCTTCAAACGATTGCGCTCGGCCTCTTCTTCGATGCGCTGCGAAATACCGATATGCGCCGTCTGCGGCATGTACACCAGAAAACGCGATGAAATGGAGAGATGCGTGGTCAGCCGCGCGCCCTTGGTGCCGAGCGGGTCTTTGTTGACCTGCACCACGACGGACTGACCTTCGCGCAACACGGTGCGAATATCCGGCGGCTCGCTGCCGATGCCGGGCGGGCGTTGCTCCATGCCGTCCTTGTCCTGTAAAAAAATATCCGACACGTGCAGAAAACTGGCGCGCTCCAGACCGATATCGATAAACGCCGCCTGCATGCCCGGCAATACGCGCGCGACGGTGCCTTTATAGATATTGCCGACGATGCCTTTGGAGCGTTCGCGCTCGATGTAAATCTCTTGCAGCACACCGTTGTCGACCAACGCGACGCGCGTTTCCAGCGCGGTGATGTTGATCAGGATTTCTTCGCTCATTTTTTTATATAGCCTTCGCCGATTCCATAGCGCCGCAGCTGCTCGGCTGTTTCGAACAATGGCAAACCCACCACGCCGCTGTAACTGCCTTCGATACGCTCGACGAACACCGCCGCGCGCCCTTGAATGCCATACGCGCCGGCCTTGTCGCGCGGTTCACCGGTCAGCCAATAAGCATCTATTTCGGCTGCACTCAACGGGCGAAACCACACCCGCGTGCGACTCATCGTCACCTGCACGCCATCTGTTCCGCAGACGGCAACGCCGGTCAGCACTTCATGCGCGCGACCCGCCAAGCGCTGCAATATTGCGCGCGCATCGTCGGCATCGGTCGGTTTACCGAGAATGATGTCATCGAGCACGACGGCGGTATCGGCGCCCAATACGGGCAGCGGGGGCAGAGCGGCGTCGTGCAGATGCTGCCAGCCAGCGGCAGCTTTTTCGCGCGCGAGGCGCTGCACATACTGTTCGGCGCTTTCGTCGACCCTGCGGCTTTCGTCGATATCGATTTTAAGAGCGCGATGGGCGACGTCGATTTGGGTGAGCAATTCGCGCCGGCGCGGCGACTGCGAGGCGAGATAGAGCACGGCTTCCGCTGTCATTGCTCAATCCTGATCATGGTGAAAAGTCCTCAGGTCACGGCAAAGCCGCGCCGAATTTTGCGCAACGTCAGCATGACCGTTGGCCAGATCAGCGCAGAAATCAGCGCCGGCAACAGAAACAACATGGTCGGCAGCACTTTCGTCGTGGTCAGCGTCTGCACCCAGTGACACAGCAATTGGTTGAGTCCGATCAGCACAAATACGATGCCGGCCTGCTGCCACAGCGCGTACATGCGCATGCGCTGATACAGAATCAAGGCCAGATAAGCGACCACGACCAGCGCGAACGCGTTTTCACCGGGCGGCGACCCTTCGACCAAATCGAGAATTAACCCGGTGACGAAAGCTACGCCGACGCCGATCCGATGCGGCAGCGCCAGCACCCAATAAATCAGCACCAGCGCCACCCATTCCGGCCGCGCCCAGCGCGCCCATTCCGGCAGCGGAATAATGCTGAGCCAGAGCGCGATGGCCAGCGTCGCGGCAATGATGCCGCGGCCGGTGGCTTTCTGCTCGACCATTAGTTCGGCGCTCCGACATCGTCGGCCGCATGCGGCAGATCGGGCAATGCACCTTTTTCGCTGAAGATCAGCAGCAGATGTCGACTTTGATCGAGCAGCGCAGTCGGGCGCGCCTTAACTTTCATAAACGAGCTGGAGCTGGCATCGACCGCAGTTACTACCGCGACCGGATAACCGGGCGGAAAGTGGCCGCCCAACCCGGATGTCACCAGCAAATCGCCGACCCGAACGTCCATCGTGGCGGCGACATGGCTGAGCTGCAACTCATCGATAAGGCCGGTGCCATCGGCGATGGCACGCACGCCGTTGCGATTGACCTGCACCGGCACGCCGTGCGTGCTGTCGGTAATCAACATCACGCGACTGTAGTAGGCGCTAACTTCCACCACCTGACCGACCAGACCGCGCGCATCGATCACGGCCTGACCAACATAAACTCCAGCATCGCGGCCCTTATTAATGACGACGATATGACGCAGCGGATCGGATGAAACACCGATCAGCTCGGCGATCAACACGCTGTCATCGAGATGAGCGGAGGAATTAAGCAATTGGCGCAGACGGGTATTTTCGGCGCTGAGCGCGGCCATTTTTTCGACCTTGGCCTGCAGAATTAACGTCTGCTGGCGCAGCTCTTCGTTCTCTTTATGCAGGCTGCTCCAATCGCGCAGCGAATGGCTGCTCCAATCCTTGATGCGATAGGGGGTATCCGCCAGCCAGTAAAACGGCGTCGCCAGAACGGACAGATTGGATTCGAAATTGCGCAGCCAAGGCCACTGCATGCTGCCGAAGATCAGCACGAAGCCCAGCACGCACAGCAGAAGCATGCGCGAACCGATGGAGGGGCCTTTTTGAAAAAGCGGTTTAATTTTTTACCCACCTCTGTCAATCAGCGGAACCGCTGATTACGCCTAGCGCCAACATTAGCTGCCTTAAGCAAGCAAACGTGGATCGGGCGCCGCCGGAACGCAGGAGGCGGAACATACACGTCAGTATGTGCGCCCCTTCCTTCCCTCATCAAAGAGAGTAACGCCGATGTGCGATCTGCCGCCAAAGTAGGCGCCTGCAGGCGAGCACAATGGCTTAAGCAGAGGCTCCTTATTCGGTGGATACCAAGTCCAGATGATGACGATCCATGATCTCCATCGCCTTGCCGCCGCCGCGTGCCACGCAGGTCAATGGATCGTCGGCGATGACTACCGGCAGCCCGGTTTCCTCGGCGAGCAGACGGTCGATATCGCGCAACAGTGCGCCGCCACCGGTCATCACAATGCCTTTCTCGGCGATATCGGCCGCCAGTTCCGGGGGCGATTGCTCGAGCGCGCGCTTCACCGCCTGCACGATATTGGTCAGCGGCTCTTGCAGCGCTTCCAGGATTTCATCGCTATTCAGTGTGAAGCTGCGCGGTACGCCCTCGGCCAGATTGCGGCCGCGCACGTCGATTTCGCGCAGTTCGGAACCGGAAAACGCACAGCCGATTTCCTGCTTGATACGCTCCGCCGTGGCGTCGCCGATCAAGCTGCCGTAAGTGCGGCGCACATGCGACACGATGGCTTCGTCGAAACGATCGCCACCGATGCGCACGGAATCCGAATACACCACGCCGTTCAGCGAAATAATCGCGATTTCGGTGGTGCCGCCACCGATGTCCACCACCATCGAACCGGACGCTTCTTCAACATTCAAACCGGCGCCGATCGCGGCCGCCATCGGCTCTTCGATCAGACGCACTTCGCGCGCGCCGGCCGAGAGACAGGATTCGCGAATGGCGCGACGCTCGACCTGGGTCGATTTGCACGGCACGCACACCAGTACGCGCGGGCTCGGCCGCATGAAGCTGTGCTTGTGCACCTTGGCGATGAAGTACTGCAGCATTTTTTCGGTGACTTGAAAGTCGGCGATAACACCATCTTTCAGAGGGCGAATAGCAGTGATGTTGCCGGGCGTGCGACCGAGCATGCGCTTGGCGTCTCTGCCCACGGCTTCGATAGTTTTCTGGCCGTTATGCACGCGAATCGCGACTACCGACGGCTCATCGAGCACGATGCCTTGATCGCGCACGTAAATAAGTGTGTTGGCGGTGCCCAGATCGATCGACAGATCGCTCGAGAACATCCCCCGAATCCGTTTCAACATGAAAGATTTCACCTGTTGTATGGGATGTCGATGGTGGAATGCGCGCTATGAAGATGGGGAGAAATGGCGCGGCGGTTTCGACATCCAACTGCTATTTATCAGCCCCTTGTTGTTTTTGAATAAACAGAGGGGGAAAACTGCTAAGCGCGCCACTCTATCAATCGCGGGGATTCAGGGCAAGGCGCAAATATGTTAACTTGGCCGCCTGTTTATGCGCCCGTTCACGGGCTTATAAAGTCGCCGTACATTCGATGGATGTATTTCGATATTAGGCACCGAAAGAAACCCGCCGCCCGTTCATTTTGTTCTGCAATTTCAGCCTTTCGCGCCGCTTTGAAGCGCTGCGTGGCGACATGCCGAATCGAACCGCGACACGCCCCGGAGTACACCATGAGCATCACTGCCGACGACATCGCAAAAATCGCCAAACTCGCCCGCATTCGCGTCGACAGCGACGAGGTGCCCGAGCTGTCGCAACGGCTCGCGAATATTTTGAAAATGGCGGACAAGCTGCAGACGGTAAATACCGACGGCGTGGTGCCGATGGCCAATCCGCTCGATGCGGTTCAGCGTCTGCGCGCCGATGTCGTCACCGAGCCTGCCGGCGCCGCCGCACTGCAAGCGCGCGCCGCATTTTTAGCGATTGCGCCAAGCAGCGAACAGGGTCTGTATTTGGTGCCCAAAGTAATCGAGTAGGGAAAGATGAATAAAGCGCTCAAGTAATTCATCGCGCTCTGCCGTAATCAATAAATTTATCGCAAAAATCATCGCTTAAATTCAGTCAGCCACGCGGAATTTTTCATGCCCGATTCGCTTTCCAATACACCGCTGCACCAGCTCACCATAGCCGAACTGTTAGATGGGCTGACGCAAAAACATTTTTCCAGCGAAGAGCTGACGCAGCATTATCTCGCGCGTATCGATCGTCTCGATTCCAATTACAACAGCTACATCACCGTCACGGCTGAACGCGCGCTCGAAGCCGCACGCGCTGCCGATAACGCGCGCACAGAAAATAAGGCGGGACAATTAGCCGGCATCCCGATTGCGCATAAAGATATTTTCTGTACGAACGGTGTACGCACCAGCTGCGCATCAAAAATGCTCGACAATTTCGTGCCGCCGTACGACGCGCACATCGTGACGAAATTTGCACAGGCCGGCGCGGTGTGTTTGGGCAAAACCAACATGGACGAGTTCGCGATGGGCTCGTCGAACGAAACCAGTTTTTACGGCGCGGTAAAAAATCCGTGGTCGACCGATTGCGTGCCGGGCGGATCATCG
Organism: Verrucomicrobiaceae bacterium; assembly: GCA_028293825.1. Lineage (GTDB taxonomy): Bacteria > Pseudomonadota > Gammaproteobacteria > Pseudomonadales > CAMLJR01 > CAMLJR01. The sequence continues at coordinate 15,473 of JAQGNY010000040.1, forward strand.
GGCGGATCGGCTGCCGCAATTGCCGCGCAATTGTGTGTCGCTGCAACTGGCACCGACACCGGCGGTTCGATTCGACAACCGGCGGCGCTGTGCGGATTAACTGGATTAAAACCAACGTACGGTCGCGTGTCGCGTTACGGCATGATCGCGTTCGCATCAAGCCTCGACCAAGGCGGCCCGATGACGCGCACAGCGCATGACGCTGCGCTGTTATTAAATGTGATGGCCGGCTTCGATGAGCGCGATTCCACCAGCGCGCAAAATGCCGTGCCCGATTACACCGCGACATTAAATAATTCGCTCGAAGGTTTACGCATCGGTTTACCGAAAGAATATTTCGGCGAAGGCCTGTCGCCTGAAATAGAAAAAGCCGTGCAAGCCGCCATTAAAGAATTCGAAAAACTCGGCGCGACAGTAAAAGAAATCAGCCTGCCGAATACCGAACTCGCGGTGCCGTGTTATTACGTCATTGCACCGGCGGAAGCATCGGCGAATTTATCGCGCTTCGATGGCGTGCGTTATGGTTATCGCTGCGAGAACCCGAAAGATTTATTCGATCTGTACACACGCACCCGCGCCGAAGGTTTTGGCGATGAAGTAAAGCGCCGCATTTTAATCGGCACGTATGCGCTGTCCGCCGGTTACTACGACGCGTATTACCGCAAAGCGCAACAGGTGCGTCGCTTGATCAAACAGGATTTCGTCGATGCGTTTAAAGAGGTCGATGTTATCGCCGGCCCAACCACGCCGAACCCTGCATTCAAACTCGGCGCGATCAGCGATCCGGTGACAATGTATCTCGAAGATATTTACACGATTGCAGTCAATCTCGCCGGCCTGCCGGCGCTGAGTATTCCCGCCGGATTTATGCAAAACAAACCGGTGGGCCTGCAATTAATCGGCAATTATTTTGCGGAAGCGCAACTACTCAATATCGGTCATCAATATCAAACCGTGACCGACTGGCATAAACACACCGCGCCGAATATTGAGTGAGGAATCGAACATGAGTTGGGAAACTGTAATCGGTCTCGAAGTGCACATGCAGCTTGCGACCAAAACCAAAATATTTTCCGGCAGCAGCACTGAGTTTGGCCAAGAGCCGAACACGCAGGCCAACGCGATTGATTTAGCAATGCCGGGCACGCTGCCGGTATTAAATGAAGAAGCGTTGCGTTACGCGATTATGTTTGGACTCGCCATCGATGCGGAAATAAATCCACTCAGCGCGTTCGAGCGCAAAAATTATTTCTATCCCGATTTGCCGAAAGGTTATCAAACCACGCAATTGGCCGAACCGATTGTTGGCCCCGGCAAAATCGAGATCGAACTCGCCGATGGCAGCAGCAAAACCATTCGCATCCATCATGCGCATCTCGAAGAAGATGCCGGCAAATCGCTGCATGAAGACTTTGCTGACCAGAGTGGCATCGATTTAAATCGCGCCGGTACACCGTTGTTGGAAATTGTCACCGAGCCCGATATGCGCAGCCCGGAAGAAGCGGTGGTGTTTGCGAAAAAACTGCATTCGATTGTCACCAGTGTCGGCGTTACCGATGGCGAAATGTCGCAGGGCTCGATGCGTTTCGATGTGAATGTTTCGGTTCGCAAAAAAGGCGAAGAAAAACTCGGCACGCGCACCGAAACAAAAAACCTGAATTCATTTCGCTTTATCGAAGAAGCGATTAAACAAGAAGTAAATCGCCAAATCGATGTGATCGAAGACGGCGGCAAAATTATTCAAGAAACACGCTTGTACGACGGCGACACCAAAACTGCGCGCGCGATGCGCAGCAAGGAAGAAGCAAACGACTACCGCTATTTTCCGTGCCCGGATTTATTGCCGGTTGTCGTCGATAAAGAAACCATCGAACAAATTCGCGCGACGCTACCGGAATTGCCGAATGCGAAAAAACAACGCTTTATCGATACGTATGCATTATCGAGTTACGACGCCGGCGTATTAACCGCCGAGCGTGCGCTTGCTGATTATTATGAAGGTGTCGCTAAATTCAGCGGCGAGCCTAAACTCGCTGCGAACTGGGTTATGGGCGAAGTAGTCAGTTTTTTAAATAAGAGCAACTTGAGTATCACAACTTTTGCAAACGAGCGTATGCGCGCAAAAGATCTAGCCGCAATTATTGAGCGAATAACTGACAATACAATTTCAGGCAAGCAGGCAAAAGATCTTTTCCTTGCATATCTGGAAGAACAGGACGATATCGATGTAATTATTGAAAAGCGCGGCCTCAAACAAGTCTCCGATACCGGCGCTATAGAAAAAATCGTCGCCGATATCGTCGATGCCAATCCCGAACAAGTCGAACAATATCGCGCCGCCGATGAAGGTAAGCGCAAAAAACTACTCGGCTTTTTTGTCGGCCAAATTATGAAAGCGTCGAAAGGCCAGGCGAACCCCGGCGTTGTGAACGAAATTTTATTGAAAAAACTGGAAAGCTAAAACCACTGCATGGCTTATCTGCTGTTTAAATATTTGACCACCGCAGCGCTGATTGTCGCAATCAGCGAAGTGGCCAAACGCAGCGATAAATTGGGCGCACTGTTGACCGCGCTGCCGTTGATTAGCGTACTAACGCTGATTTGGCTGTATGTCGAAAAACAGCCGCTCGATAAAATTGGCGATTACTCGTCGAATACATTTTGGTATGTGCTGCCGACGCTGCCGCTGTTTTTAATATTTCCATTTTTATTGGAGCGCATCGGCTTTTGGTTGGCGCTCATGGCGAGCAGCGGCGCGACGATGATTTTATTTTTTCTGCTCGCGCTAGTTATGCGCCGCTTCAATATCGGTTTGATGTAACCAAAAATCTGAAGAGAATTATTATGGCCAAAGAAAAAGAAGTTGTTGTCGATGAAGTGTGGACCGAAGCGCGCGTGCGCGAATTCCTCGATGTGAAACCGGCTGAATCTATTGAGGCCGATTTTCATATGTTGTTGAAAGCGTATCAGCAAATGCGCGCCGATAATTTCGAGCAGTTCCTCGCCATGTTTTTGCAGGAAAAACGCAATATCAATGCGCGCGATCCGAGTGGGCGCACACTGTTGTCGTACGCGCGCGAGCACCAGAAATCCGCCGACTATGTCGAGATTTTGCAGCGCAACGGCGCGGAATAATCCGTTCACCGCTTTCTTATTTGTTGATCTGACAAATACTTATCCTTCCTTACGCCGGCCGTGTCGTTATTATTGCTGCGATGCTTTCGCAGAAGCGACACGCTGGCGCCGCAGCCCCATCGCTACCGCGCGCGCAGTGTTACTGTAACTGTCGACTCGCAAGCCAATAAAAAAACTAAGGCGCTGCACAACTGCAGCGCTCGAACTGCTCGCTCCGTATTCAGCAGGAAATAATAATGAAAAACTCCACACCGATTTTAATGCTCCTGATCGCCTGCGCCGTGCAAAACGTCTCGACCGGTACGTCATACGGCAGTTACGGCGTCATCCTCAACGATCTGATCGGACAGTTTGGTATCAGTCATTCGATGGCGTCGCTGGGGTTGGCATTACTCGCCTTGATTGCAGGCTTGAGCGGACCGTTAGTCGGCCGTTTGATCGATGGCTGGTCGCTGCGTGGCACAGTGATTATCGGCGCATTGATGGGCAGCGCGGGGTTGGCGCTCGCCGGCATCGCCACCAATTTTTATGTATTTCTGATCGGCTTCAGTTTGATTAGCGGTTTCGGTAGCGCGCTGGCCGGCGCGGTTCCCGGCAGTACCTTGGCGGGCCGTTGGTTTCCGTCGCGCACCGGGCTTGCCGTCGCCGTCGCCAATCTGGCATTGCTGATTTCAATCGGACCGCCGGTGTATGCGTGGATCACCGTGCATTTCGGTTGGCGCACGCTGATGTTCGGTTTATCCAGTTTGTATTTGCTGCTGTTGCTGCCGGTATTTTTTATTAAAAATCATCCCGCCGCCGCGACCACAACCGTCGCTGCTCCGGCCGGCGCCAAATTTCGTTTCAGCGATGTGGCGCGCGACCGCGCGTTTTGGCTGGTGACGATCAGCACCGGTATTTTATTCGGCACTGCGATTTCGTTATCGAGCCACATTATTGCGTTTGCGATCGAGCGCGGCGTACCGGTCGCCACTGCATCGTGGCTATTGTCGTTCGTCGGTATATTCGCCATGGTCGGCGGTTTGCTATTCGGCTGGATCAGCGATCGCGTCGGCGCTGTACCGACACTGGCCGCTAATGCCGCGCTCAATTGCATCGGCTGGTTTCTGCTCGGCATGGGTCATTCGTTCACGCCGATTGCGCTGTGCGTGGTCGTGCTCGGTTTGTGCGGCGGCGGCTTGCTCGCACCGCTCGGCGCATTTATCGCGCAACGCTACGGCGCGAGTGCATTCGGTTCGATCCTGGGACTGGTCACGCAGCTGATTTTACCGATGACATTCGGCGGCACGATTTTGGTCGGTGTGCTGTACGACACCACACACAATTATCAGGTGCCGTTTACGTTGCTGTCGGGATTGTGCGGGCTGGCCTGCATCTTATTTTTATTGCTGATCAAGCAACCGGGGCCGGCGCGCACGGCGGCATCGGTTTAATGTCGACTCAATAATTATCTTCTCGCATTCGCTTACTGTTTTGCGCTGGCGGCGCGCGTTCTTTTCTCAGCGCGCCGCCAGCGCAAAAACAATTAGCTCGATAAAACTACTCGCACCCATTCATTGACTAAATGGCAAACAATGCCGTGTGTCATCGTGCGCAATAACTCATAGAATCGACGCGCGCATACTGAGATTAACGCTCGTTTATTTGCGGCATTTTAAAACTTGCACGGCATGCGCGCTCAAATTTCACGATCGAGATAATAATGAAAAAAATTCCTCCGTCCGCAGCGATGCTGTTTATCGCCGTTATTATTCAGAATATTTCTTCCGGCACCGCCTACTCCGGTTACGGCATCGCGATGCACGATCTGATCGATGAATTCGGCATCAGTCGTTCGACCGGCGCACTCGGCTCGTCGATTCTCGCCGTGGTCAGCGCGTTCGCCGCGCCCCTATCCGGCAAGTTGATTGACCGTTGGTCGCTGCGCAAAACCGTATTGGTCGGTGCGGTGATTGGCGCGTTGGGCTTAACTCTGGCGTCGTTCGCGCCGAATTTCATCGTGCTGCTGATCGGTTTCAGCCTGATGGGCGGTCTGGGGAACACGTTCTGCGGATCGTTACCGTCGAGCTCCATCGCGAGCCGCTGGTTTCCGCAGCGCACCGGCATGGCGGTCGCGGTGTGCATGCTGCCGATTATGGTTACGGTCGGCACGCCGGCATTCGGTTGGATCATCACGCAGGTCGGCTGGCGCGGCCTGTTCGGATTGTTCGCCGGCCTGTATGTATTCGCGTTGCTGCCTGCGGCGTTTATTCGCGACTTTCCGCCCGGCGGGCTCGAACGCCGCGCAGCCAACGCGGCCTTGATGCCGGAATTCAAGGCCACCACGCTGCTGCGCCAGAGCACATTCTGGTGCTTGGTCATCGGCATCGGCATTCTGTTCAGCGCAGCGATCACGCTGGTGAGTCACGTCGTCTCTGCGGCAGTTGAGGTCGGCGTGGATAAACCCACGGCGGCATTTTTGGTATCGATGGTGGGTGTTTCCGCAGCCTTCGGCGGGCTTGGCTTCGGCTGGCTGGGCGACCGCATCGGCGCCGGCTATGCGCTGGTGACGAACGCGTTGCTGACGGGTATCGGCTGGTTATTCTTAAGCGTCAGCACCTCGTTCGCGACCATGGCGCCGTGTGTGATTCTGATCGGCATCTGCACCGGCAGCGCGGTGGTTTCGCCGCTCAGTGCCTATATCGCGCATACCTATGGGCGCGATGTGTTTGGGCGGGTATTTGGTCTGTTGAAACAATTCACGTTGCCGCTGCTATTCGCGGGGCCGGTCGTGATCGGCGCTTTATATGACTTCACGCATAGCTACCGCGTGCCATTTTTATTCGTCGCGGCGCTGTGCGGGTTATCGGCCGCGCTGCTGTTCGTTGTTCAACGGCGCTCGGCTGCACTGCCGGTTGCGGTGGCGATCTGAGCTGTTGTCGACTCGAACCGTTGTCGATTCAAACTACTGCTCGCGCGCAGCGACCTGCTCGAGCGGCATGCCGGTGATGGCCATGCCTTTCTGCGGTTTCACCACGCCGTAGGGCGAGGCCAATAAAAACGGGATCGACTCCCACTTTAAACCGGCGTTGTGCAACACAGCGAAATGCAGATGCGGGCCGGTGGAATAGCCAGTATTCCCCGATTGCGCCAGCAACTGCCCGGCGCGAATGCGCTGACCCACGCGCACCAACGCTGAACCCTTGCGCAAATGCGCGTACACACCGAACGTACCGTCTTCATGCAATACATACATGCTATTGGTCTGCGCGCGGAATGAAGTCGAATCGCCGCCTTCGCCGTGCGTGTCCTGCACGCTGACCACTTCACCGCCGCGCGCCGCGCGAATACCGGTGCCGATCGGCATGCCGATGTCGATAGCGAAGCGACTGCCCGGCGTGTGGTGACTGTAGTCGCCGTCAAAACCCTGTGAAATCGTAAACGCCGCCTGCAATGGCACCGGCGGACTGTAGGCGAAATTCGCGGTCGGCCGCGCGCGCGGATCGCCCAATTGCCAGCGCATCTGGTAATCGTATTTCACCGCTGCGCCCGCATTTTGCGGCAGCAGCGTGGCGATTTTGGTCTCGCTCTTCCCGGCCACGACCCACTGCGCCGGAATCGATTGCGGCTTCAGATTGTCCTGCTGGGTGAGCTGAAAACTAACTTCGACCGGCGCCTGATTTTGATTGATCACATACAGCTCGGGCTGTTGCGGCGTGCCGCGCTTCTCGATAAACACGGTCTTTTTCTGCTCGGGCGCTTCACCCCATAACTGCAGAATTTCGGCGTTGTGTTTGCCGGCGGGATTGCGATCGGTGTAATGGGTGACGCCATCGGCATCGAGATATTTGAACACCGTCGTCGCGTGCGTCGTCGTCGCCAATAGGGCGAGCGCGAGCGGTGCAAAGGAGAGAAACGACGGATAACGCATGAATTTGTGCAGGCTACGTTGATCGTGGCGAAGGACGGCAATTTCTAAAGCATATCGGGCATCGCGGATTTCACCAGTCCGCCGCCGCAAGACGCGAGTACTTTCACAATTCGCCCGCGTCCTATTGCCTCAATTAAAACGCGCCTTGATTAAAGACCCCAGACTTCCGCCAGCAGTTCGTACGAGCGGCAGCGCGCGGCAAAGTCATGCGCGACGCTGACGACGACCAATTCGTCGGCATCGAAGCGCTCAACCAACGCTTCCAATTGTTCTTTCACTTGTGCCGGCGTGCCGATGGCAGCGGAGCGCACGAACTTGCGCAGCAGCGATTGTTCCTGCTCGTTGTAGTTCTGGCTCAGCGCGGTTTCGACGCTTTGCACCGGGTTGTCCTGACCGGAGTAAACGCCGAGCAACCACAGCCCACGGCTGCTTTCGAGCCGCTTCGCCTCGGCTTCGGTTTCCGCGCACAGCACGAACACACCGAGCGACGCATACGGCTTGTCGGCATTCGGGCTGGGGCGAAATTCACGGCGGTAGGTGCGCAGAATATCGTCGCCCGCGCGCGGATTAATAAAGTACGCGACGCTGTACGGCAGCCCCATGCGGCCGGCGAGGTGCGCGCTGTCCTCGCTCGAGCCGAGCATCCACAACTCCGGCGCGGTCTCGATAACCGGCATCGCGCGCGCGCGCTCCATGCCCGGTGTCGGCGGCGACTGATCGCGCAGCAGCGCATCGAGATCGGCGACTTTATTCGGGAAATATTCCGGTCCGAGCGGCGAGCCATAGCGCAACGCATTGGCGACATGTTGATGCCCGCCCGGTGCGCGACCGACGCCGCAATCGACCCGACCTGGATACATCGCGCCCAGCAATTTGAAATTCTCGGCCACTTTGTACGGGCTGTAATGCGGCAGCATGATGCCGGCCGAGCCGATGCGAATGCGGCTGGTCTCGGCGCCGATACGCGCGAGCAACACTTCCGGCGACACGCCGACCAGGCCGTTGGTGCCGTGATGCTCGGATACCCAGAAGCGGCTGTAATTGAGCTGTTCGGTCAACTTCGCCAGCGCGAAGGTTTCATTCAGCGCCTCGGTGACGCCGCGGCCAGCGCAAATCGGCGATTGATCGAGGACGGAAAGGGGGATGCGTTTCGACATGACAAATTCCACAACAAATCAGTCGCGCCATTCTACGCAACATTTCATCCGGCGACGTTTTATCGACTGATGTTTTACCGGCTGATTTTTTACCGGGCAATGTTTTACTGGCAGTGTTTCAGTCGAGGTTTTGGTTGTGCTCATCGGCCGCGCTTTCTCGCAACACTTCCCCCACCGCCGCACCGCTGAACGTGACGGTCGGCGTGTCGAAGATGCGATAGCGCGGCTGTGGTGTGCCGCGCGTCAGCGGCGAATCGATCAGGCGATTGACGTAGTAGGTGTCGACGAACTCTTTGTATTCGATAATTTTTCCTTCGCGCAGCCGCACGAAAAACACGTAGGTATTTTCGTAATCCTCGCCGCTTTTCAGCCGTGCGCTACTTTGCGCCTCGAACCAGACCTTATCGCCCTCGGCGGTGATGTCGCCGATTTCCATCGTGATCGGACCGTCGAGCTGCAGAATCGCGGTCTGGCCGAAGAAACCGGCCCGATCCATCCAGCCGCAATACGGCATATCGCCGGCGACCAGGAAGCGGCAGTCGTCGGCGTAACAGTTTTTCAATGTGTCGATATCGCCCACGACCAGCGCGCGCATCCACTCGATAACGAATTTTTTATTGTCCTGCGTAGACATGACTGCTCCTGTCGAAATAGGGGTTTGAAATAAGCCAATTCAGGCAAAGCGCGCGCAGTAAATCGGCGGCAGATTGTCCGAGAACCACAGCCAGTCGTCGCCGCCATTTTCGGAAATCCACAGGCTGCCGGTGGTGGAACCCATCACCAGTGCATCGCCGCTGGCATCGACATCAAGACCGTGGCGATAGACCAAATCGTAGGCCGGTCCCTGCGGCAAACCGTTGCGCAATGTCTCGAAGGTTTGCCCGCCATCGCGCGTGCGCGTCACTACGAATTGATTATTCACCGGCACGCGCAGCGCATCTTTTACCGCCGGCACGAACCAGGCCGTATCGGGATACTGCGGATGCACCGCGACCGCAAATCCAAACGCCGATGGCTGGGCATAAATCTGCTGCCAACTGCGGCCGTCGTCGCGCGAGCGAAAAATGCCGCAATGATGCTGCACCCACAACGCGTCCGGCGCACTGGCGCAACGCACCAGTCGATGCGGATCTTGAATGCTGGGATCGCCGCGCAATTCTTCCGGCATGTAATCGGCGTACATGCCGCTCGCGCGCAGTTGCCACGTCGCGCCGGCATCGTCGGTGTGCCAAACGCCGCCGCAGGACACGCCGACACTAACACTGTCGCTGTGGCGCGGATCGACCGCGATGGAGTGAATACCGGGGCTGTCGTAGCCGCCGCCGAACCATTTTTTGCGCTCGGGTTTATCCCACAGCGAGCGCACCAGCTCCCAACTATCGCCGCTGTCGCGCGATACGAATAAACCGCCCGGCAAGGTGCCGGCCCACAACGTGCCGGGGCGATCCGCGCCGCCGGTTTCAAGCGACCAGATTTGCGACAGCGTCCACGGCGTTTCGTCCTTGGCTTCCTGCGGCTGCGGCGGGTAAACCGGCACGGCGGTTTCGTCCCAGCTATTGCCGCCATCGCGCGAGCGCCGCATCTTCACGCCGAAGTGCCCGAGATTCAGCGCCGCATGCAAGCTGTCGTCGCGCGCGTCGTACAACGCCATCGAGATCGGATCGCCGAGAAAATGCGTACTCGCCACCTGCCACACGCCGGCAAAATCCTTTTGCAGCACGAACAGACCTTTGCGGGTTCCGACCAGAATGCGCGTTGCCATCACTCCACCCTCTTATTATGGAATCGGTTTTGTGTGCTTATAAAAATAGCGCTCGCAACCGTCGAACCGGTTTTAGACGCCTTGCCGAATAGATGCGTTGAATGCGCGAGTTAGCCGCCCGACAGCGCCTGCACCACATAAATTTGCGCATCGGCGTGAACGCGGTCGCTCAACTGGCGACGGTCGCGCAGTTGCTCCCCGTCGATAAAAATCGCGACATGGCGGCGCAGCGCGGCTTGATCGTCGAGCACGTAAGAACGCAGTGCGCCCTGTTGCGCAAACACTGCATCGAGCGCTTCGCGCACAGTCCTCGCCTCAACCTGCTGAGCGGCGCAATGAACGTGTCGCTGCAGCGCCGCTGCGAATTCGACTCGCGCCATCGCATTACCCTCTTGTTTCCGGGGCCCGCGTTTCCGGCACGCGGCCGCGATTGAGTCGGTCGCGATTTTCCTGTTTTTTCTTTTCGCTTTTCTTCAGCATGATGTACACCGCGCCGGTGCCGCCGTGCGCGGGAATCGCGCTGCAAAACGCCTGCACTTCGTCGAATTCCGGCAACCATTTATTCACGTAACTTTTCAGCACGGCTTCCGGTGCATTGCTGTGATTGCCGCGCCCGGGCACGATCATCACGTTGCGCAAATCGTACGCCACCGCCTCGCGAATAAATCCAAACACTTCCTCGCGCGCTTGTTCCGCCGTGAGCCGGTGCAGATCGAGACGCGCGTCCATCGCGTATTTGCCCTGCTTCAATTTTCGAAACACACCGTTTTGCACGCCGGCCCGTTTGAATTCGAGCGGGAAATACGGATCGAGCATTTCGACATGATCGAGCACGAGGAAATTAAGCTCGGTAGCGAGATCGCGCTGTGCGGCTTCGCGCCGCGCTGCCGTCGCCAGTGCGGAAATCGGCGAGCGATTGAGCGGCACTCGCGCCGGCACCTGCAACGGCGCTACGCCCTGTAATTCTTCGCGAAATAATTTATCGTCGGCGTCGGACATGGCCGTTCTCCTCTGCCTCAGTATTTGCAAGTCTGGTGGATGCCTCACCTTAGCGATGCCCGCACGCAGCGTCAATTTGCGACGCGGCGGCGTACAATTCGCAAAACTCGATTGGCTTTACCGATGCAAATTTTCACACCCGGCCAAAATTTAACGTCCGCCAAAATTTGTCCCGCCTGCGGCGGCGCCAATCAATGCGCGCTGGCGAGCACCGAACCGAGCGCGCCGCAATGCTGGTGCATGCAAAGCGACGTGCGTTTACCGCTGCCGCAATCAGCGTCGAGCGAAACCAGCAGCTGTTACTGTCCGAGCTGTTTACAAAAAATCTTGCAGAACCAACCGTAGCTTTGTTATTAACCTGCGCGGCTATTAGCCTGCGTGTATTTACGATTGCAATCGCGACCATCGACAACTTAATAAGGATAAGACTGTGTCCACCCCCGCCACGAATAAAAACTGGTACTGGCTACTGCTGATCCCCTTCTTCGCCATTTTTGCGCTGCCGTTTTACAACAAGGTCGAGCCCACGTTTTATGGCATGCCGTTTTTTTATTGGTACCAATTTCTGTGCGTGATACTGACGTCGCCCATCATTGCGTTTGTATTCAAGCGCAGTCACAACATAAAAAAGCCGTGAGGGCCGCAGCATGAATGTCGTCGCCACCACTGTTTTTGTCGCACTGTTCGCACTGGTTACCGTGCTGGGTTTTTTGGCTTCGCGCTGGAAACGCGCCGATCTCGATTCGCTGCACGAATGGGGATTAGCCGGTCGCCGCTTCGGCACCGTTATTACCTGGTTTTTACTCGGCGGCGATTTATTTACCGCGTACACATTTATCGCCTTGCCGGCATTAATTATGGGCATCGGCGCCATCGGCTTTTTCGCGGTTCCGTATTCGATGCTGATTTATCCGTTCGCGTTCGTTATTTTTCCGCGCCTGTGGGCGGTCGCGCATAAACACGGTTACGTCACGCAAGCGGATTTTGTGCGCGCGCGTTACGGCAGTCCGTTTCTCGCGTTGCTCACCGCCATCACCGGTATTGTCGCGACGATGCCGTACATCGCGCTGCAATTAATCGGTATTCAAGTAATTATCGGTGCGCTCGGTTTCGAAGCCACCGGCTGGCTCGGCGAATTACCGCTGTTGGTCGCGTTCGGTATTCTCGCTGCATATACCTATTCGAGTGGATTGCGCGCGCCGGCGATGATCGCCGTGGTAAAAGATATTTTGGTTTACATCACCATTATCGCCGCGATGATTTTTATTCCAGCGCAACTCGGCGGCTACGCAAAAATATTTTCCGCAGTGCCGGTAGATAATTTGCTGTTGAAAGTACCGACCGTCGATAGTGCTAACGGTTTCAGTAATTATTTAACGCTGACGATTGGGTCAATGCTCGCGATATTTTTATATCCGCACGCCACCACCGCGCTATTCAGCGCGTCGAGCGGCGACACCGTGCGCCGCAATATGATTTGGTTGCCGGCGTATTCCATCGTGCTCGGCATTCTCGCCATTTTAGGTTTTATGGCGTTATCGTCCGGCGTACAAAATCTGCCGGAATACGCATCGGGCTTTAAACATTACGGCAAAAATTTCGCCGTACCCGCATTATTTCTGCACAGCTTTCCCGATTGGTTTGTCGGCGTTGCCTTCGCCGCCATCGGCATCGGCGCATTAGTACCCGCCGCAATCATGTCGATTGCAGCCGCCAATTTATACACGCGCAATATTCACAAGGAATACATCAACCCAAAAACCACACCGGCGCAGGAAACCGAAATCGCAAAACTGGTTTCGCTGGTCGTAAAACTCGGCGCATTGGCTTTCGTATTTTTACTCGACAACCAATACGCATTGAATCTGCAATTGCTCGGCGGCATCTGGATTATCCAAACCTTCCCCACCGTGATCACCGGCTTATACACCCGCTGGTTCGATCATCGCGGATTAGTCGCAGGCTGGATTGTCGGTATCGGCAGCGGCAGCTGGATGGCATTTCACGATGGTTTGAAATCATCATACACGCTGGATTTATTCGGCTATCACCTACCGGGTTACGCCGCGCTGTACGCATTTATTTTGAATTACACCGTCGCCGCAATCGTTACCGTCATCACCCGTGCAATGAAATTAAAAGTTACATCCGACGGCACGCAGCCAGAAGACTATGAAGACCAACCGGAGAGTTCGACATCGTTAAAACCGGATGCGCAGAATGTTGTTGCGGTGGAGTAGCCGAAACGATTCAAAGCGAACACCAAAACTTGCAAGGATAATAAATTCTGATCGGTCAGCTAGTTCTACCAAAATTAGCATGGCCATCCGTTTTACCAAATTGGAATTGATTGAGGCCGCAATGGAATACGCCATCCTAAAACAGTTTGACCAAGTTTCAGATTACGTTCGTCAAGTCTCCGCTATTGCGGATCAAAACAAAGAAGCTTTCGGCTTTTTGTCAGCTTCAGCTTACGAACAAATGGCTTCAAAGGGGCAGCTATGGGTTGCTGTCGATAATGCAAAAGAGCTTAAAGGCTACTTGATGTTTGGTGGCACTATGCCGACTCTTAAGGTTTTTCAGGTTTATGCTTGTAAATCAGCTAAGGGGCATGGCATTGGTACGCAATTAATAGACGCATTAAAAGAATATGCTAGAGAAAAGTACTACCACTCAATTGTTGCCAAAGTAGCTTCTGATTTATCTGCCAATAATTTTTGGGAGAGCAGAGGATTTTCAATCTACAGACAAGTTAAAGGTGGAAAAACAAAAAAACGAACAATAAATATCAGGGGATACCCGGTTTATGAAAATGATCTTTTTGGAAACTTAGCCAAAGAATCCACCGGCATCCAGCCCACCGGACCAGTATTAGCACGCCCCATTTATGCCTTGGATTTGAACTTATTGCTCGATGTCTCTAAGGCCAGAGCGGGCTATAAGAAAGTCATAAAAATTATGCAAATCGGCTTCCAAGGGGAATTTTTAATTTGCATAACACCGGAGTTTAAAAAAGAGCTTGAGCGCCAATCAGCCAACTTTTCTGATGATCCCATTTTAAGATTGGCTGAAGCGTTTCCAGTACTGAAGACTGATGATGATATTTCTGCTATTGCAGAATCCTTGAGAAACATTGTATTTCCTTCTCGAACATTAATCCGAAAGTCGGCACAGAATGATGAGTCTGATCTAATGCACTTGGCCTATTGTATATCGGCAGGCATAGGTGGATTTATTACACGCGAAAAAGCTTTATTGCGAGCCTGCAACGAGATCAAGGACAAACATGCCGTAGCAATTCTTTCGCCCGATGAGCTGATTTTGGAGGATAACGAGTCTTCGGATATTTCAACTCCGTTAAACTCCGATTTCTCATTTACAACCTCGTTGATAACTGATGAGGTCAAGAGTTTTCTTGATAGCTTCTCGGCACCAAAAGCAGTCACCGACGTACTGGTAGACACTTCCCCGACTAAAGATGCAACAAGTGTTTATGAGGCAAGATTGGACGGCTCTCTATTTGGAATTTATTTTTTCCAAAAACCAATGAAGACCACAAGCAGCGCCCTAGCTGCTTTGTATATAGATGAGAGCTGCCCGAAATCCACTGCTGCCATAGATCATTTCCTCGAAACGGCTTTTAGATATAAAAGTGGTTTTCCCTATAGATTAGATTTGTACATAGGAAAAGGGCAAGATTCAACAGAAGAGACGCTCCTTAAAAAGGGTTTCTTTAAATCAGGCAATCACTTTGTAAAAATCATCAGCCATATCTTTTTAGAGGCCAAGAGCTGGCCTCGCTTCGCAAAAGATGTAAAGTCATTCTGTGGATTTTCCATCCCAGAAAAACTTCCGGCAAAGAAGGCGCTACAAAATACCGGCATTTTCTTTACTGATTCCAGTAATAAAATTCAGACATTTTCTTGGTTTGATTTTGAAACAATTGTCGGACCGAGATTTATACTAAACGCTGATAGAGACTGTATTCTCGTCCCCATCCAGGAAAACTATGCCGATGGATTAATAGGGAATGTCAGAAATCAGCTTTCCCTGCTATCAAGCCACGACAAGACGCTTTTACTTGAAAAAGCGTATTTTCGCTCGACCGCCAAAGCATCCCTATTTAAAAGAGGAGGGGTTATTGCGTTCTATGTTTCTGGCAGTAAGAGCATTCAAGAACTCATTGGCTTTGCACGAATCACTTATTCAGAAGTAATTGACATCAATGAAGCGATTATTAAAGTAGATAGGCAAGGTGTTTTGTCTCGTCGAGAGCTCACCGAGTTCGCTGATAGCAACGAAAAAATACATGTTTTCACATTTGATAATTTTTTAGAATTTGATCAAAGAGTTTCTTTCTCAAAAGCGAAAGAACTTGGACTTATTAGCAGCGCAAATCTTGTTTCCCCTGAAAAAATAGATTTTGAAAAATTAAAAATCCTTATTGGAGAGGCTTTTAAATGATTGATGCAATTATCTCCATTAAACCAAGACATGTTGAAAACATCTTGTCGGGGAGAAAGACTGTAGAACTTAGGGCGAGAAGCATTAATTTACCTGCAGGCTCTCGGCTATGGATTTATACAACCCTTCCTGTTGGAAAAATAAGGCTATCTACGGAGATAAACTTCATCGAACTATTATCGCCGAGAGAAATTTGGAAAAAACACGGAAAGAGCATATGCATCCCAAAGAAAGAATTCGATGAGTACACACAAGGGCGTGATTTTGTAGCGGCTATAGGCCTGCGAAACATAAAGCCTTTAGACAACGATATTTGTTTGGATACAATGCGGAAATATCAGAAAAACTTCCAGCCGCCTCAATTCTTTTCAAAGCTCTATCCCGATCGGGCGCTGTACTCTGCATTTTATAAATAGCTTTACGACGTCGTTAAACCGAGATGCGCAAAACACTACTGCAGCATATTAGAAGCAACAAATCATTGGTACTTTCTTCGCTCGAAAATTCAAAATTGCGAATATAGGTGGCACGGCCGGCGGGCGACCCATTCCTAACAGCTCCCCGTAGCGTGGATCCACAATTCAGAATGTAGTGCGCAATAACCAAAGCGCACTTGTGCCCCGAATGGGGCAGCAGCATCACGATGAAATTCGATGCAATGTCGATAAGTCTTAACAAATTAAACAAGCAATCAAGTCTTGAGATTTGAACTCATCAAAATATCGCGAGCACTACTTAAGACCCAAGACTCAACCAGCCGCTAAGCACGAGCGTTAGGCAGCACCCAATCCAAAAATCCGTGCGGCATTGCCAAATGTCATCTGCTGGATTTCTGCTTCGGGAACGCCATCGAATTGCATGGCCACCATATCCTGCGAGTTCGGAAAAATTCCCTCCGCATGCGGATAGTCATTGCCCCACATCAAACTATCCAGCCCTGTGGTGTGACGCATTTTCACCGCGACCGGATCGAACATAAAGGTGCAGGCGACCTGACGCTTCACGTAAAAACTCGGCAGCTCTTTTAATTTCAACTGACCACCGATCATCGTCAGCGGACCGGCGACCTGGGTGAAGCGACCGGCATAGGCGTAATCCATGTATTCGACCAGCCACGACAGCCAGCCGGCGCTGCCTTCGGTGAGGATGATTTTCAAATTGGGATGGCGTTCGAGAATGCCGCCGAATACCAGCCAGCAGATCGTTTCGTTTTGCGCGACTGACGACCACATCAGCGAGGTCTGCGTCATGCCCGGCCAGATATCCATGTGGCGCTTTTCGGTATGGCCGAACGAGATGTGCATGCTGATCGGAATATTCAGCGCGGCCGCAGCTTCCCACAGCGGTTCCCAATACGGTTTGTAATACGGATTGTCGGGCAGGCAATCGGGGAGCAACGCGGGACGCAATCCCAACGCCGCCGCGCGCTGCAATTCGTTCACCACTGCGTCCATGCCGGCGTTCAACGGCAGCTGAATCGACGGCGCGAACTGTTGCAGGTGGTCGCGGTAATTGTCCGCGAGCCAGTCGTTCATCAGCCGGCACCACGCCAGATCGGCATCGCCCGGCATGTGGTGACCGAAACCCTCCGGGCCGATCAGCACTTCGGCGACAACGCCATCGCGCGCCATTTCGCGCAAGCGATCCTTCGGGTACGGGCTTGGATTGGAATCGCCGTGACCGGCCATCAGCATTTTGGCGGTTTCCTCCGGCTCAACCTTGCGGCCCATGCCCTGCATCGCCGTCATCAACGCGTTCTGATCCTGCATTTTGGCGAGGAAATTCGGCTGCACGAGGTAGTTGCCATCGGCGCGACGTTCCAGGTGCGGTACCAGTTCGCGGTAACTCGCGGTGAGTTCGTCGGCCAATTCTATGGGCGGGGACCAGTGGGAATCTGTTGTTATTAGTTTGCGCATGTTCACCTCCAGCTGTTTTTGCTGTGCATTCTTGGGTTGTTCTGCCGGGGCAAAACTTAACCGCTAAATACAAATAGAGGCAACCTATTTCAGCTAAAAATAGTCGTAAAACACATTAAATTTAGCAAATAAAGCAGACTCTATTTTCTAAACACCTTATTTGAGGCATCTATTTTAGCCGGCAACCCGGCGCCGACCGACCACCGGCCGATCGCGACCGGTAAGCGAGGCTAGTACTTGGCCTCTTGTTCTGAGGCCTGATACAACTCGATCTGGTAGCCATCAGGATCGGTCAGGAAAAATACCGGTCGCCCTTCGAGTCCCGGCGCGCTGAAGGAGCGTGCAGCAAATCCGGCATCGGTGGCGCGGCGCGCGATAGCGGCGGCGTCGGTGGTATTGATAATCACGCGACCGAATCCGGCGCAGCCTGCGTTCGGCGTTTCGCCCAAATTCGCCAGCACCACAAACGGATCGCCACCCATCAAATCGCCGCTGACCGAAAGCGCGATCTCGATCGGCGGACCGTCGAATGGCATCCGAATCGCCACTTTCAGCCCCACTATCTCGACATAAAATTTTTCCGAGCGCTGCATATCGGCCACGTTAAGACCCACACCGCCCATTTTGATGAGCGGCGCGCGCGAGCTGTCAGCCGGGCTTTTAGTCATTACGTTTCTCCTTTTATTGTTAGGGTTCAAGACCGCTGAACGCTGGCACCATCAAGTTGAATGGCGCTTAGCAACGAACTATCGTGGCCGTCGTGTCGCTTGTGCCTCGTGAGGTAATTCGATGTTGGCGGCGCCGGAATTAGGTATCCTCTTTCATAATTCAGTCAACTTAACCTTGCGCAATCTATTGCTTTAGGCAACAAAATCAGAGGGCTCAATTTGACTTTTCTAGTCGATGACCGCGAAGCCGAGGCCGCCTCGAGCGCCGTGCCGGACTCCGCCGACGTGCAGCTTGCCGATCGGATCGCGCGTGGCATCTTTGCCTCCAACGCAGCGCCGGGGACCGTCATCGCGTCGCAGCAGGAACTGCGGGCGTTGCATGAAGCCGGCCGCGCAGTGCTGCGACAGGCAGTGCGGATTTTGGAGGAGCGCGGTATCGCCAAAATGCGTCGAGGCTTTGGCGGCGGCCTAGTCGTCGCCGAAC
This sequence comes from Verrucomicrobiaceae bacterium, assembly GCA_028293825.1. Classification (GTDB taxonomy): domain Bacteria; phylum Pseudomonadota; class Gammaproteobacteria; order Pseudomonadales; family CAMLJR01; genus CAMLJR01. The sequence continues at coordinate 33,968 of JAQGNY010000040.1, forward strand.
CGAACGCCGATTTCGCCGCCCGCGCGTTGTCGATCGTATTGGAAAGTCTGGGATCGGATACGCAGCAGTCATCGGTGCTGCTGGAAGCGGTGGACACGCACCTTTTTGTCCACGGCGCACCGCGACTGGGTCTTGAGCAATGCGCCGAATTGCTGCGCGCCGTGCAACGACTGAATCGCCTGCCCGATGATGAGTTCCTTCGCAGCGGCGCTCACCGCCAGCTGCATCGCGCAATTCGCATCGCCTCGGGCGAGCCCGCCGTGCTGCTGGCCTACGGCACCGCCTTCGAGTACGGCCTGGACTTGATTCCGTACCGCGTCAATGTGGTATCGGAAGCGGCAAAAGGTGAGGCCTGGCAGATCACCTGCGACACCGCCACGGCGCTGGTTGCCGGCGATATGGGAAAGATGTTCGATTGCCGCCGCCGCCAGCGCGAAATGTTTCTGGCGAACTGGGGAAAATGGGAAGCCATCGCTCGCGACCCACTGCAACTGCCGCAGCTGAATGATCAGCAAAGACCGGAGTTCGAGCTAACGAGCAATCGCGCCGAACGTCTGGCGCGGGAGATTTTGCGGGAAATCCGCCTGCTTGACTGGAAGCCGGGCGCACGCATCGGCAGTGGCAGCGAACTGATGAGCCGCTATGGCGCCAGCGCCAACATCTTGCGGCAGGCCGTGCGCACATTGCAGGAACACGCCGCGGTCGATGTGGAAAAAGGTCGAAGCGGCGGTTTATTTATCGCGGTCCCGGACCGGCAACGAGCGATTGAGCGCGCGCGCTTCTTCCTGCAAAACAGCGCGGCCACGGCGCTCGATATAAAGGCGTTTCTACTGCATCTGATATTGGAAACGCTGGAGCAAACGCCACCGATCGCCGCTAATAAATTACGCGATGACATGGGCACGAATAACGCAGTCTCTTTTATCGAGCTTTGTAAGCTGGTCGCAAAAATTTCGGCAAATCCGGTCACGCAAGTATTCACCGACATTCTCGCGCCGCTGTTGCCGAACGAGCAGCACACTGTTGCGGCATCGATTGCACGCGAAGCGCTATTGGCGCGCGATACCGCGCAGCGCAGACGGCTGATTCTCGCTGTCGCAAATGGAAATGTAATGTCGCAGGCTTGATGGTGCGAAAAGCTCAGCCACTAACGCGCGATGCAACCCACCTGTCCGCGATTCAATTGCATGGCTCGAATCTGAATAGTGCGCGTGCGGCTCTCGATATAGGGCGTTGGCTTTGCGGCGTTCCAGCGAATGGGGTTCGGTAAAATTGCGGCGAGCCTTGCGGATTCGTACGGCGATAATTGCGCGGCGGGTTTGTGAAAATAATATTGCGCGGCCGCTTCGGCGCCGAAAATTCCCGGGCCCCATTCGGCGATATTTAAATAAATTTCGATAATGTGGCGCTTGCTCCACGCGGCATCCAGCGACAACGCCAGCGGTGCTTCCAATACCTTGCGTGCTGCGCCGCCACCGGTCCACAAAAACACATTGCGTGACACCTGCATGCTGATCGTGCTGGCGCCGCGCAATTTTTCGCCGTCGCTGTAATCCTCAACCGCATCGGCAACCGCGTCGAAATCGATGCCGTGATGTATGCAAAAACGACCGTCTTCCGAGGCGATAACAGCGCGCTGTAAATTCGTGCTGATGCGCTCTATCGAAACAGTGCGGTGATCGATCCAACGGTGATTGTGATACGCGCTGATTAACATCGTCAGCGTGACGGGCGGACTGAAAAATCGAAACAACAAAAGCCCGGCAATCCACACAAATAAAATTGCACCGATAAAAACTTTCAGAATTTTTTTTAGAAATTTCATTGCATCGGTACAGCGTGTGGCAAGTCAAATCCCCCCTTTAATAAAAGGGGGGTTGGGGGGATTTCTACGACAACAATTCCGCCGGCGGCATTTCGCAGTCGATTTTTTTGCCGAGCAGGGTTTCTAGCGCAGGCAATAAAAAGCCATCGTCTTCGCTGGCAAAACTGATCGAGGTGCCAGTGGCGCCGGCACGACCGGTGCGGCCGATGCGATGCACGTAATCTTCCGGATCTTCCGGCAAGGCGTAATTCACCACGTGGCTGACTGCATCGACGTGAATGCCGCGTCCGGCGACATCGGTTGCCACCAACACTTGCAGCTTGCCGTCTTTAAAATCCTGCAGTGTTCGCGTGCGCTTGTTCTGCGGAATCTCGCCGGAAATCATGTCGCAGTTGACGCCGGATTTTTTTAATTTCTCGCACAGCCAACGCGTTTCGTCGCGGCGATTGGCGAACACGATGACGCTGGTTGCATCGGGCTGTTTCAGAATATTGCGCAGCAGCTGAAATTTCTCGCGCTCGGTCACCATGTACACTTTTTGCGTGACGTTATCGGTGGCGACGCGCTCGGGCTGGATTTCAACGTTGACCGGCTCGAACGTCCACTGCGTGGTGAGATTCATAATGTCCGGCGTGAACGTCGCGCTGAACAATAAGGTCTGGCGATGCGAAGTCGGCGGCGTACTGCGCACGATGCGTTTCACCTGCGGAATAAATCCCATATCGAGCATGCGGTCGGCTTCGTCGATGACGAGAATTTCAACCTGATCGAGATACAAATCTTTGCGCTGCTGAAAATCGAGCAAGCGGCCCGGCGTGGCGACAACCACATCGACCAGCGTCGAGTGCAGTTGATTTAATTGTTTCTGATAATCCATCCCGCCGATCAGTGTCAGCACGTTGAGGCCGGTGTATTTGCCGAGTTTGGTGGCGTCGTCCGCAATCTGCTGCACCAGCTCACGCGTCGGCGCGATGATCAGCGCGCGCGGCTCGCCAACAAAGCGTTCTTCGGCGATGGGGTTAACCAGCAAGTCGTTAAATACCGTCACCAAAAACGCGGCGGTTTTGCCGGTGCCGGTTTGGGCCTTGCCGATGGCATCGTGGCCGCACAGCGTTTGCGGCAGCACCGCTGCTTGAATCGGCGAGCAGTATTCGAAACCTAAATCGGCGATGCCATGTAGCAGACGCTCGTCGATGCCGAGATCGTGAAAGCGTGTTTTGCCCGCTTGCGGCGGCACCGCGAATTGCTCGGGCGACCAGCTTTGATGGATTTCGGCCTTGGCCGCGTGTTTGCTTTTTGCACCTCGTGCACGCAGCTTGCGCGCAGGCGCCTGCGCGTCGACGCGATCGGATTGCTCATCTGCATCGTCAGGCGCTGGGGAGTCGAAAATTTCACTGGCCGCGAGTTCGGCTGAGGGCGTACCGGATAAGGATTTAAACCATTTGCGTATCAAGGAGCGGTCTCAGAGTTGCGATAAATAGCGTTGGTGGCGAAAGAGTTGTGCGACGAAGAGCTGGATAAGATTTGGGCGGCCACGATTATCACCGCCCCGCCCGCACTTGGCAAACCCGCGGCCGCCTGGCGCGCACCCGCTGCCTCCTTTCCTATTTATTTCTCCACCACCCGCAGCGGCTCCGCCACCACCGTCGCCGGTGGGAACAAATCGTCGAGCCGCACCGAGCGGCCACCGTCCACCACCATGCGCGCGTGATGACGCCGCAACTGACGCGGCTCGGTAACGCCGCAGGAGTGGGCGACGACTTCGACTTCTTTCAGCAGATTTTTCACGTAGTGATAGACGCGCTCGGCCTTGATCTCGACATCGAGCCCGCGCTGCAGCCGCGGGTTTTGCGTGGTGATGCCCGTCGGGCAGGTGTTTTTGTTGCACTGCATCGCCTGAATACAGCCGAGCGCGAACAGGAAACCGCGCGCGCTGTTGACGAAATCCGCGCCCATGCACAACGCCCACGCCACGCTGACCGGGTTGATCAGCTTGCCGGCGACCACCACGCGAACGCGCTCGCGCAGGCCGTGCTCGGTCAATTTGTCGATCAGTGCCGGCAGGCTTTCGCGCAAGGTCAGACCTACGTTATCGAGCAGCGTTTCCGGCGCCGCGCCGCTGCCGCCATCGCCGCTGTCGAGGGTGATGAAATCCGGCGCCGCCTGCTCGCCGCGCAAATGAATGCGCGCGCACAACTCGTCGAGCCATTCCGGTTCGCCGAGCGCGAATTTAATCCCGGTCGGTTTGCCGGTGACGCTGCGAATCTGTTCGATCATGTCGAGCAGTTCGTCGGTGGAATTGATCTCGGGATGGCGATTCGGGCTGATCGAATCGTGGCCGGGGCGAATGCCGCGAATACGCGCAATCTCCTCGCTCACTTTCACTGCCGGCAGAATGCCGCCTTTGCCAGGCTTGGCACCCTGACTCAACTTCAGCTCGAACATTTTTACCTGCGGGTACGCGGCAATTTCGCGCAGACGCTCTTCGCTTAACTTACCGTCGAGATCGCGCACGCCGTATTTCGCGGTACCGATCTGCATGACGATGTCGCAACCGCCTTCGAGGTGATACGGCGCCAGGCCGCCTTCGCCGGTGTCCATCCAGCAACCGGCCTTGGCCGCGCCGTACGACAACGCCTGCACCGCCGGCTTCGACAGCGCGCCGAAACTCATGCCGGAAATATTGAACAGCGATTGCGGCGTATACGGGTTGGGGCAGAACGGGCCGATCAGCAGCGGCTTCGGCACTTCGGCCAGCGCTTCCAGAATCGGAAACGTGCTATGCGCGAAAATCACCGTGCCCGGCTCGTTCAGATTCAACGTCGAGCCGAACGCCGCCGTGTTATCCAAATCTTTCGCCGCGCGATACACCCAACTGCGCTCGGCGCGATTGAACGGCAGCCGGTCGCGGTCGGTGTCGTACAGATACTGGCGCATGAACGGGCCGAGGTTCTCGATGCCGTAGCGCGCGCGCCCGATCAGCGGAAAATTGCGCCGCACCGCGTGCGTGCGCTGAAACAAATCCTGTACGAACATCAGCGCAAACGCGATCAGCAGGCCGATGATCGCCACGAACATCACGACGCCGAAAATATTGGCGAACCAGATCGCCATATGAGTGAGTGTCTGCACTGATGAACCCCAGCCTATAAAAAGAGAGGCGGCGCGGTCGAACCTGCGCACGCCATCGAATGGTGAAATTACCGCTTGTAGCGAGCCGCAAAAAAACCGCGAACTATCGGAGTTTCCAGCGTCGCGAATTTAACTAATACTAGCCGGCCGCTTACAACCGGCTGACCCATTTTTGAATACCGTGTTAAACCCGATCCCGAAACCTGCCACCACCCGCGCGCACGATCTGCGCGAGTTGCTGCAACTCGCCTGGCCGATGCTGATCGGACAGGTCGCGCAGCTCGGCACCGGCGTGGCCGATACCATCATGGCCGGCGCCGAAGGCCCGACCGATCTGGCGGCGGTCGCGATCGGCTTCAGTATATGGCTGCCGGTTTACATTTTTTCGATCGGTGTATTGAGCTCGATTACCGCGCGCATCGCCCGCGCGTTCGGCGCCAATAATGAGCCGAGCCAGGCCACAGTGCTACAACAAGGTTTCTGGCTGGCACTGGCGCTGGCCGCGCTGTTATTCGCAATGATCCCGTTCGGCCATCATCTATTGCCGCTAATGCATGTCGATGGCGCCGTGCAACCGCAGACCAGAATCTACCTACAGGGCATGACGATGGGTATTCCCGCCGTCATGGGCTTTCAGGTGTTGCGCGCATTGAGCGAAGGCAGCGGTCGCAGCCGGCCGGTCATGGTGATTCAAATCATCGCGCTGCTGGCGAACCTGCCCCTCAACTACATCTTCATTCACGGCCTGTTCGGCGCACCCAGACTGGGTGGCGCCGGCTGCGGCTGGGCAACTGGCTGCGTGATGTGGCTGCAATTATTACTGCTCGCCGCACTCACTCGTCCGCGCTGGCGCGAATTGCTCGCGCATCCGATCCTGCGCGGCGCGCGCGGGCCGCAACTCAAAGTGCTGAAAGAATTATTCTTGCTCGGCGCACCGATCGGCGGCGCCATGTTCGCCGAGACCAGCATCTTTTCCGGCGCGGCATTATTGGTCGGCCAACTCGGCGCCACCACGCTCGCCGCCCACCAAATCGCGCTCAATTACAGCGCGATGATGTTTATGGTGCCGATGAGTTTGGGCTTGGCGCTGACGGTGAAAATCGGTCACGCGCTCGGCGCGAACGAACCGAGCCGCGCACGCCGCTTCGCCGGTTTCGGCGCGATCACCTCGGTCCTGTTCGCGGTATGCAGCGCCATCGTCATGCTGGTATTTCCGTATCAAATTTCATCGGCCTACACCGCTGACGAAGCCGTGCGCCAACTCACCGTGCAAATCCTCGCGTACTCGGCCTCATTCCAATTATTCGACGGCTTGCAGGTAACGGCGGTCGGCAGCCTGCGCGGCTATCACGACACGCGTATGACAATGGCCTTCACGCTGATCGCGTACTGGGCTGTGGGTTTACCGCTCGGCTACGTGTTGGGACTTACCGATTTAATCGCACCCGCGCACGGCGTGCTCGGATTGTGGACGGGATTAATCGGCGGCTTGGCCGTGGCGGCTGTGTTGTTGAATTGGCGATTAGTGGTGATTAGTAAACGGCATTTATTTAGCGCGGTGGCTTAGAAACTGCTGCCTCAACGGAGTAGAAGGACATCCCGTCATTAACTGAATGAGTTGCATTGAACACCTTTAACCTTTATGAACTTTCGATTTTTAAGATCGACCTTCCAAGCCTCAATAACCGCCACAAATCCACCTCCTTTAAAGTGACCAATCAGCGCATCACCTTTTCGTACCTCAAGATTGTTTGCGCAATCAAAATTTACCCCATAAAACTCGCCACTAAGTATCTCGGTTACGGGCAGAGCATCAACGATCACATGGCCGTTCTCGAATCCGCACAGCTGTTTAGACGTATCCGATTCAACTAAGAAATAACTATGCTTGTCGCCGGTCCAACGATAGGCAATTCCATATGAATGGTTTATGGAAATGAAATAATCGCCTTGCCAATCGAGACTCTCCAAGCATTGCGTATTTTTGCTTGCAATGATTTCACCAAATGCCGAAGAAATAGCTAAAGTAAAAACGATGGCTGCAATCCTAATCATAAAAATAACACCAGAAATTTATTCGGCTCACGAAGCGAACTCAGACCCTTCTCTGAGCGTTACGCGTGAATCCATTGTGCCAGATGCAGCAACACCCCGGCCGGGTCCCATAAATAAGTCACCAACGCGCCATAAGATTCTTGCTTCGGCTCCGCAACACGCGCTGGTGCGAATTCGCCAGACTCCAATAATGCTTTGATCCGTGTGTAACTGGAAAATGCATCCGCGACAGTGATATGCAACATCGTGTTCTCCGCCCACTCCTTCGCATAATAATTCTGCAGATAAAAACGTTGATTGGCGTTTTCCATTAACGCGAGATTAGCGTCGGACCATTTGATAACCCAGCCGAGCGACTCGTAGAAATGCTTTGAGATCGCAAAGTCTTTTGCGGGGATGAAGGGTTTTACTTCGGTGATTTGTAGGTTAGCCATAACGGTTTCTCACTCATCGAATAGGCCGCGCGTTGACGCCATTTATTTAACTTGATCACCTGCACCACTTTTAACGCCGTCATATTTATCTTTTATCAAAGCAAATGTTCTTGGCCCAAGAATCCCATCAGCAGCCACACCATTGTCCTGCTGAAATTTAGCGATAGCCTGCCGCAGCTGCGCGCCGTACTGTCCATCGATTGGTCCTGAGTAATAGCCGATGGCGCTCAACATTGTCTGTGCGTCTCGCAATGAAATTGTCGAGCCCGGCAATTGGATATTTTCGATAAGATCTTTTTTCGCTTCGACAGAAAGCGGCACGCCCGAATAATTGGTGATGACCTGCGTTGCCCAATCGCGCAGATTGTGCGCCTGCTTCTCGGGTGGCTCGCGCAGAATGGCTACCGCAAGTTCGACGAATTTCCCCTGCAGCTCGCGCTCCTTCGTCGCGGTGGAATAATTGTTTCCTACGATCAAGACAACGACGGGAATAACCACCGCCGAAACGATCGAGCTAATCGATTTTAAGTTCTCAAGTTTTTCCGCCACCGTTTTCTCCATGCCTTTAATACTTCAAATAAACCTAGTCATAGCTCAGCTCACCCACCGCAATTTCCACGAGCTTCTTTAATTGCGCCACGTCGTTTTCATCGTTGAAACGAATTTCAATCCAGGGCGAATTTGGCGAGCGATTCGGATGGTGAACCGAGCCCTTCAGATGTGAAAGACCGAGCGCCTGTATTTTCTTTTTCGTGAGTCTTAAATCGAGTTCATTGCCGTCGTGAAAGTGCGCGAATTCTTTATCGAAGTAGAACAAGGCTGTGCCGCCAGCCACCGGTGATGGCCGGTCTTGAACACCGTCGATCTTTCGAAGTTCGATGAGAAGCCTTTCCTTGAGTTGATCCATAAATTCCATCCAGGGGAATGTTTTTTGGTAGTTCACGCGACGCCCACCATATCGGCACTGACCGGAATGGAGATCGGATTGCCTGACTGGGGCCGGTATTGCAGAACCAAGCAATAAGGATTCGATTGCTCCCCTCGCGAATTCGAAAATTAACCCGAACTACCGAGTGCGGTCCACCTAACTCGATGAGCGGATAGCGCGTCAGCGACTACGGAGCTGCCTATAGCTTGTTCGGGGCTCGGACGAGTGAGCGCAAAGCGAGATAAAAGTCGCTCGGAAGGAGCTCGTCCCCGCCTTGAGCGAGCCGTTGCTTGATCTGATCTCGCAATTGCTAGCTGCGAGCAACCTCTTTCTATCTCTGAGCTAGGTATTGCTGGCTCAGAGCTCCATTTTTCTCCCTCGGAGCGAGCTTTTTCTAGCTCCGAGCTCGCTGATCCAGGTTCCGAGCTAGCGAAGGATTCCTTCGAGCGAGGTGTTCCCAGTTCTGAGCTGCGAAAAGCCGTGTACTTGTGACTAATTCGAACCTCACTCAATCGAGAGAGTCTGATTTACCGGCACACGCGTCAATGGACGGCGCAATTCCAATTGCTCAGGGTGAAAAAAACCATCGCGCTCAGGCGTCGTGCTTTTTAAAAATAACGAGGTGGGAAAGAAACGTGCTGGCGTAGCGCTCGTTAGTACGAAACCGGTATTCGAAATTGGCATCGGCCACTTTTTCCCAACGCGGCGAAAAATAGTCGCTGATATCGCTGCGCGTTTGCATGAAATCCTTTACGTGTTTTTTATCCCACTGATACGTGCACGACAACGCCACCAAACCGCCGCACCGCGTATTTCGTTGCAGCGTTTCGACAATTGCCAGCGGCGAGCCGCATTGATCCAGCACGTTCAAGCAAACGGTTACGTCAAATGCCTCAAGCGAAAGAGGTGCATCAATGGGCGATTCGATAAAAGAAAAATCGATATTCGAACAGGCGCGCGTTACTGGGTTCGCATCGAACGTGACTTGACCAAGCTGTCGGAAGTTTGTGATAGCTGGGAATTCGTGTTGCCCACCCGAGGTAATAATATTTTTAAAATGCTTCAATAAAATTTGCGATGGCTCGATCACGGTAATTTTCTTGAGCGAATTATTTGCCGTTATCAACTCGTAACAGGTACGACCGAGCGAGGGACCAATCTCTAATAAATTTTCCGCCGCTACTGCGTGCGCACGCAGCGATGAGGTAATCAGTTCGGCGCTTTGTTGAAAGAAAGGTAATTGAATAAAATTTTCAGCGACAGGCGCGGCGGCAAAATCGGACAGCGCGCTTTTATCGTGCCATGACAATTTATCGAACCACTGCGCTTCGAAATACGCAGCCAGCTCTCGGTCTTTAATGTAGTAATCATCCATGCAATTTGATTCATCCAGCACGATAGAAAATTAATGGCTTACCCCGCACACAGGACAGTCTTGATTTTTCTTCAGCGTCAGGCTGCGCCATTCCAATGCTTTACCGTCGAAGATTTGTAATTTACCGATGGCCGGCTCGCCGTATTGTGCGAGCACTTTAATCGTTTCCAACGCCTGCAGCGTGCCGATAATGCCGACGATGGGTGCGAGCACGCCGTTTTGTGCGCAGCTGAGTTGTTCGTCATCGACTGCGTCGTCGTATAAGCAGCGATAGCACGGTGAATTCTCCACGCGTGAATCGATCACTAATAGCTGACCTTCGCTGCGAATTGCCGCACCGGAAATAAGTGGCTTTTTATTTTTCCAGCACGCGGCATTTAATGCGAAGCGTGTCGAGAAATTATCGGAGCAATCGACGACTAAATCGACTGCGCGCACGGCGTCATCGAGCAAAACTCCCTGCAGTTTTTCGTGAATGGTATTGACGCGCGCGGAGGGATTTATCGCGCGAATGGCATCGCTGGCGGAGGCGACTTTGGCGCGACCGATATCGACATGACGATGCGCGATCTGGCGTTGCAAATTCGACAGATCGACATCGTCGTGATCGACCAACCACAATTCGCCGACACCCGCCGCAGCCAAGTACAACGCCACCGGCGAACCCAAACCGCCGAGACCGACGATTAATACTTTGGCCGCGAGTAATTTTTCCTGCCCGGCGATATCGAAATCCGGCAACATAATTTGGCGGCTGTAACGCAGTAATTCATCATCGTTCATTGCGAGCCTCGTTTAAAAACTTCAATTGCCGGTGCATGAATTTCTAGCGCGCGCTTGAATTTTAATTAAAAGTTAAAGACTCTTTCACAGCTCTACCTTTTCACACGCAGAAATTTTCTGCCCACAAATTTCTTTCACGATTTTGCGTTGTGCAATTTCTTCGGCTGCTTTAATTCATTTGCGCGCACGCCGCGCCAGCGACCGCCGGTAACGCGTTCATGTCCGCCCAAATCACTCCAGGTCGAAATCGTGTCGAAGGCGTGTTGTGATAATAAGGTGCGCACGGCCGGCGCCTGCTCGAAACCGTGCTCGAACAACAACCATGCATTCGATTTTAAATACGGCTGTGCGTCGGCGATAATTTGTGCAATGGCGGCCAAGCCATTTTTTTCCGCCACCAATGCGCGACGCGGCTCGAAGCGCACATCGCCCTGCGTTAAGTGCGGATCGTCGCCATCGATATACGGCGGATTGCTGACAATTAAATCGAACGGTTGCAGCGGTATTTTCTCAAACCAATCCGATTCAAATATTTTTGCATTTTCAAGCGCGAGCGCACGCGCGTTGTGCTGCGCCAATTCAACTGCCGCAGCATTTACATCGACAGCCGTTAGTTGCCAAGCTGGATTTTCTTTGGCGAGCGCCAGTGCAATCGCGCCGGTGCCGGTGCCAAGATCGAGTACCGCAGCGTCTTTTTGTTTTAACAATTCGAGCGCGACCTCAACCAAGCGCTCAGTGTCCGGGCGCGGAATTAATGTGCTGTTATTGACTGCCAGAGAGAACGACCAGAAATCGCGATAACCCAATAAATAGGCAACCGGTTCGCCGCGCACGCGTCGCTCGATTAATTCGCGAAATAATTTTTCCGTGGCCGAATCGATATCAAGCTCGGGCCATGTGTATAAATACGCCCGTTCTTTTTGCAGGCAATGGCACAGCAACAACTCCGCATCAAGCGCGGCGGAATCGCTGTCGGTTAACAATTGCGATAAAGCGAGCAATTCGCGAATGGTCATGCGTCGTCACTGAAATCGTTGGCATCATGCACAAGTTAATATCGCGCCATCAAAGCGGATATTATTTATTGAGTGTTGTGACAAATCGGCGCTACGACTGGCTAACAATTTATTATTCATCACGCACTTACTATTCATGCCCCGCCTTACTCATCACCCATCGCCGCCAACAGATCGGCCTGGTGTTCCTGCATCAATGCATCAATCACCGAATCCAGACTGCCTTCCATCACATCTTCCAATTGATAAATGGTGAGGTTGATGCGGTGATCGGTAATGCGGCCCTGCGGATAATTGTAGGTGCGAATACGTTCGGAGCGATCGCCGGAGCCGACCAGATTGCGCCGCTCTTCCGCTTGTTCTTGCTGCTGCTTGCTCTGCGCCTGGGATAATAATTTCGCATTCAACAATGACATCGCTCGTGCACGATTTTTATGTTGCGAACGCTCGTCCTGGCACTCGACAACAATACCGGTCGGCAAATGCGTGATGCGAATTGCCGAATCAGTTTTGTTGACGTGCTGGCCGCCGGCGCCACTCGAACGATACGTATCGATACGCAAATCAGCTTTGTTGATTTCGATTTCTTCGACTTCGTCGACTTCCGCCAAAATCGCTACAGTGCACGCCGAGGTATGAATACGTCCCTGCGCTTCGGTTTTCGGCACGCGTTGTACGCGATGTGCGCCGGATTCGAATTTCAACCGCGCGTAAACATTCTGTCCTTCGACGCGCGAAATTATTTCTTTATAGCCGCCGTGTTCGCCGGGGCTTTCACTGACGATTTCAACACGCCAGCCACGACGCTCGGCGTAACGTGCATACATACGAAATAAATCGCCGGCAAAAATCGCCGCTTCGTCGCCGCCGGTGCCGGCGCGCACTTCCAGGAAAATATTACGGCTGTCGTTCGGGTCGCGCGGCAGTAATAGAGTTTGTAATTGCGCAGCGAGCGGTTCGAGACGCGCGCGGCCGCTCTGCAATTCGTCTTCGGCCATCGCGCGCATGTCGGCATCGTTTTCCGCCAGCATGCTCTGTGCGGTGTCGATATCTTCCTGCACTTTGCAATAATCGCGATAGCAATACACGATCGCTTCTATTTCGGAAAACTCTTTTGACAGCGCGCGAAATTTATCTTGATTGTTAATCGTCTCGGCGTCGCTGAGCAGCGCCGATAGCTCTTCATAGCGATCGAGCAGGTGATCGAGTTTTTGCAGAACGGAGGCTTTCATTAAATCGTTGCTTTCATTAATTAGTTACTGTCATTAAATAGTTTCTTTGATTAAAAGCCACTTGCATTAAAGAGCTATTCGCTGTCGTCGGCGGCGGTTTTTGCATTCTCGACATGCATGTCGAGTTCGAATAATTCGCGTGACCAGTTGATCACTTCATTGCGGCCCATCGCGCTGGCGCGACGCATTTGGCTGCTGGGGCTGTGCAATAATTTATTGGTGAGGTTGCGCGCTAAACCGCTGAGAACGGCTTCGGGCAGATCGCCGCGCGCCAAAGCGCGTAAGGCTTTTTCGAGTTCCGCATCGCGCAATGTTTCGGCTTTACTGCGCAACGCTTTTACTGTCGACACCGCATTCAACGAGCGCAGCTGCCGATAAAATTCTTCTACACCGGCGGCAATTATTTGATCGGCTTTACGCGCTTCTTGCTCGCGGTTTTTTAAACCTTCGTCGACGATATCTTTTAAGTCATCGACCGTATACAGATAAATATCGTCGAGCTCGCCGACCTGTTCTTCGATATCGCGCGGCACCGCGAGATCGAGCATGAAAATCGGTTTGTGTTTGCGCAACCGCAATGCGTGCTCGACCGCGCCTTTACCGAGAATCGGCAATTGACTCGCGGTCGACGAAATGACGATATCGGCCTTGGCTAATTGCTCGGGTATTTCCGACAGTAACACGGCTTCCGCGCCGAATTTTTCGGCGAGCTCATGCGCGCGTCCCAACGTGCGATTGGCAACGACAATCTCGCGCACGCCTTTATCGCTCAAATGACGCGCGACTAATTCAATCGTTTCGCCAGCGCCAATTAATAACGCGCGGGTGCGGCTGAGATCGGTAAAAATATGCTGCGTGAGATTAACTGCGGCGTACGCGACGGACACTGGATTTTCGCCAATCGCAGTATCGGTGCGCACGCGTTTGGCGATATTAAATACCTGCGGAAATATGCGGCCGAGCTCGCTGGCGATGCTGCCCGAATGCGCGGCGACGGCGTACGCGGATTTCATCTGCCCGAGAATTTGCGGCTCGCCGAGAATCATTGAATCGAGTCCGCTCGCCACTTGCATCATGTGATGCAGCGCCTGCTGCTCACGAAACACGTACGAGCATTCGCGCAACTCATCGAGCGTCATGCTGTGGTAATTGCCGAGCCATTGCAGCAGGCGGTTATCGCCATCAAGCTCATCGCTGGCGACGGCAAAAATTTCGGTGCGATTGCACGTGGACAAAATTGCAATTTCATCGACCTGCGCACTGACGAGCGCATCGGCCAGTGCTTCGTTCATCAGTTCGGGGGCGAAATTAACCCGCTCGCGGATCGCCAATGGCGCCGACTTGTGGTTGATTCCAATCACCAACAGACTCATGCAGGGGTTTAGCTCAGCGGAAAAGCGCGTAATTCTAACAAGGTAGTTACGAAATGTGCATTTGCATACGCGCGGAGTCAATTGCCAATCATGCTAGACTGGCCGCGTCCACCCTCCTTAAAGATTCTTGCTTGATGACGAAACGCGTCGGGACATTTCCCACAGCCGTCGGCTTACTATTGCTCGGCAGCTTTGCGCTCAGCGGATGCAATGTGCATCCCACTCAACATGCTCATCAGACGCCATCGTCCGCTGCGCCCGCAGAGGGCGAGCAACCACCGCCGCCCATCGTGGAAAAAACCCGCCCGTTCCCGCCCGAAAGTTTTTACGATCTGCTCGTGGCGGAATTCGCGCTGCGGCGCAGCGATTACGAACTCGCGCTCAGCAATTATGTGCAACAGGCGCACAGCACGTTAGACGCCGGCGTTATTGCACGGGCAACGCGACTCGCGCAATTTTTGAAAGCGGATCGCGCGGCGCTTGAGTCCGCGCAATTGTGGGTTTCGCAAGAGCCCGACGATATGGAGGCGCAATTCACGCTGGCCTCGCAATTGGCGAAAGCGCAGCGTCCGCTCGAAGCCATGCCGCCAATGGTGAAAGTGCTGGAAGCCGGCACTAAAGCCAATTTCGCCATGATCGCCGCCGCCGCATTGCAACAATCCGATGCGGTACAAACCGATCTGCTCAATCAATTCAATGCGCTACTCGTCACCTACAAAGACAATGTCGAATTGATGACCGGCAAAGCGCTGTTGCTGCAGCAGCGCGGCGAGAGAACCGAAGCGCTCGCGCTGATTCGCAAAGTGCTCGACCAAGCGCCGGACGAAACGCACGCGATTATTATCGAAGCGAAATTGCTGGAAGATCTCGGCCGACAAGACGAAGCATTCGCGCGTTTACGGCAGATGGTGGAAATAAATCCGGGCAATCGTCGCCTGCGCTTGCAATATGCGCGGCTGCTGATTCAAACCGATATTGAAAAGGCGCGTGAGCAATTCGCGATTCTGGTCGCGCAATCGCCGGGCGATGGCGACATGCTGTTATCGCTAGCACTGGTGAGTAAAGAAACCGGCGCGCTCGACGACGCCGAACAGTATTTCCAAACCCTGCTGACGATGAATCAGCATGTGCAGGAAGCACATTTCTATCTCGGCCAGATTTACGAGCAGCGCGGCAATCGCGCTTCCGCGATTCAACACTACGAACAAATTCCACCCGGACCGGATTTCTTCCCGGCGCTGGGCCGCATTATCGAACTGCAGGTTTCCAGCGATAACGCCGCCGCGGCGCGTAAACATTTGCGCGGGCTGCGCGATCAATATCCGCAACACGCAGTGCGGTTTTATTTGATCGAAGCGGAATTACTGATGCAGACCAAGGCATATCAGGCCGGTTCCGATCTGATGACCGAAGCGCTGAAGCAATTTCCGCTGCAGCCGAATTTGCTCTACACGCGCTCAATGTTCAGCGAGCGCCGCCACGATATTCCGCTGCTGGAAAAAGACCTGCGCGCGATCCTGAAAAAAGATCCGGGCAATGTCACCGCGCTGAATGCGCTCGGCTACGCGTTGGCGAATTTGACCAGTCGCCATACCGAAGCCTATCCGCTAATCCGAAAAGCGCTCGACGAGAAACCGGACGATCCCGCCATCATGGACAGCATGGGCTGGGTCGAGTACAAACGCGGCAATTTGAGCGAAGCGCGCGAATGGCTGGAAAAGGCCTACGCGGCATTTCCCGATCCCGAAGTGGCGGCGCATCTGGGTGAAGTGTTGTGGCACGACGGCAATGAAAAGCGCGCGCGCGAAGTCTGGCTGAAGGCGTTGCAAGAAAGCCCGGACAGCGAGCAAGTGCGCACCGCGCTCAAGCATTTCGCCCCCGATGCGTTAACGCCCTGAAAGCAATGAAGACAGCGCGAACAATTGGCCAGCGGCTGCTCACACTGAGTATGGCGATATTGCTTGCGGCATGCGGCACCACCGGCATCCGCCCCGGCACCGACGACCATGAACGCTGGCAGCTCAGCGGCAAAATCGGTTTGCGCGGCCCGCAGCTGGCCGAGAGTGCTTACATAAACTGGCGCCAGTGCGGTAATAACTACGACGTGCGCATTTCCGGCCCGCTCGGCCAAACCGTGGCACGCATCGATGGCTCCGGCGAGCAACTGAGCATCTGGTTCGAAGGAAAAGAGCCGGTCGTAAGCGCCGATCCCGAAGCACTGATGCAGCAACAACTCGGCTGGTCGGTGCCGTTGCGCGCGCTGCGCTACTGGGTTCGTGCCGAAGCTGTGCCCGGCTCACCAGCGCAAATGTCTGGACCAGCCCATCAACCTGAATCGCTGCAACAACTGGGCTGGCAAGTGGCTTATCTCGGCTATCACCAAAATGGCGCGACCATACTGCCGGCGAAGCTGCGCGTAAGCGGGCAACAAGATTTGCAGGCAACGCTCATCATCAACGAATGGCTGCTCAGCGATGCGGTCACCGGCTGCCCCTGATCGCCATGTTGACGCTGCTCTCGCCTGCCAAACTCAATCTATTTCTGCATATCACCGGCCGCCGCGCGGATGGCTATCACGAGCTGCAAACGCTGTTTCAACTGCTCGATTATGGCGACACACTGCATTTTGTTGAGAGCGATACGCTTACGCTAAACCCGCAAATTCCCGGAGTGGCGGCCGCTGACAATCTAATTCTTCGCGCCGCGCGCCTTTTGCAAGCCACAACCGGCTGTAACAAAGGCGCAGCCATCACGCTGGAAAAACGTCTGCCGCTGGGCGGGGGCATTGGTGGCGGCAGCTCGAATGCGGCGACGACGCTACTCGCGCTCAATGCCTTGTGGGACTTGCGATTATCGCTCGATGAGCTGGCAGCGCTGGGGTTGCAGCTCGGTGCCGACGTGCCAGTATTCGTTCGCGGCCGCACTGCCTGGGCCGAGGGTGTCGGCGAAAGTCTCGACGCTGTCACCGTACCGCCGCGTAACTACCTGATTTTAGTGCCGCCCTGCCTGGTTTCGACGGCACTGATTTTTTCTCAGCAATCGTTGACACGTAATTCGAGTGCCATCACAATAGCCGCCTTTCTGCGGGAGGGTGGCCGCAACGACTGCGAACCAGTGGTCCGTTCACTCTACCCTGAGGTTGCTTTTGCGCTTGATTGGCTGAGTAATTTCGCTCCCGCGCGAATGACAGGCACAGGTGCCTGTGTATTCGCAAGCTTCACCGAACGCGCGGCAGCTGAATCAGTTTTGCTGCAGCGGCCTGAAGGCTACCAGGGCTTCGTGGCGCAAGGTGTAAGCGTGTCGCCCGTGCATACCGCGCTCGGTTTAGCGACAGCTTGAGTTAAGAGTTAACTACAGGGGTATCGCCAAGCGGTAAGGCAGCGGGTTTTGATCCCGCCATTCGGTGGTTCGAATCCATCTACCCCTGCCATATTTCACGTATCCGACCATTCGGGTGCGTATTCCGGCAGTTCGTATCCACCTGCAGCCAGCCCCCACACAGGCCTGCTCATCACAGGAAAGCCCGCCGTGTCCAGAATGATGGTTTTCTCCGGCAATGCGAATCCCGAGTTGGCTCGCAAAGTGGTCGAACGCCTGCACATCCCGCTCGGCGATGCCACCGTCAGCTGTTTTTCCGACGGCGAAATCATGGTCGAAATCAACGAGAACGTGCGCGGCGCCGATATTTTCGTGCTGCAATCCACCTGCGCACCGACCAACGACAACCTGATGGAACTGGTGTTCATGGTCGACGCGCTGCGGCGCAGCTCGGCTGGCCGGATTACTGCCGTCGTTCCGTACTTCGGCTATTCGCGCCAAGATCGCCGCGTGCGCTCGGCACGAGTGCCAATCAGCGCGCGCGTTGCCGCCGACATGATCACCAGCGTGGGTGTCGACCGCGTCCTGACGGTCGATCTGCACGCCGAACAAATTCAAGGCTTCTTCGACGTACCGGTCGATAACGTTTACGGCTCTCCGGTACTGCTCGACGATATCGAACGCCAGCACTACGAAAACCTGATGGTGGTATCGCCTGATATCGGCGGTGTGGTACGCGCCCGCGCCGTCGCCAAACAATTGGACGACGCTGATCTTGCCATCATCGACAAACGCCGACCCGCTGCCAATGTCGCGCAGGTGATGCATATCATCGGCGAAGTGAAAGACCGCACCTGTATTCTGGTCGACGACATGGTCGACACCGCTGGCACGCTATGCAAAGCGGCACAGGCATTGAAAGAACACGGCGCCAAACGAGTGGTCGCCTATTGCACCCATGCCGTGCTGTCCGGCAATGCCATCAGCAATATCGTTGAATCCGAACTCGACGAACTGATTGTCACTAACACGATCCCGCTGACTGAAGCGGCGCGAGCCTGCTCGCGCATTCGTCAGCTCGATATCGCCAATTTGCTGGCCGAGGCCATGCGCCGCGTCAGCAATGAAGAATCGATCAGCGCGATGTTTCGCTGAGCAACGATTCGGTAAATACGATTTCATCAACAGCAGCGCCCGACCGGTCGCAGGTTTGGCGGTGTTTTAATCACCTAGGAGCAACACCATGGCAACTAACTTCACACTGACAGCTAAGGTCAGAACCGATGCAGGGAAAGGTGCGAGCCGCCGCCTGCGTCGTCTGGCCAGCGAACTGCCGGCGATCATTTACGGTGGCACTAAAGCCCCGCAAAACATCAGCGTGCTACAAAAAGATCTGCACAAAGCGCTCGAAGACGAAGCGTTTTACTCGCACATCATCACGCTGACTGTCGACGGCACCGCTGAGAAAGTCGTATTGAAAGCACTGCAACGCCATCCGGCCAAACCGGTATTGCTGCACGCTGACTTCCAACGCATCGACGACACGCACACGATTACGCTGCGCGTACCGTTGCACTTCATCAACCAGGAAAAATGCGTCGGCGTGCGTCTCGAAGGCGGCGTTATTTCTCACTCGATCTCCGAAATCGAAGTGCGCTGCTTACCGCAGAACCTGCCGGAGTTCATCGAAGTCGACTTGGCTGACGTTCACGTTGGCGAGATTCTGCACATCTCCCAATTGAATCTGCCCGCCAACGTGGAAAGCGTCGAGCTGTCGCACGGCGCTGCCCATGATCATGCGGTTGTGAGCGTGGCCTTGCCGCGCGGCGCTTCCGGTGACGACGTAGAAGAAGAGAAGAAAGAAGAAGGCAAATAAGCTTTTTTACTTTTCTTTAGTACAGCAAGCTTCTCTGGTAATGACAGGTTTCACTTGTGAGCGCAATTCAACTGATCGTCGGCCTGGGCAATCCGGGCCGCGAATACGAAGAAACCCGCCACAATGCTGGAGCCTGGTTCGTCGAGCAGTTGGCCCGCACCCATCGCGGCGCGCTGCAAAGCGAAAGCAAGTTTTCTGGACTGACCGGCCGCATTCAGCTCGCCGGTCAGGACCTCAAATTATTAATCCCCACCACATTTATGAATCTGAGCGGCCAAGCCATAGCGGCGCTCGCGACATTTTTTAAAATCCCCATCGATGCGATATTGATTGCGCACGACGAACTCGATATTCCGGTCGGCGAGGCGCGCTTTAAACAAGGCGGCGGCCACGGCGGTCACAATGGTCTGCGCGATACCATTAGCAAACTCGGCAACCAAAATAATTTTCATCGCCTGCGCATCGGCATCGGCCATCCCGGCAGCGCCGACAAAGTGGTCGGCTATGTTTTGGACAAACCGTCGGGCGACGAGCGCATCAGCATTGATCGCGCACTCGATGCCGCCGCCGCCGCACTGCCGCTTGCAATCAGCGGACAATGGGCGCGCGCGATGACTCAACTTCACGCTTTCAAAGTAGAGAATTGATATGGGCTTTAACTGCGGCATCGTCGGTCTACCCAACGTCGGCAAATCCACGCTGTTCAATGCGCTGACCAAAGCCGGTATCGCGGCGGAGAATTTCCCGTTCTGCACGATCGAGCCGAACTCCGGCATCGTGCCAATGCCCGATCCGCGCCTGGGTGAACTGGCCGCGATCGTCAGCCCGGAGCGCGTCGTGCCGACCACTATGGAATTCATCGACATCGCCGGCATTGTCGCCGGTGCGTCGAAAGGCGAAGGCCTCGGCAATAAATTTCTCGCCAATATTCGCGAGACCGATGCGATTGCTCACGTGGTGCGCTGCTTCGAGGACGATAACATCATCCATGTCGCCAACGTCGTGAACCCGACCAACGACATCGAAATCATCAATATGGAACTGGCGCTGTCGGATCTCGACAGCGTCGACAAGCAATTGCTGAAGGCGGTCAAATTGGCACGCGGTGGCGACAAAGACGCGCTGGCGCTGAAAACCGTGCTGGAAAAAATTCATCCGCACCTGAGCGAAGGTCTGCCGGTGCGCTCGCTAAAATTGAGCAGCGATGAGCTCGCCGCACTGAAGCCGCTCAATCTACTCACCACCAAACCGACCATGTATATCGCCAACGTTGCCGAGGACGGCTTCGAGAACAACCCCCATCTCGATACCGTCAGACAGATCGCAGCGACGGAAAATGCCGTGGTGGTGCCGATCTGCAACAAGCTCGAAGCGGAGATTGCCGAGCTTGAAGACGATGAGAAAATCGAATTTCTGACCGAACTCGGCATGAGCGAACCCGGTCTCGATCGCGTGATCCGCGCCGGTTATGGCTTACTCGGCCTGCAGACCTACTTCACCGCCGGCGTCAAAGAAGTACGCGCCTGGACTGTTCGCGTCGGCGCTACCGCCCCGCAAGCGGCCGGCGTCATTCATACCGATTTCGAGAAAGGCTTTATCCGCGCCGAAGTCATCGCCTATGCGGATTTCATCGCCAACAAAGGTGAGCAAGGCGCGAAAGACGCCGGCAAATGGCGATTGGAAGGCAAGGATTACATCGTCCAGGACGGCGATGTGGTGCATTTTCGCTTTAACGTCTAGCAGACAGAGTGGCGCGCACCAGGCTGAGTGCGCACCGCCAGCTCATGGCTGCTTGAGTGGATTGCAGTTCTTGATAATCACGCGGCCTTGCAGCAAATCGCCGCGCGAGTATTCGCGAAACTCGCAGGTGTTGCTTACCGGATCGTAATTCTCCACCCACAAATTATCGTCCTTCCAGGTCACGCCGATATGGTGCTGCCCTTGCGGCACATCGATGCTCATCACGCCGCCAAAACGCTTCACG
Source organism: Verrucomicrobiaceae bacterium (assembly GCA_028293825.1). GTDB lineage: Bacteria > Pseudomonadota > Gammaproteobacteria > Pseudomonadales > CAMLJR01 > CAMLJR01. The sequence continues at coordinate 55,299 of JAQGNY010000040.1, forward strand.
AATATTTGTTGAAAGTGAAAGTAGTACGCCGTCAATCCGACTAAAAAAATCAGTGCCGCTGCGATCAACGCCACGCCCCATTTGCGCATGACGAAGCCAAATACCCACAGCGCCCCCAACATAAGCGCGGCAACCAAAAACCAATATAAGTACGTCACCATTTTAATGCCCCACCCCAACGCAAAAGGCTATTGTCACCACGCGGTAATTTTTGCGCCAGGTAATTATTTTATGCTTAGCGCCGATCTATAAGATGGCCAAGAGACACGACTGGAACCCCCATGATTCCTACTGAACGCAACTGGTCGCGCGGCTTACTACTGTCCTTTGTCACCGCCGCGCTGTGGGGCGGAATGCCATTGGTTCTGAAAGGACTAGTGGATTATCTCGATCCGCTCACGGCCACCAGCTATCGCTATTTTCTCTGCCTGCTGGGCAATGTCGCTTATGTGCTGATCTTGCGCAATTCAAGCTGGAAGCATCTGCGCAATCGGCGCGTGCTGGCCCTGGTCGCCATTTGTATCGCCGGCATGCTGATCAACAACATCCTCTTTTTATACGGACTAAGGCTTACCGGCCCCGGCGCGTCGCAGGTTATCAGCCAGCTCGGGCCGGTGATGTTACTGCTCGGCAGCGTGCTTATTTTTCGCGAAGCGTTCAGTTCCCGGCAGTGGTTGGGTGCTGCGCTTGTCGTTACCGGTCTGGTTTTATTTTTCCACAACCGGCTGACCGCACTGCACGATCTCGACGGTTACGGCACGGGCATGTTGATTCTGATGATCGCGCCGGTGTTCTGGGCGGCATATGGGCTCGCGCAGAAGAAGATGACGGGGCTACTCGGGCCGCAGCAGGTGCTGGTCATGATTTACGGAGCGGGAACGCTGCTGTTATTGCCGATAGCGTCGCTACCGGCGATTGCCGCAATGAACATTAATGGTCATCTATTTGCGCTGGGCGGCATGGTCGTAACGGTGGTGAGTTACGGGACCTTCAACGGTGCGCTCGCGCAGTGGGAGGCATCGCGTGTCAGCGCCATCTTAACGCTGACGCCGCTGTTCACATTGCTAATCACTCGAGTAGCTGCGTTCGCTCGGCCCGACTTATTTGTCTACGAGCACAACGATGCGCTGAGCTGGCTGGGTGCTGGCGTTGTCGTTCTGGGGTCATTGTGCGTTGCAGTGCCGCGCTATCGGCGGCGGTGAATAATCTTGACAGTGCACGCCCCAATCGGGACAATGCGCGCCTCGTAAAACACCTCCCTTGGCAAGGTAGCTCAGCTGGTTAGAGCACAGCACTCATAATGCTGGGGTCGCGGGTTCGAGTCCCGCCCTTGCTACCAAATTCGAAATACCTTTGGCTTGCGCACCCCAGTTGTGCTTTGTTTATCCAACTGTTCGGTGGAAAAAGACGCGCCAGACAGCGCGCCTTGGCACGCCATCAGTCCTGTTCCGACTGATCCATCTCTTCGTGCAGCACTAACCACTGCTCTTCTTTTTGCGTCAGTTGTTGCTGTAACGCGCCCTGATCTTTCAGCAATGCCTGCAACTGATCGCGGCGTGCACTTTCGTACAAATCGGCATCGCCCAACAATTCGCCCAATGCGGCAAGCTTCTGCTGCAGCGTGCTAATTTCCCGCTCGATCTTTTGCACGCTTTGTTTCAGCGCTGAACGCTGACTGCGCTGATCGGCCGCCTGCTGGCGCTGGGCTTTCTTATCTATTTTGTCGGCCGCGACCACTACGTCATTTTTTGGAGTGTTTTTTTTTGCAGTGTCTTTGCCGGAGGCGCCGTTTTTCGCAGCCTCCTTCTGTGCGTCGGTGCGGCGCTGGTTGCGCGCTTCGCTGAGCAACCAATTGCTGTAATCATTCAGATCGCCATCGAACTCGGTGACCTGACCGTTCGATACCAGCAGCAACTCCTCAACCGTGTTGCGCAGCAGATGCCGGTCGTGCGAAACCACGACCACCGCGCCCTCGAACTCTTGCAGCGCCACAGTCAACGCGTGGCACATTTCCAGATCAAGGTGGTTGGTGGGCTCATCGAGCAACAATAAATTCGGTTTCTGCCAGACGATCAATGCCAGGGCGAGACGCGCCTTTTCGCCGCCCGAGCTGTTTCGGATCGGCCCGGTTGCCACGTCGCCGCGGAAATTAAAGCCGCCAAGGAAATCGCGGATGTCCTGCTCGCGCGCCTGCGGGCTCATACGCTGCACATGCAAAATCGGGCTGGCATCGAGATCGAGCGCCTCCAACTGATGCTGTGTGAAGTAACCAAGCTTGGCGTGCTCGCCGGTGACGCGATCGCCCAACACCAGCGGTAATGTACCCGCCAGCGATTTCAGCAGCGTCGACTTGCCCGCGCCGTTGGAGCCGAGCAGGCCGATGCGCGAGCCCGGATGAATATTCAAACTGATGCCGCCGAGCAATACCTTGCCGACGTAGCCCAGATCGGCCTGCTGAATGCTGAGCAGCGGATCGGAAAAACGCTCCGGCACCGGAAAGGTGAAATCGAAGGGTGAATCGATGTGCGCGGGCGCGAGTGTCTCCATCCGCGCCAGCTCTTTCATGCGGCTTTGCGCCTGCTTGGCCTTGCTGGCCTTGGCGCGAAACCGGGCGATGAAGCTCTGGATGTGCTGAATTTTTTCCTGCTGTTTCTCGAACGAAACCTGCTGCTGGGTCAGACGCTCGGCGCGCTGGCGCTCGAAACCGGAATAGTTGCCGCGATAGCGATTCAGCTGCGCGTTTTCGACATGCACGATCTGCTCACAGACATTGTCGATAAAATCGCGGTCGTGCGAGATCAATACCAGCGTGCCGGTATAGCGCGCCAGCCATTGTTCCAGCCACAGACTGGCATCGAGATCCAGGTGGTTGGTCGGCTCATCAAGCAGCAATAAATCCGACGGACACATCAACGCCTGCGCGAGATTGAGCCGAATTCGCCAGCCGCCCGAGAATGAGCTGACCGGCTGCTGGCCCTGAGCCGGCGCAAAGCCGAGACCAAGCAGCAACTGTTCAGCGCGGCGCTCGGCCTGGTAACCGTCGATCGCGTCGAGCTCGCCGTATAAATGAGCGAGGTGATTATCGTCGGTGGTTTCGGCCAGCTCGCGCTCGATGCGCCGCAGTTCTACGTCGCCATCCAGCACAAACTCCAGCGCGGTACGGTCGCCGGCGGCAACCTCCTGCGCCATGTGCGCGATCCGCCACTGCGCGGGAATCGAAACCATCCCGGCATCGACTTGCAGCAGACCCTGCAACAATAGGAAGAGGCTGGTTTTGCCGCAGCCGTTGGCACCCACGAGCGCGGTTTTTTCACCGGGGTGGATACGGAGGCTAGCGCCCTTCAGCAATATTTTGTTGCCGCGGTGCAGAGATATAGATTGCAGTTCGATCATGGGCGCGCATTATAGCCACGCACATGCTGTTGTCGGGGATATCGTGAAAAAAAAGGGTAATCCTTTATGGAGATTCGCCGCCGAGTGTTATGCCCGGCCCGGCGTGGCCGAAACTTGCCTGCACGCCCAAGATGATTTTGGGGCGGATATCAATATGGTTTTAGCCGCAGCTTGGTTAGCGCAGCAGGAGGTCAGCTGGGAAGATAGTGACATCTATAGATTGAAGGCACTTTGCGCCGACTGGCGCGAACACTGCGTGCTGCCGCTGCGCGCGGTGCGGCGCTACCTTAAGCAAAAACCAACGACGACCGAAATGTATTCCCACGCCAAAGCGCTGGAGCTGGAAGCCGAAAACTACCAACTGCAGTTTCTCGAAGCGGAACTGGCGGTTATTCCTGCAGCGAACGCTAACGCCGACGACCTGCTTGAGCGCAATTTGCACCTGTATTTCGAAACGCTACCCTGCGCTCATCAAATAGATGCCGCCTTTATTGCTTCGCTCACCGCACTTATTAAAGCCGTCTAAAAACACACAAAGAAAAGCCCGCAATGCGCGGGCCGTTTTCCTCCTTATATAAGCACTAACCAGCGAGTAACAGCTAATCGTCGATGGGATCAAACAGACTGCGCATCCGACCTGGCTCTAGCGGTTCCAGCGGTTTATGTGGCTCGGGCCTGGGTTCTGGCTTCGGCTCTGGCGGTACCACTGGCTTCGGCTTGACGACTGGCGCTGTAGGTTTCGGCGTTTCGGCCACTACCGGCTTTGGCGCTGATTCGGCCGTCGGCGGTTTTGGCTCTGCCATCGCTTTGGGCTTTGGTTTCGCTGTCGATGACTTCGCTGCAACCGGGCTACTCGAAAGTGACTTATCCACTACGGGAGCTACTGGCTTCGGGGGCGATACAACCACTGGCGCAGGGACTGCTTTTTCCTGTGGTTTGGGTGTTGCCGGGGCCGCGGATTTAATCGGAGTGGCCTTTTTCGGCGCGCTGGCTACAGATTTAGCGGGAACTTTCTCGACTGTTGGTTTTGCGGGTTTTGAGTTGGCAGCAACCGGCGATTTGCTGGGTGCTTTTAATTTGCCAGGTATTTGCGATTTATTGAGCACTACAGAGGATTTAGCCTTCGTCAAAGCGGGTGCCGCCCGCCGAGCCAGTTTATCGGCGCCCTTTTTTACCTGGAGCTTGGCTTTATCAAGCTTTTCATACAGTACGGCTAATTGCTTTTCCAACTCGACAATAGGATTGCCGACCTTCTTTGTGGGGGATTTTTTTTTGCTCGCCATATCCATTTTCCTGAGCGTTGATGAAAAATAGAGCAACTTGATTATACAAACTTGTTTCTGATAATCCAGCCGACAGATTCATTTTCAATGAAGTCTCTACCGTAAAAACAACTTTTCCTTGCGCCAAGCGTCATACAGGGCCTGCCCGTCCGCCTGTGATCAAATAGACGCTGTTGCCAGTGCGCGCTATTCAACCCGCGGCGGCCGGTAGTACACTGTCGCCCGCGTTAAAGGCGCCGTCTTGCGGCGACCTCATTCACGGAAATTTTCGCGGGCAAATACCACTTAATAGCCCTCATACGACCACAAGGAATTCATATGCGTAACAAGCTACTCCTCTGCGCAGCCGTCGCCACCGCTCTTGTCGGCTGCCAACCCAAGGTAGAAAAGAAGGAACTTAAGCTGGAATCCGATGAGCAAAAGGTCTCCTATGGCATCGGCCTTATGGAAGGCAAACGCTTCAAACAAGATTTCACCGTCGATATCGACGCCTTCACCGCCGGCCTCACCGCTTCGATTAAAGACGAAAAGCCGTTGATGACCGAAGATGAGATCAAAGCGACGATTCAAACGTTCGGCCAGAAATTGATGGCCAAGCGCGAAGAAGAGCAAAAAGTGGTAGCGGAAAAGAACAAAACCACCTCAGACGCATTCCTGGTCGAAAATGCTAAAAAAGACGGCATCAAAACGACAGCGAGCGGACTGCAATATAAAGTGGTTACCGAAGGCAACGGCGCCAAGCCCAAAGCCGACGATACCGTTGAAGTGAATTACAAAGGTACGTTGATCGACGGCACTGAGTTCGACAGCTCCTACAAGCGCAATCAGGCAGTGACTTTCCCGGTCAATGGCGTAATCCCTGGCTGGACCGAAGCGCTGCAATTGATGCCAGTCGGCTCCAAGTTCGAGCTGTATATTCCGTCTGATCTGGCCTACGGCCCAGGCGGCACGGGTGGCGTGATTGGACCAAACCAGGCGTTGATCTTTGAAGTCGAATTAGTCGACATCAAAAAGCCCGAGAAGAAATAAAGAAGAAGTAGTTTTGCTAGATGTAACGCCCGCCATATGGCGGGCGTTTTACTTTGGGGCGGAGCGTGAGGCTGCGAAACTATTAAGCAACCTGCTCGCGATGGCTCGAATGCGTGGTGCGAATCAGCTGATCTTCGATATCGAAGCGGTCGGCAAGAACCTCTCCCAAACGCGATAAATCCTTCGCCAAACCGGCAATCGGTATTTGCGTTTTTTCGACGTACTTATCGTTGAAGTCGAGGGCGTCGGCAGTGGTCGCATTAATCTCCGGAATCAATGCGTGCGCGGCTTCTGCGCTGCCATCTTCGAAGGCTTCCGCTTCGCTCAACAATTCGTAATAAATTTCAAAGTGCCCAGACGAAACATAATCGACCAGCATCTCGCAAAAATGGCGCAACCGCGGGCTGCGAGCGACGCCTTCTTGTGGCGATAATTCATGCACACCGCTGAGCGCACAAAACTGCACAATCAGTGACTGACGTTCCGATAACCAGCGTTCGACCAGCTTATTAACGCCACTCCAACGCTCTTTGATGTCACAGTTTTCCAACATGATTATTACCCCAAAGAAAATAGTTGGTTGCAGCGGCGCAACCGGCATCGCGAGAAGCTCTCTGGCTTCGTGACGAATGCACGTCGGTAGCATACTACCGTGACCGCGGTTTCCGTTACCGTTGTTATCGATAAATCAGTGCCGACGGCCCAATATATGCAAGTATTAGATTAAGAGCAATACGTAACAGCACGTCGCTATTGAGATTATTGAATCCAGTGCGCGAGCAACGGAATTGCCACCGCAGTGATCACGCCAGTCAAACACAAACTCAATGTGGCAAAGGCGCCGGTAACGGCATTGGTTTCAAACGAACGCGCCGCGCCCAGTGCGTGTGCGGCAATGCCGAGCGCTACGCCTTGCACGCGCGCATCGCTAATTCGCAATAATTTAAATATCCACGGCGCCAGCGTCACGCCAGTTGCGGCCGTAATCAGCACCGCGCCGTTGGTGAGCTCGACGATACCGCCACTCTCGCGACTTATACCAATAGCAATCGGTGTCGTTACCGATTTCGGCGCGAGCGACCACAAAATTTGCGCATCGCAACCGGCCAGCCAGGCAATTGAAACCACCGATAACGCACCGATGGCGGCGCCCAAAATTACGGCGCCGGCGATCGGCAGCGCGAGCTCGCGGATCAACGGCAAATAACGATACAGCGGAATAGCCAACGCGACGGTGGCAGTGCCCAGCAACCATTGCAATAACCGGGTGCCATCGGCATAAGCCCGATAATCAACGCCAAAAATCGCAAGCACCAATGCAATGAGTAAGGCACCGACGATGGCCGGATGCAGCAGTGAAAATGAATTTGTGCGCCGATAAATTATCGCGCCGATTTCGTAAGCAGCCACCGTCAGCGTCAGTAACACCAGCGGACTGCTAAACCAGTCGCGATAGGTTGACGGCAGCATCGATAGCGCGCTCACGATTTGCTGCCGCCCCACCACTGCGTGAACTTGGCCATGAAGATGGCGCTGCAAAACAACGTAATCGCGGTGCCGAGCACAACCGACACAATCACTGCCAGCCAATGCCCGCGCATGCGCTCGCCGAGAAAAAACAAACCCACGCAAGGTGCGGTCAACAACAGCGGTAAGCGCGCGATTAACACATTGCCTGCGGCGTCGACACTCGCAGGAATGCCGCCGCGAATTACTAAAAATACAAACAGCAGTAACAGACCGATAACCGCTCCGGGCAAGGTAACGCCGGTAGCGATTTTTATTAGTTCACCGGCGCATTGAAATAAAAGGAGGACTAATAGACCGCGCATCACTGCGCTCGCTTTCGACGCATTGCCTGCCACACACCCACGGCGATAAAAAACAGAAAACACAGCAGCGACCACTCCGCCATGCTCAAACCCAACAAGCGCCAATCGACGATTGCACAATTACCGTCGCCTTTGAGCATGCGCGAAAACACCTCGCCAAACGGCAGCGTCTGCAACATATATTCGAGACTCGGACCGCATGCCGGCACTTCGTTCGGCGGCAGGTGCTGCAACCACACTTGGCGCGTCGCGATACCGGCGCCGGCTAACGCACTGAGCGCAACCAGCAAGCCATAGACGGCTTTGTGCCGATTGTGAATTGCCGCAATCGCTGCGATCACCGCCGTCGTTACATAGAACACTCGCTGCGTCATGCACAGCGGACAAGGATCGAGACCAATCACGTACTGCGTGTACAAAGCGAAACTAAATAATCCAATTATCGCGATTACGATCAATCCAAATACCGAGCGCGGTTGCAATGCAAAGCCCATAAAATCATTTCTCTAATTTGGCAGGCCGATACAGTAGGGCAACGCTGCAGGCGACTCAAGTTTTCGAATAGGCTATTCACCGCTACACTGAAGCTACTCCCCTCCCGAAAACGGAAATGCCTTTATGTCGCGCAGACTGCAAACGCTATTATTCATTGCCAGTTTTTTTCTGGCGCTCGGCGCGCAGGCTAATTCGGAGGAAAAAAAAGAAGGCGAAGGTGCAGCGACATCAAGCAGTGAATATCTCGATATCAAACCGGCGCTAATCACCAATTACGGCGGGCCGGGACCGATTCATTTCATCAAAGTGGAAATCGCATTGCGCGTTGGCAAAGATCCCGAAGCGGGATTGAAAGTCGCCCACCATATGCCGCATATACGTCACGAATTGGTAATGCTATTTAGCCGGCAGACCGAAGACAGCATCGGCACAATGGAAGGCAAAGAGCAATTACGCAAAGATGCGCTGGCGGCCGTGCAGAAAGTAGTTCAGGAAGAAGAAGGCAAACCGATTGTGGAAGATTTGTTGTTTAATAATTTCATCGTACAGCGTTAATTATTTATTCCCAGCGCGTCGACATGCGCAATGAGTTGCGGATACAACGCTAAAAAAATCGATTCGGACGCCGCCAAATAGATGTCGATATCACCGCGCACATAACGCAGCGGATTATCCCGGCGCAAGCGCGCGCCAATTCGCACCAACGTCTCCGCCACCACTTCCCTATCGCCATAACGCGTCAATACATCGAACTCATCGAGCCGTTGCGCCATCAGCGCGGCCGGCTCGGAGATTTGCTGCGGATGCCGTTCTAAAACGGCGTAAACACGCTGTGCAAAATCCGGCAGCAGTTGAGTTTCAAACTGCGCCCAATAGCGCGTCAGCCAGTAATCGCAACAGACATCAAGCAAAATGCCAGCGTATCGACGAAAGTTATTTGGCAGCAGGCTCGCGAATTGCGCACGCAGTGGATGTACATCGCTGAAGGCATCGATCCGTCGATGCAACTGAATGCCTTCGCGCAATAAAGGAGACTCAATTAAATGCAGCGGGCCTTTTACAAAATCGCCGAGCAGCGCGCCGGCAATCCAATCATCGTGTCGACGCGCAAGATGAAAATGCGCGAGATAATTCACAGCGCCCGATATTGATCGAAATATTTTTGCAGGTATTGATCGAACGGCAATTTATCGTTCGCTTCGATTTCCGCTTGCGCCTGCAATGAGCGCTGCGCCATTTCGACGAACTCAGTCTGCAGTGCGGGCGATAATTCGCGACCGCGAAAATCCGCTGCATGCTGCTGCGCTTTTTCCAGCACAAATTGCGAGTACGAAATTTTCCGATCGCGCAATTCACGCACGATCCGCGCCGACGGCGTTAAATCCGGATCGGCCACTTTACGCCGCTGCTGCATCACGCTGTCGCTGTGCGCAGTGGAGCTGGCTGAATTGGCGCTGTGTGCGTTGTCGAGTAATTGTGCCGTTTGCGCAATTTGATCGAGCAATTCGTCGGCCCATTGCTGCAAACCGATTTCCTCGCCGCGCCGGTGCAATTTCACGCCGGGTTTGCGGCCTTCATCGACGGTAGTTTTCACGTTGCTCAACAATTCGCTGCGCTCGTTGTCGTCGCACGGCGGGCTATCGCTCAATAAACAAAACATTAAAAACGCATCGAGAAAACGCATCAGCTCCGCATCGATGCCGACCGGCAAATACGGGTTCACATCGACACAGCGCACTTCGATATATTCGACACCGCCGTGCGCCAGTGCAGTCAGCGCGGTTTCGCCTTGACGCGCCACTCGCTTGGGGCGAATCGGGCTGTAAAACTCGTTTTCAATTTGCAACAAACCGGCCGATAGCTGTTTGTATTCGCCATCGACTAAAACGCCAATGCGCTCGTAATCGGGATGCGAATTCAAAATGCCGTTTTTCAACGTGTCGATATACGAATCGAGGCGGTTGTAGCAGATATTTAATTTTTCCTGCGCGCGGCTCTGATAACCGAGATCGCCCATGCGCAACGCGGTGCCGTACGGTTGATACAACGTGTAATCGTCGAGCTCTTGCAAGCGGTGCGGCTTGCCCTCCAGAAAGCTTTTGCACAGCGCCGGCGAGGCGCCGAATAAATAAATCAACAGCCACACGTGCCGGCGGAAATTGCGAATCAAACCGAAGTAAGCGTCGGTCACGTGCTGTTGCAACTGTGCCGCGGGCACCGCCGGAAAATAGTGCGGCCATAACGCTTCGGGCAGCGAAAAATTGTAATGAATGCCGGAAATCGTTTGCATGCGCCGACCGTAGCGATGACCGAGGCCGACGCGATAAATCGTTTTCATGCGCCCGAGATTAGAATCGCCATAGCGCGCGACCGGAATATCGGCATCGCCGCCGAGCATGCCGGGCATCGACGAGGTCCACAAATTTTCATCGGGCAACGTTTGATAAACGAAGCGATGGGTCGCGTCGAGCTGGGCCAGCGTCGTATCGACATCGGCCGACACCAGCGTGATGAACTCAAGCAGCGATTCGGAATAATCGGTGGTGATTAAAGGATGGGTCAGTGCGGAACCAAGCTTCGGATCATGTGGCGTTTGCGCGAGACAGCCATCGCGATCGACGCGCAGACTTTCTTTTTCTAAACCGCGGCGTAGTTGCCGCAGAAGTGGCAAGAGCGCGGGACTGGACAATTGCGCCAGGCGCTGCTGCAAGGATTCGGACACGGGTTTCTCCTTCCGCGCCGAAGGCTGACTTGCGCGGCACGCCAGTGTACTGATCCGTCGGCACGCGAACAAGGCACTCGCCTTCGCTATATTTTCATTAAACCGGTGTAATGATTTCGCCTACTTTAGGTTGGCAAGTTGCGCGCCGATGAACTATTTCTTAATGCCTGCAAACGCTCGGCGCCGCCGCTGCCCATTTACCGACAGAACCGCACGAGGTACCGACAATGGACTTCAACGAGTATTTGAAAATCCTCGCCTCCAAGGATGGCTCCGATCTGTACCTCAGCACCGGCGCACCGCCGTGTGCGAAGTTTCAAGGCGTGCTGCGCCCGCTCGAAAAAGACCCAATGCCGCCCGGAGCGATTAAAGCCATCGCCTACACGTTGATGGATAACGAGCAGCGATTGGAGTTCGAGCAGGAACTCGAAATGAATCTGGCTATTTCGCTGGCCGGCATCGGCCGTTTTCGCATTAACATTTTTCGTCAGCGCAATGAAATTTCAATCGTTGCGCGCAACATCAAAATGGATATTCCGCGCTTTGAGGAGCTGGGGCTGCCGCCGGTATTGCAGGACGTCATCATGCAAAAACGCGGCTTGGTTTTATTCGTCGGCGCGACCGGTTCCGGCAAATCGACATCGCTCGCGTCTTTAATCGATTACCGCAATAGCAATAGCACCGGCCATATCATCACCATCGAAGACCCGGTCGAATTCGTGCATCGCCATAAAAAATGCATCGTCAATCAGCGCGAGGTTGGCGTCGATACGCGCAGTTTTCAGAAAGCGTTAAAGAACACGTTGCGCCAGGCGCCCGACGTTATTTTAATCGGCGAAATTCGCGACCGCGAAACTATGGAACATTGTCTGGCGTTTGCCGAAACCGGTCACCTCGCCATTTCGACATTGCATGCTAACAATGCCAATCAGGCGCTCGATCGCATCATCAACTTTTTCCCCGAAGAAAGGCGCGCGCAATTGTTGATGGATTTATCCAGCAATATTCGCGCATTCGTATCGCAGCGCTTAATACCCAGTGTCGATGGCAAACGCGTTGCCGCCATCGAAGTAATGCTCGGCTCGCCCACCATTCAGGAAATGATTTTGCGCGGCGAATTCGAATCGCTAAAAGAGGTGATGGAGAAATCCGAAAATCTCGGCATGCAAACGTTCGACGGTGCGCTGTTCAAACTTTATCGCGAAAACCGTATCACGCAGGAAGAAGCATTACGCAATGCCGATTCGCCCAATAACGTGCGCTTAAAAATTAAATTTCACGATCAAGGCAATAGCGCAGCCGGCGGGTTCAGTTTAAGTCTCGAGGAAAAATCCGATGAAAGCGATACACCGAAATTTTAATTCTCAGGATGCAATAATTTATTTTTTCAGCCGCAAATAATGTTCTATTCAAGACGCTGAGCGATCAATTCTTTCCACGCGATGATATCGGTCTGCTCCGAATCGTACAGCGCAAAACCAATGCAATATAAATCGTCTTCCGCACGCAGCCATTTCACTTCACCGACCACGTAAAGCGATTCGCGGCCACTGCGAAATTGCGCGCACAGCCGCAAAATGGTGCCGACTGGAATCGATTGATCGATACGCACCTGCAAACCGTTCGCTGAAATATCCAAGCTGCGGCAGACCACAATTGTCGCCGGGCGCGAGCTGTCGTATTCCGCCGCGTAACGCTCAACCAGGATCGTAACGCCCTCATCCAAACGCGATTCGCTGCGGCGCTCGTCTTCTTTTTGTTCTTGCATGCCATTACTCCCGATTAGCGCGATCGCGCCGCAAGCTGTCGACAACCCGTGCCAACGTATCCTCAAACTGCGGGCCTTGATCCAATAAACGCACGCTGCCATTCAGCAAACAGGCAGCAAAAACATCGCGCTCGTATTCGGCGCAACGCACGCCTTCGCGATCGACAAAAATTAGCTTGCCGCTCGCCGATAATTTTACCGCGAGGCGCAGCCGTTGCGCGCGCCCGACTTCATCGTAAAGCTCAACCCAATTGCCGATGACCATTGTCACCGCAGTTTGTCGCGCCAGCCGCAGCCGCTGATTGTCGTCGCCGCGATAGTGTTCTTCCACTAATTCGCGGCGACGCTGCAATTCCTGCTCGCGCGCTTTTTCATTCGCGACGATAAGCGCTTGCTCTTTAGCTTCCGCCAATTGCCGCGCTTCGATGATTGCTTTTTCACGCGCGGCGAGACGGCGCTGCGATTCGAATTCCTGCCGCTGCCGCAATTCCGCACGCGCTCGCGTCTGCTGCTCGTTGCGCGTTAACAAATCGCCCAATAACTCGCGCAATACCAATGGCGAATCCGCAGCCGGCGGCAGTGGCTGCGCAATATCGGCTGCCAACCAATAGGCGAATTCCTCGAACGATTTTTGCAACGCCTTGATACCCAATCGATTCACAAATAAAAGCTGGTCGGCGTCTTCCATTTTCAACACGAGCTTGACGCGAATTTCAGTATCGCCGTCGCGCACGCGGTAGCTGCTGCCAACCTGCAAATCCGCCGCACGCTGCAGTAAATCGCGGCTCAGCGTCATCGCGCTCGACAGCCACGGATCGTCGCTCGCAATTGGCGTCGCCGCCACACTCGCAAGCGGTTGCGATTTCAATAGTGCAACGTGTTGCGATTGAATCAAGGCGAGATGTTGTTCGAGCAACTGATTATCTTGCGCACGCACAAGCATGACATCGCGCAATTCCTGAGCGACAGTAGGGATTAACGAATACAGGCGTTGCCGCGCTTCACTATCGGCGCCGGGATCTTGCAGCGACAGAATTAAACGCTGCGTCAATTCGATACGCTGCTGCCATTCGGGGCTGCTCTCGCCGAACTGCAATACGCACCACTGCAATTCGCGATACCAGTCCAACTGCACGAAGCGCAGGATTTCGACGCTCAGCCGCTGCCCGGCCAGCGCTCGATTCAGTGCCAGCGCGGCGATTTGTTGCGCGCGCCGAGTGCGCAACTGGCCGCGCTCATTATCGATAACGCGCTGCTCCAGTCGCACCAGCTTTTGCTGCTCCTGCTGCCATTGATCCTGCGCGCGCTGTAACGCCTCCAACCAATTCGACTCGGTCAATGGCGCCAGTACCGTTCGCCACTCGGTCACTATTTTTTCCGCAGCGCGACCGAGTTCAGGCTGATAACACGCACTCGCCTGCCGGCATAAATCCAGCAAAGGCCACAACGGATGGTCCGCTAGACCCATCCAATCGGCGGGATCGAGCTTTAACAGCGCTGCATGCAACGGCGCCAACTCCGTAATAAAGACGCTATGCAGTCCAGCATGCCGACACCATCGCGCCCAAAATAAATCACTAACAGTTGCGGTAAGCGGCGCGGCGCCCTGTTTTGGCGACACCTGCGCTAGAAATGCACGCAAATCGTCTGTCGACCCGGCTAAAAGGGCCGCGACGGCGGTTTCATAATGGGGAAGGACAGGGGCCATGACATCACGGTTTGAAAACATTAAATCAGTGTAGCGAATGCGCGAATAGACGAAAGAGTACGGGTGAAAACGCTCTAACAGACCAACTTAATCGCACCGACTGAGTTGCGAACAATGTCACAAAATTAGCTGCGCAACAGTACTACGCTCCATATCCAAAAAGTTGGTCATAACTTTGCAATGTTCCTGATACAGAGTGACGAGCACTGGCGCCTTAGCGAATTCGTCAGACGTAAATTGCAGTTGATAAGCGCGCTAAAAAAACATTCGCTCGATGGCACGCAGTTGCGAAAAGCTGCAAGAAACCTCAATAAATTCTGCGAATTAGTAGGATCACAACATGCAAAACACAACCGGCAACACGCATTTCGGCAGCGGTGATACAACTAATAGAGCAACTCCGGCGGCTGCATTGACGACCAATCAGGTGCTTCCTGTTGGCGCATATTCGAGCAGCGCCGCACCAACTTCTTCCGGCTGTATCTCGGATATTTCGTCAGACTCCATTCACGGCTGCGAACACGACTACGCTGCGGCGATGAAAAATTACGGCGTAATTTATGAAGAGTACCAGTCGTATTTAATGCCAACCAATCAGCTTATAGCTCACGATTACAACCTGGGCGCGCAACCGGTACCGGCTTTCAGCCATCTGGGCTGTTTAAATCAAGACTTGTTGGAATCGACGGTTCTTACTGACGATGTCAGCGACGATGAAATTGAAAACTGCGGCTACTTAGGTTGGTTGCATCACTAATTTGACGTTAAGGCTTGGTAATGGATACGCCGCGCAAGAATCGGTAAGGCAAAGAGTTCCTCCTCACGTTGTGTGATCTTGAGGCAGCGCAAGCTGCCTTTTTTTTGCTTTGTTTTTTTGATGTGTTTATTCAGAAGAAAGAAGCAGTGTGATTGCCGATTAAATCGACCTAACCCACATTTTGTTTCAGGACGGCGGGCACCGCTGCGTCGCACAACTCAGTGAGTGCGCGATCGACGCGATCGTAAGCTGCCGCAAGTGTCGCGTCCTGCTTTAACAACAGATGATTGCCAAGCATTTGAAACAAGTAGCCGCTAGCGCGCGAGGCGCGATCTTTATATTCGCCGCGCATGTCATCCTGCCTTACCCGCGCCAGTTTTTCTTCGACCAACTGCAACTGCCCCAGCACCATTCGCTCTTCCATCATCGGTCTGCGAAAGGCGGCTAGAAATGCGTGCACGTCGTTGCGCAACTGCGCTTCCGAAGTACCCAATGGCTCCACCGGCTGCTGCGTCCAGCAATCGACACCGCCATTTTCGGTGTAGTACACCTCGTGTACTTGATACGTTGTTAATCCAGTTTTCACGCAGGTTTTGCGAATGACGCGGTAATTCCAGTTGGTCATTCTGGAATCTTTATCGTGTCTTGCACCGATCATTTAGCCACCCGTCATATTCATGAAGCGCACGATTTGAGTATCACCGCCCAACTCAAAATGGTGGCTTTCAGGTTTCAAACCCATCGCAGCAACAATGGCCGCCTTCAATGCATCGATATCGCCATTGCTGTCGCGCAGCACGGCGCGCAAATCCGCCGAATGCTCATTGCCGAGACACAGCAACAGACGTCCGTCCACCGTTACGCGCACACGATTGCACAGATGGCAAAAGTTATGACTGTGCGGAGAAATAAAACCGATCCGCGAATCGCTACCGCTCATGCGGTAATAGCGCGCCGGGCCGCCGCTGTTTTCCATGCTTGGCGTCAGCGGAAACAGCGATGAAATAATCCGACGAATGCTATCGCTGGAGCAAAAGCTCTGCGCGCGATCGTGTTCACTGATATTGCCGAGCGGCATTTCTTCGATAAAGGAAAGATCGAGTTCGCGGTCGCGCGCAAAGCGGACCAGATCAAGAATTTCGTCGTCGTTGCGACCGCGCAAAATGACCGCGTTGAGCTTGATGCGCTTAAAGCCAGCAGTGCGCGCGGCTTCAATACCCGCCAGCACCTCGGCCAATTTGCCAAACCGCGTGATCTCGCGAAAGCGGTCCGGCCGCAAACTGTCGAGGCTGATATTGATGCGGTCCAGTCCGGCTTCGCGCAACTGCGGCGCAAATTGCACCAGCCGACTGCCGTTAGTGGTCAACGTCAACTCGCGCAAACCCGGCAGCGCACGCAGTTCGCGCGCCAGCTGCGCAACATTACTGCGAACGAGGGGTTCGCCGCCGGTCAGCCGAATTTTACTGACACCCAGCTCGACGAATGCGCGGCCGATCAGAGCCAGCTCCTCAAGCGACAAAATCTCATTGCGTGGCAGAAACGTCATTTCTTCCGCCATGCAGTAAATGCAGCGGAAGTCACAGCGATCAGTTACCGACAGGCGCACGTAAGTGACCTGCCGGCCGAAGCGGTCGATTAACCGAGGTGTTGGTACGGATGCAGCGCTCATGAGCCCAACTTTACTCCAATGGGACACCTTATCGCACGATGAATTACAGGTGCGCCAATACCGCCTCTGCGGCACTGTCCTTGATTTCCGAACTGTCGATACCCAAATATTTGACCACACCGTTATCGACAATCATCGCGAAGCGCTTGCTGCGCATGCCAAGCCCGAAGCCGCTGGCGTCCAATTCGAGACCCAGCTTCCTGGTCAGTTCGCCATTGCCATCGGCGATCATCAATAATTCTTCGGCATTGTGCGTTTTGCTCCACGCGCCCAACACGAAAGCATCGTTTACCGCCAAACAGGCAATGGTATCGACGCCCTTGGCCTTGATCTCATCGGCATGCACGATAAAACCCGGCAGGTGCGTATTGGAACAACCCGGCGTGTAGGCACCAGGTACCGCGAACAGCACTACTTTCTTGCCATCAAATAGTTGCGCCGTGGTGATATCGGCGGGTTTTGTTTCGCCCGGCGTTTTCAACGTGCATGCCGGAATGGTGTCGCCTACTTTAATGGTCATGTCGATATTCTCCAGTGGGATACATCTGATTGAAAAATTGCGCGTTCGATACTAACAGGATCGCGATCGAAAATACGCATTGTGCGAATGCTGAAAACTCGCGCCATAAAAATTTGTGTCGGCATTTTTTCTTACGTACTTGAAATTAAATAAGCCGCCCTTACTTAATTTGGCGTGCACAAACCGAAAACAAAATGATCTGTGAAATTCGATTCAACCAACATCAAGTTTTTAGTGGAGAAAGGTTATGAGCTTAGCGGCACGCAATGCATTCGTATTTTTAAATGAATTAAATCGCGACGCAAATCGTTTGTTCGATACTCGTATTAATCCAAAACTGCGCAGCGCCGGCAGCGCCGCCAATCAAAGCGCTTGGCAACCCCCGGTCGACATTTACGAAGACAATGAGGGTTATTACTTATCCGTCGATTTACCCGGCATTCAAAACGATTCGATCGAAGTTACCGCGCACAATAATGTACTCAGCATTCGCGGCACTCGCGCAGCGGTGCAAACCGAAAAAGAATTGAACCGATCTGAACGTAACTTCGGTGCATTCCAGCGCGAATTCAGCATGCCGGAAAATGCCAACCTCGAGCAGATTGTTGCAAGCAGCAATAACGGCGTATTGGAAATCTCCATTCTGAAAACACCGAAATCGGAGCCTAAACGAATTGCTGTGCAATAACTGAAATGCTGCAAACAAAGAGGGCTTCACGCCCTCTTTGTTATTTAGCTATCTTTGATAATTTAAAAATTATCGTCGCACCAAGAAACCACACAACATTTAAATTTTTACAATTCTAAATTTTCATACTTCGCACACCCTCGATTAGGCTGCGCAACCACTGTGTTGGATGTCGGCATATTGATTCGCATCGACATCAGCCCGACCGACTGCCATCGACTGAGATATTCTTCTGCAACTAAAATTTCACCAACGCTATTCGCGCGCCGCATATTCACGCAGAATTGCCGCTGCTTAAATAATGTAGAGGATCATCAATGCCTAACTGGCGCCGCGAGTGCGATTTACTATTTATCGCCATCGCTTTTTTAACTCGAATACCAATACCTGCCGGCACCGCGCATACGCAGGAAAATCTCAACGCGGCGTCGCGCTACTTTCCGGCGGTAGGCTTACTTGTCGGCGCCATAGCCGCTGCAATTTTTGCGTGCAGCAATTCGCTGTGGACAATCGGCATTGCCATCATTCTCGCCATGGCTGCCACCGTGCGTATTACCGGCGCATTTCATGAAGACGGTTTTGCAGATAGTTGCGACGGCTTCGGCGGCGGCTGGACTCGCGACCAAGTGCTGACGATTATGAAGGATTCGCGTATCGGCACTTACGGCGCGGTTGGATTAGGACTACTACTCGCGATTAAATTTCTCGCGCTGCAGGCTCTTGGTGAACCATGGAAAATTGCCTGTGCGTTCTTGGTGGGACATACCTGGAGCCGCTTGCTCGCTATCAGTTATTTGCTGAACTTCAGCTACGTGCGCGATGGCGAAAGTAGCAAAGTAAAACCGCTTGCTACCGCCATGAGCCGCAACGATTTTTTTATTGCCGGATTAATTGCGCTGCCATTGGTATTGACGATAAGCCCATTACAAACCGGCGCCATCGTTCTAACACTCGCGTTATGGCGCTGGTGGTTCGGCCGCTATATGTTGCGCCGTATTGACGGCTATACCGGCGACTGTCTCGGCGCGGCGCAGCAAGTAGCGGAAGTATTAATTTATCTGATACTCGCCGTGCCGCTGCTAAACGGATAAATAGTAGATAACAAATAATTGGAACCGCGCTCCGCAAATTACATCCACTGCGGAGCGCAACCAATCATAGCCGTCCGTTTTTCTTTTTCTCTGCCGCTGCAAACAATTGCGCCAGCGTGTTGTTGGCGGGTTGTTGCCGATTATTATCGCGGCGCAGTTGCTCGATAGCTTTGCCGGCATTTTTTTCCTGACCGAGCGAAGCGCCGCCAGATTTTTCTCCGGCACGTTTATTATCTTCAGGAGAGTCGTCAAGACGCAGCGACAACGCAATGCGCTTACGCGCGACATCGACTTCCATCACTTTCGCTTTAACGATATCGCCGGCTTTAACAACTTCGCGCGGGTCTTTTATGTATTTATTCGACAGCGCGGAAATATGCACCAAGCCATCCTGATGTACGCCCACATCGACGAAGGCGCCAAACGCGGTGACATTGGTGACCGTGCCTTCGAGAACCATACCCGGCAACAAGTCACTGATTTTTTCGACGCCATCCATGAAGTTTGCAGTTTTAAATTCCGGGCGCGGATCGCGACCGGGTTTATCCAGCTCGCTGATGATATCAGTCACCGTCGGCGTGCCGAATTTTTCGTCGATATAGTCGACCGCTTTCAGTGCCCTTAAAAAACTGCTGTCGCCGAGTAAATGTTTTACGTCGCGATTATTTTTCTGACCAATACGCTCGACCACCACATACGATTCCGGATGCACTGCCGATGCATCGAGCGGGTTGTCACTGTTCATCACGCGCAAAAATCCTGCAGCCTGCTCGAACGTTTTATCGCCGAGACGCGGGACTTTTTTCAACTGATCGCGATTGTGGAATGCACCATTTTGATTGCGAAATTCAACAATATTATTCGCGAGCGTTTGATTCAAACCGGAAATGCGCGTCAACAAAGCCGGCGATGCGGTGTTCACATCGACACCCACCGCGTTCACGCAATCTTCGATCACTGCGTCAAGCGAGCGCGCCAATGCGCTCTGACTGACATCATGTTGATACTGGCCAACACCGATCGATTTCGGTTCTATTTTTACCAACTCCGCGAGGGGATCTTGCAGACGGCGCGCGATAGAAATAGCGCCGCGAATCGTCACATCGAGATCGGGAAATTCTTTCGCCGCGTATTCGGACGCCGAATAAATCGATGCGCCGGATTCGTTGACGATTACTTTGGTCAAGCCCAACTCGGGATGCGCTTTAATTAAATCCAACACGAAGCGTTCGGTTTCGCGGCTCGCGGTACCGTTGCCGATCGCAATCAATTGCACATTATGTTTTTTCGCGAGAGCGAATAACACCGCAGCCGATTCCGCTAATTTATTTTGCGGGGGGGTCGGATAAATTGCGCAGTGGTCGAGCACTTTGCCAGTCGCATCGACCACGGCAACTTTAACGCCGGTGCGCAAACCGGGGTCGAGACCAATGGTCGCTTTCGGTCCCGCCGGCGCCGCGAGTAATAAATCTTTTAAATTATTGGCGAAAACTTTTATCGCTTCGTCTTCGGCGCTTTCGCGCAACTGTCCGAGCAAATCGGTTTCGAGGTGCGTGTAAAGTTTGATGCGCCAGGTCCAGCGCACTACTTCGCCGAGCCATTTATCGGCCGGGCGACTTTGATCGCTGATATTCCAGAATTTTGCCACCATCACTTCGCACGGATGCATCACCGGCTTTTCTTCATCGCCGGCCGCCTCTTTATCGACAGTAATGGAAATAGTCAGCACGCCCTCGTTGCGGCCGCGAAACATCGCCAACGCGCGGTGTGAAGGTGTCGTCGAAAGCGCTTCGTTGTGTTCGAAGTAATCGCGGAATTTCGCGCCGTCGGTTTCTTTGCCTTCAACCAGACGCGCACTCAATTTGCCGTCCTGCCATAAATAGTTGCGCAGCTTTTCGAGCAGGTCCGCGTTCTCGCTGAACTTGTCCATCAAAATGTATTTGGCGCCATCGAGTGCCGCTTTAATATCGGCAACACTTTTTTCCGCATTGATAAATTGCGCGGCAAATTCTTCGGGGCGCAGCGCGGGATTTTCATAAAGCCCGAGCGCCAGCGGTTCCAATCCAGACTCGATCGCAATTTGCGCTTTGGTGCGACGTTTTTGTTTGTAGGGTAAATACAAATCTTCAAGTCGATTTTTTGTATCTGCCGCATTTATCTCGGCGGTGAGTTCTGGCGTTAATTTGCCCTGCTCCAGAATGCTGGAAAGAATCGCGGCGCGGCGTTCTTCCATTTCGCGCAAATAACGCAGGCGCTCTTCGAGGGTGCGCAATTGCGTGTCGTCCAATGCGCCGGTGACTTCCTTGCGATAGCGCGAAATGAAGGGCACGGTCGAGCCTTCATCGAGCAATTGCACAGCGGCATCCACTTGTTGTTTGTTGACGTTGAGTTCGGTGGCGATGCGTTGCGTAATTGAGAGCATAGGAAACCTACTGCGAAAAAGTCGGGCGCATTATGCGGAAATATTTCCGGCGCCGGGAGAATTGCGGTGGCAGATTTTTTTTGTTAACCCTCGCGAGTTCAAATCCTCCGCTGGCTGACGCATGTCGGCCCTCCTTCGATATCTGGGGTTCTCAACATTAGAGACGCTATCTGATCTTCGGGCGTTGTGCGTAGACGCGCTAGCTCGATGTGAACGGACTTATTGTTAATGGTATTAATTCGCATTTACAATTAGCGCGCCTCCCGCACTTACTTTCGAGAATCCCAGATGCTCAACGCTTTCCGCCGCGCCACACCGCGCGTTTCCTTGCTTGTCGCCAGCCTATCGCTTGCCGTGCAGGCCTATGCCCAATCCGCTGACGAAGCTGCGAAAGACAATGTTTTGGAGAAGGTGCTGGTTGTCGCCCAACGCGCCGATCGCGTCAGCAATGGCGCTACCAACCTTGACTTAGACGTCAAGGACACACCGCAATCGATCAGCGTCGTGACGCAGGAGCAGATGGAGCAGTTCGGTGTCACCAACCTCAACGATGCGTTGCGCCTGACCACCGGCATTCAAGTCGATGAATGGGAGACCAACCGTACGACCTACACCGCACGCGGTTTCGATATCAAGAACACCCAGACCGACGGCGTCGGCTTGCCCAACAATTGGGGAGTCGTCAACGGTGCGATGGATTCTTTCGGCTACGAGAAACTAGAAGTGATACGTGGCGCCAACGGTTTGCTGACCGGGGTAGGGAATGCCGCAGGCACCATCAACTATGTGCGTAAGCGTCCAACCAACGAGCAGCAAGGCTCGATCGGGGTTAGCTACGGCTCATGGGACACCAAGCGCGTCGAGGCGGATTATTCGACGCCATTCACCAACAATGGCAGCTGGGCCGGGCGCGTGGTTGTCGCACATGAGGACGGCGATTCGTACCTGCGCGGCAAAGACGACAAACGCGATTTCTTTTACGGCGTGGTCGATGGTCAGGTCGGCGAGAACGGCACTCTGGCAGCCGGCTACTCGTACCAGAAAGCTAAGACCAAAGGCAGCATGTGGGGTGCGCTGGCATTTATGTACAGCGACGGCACCCAAGCCGACTGGAGCCGCAGCGCCTCGACGACGCAGGACTGGACGCATTACGACACCACCACGCAAACCGGTTTCGCCGAATATACCCATCAGCTCTCGCCGGACTCTCAACTGAAGTTGTCCTACAACTACCGCCGCATTGAGAACGACACCACGCTGTTCTACGCCACCGACTTCCTCGGTGCCGGCCTGGACCCCGCCACCAGCACGGGCCTGTACGGTTATCCGTGGGGAGGCAACGACGAGCTGGACGCCAATCTGGGCGAGGCCGCGATCAACGGACACTTCGACCTGTTAGGCCGTGAGCATGAAGTAATGCTGGGCGTGAGCTACGCCAAGAGCAAGGCAACGAACCGGGAATACGCCAACGCAATCTACGATCACGACCCCGATTTGTACGGCTACATTCCGATGCCTGGATTCCCGTACGCCGGCAACGTCGTTCCGGAACCGGCATGGGGCGAACTCTCTGTTTACAGCACCATGGACCAGCGCATGAAGCGCGCCTATGGAGCGACCCGACTGGTATTTACCGACCGGCTCAAGGCGGTGCTCGGCTTCAACTACACCCAGTACCACCGCGAAGGCACGAACTATGGCGTGGTGTTCGATCAGACCGAGAACCACACCAGCCCGTATGCCGGCCTGACCTTCGACATCACCAACAATCTGCTGGGTTACGTCAGCTATTCGGATATCTACCAGCCGCAGGATGAGACCGACGCAGCCGACCGCTATCTCAACCCAACGAAGGGCGTGAACTATGAAGTGGGCGTCAAGGCCGATTGGCTGAACAAGCGTCTGCTGACCACACTGGCATGGTTCACAGCCAAGCAGGAAGGGTTGGCCACCAGTGCCGGTTACACCGCCGATGCTCAGCTTTACTACTCTGGAGTGGACGTCGAATCCAAGGGCTTTGAATTCGGAGCCACCGGCAAAATTACCGACAACATTGACTTGGTGTTCGGATACACCGCTCTGAAGCTGGATGGCGAAAACGGCAACGATACCTACCAGTGGGTGCCGCGCCGTACCGCCAACCTGATGCTCAGCGCGCGCCTGCCGAGTTATTACGCGCTATCAGCCGGCATCGGCGGACGCTGGCAAAGCGACATATCCAATGTAGAGTCCAACGGCTTCACCGTGCGTCAAAACAGCTACGCCGTGCTCAACAGCTTTGTGGCATGGAACGTCCTGCCTGACGTGACGCTGCAGCTCAACGTCAACAATCTCACCGACGAGAAGTACATAAATACGCTGCGTTACAGCGGCTTTTACGGCGCTCCGCGCAACTATACGGCCAGCCTGAACTGGCGCTTCTGAGGACACGGCGCGCGCTATCGAGGATATCCATTTCCCCGACGATAGAGCGCGTCATTCCGAAACTGAGCAATAAAAAAAGCCGCCTTTTGGGCGGCTTTTTTGCGATTGTCTAACTTAGGCCATGGGGTCAGGCCAAAGCTCAGGGTTTGGGGCCTGCGCCGATAATTGCTGCGGATGAATTAAATTTCTTGATGTTCTCTTGGAACAACTGCGCCAATTTCCGCGCCTCGGCATCATACGCGTTCGCATCGGTCCACGAGGTACGTGGATTGAGAAAACTGGCATCAACGCCGGGCACCGATTTTGGAATATCGACATTGAGAATGTCGAGGTGCTCTTTTTCGACATTCAACAAAACACCGCTCTGACAGGCGGCAACAACCGCGCGCGTGACCGGAATCGGGAAGCGTTTGCCGGTGCCGCCAGGCGCGCCCGAACCACCGGTCCAGCCGGTGTTGACCAGATAAACCTGCGAACCGAACTCTTCAATGCGCTTGATCAACAGCTCGGCGTATTCACGTGCCGGGCGCGGCATGAACGGTGCGCCGAAGCAGGTCGAAAATGTCGGCTGAATGCCGGCTTCGCCACCCATTTCGGTGGAACCAACACGCGCGGTGTAACCGGACAGAAAGTGAAACGCCGCCGCTTCTTTGGTGAGGATCGAGACCGGCGGCAATACGCCCGATACGTCGCATGTCAAAAAGATTACGACTTTCGGTTCGCCAGCGGAGTTTTTCAGAACGCGCTTGGGCACGTGCTCAAGCGGGTAACAGCAGCGGCCGTTTTCCGACAGGCTGGTGTCGTCGTAATCGGCGTGGCGAGTTTCCGGATTGATAACGACGTTTTCAACAATCGAACCGAAGCTGATCGCGTCCCAAATAATGGGCTCGTTTTTCTGCGACAGATTGATGGTCTTGGCGTAGCAGCCGCCTTCAATATTGAACACAGAGCCTTTCGCCCAGCCGTGCTCGTCGTCGCCAATCAAAAAGCGGGTTGGGTCGGCCGACAGCGTGGTTTTACCGGTGCCGGACAAGCCGAAGAACAAACAGGTGTCGCCGGCGTCGCCGACGTTGGCCGAGCAATGCATCGGCATTACATCTTTCGCCGGCAACAGGAAGTTCTGCACCGCGAACATCGATTTCTTCATTTCACCGGCGTAACGCATGCCGGCCAGCAGCACTTTGCGCTCGCTGAAATTGGTGATGACGACGCCATCGGAGTTGGTGCCATCGCGCGCTGGGTCGCACACGAAGCTCGGCACATTGAGGATTTTCCACTCGTCCTTGCCGCGCGGGTTGTACACCTCGGGGCGAATAAACATGCTGCGGGCGAACAAGTTCTGCCAGGCAGTTTCGGTGCGCGCCACTACCGGCTGGTAATGCTCTTCGTGTGCGCCGACATGAACGTGCACGATGAATTGATCTTTGGTCAGGAGATGCGCTTCAACACGTTGCCACAACGCATCGAATTTGGCCGGATCGATCGATTGGTTGACCGAACCCCAGTCCACGGTGTCCGCAGTGGTTGCGTCTTTGACGATGAAACGGTCTTTCGGCGACCGGCCAGTGCGCTTGCCCGTAGTTACGACGAAAGCGCCGGAGTCTGCCAACACCCCCTCGCCACGCGCAAGGCCTTGCTCAATCAACTGCGCCGGAGACAAATCGTTGTAGACGGTAACTGCTGAACTCATGCTCGTCACATTCCTGTTTGGTGGCCAGCAGCTGCGGGCCGGTGATTGGTGTCCAAAATCGCAGCGGCGATTTCGGCATAGATTCAGGGGGTTCCACCGAGCGGGGCTGCCAGTGGGGGTAAACCGAGGCCGCCATTATGCCAAAAGCGGCGCCTCAAATCTAACCTGACCGGTCGCGACCGCGCGAAAGTGCGCCGCCCGTCGGAAAGTAAGCCTTCTATTTCATTACAACTGCGATCTCGTCATGACTTCGGTGGTCTCGGCTTCTTACAACGGCGCTCTTATTACGACCGCACTCTTGTTACAACCGCAGTCTCGGTCGACAACTTCAGTGCCGCGACTCGCCGCCATCGAATAGCTGCCGCGCCGCGACCGCATCGAACCGATAAGCCTGCAAGCAGAACTCGCACGTCACCGCCACTTCGCCTTGCTCATCGATGATCGATTCGATTTCAGCGCGGCCGAGGCTAACCAGCATCGACTCGGTGCGCTGCCGCGAACAACTGCACTGGAACTGCAATGCGTCGCTGCGCAACAGGCGCACATCCTCTTGATGAAACAATCGATGCAGCAGCGTTTGGGCCGGCAGCTGTAACAACTCATCCGCCTGCACAGTTTGCGCCAGCGTAACGAGGTGCTGCCATTGTTCGCGTTTGCGCTCGATGCCGGACGTGCCCGGTAACTCCTGCAGCAATAATCCGCCGGCACGCTGGGCATCGGCCGCCAACCAGACGCGTGTCGGCAATTGCTCGCTGCGGCGAAAATATTCTTCGAGACAGGCGGCGAGATTATCGCCCTCCAACGCGACCAAGCCTTGATAGCGTTGGCCACCAACCGGATCGATGGTGATGCCGAGCGTGCCATTGGCGAGCAGCGTGTGGAAATCGGTGCTGATGGAAAGCTCGGCGCCGTGCACGATGGCGCGGATTTCATGATTGGAGGTCGCTTCCGCCATGATCAGCGGAATCTCGCCAGTGGAGCGCGCCTGCAAACTGATAGTGCCTTCAAACTTCAATGTGGCACCGAGCAGGCTGACCGCCGCGAGAAACTCACCGAGCAAACGCTGCACCGCCGGCGGGTAATGATGATTACCTAACGTTTCCGTATAGCTGCGCTCGAGCTGCACCCATTTGCCGCTGACGGCGGTGTTATCGAAAATAAATCGCAAAATTTGATCAGACGCAATTTGATCGGACATAAGTAGCCTGGAAACCCTGTTGAGTGAGCGCGGCAAACGGTGTCCTTTTCGCCACCCCGGCTTATTGGAGACGTCTAGCCGTTATTCAATGACTCATTGATAAAACGATGAATCATTCGCCGCTGTTTTTTGTTGGGACGATCCGGCGTGGAGGGCATGCCCGCGTTTTGTGCTTTGCGCTCGGCCCCTGCCTTTTCGCGGCGCTCAACACTTTGCGCGGTTTCGGCATACAGCAGTCGCGCTTGTGGCGCCGGCCCGCGCTGATCGGAAAGCGCGATCACGTCGATTTCAACATCGTCCCAGCCCTGCCGCACATTTAGCTTGGCGCCGATTTCGACCTCTTTGCTGACTTTGCTGCGCTCGCCGTTGTAGCGAACCTTGCCGCCTTCGATAGCTTGTTTTGCCAGCGAGCGCGTTTTAAAAAAGCGCGCGGCCCACAGCCATTTATCCAATCGCACCGACGCGGACGTATTCATAGTGACGGCATGATCTCATCGAAATGCAGAATGCCCGGATAGTCGGTGCGTTCACGCGGCGCAACGCGACTGTCCGGTTGCAGCAGCGTCAACAAATGGCGCACGCCGAATTGTTGCGCGGCGACGAGCACGCTGGCGGTATCGTCGATCAACAACGTGCGCGCCGGATCGAACGGATAATCTTTTTGCAGACGCTGCCAAAATTCCGGCTGCTCCTTCGGCATATTTAAATCGTGCGAGCAAATAATGCGATCGAACCAGCGCTCAAGGCCGGTGCACTCCATTTTTAATGTAAGGCTTTTGCGATGCGCATTTGTCACCAGCCACACGCGATGTGACCGTTGCCGCAAGCGCTGCAAAAATTCTTCGACATAGGGACGCACTGCAATTAAATGGCGGATTTCACGTTTCAATTCGCCGATATCGAGATCGAGTTGCTCGGACCAATAATCGACGCAATACCAATTCAGTGAACCGCGCTGCGCGGCAAACACATCGGTAAGTCGCGCGCGCGCCTGCTCGTGACTGGTCATGTGTTTTTCCGCGTAACGCTGCGGCACATGCTCCAGCCAAAAATGGTTGTCGTAATAAAGATCAAGCAGCGTGCCGTCCATATCGAGCAGCACGGTATCGATCTCATTCCAATCGAGAGGAAAAGAAGTAGTCGTCATAGGCGATATGGTAATGCGATGACGGCGACTACGTCGCATATTTTTCATGCCAGCCGTTCCGATAGTCGTCATTAAAAATGCGTAACCTGCATGCGGGAATTATTCGCTAAGCTTTTACTCACAATGCGTTCCCTGAACGGAGTCTGCGGCATGAAAAAAGATACGTATTTCGATCTCGATATGCACCGACCACCTTCCCGCAAGAACGATATGAACGGGGTAAAGCTACAAAATATTCAGGCCGTTAAAGCAAGGCTGCTGGAAGAAATCATCGAGCTCGAAAGCAAGCTCGACAAAATAAAAGGTTCGGGCGATCCGATCGACCTGTCGTTAATTCAAACTTATCGTGAAATGATTCACGGCCGTCGTTCTTTTTTTGCCGAGCTTAACCGCTGAGCAAAGGTGTTAGAACGAACAGCAATCGCGATAACAGCGCTGTGTCGATGCGTTAACCGCGACACGGCCATTGTTCGCGCCAAGCCCGCAACGCTAAATTGGCAGCCTGTAAATGCCGGGTTTGCGGATTGCGCTGCAAATAATTAAGGGCCACATCGATTATTTCTTCATCGCTGACATCATCGGGCGCGCAAATCGCCAGAGTGGATGATTGTGCTTTGTTATTTTTTTCTTGGTTGTTTTTTTCGTTGAAGCTCAAGGCACGACCGTTTTGTTTTTTGCCCGTTAAAGTGCTGCGCGGTTTCTCACCGGTTAATGCGGCGGCGATACGCACGGCGTCGAAAGCGCCGATAAAATAACCGCCGCACGCATTACTCTCGCAATAATTAAACATTTCTTCGCCGCTCAATGCGTGCGCCGATAATGCACAACCGTATAAGGCGCCCGCCAAAACCAATCGCCGCATATTTACCTTCGATCAAAAAATTATTTGGCTTGAATCACTGCCATCGTCAGCCGCGAAATGCACACCGGCTGGTCGTTATCGTCATTGATACGAATATCCCACACGTGCGTAGTGCGCCCGACATGAATCGGCCGCGCGGTCGCATGCACCAAACCGCTGCCGACACCGCGCAGATGATTGGCGTTGATATCGAGACCGAGACAGTAATGCCCCGGCTGCACCATTAAATTCGCGGCGACGCTGCCCACCGTTTCCGCCAACACCACCGACGCGCCACCGTGCAGCAATTGCAGCGGCTGATGCGTGCGATGATCGACCGGCATCGTCGCGACTAAATAATCCTCACCTATTTCGGTGATTTTAATACCGAGCCATTCGACCATCGTGTTGCGGCCGTGCTCTTCCAACTCTTCCAGCGTGTAATGATTTTTCCAGATCGCCATGCTGCTTGGACCTCAGGTACTGTTCTTGGTGAAGCATTAATGTTCGTGGTGAAACGTCAGCGTTCGTGGTGAAGAGTTGCTGTTTGTAGAAAATTCGAAAATCAAAAAGGCGCACTTTTCGGCACGCGCGGGAACGGAATTACATCGCGAATATTTTCCATGCCGGTGACGTAATTCAATAAGCGCTCGAAGCCGAGACCGAAGCCCGCATGCGGCACCGTGCCGTAACGGCGCAGATCGCGATACCACCATAAATCGCCGACGATATTCATTTCCTGCATGCGCGCATCAAGCCGGTCGAGCCGTTCCTCGCGCTGACTGCCGCCAATGATTTCACCGATGCCGGGCGCGAGCACATCCATCGCCGCCACGGTTTTGCCGTCGTCGTTCTGGCGCATGTAAAACGCTTTGATGTCTTTCGGATAATTCATCACGATCAACGGCGCCTTCACATGCTCTTCGCATAAATAGCGCTCGTGTTCGGATTGCAAATCCAATCCCCACTGCACTGGAAATTGAAACGACTTGCCGCAATTCTGCAAAACGTGCACCGCTTCGCTGTAATCCATACGTTCGAAATTGCGCGCCGCCACATGTTGCAAACGCTCGATCGCCTGCTTGTCGATGAACTCGGCAAAAAACTCCAAATCCGCGCTGCATTGTTCGAGCAACACGCGACACACATGTTTGAGAAAATCCTCGGCCAGCGCGGCGTCGTCGTTCAAATCGGCGAACGCGATTTCTGGCTCGACCATCCAGAACTCAGCGAGGTGACGGCTGGTATTGGAGTTTTCCGCGCGAAAGGTCGGACCGAAGGTGTACACCTTCGACATCGCCAAACAAAACGCCTCGACATTGAGTTGGCCCGACACCGTCAGATAACTTTGCGCGCCGAAAAAATCCTGCGCGAAATCGATGGCGCCGTTTTCCGCACGCGGCAAGTTAGCGAGATCGAGCGTGCTGACGCGAAATAATTCGCCGGCGCCTTCGCAATCGCTGGCGGTAATCAGCGGCGTATTAATCCACTGAAAACCCTGCGCGAAAAAATAATTGTGAATCGCATTAGCCAGCACGGTGCGCACACGCGTGATCGCGCCGAAGGTGTTGGTGCGCGGACGCAGATGCGCGACGCTGCGCAAATATTCGAAGGTGTGGCGTTTTTTCGAGATTGGATAGCTTTCCGGCTCATCAACCCAGCCCACGACCTCAACCGCGTCGGCCTGAATTTCCAGCGCCTGACCTTTGCCTTCGGACACGGTCAACACGCCGCTGATAATCACCGCGCAGCCGCTCGATAATTGCAGCACGTCTTTTTCATAATTGGCGAGCGTCGCCGGCACCACGGCTTGAATGTTGGCCAGACAACTGCCGTCGTTGACGGCGACAAACGAAATTCCCGCTTTGGAATCGCGGCGCGAGCGCACCCAGCCGCGCACGCTGATCCGCTGCCCGAGCTCATCGCTCGCCGCGAGCGCAGAGCGCACATCCATCACATTTGCCATGCATTATCTCCAAGCGTCGATTGTGTGCGATTTAAGAGTCGAATAATTTAAGTGCCGTTAATGCCCGTATTATGCCGTCATCACCGTGCCATTTCATGCGCGGCGGCGCTTCGACGGTTCAGCGCTGCCTGATTTTTTTTCCTACAATGCACGCTCAACCAATAAAGAGCGCACCGATGGCCGTTACTGCTTTTTCCAAACCCAATCAAACGCGCTTCTTCGCGTTTCTCGGCGCGATGCTGATTTTTTTTCTGATTCTGCATTTGCAGCTGATCGTGGTGCTGTACGCGGGCATGCTAACCTACGCACTGGTGATGAAATTGTCGGCGCACTTTATCGATCGCGGTGCGCGCAGCCGGCATTCGCGCTGGCTGGCAATTGTGCTGGTGGCGGTGATTGTCGGCGCCACGCTGGTGTTGAGTGGCTTCGGTCTGCATTTGTTTTTGCGCAACGGTTTGGACGTGCACGATCTGCTGTTGCAAATGGGCGATATTCTCGCCTCGGCGCGCTCGTGGTTGCCAAGCTCGCTGGGCATTAATTTGCCGCAGCAGGATGATCTACTCGCCAGCGCGGGCGCCTTACTGCGCACGCACGCGGCGGAAATCGGCACCTTCGGCTTGGGCGCGCTGAAAAATATCGGCTACGCACTGATCGGTATTTTGCTGGGTTCGATGGTTGCTATCGGCACTACCGCGCATACGCTGCATCTGGGTCCGATCAGCCGGCATTTGGTCGAGCAACTGGCCGCGGTTGAAGATGCTTTCTGGCGGGTGATTTCGGCGCAGGTGCGGATTTCGGCCTTGAACACCGGGCTGACCGCGGTTTATCTACTGGTAGTGCTGCCCACGTTCGGCGTGCATTTGCCGCTGACCAAAACGCTGATCGCAGTGACGTTTCTTGCCGGCTTGCTGCCGGTGATCGGCAATCTGGTGTCGAACACAGCGATTACCGTGATCAGCCTGAGCCAATCGCTCGGTGTGGCGATGGCTTCGCTCGGTTTTCTGATTGTCATTCACAAGCTCGAATACTTCGTGAATGCGCGTTTTGTCGGCGCGCAAATCAACGCGCGTCCGCATGAGATCCTGGTAGTGATGCTGCTGATGGAGCGGCTGCTCGGCCCGGCCGGCGTAGTCGCGGCGCCGGTGTTTTACGCCTGGCTGAAATCCGAATGGCACCGCTGGGATCGGGTGCAGCCGCCGCTTTAATCAGTCGTAAAACTAGCTCACCACGAACGCATTTTTCGCCATCCGGCATATGTGCCAAACAATTTTTTATATGACAAGCGTCTTGAAAATACTGGCGCCCGAAATTTAGCCGTCTTATACTGCCCGGCGCCGCGAACTGCACAATAAACCCGATAAAACGACCGCGCCCAGCCATTGAAAATGTCGCGCGCGCATTGGAGATCATTCATGTCGCAACGCCCCGATCGCATCGATATCACCGATCTGCACAACCCCGTATTAACGCCGACGCAAGAGCAGGTGTTGGCTTTCATGAGCGCCAATCCGGTGAGCTTTTCCGAAGAGGGCATTCTCGGCGCGGCGCGCGAGCAGACCGGGCTTTCCGATTTCGGCGCCGACGACTTTCGCGAGCGCCTCAATGTTTGGATTCAGTCGATAGAAGAAGACGTCGATGCCTCTGCGGTAACGCGCTTCAATCTCTATCAGATGTGTGTGCGCTACGCGGTCACGCGGTTGCGGCTGGAAGACCTGATTCGCCGCCATCCCGAAATTCTCGATATCAAAATCGACCGGCCGATTATCGTCGCCGGTCTGCCGCGCTCCGGCACCACGCATCTGCTCAATCTGGTCAGTGCCGATACCCGGCTGCGCTCGCTGCCGTGGTGGGAAGCCATCGCGCCGGTGCCCGCGCCCGAAGATGAAGTCGATGCCGCTGGCGTCGATCCGCGCTGGACGCGCGCGCAGGAAGGCTGGCAACAGCAGGACGCGGCGTTGCCGTACATGAAAGCGATGCACGAGTTTTCGCCCGACCACATCAGCGAGGACATCGAGCTGCAGGCGATCGACTTCTCGTCCTATCTGCTCGAATGGCTGGCCTACGTGCCGCGCTGGCGCGACTACTACCTGTCGCACGATCAAACCGGCACTTACGCCTATCTGAAACGCGCATTGCAGGCGGTGACCTTTCTGAAAGGCCCGAACCGCTGGGTGTTGAAATGCCCGCAGCACATGGAGCAGCTGCCGATTCTGTACAAAACCTTCCCGGATGCGACCTTCGTCATCAGCCACCGCGATCCGGTGGCGTCGATCCAATCGGCCATCACGATGTCCTGTTACGCCGCGCGCATTCTGCGCAAGGACGTGAATACCGCGCAGTTCGCTTCGTACTGGTCCGACCGTTACGAACGCCTGCTGCGCCGCTGCGTGCGCGATCGCGATTGCCTGCCTGCGGCGCAGACGATGGACGTGTATTTCAACGAATTGATGACCGACTCCGACGCGGTACTGAAAGCAATTTATCGCCGCGCCGACTTGCCGCTGACGCCGGAGGCGCTGGCCGAATTGCACGCCTTTATCGACGCGCATCCACGTGGCAAACACGGTCAGGTGCACTACGATCTGCGCCGCGATTTCGACCTCGCCCCCGAGCAGATTCGCGAGCGCTTCCAGTTTTATTTCGAGCGCTTTCCCTCCGTCACCGTCGAAGTGCGTTAGCCAACCATTTTTGAGAGGACCCGCAGCATGAGTCACTGGAGCAGCTACACCGAGCAATTGCGCGAAGCCGGCGAGCGCGTGCTGGCGCAATTGCCATCGAAGGACCCGCAACTGGTCGCCGAAACCGAACAAATGCTGTTCGCTACATTGAGCCGAATTTTCGTCGCCGTGTCGGCGTCCGATCCCGCGCACCCGGCGTTCGTGCCGGAGCTGTCGCTGGCATTCAACCTGCTCGCGCCAAACGCCGACACCATCTACATGACCTCGTATATCGAAGACAGCGGCGTCTATCGCCTGCGCGGCACGCGCGGCCAAATTCCGATCTTCAACATGACCCAGATCAGCGGCATCGGCCCGATCAAGGGCGATTACGATTTCGACGACATTAAGCTCGATGCCGATGGCCGCTTTGAGTTGATCGTCAGCGCCGAGCGCCCAAGCGACCACGCCGGCAACTGGTGGCAATTGCAGTCGGGCACCAAAGGCCTGATGGTGCGACGCATGGGTTACAACTGGGGCCAAGAGATCGAACCCGAACTGACAATCGACCGTCTCGACGTATTTCCCGCGCGTCCGCGCCCGACTGCGGAAGAACTGCACGCCAAATTCAGCACCTTCGCTAAGCTCACCGAAGCATTCACGCTGGCATTCTTGAATCACGTCGACGGGCTGGAGAACGAAGGCTTCGTCAACAAGCTGAAGTTCATCGACTACGGCGAAGCAGTCGGTCTGACCGGACAGTTCTATTACGAGGGCGTATTTGATATCGCCGAGGACGAGGCGCTAATTCTGGAAGTAGTGCCGCCCAAAGACGCGCGTTATTGGTCGGTGATTTTGGCCGACGATATATTCGCCACCGTCGATTGGATCAATCGGCAGAGCAGCTTGAACGGCGCGCAAGCGGTCGCCGACGCCGACGGCGTTTACCGTTTGGTGGTCTCGCGTCGCGAGCCCGGCGTGCCGAACTGGCTTGATGCCACCGGCTACAAACACGGTGCGATTCAAGGTCGCTTCACGCGCTTCCCGGCGCCGAGCCCGACGTTGCCGACGCTGACCAAAGTTAAGCTGGCAGATGTGCGCAGCCACTTACCGGCCGCCACGCCGCAGATCAGTCGCGAGCAACGCGAACTCAGCCTGCGCGCCCGCCGCGAAGGCTGGCAACGCCGCCGCATTTGGTAGCAAGCCTGGCAACGCCGGCGTATTTGGTAACCGCTGTATTCGATAAAAAACGCCTGTCAGCGCAGGCGTATTTGGTAAAACCCCACTCGGTCGCGCCGGTGTATCCAATAACAATCTGGCATCGGCGCCTCCGCGCTCAACGCATATCGTCCGACTTAACGGCTGATGGGTCGAACTGTCAAACCGCAGCAAGTCCTTTCGGAGAAAACCATGCAACCAGCATCGGGATCGTCCATCAGCGGCAAGAAAATCATCATCGCCGGCGGCACCAGCGGCATGGGGCAGGCGATGGTCGAAGCCTTTCCCGCGCTGGGCGCGCAGGTCATCTTTTTCGGCCGCAGCGTCGATAAGGGCAATGCGCTGGCGCGCAGCAGCGGCGCGCGTTTTATCGAGGCCGACGTCGCCGATGAGGATTCGATAAAAAGCGCCATCGAACGCGCGGTGGCCGAACTGGGCGGTCTCGACGTGCTGATCACCGCCGCCGGCGTCGCGCCGGGCGCGGCAGCCGAGAACATCACCCTCGCCGACTGGCTCGAAGTCATGGCGATCAACGTCACCGGCACTTACCTCACCAACACCATTGCCTTTCCGCACCTGAAAGAACACGGCGGCACCATCCTCAATTTCAGTAGCGCGGGCGGCATTCAGGGCTACGCCGGCAAGGCGCATTACGCGGCGAGCAAGGGCGCGGTGGTGGCGTGGACACGCTCGCTGGCGAAGGAATGGGGACGCTACAACATCCGCGTCAACGCCATCGCGCCGGCCATCTGGACGCCGATGTACGACAAGACGCGCGCGTCGATGAGCGCCGAACAACTCGATCAGCACGACCGCATGATGCTGGGCGCGGTGCCGCTCGGCGGCAAACTCGGCAATGTGACCGACGACTTCCTGCCAGTGATGCGATTTCTGTGCAGCGACGACGCAAAATTCATGACCGGTCAGGTATTTGCTATCGACGGCGGCGTATTGATGCTGCGTTAACGCGGCCCGATTGGTAAAGTCGCACCCGTCCGCTTAACAACTCACCCGCTCTCTTAGTTATTTACTCTCGATGGAGAATCTCATGACCAGTTCCAATACCCTGCGCGCCGGAGTTATCGGCCTCGGCCAAATCGGCGGCGGCGTCGCCATTTGTCTCGCGCGTAAACAGCGCCCACTCGCCGTCTATGACGTGCGCCCCGATGCCGCCGACAGACTCGAAGGCGTGCCGGCCGTGCTCGAATCGCCCGCTGCCGTCGCCCGCAATAGCGACGTACTGATGATTGCGGTGCTCAACGCAGAACAAGTGCTCGCTGTACTCGAAGGCCCGAACGGCGTACTGGCCGGCGCCCATCCAAACCTGAAAATCGTTGTGCTCAGCACCATCGGCATCGACGATCTGAAAGAGCTGGTTGCATTGACCGCCAAGCACGGCGTCGAGCTGCTCGACTGCGGCGTCACCGGCGGCGGTGAAGCCGACAAGCACGGACTGGTCAGCATCCTCGGTGGCTCCGATGCCAGCGTCGCGCAAATCCTGCCAGTGCTGAATGATTTCTCGGCCGAAGTTCACCACATGGGCCCGGCCGGTGCCGGCATGGCGACCAAAATCGCCCGCAATATGGTGCATTTCTCGGTATGGCGCGCCGGCGTTGAAGGCGCAAAACTGGCGCAGGCTGCTGGCGTCGATATCGGCAAGTTCATTGATCTGGTCGAAGCCGCGTCCACCAAACCGGGCGCGAGCGTTACTTTTTGGATG
Source organism: Verrucomicrobiaceae bacterium (assembly GCA_028293825.1). Classification (GTDB taxonomy): domain Bacteria; phylum Pseudomonadota; class Gammaproteobacteria; order Pseudomonadales; family CAMLJR01; genus CAMLJR01. The sequence goes on from JAQGNY010000040.1 coordinate 91,537, forward strand.
GACCCGAGCCGTATCAAAGGCCCAAGCCTGAAAGAATTCGATGCCGAAGCCGTCGCCCGTTACACGATGATGCTGCAGCAGAAAGATTTGGAAGCGGCGAAAGAGCTGGCGGATAAACTCGGCGTCACCATTCCGGCGTCGGAAGCGGCTCGGTTGAATGCACTCGATACGTATCGTTTAAAAGATTAAAGGACGCTTGTCGTCTTAAAGATTACACAGGCGTTTGAAGGATTGAAGTCTGCTTGAAGAAGTGAAGGCCGGACGCAACGTTCGGCCTGAGCCAACCACTTCCTATCCTTTTTAGCCACTCGGAGTCGCTGGGAATAGCGCTCCAGCTGGAATGAATGCCGCTATTTGCGTGTCGCAAAGATTGAGGTGCCGGCGAATCACCGACACCACTATCTCTTGTCCTCGGCTAGCTTTTCATCAGTAGGTTGTAGGTATCCAGGTCTTCCGCCGCTTTAAAGAAGCGCTCGACCATCGGCAGGCCGATTTGGCCCCACTCGTCCTGATTCGACGCCCACGACTGCATGCCGTACGCCGGCCAGCGGCGATACTCTTCCCAGATTTGATCCAGCGTCAGCACGTCTTTCGCACCGGTCGCGACCAAATGCTCGCGATAGTGCTTGAGCAGCTCGCGTTCGTTTTGGCGACGCTCGTCGACAGTCAGCGAGCCGAGCATGAAGTAGGTGACATCGCGCCACGGGCGGCCTTTGCGCACCAGCTGCCAGTCGATCCAAATACGGTTGCCGTCGGGACGCAAGTAGCTGTTGCCGAGATGCGAATCGCCGTGCACGACACCGCGCGGGCCGGTTTGCGCCTGCTCGTAGGCGATCAGTTTATTGAACAGCTGTGCGAAGCGGCTGCGGTCCTCTTTCATCCACTGCGGCGCCAGTTTGTCGTATTCGGGCTTGTTCAGATTCAGCTCGATAAAGCGCCACAGAAACTCCAGCTGGCTGATGTCGACATGCGCCACCATCGAAGTCTGAATCCAGCTATGGCGATCCAGTTCCGGGCTGCCCCACCAATTGCCGTGCAGAATCGCCAGGCCTTCCAGCCCACGCGCGACGCCGTCGACACCGATGTGCTGGGTCGAATGTCCGAACACGCCCCCGATGGACACTAAGTCTTCCATCATCACCACGCCCTGACCGCTGCCGTCATCGTCCCAATCGGCGTAATAGGCGATCGGTGCGGGCACGCCCAGCGCATCGCGAATGTAGAAGTAGAAGCGCGCTTCCAGCGCGCAGATATCGCCACTGTCGAAACCATCGGACCAGTTCGACTTCAGGCATACCTGCTTCGGGATACCGGCTTTCTTGCCGATGTCGTTCAATTCCAGCTCGACGCGCATCTTGGTGGTATGGCCGTTGCGCACTTCGATGACTTTCATGTCCTCGACCACGATGCCGGGGTACTTGTTGTTTAACGTGCGGGTCAGCCACGCCGCATCGACCTGATCGAGATTGCGCGGCAGTTTTTCAGTGCGGGCCGGGTACGGGCTGTTAGTGGTGCTGGAGGTTGTCATGGAGCATTCCTCTTATTATGGATACCGCTACTCGTAGCGATGACAAGACCTGAAATGGGAAAAACCTGACTAAGGAGCCCGGCGACGGCAGCCGCCCCGGGCATTTGGATCAGGTCGATTTTTTCAACCAGCGATCGACGCGCTCGGCGGCAATTTTGCCTGGCAGACCGGATACGCCGCCGCCCGGATGAGTGCCGGCGCCGCCGAGGAAGAAGCCCGGAACCACTGGCTTAGTACCGCCCAGACCGAAGGCCGGACGCTTGAGACCGGTGCGCGCTGCGCCGAAATCGATATGCGTCACGCAACCGTTGGTGAGGTTGAGGCGCTCGGCGCGATCCATCGGTGTCTCCAGGAAGTTGCCGATCTGCGCATCGAAGCCATCATAGAACTCGGACAATTGCGCGGTGATGCCTTTTAGCGTCCGCGCTTTCAGCTCGTCGCTCCAACCTTCGCGCGCCACCACCGGAATCGACGGCAGATAGACGTAAGCGATCGACTGGCCAGCCGGCGCCTGCGCGGGCTCCCAGTTGCTGAGCGGCGATACCGAAATCGCATGTGTGTTTGGAATGTCGCCGCGGCGCGCGGTAGCGAAGCTGTTGCGCACTTGCTCCGGCGTGCCGATCAGGCCGCAGGCTTTATTCAAGTCGGCGTCGTCGTGGCGCATATCTTGGTGGCGCTTCAGCGACAAAGGCTTCGACATCGCGATATTGATCAACATCGGCGCGCAGTTGGTGCGGTTCGCAGGCGAATGCTCCAAGCGCGTGACCAGACGTTTTTCAATACCGCCGGGCGTGGTGAGTTTGTAGGCAGTGTGCGGATCGCAGGTCGCGATCACGCTGTCGGCGGTGATAACGCTGCCGTCTTCCAGGCGCACACCGCGGGTTTTGCCGCCCTCGATGATGATTTCCGACACTTGCGAATTCAGACGGATGGTGCCGCCGCTGGCGGTGAAGCTGCCGGCCAGCGCGTTCGACAAGGTCTGCAATGAGCCGATCGGCTTGCCGACGCCGAGACGGTGCATCAGGCCGAACAACATGTACGCCGCCGCGTTGCCATCGTCATCGATCGGACCGGCGCCGGCCGCGATACCTGTCAATAAACCAATCGACGCCGGATGCTCGAAGTACTCGCACGCGATCTGGTCGGCGGTGCCGGCAGCGATGTTTTGCAGCTCGGCGCGCAGACCGCGATGGCGGATCAGAGCGCCGATCATTTTTACCAGCGCGCGCGGATTGGGGCGGCCCGGATCGGTATTCATGAACGGGAAGCCGATGTCCATCAGCGCATCGATGACTTCCATAAATTTGATGTAGGCCTTGCCGTCGTTTTTCGACAGCCGCGCCATATCTTCAGCGGTGCGCTTGGGGTCGCGGAAGAACGCGATCGAATTGCCGTCCGGATGCAGATAGGCATACGAGGGATCGGGATCGTAGGTTCTGAAGCCGTGCTTCACCAGATCCAAATCCTCGATGATGCCGGTGCCGCGCAGGAAAATAACCTCGACCGCGCAGGGTGTGACCAGATGTTGAGGCGCTTCCGGAATCATGAAACCGGAAGTCGTCATGCCGCCCACTTTGCTGCCGCGATCTACCACGGCGACGCGGCGGCCACTGCGGGAAAGGTAACAGCCCGCGGTCAGCCCGTTGTGTCCGGCGCCGACAATAACCACGTCGAAATCTGCCATCGAAATGCTCCTGTGTAAGTGCAATGTGGGGTTTTGAATTACGAGAATGCGTACGCGCAGACCGTCGCTTCGGTGTTGTTAATGGCCGTAGGCGCGGTCGCGTTGTTATTTATCGAGTCACGCGTATTAACCGCGACGCAGATGGCATACCATGCTGGCCGGCGGCCATATTAAGTCAGCGCCTTAGATTCGGTCAACCACTATGCGGATGTGCGGCGGCGCGGCGTTTCATGCGGCATCAACTTGCTAAGCGGCGCATCGACATGGTCTGATTCGGTTGGTCGCGAGACAGACTACGCAATTGTTTATTGTTAAAAACAGACGGCGTGTTTTGCGAGCTAAACATCGGCCATTTATCGAGCTTTGGACATTCATGACAACAACAACTGGCAGCCCGCGCAAAGAGTATTCGGACGGCGCCTGGCAATTGATGGTGGCGGCGGAAAAATTATTCGGCCATCGCGGCATCGAAAACGTGTCGCTGCGCGAAATTGCAACTGCGGCCGGGCACGCCAACAATTCAGCGGTCCAATATCACTTCGGCTCGAAAGAAAATCTGGTGCAGGCCGTATTCGAAATGCGCTTGCCGGCGCTGGACGCCGCGCGCACCAAGCGTTTGGAAATCGAACGCGCCGCTGGGCCGCTGACGTTGCGCGCGCTGTTGGCGGCGCTACTTTTGCCGGTTCTGGAGGAGTTCGACGATCAGAGCCTGGAAAATTTCGTACTGTTTATGACCCGTCTGGCGCATCGCCGCACGGCGGAACATCCGTTTTTTCTCGCCGCCGATATCGCGCCGGCGTCGGTCGAAATCGTCGATGAGATCACGCGGCTACTCAGCCATTTGCCGTTTGAGGTGTTCAGTATTCGGCTGCGGCTCGGCATCGATTTGTTTCTCGACAGCCTGGCGGAGCGCAACCGCATCCAGCAATCGGAGCAAAACCCCTATCTGGACGAGAGCGCCTTCTGGAATGACATCTTGGATTTGGCGACTGCGGTAATGCAGACGCCGCTGACGGCGCCGCTGAAAAGCTGAACCGCAGCGCGACCGTGCTGCGGCCGCGCTTAATTACTGACTCAATTACCGTAGAAACAATCCGCAATACCATCGAGATAGAACGCCGCTTTTTCTGGTGTCAGGCCGAAATGTGGAATCACCGGCGTGATCGAGTCCGCCAATTCCGCGCGCTCGCTCATGCGGCGGCGCACCTCGTCGGCCGGGCCGACCAGCGCAATCGCCTCCACCATTTCATCGCTGCACGCCGCCGACATCGCGGTGAAGTCGTTGCGGGTGAACGCGTCTTGAATGGCCTTCGCCTCTTTGCCAAACCCGATGTATTCGAAATAGCGGTGGTACTGCTCGGACTGGCTGTAATAAGCGATGTTGGCGCGCGCATCGTTGATGGCTTCACGCTTGTCTTTATTGACCGCGACGAACACGTTCAGGTTGATGTCGATCTCGCTACGATTGCGACCGGTTTGCTTCAAGCCGGTATCGACGTTGGCAAATACCTGCTCTTTGATCCACTTGTCCGACCACAGCGGATGACCAAGCAGACCGTTGGCCAACTCGCCCGCCATTTGACAGGCTTTCTCGAACACGGCCGGCATGAAGATCGGAATTTCAGTACGCGTTGGCGGCGCCAGCGTGCGGAAGTGACGCAGATCGAGCGTGTGGTATTCGCCTTCGAGCAAACCCAGCTCGCCGGTGTGACCCTTCGCCACGATCTGGCGAATCAGGCCGATCACTTCGCGCATATGTTTGAGCGGCTTGCCGTATTCCATGCCGAACGCGTCGATCAGCATCTTCGCCGACGAGCCCAAACCCAGCACTAACCGACCGCCGCTGATGGTATCGACATCGAGCGCCATGGTCGCGGTGTCGAGCGGACTGCGCACGAATGCCAGCGCAATGCCGGTGCCGAGCTTCAATTTGGTGCTCACCGCGGCGGCGGCGGCAAGCGGCACAAATGGCGCGCCGAAGGTCTGCGACGACCAGATGCCTTCCAGCCCGGCGGATTCGTACTTTTGCACCTGACTGACCAACTGATCCTTCGGCAGCGGTGGTAGTTGCGCCCAAATCTTGTGCTTGCTTGGCATTGTTATCACCTGTTCCGTAAAGGTTGCGCGTTTAAACCGGCGAGCTCTCGCGATGGAAGTAGTCGCTGACGCGCAGTCACGCTGAGAAGCGAAGAAGTACGCCGGTTGTTATTGTTTGGATGTACTTAGCGCCAGCCATCAGCCATGAAAAGCAGAAATTAAGGCGGCGTCTTAGAGCGGCGATGGTAGGTCAGCGCCGTTGTAGCGGTCAAGCCGCGCCTGAGCGGGGTAATACTTAATAGGGAAAGTTGAGTTCGATCAATATTCCGTTGGGATCGCGCACGAAGATGAGCTGCATTTGCAGCTCGGGTACATGTTGCGCCGAGTATTCGACACCGCTGTCGGTCAGACGGGCAATGTAGTCCTCGCGCCCACTGCAACGCAGCGCGAAGTGATCGATCATGCCGCGCTGCGCCGCCCCGCGCACCGGCTCCGGACCGATCACCAGATTTTCGGTGCGAACTAAATGCACGATGGCGCGGTCGCCGGCATCGTGCACGTAGGCGCCGCGCGTCAGATCGGTCGTCATCGGCGGCGGCTTTACCGTCATGCCGAGCACATCGCGATAAAACACGATCGATTCGGCCAAGTGCGCGGTGCGTATATTGATATGGTCGAGCTGCAACACGGACATCATTTACCCTCAAGTTTGCGCGGCGGAGGCAATAACCCGGCGCGCGCCAGCTACTGCGCGCTGCACTCGCTCTTGCGCCGATACACCGGCCTGAGCCAGCGAGCGCATCGGCACCTCGACACTCACCACCAGATCGGCACGCACTGCACGCAGAATATCGACCAGCGGCATATCGCCATCGCCCGGAATCATGCGCTCGTTCATCGCCTCATCCATATAGTTAAACGGATCGGCGATCACCGACGGCCCATCGCTGAGCTGCACGTAATCGATCAACTGCGGATCGAGCCGCGCCAGATCGGCAGCGGTATCGCCGACGCGCGTCAGGTGCATGGTATCGATCAGCAATTTGAAATTAGGCAGCGCCACTGCTTCGATCACTTCCAGCACTTCGGCCAGTGTTTTAAAGGTCAGCATCGGACATGGCTCCATCGTCGCGGTGATGCCATAGCTGCCCGCCATCGTGACGATCTCGCCGATTTGATCGAGCGAACGGGCGCGGGCGGGATCGAATGAAATCGCATTGATCCGCTTTACGCCGAGCTCGGCCAGCACATCGAACGCCGGCCGCTGCTGTGCCGCGTCGCTGCCGGGGAATACCGCGAACCCATCCACCAGAGCAATCGACACATTGTTATCGCGCAGACTCGCCACCGTTTCACGACGCAGCCGAGCGTCGTCGATCAACGAGAAAAACGGATAGTCGTACGGATTGAAGTCGGGCCGCGACAGCACCAGGCTGATATCGCGGCATTCCGCCGCCGCCGCACAGGCGATCATTTCAAGCGGGCCGATGCCCAGTAACGTGATGTATTCAACGCCTACGCGCATGAAGGAGGTCCTGTCGTTATCGTTAGTATCCGGGCAGCGTACGGGAGTCCGGAATGAATGACGCCGCCACCGATAATGCAATTCCCGACCGGATTGCCTTAAGCAGACATTTTCTTAAATCGGCGGCGTTGGCTGTACGATAAACAGCACTGTGCCGCCGACAAATAATGGCGCTTGGCAGCGGCGCCGCTCTCACGTTACCGTTGCGGCTCGCCTTTTTTGGAGCCACCGCACGTGACCACTCTGCGCAACCGCCAAGTTCGATTGAAATCTAGGCCGCAAGGCATTCCCCAGGCCGATAATTTCAATATTGTCGAGGTGCCGGTCGAGCCGCTGGGCGCGGAGCAAATTCTGGTGCGCAATATCTATTTGTCGGTCGAGCCGGCCATGCGCGGCTGGGTCAGCGATGTCGGCAATTACTCGGAACCGGTCGCCATCGACGCGGTGATGCGCGCCATTACCGTCGGCCGCGTCGAGCAATCCAACGATCCGCGCTATCACGTCGGCGATATCGTCACCGGCATGCTGGGCTGGCAGGATTATGCGGCCGTCACCGCCGCTACAATCGAGCGCAAAGTCGGCGCCGGCTTTCCCATCTCAACCGCGCTCGGCGTGCTCGGCATCAACGGTATCACTGCCTACTTCGGCCTGCTCGAAGCGGGCCAACCGAAAGCGAGCGATACCGTGGTTGTCTCCACCGCCGCTGGCGCTGTGGGTTCCACCGTCGGCCAGATCGCGGGGATCAAAGGCGCGCGCACGGTCGGCATTACCGGCGGCGCCGACAAAGTGAAGCTGTGTACTGAGGAATTCGGCTACGCCGCTGCGGTTGACTACAAAGCCGCCGACTTTGAAGCCGCACTCGACGCCGCCTGCCCGAACGGCATTGATCTGTATTTCGATAACACCGCCGGCGCCATTAGCGACGCGGTTTACCAGCGGCTAAACGTCAACGCCCGCGTCGTCATTTGCGGCACCGCATCGGTCGCGAGCTGGAGCCCGCCGCCGCTCGGCCCGCGCGTCGAACGCATCATTCTGACCAAGCGCGTGCGCGTGCAGGGTTTTGTCGTATTCGACCTGCTCGCGCGTTACGGCGAAGCGCTGCAGCAACTCGGCAAATGGGTTAAATCGGGCGAGTTGCGCTATCGCGAAGATATTCTCGACGGCATCGAAGCCGCACCGGATGCCATCGCCGGGCTGTATCGCGGCGACAATTTCGGCAAGCGCTTGATTCGAATCGCTGCCGAATAGACGAACTTGAATTACAAGGAGCGCGCCATGCCGCCGGTAAAAATCGACTTCTACACCGACATCGCCTGCCCGTGGTGCATCATCGGCCATTACCGGCTCGACAAAGTGCTGGCGCAGTTTCCGGCGCTCGCCGTCGATATCGAACACCACCCGGTGATCCTGATGCCGGACTGTCCGCCGCAGGGTTTGCGTATCGCCGATCTGATGCGCCAGCGCTACAACATCACCGATCCGTCTGCCGCCTGGCAGCGCCCGCACGCCGAAGCGCGTGCATCGGGATTGGCGCTCGATTTAAGTCGGCAACCGCTGGCGTTTCCAACACTCGGCGCGCACACATTGATTCGATTGGCGCGTTCGCGCGGCACCCAACACGCGCTGGCTTGGGCCTTCAGCGATGCGTATTTTATGCAGACACTGAATGTCGGTGACGTCGAGGTATTGTCAGGCATCGCTGCGGATTTTGACTTCGAGCGCGAAGAAGCGCGGCGCTTAGTAAGCGATCCGGCGGAGCTCGCGGAAACTCAACGTGAAGTGGCTGCAGTGTCGGCAAAGGGAATTCGGTCGGTACCGCATTTCATCATCAACGGCGAAATACCGCTGAACGGTAGTCCCAGCGAAGACGCGTTGGCGGCGATATTTACTCAGTTGAGCGCGCGATAGGTCGTTCATTACACGGTTTGCGACGCGCAATTGCTTCAAGAACGTGGCGTCGCAACAGAACTGCGTGCAGCGTCTAAACCTGCTTTTTCTGCTTCGAGGCGACTGGCGCATCGGGGCTTGAGCACAGCCGGTTCACTAGATAGCCAACGATTTTGTCGTCTTCGAAAATGATCGCGTTTTTGCTGGTGATATAGAAACGCTTGAAGCCGGCATAGCCGCCGCCGTTCGGACCTTTGGCGTTTAACTCGCCGCAAACATAGTCATCGTTCATCCCGCGGCTGTGCCGCTTCAATTCGCGCACAATCGCGGTGTCGGGCTCTTTCAGTTTTTGCTTTGCGGTCGCGGTTGCGGCGGCAAGCTCCTCATCGTTTAAATCATAGCGATACCACGCCCCTTCGTTGAGTCTGGGTTTTGTCGGCGCGGGCGATTTGGGTTGAGGCGGCGGCGGAACCGGGGCTTGCAGCTCCGGCTGAGCAGGCCGTAATGGCGCCGGGTCAGAATACTGATGGGCGACGCAACCGACAAGACAGGTAAACAGCAGAAAAGCCAAAAGGATGGGAGCTGTTATTTTCATATTGTTTTTTTTCGCATCCGAGTTTCGCGAGTGCCAGATTCTAGGTTTAAACGCCGAGCAAATCGCGCTTTGCAAACCCCAGCTAATACCGCGTCGATGAATAATGCCATGAGTTGTTGATCGACCGCGATACAACCGCTGAGCTGCAATTACTTACCGGTGTATTGGTGTCGCAATCACCGAAGCAGCGCCGGTAAACCGCAACAAATGCTGCTACGCACGTTCAATGGTCGTAAAAAAACCGGCTCCAGGGCCGGCTTTTGGTAATCGTGAAGTGAATTCCCCAAATCGTTTTCGGAAAATACGACTCTCGACGATTACTTAGTAATTGGTGCGCTCGGCGGGATTCGAACCCACGACCCCTGCCTTCGGAGGGCAGTACTCTATCCATCTGAGCTACGGGCGCATTGCAAACGTATTGATACTGAAACTACCGCACCATACCGGACAATTACGGTTTTGGGCGGGTCCGCATAATACCGGGCGGGCGGCGCATAGTCCATTCGATCGCCTTTAACCGCACAGATTGGATTGGTTTTGCCGGAGCTTACTGGATATAATTCGCGCCAGTTTTTCCACCCCCGCCTCCCATGTCAGCCAACGGCTTTAGCCAGGCAAGAGGAATTCGTTGTGACCAAAATGCTGTCGAAAAAATTCGTTTGCTTGTGCGCCCTGTTTACGTTCGGAATCGCACTGAGCGTGTCGAGCCACGCGCTCACCGACAAGCAGAAAAAAGATGTCGATGCCCGCACTAAACCGGTTGGCTCGCTCTGCCTGGAAGGCGATAGCACCTGCGGTGTAGCGGTTGCAGCCAGCAACGGCAAACCGAAAACCGGCGAAGAGGTTTACACCGGCACCTGCACGATGTGCCATGGTGCAGGTGTTGGCGGCGCGCCGAAATTCGGCGATAAAGCCGCGTGGAAAGATCGCATCGCCGAAAGCCTGCCAACCCTGCACGATCATGCCATCGCCGGCATTCGCGCAATGCCGCCGAAAGGCACCTGCGCTGCGTGCTCGGATGATGAAGTTAAAGCTGCCGTCGATTACATGGTGGCGCACAGCAAGTAATAAAATTCTCCAATAAAAAGGCCGCAGCAAGCGGCCTTTTTTGTGCGCAGCGTTTGCTACTTTTCCACGTCCGTAAAATGCGGGCCACGCAATTCGATTGCCGTTTTTTGTTTTTTGCGATGATTGATATTGAGCACTTCGACCGCCAGCGAAAACGCCATCGCGAAATAAACATAACCTTTCGGAATGTGCATCCCCAATCCTTCGCCGATCAAGGTAATCCCGACCACGATCAAAAAACTCAGCGCTAACATTTTTATCGAGGGGTGTTTGTCGACGAAATCCGCAATTGCGCGCGCCGCAAACATCATCACACCGACCGCAATCACAATCGCCAGTACCATCACCGGCAAATGACTCGCCATACCGACCGCAGTGATAACCGAGTCGAGCGAAAACACGATATCGATAATGGCGATCTGAATTAATGTCGCCACAAATGCGGCTTTCGCTGCACCGGGTTTGCCGTGCTCTTCTTCGCCTTCGAGGCTTGCATGAATTTCATGAGTACTTTTCCACAACAAAAACAAACCGCCGCCGAGCAAAATTAAATCGCGACCAGAAATGGCGTAATCGAGAACGGTGAAGAGCGGCTCGGTCAGGCTCATCACCCAAGCCAGCGACATCAGCAATAAAATGCGCGTAATCATGGCGAGGCTCAGCCCGACGAGTCGCGCCGATTGCTGGCGCTCTTTGGGTAAGCGTCCCACCAAAATTGAAATGAAAATAATATTGTCGATGCCCAATACTATTTCCAACGCAGTCAGTGTCGCTAACGCGATCCACGCTTGCGGGTCTGCAATCCAATCCAACACAGTGTCAGCCTCTTGTCAGGTTCAGTCGAACCGGCAGTATAGGGAGGTCGCCCATCTAATCAAGCAAGTTTTTAAGACCGGCGAGCGTTGCGCGCGCGCGCGTTTTCGATGCTTCGGGATCGGCATTTTCGCGCCCCTCCCATTCGACATCTTCGCGCGGCAATTCATCGAGAAAACGACTCGGCACGCAATCCATCATTTCGCCGAATTGTTTGCGTCTGGCGCAGAACGTTAATGTCAGCGTGCGTCGCGCGCGGGTAATACCCACATAACAAAGCCGTCTTTCTTCTTCGATGGTATCGGCCTCGATACTGTTGCGGTGCGGCAATAACTCTTCTTCCATGCCGATAATATAAACGTGCGGAAATTCCAAACCCTTCGCCGCGTGCAATGTCATCAACTGCACTTTGTCGTTACTTTCTTCTTCGTCTTGCTGCCGCTCAAGAAAATCGCGAAGCACTAATTTCGCAATCGCCGCATCGACACCGTTATCGCCACTTTCGGAAACTTCTTCCGCATCGCGCTCAAGCGTTTTTTTCAAACTGTCGACCAGCGTCAACACGTTATTCATGCGACGATCGGCAACGGCTGGGCTGGAACTGTTTTGCAACAGCCAATCCTGATAATCAATGTCGCGCAGCATGCCGTGAATCGCATCGATGGCATCATCGCCTTGAGCGCGCCGACGAATTAATTGCAGCCATTCGATAAATTCGCGCAAACGCGCAAGCGCCGCTTCCGGCAAATGACTTTGCAAACCGATTTCTTCGCAGGCGACATGCAAGCTGATGCCGCGCTCGGTCGCATAAGTACCCAACCCTTCCAGCGTTGACGATCCAATCTTGCGGCGCGGTACATTGATGATGCGCAGAAAGGCATTGTCGTCGTCGGGATTGATCAACAAGCGTAAATACGCCATCACATCTTTGATTTCATTGCGCGCGAAAAATGACGTGCCGCCGCTGATGCGATAGGGCACTTGAAAATGTTGCAGCTTTAATTCGAGTAAGCGCGCTTGATGATTGCCGCGATAAAGAATCGCGTAATCGCCATATTTAGAACGCTGCCTCAGTTGATGATCGATAATTTCCGTGACGACGCGCTCGCACTCGGCGTCATCATTTGCGCAGCGCACGATGCGAATCGGATCGCCGGGACCAAATTCGCTCCAGAGCGATTTTTCAAAAACGTGTACGTTATTCGCGATGACTTGGTTGGCGGCGCGCAGAATACGTCCGGTCGATCGATAATTTTGTTCGAGCTTCACCACTTTCAAATGCGTGTAATCGGTTTGCAGCTGCGCAAGATTTTCCGGCCGTGCACCGCGCCACGCGTAAATCGATTGATCGTCGTCGCCGACCACGGTCAAACCCGAGCGATTGCCGACCAGCATTTTTACCAACTGATATTGCGCGCCGTTAGTGTCTTGATATTCATCGACCAATAAATAGCGAATACGATTGCGCCATTGCTCCAAGGTGTCGGCATCGCTTTGAAATAATTCGACCGGACGCAAAATCAAATCGTCGAAATCAACGGCGTTATAGGCTTTCAGCGCACGCCGATAACGCAAATAAGCCTGCGCGCACAAAATATCGGCCGGACCTGAGGCAAGCGCGACTGCTTGTTCCGGCGTGGTTAAATCGTTTTTCCACTGCGAAATACGCTGCTGAATAACGCCGGCTTGATCTGAATCGCCGCCGTGGTCGGCGATTAATAAATCGCGAATTAACGCGAGACTGTCTTCCGCATCGAAAATCGAAAATCCCGATTTGAAACCGAGCTTGCGATGTTCGCGCCGCAAAATATTTAAACCGAGAGTGTGGAAGGTTGAAACAGTAAGTCCGCTCGCCGCCGGACCGCTGACTAACTGACCGACGCGCTCGCGCATTTCACGCGAGGCCTTGTTGGTAAATGTCACCGCGGCAATATTGCGCGCGGCAATCCCGCATTGCTCAATTAAAAAAGCAATTTTACGTGTGATAACACTGGTTTTACCGCTGCCCGCACCGGCCAGTACCAACAGCGGTCCGTCGATGTAACGAACTGCTTCGCGCTGACTGGGATTTAGGTTGTTCACAACGGCAATCGATTCGCATAAGGGCAGCGCATTCTATCAGCGCGGGCCTAGAGCCGCTCGTACCCCATTAGTACAAATATTATTTTTTCGTAAATATATAGAAAATCATTCAAGTTTTGTTTATAACGGACTGAATTAAATTAAAAAAACAAAACATGACTACTTGGGTGGATGTGCGACGATGGACCGATAGGGGAAAGTCGCATACAAAGGTAACTCACAATATGTCCGAGACCGCGCTGCGCATCCTTCTAGTGGATGAAGGGCAAGCGGAATATATGGTTATCGCCCATCTTGCGGCAGCTATTCCTGTTCGCCGGCATCTCGTTAGCTGGTGCGACCAGCCCGAGCAAGCGCTCCCCAATATTTTGTCTGAGCAATACGACGTCATTCTTATCGATGGGCAACGCGACGCGTGGCGCACGCGCGATTTGTTGCATGCAGCAATTAATGGCGGCTGCACCGCGCCGATTATTGTAGTGGGCGATACGCTCGATGAAGAACTCGACCGCCATGCCATTGCAGACGGTGCGGCAGATTACATACTGAAGAAAGATCTCACCGCAATTAGCTTTGAGCGAATATTGCGTTACTCACTCGATCGCAAAGAACACGAGCGCGAAATTTCGCAGCGTATGCAATTCGATCCGCTCACCGGTTTGCCGAATCGTTTGTTATTTCGCGATCGGTTGGAACACGCCGTTGTGCGCGCGCAGAAAGAAAGCAGTCTGCTCGCGTTGCTGCATGTCGATCTCGACGGTTTTCGTCGCGTCAATGAATCGTTCGGACACAGCAATGGCGATGAGCTGATTCAAATAATGGCCGAACGCATCTTAACGTGCGTGCGCAAAACCGATAGCGTCGCGCGCATTGGCAGCGATGAATTTACTATCGTGCTGGAAGACGTGCGCAATTTGCATGACGTGATTGCGGTGGCTGAAAAAATCGCGCCGTCGTTATCGCAGCCTTATCAAATTGCCGATGCGTCATTAGTGCTCGGCGCAAGTATCGGTATCGCCGTTTATCCTGAAGCGGGTCAAACCGCCGACACACTGATGCGCAATGCAGAGCTCGCGCGCCAGCAAGCGAAATCGATACGCGGCACGCAATTTCATTTCTACACCGAACAAATGAATCTCGATGCCAGAAATCAAATTCATTTGGAGGCGGAATTGCGTCGTGCGCTACGGCGCAATGAATTCGAATTGTTTTATCAGCCGCGCGTCGAGCTTGAAAGCGGCGAATTAGTCGGCGTGGAAAGTTTGATTCGCTGGCGCCATCCGCAGCGCGGATTATTAGCGCCGAGCGATTTCATTCCGCTGGCGGAAGAAACAGGACTGATCGTGCCGATTGGTTACTGGACCATCCAGCAAGCGTGTCGCGACATGCGCGAACTGGAACAAAAGAGCGGCCGAACACTTGATATCGCCATCAACCTTTCGTTAAAACAATTGCAAGACGAAAAGTTTTCCGAAATTGCTTCGCGTTTGTTGCTAGAAAGCAAAATCGATTTGCACCGCGTTGAATTTGAATTAACCGAAACCGCGATTCTCACCAACGCCGAACAAACCTATCAAAGCATGCTCGCGCTCTCGCAACTCGGCGTTAGTTTTTCGCTCGACGACTTCGGTACCGGTTATTCGTCATTTGCGCATATTCAGCGACTGCCGATTTCAGCGCTAAAAATCGATCGCAGTTTTGTACGAAACCTACCGCAAAATACCGACGACGCAATCATTGTTAAAGCCATTATCAATCTTGCTCACAGCTTACAATTGCGCGTGATCGCCGAAGGGGCGGAAACGCTGGAGCAAATTCAGTTCCTCTGGGAAAATCGTTGCGATCAGGTGCAGGGCTATTATTTCGCACCGGCAGTGACGCTCGAACATCTGCACACATTACTCAAAGAAAAATTAATTTCCTCGTTATAGAATTTATTCCTCAGCCGTAAACCTCCGCCTAATCGCCAGCCTGTTACTACAATTCTCTTAGCCTGCGCTGAATTCTGCAGCGCGCTCTGCTACGCTCATAAAAATCATTTCTATACGGAGTTTGCAATGCAGGACGTAAAAGATCTTGCGCTTATTATTGACTCAAAAGTGCCGCTGATCGCGCTTGAAACTTACGACGAACCCGCCGCACTCCAGCTATTAACGCGCGTTGCCATGCATCGCCAGCTCGGCTATTTTTGTTGGTCGCTCACTGAAGGACTTAATCGCTTAGGCTTTGGCGACGCGGCAAAACGCACAACCGATCCAGAATCGCCCAGCGATGTATTGCGCCTAATTAAACGCCAATCGCCCGCTGCATTAATCGCGCTGTGCGACTATCACCCTTTTTTAATTAATCAGCCGGAAAACGTGCGCCTGCTAAAAGATATTGCGATGGCTTACGAGCAGCTTGGCCATACGCTTATTTTGATCAGCCACGAAATCGAAATGCCGCCTGAATTAAAACGTTACAGCGCGAAGTTCGAATTAGCGCTGCCGGGGGATACGCAACTGCTGTCGATTATTCGCGACGAGGCCAGCGCGTGGTCGAAAGAAAATCCGCAAACGCCATTGCACACCGATACCGCCGTTATTAAAAAATTAGTGCGCAATTTGCGCGGCCTTACTGAAGCGGATGTACGCCGACTCGCGCGCGGCGCAATTCGCGATGATGGAGCTATCACCGAGTCCGATATCCCGGAAATTAATCGCGCGAAATTTGAAATGCTGGATATGGGCGGCGTGCTTAGTTTCGAATACGACACCGCAAAATTTTCGGCAGTGGGTGGCTTAAAGAAATTAAAAGAATGGGCAGCAACGCGTGAACAGGCCATCACATCGCATCATCGCGATCGCCCCAAAGGCGTGTTACTACTCGGCGTGCAGGGCAGCGGCAAAAGCCTCGCCGCAAAATCATTAGCTGGATTATGGGCTTTACCTTTGCTACGTCTCGACATGGGCGCGCTGTATAACAAGTACATCGGCGAAACTGAAAAAAACTTACGTCGCGCATTGAGTCAAGCCGAGCTGATGGCGCCATGCGTGCTGTGGATGGACGAATTAGAAAAGGGCTTGGCTGGCGGCAACAATGACGAGGGAACTTCACAACGTATTCTCGGCACGTTGCTGACCTGGATGAGCGAACATACTACTGGCGTTTTCGTTGTCGCGACCGCCAACGATGTGAATGGACTGCCACCAGAACTGCTGCGCAAAGGTCGTTTCGATGAAATATTTTTTGTGGATTTGCCTGATGCAAAAACTCGCGAAGAAATTTTTTCGATTCATTTACGTCAACGCAATTTCGATCCGGCACGCTTCGAGTTGCCAGCGCTTGCAGCGTTGAGTGAAAAATTCTCCGGTGCGGAAATTGAGCAGGCGGTGGTAGCGGCGATTTATACGTGCTCGGCAAGACGAGAGCCCATGAACAATTCGCATATTGAACACGCACTCACGAGCTCTGTTCCACTCGCAATCATGTTGGCGGAAAAAATCGAAGGCCTGCGTCAGTGGGCAAAAAGCCGAACGGTATCGGCCGATTAATTAAGCCGCGGCCTGCGTTTCGGAATAATTATCAAGGCGGCGACGCACATAACTACCAGGCGCTGCCTCGATAATTAAATTGCTATCGATCGTGCGCGCGGGCACAGCATCGCCAGCGTATTGTTGTTGCCAAACGCCCCAATCGTTCCACCAACTTCCTTCGACTTTAAATGCGCGATCGAGCCACTCTTCCGGATCTTGGGGGCGCTCAGGATTTAAGTAGTAGTAATATTTATTTGCTCTCGGCGGATTAATGCAACCTGCAATATGCCCGGAGCCTGCCAACACAAAACGCACGTCGCCGCTTTGTAGTTGCGTCGCGGGATAGCAAGATCGCCACAGCGCAATGTGATCCTTCTCGGCTGCCAGCGCATACGTCGGTGTAGTGATATCGCTTAAATTGATACGACGACCGTTCAATGTGAAATCGGTGGGCGCCGCCAGCTGATTGCGCAAATATAATTCGCGCAATAAAAAACGGTAGGTGCTTTCCGGGACATTGGTGTTGTCACTATTCCAATGCATCAAATCAAAGGCGGCTGGTCGCTCGCCTTTCAAATAATTAAGTACGTAATAATTCCAGAACAGTTCGTTTTCGCGCAGCAGATTAAATCCAACCGATAACAATCGACCGTCATAATAGCCACAATGGCTCATGCGCTTTTCAACGCTCTCGACCATGCGCTCATCGACCATTAAGCCGATGTCACCGGGATCATTGAAATCGATCGTCGTTGCCATGTAGGTTGACGATACGAAACGTTTTTCGTTATGACTGTCGCCATACGCAGTAGCGCACGCCAGCAACAGTCCGCCGAGGCAATAGCCGACGCCCGATATTTGTTTCTCGCCGGTAATCTTTTCGATTGTTTCAGCAGCGGCCAACGGTCCGAGTCGCAAGTAATCGTCAAGCTTGGTGTTGCGATAACTGCTGTCGGGATTCACCCACGAAATCATGAAGACGGTGTGGCCCTGTTCGGTAAGCCACTTCACATAACTATTTTTTTCGGTGAGGTCGAGTATGTAATATTTATTTACCCACGACGGAATAACCAAAACCGGCGTGCGATTAACTTGCGGCGTCGCTGGCACATATTGAATTAGCTGCATTAGCTCATTTTGCGCGACGACGAAACCCGGCGTGGTAGCAATATTTTTTCCTAACTCGAAGGCGTTAGGTTCACTCATACACACATTAAACATTTCAGCGCTTTTCTTTTTATCCTCAACCATCAACTGCAAGCCCTGCAGTAGATTCTCACCTTTTGTTTCAAGTGTTTTTCTCAAAACTTCAGGATTGGTTAAAGCAAAATTAGTCGGCGCGAATGCATTGACGGCTTGGCGTGCGTAGTATTTTAAGCGCTTGTGACTGCGCTGATCTACGCCTTCCAAATTCTCAACAATCGAGAGCATATGCTCCGATGAAAGTAAGTATGTTTGTTTAATAAAATCGAATAGCGCGTTTTCTTGCCAGGCGTCATCCATAAAACGTCTATCGCCAACGGATGGACGCACCAATGGCTGAACCTCCTCGCCGACAATTTTTAACAATAAATTATTGCAGAGCTGTAATTGCTTCTGCCAATAATCGATTTGCTGCTCGACAATACGTTCGGGATTTTTAGTCACACCGCTATATAAATTGCGGCAACATTCGGTGGCTGTTTCAACTGTACCTTTCTGAGAATCCGGACCTTTTTCAAACTGGTCGAACAAATCATCAGCAATCGATTTTTGAAATTCGCAGATATTCTCAATCGTACGAGCGCACTGCGAAAACCAATCGAGCACGATACAAGCTCCGAGTTATGACTTATTTAAACAATGCGGAAATGGCGGGGCAGCGATTAGCCGCCCGCATTTGCAACTAGGCAGCTACAACTTTCGCCGCGGCTTTTTTCTTGGCAACAATTTCTTCTTCCTGCGGCTTGAAAATGCCTGTTACTTTTTCTTTCAAGTCAGAACCAACACTCATCCATGCCTTACTGTCATCGAGCAATTTTTTTGCAATTTCGCCGCTTAAGGAAATAGAGTCTGCGGTGAATTTACGTAGCGATTCAACATCGCGAATACCACTAGCTGCACGTAATTGCTTGATTCCCACTTCACTGAAATAACCGGCTGAAGACAGGCTCAGTTTTGACGCCTCTTCGAGCTTATCGACAGCCAGCCCATTGAGGTCGCTGACCGACGTCAACACAACACCGGCTTTATCTTTGATAACACCTGCTTTGTCTTTGATAGTTTCGAAAACGGCCATGGAACAACTCCTTTAACGCTTCGCGTAGCTCTCGTGAGAGCAATAAGTTTGATGACCAGGAGCGATGATCTTTACCGCAGATGGTGAGCCCCTGCTCGGTTACAAAAGCAAAAGCCGTACCCATTTATTAAAAATTACTGCTAGATCAAATTAACACTCGCCCGAATGTGACTATGGCGCACTTTGATGACAGACTATTTACAGCAATTGCTGCAAGCATAAAGAAGGGAAAATACAGTTTTTATATAGTGGGATGAGGTAGTAACGATAAAATTTAAAGCGCCACCGCGCCCTAGCTTTATATCTGTTTTCACACGGGCAAGGTGAATTTTTTTGTTATAAGTTATTGACACTCTTATTATATTTGATCGGAAATTCTTAATTTAAAATTATTTTTATCGTTTAAGGTGTTGAGATTCAAACGATACCGGCACCAGCGAAGTGCAGCTCTCCATCAAAGGCGTCACAGTAGTGCAGCTCGATTGGTATCTAGACGCAATGCAAAATTCGGTGATTAAAAAAATTATCGGTCATATAAAGCGATCAAATTTTTGAGATTTAAAACTATGACGCAATGTCTATTTTGTTCAATTGTTAGTAAGCAGATACCGGCAACCATTCTTTATGAAGATGATTCAGTGGTCGCTTTTCGGGATATCGGCCCGCAGGCTCCGGTGCATTTTCTTGTTATTCCGAAGCGCCATCTCACGACTCTTAACGATTTAGTGGTCGGCGACGAGCATTTGATAGGACATATGGTGTTGACTGCCCAGCAGCTGGCCGCCAAAGAGGGTATATCTGAGTCGGGCTTTCGCTTAGCTATGAACTGCAATCGTGAGGGCGGACAGACGGTGTATCACATTCACCTTCATGTCTTAGGTGGACGCGGTATGAGTTGGCCGCCAGGCTGACGACTCGCAAATAACGCACAAAGAAAAGCCGGACTAGGCCCGGCTTTTTTCTAACTCGACATCCTGTGTCACGCCGGCGTCCTTTCCAGCGGTAACTGCATCCTTGACCCTGCTTATTATCCACGCCCTGAAAAACGGCGGTAGCAGACAGTACCGTTAGAACGTGTGAGAAATCTCGCACACCCCTAATAAGGCAAAAGTGTAACTTCAGTAAACGTCTCCGCTGCAAGTGCGGCGCAAAAGAAAAAGCCGGGCTAGGCCCGGCTTTTTTTGTGACTCGACATCCTGTGTCACGCCGAAATCCTTTTCAGCGGTAACTGCATCCTTGACCCTGCTTATTATCCACGTCCTGAAAAGTGGCGGTAGCAGAGAGTACCGCTACAACATGTGAGATATATCGCACACCACTTAGCGCAGGCGGGGCAGGTGAAACACATCGCCCAAGCTCCCGAACTCTTCGCCGCCCAGACGACTCAATGGATCGAGCTTTTTTGCGTCGAGGTGAATCGAGCCCTTTGCGTCTAAATGGACGATTTCATCGTCGATATAAATCGCCTCAATTAATCCTAAAATTAAAGCTTGTTGGTTCGGACCGATTTCAGAGACCTGATAGCGAGTGCATGCCAGCGCGATTCGACAGTCACGTAATCGCGGCAAGGGGAACGGCCCAAATGGTTCGGTGGATAATTGCAATTGCTCGACTTCGGACGCATTAGCCGGGAGCTCACGTGATGATTCGTTGACCTGTTCCATTTGAGTCGCGTGCGGCAGATGCACGACAAAATGGCTGCGATCAATAATGTTGCGACGGGTGTCTTTAATACTGCCATCCCGTTTTTTGCCGATCGACAAGATGAGTAGCGGTGGATCGCTGCAAACGAGATTGAAGTAAGAGAAAGGCGCGAGATTCAGCGTTTCATCGTCATTTTCAGATAACACCCACGCAATAGGCCGCGGGACAACGGCTTGTATTAGCGTGAAGTACACTTTGTTAGGCGAGAGCTGGGAGAGGTTGAAATTCATGGTGACCTTACTCGATCAGGCGTCGAGATCGGGAATCATCAATGTGCGCACGCGCTGAATACAGTCCTTGATGTGCAGCTTCTCTTTCTTTAGGCGCCGCAGCTGCAATTGATCCTGATACGGGAACAACTCGAGCTTAGCAATTTCAACATCCAGTTCGCGGTGCTTGTCTCTTAATCCAATCAGCTCTGCATTTAAATCGTCTTCGGGCTGCGTCATTGTGAGAATCTTTTCGTCGATGTGTTGAGTTAAACAGCACAAACCTGACTGTCGACAAACTGCTTGATGGTCAGACGTCCCGCAACATCAATGTCGGTAAACTCCATACTGCAGCGATAGCCTTGCTGCTCCAAATCCGCGCTGACAATGCGCGCATATACGTCGCTGGTCCGGCTACCTAAAAGCTGCAACGACAGCACCATTTTCACTTCACTGCACGCATCTAATTGAATGGGGCTGATCATCCGCAAGCCGTGATAGCTCACATCGAGAACCTGACCGCAATGCAGCGTCTCAAGCACTGCCGCACCTTTTATCTTTTGAAAGTAACACGGGATTTGTACCGGAACGCGCGGACTCTTGCGCACCTCTCGACGCGGCACGGTCAGTGCGCGCGGACGCGTCGTGCCCAGCAACTCATAAACATTAATCGGCAAGCGTCGACCACGCAGACGCAAGCTATTGAGCTCGCCCACCAGGACAAACTCATGCACCAATCGATAGCTGTTGTCGCTCAGTAATACTTGACCACGCAAACTATGCGCGGCGATACGACTGGTGACGGCGACGACATGCCCCAGCACTGTATATTCGCGGCGCAAAGTAGCGCCAACCGCACCCACTATGGCATCGCCGCTATTAATGCCGATCCCCATGAACAGTGGCGAAAGCTGCAGCATTTCATTTTGCTGATTAAACCGCGACATCGCCTGCTGCATCTCAGCTGCGCAGGCCAATGCATCCGCCGCATGCTTAACATTCGGCGCTGGAGCGCCAAACAATACGGTCAGTGCATGACTGCTGCGGCCATCGAGCGTGCCGCCGTGGCGCTCAATAATCTCGGTCATTACCGTTAGGTAACGATTAAACAAATTGACTACAACGGCTGGCGCACTCTGCTCGGTACCGGCATCAAAGCCCCGCAACTCAGCAACAAGGATGGTAACGGCGCGCCGTTCAGGCGGTTGTGTATGATAGCCAGAATCGTCTAACAGGCGGCTGAGTCGCTTTCGCAGCTGGTCTTTACCGGCAGGCTGCGCGGAAGCGCTAGGAAAAATCGAATGCACTTCCGCGAGAATACGCTCGATAAGCTCCGCACCGCTTTGTCGCCCGAAAGACATAATCCACCCTGATATATTTTTATCGGTAACACTTAATGCAAGCAGCACTGCGCGAACAAACGTCCACTCCCGCACGGACACGCCTGATCATGAGCAGCCGGTTGCATTTCCGCAAACACGCGATCGACATTCCAATGCCGCACGCCATCGCCAAGACGCGAACGCACCGTGCGGTAATTGTCTAGCAATTGCTGAAAATGCAGATGCTCGGCGAGGAAACGCTCATCGCCTTCGTCGAGAAAGTCGTCAGCCATCTCGCTGTCGACAAACGCAATTGCACAACCCAGCAGCGCATCGACCTCTTCGTACAATTCATCGTCGTTCAAATCATCGAGTGCAACAGTCCAGATATCTTCGAGATAATGATGCCCGATTAAAAAGCCGTCGCACCAATCGGCCAGCGCCGTCGCCGTGCACACATCGTTTTCCGCCAAACCTGGGCTGTAACGAGCAGCGCGAACATCGGTATCGATGGCGAGGAAGAGGTTTAGCAATAATTTATAGAAGGTTTTGGCTTCGACCAGATCGTCGAATTGGGGGTCGTCGCTCAGCCAAATCAACTCGAACCATTCCGATGCTGCGATAGGTTCAGGAGAGCACGTCATCGCATACAGCAGGCCGTGAATTTGCTGATAGTTGAGTACAGCATCGCGCGAGCCCAGGCCGGTAAGCATGGTTCGCAATGCATCTTCACTTTGTTTTTCGAAATGGAGCATGCCAGTCAGTACACCGTTGGCTCTAACAATTGGCCTCATGGTAACGCGCGCATCGCGCAAATACCATGCGCAGGCCGGCCTCGCCTCGACTGGAACCCTGCTCTACACTGGCTGCGTTATACAACCTGACCCGGCCGAAACATGAGAAATCCTGGCACTCCGCCTCCGCCCACTATTCAGAACCCCTGTGTACGCAATTGCTGCCTCGACGAGAGTGATGTGTGTTTGGGGTGCGGGCGTCGGTTGGAAGAGATTCTGCGCTGGCATCTCATTTCTGATAATGACAGGCAACTTATTCTGCAGCGTGTCCGCGATCATCGCGTTGACACGTGAGAGTCAAAATTACATCTCAACTCAATTACTGCGCATAAATAATTCACAAAGCGTCAAAACTGTGAACGAGTTCCGCAGCTTTTTATTGCCCTCGTAAAACCATGGCGTTACTTTAGTTTCAACTCTTTGAGAAACAACCAAGCACTTAAACGACAGATTCAAACAATCAATTCAAGCAATTAGTAGAAAGGTAAACAAAGAATATAAGTCTGCGTTAGCGCAGCAACCGATTCTCGGGCAACCCCTCGTCTATCACCCACCCTGTGCGGACGAGGGGTCTTTTTCCCCTACTTACTCTTTTTCCGGTCCTCCGCATTACCGTCAACAATAAACCTCTCGTCGAAATTGCCGACTCAACGAATGTCACGGAGTCAACGTGATGAAGTCCGTTTTTGTGACTGTAAAAGGCGCGGAGAATAAACCGGTCGGCTCCAAGGTTGTACTCAGCTCATAATTAATTTTGTTTTTAGGCTTCATCAGCACGTCTTTAATGAAGCCAAAGCTACTCATTAAACTAATTGTTGCCGGCACGGTGTAGCGGACATTGGCCCCCGGTGCGATATCCAGTGGCTCGCGACTGCTCCCAGCCGCCAGCTCGCGGCCTTCAATGCGCACGCGATAGCTCAACGCATTCAATTTAAGCGGCGACGAGTCAGTATTGGTAATCACCAAATCCACCAGAATGGTTTGATACATCCCCTCACCTGGCCCCAAACGCAACTCCGCAATTGCTATATCGGGTTCTGAAACTCGTCCGATCGAACTGCAGGCGCTCAACGCCAGCAAACCTAAAATAAGCCAACGCTTCATGGTGTCGGCACCAAGTCAATTTCGATCCGGCGATTCTGCACCCGGCCCGCGTCTGTTTTGTTATCGGCGACGGGATAGCGCGGGCCATAACCGGCGGTACGAATACGCGTGGCGGCAATTTGTCGACTTATTAGTAAGCCGCCGACCGTTTGCGCACGCTGTCCGGATATTTGCTGATTGTGTTCAAAGCTGCCGGTGCTGTCGGTATAGCCTTTAATGTCGACCACGGTTTTGCTGTATTCCCGCAACACGGCCGCCACCGATGACAGCGCATCGACAAATCGCGGTTGCAGTTGATCCGCCGTGTTGGCGAAAGCCGCATTGACCGGCAGCGTTAACTTGATCGTATCGCCACTGCGAGACGCTCGAATTCCGGTGCCTTCAATGCGCTCGCGCAATTGTTGCTCCTGGCGATCCTGATAATGGCTAACGCCGCCGCTGGTGGGCGCGGTTGGCGCCGACAAAGTACGCGGAGCGCTCGGGGTTTCTTTAACGGCTGGCGGCACCGAGTTAATCGGTGGAGCGGAAGTTGTTGGCACACTCGGCGACACGCCGCCACGATGCCCATCCTGGCTCGGCGAACTCACGCACCCGCCTAGAATTACGCAGATAACACTCATGCTCAGCAGCCGATAACTACTCACAAAAAACTCCTCAATGGTCTGAACAGTAAAGCATGGATCGCATCCTGACGAAGAAGCGTAGCCGTCGAATGCTTTTTCCGAAATTATTATAGAAGTACCCGGTGACGTTTCGTGCCGTTTGCCGCATATGCAGCGCAGCTTTTCTTATTCGTTTTTTTTGCATCGCTTTATTGCGTGAATGCTCCATACATTCAGTAGGGGTTCAGCCATTTCTGACTACAGTTTCGCAAGTCAAAGAACAATGGAGAACATCATGAAAACCCTGGTCACTTGCGGTCTGCTGGCAGCGATCGCAACGGCAAGCTCGCTCGCTAGCGCTCATCGTTACGAAGACGATTTCGACTTCGCGCGAGTCACGCGCGTCGAGCCGATTTATGAAACGGCAAGTTACAGCAAGCCGCGCGAAGAGTGTTGGAACGAACAAGTTCCGGTGCGCAGCTATTCGCCGCAGCCGCGCAGCTATACCGCGCCCATTCTCGGCGCCATCATCGGCGGGGCGCTGGGGAACGCGCTCGGCCATCACGAGGTCAACAAGCGCGTCGGCACCGTTGCCGGCGCGGCACTGGGCGCCTCGGTCGGACGGGATGTTCGCGACCGCGATGGTGGCGACTACGAGCGCACCGACTACAGTAATGAGCGTGTTTGCCAGACCGTGAACGATAGGGAGTACCACGAAGAGGTGGTAGCATACCGCGTGTTTTATCGTTACAACGGCCGCGATTTTGTCACGCGCAAATCTTACGATCCCGGCTCACGACTGCGCGTTCGCGTGAATGTCGATCCGGACGAATGATTGAGCATTCCTATGAGCGCACTGCGCACATCGCTGATGATTCTTTTGCTGGGAGCGCTGGCAGGCAATGTCTGCGGCGAGCCGCGCAGGGATTATCGTCACGATGCGCGCGCGAATGACGACCGCAATCGGCGGCCGGTGCGCGAAGTGATCGGCGAAGTCGAGCATAATTACCGCGGTCGCGTGGTCGATGTGCAAGCACCGCGGCCCGGCGCCAATGACGATATGTATCGAGTGCGTGTGCTGCAGGATGGCGGGCGCGTGAAAACCTTGCGCGTTCCCGCGGAGCGCCACGGCGATAAAAATCGCCGCTAGAACGGAAACCGGTTAACCGATGCGTTTACTTCTCGTGGAAGACGAAGCCCCATTGCGCGAACAACTGGCGCTGCAATTGCAGCGCAATGGTTACGCGGTCGACAGCGCCGCCGATGGCCGCGAAGCGCTCTACCTGATTCAGGAATACAACTACGATCTCGCCGTTATCGACCTCGGGCTGCCTATCGTCGATGGGCTCACCGTTATTCGTAAAGCGCGCGAATTGCAGAAGCGCTTTCCCATTCTGGTGCTGACTGCGCGCGGACGCTGGCAGGATAAAGTCGAAGGACTGGAAGCCGGTGGCGACGACTACGTAGTCAAACCTTTCCAGATCGAAGAAGTGATCGCGCGCTTAAACGCGTTGTTGCGCCGCACCAGCGGTTTCGCCAGCCCGTTATTAGCATTCGAGTCGCTGGTTATCGATACCGCCAAACAGGAAGTCACTGTCGTCGGCACCCCCGTGGAACTCACGGCGTTCGAATACAAAGCACTGCTGTATTTAACTCATCGTCACGGTCAGGTCGTTTCCAAAACCGAATTGACCGAGCATTTATACGATCAGGATTTCGACCGCGACAGCAATGTGATCGAAGTCTTTATCGGCCGCCTGCGCAAAAAGCTCGACCCCGAACACACGCTCAACCCGATCGCCACCGTGCGCGGCCGCGGCTATCGGTTCGAATTGAAGAGCCTTGGGGATGCCTAGCGATCGACTTCAATCTTGGATTGAAGCGATCGGTAAATTTTGGCGCGAACACCTTCGCCCACGCCTACAACAAGTTCCCGCACCCAACTCCATCGCGCGCCGGCTGCTGCTGGCGAGCTTAATCGTGTTGCCGCTTTATCTGGCCAGCATCGGCTGGTTTTTGGCGCAATCGTTTTCCGCCAGTCAGCTGGCCTCCGCGCACGAGCGTTTACGCGTGCAGTTCTATGCGCTGCTGGGCGCTATCGAATTCGTCGATGGCGATCTCAAGGTCAGCGTGCATTCTGGCGATCCACGCTTGCGGCAATTGAGCTCCGGCCTGTACGCGGTGATTCAACATCCACAGAGCGAAATCCTGTGGCAGTCGCCGTCGAGCGATAGCATCGATCTCGACCTGCAACTACTCGCCACCGCCAATCCGCCGCGCACCGGCGAAGAGCGTTTCGATACGATAGAAACCAGCGCGTCGTTTCTGCGTTTTCAATATCAAACGGTGTGGGAATCGGACGATGGCGAGGACATTCCGCTGGTGTTCACCGTGCTCGAAGACCAGGGCGCGTTGCGTGCAGAACTGCGCGCCTTTATGCGCCAGCTCTGGCTCGGGCTCGGTAGCGCCGCGTTACTGCTGACCGTCGCCCAAGCTGCGATTTTGCGCTGGGGTTTGCAACCGCTGCGCAAGCTCGCGCTCGATGTCAGCGATCTGGAGCAGGGCCGGCGCGCCGCACTCGGCGAAAATTATCCAGAGGAATTGCAATCGCTGGCGGCGAACTTGAATCAATTGCTCGACCGCGAACGGCTGCAGCGCGAACGCTACCGCAATACACTCGGCGATCTTGCGCACAGTTTGAAAACACCGCTCGCTGTATTACGCCAGGAAGCCGGCGACGACAAGCCGGATCGCGCACTACTCGAAGAACAAATCACGCGCATGGATCAGCTGATCGGCTATCAATTGCAGCGCGCGGTGACCAGCAGCCCGCATCAATTACAAAAACCGATTCTGCTCAAACCCATCGTCAAAAAATTAATCGATACGCTCGCCAAAGTGTATTTCGAAAAGAAACCGCAATTCGTCATGACCATCGCCGACAACTGCGAATGCCGCGCCGACGAAGCCGACTTATTCGAAGTGTTAGGTAATTTGCTCGACAACGCCTGCAAAGCTTGCCGCGAGAAAATTGTCATCAGCGCCAACCCGAGCGAGCGCTGGTTACTGATCGTGATCGAAGACGACGGCCCCGGCATTCCGCCGGAACAACGCGCATCGATTTTGCAACGCGGTCAACGCGCGGATAGTTATAAACCCGGCCAAGGCATCGGCCTCGCCGTCGTCGTCGATATTCTTGATAGCTATTCCGCTGAACTCGATGTCGGCGCCAGTGTTTTAGGCGGCGCACGCTTCAGTATTCGATTGCCACTGCGCTGAAATAATTCATCCGCTAAGCAAAAGTGTTAGATATCGCGGCGGGCTTTGTTCACAAAATTCAAACTTCCGTTGCGCCGCTGATTTCAATAATTAACCCGCAATTCCCGCACTCTTATTCACACGCGTTGGCGCGATCCGGTTTGCCCGCATTCGCAATTCATTCGACCTCATGCAATTAGCGAAGGCCCGAAACTAGCAAGATCTTCCTTCTCCGCTATTATTGGGATGGAATTTCCTTAATTAAGCCCGTGCACCGCCACCCACTTTCGTCCAGCCCGGAGTTTTACTGCATGAATGTTTTACTGGGCCTCGCTATGGTATTGGCGAGCTGCGCCATCGGTTTCTTGTTGTCCGGCGGCCATCTGATGGCCCTGTTTCAACCGTTCGAGCTACTCATTCTCCTCGGCTCGGCGATCGGTGCCATGGTGATGGCAAACCCGTTGGCGGTGACGCTCAAATCGTTCAAGGCGATGGGTGGCTTGATCAAGCCTTCGCCGTACACAAAAACGCTCTATCTCGATCTATTGGCACTGCTTTTCGATCTGTTCAATAAAATGCGACGCGAAGGCATGCTCGCGGTAGAAGCGGATATTGACGATCCATCAGCCAGCCCGTTGTTCACCAAATACCCGAGCGTGGAAAAAATTCACGGCTCAATCGAATTCATCGTCGATTACCTGCGCGTAATGATGATCGGCAGTATCGCCGGCCATGAGCTGGAAGCGCTGATAGATGCCGAACTCGAAACCCACCATGCCGAAGCCCACCTTGTTCCAGCCGCAATCAACAAAGTGGCCGAGGGCCTGCCCGGCTTCGGTATTGTCGCGGCGGTAATGGGCATCGTCATCACCATGGGCTCGCTGGGCGGTCCGCCCGAAGAGCTGGGTCACCATGTAGGCGCGGCTCTAGTCGGCACATTCCTCGGTATCTTAATGTCGTACGGCATCTTCGGCCCGATCGGGGGAATGATTGAGCACAAAGTGCGCGAAGAAGCCAAAGTCTTTGAGTGCATCAAAGCGTCGCTGATCGCCACGCTGAATGGTGCCGCCCCGCAAATCTCAATCGAGTTTGGGCGCAAGGTGCTATTCCACGATGTGCGTCCCACCTACGCGGAAGTTGACGAGCGCGTACGCCAAAAATAGCGGGTTGCAACTATGAAAAATACAATGCAACCGATCATCATCAAGAAAAAGAAGGCGGGGGGGCACGCTCCCCACGGCGGCGCCTGGAAGGTCGCTTTCGCGGACTTTGCGACCGCAATGATGGCGTTCTTCATGGTTATGTGGCTCATGGCTGCCGCCAGCGATCCGCAAAAGAAAGCCATCGCCGGCTATTTCAATGACGCCGGTGGTGGCCTCGTCGGCCCGGGCGGCGCCAATACCGGCGTTATTCAGTTCGACCACCCGCAAACATCGCCCGAAGCCATGCGGCCGCCGCCGATTATGAACAGCGAGCGGGGCGGCGAAAATCAGCAGAGCGCTGGCGAGGGCGTCACCCATCCGTCGCCGGTGCAATTGACCGATGACCAGATGCGCGAACAGTTCGAAAAACAAGAAACGGAAAACCTTGCCAAGCTCAAGCAAGAACTGGAAAACGAACTGGCCAAAAGCACCTCGGCGCTGCGCGAACTGCGCGATCAAATCATCATCGATTACACCGGCCTCGGCCTGCGCATCCAAATCGTCGATAAAGAACAGCGCCCGATGTTCGATATCGGCAGCGCCCGCATGAAAAACTATTCGCTGGATGTGTTGGAAGCGCTGGGGCCATTGCTCAATAGCGTCGAAAATCGCATCTCGGTCACCGGCCATACCGACGCCGTCAGTTACGGCAGCGGCGCCAGCTACTCGAACTGGGAACTGTCGGCCGACCGTGCCAATGCTGCGCGCCGCGCGCTGGTCAATGGCGGCTACCCCGAGGACAAAATCGTCACCGTGCAGGGCATGGGCTCAGCCGCGCCGTTCAAGGTGGAAGCACCAAACGATCCGATCAACCGCCGCATCGCGATTCTGGTACTGAAGAAGTCGGTCGAGGAAGCTTTGCTCGGCAAGCAGGCGGTCGACAGCGGGAAAGTCATCGACAGCGGCGGCGACCTCCTGCACCCCGAACTATCGCCCACCGATTCGATGGCACCGGGTGAAGCACCTGCCACCACGCCCGCATCCACTTCAGCGCCGGCTCCGGCGGCACCCGCTCCGACGGCACCAGAGGCTGCGCCGCACTGAGTTTTTAGCGCGCTAGAACGGCGGTAAAAAACCGCCGTTAACACTTGAACCTAACACCAAGCGACGCGGGCTAATTCACTGAAACACAGGGATTGATGGCATCAACATCAACCAGCCGCTTTCACGAAACCCATCAAATCCGTCAGGTTTTGCCCAATTGCATCGGGGACAACACCGAGCTTTTCGACGGGAAAATTAAGACGATTAACCCAGAACGTCGTGTAACCAAATGCCTTCGCCCCCGCCGCATCCCATCCCGCAAACGGAACGAACAGAATCTCCTCACGCTTCAAGTTAAATGCATCAACCGCCATCTGGTAAGCACGCGGGTCGGGTTTATAGGATTTTATGTTGTCGGTACTGAGAACCTGCTCGAACACGTCCTCAAGCCCTGAATTGTCGATACCGGCGTTGAGTATCTTCGCGGTCGCATTGGATAGAAACGCCAGCCGGAAACCATCCTCCTTCAATGACCGCAGCACCGGCACCGCGTCCGGCCATGCCTTAAGCTCGAGATAAACAGCCATCAGTTGGCTGCGTTTATCGGCGGTCAAATCCAGCTTTAGCATCTGGACCGAAAACACCAGCGCGTCTTCGGTTGCCTGCCAGAAATCGACGTAGTGTCCGGACAAAGCGCGCAACCACTGATACTCGAACTGCCGGGTACGCCATGCATTGCTGAGTTCGGCGCCCCTGCCCGGGAAGAGTTGCTCGGCAAGCGCGAACACCGGGCGCGGATCAAACACCGCAAAGGCATCGAAGGCAATCGCTTTGATCGTTGAGCCACTCGCAGCGCGAGCTACAGCGCTTGACGCGACCAGCCCCGTGACAACACTCGCAGCGGCAGCGTTCAGAAATTCCCGACGGTTTAACGGCATGACATCTCCAATGCGGTGAAAAAATTTTGTTCCCATTCACCAAGATTGCAGATTCAAGAAAAATATTCCGCGAGTGACAACCAACGGTTGAGATAGCCAGCACCGCTTGAAGCGGTTAAGTAGCATTCTCGCCGATGAGCACCTTAACGAAGACGATGTTGGAATAGCCCTTCGGCTGACCTTCGATCGCGAACCTACTTGCGTAGCCAAGATACTCATAAAACTCGGGCGATTGAAAGCTATGCGTCGTGAGGACCACCTGCGCGCAACCGCGACGAATGGCCTCCGTTTCGGCAACCTGAAGCAGTGACTTTCCCAGACCCTGCCCGCGACTCTGTTCATCGACCCAGAGATGAGAGATTTCAGCGCAACCGCCCCACGTGTAACCACTGAATCCGGCGATGACTTCGCCCGTATCATTGCGAATGCTTGCCCCGAGCAGGCGGCCGTCGAAGTAGCCCGTCGCCTTGGCATTGAATTCGTAGATGCGCTCCATCAGGAACGCATCCAACTCCTGACATTGATCTTCATCGAGCAACACAATATCTAAGGTTGGCATGGCAGCTAGCACCGAGCTCTAGCAGATTGTTGCGAGCGCTTGCGGAACGATACCCAGCTAACGTCGAGATGGATAATTCGCCACAGCGATTCATTAGGTTTCATTGCTAATACCTCAAATAACTCTGCGCCCGGGCTCCGCATGGTGAAGGAATACCGTGTACGGATCATCCGGCGGCGCGATGGATATTGACTTGAGTACCTGAGCAATACTGCCGCGGTGGTACACGCCATGCGTGATCACATGCAGCAGAATTTCCTCTCGACTCATGCGACCAGGGCTGCCGCTTATAAAGGTGAACTCGACAACCTCAACGAGCGCGCTAGGACTGACTTGCTCAACATAGTTTTGATACCAGCTATCCACGTCCGCAATGCAAGCTCCCAGCATTTCAAGATTCGGGGTTTCCGAAGAATTGGTCGCCGCAAACGGACACTGTTCCCCAGCCAAATGAGCGCGGAAAATCCGATCAACGATATACAGGTGATTCATAGACTGAAGACATGTATCGCGCTGCTTGGATTGCTTCTGCGTCATCGATCCCAACACCGCGAAAAGCTCGGCGTTAGCCCAAGACTTGTGAGCGAACAATGACTTCAAAGTTTTAGGAGACATTGCGTACCTTAGTATTGATGCCGATGCTTGCCATTTACAGGCTCGATCCGGTTCGCCAAGGCGAGTCTTGTCGATGGAGAACGGTTAGGATTCATGGACCCGCTAGACCTCAACTTTGAATCCTATATCAACGTCACACGCTGCCTGCCCGCCGCGAATGCCCCAATTTTCTTTTGGAATTTCACGGAGCAGGATTTTGACGTGATTGTTTGGGATACCGAGCGCCTCCAAATTTCGGACTATGGCGCGATAGAGATTACGTTTAGCGTCGACAGAGCGGCCAGCAAAGCAATCAATGCTGATGTGAGTGTATAGCGCCGGATTTTCTCGATCGGGAGGACAAGCAAGTCGATGCGGTGCGTACACGACCAACCTTATATCTCGGTCCCATTCAGGGACCATGAAAGCTTTTCGCAGCGCAGAGTGCACAGCCTCCATCAAAGCAACTTCTTGGTCCTGCGAATATTCTGTTCTTACTTCGATAAGAACACTTGGCATGTGACCTCCGTGAAATAAATCCTAACTAGTCGATTTACCTTAAACACTTTAATAAATGATTAAGCCGCCGACTCGGATGATGGCAATAAACAAACCTCCATCGCCTGTATCAAGCCATTCTTGATGGTGAAACGATGACCCACGTGGTCGTCCGCAAGTACCGCACCCGCCAAGCTGCGCACGACTTGATGCACGTCGACTAGAACCTGCGAAGCGTCTTCGGGATAAAAGAAAACCGGCTCAACGTGAGGGTCGATCTCGCTCCACTGTTCGGTCCAATATGCGCGGATTTCGTCGGGCCCTTGCGCAAGACCGCCTTTGAACGCCTTCGGCCACGTCACATCGGCAGTCATAAGAGTGAGGGCAGCAGCGATGTCACGCGCGTTAAATGCCGCATACGCCGCGCGCAGCAACTGTATTTCTTGGGCAGATTGATTGGGCATGGGCAGTAACCGAGAAATGTGGGCGGGTTAATCATTTGTAGCGACGGAATGGGTCGCTATCCTTGTTGGCCGTCAGATTAACTCGAATGCATTTTTCTCTGCCAGCGCTGCCGCCGAACGCCAATCTTGCTAAAACTCCAGCAGCCAGCCGTGTCCTGAAACGTCAGCGCATCGCAAAGCGTCCGTTCACCCGATACGAAAACAGCGATTTGCACTGGAAATCACGGCCGATTTACTACTAACGCTGCGACTCCAGATACGGCCGCATCAGTTCAGCCAGCCAGTTCATAAATACCTGCACCCGCTTAGGCAGTTGCCGCCGACTGGCGTACAGCAGCGACACCGGCATCGACGGCGGCCGGTAATCCGGCAGTACTTCCTGCAATAAGCCGCGCTCGATCAGCGCCAGCGCGCCGGTATCCGGCGCCTGAATAATCCCCAATCCGGCCAGGCAGGCCGCCTGATACGACTCCGAATTATTCACGGTCAGGCTGCCCGACATCGGTAGGAAACGCGTGGCGCCGAAATCGCGATGGCTGGGGTCGCGCACCACATATTCGAACCCCAACGGCTTGCTGCCCAAGGTCGACGCGTAATGAATCAGGTGATGGTGGGCGAGATCGTCGAGCGTCTGCGGCACGCCGAATTCGGCGAGATAGGCCGGGCTGGCACAATTGATCTGGCGATAGAAGCCGAGCGGCCGCGCGATCAGGCTGCTGTCGGTCAGCTCACCGACGCGCAGCACGCAGTCGAAACCCTCGCGCACCACATCCACCCGGCGATCGGTGCTGCCGAGTTCGATCTCCACATGCGGGTGTGCGCGCAGGAATTCCCCGAGACGCGGCAATACCAGCGCGCGCGCCGCGCCCATCGGCAGGTCCACGCGCAGACGCCCGGTCAGCGCTTGTTGCTCACTGCGGAACAGACCTTCCAGCTCGTCCATATCCGACAGCATTTCGCGGCAACGCTCGTAGAAAATCTGGCCGTCCTGCGTCATTTGCACGCGCCGCGTGGTGCGATGCAACAGACGCGTACCGAGCCCGCTTTCCAGCCGCTGAATCGCCGTAGAAATGCTCGCCTTCGGCAGGCCGAGACTCTGCGCCGCCTGCGTGAAACTGGCGAGTTCGGCGACACGCATGAAGATCTGCATGGTTTCGGGAGAGATCACAGTCTGGGTTTCCGCAGTTGATTGTTCGCAATGGGCGAACAGTCTAACCGCACTCAGCTGGTTTATCCCGCCGGAGCAACCCAATAAGCTGAGTCTATCAACAATCACCTCACCGATCCGACCCGTAACAAGGAGCACATCATGAACAACCGTATCGCACTGATCACCGGCGCCAGCCGTGGCCTCGGCAAAAATGCCGCGCTCAAACTCGCCGCCAGCGGCGTTGATGTAATCCTCACCTACCGCAGTCGCAAGGACGAAGCCGATGCTGTCGTCGCGGAAATCGAAACGCTCGGCGCCCGCGCCGTCGCGCTGGCTTTGGATATCGGTAATAGCGCCAGTTTCGACGCCTTCGCCGGCCAAGTGCGAGACGCACTCGCCACTACCTGGCAGCGCGAGCGCTTCGACTTTCTAGTCAACAACGCCGGTATCGGCGTTTACGGAACCATCGATCAAACCAGCGAAGCGCAGTTCGACGAGCTGATGAACATCCACCTGAAAGGCCCGTTCTTTCTGACACAAAAATTACTGCCGCTGCTCGCCGATGGCGGTCGCATCCTCAATGTCTCGACCGGCCTGACCCGCTTCGCGCTGCCCGGCTATGGCGCCTATGCGACGATGAAAGGCGGCATCGAAGTGCTGACGAAATACCTGGCGAAGGAACTGGGACCGCGCGGCATCGCCGTTAACGTACTCGCGCCCGGCGCCATCGAAACCGATTTCGGTGGCGGACGAGTGCGCGACAACGAAGAATTGAATGCCTTTGTCGCATCGCAAACCGCGCTGGGCCGAGTCGGTCTGCCGGACGATATCGGCGATGTGATCGCAATATTGCTGTCCGACGGCGCGCGTTGGGTCAATGCGCAACGTATCGAAGCGTCGGGTGGGATGTTTTTGTAATTGATTCGGGCGACGGTGATGGACTGCCAGCGCCGGTTTTATGTTCGCGCATAACTCGGTGATGCAGCGTTTTTATATGCGGCTCGCCGCAAGTCAGCCCGCTTGATGACGGGCTGACTGTCATCGGTGTTCACTCAGAGCTGAGTGACAACGATGGGTTGGCCCTTGGTGATGATCATCGTGTGCTCGTATTGCGCCGACAAGTTGCCATGCGCGCCAACCAGGGTCCAGCCATCGGCCGTCTCGGCCACCATGCGGCTCTTGGTGGAGAGGAACGGTTCGATGGTGATCACCATGCCTTCCTTCAAAATGCGCCGATCCTTCGGATCAAAGTAGCCGGGAATATGCTCGGGCTCTTCATGCAGTGCGCGGCCCACGCCGTGACTGCCGAGATTCTCGATAATCTTGAAGCCGTAAGTTTTCGCCGTGCGCTGGATTGCCGCACCGATGCCATTGAGCGGCTGGCCGGCGCGCGCCTGCTTCATCGCATTCTCAAGCGCCGTGCGCGTGGCGTGACACAGACGCGTCTTCTGTGGATTGGTCGGGGGTACGACTTTGGTGCCGCCGGTATCGGCGAAGTAGCCGCCCAACTCGGCGGAAACATCGACATTCAACACGTCACCCGGTCGAATCACCCGATCACCGGGAATGCCGTGCGCGGCTTCCTCGTTGATGCTGATGCAGGTTGAGCCGGGGAAGCCGTAGGTAATCTTCGGCGCCGAGCGTGCGCCGTGCCGCTCCAGCAATTGCTCACCCAGTGCATCCAGTTCGCGCGTCGTCATGCCGGGTTCGGCCGCGTCGAGCATTTCCTGCAATACGGATGAAACGATCTTGCCTATGCGTTTCAGTGCGACGATATCGTCTTCGGTTTCAATGGTCATGTGATCTCCTATTGAATACGTGAGGCTATTCGAGAGCTGTGCAACGAAGCCAAGAAGGGAGGGCGGAGCGCCGCAGACAGATTGGTTTAAGCGAGGCGACTAGATGGCATTCTGGACTCGGCGCAGAAAGGTGGCAACAACGCGCGCCGCCTCGGCCGGCGCCGCCTGTAACAGGCAATGAGGGGCCTCGATTTCAACAATCTGTGCTTGAGGACTGCGGCGCGCGACTGAAGCTGACGCATCTGCTGAAACTAGGCGGTCGTGAACGGCACGGTTTTCGCCCATTGCGAATCGTAGTTTGCTGCGTGCTGATCGAAGATCGCTGTAATTTCGTCTTGATGCATTAAGTCCCTCCTTCTTGCCAAATAACATTTGAATTACGCCGCCACGCGCGCGACATCAATGAACTGTTAGACCTTACTTCAATCGTTCGCAGCAAAGTGAGCGAGCTGGTCTGCATGTGCTTTCACGAATGCGGGACGGGCGATGGCGCGGGCGACATATTCGCGACAGGCGGGATATTCGGCAAGACCGTCGAATCGATGGACTAAGCGCATCACATCCGCCATAGCTATATCGGCGATGGAGAACGAGTGGGACAGCCATTCGCGACGCGCCAGCACCGCCTCTATATGTTGCAGGCGCATAGCGAGAAATGCATCGAACTGTTTGCGCGCCGCTGTTTCTGCAACATCACCGGAAACTGGGTCGCCGGAGAACTTGAACAGAGACCACGGCAGGGCGGCCATCTCAACGGAATTCAGCGCGGCGAAGAGCCATTCCTGTACTTCGCTGCGACCGCGCGGATCGATTGGCAGCAGCGTGCCACTGCGCTCACCCAGATGAAGCAGGATGGCGCCGCTCTCGAAAATCGAGATGTCGCCATCGGTCAACCATGGGACTTGGCCGAACGGTTGATGCGCAAAATGCTCAGCGCTCCGCTCATGAAAAGACACGCTGTTAACGCTGTATTGCAGCCCGGCTTCTTCCAGCGCCCAGCGTATACGCAGGTCACGCACATAGCCTCGCGGCAGTTCTGGAACCCAGTCAAAGGTGGTCAGGATCAGGTCGGTCATCGGGCTTTTCCTTTCAGTAGCGGTAGGTGCTTCGGTCAGTTTGTCGGAGCGGTGCGAGCAATCACTGCGCTGATGTGAGGGTTAATGCTTAAATTAAGCGGCGGCAGCAGGCCGTCCGCTGAAATGCTTTGTTGGGCGCCGTGCGCCCCACGCCTACAACCCAAGCAACATCGCGATTTTGGCAGCAACCAGCTTTAGCATGAACGCTGGCGGATACCCCGCATAGTTGGGAATGTCGCCTGCATCGCTGACGGGCTGAACGCTGGATTTCGTTTGAACCCGCATCTGTGAGGGTGGGACATCACCGGCA
Organism: Verrucomicrobiaceae bacterium; assembly: GCA_028293825.1. Taxonomy (GTDB): domain Bacteria; phylum Pseudomonadota; class Gammaproteobacteria; order Pseudomonadales; family CAMLJR01; genus CAMLJR01. The sequence goes on from JAQGNY010000040.1 coordinate 129,116, forward strand.
AATCGCGCTCGGTAGAGGGAGAACCAGTGGCCTTTCTGAAAGTCTAGGAACATGGCCGAATTGCAACACGTTGCGACGACCCTGCGCGTGGCTGACTCTTCCTTAAGCCTGTGATCGAACAGAAGCTCAGCTCCCCTGATGTATTTCAGACGATCCTTTCGATATGCCACGAAATCAGTTCCACCATCCGCATCCAGAAGCCGGGGCGCATTTGGAAGTCGCTCAATTTGCCGCCCTGCTGCCTGACAATCGGCGCAGTAACAGATGGCGCCAAGAATAGGAGCACCTGTCGTTTCGAGTTCGACGCTGCCGCATGAGCAACGAACGGTCCTCGTCTGTGTGGATGTGCTTGGCATCGGCTATCTCCCTTCAGCTATTTATTAATCGGACGCCATCCAGACCGATGAACGCGGCAACGATAAGTTGCGTATGCGTGTCCGCAAATTCGTTCTGGACTGTTCTCCATTCGGAATGTCCGCCATCACGGCGACCAATAAATTTCATTCCCTGATGGATAGTCGAATGAGATTTTGCGAAATCGACAGGGTGCCCACGTGACCCGCTAAAACACCATGACATGATCAACAAGATATTTTTCACCGTCTTTGACCAAAACTATTTCCGCCACGAACTCGCCGGAGACTTTAGAAAAATATTGCTTCCAAACCAACGCGGCCGAGTCGGGACGTTTAAACACCGCGACTGGCGTGCGGACAGTGAAGAAGCCTTTTTCCGATTGGTATTGTTTGCAGACGCGCTCTAAATATTCTGGCGTGACAATACTGCTAATTCTTTTTGTGAAATCGCGAACATGTCGCGCGTGATCAATATGCGTCGAGGCATCCATCAGGTTATCCATGATGGGATTGGCAATGTTCCAAATTTGCTGATCCGTCATTTGCTCGAAATTCATGGCTGATCCTTGTGGTGCTGACGGACGCAATTCGCTTTTAAAAAATTAAATGCGATTCATCGATTGGTTTTTTAGCGGCTGAAATAACTTGTGAGCGCAATAATTTAAAAGTCAAAAGCGCATTTATTTATTGCGCCGCATCTGCTGCATTGTTTGGTGCGGAAGCCAAGGCTTGATTAATATCTGCCGCCAGTTCATCCAACGCGGATTTTCCATATCCCTTCCGTACATTTATGATCCGACCGTCGCGCCCGACAATGATCGTGTGCGGGATCGGGCCCACACCAAATGCTTTTTTAGCCTTGCCTCTTGGATCGTATGCCGGTGTCAGGCCGAGTGCTGCAATTTGGCGTTCAAGCTTGTTATAGACCTGGCGATCTTCGATATTTATTGCGATGACGCGCATCTTATCTCCAGCAAGGCGCTGGACGTTGCCAAGCACCGGGAGCTCTGCACGGCACGGAGCACACCAACTGGCCCAGAACGAAATCACATACGCCTTCCCATCATCCGGTTGAATCGCCAGCTCAGTGCCATCCAACTGTATACCGGCATACTGCGGCGACAAATCGCCCTTGCCGAGAGGAGAATTGGCCGAGTCGTCAGCCAAAACCTGCATCGCCGTAAATAGCAAAAACAGAGAAGCGACGAACTTGATCAGTGAGCGAAAGTGATGCATTTGTTAACCCTAAATATCCATGCCAGTAAGAGGTAAAAGCCCATTTTGTAGTGCGCAATAACCTAAAGGCCACCAGTGCATTTCATTTATTGCGCCCTAAGTGCTGCTTTAAATGTCAGGTTTCGAGGCTGACATATAAGAGCCTATTGGTCTTTTTGTGATAAAAAATTATTTGCGCACCGCTGACATTTCGACCGTGAATACGAACCGCCCATATATAAGCCGCAATATCTTGCTCGATACCTGAAACCGGTTCATTGAAGCATTGCGCTGCATCACCAGAAGATGCGAGTAACTTCCTGGCATCGCTGATAAGGGAGTTTTCTTCTGGCCCGAAAACCCAGTTACTTGCCTCTTGAGAATTGGGATTAAAACTATCCAATTGAAGACAATAGTGATCAAGGTGATCCCGTAGAAAAGTTTTGGAGGATTGATAGCTGTTTATGACTTTATAGTTTTGTGAGTTATTAACCCCGCCCCAATTGAGGACAAACTCTGTATCTTTTTTGGATGCAGAATTTATTTTTTCACCGGTTGCGCCCATTTGATAAGCAAGAAAAGCGAATCCTAAAACGACGAGAATTATCGCGGCGTCGCCTACAAATACCAATATTTTCGAAAGTATCTTCATAAGTTAAAAAGAAACCTAACGTCGCGCACATAAGTCGCACGCGGGAATTGCTGTACCTTATTAGGGATTGTCCGCAATTACTTTTTCTCCGCAATATGGGCAATTCTTTGTAGCGATGACTACGCCACAATTATTTGGTGTGAATCCTTTTTTACAGCTTTGGCAAGAAGGCATAATCTTGCGCTGAATTGCGAATATAGCGGCGAGCATGAAAATGATGTTTGCGCCGAGAAGCCACAAATTGACAATTCGCCAACTAAAATCCAATCCATGAGCGCTCAGGCTTTCTGTCAATGCCTTTGCAATTACGACATTTTTGTTCAATGCATATAGCAGAGGAATAAGTACGAAAAACAGAACTATCCAATATTTTCTCAGGGCCTTATTGATCATTGCTACTGTCATTGAAATCCCTAACAAATTAGTAAGCAGACCTACCTGCTTTTAAAATTAAACGCGACGCATAAGTTTATTTTTTTAGCTATTGAAATAGCTTGAAGCACAATAACCAGAGGGCATTGCGCCAGCATTCAGATTAGTAGCGCAATGCATTCCATTAATTGCGCCAGACCCGCTCTCGAAGGGAGGATTAGGCGGCAACTTCGAAGGCTCGCAGATTGCATCACAATCGATATATCCCCTTCAGCTCTCGCTGAAGCACGTGAAACCCGGCCTCTATGCTTCCCTTAGGAAAGGGAACATAAGCAACTCCTGAAAGGTTGGTTGGGATGTTCACCCCTTCCTCGTGAAGAAGAACGACAGAACTTCTTCCATAGCGACCTTGAAAAAAGCCTATCTCATGCATGACGTTTTCTCGAACGCGCGCCTCAACTTCGTTTGCGACGTCATCACCAGTCATGACTATGACCGCGCTGTCGCAGCGCGCGGCGCTGTCAATTAGCTTCTCGATAATCGTTCGACCAAGGTTGGCTTCCTGAGCCAGCTCGATTGTGGGAAGGCAAACGTCTTTCTCGATGTGAGCCTGAACCGCGCGCCAATCATTGGATTGTCCGTGGGTTATGAATACACGGCGAACTAGCTCGGACTTAGGTTGCTCAAGTTCGCTGTTGGCTCTCAGTTCAAAGATTTGATCAATGTCGCGAATCAGTCGCTCAGTTTGTGCTCGCGAGAAATGATAGGGAGTCTCTTGATTTGGAATAGGAGCTGTCATTGCCACCTCAGGCTCGACTTTTATAGGTTGAAAGTCTCCATATAAATCCGGCAGAGCCTGTTTTAAATCCTCAAGAAGTCGCGCCGCTTGGATAAAGTAATGTTGCGCCAGGTCTGGTTGAAAGGTACTACGTGTCAAGACCTCGCTGCTGCGATTGCGACTAACGTTCTCATTCATGAGTGCGGTCACCGCTTTTTGTATGCCTGATAGCTTGGCCATGGTGATCGACAGAACATTCATTCGGAAGCTCCTCGTATGATTCGCAAAGCGTTGATCGTCGACTCTGCTGCCCAACTATTTATTGAACGCCTTCCGCGCAAATTTAGTAACTAAGCGCGAGCATCAGCCAATTTTTGTTTTTAGCTGCAAACACAGAAGCACTAACAAAGCGCTCCATCTTTACAGCCTCTCGTTTTTACTTTGGAAGCTGCGCCAGCGCGGGGGAAGGGCACTATCCATAGTTGAATTGCAGATTAACCCGAATGCTTTTTTCGCTGCCAGTGCTTCCCGCCGAACGGCAGGCGGTGATAAACGCCTCGCTATTTATCGGCAGGCTTATTAGGAGTGAACTTGGGTTTGATGTGGGGGAGGTTTGGCTTGCGTAAGACAAGCCGGTGCTAATGTGAAGTGAGATCGAGCTTATTTTTTTATAGCTCGGGCTCTGAAAAACAAAGCTCGGGTTTACTTCGAATCAGCTCGATCTATAAAAATTAGAGCTCGAGCTTGTTTGGAGTTAGCTCGATCTCAGTTGCTTATAGTTGGAGCTTTAAAAAAGTAAGCTGCAGCTCATTCTGGATTAGCTCGTGCTCGCTTTTTTATAGCTCGATCTAACGTCGAGTTAGATAAAGCTACCTCTGGGATAGATCGAGCTTGGTCTGGTATAGCTCAAGCTTACCCTGAGATAGATCGAGCTTGGTTTGATATAGCTCGAGCTGGGTCCGGGATAGATCGAGCTCACTTTTAGCCAGCTTAGGCTGACTGAGGATGAGAACTGCCCAGCCGCACTGTTGCCGCTGCGACAAAATTAACGCGGCAATGGAGCAACTACCGCGCGGGTTGCTTTACGCAATCGGCGCCTGCCGAAACATAAAGTACACGGCGCCAAGCAGGCACAACCCCGCCCATAAAAAATCGAGCCGGAATGGTTGTTTCATATAGAACACGGCGAACGGCACGAACACGGACAGGGTGATGACTTCCTGCAGGATTTTGAGCTGCGACAGATTCATCATGGTGTAGCCGATGCGGTTGGCGGGGACTTGCAGCAGGTATTCAAAAAGGGCAATGCCCCAGCTGAACAGCGCAGCGATCCACCACGGTTTGTCCTGCAGATTGCGCAGGTGCGCGTACCACGCGAAGGTCATGAAGATGTTGGAGCACACCAACAGCACACTGGTTTGCAGCATAACTAGAGACACTATTCACCTCGGCATATTGAAGTCATCGCCCCGGCACATTGCTATCGCCCGGGCAAAGGAAGCGCGATCCGTTGCGACGGTGTTGCGTCCAGACGCAATGGTATTTCATCTCAAGGCGATGATCTTTTATCTGAAGATAATGATCTTTCTCGCACAACAACGATCTTCTCTGAGGACGGTGATCCTCTCGCGGATAAACCAGTCGATTTAAGCGCCGGCCGCCGCGCTCAATAATTCATAGGCGGCGCGTATCGCCAAAAACTGGGTGCTGTCGCCGCCGCGATCCGGGTGCGTTTGCGCCGCCAGCCGTCGGTATTGCCGCTTGATCGCGGGCCAGTCGGCGGTGGCGTCGAGTTGCAATGTGGCCAGCGCGTCGGCGCGGCCATCGTGGGCGTGAAAACGCCGCCAGAAACCGTCGAGCAAATCGGCCACCGCCGCGCTATCGGTGGTCAGTAGTTGTTGCCAGTCGAGGTAGTAATCGCGCAATGCGGAATTCGTTTCCAACGCGACGGCGGCGGATTCGCTGGCGACGGGGGACTCCAGCGCGATGCGCAGCGGCGAGATGTGCAACCACAGCTGCTCGTCCGCCCACAACACTGACTGCAGGCGATACAGCGCGTTCATCAGCAGGAAGTGTTTTTGAAACAGCGCGACGTTCGCATCGGCCGCTTCTTTGCCGGCCTCTTTGGCTATTTCTTGCGTGAAAGCACCGCTCGCTTCGATCCGTTTCAGCAGTTCGTATTCGCTGATGCCGGCGGGCGCGGCGCGCAGCGCATCGAGCACCAACGGCAGCAGTGGATTCGGCGGTGCGGAATCGGCCATCAACAAATCGTCGGGCACGGTTCAGGCTCCCCGGTTCCGAAACCAAGCGGCGATGCTGTAGCGATCCGCTTTGGCTGCGAGTACTTCGTGCGGAAATTCCGCGCTGAGAAAGAACACCGCGCTGCCGCCGACCGGCGCGAGGCGCGCGATTTCTTGCTCGGCATCCGCGTCGACGAGCAGCAATTCGCCGCCGTCCGCTTCGTTCCAGTTGTCATTTAAATAGAACACCGCCGACACCACGCGCTGTTGCGTGGCTTCATTTTCGGCTGGGGCAGATCGGTCTTTGGTTTGAAACGTATCGACATGGCGCCGGTAAAACTGGCCCGGGGCGTAGTGGGCGTAATGCGCTTCGCAATCGGTCAACCCCAAAAACAGCTGGCGATTGAGCGCCTGGCGCAGTGTGTCGAGCATGTCGAGGAAACCGCGCTGGACGGGGCTGACGCCATCCAGCCACAGCGTGGAATCGCTGCGCTGCTGCGGCATCTGCTGACGCTGCGCGGCGCGACCGACCGCCGCCGGACGCAAGCTGGAATGCTTTCCCAATAGATCCGCGCGCAGTGCGGCCACCGTATCCTCCGCAATTAGTGACGGCAGATGGCACCAGCCGCTGTCGCGCAGGGCGGCGGCAATCAGCGCGGTCGATTCATTGGTGCTCACGGGCGACGGTTTTCCAATGCAATGATTTTCCAAGTTAAGGTAACGATGCGGCAACGCTAGGCGGTTTTAATACGATAGGCAATCGGTCGCCCGGCGAGTGCGTTTCGGCTATCCTTGCGCCCTAATACAGCTGGCTATTTTTGCGGCTTAAAACCGCCTGCTGGTCTTGCGCTCGAACGCAGCCTGCCGGCGGCGATAATAATTCGATAGCAGCATCCTCAGCTTCGCAAACCCTTTTCCCAGCTTCACAACAAGGGCGGCATGCAAATAATGAAAGTTCTGGTGATCGAGGACGACCCGGAAATGCGCGAGTTCCTGCTGCAGGGCTTGGCGCGCGAAGGCCATACGCTGGAGAGCGCGGCAGACGGCATTGCCGGCTTGGCCGCCGCCGAAAAGGCATTCGATGTGATCGTGCTGGACCGCATGATGCCAGGGCTGGATGGCATTCAAGTACTGACCGCATTGCGCGAGCGCGGCCAGCAGACGCCGGTGTTGATGTTGAGCGCGCTCGGCGATGTCGATCACCGCGTCAGCGGCCTGCAACACGGTGCCGACGATTATCTGGCCAAACCGTTTTCATTCGTCGAGCTGTCGGCGCGGCTCGACGCGCTGCACCGGCGCGACAATAAGAATGAAGCGACCTCGCTGCAAATCGACGATCTGTCGGTCGATCTGATCACCCACACGGTCAAACGCGGCGAGCAGGTTATCGAGCTGTGGCCGCTCGAATACCGGCTGCTCGAATATTTAATGCGCAATGCCGAACGCGTGGTGACGCGCAATATGCTGCTCGAAAATGTCTGGAATCTCAGCTTCGATCCGCAGACCAATGTGGTTGAAGTACATATGAGCCGCCTGCGCGGCAAGATCGATAAAGGTTTCACCACACGCCTGATTCAGACGGTACGAGGCTCCGGTTATGTACTCCGTGAGCCTTGAGTCAAAACTCGGTTGGCGCAGCTCGATACTGCGTTTCACGCTAACCTCCGGCCTGATTCTGTGGATTCTGAATAGCGCGGTTGTGATCGGCATTTATGATTTCACGCTGCGCGCGCTGGTCGGCGATATCGGTCACCGCATCGATGTGAAAATCGACCGCCGCCTGCAGGAATGGCCGAAGCAACTGCCACAGCACGCCGGCGTCACCGGCTGGATTTACCGCCAGCTCGCCATCGAAATCGCCGATCTGCAGGATTGCGTCGCGCTGCGCGACCGCGACGGCGAAACGCAAATCGCCAACATCAATTTGGCCGAGACGCCGCAGTTTCGGTATCGCAACTTCTACACCGCGACGTTCACCGGTCACCGCTGGCAGAACGACAGCACGCCGTCCGATTCCATCACCTGTCTGGTCACTGAGCGCGTGTTAACGGACGGCGGTCGCCTGACTTACGGCGTGCCGTTCGATAGTTATCTGAGCACGATTCAAGTGCTGAGCCGACTGCGACTGTGGGGCTTGGTGCTGACTGCCATCGTCACGCTTGGCGTGCCGTTGATGCTCGGTCTGCGCATCGTGCAGCGGCTGCGCGGTATTCAGGATGTGTGCGATCGCGTCGCCACCGGCGATCTGAAACAGCGCGCGCAAATCACCAACAGCAACGACGATATCGACCGCATCGCGGCGGCGATCAATCACATGCTCGATCAGATCGAGCAGTTGATGGAAGGCGTGCGCGAGGTATCCGACGCGATTGCGCACGATCTGAAAACGCCGCTGGCGCGGCTGCGTGGGCAGCTCGAATTGCTGCTGAGTATTTCCGAGCGCAGCGACGATGCCATCGACGCGGTCATTGCCGAAGCCGATCAGGTATTGAATGCGTTCAATGCGCTACTGCGCATCGCCCAGCTCGAACAGGGCACGCGGCGGCAGGCGTTTATTCACTTCGATTTTCGCGTCGTGCTCGAACATGTGCGCGATATCTATGAGCTGGTGTTCGCCGACAAGAATATTCAATTTCAGATCGAACAAAGCGCGACGCCATTTCCCGTTTATGGCGACCGTGAACTGTGGTTGCAGACGGTCAGCAATTTGCTCGATAACGCCTATAAATACACACCAGAAGGCGGCAGCGTGAGTATTGCCATGCGCCGCACCGCCGATCATATCGAATTGAAAATCAGCGACAGCGGTCCGGGTATTCCGCGCGACGAACATAAAAATGTGTTCAAGCGTTTTTATCGGCTCGACAAGCACCGCAGCCAGAAAGGCACGGGGCTCGGTTTGAGCCTGGTAGCCGCGGTGTGCAAGGTGCATAACGCCAGTATTGCGCTGGATAATGTGCACGGTTTGGTGGTCACGATTGAGATGCCGTTGGACGTTCACGCGGAGCCGATCGAGACCACAATCGTATAAGTACATCTACGACCATGGCCAAAATGCTCAGTTGCGCGTAGAATCCGCGCCTCGACAAATTCGCTACCGATTGTCCACTGCATAGGGCCTGGGCATAGCGTAGCGTCCAGGCAGATGACAGCGATGAGCGAACCGACCGATTTCACCGGTCTCGGGTTACCCGAGACTTTGCTTTCTACTTTGACTTCCCTTGGCTATAAAACGCCTTCTCCGATTCAGCAAATGGCGATCCCAGTGCTGTTATCTGGCCGCGATTTGATTGGCCAAGCGCAAACCGGCACCGGTAAAACCGCCGCGTTCGCACTGCCCATTTTGACCACGCTGACCACTCCCGAAGCGTTGACCGTCAAAACCCCACAAGCATTGATCCTGGCACCGACCCGCGAACTGGCGATGCAGGTTGCCGAAGCGTTCACGCGTTACAGCGAAAACCTTGGCCGCTGCAAAGTGCTCGCTGTTTACGGCGGTCAGTCGATGCGCGATCAATTACAAGAACTGAAGCGCGGCGTGCAAATCGTCGTCGGCACTCCAGGCCGGCTGCTTGATCACTTGAATCGCAAATCGCTCGACCTCAGCGCCCTGAAATGGGTGGTAATGGACGAAGCCGATGAAATGCTGCGCATGGGTTTTATCGACGACGTCGAAGCGATTCTGGCGCACACCGGCGGCAAACAGCAGACCGCGCTGTTCTCCGCGACGATGCCGCCGCGCATCAAAAACATTGCCGACCGCTACCTGCGCGACGCCGAGCGCGTGCTCATTCCAGCCGCCACGCAAACCGTTGCCGCCATCGCTCAATATGTCGTGTGGGCACGTCAGCGCGAAAAACCGCTGGCTGTAGCGCGTTTGTTGGCCGCTGAAGAATTCGACGCTGCCATCATCTTCACCCGCACCCGCGAAAGCACCTCCGAACTCGCCGACCATCTGTGCAATTGCGGCCACGCTGCACAAGCAATTAATGGCGACATGAATCAATCGCAGCGCGAGCAAACCATCGCTCTGCTGAAAGCCGGCAAGATCGACATTCTGGTTGCGACCGACGTGGCCGCGCGCGGTCTCGATGTTGAACGCATCAGCCTGGTCATCAACTATGACCTGCCGCACGAACCCGATACCTATGTGCATCGCATTGGCCGTACCGGCCGCGCCGGTCGTACCGGTCGCGCTGTAGTGCTGGCCGATCCGCGCGATCGCCGTGGCATTCGCGTGATCGAACAACACACGCGTCAGCCGCTGCAAAATCTCGAACTGCCCACCGACGAAGAAGTTAAAAAACGTCGCAGCGATCGCTTCCGTCAAACGTTGGCGGAAAAACTCGGCCACGCTGACGCGGCTTCCTGGCATAGCGCTATCGACGAATTGAAAAGCGAATTGAGCCTGACTCTTGGCGATCTGGCTGCCGGTTTGCTGGCATTGCTCGCCGATCAGCAAGGCTTGAACGCGAAACTGCCGCCGGCGCCGTCACCGGTTGCCGCCGAACGTCGCGATTCAAACCCGCGCGGGGAACGTTCAGAGCGCCCGGATCGCTCCGAACGTTCTTCATCGTCCGAGCGTCCGCCGCGTCGCGAACGCAGCGAGCGCAATGACGGTCCGATGGATCGCTACCGCATCGCCGTCGGCCGTGCGCACGACATTCGCGTCAGCGACGTGGTCGGCGCCATCGCCAACGAAGCCGGCATCGACAGCGGCAATATCGGCCGCATTCAATTGTTCGACGACTACACCACGGTCGATCTGCCGCTGGGCCTGTCGAAAGAAGTCCTGCAGCATTTGAAAACGGTGCGCGTGCGCGGCCATATGATGAATATTTCGGTCGCAGCAGCCGGTGCCGGCGAAAGCGCGTCGCCGCGTAAACGTCGCGAGCCGAGTGAAGGCGCCGCAGCGCGTCCGCCACGTGAAAATCGCGAAGTGCGCAGACCACGTGAAGATGCCGGCGCACCGCGCAAGCGTCTGGCGTTAAAGCACTGATACTTTATTAAATCGATAAGGAGAAGTTACGCATGTTTAAAGTTAATGAGTATTTCGCCGGCAACGTAAAATCGATTGCATTTCAAGGCGAAAAATTACCGGCAACAGTCGGCGTGATGGCACCGGGCGAATACGAGTTCGGCACCAGCCAGCGCGAAGTAATGACCGTGGTGAGCGGCGCGCTGACGGTGAAATTACCGGGCGCAAGCGACTGGCAAACCTTCGCCAGCGGCAGCTCGTTCGAAGTCGCTGCGGATCAGAAATTCCAGCTACAAGTAGCACAAGACACAGCCTATCTCTGCACTTACGGCTGAGCGCAGGTGGACCGGATGTAATCATCCGGTCCACGCTTTTTAAGCTCGCGCTACCCTTTGTTTAAACTCGCGCAATTCTTTCTTTAACTCGCACGACCTCTCTTTAAATTCGTACCCGCACATTAAAAGTCACACTTCACAACATCCTGTTCATCTCGCTCGCGCAACTCATTTACAGCATTTAATTGCCGCATTTATCGCTCGCTAACTTTTAGTCCTAACGTTTTTTTGCTGTGCTGCATGCACTTCCGCTGCGTTTCGCAAATGTGCAAAAAGCAAGAATAGCGGTGCGTTGCATATCCCCACCGTGCGTTTGACGCTACGCTAACCGCCGCCATAAACCTCTTCATCACGGCAGCGATAAAGTACTCAACGTGCGTATTCAATTTAAAATTTTTCTCGCGATTCTCGGCTCCAGCGCAGTGCTGGTGGCGACCGTTATGCTGCTCGCGCAGTGGAGCGTCGCGCGCGGCATGCTCGATTACGTCAACAACCGCCAGTTGCAGCGTGCGCGCGCGGTGTCGGCCGAACTCGCGGATTTTTATCACGAGTTCAACAGTTGGGAACGGCTGCAGATGGAGCCGCGTCTATTTCGTCGCATCGTGTTAAATGCGCTCGATTCGGGACCGCCGCCGCAGCGCTCCGCATTGCCCGGCCCACCGCCGCCACTCGCACTGCTCGATCAACAACACCGATTAATTGCCGGACTGGTGCCGCATCCGCCCACCGCCATCGTGCCGATCGAATTGGACGGCAATACTATCGGCTGGTTAGTGGTGCCGCAGATGCATGAAATTCGCACCGGCTTCGAAGAACAATTTCTGCGCCGACAGCGCTGGACTTTATTGGTGATCGGCACCGCGCTGTTTGCGGTCGCCGCGCTAATGGGATTGCCGCTGGCGCGACATTTGGTGAAGCCGATTCGCGAACTCACGCACGGCACGCATCAATTAACGCAGGGCAATTACGCGGTGAAATTAACCGCCGAGCGCAGCGATGAACTCGGCGCACTGGCTCGCGATTTCAACGAGCTGGCGCTTACGCTCGCTGAAAATGACAGCAGTCGCAAACGCTGGCTTGCGGATATTTCACACGAGTTGCGCACGCCACTGGCGATTTTGCGCGGCGAACTGGAAGCGATTCTCGACGGCGTGCGTCAGGCCGATACCAATAATTTATTGTCGATTCATCAAGAGGTGCAGCATTTAAGTCGGCTCGTCGACGATCTGCACGCACTCACCACTGCCGATATCGGCGGCCTGCAATATCGCAAAAGCGAATCCGATGTCGCCGAGTTGTGGCGCGATCAGTGCGATGCGCACCAACAGCGTTTTCACGAAGCAGGACTAGAATTGAATGTGCAAATTCCGGCGCGTGAAATTGAAGTCTATGGCGACGACGATCGTCTGCGGCAACTGCTCGACAACCTGCTCGATAACAGTCGCAAATACACGCAGCGCGGCGGCACGGTAAACGTTATTGCGAATCCGTTTCCGGAAGGCGTCGAGTTGTTGATCGAAGACAGCGCGCCCGGTGTACCCAACGATGCGCTGCCGAAATTATTCGATCATTTATTTCGCGTCGACGATTCGCGCAACCGCGCCAGTGGTGGCTCCGGACTGGGACTAGCCATTTGCCAGCGTATCGTCACCGCGCACAACGGTAATATCAGCGCCGCCGCATCGACTCTCGGCGGCCTGGTTATTCGCGTATTTCTACCTTATCGGTGAATGCCATGACGACAAATACTATTTTAATAATCGAAGACGAACCGAAGCTGGCGCGCCTGCTCGCCGACTATTTAAAACAAGCCGAATTCGAAACGGTTTGTATCGACAACGGCAACGACGTTATCGATGCGGTGAAAAATTTAAAACCCGCCGCGATCCTGCTCGACATTATGTTGCCCGGGCGCGATGGCATCGGTTTATGTCGCGACATCCGCACGTTTTCATCGGTGCCGATTTTAATTGTCACCGCGCGCGTTGAAGAAATCGATCGCCTGCTCGGCCTTGAACTCGGCGCCGACGATTACATTTGCAAACCGTTCAGCCCGCGCGAAGTGGTGTCGCGTGTTAAAGCGGTATTGCGACGCACGCAACAGGTCGAAGCGCCGATCAATACCGATTTTTTTCTCGACGAAAATCGTTTGGAAATTCAATTCGATCAAAGCGCAACCGCGCTCACTGCAGTCGAGTTTCAGCTGATGAAAAGATTGGCGAGCGAACCGGGGCGCATATTTTCGCGCGAGCAATTAATGTCGTGTATGTATAACGATCATCGCATCGTCAGCGACCGCACCATCGACAGTCATATTAAGAAACTGCGCAAAAAATTATCCGAGCATTGGCCGCAACACGACTTTATTCACTCGGTTTACGGCGCCGGCTATCGCTTCGATCTAGCCGCCACCACCGCGCAATAATTGTTTCGCTATCGTTGCGCAGTGCTTGCATATTTTCTGCACGTTTAGTCTCTAAAGTTACCTCACCACCAACGTGAGGAATCACCAATGAAACGCTTCATTCTTGCTTGTGCATTGATCGGCTCCATCGGTTTGGCCCAGGCTCAAACCCCAGCTCACCATGGCGAGCCGCCGGCCGCCGAGCGCGCCGCGAACCTGCAAAAAATATTGCAGTTAAACGACGATCAAACTGCCAAAGTTAAAAAAATATTCGAAAGCAACGAGCAGCAACGCAAAGCGTTGTTCGAAAAATACAAACCGCAGTTCGAAGCATTCCGCGCCGATCAGAAAAAATTGCACGAGCAGGCGCATGCACAAATTGCCGCCGTGTTAACACCGAAGCAGGCACAGGCGCTTGAAGCCTTGCACGAAGCGCGTGAACACGGAAAACACCATTGGCGTGAACATGGCCCGGATCAAGCACATGACAAAGACGGCGCTGAACACGGTGCCGATCACGGCCCTGTAGCGCCCAAATAGGGCCTAAGTAGCGCCTAAACAACGCTCGCACTTTCCACCTATTTCCGCACCCCAGCGGAATCTTCAGGTCGCGTTTGCGGCCTTTTTTTATGCTTCTTTTTTTCTTCTCTTTATTTTTATTCTTTTCAAACGCCACGGATTACCGCACGCAAATTGCGTTTGCATTAACAACTACTGCAATAATGCCGATTCGTTAATGAGCGGAATGCGCGATGACAACCATTTGGATCGATGCGGATGCGTGCCCGCGCGTGCTGAAAGATATTTTATTTCGCACCGCGACACGTCTGCAGCGTTTGGTAATTTTGGTGGCGCATCAGAGCTTGCAAATTCCCGCCTCGGAATGGATTCGACGCGTGCAGGTCGAACCGGGATTCGATGCCGCCGATCGCTACATCGAAGAGCACGCGCAAGCGGGTGATCTCGTTATTACCAACGACATTCCGCTGGCGGCGAACGTAATTCCAAAAGGCGCTGCGGTAATTAATGCGCGTGGCGAAATACTCGATAAAGAAAATATTCGCGAACGTTTACGCGTGCGCAACATGCTGGAAGAAATTCGCAGCAGCGGACAAATCACCGGCGGTCCACCGCCGTTGGATAATAACGATAAAGCGAAATTCGCCAATGCATTGGATCGTTGGCTGGCGCGCAATCCGAAAAAGAATTAACTGCCGGTTGCTTCCAGCACAAAATCCGAACGGCCGGGTGCGCCCATAATTTCGCGCAGCAGCGGCAGTAATAATTTCATTTGATCGCGCAACAACCACGGCGGATTAATTACAAACATACCGCTGCCATACATGCCGAATTCACCTTGCGGTTCATTGACGCGCAATTCGATACGCAACGACGGCGCCGCTAATGCGGCCAATTGTTGCGGCAAGCGCGCCGCTTCCGCACGCGGCAACAACGGGTACCACACCATGTAAGTGCCGGTCGCGAAACGGCGCAGCGCATCTTCGAGCACGCTGACGACGCGGGCGTAATCTTCTTTTAATTCGTACGGTGGATCGATCAATACCAGCGCACGTCGCGATGGCGGCGGCAACAATGCTTTCAGCCCGACAAAACCATCGCTTGCAGCAACCACGGTGCGGCGTTCGCGTTGAAAATTACTGCGCAGAATTTCACTATCCTGCGGATGCATTTCAAACAAACGCAAACGATCTTGCTCGCGCAATAATTGCGCAGCAAACGCTGGCGAGCCGGGATAGCTTTTTAAACCTTCACCATTTAATTCATCAGCATTTATTGCATCGACCACAGAAAAATAGGACTGCGTGAATTCCGGCAGCGCCGAGCGTCGCTCTAACAGGCGCGCTATACCGCTTTCGTACTCGGTATTTTTTTTGGCCTCGAGTGAATCGAGCGCGTAGGCGCCAGTACCCGCATGCGTATCGATATACCAGAACGGTTTTTCTTTTTGCTTGAGGTAGTCGATCACCAAACTCAATACGATGTGTTTGAGTACATCGGCGTGATTGCCGGCGTGAAAAGCGTGACGGTAACTGAGCATAAGAAGTTCTGCCTGCGAAGATGGCCGCTAGTCTGCGCAGCCGGAATAGCGCGCGCAATCGGAATTAAAAATAATTTGTAACATTCAGGATCGGTTAAGCCGCTAAAACCTATTCTGATCCTACAAGTTGCCGAATCAGCACAGGCGACTCACTGAGGAGAAAGGATCATGAAAAAACTCTGGTTAAGCGCAGTTGCCGCCACCTGTTTATTGGCTGGTTCAATGGCTCATGCTGGAGATCACTGGCGCGGCGATCACGACGGTCGCGATCATCGCGGCTGGGATCGCCATGATGATCGCCGCTATGACGGCGATCGCTGGAGGCACTCGGATTGGCGCGGCTATCGCGAGTCGTATTACCGGCCCGCTGAGGTCTACTACCGCCCGGTTCGCTACTACTATCCGGCACCAGTCTATTACGAGCGTTACGGTCGCCGAGGTTATGACAATGATATCCACGGCACCATCAGCGTTGGTTTTTAACAGACAGCGTTGGTTTTAACAGAAACAATTTGGCTCGTAAATGTAACAAGTGTAACTGCCACAAACTAGCCAACCGCTGGTGTGTGGCGAAGGAGAAACAAAGTCCGCTAACGATGCTTTGCGGGCGTGCAACCAGGTCCAAAACGCGCGATCTCGTTACTCAGACTGCGCATTTTCAACCTCTTCACGCCCGTATCGTATCTGCAGCGACTTAAATCTCCGTTTCTGCAATGCCTTCCAAAGCAAGCCAGTTCTGCGTAGCGATTTGATTTAGCTCGCCGCTGAGCAGCGCTTGTTTGCCAATACGAGTTAACCGTTTGATCGCCGCTTCCCGGCGCGAGGCCGAACTGCGGTCGTGCCCCGTCTCCACGTAGAGCAATTGTTGCGGCTTCCGACCGCGAAAAAATTTTGCGCCCAGCGGTGAACTCGAATGCTCGCGCCAGCGCCTCGCCACATTATTGGTGATGCCGGTGTACAGCCTGCCATCATCGCAGCCGATGATATAAACCTGCCAGTCCCGCTTACCTGCAGCGCCATCCACTTTTTGCTCTCCACTTTTTCTCTCTTTAAAGACCGCGTCCTTTTAAGGCCACGTTCGCGCGCATTGTATAAGCCCGGCTCAATCCGATCAGCGCTCGCGCTATGGTAGAATGCGCGCCCTTTTAGCAATCGACCGCTAAATATTCCGCGTTCGTCACAAGGTTCAGTTGCGTCGTATGAGTTTTGTAATTGGACAGCGCTGGCTCAGCCATGCAGATCCACAACTCGGGCTCGGCATTATTGTCGAGGTTGAGACCCGTCGCGTCACCGTGGCCTTTCCGGCGGTGGAGGAGGAGCGCACCTATTCACTCGACAATGCGCCGCTCAGCCGCGTCACCTATCGCGTCGGCGACAGCATTCAAATTCGCGACGAACTGCATCTGACGGTTACCGCCGTCAATGAAATGCGCGGACTGCTTATTTACACCGGCGTCGATGCTGACGGTCGCGAGCAAACCGCGACCGAATTGCAGCTCAATGCACGCGTGCAATTGGATGCGCCGCAGCAGCGTTTGAGCAGCGGCCAATGCGACAGCAACTCGCTGTTCGCGCTGCGCGTCGAAACGCTGCAGCATTTACATCGCCAGCAACAGACTTCGACGCTCGGCCTACCCGGCGCGCGCACCAGTCTGCTGCCGCACCAAATTTATATCGCACATCAAGTCGCGCAGCGTTACGCACCGCGCGTGCTGTTGGCCGACGAAGTTGGCCTCGGCAAAACTATCGAAGCCGGCCTGATCATGCATCAGCAATTGCTGGCCGGACGCGCGCAACGCGTGCTGATTTTGTTGCCGACCAGTCTGCAGCATCAGTGGCTGGTGGAAATGCTGCGTCGCTTCAATCTGCGCTTCGCGCTCTTCGACGCCGAACGCTACGAAGCGATGACCGAAACCGACGACAGCAATCCGTTCGAAGCCGAACAACTGGTGCTGTGCGATATCAACTGGCTGGCGAATGCGCCGACCCCGCTGGCGCAAGCGCTGCAATCGCAGTGGGATTTATTGATCGTCGACGAGGTGCATCATCTGCACTGGTCCGAGCAACACGTCAGCAACGAATACCGCTGCGTCGAGCAGCTCGCCGCCCACAGCGCCGGATTGATTCTGCTCACCGCGACGCCGGAACAAGCCGGGCTCGACAGCCATTTCGCGCGTCTGCGTCTGCTCGACCCCGCGCGCTTTCATGATCTCGCCCAATTCAAGGCCGAGGCCGCGCGCTATCCCGCCATCAATGCCATCGTGCAGCAGCTGCTCGAGCAGCCGGATGCCATCGCCAAGTTACTGCCCGAACTGCGCAGTTATTTTGGCGCCGATTTCAGCGCCGACAACGTCGATACGGTGATCCAACAATTGCTCGATCGCCATGGCACCGGGCGCGTGCTGTTTCGCAACACGCGCGCCGCGGTTAAAGGCTTCCCCGACCGCCATCTGCAACCGGTGCCGTTGCCGCTACCGGATATTTACGCCGAGCTGCGCGATCAGCTCTATCCCGAGCACGAATATGGCGAGGCGCAGTGGTTGCAGCACGATCCGCGCGCAGCGTGGCTCGAACAATTTCTGAAGAAAAATCGCCCGGCCAAAGTGCTGGTGATTTGCGCGCACGCGCAGACGGCGATTGCACTCGAACAATATTTGCATCTGCGCTCCGGCATTCGCAGCGCCGCCTTTCATGAGGGCCTGACGCTGATCGAGCGCGATCGCGCCGCTGCATGGTTTGCCGAAACCGATCTTGGCGCACAGACCTTGGTGTGTTCGGAAATCGGCAGCGAAGGTCGCAATTTTCAATTCGCGCAGCATCTGGTGTTGTTCGATTTGCCGCTCAATCCCGATCTGCTCGAACAGCGTATCGGCCGCCTCGATCGGATCGGTCAGGGCCCGCGTATCGATATTCACGTGCCGTATTTGATCGGCAGCGCGCAGGAAGTTTTATTTCGCTGGTATCACGAAGGTCTCGACGCGTTTCAACGCAGCTTCGCCGCTGGGTTTGCGGTGTACGAGCAATTCGAAACCGCGCTAACCGAGCAAATGCACAATCCCGATGCAGCCTTCGAAATCTTGCTGGCCGATACCGCCAAACAAACCGAAACGCTGCGCGTGGCGCTGACACAGGGTCGCGATGCACTGCTCGAATTGAATTCGTGCAATCCCGCGCTGGCGCAGCCGATTATCGACACCATCGTCGCCGCCGAGCAGAACGAATTGCTGCAGCAATATATGGAGCGCGTGTGGGATAACTTCGGCGTCGACTGCGAACCGCATTCGGCGCAGGCGGTGGTGATTCGCCCGTCCGAGCACATGCTGGTCAGTCATTTTCCGGAATTGACCGAAGAAGGTTTTACCGCGACGTTCGATCGTCAGCACGCGTTGCAACGCGACGATATGGAATTTCTCAGCTGGGAACATCCGATGTTTCGCGGCGTCGCCGAAATGCTGCTCGGCGCCGAATACGGCAATGCGGCGCTGGCCAGCATCAACATTAAAGGGTTGCCGCCCGGCACGTTATTGCTTGAAGCGATTTATACCGTGTCGTGTTCGGCGCCGCGCCAATTGCAGGTGCAGCGTTTTCTGCCGTTGAATCCGATTCGGTTATTGGTCGATCGCACCGGCAAAAATTTAAGTGCGGTATTGCCGCACGACAAATTGAATACGCTATCGTCGAGCGTGCCGCGCACAACCGCACCGGCAGTTATCGCCAAAGTGCGCGATGAAATCGCCAGCATGCAGGAACACGCCGCCAAATTTGCAGCGGCGCAATTGCCAGCGCTGATCGAGACCGCGCAAACGCAACTACACGCAGCGCTCAATATCGAAATCGAACGCCTGGCCGCGCTGCAGAAAATCAACGCTTCGATTCGCGTCGAAGAAATTGAATTCTTTCGCGAGCAGTTGGCGCAGGGCAGTGCCGCGATTGCACAGGCCGCGCTGCAATTGCAGGGCTTGCGCTTAATCGTCAGCACGTAATTTCCAAATCGAGCGGCGGCGCGCAGCCGCTGCTTTCGCGCCACGGCGCAGACATTAATTCGGTATAACTCAGACCCGATTTATCCGCGCCAAAGTAATTACTCGCGCCCTGCGCGCAGGAATGGCAAGATACCGCGACATCGTTTCTGGCCACGACTCCGCCCATGCAATCCGGCAGCGCCAATAATTCAACAACAGAAGCCACGTTTTCGGTGCGCGCCAATGCAGGCACGGCACTTATTGAATTAATCGGCAGCTGGCGCGCAGCCTCTGTATCCGCTTTACCCAGCGCCACCCATCTCATCGAAACCATCGACGCCGAAAAGTGCACGCGCTGGGAATTTCAGCCCGGTGCCGATTTCGCGTGGGACAGCGCCTGCATGACGCGTTTATTTTTATGCGCGCGCCACTGCGAACAGCAAAATATCGAATTCGATGTCAGCGCACTGCCCGCTGGTATTAATAAATTACTCACCGTCGCCAGCGCCGTTAAACCACAGGATAAACAGGACGCAGCGCGCATCGGCGTGTTGCAACGTATTCGCAATGGCGCGCGCTCGTTAAAAAAATACGTCGTCGATTTTCTCGGCTTCGTCGGCGCGGTAATACTGGCGCTGATAAAACTTTGCAGCAATCGCGCAAATATGCGCGCGCGCGATTTCTTTTATTTCGTCGAGCAATGCGGTCCGCAGGCATTGGGAATTGTTGCGCTGATCGCGGTATTGGTCGGAATGATTTTGGCGTATTTAGGCTCGGTGCAATTGCGTCAATTCGGCGCCGAAGTGTATGTCGCCAATTTGGTTACGCTCGGCATGGTGCGTGAAATGGGCGCGCTGATGACCGCAGTAATTATGGCCGGGCGCACCGGCGCGGCTTATGCGGCGCAACTCGGCACCATGCAGGCGAACGAAGAAATAGATGCGATCACCACGCTCGGTATTTCGCCGGTCGAATATTTAGTACTGCCGCGCATGCTGGCGCTGGTCGCAGTGATGCCACTGCTGTGTATTTTTGCCGATGTACTCGGACTGGTCGGCGGTGCGCTGGTCGCCACCGGCATGGACGTGAGCTTCACTCAATTTATTTCGCAGGCGCGCGTCTCGGTCGGCTTCGACGATATCGCCACCGGCGTTTTTAAAAGCATTGTGTTTGCTATCTTAATTGCGATTGCCGGATGTCAGGCTGGACTGCAAAGCGGTCGCAGCTCCGCTGCCGTCGGCCAAGCCACCACGCGCGCCGTCGTCAACGCTATCGTTTATCTGGTAATCGCCGATGCGGCGCTGAATATTCTGTATGACAAACTCCAGCTCTGACGGCGGCGCTAACGCCGAAACCAATGTCATCGACGTACGCGACGTAACGATGCGCTACGGCGACCGTTTGATTCAAAGCAATTTGAATTTTCCGATTCGGCGCGGCGATATTTTCGTCATCATGGGCGGCAGTGGTTGCGGCAAAAGCACGCTGCTAAAACATATGATCGGTTTGCAGCAACCGGCCGCCGGTGAAATTCTAGTCGAAGGTAAAAACTTTTTTACTGCAACGCCGGAACAGCAATTAGCGATGCGCCGCAACTGGGGCATCACCTATCAACTGGGCGGCCTCTTCAGCGATTTAACGCTGGCGGAAAATATCGCCGTGCCGTTGCAGCAGTACACGCAATTTTCAGTCGCGGAAATTCGCGACACCGCCGCGTATAAATTGGCGCTGGTCGGTCTCGCCGGTTTCGATGATTTTTATCCCGCTGAAATCAGCGGCGGCATGCAGAAACGCGCGGCACTGGCGCGCGCGATTGCACTCGATCCCGAATTATTATTTTTCGACGAACCGTCGGCCGGGCTCGATCCGCTCAGCTCGCAACGGCTCGATGAATTGATCGTGCAAATTCGCGAATCGATGGGCGGCACCGTGGTTATTGTTACGCATGAACTGGCGAGTATTTTTGCGATCGCCACCAACTCGGTATTTCTCGATGCCGACAGCAAAACGCAACTCGACTACGGCCCGCCGCGCGAATTGCTGCATAACAGTGAGCACGAAGTCGTGCGGCGCTTTTTAGCGCGAGGAGAAAAACCATGAGCCGCAACGCCAATCCCGTTACCGTCGGCGCCTTCGTCGTCGGCACACTGCTGCTGGCTTTTTTGATGCTGCTATTTTTTAGCGGTGGTCATTGGTGGAGCAAACGCGATCGCTACGTGCTGATTTACGACACGTCGATCAAAGGGCTGAATATCGGCGCACCGGTAACCATCAAGGGCGTAAAAATTGGCGAAGTCACCGACATCAAAGCGCGTATGTATGGCGATTCGCTCAGCATCTTTAACACTGTTACTGTCGATATCGATCCGAAAATGCTCGAGCGCGACGGCGAGCGCGACGGTGGTGAGCTGATCGATGAATTAATTAAGCGCGGCCTGTGCGCGCAATTACGGCTGCAAAGTTTGCTCACCGGATTGCTGTATGTCGATGTCGATTTTCATCCCGATAAAATTGCGCAAATTAAAAAAATTCCATCGCCCTATAAACAAATACCGACAACGCCGACCGACCTTGAACAACTCACGCGCGACCTCGAATCAATCGATGTGAATAAGCTCGGCGAGAACCTGCAGCAAATCGTCAACGGCGTAAATCAATTCGTCAACGATTCGTCGCTGCAGAATTTAGTAAAAAATGTCGAGGAAACTTTGATAGCCGTGCGCACGTCCGCCGATGCGGTGAAGCTGCAGGCTAATCGTTTTGGCAATGCGGTAATTCCGCTGGCAGAACACGGCGATCAAACCGTGGTGGAATTAAATCGCGCGTTGCCTGAAATGACCGTCAAACTCGATCAAACGCTGGCGGCGTTGCAACAAACCGCAGCGGCGTTGCAGCAGACCTCGGCCAATACCACTTATCTCACCTCGGAAGATTCGCCGCTGCTGTATCGAATCGAAGCGGCAGCGGCCAGCGTCAACGGCGCCGCCGAACAAGTGCGCCGCTTAACCGATACGTTAGAACATCATCCCGAAGCGCTGATCTACGGCAAGCAGGAGAAATAATCGTGAACATCTCGCATAAATCCATCTGCCTGATCGCCTTATCCATTGTGCTGAGCGCCTGTATCGGCGGCCGCAGCGCGATGCCGGATTATCATTTATTAACCGCGCGCGCGACGCCAGCCACGACTACGCCGACTAACACCATTACGATCGGTGTGGGTCCGGTGCATGTTGCGCAGTTTTTAAATCGCCCACAAATCGTTACACATGCCGGCGGCGTCGCGTTGCAATTAAACGATTCGCAGCGCTGGGGCGAACCGCTGGAGCAGGGGATTCAACGGGTGCTGATGCAAAATATTTCCACGCTGACCGGCGCCGAAACCCGCAATTTTCCCTGGCGTCAAAATTTAACGCCGGATTATGCAGTGCGCATCGAAGTGGCGGACCTGGATCAATTGAAAGATGGCGCGGTATTACTCGATGTGAGTTGGGCACTGGAAGATTTGAAAAACGCGCACATTATAAAAACGCAGCAAGAGCAATTGCGCGGCAATGGCAGTGGTTCGTTGGCGGAATCGTATAGCAACTTGCTCGCTGAGCTCGCGCAACACATCACCGCGCAACTCCCCAAATAACGACGCATAAACAATTAAATAAATCGGTGCGAGCAAATGCAGATATTAAATTGCTCGCGAATTAATTAAAGCCCCAGCTCAGATAAACCGGCGTGATCGTCCGGGCGCCGTCCCAACGGCCAGCGAAATAAACGCTCGGCTTCGGTGATCGGCAAATCATTGATGCTCGCGAGCCGCCGCTGCATTAAACCGTCCGCATCGAACTCCCAATTTTCATTGCCGTAAGAGCGAAACCAATTGGTTGAATCGTCGTGCCACTCGTAGGCAAAACGCACGGCGATACGCGCACCGTCGAACGCCCACAATTCTTTAATTAATCGATACTCAATTTCCTTCGCCCATTTGCGCGTCAGAAATTGCACGATCAGATCGCGCCCAGTAATAAATTCGGCACGATTGCGCCAGGCACTATCGACGGTATATGCCAGTGCAACACGCGCCGGATCGCGTGAATTCCACGCGTCCTCGGCGAGTCGAGCTTTTTGTATCGCTGTGTCGCGAGTGAATGGCGGCAATGGCGGACGCGCGTTAGTAGCTGACATGCTGTGCTCCAAATAATTTATACGTAACTCAAACCAATCGTTAAAAAGTCGCGATGTTTAAAATAGTCGGCATTTTCCATTTAACGATTGCATCACTGCGACTGCTCGAACGATTTGTTGTCGGCGCGCTGCTGTACCCAATCTCTGAGTAACGCGAAACCGACTGCGAGAAAAGTCGGGCCGAGAAAAACACCGAGCAAGCCGAAACTCATCGCACCGCCCAACACGCCGAGCATAATTAATAAAAACGGCAGATTGGCACCTTTGCCGATCAACATCGGTTTGATCACGTTATCCGCCATGCTGACAATCAACATGCCCCACAGCGCCATGAAAATTGCCCAGCCGGTGTGACCTTCGTGATAAAGCCAAAATGCCGCCGGGCCCCACAATAGCGCCGGCCCAAACGGCACCAGCGATAACACCGCGGTCCCCAATGCCAGCGCCACCACCATCGGTACACCCGCAATAGCAAAACCGATACCGGCGAGAATTCCCTGCGCTGCCGCCGTGCCGAGAATCCCGAACACCACGCTTTTCACGGTATTCGCCGCCACATGCAGCAGCTCTACCCCGCGCGTGCCGGCGATATGAAACAGCGTGCCCTCCAGCCAATAACGACCGCGCTCGCCGCCAACATAAAAAAAGAATACTAAGATGCAGCTCAGCAATAGCACGCCGAAACCCTGGCCCGCCGATTTGCCCATCTGCAATAAAAATGTGCTCATCCACATCAAACCGTTGCGCACCTGCCGCAACACCTCGGGATCGCCCTCGCCCAATGCGTGCCACTGCTCGCCCAATTTTGTGCCGACGTACGGCAAACCGGTGACCCAGCTTGGCAGCGCGGGCAAGCCACTTTCCATTTGCAGGCGCAGCTGCTCATACAGTTCGTTGGCCTGCGCGGCGAACGCAATCAATGCAAATATCAACGGCAGCACGATCAACACCAGCATCGAGCCCACTAATAAAGAGGACGCCAGCATTTTGCGATTGCCCAGGCGCCGACTCAGCCGCAAAAAAATGCCCCACGTCGTGAACGACATAATCGCCGCCCATAACAGCGCCGGTGCAAAGGGCGCAATAATCAGCGCGCAGCCGCCGATCAAAATACCCAGCGCGAGCAGCACCGCCGTCTGCTCCCACAACTGATTTTTCGTCATCAAACCCGTTCCTTAATACCGCCACAATCGGCGACTCCACCCTACCGTCACCGTCGATATCACGCAACCGCAACACGGCGATCGTCGCGATCCATGACCACAACAATCAATGCACCATAGTCAATGCACAACAAACCGCCGCAAAATTCGCAACGCTCGATTACACTAAAACTTCAATTTTTACTGCGGTGAAAATGCAATGCATGCAGAACATCTTGTCGCCCATCGCGGCTGGCAGCGTCGCTATCCTGAAAATACATTAGTCGCGGTGCGCGGCGCACTCGAAGCCGGCGCACGCTATGTCGAAGTTGATGTGCAGCTCAGCGCCGATCGCGAGCCGGTGCTATTTCACGATCGCACGCTGACACGAATCTGCAAACAGCGCGGCGCCATTCACGTGCACGATTACAAAACACTGCAACAATTTTCGGCGTATGAGCCTGAGCGTTTCGGCGAAAAATTTCTCGGCACGCCGATTCCGCATTTGCGCGACTTGGTTGCATTGTTAGCTGAGTTCCCCGACGCACATTTATATTTGGAAATAAAACGCACCGCCGTTCTGAAATTCGGCAACGCTGTAGTTTACGACGCCGTGCTTGCGCACATCGACGCATTGCGCGAGCGCTGCACGTTGATTAGTTTCGCGCACGCTTTTTTACAGTACGCCACAGAACAAAGCTGGCCACGCGTCGGCCCGGTATTAAATAGCTGGCAAGAAATAGAAACTGCAGCGATCGCGCAATTGAAACCGGATGTTATATTTTGCGATACGTTGCAATTGCCGGCCGGCGATTTACACGCAATTCGGTTTTCGTTGGTGGTCTACGAAGTCCAAGATGTCGCCATCGCCAACGATTTATTAAAGCGCGGCATCGCGCGCGTCGAAACATTTACCGTCGGCGAATTATTGGTTGCGGAAGTATGAATTTGCCGATCGGCGAACTATTCGATGTCGCCGTCATTGGCGGCGGCATTCAAGGCGCCGGCGTTGCGCGCGAAGCAGTCGCGGCGGGTTATCGCACATTGTTGATCGAGCGCGACGAATGGGCTGCGGCCACATCGCGCTGGTCGAGCAAATTAATTCACGGCGGTTTACGTTATTTGGAAAGCGGTCAAATCGATTTGGTGTACCACAGCCTTAAAGAGCGCCAGCGTTTATTACGCGAACAACCGACACTGGTAAAACCGGTTAAATTTTTCATTCCGATTTACCGCCACACGCGACGGCGCGCGTGGCAAATTCGTGCGGGATTAAGTCTGTACGCGTTGCTCACCGGCTTGCATCCGCAGGCGCGCTTTCGCAGCATTGCGCGCGCGCACTGGGACGAGCTCGGCGGCTTGCGCACCGACGCATTGCAACATGTTTTTCAATATTGGGACGGTCAAACCGACGACGCCGCACTGACGCGCGCGGTCGTCGACCTCGCTAAAAAAAATGGTGCGTATTGCTTACAACACAGCGAATTAGTCGCTGCGCACTTGCAAGATGATCATCAATTTTCACTCGACATAAAAACCGCAGACGTTAACTGGCAATGTCGTGCGCGCAATATCGTTAATTCCACCGGCCCGTGGGTCAATGAATTATTAAAACGCTGTACGCCAACGCCAGAGCAGCGGCCGATTAGTTGGGTTAAGGGCTCGCATATTTTGGTACCGACAATGAATCTGCCCGGCATTTTTTATTTGGAAGCGCCACGCGATGGCCGCGCTGTTTTTGTAATGCCGTGGCAGGGAAAAACATTGATTGGCACCACCGAGGTCGAAATCGATACGCCGCAGGCAGCGCCGACCAATGATGAGATTAAATATTTGCTGGAAACTGCTCTGGCTTATTTTCCGACGATGAAAACTAAAATACTGGATAGCTTCGCTGGCGTGCGGGTACTACCAGTTAGCGCGGATAGTCCTTTCAGTCGTGCGCGTGAAAGCGTGCTGACCAAATATTCTGAAAATGGCGCCGCACTTATTAGCATTTATGGCGGCAAGCTAACCACGTACCGGCATAGCGCACTGCAAGTATTGAAATTACTGAGAACCGATAAGTGAATTTATCAAAAAAATTATGAGTTAATTTTAAGAAACCAATTAATTTTCGTTCCATTTAAACAACTCTCTACCCGCTAAAATTCTTGTGTAAATCAAATTTATTAGTAATTTAAAATACGACTGCGCAAAGAATATCGTGCGGCACCTAAGCGTGTAACTGCAAAGTCACCACCGCCTTAGCGACAATAATTTTTCAAGAAATGATGGAAACGACAGTGGTCTTATCCCGTCAGCTCACGCATAGCTTGCACTGCTGAATGCAAGTGCCTGCGTTGTTATCGAATACTTAGGCAAGTACAGCATCGGATATTAATAATGCGTCCCATCTTTTCTTCTCTCCATTGACGGCGTGCAAATAATCAAACGTGCCACGCCGACTATATTTTTTAAAATCTGAGTACATTCGAGCCAATGCACTTCCATAACATCGCATACCGATCTTCATCGGCTCACAGAGCCGACGATACTGTTACTAAAAATTTTGCGGTGCCGCAGGCGAATTCATTTTTTGAAAACGAATCAATGTCCGCATCGGACCGGATATCCGGCGTAATAATTCAAAGAGCTATTTGCCCCGAGGTAAAATTAATCGCGGGTACCGTCAACACAGTTTGGAGAAGTTTTTCGCTTCCAAAACGATTACCTCGCGCCACCGATTACGAAGATTCACATGCACGGTATAAAAACCACGACTTCTATAGCCCGAAATTTTTATGCTATTTCTATACTGGACCCTATACTTCAGCCATATTCAACGAACCGAGGTGGAATTAGCAGTTTTATTCCTTACATAAAATTTATGGCGACTATAGATATAAATGAAAAGGACATCGCCATACTGCGATTATTGCAACAGGATGCAAGCCTGACTTCCACAGCAATTGCGGAACGTCTAAATATTTCACAATCGCCATGCTGGCGGCGCATCAATCACATCGAACAACAGGGCTTGATTCAACGCCGTGTTGCGGTGCTTGATCGAATCAAACTCGGCATCGATTTAGTGGCATTTGCAACGCTCAATTTGACTGATTTTGCTGCCGATAAAATCAAACAATTCGAGCGCGAGATTTTTGCGTTCCCGGAAATCGTGGAATGCTATGCGATGACCGGCGCGTGGAATTACATGCTGAAAATCATCACGCGCGATGTGCAACAACATGAGCGCTTCGTTCGCGAGCATCTGCTGACGATGCCGCTGATTCGCGACATTCATTCGCATATCGCCGTTACTGAAATCAAAAACACCACCGAATTGCCGCTCGATACGCAGCGCTGAAAAGCGAAGCCTGTACAAGCGCGCTAATTTTCTAAACAATGGCCGCTCCTTCATTGCAGTTGTAGCGCGATGCCTCACGATCATGGTTTCCACGGTAAGGCTCACCACGGCCACTCTCATCACGGACATTCGCATCACGATCCGCAGCGCGAAAGCCAGCGCATCAGTTTTGCGTTTTGGCTGAATTTAAGTTTTACCATTATCGAAATCATCGGCGGCGTGCTGACCAATAGCGTCGCGATTTTATCGAATGCCATTCACGATCTCGGCGATACGCTCGCAATTGGGTTCGGCTGGGGCGCCAGTCGCATCGCGCAACGTCACCCGGACGACGCGTACACGTACGGCTACCGACGTTTATCGTTATTGAGCGCGTTAGTGATCGGACTCACGCTGGTGGTCGGCTCGGTCATCGTTATCATTAATGCACTGCCACGCCTGTGGCAACCGCAGGAAGTGCACAGCGGCGGCATGTTTTGGCTCGCCGTGCTCGGCATCGGTATAAATGGCGCAGCGGCGTTGGGATTGCGCGGCGGTCACACCCAAAACGAAAAAGTGCTGAGCTGGCATTTGATTGAAGATGTGCTGGGCTGGGTGGCGATTTTAATTGCCAGCGTGGTCATTCATTTCACGCATTGGAATATTATCGATCCGCTGCTGAGCATCGGCTTCACGCTGTTTATTTTATTTAACGTGCTGCGCAGTCTGCGCGAAACGCTGCAGTTGTTTCTGCAAAAATCGCCCGACGAAACTCTGACCGAGAAAATAAAAACCGAATTGCTGGCACTGCCCGGTGTTGGCAACATGCATCACGTGCATCTGTGGTCGCTCGACGGCCAGCATCATGTCCTTACCGCACATGTCGCGCTGACGCAGGATTTCAGCACAGCCGAACAATTGGCATTGAAGCAACGCATTCATCACGTGCTGGAGTCTTACGCGCTGACGCACACGACTATCGAACTGGAATTGCCGGCGGAAGCCTGCCGCGACAACTAAACGCACTTGTCGCGGTGCGGCGCATGCGTTTCAATACGCGAGATATTTTTTTGGAACCCCAGCCATGGCGGAAATATCCACTCTCTCGTCGATCGCCCATTTAATTCAGCTCTCGGTAGCGCCGGTGTTTCTGTTAACCGGTGTCGGTTCGATATTGAGTGTGCTGGCGGGTCGCGTCGGTCGCATTGTCGATCGCGCGCGTAAACTCGAAGCGGATTTATTGCGCGTGCCCCAAAACGAGCACGCCGATATTCATTTGGAATTGCATCGTCTGTCGGGGCGCGCGCGGCTGATGTACTGGTCCATCAGCCTGTGCACGATTTGCGCGTTACTGGTCTGTACGATGATCGCTCTATTATTTATCGGCGACTTCGTGCCGGTGAATATGTCTTCCGTGGTGGCGCTACTCTTTGTCGCGGCGATGCTGTCGCTGATCTTCGGCCTGTTATGTTTTCTGCGCGAGGTGTATCTCGCCATTCGCAATCTGCGGATTGAATTGCGCTGATTTAGTGCCGATTTCGCTGACGACAGTAACCGCAGCGGCGTCCTCACGCGGATAAATACGCGGATTCACCAAACGGATATATACGGTATCGCCGGTGCTGACGTTCAATGCTTGGAACTCGCGCCGCGATACTTCCACTTCGATTGTTTCATCGGTGCCGCGCGCCGGCACATCCAGTTCCAATTTATAAACCGAACCCGCGTGATGAATATGACGCACCGTTGCCGGCGGTAAATGCGGTTCGGCTTCCAGTGTTAATTCGACATCGTGCGGACGCACATATGCCGCTACCTGCTCACGCTGTCCGGCTTCGGCCGGTGCCGGCACCCGCCAACCGTCGAGATCGAGCCAGCCCTGATCGACACGGCCGTGGAAAATATTCACATCGCCGAGAAAGCGCGATACGAACGGCGTTTGCGGATGTTCGTAAACTTGTTCAGGCGTGCCGATTTGTTCGATCACGCCTTTATTCATCACCACGATGCGGCTCGACACTTCCATCGCCTCTTCCTGATCGTGGGTGACGAAAATACTGGTGATGTGCAATTCATCGTGCAGACGACGTAACCAACGGCGCAATTCTTTGCGCACATTTGCATCGAGCGCACCGAACGGCTCGTCGAGCAGCAATACTTTCGGCTCGACCGCCAACGCGCGCGCCAGTGCGATACGTTGACGCTGGCCACCCGACAATTGATCGGGAAAACGATCGGCCAACCAATCGAGCTGCACCAGCTTCAATAAATCAAATACTTTTTCCTTGATGACTTTTTCGGTCGGACGTTCGGCGCGCTTTTTAACGCGTAAACCGAAAGCGACATTATCGAACACTGTCATGTGACGAAATAAGGCGTAGTGCTGAAACACAAAACCGATTTCGCGCTCGCGCACATGCGAGCTGGTTTGATCTTCGCCATTCAACAAAATGCGGCCGGCGTCGGCTTGCTCGAGACCGGCAATGATGCGCAGCAGTGAGGTTTTACCGCAGCCGGAAGGACCGAGCAACGCCACTAATTCGCCTTCGGGAATTTCCAGGCTGACATTATTCAGCGCGGTGAAATCGCCAAATTTTTTGCTGATATTTTCGACTTGAATACTCATTGCACACTTTCCTCGATGGCGACGCGGCGATCTTGCTGCTGCTTCCATTCCAATACGCTTTTGAAGATTAAGGTCGTGACAGCCAACAATGCCAACAGCGACGCCACCGCGAACGACGCGGCGAAGTTATATTCGTTATAGAGAATTTCAACGTGCAGCGGCAGCGTATTGGTGAGCCCGCGAATATGACCGGACACCACCGACACCGCGCCGAATTCACCCATCGCGCGCGCATTACACAATGTGACACCGTACAGCAGCGCCCATTTGATATTCGGCAGCGTCACTTTAAAAAACATCTGCCAGCCGCTGGCTCCAAGCGAGAGCGCCGCTTCTTCTTCGTCGCGCCCCTGCTCTTGCATCAGTGGAATTAATTCGCGCGCCACAAACGGAAACGTAACGAAAACGGTCGCAAGTACCAAGCCCGGCACCGCGAATAATATTTTCACATCGTGCTCCATCAACCACGGCCCAAACCAACCCTGCGCGCCGAAAATCAACACATACACCAAGCCGGCGATAACGGGCGATACAGAGAACGGCAAATCGATCAACGTCAGCAAAATATTTTTGCCGGTAAATTCAAACCGCGCGATGGTCCACGCGGCCGCCACACCGAAAACCGTATTCAACGGCACCGCTATCGCCGCGACGATCAGAGTCAGCTTGATTGCGGACAACGTATTCGGCTCAACCAGCGCGCTGAAATAGGCATCCCAACCTTTACGCAAACCTTCCACTAACACTGTTAGCAACGGCAAAATCAAAAACAGCGCGATAACAAATAGCGCCGCGCCGGTCAGCGCATAACGCACCCAATCCGCTTCTTGTTGCGGACGCGCAGTCGCTGCAGGGCGTGCGGCGGTTAACATCGGTGTACTCATAACGCTGTCTCTGATTTGAATATCGCACGACGAACCGCGCGGGATGATTCGAGAATTAACAGTCGATAAATAACGCTTCGACTTCTAACTAAATTTAATGCGCGCAGATTTCTTTGCTTGAAATCCTCTCGCGTGAAAACTACAGCGCACCGGCACGTCGCCGCGTCCACGCCTGCAGCACATTAATAATCAGCAGCAGCGCGAACGATAAAATCAACATCGCCATACCGATAACGGTAGCGCCAACATAATCGTATTGTTCCAGCTTGGTCATAATCAGCAGCGGTACTACTTCGGAAACCAGCGGCCGATTGCCGGCGATAAAAATAACCGAACCGTATTCGCCGATGCCGCGCGCGAAGGCGAGCGCGAAACCAGTGAGTAACGCCGGCAAAATATTCGGAAAAATAATTTTCGTGAAAACTTGTAGGCGACTCGCACCGAGACTCGATGCGGCTTCTTCTTCGGCCGGATCAAGATCCTGCAATACCGGTTGCACCGTGCGCACGACGAACGGCATGCCGATAAATATCAACGCTACGGTAATTCCCGTCGGCGTAAAGGCGACGGGAAAACCG
Organism: Verrucomicrobiaceae bacterium; assembly: GCA_028293825.1. Classification (GTDB taxonomy): domain Bacteria; phylum Pseudomonadota; class Gammaproteobacteria; order Pseudomonadales; family CAMLJR01; genus CAMLJR01. The sequence continues at coordinate 161,204 of JAQGNY010000040.1, forward strand.
AGCGGTTCGAGGTACTGACCGAGCCAGCCGTTGCGCGCGTAAATTGCAGTCAAAACAATACCTGCAACCGCAGTCGGCAACGCAAAGGGCAGATCGATCAGCGCATCGAACACACGTTTAAATGGCAGCGGATAACGCACTAATACCCACGCCAGCAGCAGCCCAAACACCACGTTGATCGCCGCCGCCAGCAACGATGTGCTGAGGCTGACACGAAATGCGGCGAGCACGCGCGGGCTGGTGAGCAAGGTAAACCACTGCGACGGTCCGTAACCCAGCGATTTCAACAGCAATGCGCTGAGCGGAATTAGCACCAGCAAACTCAAATACACGATGGTGAAAGTGAGTGCCGGCCGGAAGCCGGGTATCAGTGAACGATTGGTCTGTGCCATTGGTTTTAACTCAACTCACTTCAGGTAGATCTGATCGAAAATGGCACCGTCCACGAAGAATTTTTGCGTGGCATTTTTCCAGCCGCCGAACGCGCTATCGATCGTGAACAATTCGAGCTTGGGAAATTGGCTCGCATATTTCGCGGCAAATTTTTCTTCGCTCGGACGGTAATAATTTTTACCGGCGATATCCTGACCGACATCCGAATATAAATATTCGAGATAGGCTTTGGCGACTGCTTCCGTTTTGTGTCTTTGCACGTTCTTGTCGACTACAGCAACCGACGGCTCCGCTAACACAGATAACGGTGGCGCTACGATATCGAACTTGTCCGGGCCCAATTCCTTCACGGCCAGAAACGCTTCGTTTTCCCAAGAAATCAGTACGTCGCCAACACCGCGTTCAACGAACGTTGTAGTTGAGCCGCGCGCGCCGGAATCGAGTACCGGTACGTTCTGATACAGCTTCGCCACGAAATCCTTCGCCTGTGCTTCACCGCCGTATTTACGTTTTGCGTATTCCCATGCGGCGATAAAATTCCAACGCGCACCGCCGGATGTTTTCGGATTCGGCGTTACCACAGACACGCCTTTACGCACCAGGTCATCCCAATCTTTAATATTTTTCGGATTGCCTTTGCGCACCAAAAACACAATCGTCGATGTATACGGCGAGCTGTTTTTCGGCAAGCGCGCCAACCAATCCGGCGCGATCAATTTACTTTTGTCGGCGATCGCATCGATGTCGTCGGCCAGTGCGAGGGTTACGACATCTGCTCCCAGACCGTCGATTACCGAACGCGCCTGTTTGCCGGAGCCGCCGTGCGATTGCTGAATCGTCACGTTGTCGCCGGTTTTTTCTTTCCAATATTTTGCGAACGCAACGTTGTATTGCTCATACAGCTCGCGAGTTGGATCGTACGACACGTTGAGCAGTTTTACGTCGGCGGCGTGCAACACACCGCTGGCGCCGATCAACAACGCGGCGAGCGCTGCGTGGAATTTCAATTTCATGGGGGCAATCTCCTGATTAATTTTTTTAGAAGCTGTGATCTAGACCGACCGCCAGCGTTTTATCCGTTATGTCGGCTTTGTCGAAATTAAGCGCCGAGTAGTAGGTGTACACTTTTGTTTTCGGCGTGAAGTTGTAGTCCGCACCGAGTGCATACAACTTGCCTTTTTCGTTGGTGAAATCGCCGTCGGAAATACCGTACTGCGCTTTCAGTTTTACTTTTTCCAGCACCGTTACTGCGCCTGACAATAAATAGGCTGAATCGTAGCGATGGCTATTCACTGGAGAGATTCCCGACTCGTCGCGCGAGCGCTGCAACAACACGCCGCCTTCCCATATATCGGCCTTCACGCCGCCGACGAAGCGATACGCTTCAACCGAGTTGCTGGCAAAACTGGTAGGCGCCGTGTTCGAATTGATAAAAGTGTTGTCGACGCTGCGGCGCGCCACGACATTTTTGTCGTAAGCGAATGCGCCGTAAAAAATACCTTGCTCGGCAACAACGGATGCCGAATAAGCATCGGCAAAACCGTGATCGCGATGACCGTCGTAATTGATATCGCCGCCATTGGCGGTGGTGGTCAGGCCTTCGTTTTCCATTACGGCAACGTTGACGGTAACGGCATCGAATAGTTTCGGCGTGCTATAGATGATGATGTTCGACACGCGGTTTTGACCGCCGATCAGGTTGTCGATATCGGCGCGTTGATCGTTGAATTGATCGAATTTACCTTCAGCGGATTTGAATGGCGTATCGATTCGACCCGCGATGATTTGACCCCAGGTGGCGCTTTTCAAACCGGCAAATGTATTTCGTTGCGAGAACGCCCAGTCGTCGCCGTTAACGCTGGTTTGCGATGTGCTGGAACCGCCTTTATCGCCGTTATCGACGTTGATTTCGTATTCGGCCTGATACACCACTTTCAAATCGCTGTTGAGTTCGGCTTCGCCTTTCACACCGAGTCGCGATGCGTACGATTCAAGTCCGCGCCGATGATTGACGGCGCCGGGTGCTTTGCCGCCGACGAAGTTTTCCGCGCCTTCAAGATTGCGATCTTCTTGCGCGATGCTGATTTTGCCGTACACAGTCGGCAGCAATTTGGCTTTCTTGTCGGCGGCGGCTTTGTCTTTCGCTGCGGCGGCTTTCGTGGCTGCGGCATCTTCATTGGCGATTTCGAGCTTACGATCGAGCACGCGAATACGCTGATCGACTTCCTGATCGGCGTTGACGTTAGCGGTAGTTTTTTCCGCGGCATTTTTTTCGGCGAGTTTTTGTTCCAGCTCTTGAACACGCTTAGTCAGTGCTTCGAGCTGCTTTGCAACGGCATCGTTGCTGGTAGCTTTAGCAGCCAACGCGGGCAACGGTGCGAGCGACGCCAGAACCACACTGAGCGTTGTCGCTTTAAATAGTGAATGCTTCATAGTGCTTCCTCTTTTTTTGAACACAAAGTTAACCTCCGGAATTCCGGTCGGCGGTAAAGCTATATTTTTATTTTTCGCACCGGTTGTCCGGTAGCGACAGCAGAAGTGAATCGGCTTAGGTCAGCCGGATTTTTTTCTTACTTTCAATCTGGGTAATCCGTCCGTCGTGAACGGTAATTTCTAATGAGCCAAATCGCAGACCGGCCAGCGCACGCGTAATCTCGTCGAGCACGCGGCGATCCAGCGCCGGTTGCTCCGCGTTGCCGTGAAAATCGCTATTACCGCGGTCTGCCATTTGCCACTTATCCGGATCACACTTCAGATGGGGCCACGATAAAGAATTTAGTTCGCGAAAAAAAATACTGTTTTCGACTTAGCTTATGCCGCACTACAAAAACTCGAAGGGCGCGATGCGTGTGCAATCGCACACCACTAAAAAAATAATTTAGAGAAATAACGGGCGAAAAAAAGGGCCGTTTCCGGCCCAACCCATCGGAGATCATTGCTGCCAGCCGCGCTTATTTTTTACCGCGATACTGGCAGAGCATTGGTTTCAGCTGCGCGGATCGGGCGTCAGCCGCAGATACGGTTTTACCGCGCGATAACCTTTCGGAAAACGTTTGGCGATTTCATCGGCATCTTGCAGCGACGGCACGATCACCACGTCCTCGCCCGGCTGCCAGTTGCCCGGCGTTGCGACTTTGTGGTTTTCCGTCAATTGCAGCGAATCGATCACGCGCAATATTTCATTGAAGTTGCGACCGGTGCTGGCTGGATACGTAATGATCAGACGAATTTTTTTGTTCGGGTCGATGATAAACAGCGAGCGCACGGTGAGACTGTCGTTCGCATTCGGATGAATCATGTCGTACAGCGTCGCCACTTTACGGTCGGCATCCGCGATGATCGGAAAATTAACTTCGGTCTGCTGCGTTTCGTTGATGTCGTTGATCCAGCGCTGATGCGATTCGACGCCGTCGACACTGAGCGCGATTGCTTTCACATTGCGCTTGGCGAATTCCTCGCGCAATTTTGCGGTCAAGCCCAGCTCGGTGGTGCACACCGGGGTGAAATCGGCCGGATGCGAAAACAACACACCCCAGCTGCTGCCGAGCCACTCGTGAAAATGAATGGTGCCGGTACTCGACTCCTGCGTGAAATCAGGCGCGATATCGCCAAGACGTAAAGACATAATTGCTTCCCTCTTTATCTAACCGTTTATTGAGCGCTGCATTAGCGAGACTGTCGCCAATGAGTGATTGGCGCCGACGCGTGGGCACGATCCAAGCTTAATGCGCTTGCGTTAACATCGAAATACTTTGCTTCCATTCGATCAATGTTTCACTTAATCAATAGGCCAGTATTAATAAGAAAACGCCAACCGCGGCGACAGCGGACGCGAACGAGCCAACTCGGCTCGCGCCAAATCCACACGAGGCAACTCGCGCCGCGATACATCGCGTTGCTGCAAGCGCTGCAACAATTCCCAGCCTTCCTGCCAATCGCTGTGGCCTGATTCGGCATTGATATGACCGGCATCGCCCGCGCAAATAATCGGCAGCAACCAACGCTGCGCCCACTGTTGCGCTTTATTCCACGACAACCACGGATCGGTCAGGCTGCCGACTACAAGCCCCGGCACCGGCAACGGCGAATGCGGCAACAGCTCGGCGATATCGAATTTATCCGGATCGGCCGGCGCGACCAGCAACACGCCGCGAATTTGATCTTTGATGGCGTCGAGCGCGTGCGCGGTGGCGAGACAACCGAAGCTGTGCGCGACTAGATAACTCGGACGGTATTTGCGCACGGCGGCAATGGTTGCATCGACCCATTGTTGTAAGTCGGGCGTGTCCCACTGCTTCATGCGAATGCGCTCGGCATTCGGCAGGCGTTTCTGCCAAACCGTTTGCCAATGCTGCGGTCCGCTGTTGCGCAAACCGGGAATAATCAACACGCCGCTCATCGCCTGAACCTAAAAAGTCATCACTCTGGAAACGCAGCATAGGCAACGCGCTTTTTGATGAGAAAGACTTTTTAACACTCAGCTTATAACCCGCCCCGACGCGATCTATTCAGCCCATCTCGACATGCTCGACGTTGCCATCGGCGAGCGGCTCATCCGGCGATAACTGCCAGAAAATCCACGCCGACGCGAGCGTGATCAAACCGACCGTGACGAAGGTCGCGTGAAATGCATTGATGGTTTGCGCGGCGACACCAGCGTTGAAGAAATCCTCAAAATTCGCCAGCAGCGCGCCCGCTGTGGCCACGCCCAAACTCATCGCCAGCATCATCACCATCGACAGCAAGCTATTGCCGCCGCTGGTGTGTTGCTCCGGCAAATCCTTCAGCGCGACGGTATTCATCGCGGTGAATTGCATCGAATTGAAAAAGCCGAAGGTGGCCAATTGCACGATGCGCACGGCCAACGGCTCTTGCGCCGAGGTCAGTGCAAAACTCGCCATGACCGCGCCGATCAACACGGTATTGCCGACCAGCATGTGGCGGTAGCCGATGCGTTTGATCAGCCGCTGCGCCACCGGTTTCGCCGCCATGCCGGCAATCGCCATCGGCAACAGCGCAAGACCGGCCTCGAACGGCGTGTAATCGAGGCTGACCTGCAAAAACAGTGGCAGTAAAAATGGCATCGCACCGCTGCCGATCCGCGCGAATAAATTGCCGAGCAGGCCGACGCTGAACGTCGGTACCCGAAACAGCGCCGGCGAAAACAGCGGCTGCGGCACGCGCACCGCGTGCAGCGCATACGCGGCAATACTGGCCAGCCCGAACACGAGCAGCACGCGCACCGTCGCGGTCTGAATGCCGAGACCGGCCAGCCCATCGAGCGCCAGCGACACCGCCACCATGCCGAACGCCAGCATCGCGTAACCGGATAGATCGAAACTGCCGCTCTGCACCGCACGGCTGTCCGGCATGAAACGCTGCGTGGCGATAATGCCGATGGCGCCGACCGGCACGTTGATCAGAAATATCCACGGCCACGACGCAATCTGCACAATCCAGCCGCCCAGCGCCGGACCGATCAACGGTCCGATCAGCGCCGGAATGGTGACGAAGCTCATCGCCCGCAAAAAGTCCGCGCGCGGAAACGCACGCAATACCGCGAGTCGTCCAACCGGCATCAACATCGCACCGCCGGCACCCTGCAATACGCGCGCGGCGACCAACTGCGAAAGGTTGTGCGCGAACGCGCAGCACAAGGAACCTGCGACAAACAATGCGATGGCGCTGAAATACACCCGCCGCGTGCCGAACCGATCGGCCAGCCAGCCCGACGCCGGAATCAACATCGCCATCGTCAACGCATACGCCACCACCACCGACTGCATCCGCAGCGGCCGCTCGCCGAGACTGTGCGCCATCGCCGGCAGCGCTGTATTGACGATGGTCGAATCGAGCGTCTGCATGAAAAAACCCAACGCGACCAGCCACAGCAGCAACCTCGGCGATTGATTCGGCATCGATAATCCTCTCGGCTAGTTATTCTGCGGCCGACTGTTCGGCGGCCCGCTATTCGAACCTGTACATTGCTGGCGCTTGACCTTGGAGTAGCTCATAGCTTTTATACTGCGACCAACACCAATCACCATCACCACAACGAACAGCTAGGGTGAATTCATGTCAGCTATTACGACCACCGCGACTAGCCAGATGACGGTCAGTGCACTGGCGAAAGCCGCCGGCGTCAGTGCCGACACCGTGCGCTTTTACACGCGCGAAGGTCTATTACATCCGACCCGCGATCCCAACAACCGTTACCAACGCTACGGCACTAACGATTTGCAGCGGCTGCGGTTTGCGCGCAAGGCACGCCAACTCGGTTTCAGTCTGCGCGAAGTCACCGCGATTCTCGGCGATGCCGATCAGCACCGCTCGCCGTGCCCGCATGTGCGCGATCTGTTTGCCCACAAACTCGCCGCCGTCGAACAGCAACTGCTCGAACTGACCGCACTGCGCGATCGCATGCGCGACGCCACCGCGCACTGGCAAACGATGCCGGACGGCGCACCCGATGGCGAAACCATTTGCGCGCTGATCGAGCATTGGGACGAGCCCGTCGCACACGGCGATAGCATCGCCAACTCTAACACCGCCGCTAAGGCGCAACGAGGTTGCCACTGATGACACCGCCAGCGAACAACACTACGCAGCTACTCAATATAGACGGCGCGCACTGCGCCGGTTGCGTGCGCACCATCGAAACCGCGTTGCGCGCGGTGCCCGGTGTCAGCAGCGCGCACATGAATCTGGCCGAGCGCACCGTGAGCATCGACGGCGCGGTGAATAGCAACGCATTGATCGAGGCAGTGAAGAACGCCGGTTATAGCGCAACGCTGCCGGTCAATGTTGATGACTACAGCGAGCGCGATGCAGCCGAGCGAGTCCACGCGAAAGCGCTGCGGCGCAATATGATTTTCGCGCTCGCGGTCGGCGCACCGTTAATGCTGTGGGGCATATTCGGCGGCAGTATGATGGTGATGCCGCATTCGTCGTCGCAAATTGAGTGGGGCGCGCTCGGCATCGTCACGCTGGCGGTTTTAATTTTTGCCGGCGGCCATTTTTTTCGCGGCGCGTGGCAGGCATTTATTCATCATCACGCGACCATGGATACATTGATCGCGCTCGGCACCGGCAGCGCGTGGCTGTATTCGATGGAAGTGGTGATCGCACCGCAGTTTTTCCCCGACGCCGCGCGCCATGTTTATTTCGAGGCGAGCGCGCTGATCATCGGCTTAATTAATCTCGGCCAGGTACTGGAACTGCGCGCGCGCGGCAAAACCTCGCAAGCGATTCGCCGTCTGTTGGATTTGCGCGCGAAAACTGCGCGCGTGGTGCGCGATGAACAAGAAATCGAAGTGCCGCTCGAACAGGTGCAACGCGACGATCACATTCGCGTGCGCCCCGGCGAAAAAATTGCGGTCGACGGTGAAGTTATCGACGGCGACAGTTACATCGACGAATCGATGCTGACCGGCGAACCGATGCCAGTGCGCAAAAAAAATGGCGATGCCGTCGCCGCCGGCACGCTCAATCAAAGCGGCACGCTGCTATTTCGCGCGACCAAAGTCGGCGCCGACACTGCGCTCGCGCAAATCATCGCGCTGGTTAAAAAAGCACAGGGCGCAAAACCCGCGATCGGACGTTTGGCCGATACCATTTCCGCGATTTTTGTGCCGAGCGTTTTAATCATTGCCGTCGTCAGTGCATTGCTGTGGTTTAACTTCGGCCCCGAACCGAAAATCGCGTATCTATTTATTGTCGCGACCACCGTATTAATTATTGCGTGCCCGTGCGCGCTCGGTCTCGCCACGCCGATGTCGGTAATGGTTGGCGTCGGTAAAGCAGCGAGCGCGGGTATATTGATTCAACGCGGCGACGCGCTGCAAACCGCGGCGCAACTCGACACCATCGTGCTCGATAAAACCGGCACCATCACCGCGGGCAAACCAACCGTATTTGAAATTTTCGCGGCCGATGAAAACGAGCAACAATTGTTGCAGCTCGCCGCGAGTATCGAACAATATTCGGAACACCCACTCGCGCAGGCCATCGTGCGCGCCGCCAACAGCAAACGCACATTGCCGACGCCGACCACTGAATTCGCTGCGCACAACGGCAAAGGTGTTAGTGCGACTATCGACGGCGCATTAATTCGTATCGGCAATCGGCGCTGGCTTGAAACCGAACATATCGATTGCAGCGCATTGCTCGCGAGCGCCGATGCCATCGCCGCGCAGGCCGGCACTGCAATTTTTATTGCGCGCGATAACCAGGCGCTCGGCGTAATTGGCGTCGCCGATCGCATTAAAGAAGATTCGAAAGAAGCGATTGCGCGTTTGCATCAACGCGGTTTGCGCGTGGCAATGTTGACCGGCGACAGCCATGCCGCTGCCGAAATTATCGCGCGCGAAGTCGGCATCGACGATGTATTTGCCGACGTATTACCCGAACACAAGGCCGCAAAAATTGCCGAGCTGCGCGCGCAGGGTCGCAAGGTCGGCATGGTCGGCGACGGCATTAACGACGCGCCGGCATTGGCTGGAGCCGATGTCGGTTTCGCGATTGGCACCGGCACCGATGTTGCCATTGAAAGCGCCGATATCGTGTTGATGCGCGGCTCACTGCACGGCGTCGCCGACGCTATCGAGGTGTCGCAGGCAACACTGCGCAACATTAAACAAAATTTGTTTGGTGCATTTATCTACAACATCGTCGGCATTCCGATTGCAGCCGGTGTGCTGTACCCCTTCTTGGGCGTATTGATGAATCCTATTTTTGCCGGTGCGGCGATGTCGCTGTCGTCGGTCACCGTGATCAGCAACGCCAATCGCCTGCGCCTATTGCGCATCGGCAGCGAGCGGGAGAAAACAGCATGACACTTATCGTTAATGGCATCGGTTTGTTAATTATCGCGGCAATTATTATTTGGTTCTGGCTATGGCGCGCACGCGCAACGCAAGCCACTACCAACGCCGTCGATATTGTCGTGGCAAATGGCGTGTACAAACCTGATGTCATCGAAATGAAGCGCGGCACCAAACTAACATTGAATTTCAACCGCGAAGATCCCAGCCCGTGCGCCGAGCAAGTGATATTTCACGGCCTCGATATCAGCGAGACATTACCGGTCGGAAAAATAAAAACAATTAAGCTGACACCGCAACACAGCGGCAATTATCGTTTCACCTGTCAGATGCAAATGTACCAAGGCACGCTGAAAGTAGTAGACGCTTAAAAATTATTCCAAAATACTTTTTTCTAAAAAAATAATCCTAAATAAAAAGGAGAGCGCGGGCTCTCCTTTTTAATCTAATCAACTACAAACTATAACCGATCAACCAATGCCTTCGGCGCGCAACGCTTCTTTTACTTTATCGCGCTGTGCCACGCGCTGATAAAACGCACCGATATTCGGGAAATTACTGATCGACACTTTGAGAAAAAACGTCCAATTAACAATCACGAATAAATACGCATCGGCCACAGAGAATTGCTCACCGAATAAATACGAGCGGCCATCGCCGAGCTGTTTATCCAACAAGCTCAAACGACTTTGCACTTTTTCCACAGCTGCCGCCCTGTCTTCTTCAGTAGAGGTTGGATTGAACAGCGGCGGAAATTGTTTGTGCAGTTCGGTCGAAATAAAATTAAGCATTTCCTGCAAGCGCACACGCTCGAATGTGCCGGCAGCTGGCGCCAATTTTGTCTGCGGATTTTGATCGGCAATGTATTGCACGATGGCCGGGCCTTCAGTCAGCAGCTCGCCATTGTCGAGCAACAGCGCCGGCACGTAGCCTTTCGGATTAATCGTCGTGTAATCGACGCCATTGGCCGTTTTGTGCGTGGCGAGATCGACCAATTCCAAATCGAATTTAACGCCGGCTTCGCGCAGCACGATATGCGGTGACAACGAGCATGCAGCAGTTGAGTAAAATAATTTCATGATGATATCTCCGTTAGGTTTGGCTTTTTATAAAAATAATTTCAATTATTCGCGACAAGCTAGCGAGTCTTTCTCCACCACTAGGGCCGATATCAGTTCGTCAGCTTTTCGATAGCGCAAATTGGGTGCGATCTGGCCGCCCCACAGCGGCATTAAATCGCGCGATCAAACTCCGCGTCGTTAATGTAATTTCCGCCACCGTAAAATCGTTAAGAAGCAGAGTGCGCATGCTAACAACGTGTAATTGCGGATGTATACGTGATTACGGCTGGCAATTAAAATAATGTGGTTACCATTGAGTAACCACCTCTTCGTTCCAGGTTAGGAGCTGTGCGTCATGGGTCTACGTTTACGCAAGAATAAAACAACACCACCTTTGTGTCCGATCAGCGAATGCATGACTCTGCTGAAAGGCGCATGGGCGCCGAATGTTAGTTGGTATCTGAGTGGCGGGCCGCTTCGGCGAATTGCGTCACGACATTCCGCGAATATCCGCCAAGGTATTAAGTGCACGCCTGCGCGAATTGGAAGAGCGAGGTTTAATTGCGCGCGCAGTCATCGCGTTGACACCGCCATCGGCGGAATACACGCTGACCGATTTAGGTCACGAATTAATTCCAGTACTGAGCGCTATTGTTGCGGTGGGTGAAAAATTAACATTGCGCGGCGGCAGCCTGCATCATCGCGAAGTCGCCGAGCAGGCTTAACCGTTCTCGAATCAGCGCGTAAATCTCAGCGGTTAATTATCGCCAACTAATGGGCAGCGGAATTTTTAGCAACAGTGCGCGTTTGTCGCTGCTATCTGCTTCGCGGTGATCGCCATTGGTATCGAACACAATGTATAAATTGTCGTTATCGATGGCGAGCCCTTCGCCCAAGCCGTATTTATGATCATGGAAACGATACTGTGCATCGTCCTCGACATGGCGATAAGAAAAACACGAGTCGGCTCTATATTCGCGTAAATCGCGGCGGCAGATGGCCGATGCATTGCGCTCCAGCGTAAATAAAAATCCGTTGTGCAGTGCGAGTGCGGCAACATCGTCCGAGCCTTCGCGAAATGCTAACTGTTGATCGTTGTTCAATGGTTTTGTGATTAGTTGCCATTGGCCGGATGTAGCGCGCGTTGCCTCGATTAAACCGCGCAGTTCACGTTCCATCGCAATCAATATTTTATTATTATCCACCAACGCCAGCCCTTCGACATACGCATTGTATTTATTTAAATAACCCGCTGTGTGCGCGGCGGCGTACCAGTCGAGCGGCAACCAGCTGGACTTATTATTTTCAATGGCGAGAATGCCGTTTTTACGCTCGCTCAATAGATATAAAACCGAACCGTCGCAGGCAATATCCTCCCAGTCAAGCGGGTCGCCATTCGCGTATTTTTGCAATTGATAAATATACTCGGCGCTGCCGGTGTAGGTCATCTCGCGCGGCGGAATCGACGCAATTGCCATTCGCTCAACTAAATCCACTTTTTGCTGGTCGAAGCGAAGCGCGTAAATACGATCGTCGATCTTGTCCGAATTGGCGAAGAGTTCACCGCCGCAGAATGCCAGGCCGGAAAGATCTTTCCCGGCTGAATGTTCAACCGGGAACACATCGATCGACTCGAACTCGTCAATGGCGAGTGCAAAAGCGGAGGTCAACATCAATAGAATTGAAGCGGCGCTACCGATAGCGATTTTTGTTAGTGACATAGTTTGGTTAGCGACATAGCGTGGTTAACGACATTGTGTAGTTAGCAACCTGGTGGCTCCATCCATTGTGTAGATGCTGGCCCATTGTGTAGGTGCTGCGCAATTCTACGTTAAGCATGCAGTAAAATTATTACAGCCCATATAATTTGAGTTTTTGCCTGGAATAGATCGTATGAAAAAATCAACGCAAGCCGTGTTGCTATCGGTACTGGCATTTCCCGGTTGCGGTCATTTGGTGTTGCGCCATTTTCGCGCAGCTGTTGCGCTGCTGGTTATTTCGTTGGCGGCACTGGCGATTATCATCAATGCGGCGATGCAGCAAGCCACGGTCGTCGCCAATAAAATATTGGCGAATGAAATTCCGCTTGATCCCGATGCGATCACGCAAGCGATAGCGGAGGCCACACGCAGTGGCGACTCCATCAGCGTAACGGTCGCCACCTGGGTGCTATTTATTGTTTGGGTAATAGGCGTGGCCGACGCGTACCGTATAGGGAAAAAAGTAGACGCCGCTGCCGCGACAATTCAGCGCGACGATTCCATTAAAAATTAAAATCAAATTCCGCGTTTAAATCCAAATCGGGCGAGCTGCGCGTACAAATCGTCAGTGGAATTGCCCAGGCCCAGCAACGCATTAATCGGACCGCGCAATTGATTGCGACAGGAGTAAAAACCATCCCGAGCTCGCATGCCTTTTTTCTATTTAATGTTGCAACGCACGGTCGCTGCGGCTTTGAATAGACGCTTTCACTTAAAGCGTTGCAGTGAAAAACTCTTACGATCACTATTGCGCAATATCGGACAACAGCCTTAAAGTGAAAGTAATCTGTAGCAAAGTGCATTTCTCAAATTAGGGTATATGTCACAGACTATGTCGCTGCATAAACTCGAAGACGCTAATAACTATAAGTATCTGCGCGCACCGAAATGTAGCTGCCACCGTCGATGCAGAGAGCGTCAACAGTTGAATGCACCGCCGGTACATGGACACGTGTAGCCGACGGATGCAGATTGCAGTCGCGCCACAGCTAGAACGTTAGTGCAGGCCGAGCGCGGATTGCAACGAAAGCTGTAACCGTGCAGCCGGTTGCAGATACGCAACACGATAAAAAGAAACGATCTCGCGGCGAACAATGCCAGATCAAACAATATCCGCCATGGAGGGCGGCAGTCATAATGAGCAACGCCGATGCAAGCCGATGCCAATTTTCCTGAACTAATATTTGAACGCCTATCGCCAAGCACACCGAAAAGCCACGAGCGGCTGCTAGCCAATCGCCGCTACCGCGAATATGTTTTTTTATATTCCGGCGGCGGCTCGGTAACGTTCGAAGGCCAAACCGAAACACTGACCCCAGGCACTGTCGTGTCCATTCCATCGCAGGTCGAGTGCGCATTGCAGTTCGAAAAAAACTCGGACGGAATATGGATCGCCGTGCTTGAAGAGTTTTTGGTTTCCTGTATCTATCCCGCCATGCCGACCATGTCGCAACCGCGCAGCCCATTCTGGAATATCTACTACGATGTGGCGGTGCGTCGGGAAATGACCGGCGCCACGAATAAAGCGCTGCGTAGCCAAACGTTAAAAGAGTTGCTGGCCGCCGAAGCGCGGCTGGGGCTCGGCTGCGATCCGATCACGGTCGGCTATATGTTCCTGGTGCTGTTCGGCCCGTCGCGCAACTTAATCATCGACGGTTCGCTTAGCGATGATCAACGCATTGAACATCGGATTGAATCGAACGAGTTGGTGTTGTCGTTTCGGCGCATGGTCGAAGTGAATTTTCGCGAGCATTGGAATATCAACGAATACTGCAAACGCTTGGGCGTGACCCCGCGCCGCTTGCTGCTATCGTGCAAATATGTGACCGGAAAGTTTCCGAAAGTATTGATTCATGAAAGATTGATTCGCGAAGCGCGCGCCAATTTAATTTATTCGAATAAATCGATTTCCGAAATTGCGTATTCGCTCGGCTTCGACAGCGCCGCCTATTTCAGCCGCTTTTATAAACGGCACACCGGCGTTACGCCGCGCGAAAATAAACGCGCTTGATACAGAAATTTATTTTTAGAAATTGAAAAAAAAGGCCCGGCGTCAATGCCGGGCCAGCTGAGTAGTTAAAGACAGCTAAATCGTCATTCTCAGAAACGATATTTCGCTTCTACACCCCATTCGCGCGGATTGCCTTGCAGGTTAACCTCAACCGGGAAACCCTCGCCTAAAAATACATCGGGGCTGCTGTAGTAATTAGCATCGAACGCATTTTTCAGATACGCAGCAACGTCGAGCTGTGTTTTAGCAATACCTTTCCAATCCAATCTGAAATTCGCCAGACTGTAACCCGGTAAATTGTTGCCGCCTTGTCCGCTGAATTTTTCGGTGTGGTAATAATCGCCACCAACCACCACATCGCCATCGAGCGGATGAATCGGTGTGGTCCACGCGAATGCAAACGAACCGGAGAATTTCGGACTTGGCAGTGTGATTTGATCTTTAGTTAACGATAAACCACCAACCGGCGGCGCCACTTTGTCCACTTTCTGATCGGTGTACGCACCGGATAAAGTCAGCGTCAAACTGGGCACCGGAATTACCGTTAAATCCGCCTCGACACCGGAAATAGTTAAGTCCGCTGCGTTTACACCGACCGATTGATCGGTGGGCGCATCGACTGCCTCATTCGGAATCCCCAACGCCTGCACGTTCAGAAATTGCACCGCGCCTTTGTATTTGGAAACATAACCGGCAACGTCGATACGGCCTTTAACATCGCCAATATTCCAGTCGTTCTTAACACCAATTTCGATGTCGGTAAGTTTCTCTTCCTTGGTCTTTTGGAACGGGCGCAAATCGGGACAAGTGCCAAACTCGCAGCCTGGACCACCGGTAGTGAATTGTGTTTGGAATGCAGGCGTATTGACGTTGACGCCGCGATAACCACGACGGCTCGTTACGTACACCAATGTGTCCGGATCAATCTGCCAATCGAAACCAACCGTCCAACTCAGGTTTTCACCTTTATTGGTAATGGTACCGACGCCGATCGGATCACCCGCGCCATTGGTAGTGCCGGCCAGCGCCTTACATTGCCCGGTCGTTAAATACGTGGCCGAATTGGCAGGGTTGCCACCGCCGCACGCCCACACGTTATCCCACGTGTAACGCAGACCTAAGTTGAATTTCAAACCATCGACGGTCCACTGCGATAAATCGAGACCGGTCTGTTCGAAAATAGCTTTGTTGGTATTTTTCACTAAACCGGTAATTGCCGGCGCCGCTTTATTAAATGGTGCAAATTGAGTGAAGGTGGTACCGCTGCCTTCGGTGTTTTGATCTTTGTTGTAGAACGCGCCGACAATCCAATCCAACCGATCATCGAAGGCCGTACCGAAGATTTGAAATTCATCCGACCAATATTCGCGCGCGACGGTTTGTCCCGCATCGAATAATGCAAAAGGGATATTGACACCGGGGGCTACCGGAAACGTTAATTGACCCGCATCGGCCGTATCAATCGCTTCGAATTGCGTCACGCGGCGATAACCGAAAATATTGCGTATCGTCGCCACGCCGGTATCGAATGATGTGTCGTTGGAAATGCCCCATAAATTGCGCGTAATGCCACCCCCGCCCGGCACATCGGTCGCCGCTGAGTGAAATCCGGCCGCGTGTTGCGCAGCTTGCGCCGCGTACAATTGCGGCAGTAAAACACTGCCTAAACCGGCCAGCGCGGGATTGGCGAAGAAACCCGGCTCGACGTTATAAATACGTTCGGCCGCGTTGGTTTCATTCGCAGTGAAATGATCGTAAATCGTCGTGCTTTCGATTTTATCGGTCGGGTTCAGCAGCAGCGAAATACGATAACTTTGTTGATGCAAATTATTGAAGTCCGGGCCGCCGCTTAAATTTTTATCCAAGCCGTCCTGACGACGAACTTCGCCAGCCACGCGCAACGCCACTTTTTCATCGACGATCGGTACGTTGACCGCGCCTTCTACGCTGCGATAATTTTTGGTGCCGTAATCGCCTTTGATGTAGCCATCGACTTGGTAGTCCGGCGCCACCGGCGTAATAACCACCGCACCGCCCAATGTATTGCGACCAAACAACGTACCTTGCGGACCTTTCAATACTTGAATATTGGCGATGTCATATGTGGGTGTGTTGCCGCCGTGTGCGGGCAGCGCGATGTTGCCGAAATAAGTAACGACGGCCGGTACGCCTTCGCCCAACGGGATTTTCGAAAGGCCGCGCAAAATAACCTGGGTGTTGCCCTTACCGCCTTCTGCGCCGAAGTGAAACCCGGGAACCACGGAATTTAAATCCTGCACTTCGTGCACATTGCGCTGATCGAGCAATTCGCTGGATAAAGCCGCGATCGATACCGGAACCGTTTGCACACCTTCATCGCGCTTACGCGCTGTTACAAATACTTCTTCAAGACCTCCCGCTTGCTGCGTCTGTGCGTGAGCCGCTGGCAGCGTCGCTATAAATGCCGCCGTGCCTAAACTAATTTTCAATACTGCTTCGATATGCCTCGTCATTTTGCTCTCTCGTTTATTTGATTTATTAGTTATCAACCGATTGGTGTTACTTGCTCGGCTGTTATGTCGCGTCGCTCGATACCGCTAACACGGCGACGTCTAGATTTTTGTGTCGATTTTTTTGTACAAAAAATTTTTTATTTATCGTTATTGAATGGGCGCGACGTTCAATTTTTACGTTTGCCTTCTACGTTTTAAAAAGGGCCCGTGGCGGATTCTCAGCGCCCTTCCTTGCAAAAAGCTGACAGTATTTTGTTTGCTAATTGCATACACTTTTAAAGGCACAAAAAGAGTTTTTTGTACTTCAGTTTTTATTGTTAGCGCGAGAAAGAAGAAGGGCTCAAAGAGGAAGATAGGCGTCAGCTTCGATTACATATGGCGTTTTTTAAAACAACAAACTGGTTTTCATGAAATGCGCTGCGTGAGAGGGGACACTATTTTTTTTCTGCGGGAAAATTCCTGAACCCTCAAAAATAAAATTCAAAAAAATATACGTGTGCTGAAGATGTATTTGCGCGATGGGGGACTAATTGCGAAGAAATAAAAAAAGCCCGACACGAGTGCCGGGCTTTTTTGGTCTTTTCTTTCTTTGCTTTTTACCGCTAACTTTTACTGCTATTTAAAACTTATAACTTGCCTCAACACCCCAGGTGCGTGGATCACCCGGAATAGCGACGCTCATCGGGAACGACTGCAGTAACACAATCGGCGAAGCCCAATACTCTTCATCGAATGCGTTCTTCACATAAAAAGCGACATCGAGCGTCGATTTAGCGATGTTGTTCCAACCGAGACGGAAGTTAGTGATGTTGTATCCCGGCAGATTTTCACCGCCCTGACCGCCGAATTTATCGGTGTGGTAATAATCACCGTTTAACACCAAATCACCATCAAGCGGCTGTACCGGCAATATCCAGTTGAAAGCAAACGAACCGGAAAATTTCGGGCTAGGCAACGTGATTTCATCTTTGGTCAGCGAGAGTCCATTGCTGCCTGCTTTAACTTTGTCGATCTTCTGATCGGTATACGCAGCAGATAACGACAAGGTCAGACTCGGCACCGGGATAACCGTGAAATCCGCCTCCACGCCCTTGATGGTTAAATCGGCCGCGTTCACACCCACCGAACCGCTGTTCGGCGTATCGGGTGCTGCTGCTGGAATACCCAGTGCCTGTGCATTAACAAATTGCACCGCATCTTTGTATTTCGATATGTAAGCCGCGATGTTTGCGCGACCTTTCACATCGCCAATCGCCCAATCGTTTTTCACACCGATTTCAACGTCGGTGAGTTTTTCCGGACCGGTTTTTTGGAACGAGGTCAGATTGGGACAATCTGTCGGCGCTTGCGTTGCCGGTGAAATACATGGGCCCAGCGCTGCCAGTGGCGACGCCGCGACTTGTGCCGGTGTACCGCCAGTGGTGAATGGTGTTTCAAAGATTGGCGTATTCACGTTGACGCCGCGATAGCCGTGACGACTGGTTAAATAAACCAACGTGTCGGGGTTGATTTGCCAATCGAAGCCCATCGTCCAGCTGACTTCGTGGCCATCGTTTTTCGCGGAGCCAACACCGTCTTGCAGATTTTGCTTCGCGATGCTGTCGCACTGACCTTCGCTTAAATAAGCCGAACCGCCGCCGACCAAACTACCGCCGCAGGCCCACACATCGTCTTTGCTGTAACGCGCGCCGGCGTTAAATTTCAAACCTTCCACGGTCCATTGCGAAATATCGAGACCGATCTGGCCGAACACCGCTTTGTTTTCGTTGCGCACATGCGAGGTCACCGCAGGAGATTGCACGGCAAAAGGCGAGAACGCGGTGAACAATGTACCTTGCGGGGCAGTCGAGCTGTCTTTGTTGTAGAACGCGCCGACGATCCAATCGAGGCGATCGTCGAAGGCATTGCCGAACACCTGGAATTCATCCGACAGATATTTACGCGCCACGACCTGTGCCGCGTCGAACAGTACAAATGGCACCGTGTTGGGACCGCCAGGGCTATCGAGGAGAATAGGACCAGTGCCGGACGAGCTAATCGCTTCGCTCACTTCAACGCGACGATAGCCGATCACGTTGCGAATAGTAGCGAAGCCGGCATCCCACGAGGTGTCGTTAGAAATACCCCACAGATTGCGTTTAACGAAGCCGGCACCGTCAACGTCGGTGAAGCCCGAATGAATGCCGGCCGCATTGCCGCGGTTGAGGTAATCGGTGATTTTACCCGCCAGCCCGGTCAAGCCAAAGCTGCCGAACAGCGCATCAAAATTATCAAGCGCCGGTTGATTGGTGCGGATCATATGACCTTCGGCAGCGACTTCATCGGCTTCGAAATGATCGTACACCGTCGTGCTTTCGATACTCTCGGTCGGCTGCAGCAGCAATGAAATGCGATAACTGTTTTGATGGATGTCGTCGAAATCGGGGCCGATACTCAGGTTTTTATTGAGGCCGTCCTGGCGCCGAATTTGTCCGGCAATACGCAATGCGGCTTTCTGATCGACTAAGGGCACGTTCACCGCGCCTTCGACGCTGCGGTAATCCTTGGTGCCGTAGGCGCCTTTTATGTAACCGCCCAGTTCATAGTTCGGCGCTTCCGGTGTCACCACGACCGCGCCGCCCAGTGTATTGCGGCCGAACAAGGTGCCCTGCGGACCTTTTAATACTTGAATGTTAGCGATGTCATAAGTGGGAATATTGCTGCCGCGTGCCGGCAACGCCACGTTCGCAAAATACGTCACCACCGACGGAATACCTTCGCCGAGCGGGATTTTGGACAGGCCGCGCAAGATAATATCCGTGTTGCCTTTACCGCCTTCGGAACTGAAGCGGAAACCCGGCACCACCGAATTCAAATCCTGCATTTCATGCACGTTGCGGTTATCCAGCGCTTCGGCGGATAACGCGGCAATCGAAATAGGCACCGCTTGCACGCCTTCGTCGCGTTTACGTGCGGTTACGAATACTTGCTCAAGACCTGCTGATTGCGTGGCCTCCTGCGCATGCGCCACTGGTAGTGTGGCGATCAAGGTTGCCGCGCCCAGACCGACTTTTAATACGGCTTCGATGTGTCGTCTTTTCATCTTGATGCTCTCTGATTATTGGAGTTATGAATCATCACGAACCACGGATCAGAATTTATTGTTGTTATCGCGCATTCGAAAACGCTCGAGTATTTCGAGAGAGATGAGTTACGGATTAATTAGTCTCTGATCAAAGCCATGGATGTAGATAAAAATATCCTCGTAGCATTGATATTGATTGGCGTTAAATACGCCGTATTTTTATTTTAAGAATGTTGCCCGTTACCGCGCACAACCTGTCATTCGTATTAATTAAATTTATTCTCAGACGCGATGGTATCGGCCGAAGCATTCTGCGGCATGGGTCACAATGGCGAAATGCACTTAGGTGCAAATTACTTACACTTTAACGCCGATAAGGAACTTTCGAGAGAAGCCACTTTGTGGAGCGCTTTAAAGAGTAGGCATGCAGAGAAAATCGAAATTAAAAAATCGATCTAGAGAGCGATTGCAAATAATCAATGCGAGATGTGGAATTAAAAGCTCACGCAAATAAGATGAAGAAAACCAATTGTAATTTATTCATATTTAAGAGCACGACTTAAACACTGAATACTCAATGCGGAAAAATAAAATAGATATCTGAGGAACACGCAGAAAAAGACCGAGAAAGACAGAAAAAAAGAAAGAGAGAACCAAGCAATCAAACAGCTGTGGCACGGTTAACTTTCGCAACGTGCCATCCCATTTATCAATTCGTAAATTAATTATTCAGACACCAGAAAGAACCAGCGCACTATCGAAGTTATGCACGTCGACTTTATTTCTTTGTAACTTCACACCGCGCAACTTATTAAATACGTTAGTGGCATCATTCCGCGAATACTGCTTTAAAACTTCTTAGTGTTAATTCGGATTTTCTAACCACTGTTTGTAACTGATGCGCGGAATATCGAAGCGATCAGTCGTGCGCGAATAAACCGATGGCGAACCCATCCGTCCAATCGGTGCGAAATTATTAATATGCAAACGCGAGCCGAGCAATTGATCGGCCACATGAAACATAACGACCTCGCCAATAAATAACGTGTACGTACCGAGCGGTTGCGCGCTGAATAATTTACATTCGAGACTGACTTGCGCCTGCGCCACGCGCGGCGGTTTTACACGCTGCGACGGTGCTGCCTGTAAATGGACTGCCTCCAACTCGCTCGCCGTTGCCGGAAATTCTGCGGCGGAAATATTCATCGCATCGAATAACTCTTCGGTTACCAAATTCACCACGAACTCGCCGGTTGCGCGAATATTTTTGCCGGTGTCTTTCAGTTCGCCCGCTTCGTTGTTGCCGATGCTGACAATGACGTAGAGCGGATCGCTGCACACCGCGTTAAAGAAACTGAACGGCGCAAGATTAATAACATCGCTATCGTTGATTGTGCTCACCCAGGCAATCGGACGCGGCACCACTAAATTGGTCAGCAGTTTGTAGTTTTCCGCGGTCGAATGCTGGGCGGGATCAATTTGCATACTGTAAAACCTCTCGTTGCACTGTTTTGGTGGGAGCAGATCACTAGGGCTCTTTTGGCTATTTTTGCAGTGCCTGTGAATATTCGTTAATTCGTTAGTGCCGCTGCGTGAGTGCCGCTGCGCGTTAAACAGCATTTTTCGCGGCAACGCGCAGCAGCAGATATTCCACCTTGCAGTTTGTGGGCCGCCCGCATAAGTTAACCTCCCCCTATTCATTGCAGGAGCACCATCATGTCAGCAGCCGTTCCTTCCGAATATCTCGACTTACTGCAAAAACCGACCTTCGCGCATTTGACCACGCTGATGCCGGATGGCAGCCCGCAAGTATCGCCGGTGTGGTGCGATTTCGACGGCACGCATGTCGTCATCAATTCCGCGAAAGGCCGGCAGAAAGACCGCAATATGCGGCGCGATCCGCGTGTTGCACTGGCGTTGAGCGATCCGGAAAACCCTTACCGCTATTTACAGGTGCGCGGCAAAATCGTTGAAGTCACCGAAACCGGCGCCGACGCGCATATCGATAAACTGTCGCAAAAGTATCTCGGCAAAGCGTACCCATTTCGCCAGCCCGGCGAAGTGCGCGTGATTTATCGCGTCGAACCGGAACACGTTTCAGGTTCGGGCAACTAAGGCGACCGCTGAGAAATAAATAACAATGCGCTGGGAAAAATTGCTAAATAAAAATCGGCTGGGCAATCGCCCGGCCAAAGAAGAATCGGGGCGCAACGCGTTTTTACGCGATCACGATAAGATTATTTTCTCCGGTGCGTTTCGACGGCTTGCGCGCAAAACGCAGGTCCATCCGCTCGCGACCAACGATCATATTCACAACCGTCTGACGCACAGCCTGGAAGTATCGTGCGTCGGGCGCACGCTCGGCATTCGCGTCGGCGAAGTATTACGCGCGCAACAATTGTTGCCCGCTGGTATCGACGCCACCGATCTCGGCGATATCGTGCAATCGGCCTGTCTTGCGCACGACATCGGCAATCCACCATTCGGCCACACTGGCGAGCGCGCCATTCGTTCGTGGTTCAGCGAATGCGGTGAACATTTGCTGGCGGGACTCAACGTTGCGCAGCGCGCGGATTTAATCGGCTTCGAAGGCAACGCGCAGGGCTTTCGCATTCTCACCAAATCCGAATATCACCAGTACGACGACGGCATGCGCTTGACGTACGCAACGCTGGCGACATTTTTGAAATACCCGTGGTTGGCCGATGTCGCGCGCACGCAGAAAACACCGCGCCCGGATAAATTCAGTGCCTTCGTCGCCGAGCGCGATGCATTATTGGAAGTGTGCAATGCCACCGGACTCGAACAGCGCGGTGACAATTATTTTTGCCGCCACCCGCTCGCCTTTTTAGTCGAAGCCGCCGACGATTTTTGTTACGCGATTATCGATCTGGAAGACGGGCTGGAAATGGATTTACTGCACTGGTCCGAAGTGTATCCACTGCTGCAGCCGGTGTTGCCACGCAATGACGAAGTCACCGATTTACTGCGCTCGAATTTGCGTCCCGGCCGCAAGGCCGCGTTACTGCGCGGCAAAATTATCGAACATTTTATCGAAGCGGGCGTCGACACCTTTATGCGCCACCACGACGCGCTGCTCGCCGGCAGCATCGATACCGATTTAATCAGCCTGTGCGATTCGCCGGTGCGCGACGTGGTCGAAGGCGCCAAACAACTCGCGCGCCAACGCGTGTTCGAGCACCCCCGCAAAATCGAATTGGAAATCGGGGCGTATCAGGTGATCGGCACGCTGCTCGAAGGCGTGGTCGAAGCCGCCGTCGCGCATGCGCGCAACGACCACAGCAATTTTCGCCATCAACGTTTAATTAATTTGATCGGCACGCACACCTTTCCGCCACAGCTCGAACAGATGTCGGAAACCGAAAGCCGCTATCAATGCATCATGCGCGCGGTCGATTTCATCGCCGGCATGACCGACAACTACGCGACGTATTTGGCGAAACAATTCAACGGACTGGCGGAGATCAGGTACTGAGGCCAGCCGCAGCGCTTCGCTGAAACTCGGTGGAACACGCGCCACCGCAAAGATTGTTTTCCTGTTTTCAGAATAAGCCCGTTCGCAAACGGGCGAGGACGACCCGCTAGCTCGACTTCATTGCCGGCAGCACTTTTTCTTCGATCAATCGCAACGACTTCCACGCCAATTCCGGCGGCACGCCACCGGACAGCGGCTGCAGCGCCAGCATGCCGAATTTGGCCCTTAAATCGAGCGCCTGCGTCGGCGTGACCACCACATACGGGCCGCCCTTCGCGCGCAGTTCGTCCACCGTTTTTGCCGCCGAATAAACGGAAGTCTCGGCGTTGTCGGCACCAAGCCACTGCGCATAGACCATCGCATCGTGCAGCATGTACGGGCCGTAATCGCGCCAACCTTGATCGATATCGTCGGCGACGAATACTGTGGTCGGGCAGCCCTCCGGCGTTACTTGGTACATGCCGGGCGGATGGCCATTGGCGATGGCTTCATCATCGTAAGCCTTGAGTATTTCCGCGTTGCTGCTCTGCGGCATGAATAGCATGCCGAGGCGCGCCGCGCGTTTTGCCGCCGCCACCGTGCCACCGCCGTAAAGACACAGCGGCCCGCCGACGGTGAGCGGTGCCGGTGTGATTTGTACCACGCGCTCGCGCCAGCTGAATTCATCCCCGGAAAAAGCCTGCCTGAGCACGCCCAAGTACTCGTCCATCTGCTTGCCGCGCTGGCGCGGATCGACGCCGAACATCGCATACTCGGCATCGCGATAACCCAGGCCGATCACGTAATTAATCCGGCCACGGCTCAGATGATCGAGTACCGACATGTCTTCGGCCAGCTTCACCGGGTCGTACA
The DNA here is from genome assembly GCA_028293825.1 of Verrucomicrobiaceae bacterium. Taxonomy (GTDB): domain Bacteria; phylum Pseudomonadota; class Gammaproteobacteria; order Pseudomonadales; family CAMLJR01; genus CAMLJR01. The sequence continues at coordinate 185,155 of JAQGNY010000040.1, forward strand.
TCAGCAACAGCAACGCGCCCACCGTGATCGGCAGTGTTTGCGTGCAGGCCGCAACGGCGCTGGCCATTATCAACGGCGAGGGCAGATAGCCATCGGGCGAGCGGTGATGCTGCGAAAATAACACGCTGGCACCGGGCGTATTGTCAGCCCAGCGCGCCATCTCCAACGCGCCGGCATAGAGATCGGCCATGCCTACTGGGGAAAATGGAGCTCGGCGAAAATCAAAGCGCAGTAGAAGCATTTTGTTTCCTTATTATCTAGCGTTAAACAAAGCCGCGCTCCGGCTGCGATGAGTATCGGCCGTCAAACCGCTCGCAGTATGGCGCGCAGACTGTCGAAGTCGATTGGCTTGGTCAGGTGATGATCGAAGCCGGCTTCCGTGGCCTTTAATTTATCGTCTGCTTGGCCCCATCCGGTCAGCGCGACCAGCACCATGTTCTGCCCCCACGCTTCGCGCCGAATATGCCGGGCGACTTCGTAACCGTTCATGACGGGTAAACCGATGTCGAGCAGGACAAGCTGCGGGATGAACGCTTCGGCCTGTTGCAAGGCGGCAGCGCCATCGATTGCCACCTCCACGGTATGGCCCTGCATCCGCAGCAGCATCGCTAACGTGGCAATCGCATCTTCATTGTCGTCGACGACCAAGATGCGCAGCCCCGCCGTTTTAACAGCACTCGTTTTCACCGCAACCTTCGCCGCTTCAGCCTGGACATCGAGCAGCGGCAGCCGGATTTCAAACGTGCTGCCTTTGCCGAATCCTTCGCTGCGCGCGCTGATGGTGCCGGCGTGCAGTGTCACCAATCCGCGCACCAGCGCCAAGCCGACGCCCAACCCACCCTGCGAGCGCTCCAATGCCGGCGCCAACTGCGAGAACATATCGAATACGGAATCGAGGTGTTCGGCGGCGATGCCTATCCCTGAGTCGCGCACGGTGAGCACGGCCTCGCTGCCCTGTCGCTCCGCGCTCAACCAGATTTTGCCGCCGACCGGGGTGTATTTGGCCGCGTTATTCAGCAGATTGAGCAGCATCTGCGTCAGCCGGGTCGGATCGGCATCGAGCCGAATCGGCGCTGCGGGCAGATTGACAATCAGCTCGTGCGCTTGCCGGCGGACCAGCGGCCCCGCCGACTCCATGGCCGCGAGCATCGCTGCGGACAAATCCAAATGCTCTTTACGCAACTCCAACTTGCCCTGGGTAATACGCGAGATTTCGAGCAGGTCATCGACCAGGTGCGTGATCTGCGTTAGTTGGCACTCCAGTACGTCGCGCGCCCACTGCAGCTCGCTGTCGTTCGAATCCTTCGCGCGCAGAATTTCGACGACATTGCCGATCGGCGCCAGCGGATTGCGTAACTCATGTGCGAGCGTTGCGAGAAACTCATCCTTGCGCTGATCCGTCTTCGACAATTGCGCATTGGTCTCGTGCAGCTTCTCTTCCGCGTATGCGCGCTCGATCAGCGCCTGCTCCGCTTTGCGGCGGGCGGCGAGCAGCTCGCGTTCATACTTCTGCCGATCGGTGACGATGACCAGCGCCATCTCGGTCATAAAAACCGAGCCATGCTGACGCCGCACCACATTGATCATCATTGGCAGTGTGCGGCCATCGCTGTGCACCAGATCGACTTTGACTTCGGCCACGGAGCCCTGCATATGCAGTAGCGGCTGCCAGTGTGTTTGCTGAAATACCCTGCCACCCATGGTGAGAAAGCTCGGGAACATGCGCTTTCCCACAATATCCTCAGCGCTGCAGCCCACCCAGGTGCAAAAGGTCGCGTTGGCGCGAATTACCAGACCATCGTTCGCGGTGACCAGGAGTCCGCAAGCCGCATGCTCAAACAATGCGTCCGCAGTGGGCAGGTCGCGATCAATCCCTGACACGTTACCGGTCCCAGGTTTGCAAGAAAGCTTCCATGGCGGCAATGCTGACGTGCGGCGCGCTCAAATGCGGGCAATGACCCACGTTTTCTATAACGGTGAGCGTGCTCAGGGGCATCACTGCATGCATGTAAGTGCCGACGCTGACCGGGGCGATCAGGTCATCGCTGCATTGCAGAATCAGCGTGGGGGTTGTCGACTTCGGCAAGTCCTCGCGATGATCGGACAGGAATGTCACCCGTGCAAAATGCTTGGCGATATCCGGATCGGTGCGACAAAAACTGTTGGTTAGCTCAACGCCCAAGTCCGGCTGCTCCGGCGCGCCCATAATGGCCGGCGCCATGGTGCTGGACCAACCCAAATAATTGGTTTCGAGCATATCAAGCAGCCCGTCGATGTCGGGCCGGGTGAAACCGCCGACATAGTTGGCGTCATTGATGTAACACGGCGACGGACCGACCATTAGGTTAACTTTGAAACGCTCCGGCGCTTTGACGGTAGCCAGCAGCCCAATCATGGCGCTGACCGAATGACCGACAAAGATCACTGGCCCGGTGGTGAACTCGTCGATGATTTCCAGCAAATCGTCTGCGTAACCGTGCAGCGTGTCGTACTTAGCCTGGTCGTAGGCGCTCAAGTCCGATAGACCGCTGCCAACCAGATCGAATAGCACCGTTTTATAGCGACCTGCGAACGCCGGCAGCAACTCGCGCCACATATTTTGATCGCAGCCAAAACCATGCGCGAACACAATACTGGAATCACCATGGCCGCCAAGATGTACGTTGTTTCGTTGTTGAAGATTCATTGCCGGCCTTGCATTCAAAGACGTGAAAGGCCTTATAGGTTACACGTGCGATGCCATACACCGATATAGAACCACCAAGTCCCTATGGCTGTTCGCGTCTACATAAGTCTTGGGCATACAAATACACGGCCATTGCCTGAAGTATCCAGCGGATTTCGCCGTTAAAGAATGCTGGCGCGCATTCTCTGTTTCACGTTTCGATTTACACGCACGCGGCGTTTCATTTACGGCACTCCTCGGCCTCCATCACCTAGCCCGGGGGGTATCCCGCCATACCCCTAAGCCCCTATCGACATACCCCCGAGGGTATCTGGAGAACCCCTCTCCCTATGTCGGGATACCCCTCACCCTATCTTTGAATACCCAACACCCTAGCCGGGGATACCCAACACCCCTATCGCAGGTGCCTCAACCCATCCCAACTACTCGAACTCGCCTCTCAACTACTCGAAATCCCCCATCAAAGTGACGAGCTCGCAGTACAAATACCCGGTGAGGCATAGCGCGGATGGGGTGTACCCATCCCGGAGTGAGGAATTCCTCATTCTGACCGACCAATTCCTCAATCGCGGCTACCCCGAGGGTATTGGGACTATGCGGTGAGGGGTGTCGGAGAGGGGTCATACCTAGTGAGGGATGAGGAATTCCTCGTTTCGATAGACCTCGTCGTGTATCGCGGATACCCCAGGGTAGTGCGAAGACACCCTTTTCTGTGTCGGATAGAGGACTAGTGGTTGCCAGGAAGGGTGTACTTGATACAGATAGGCGAGCGGCTCACTTAGATAGAGCGGGTCCTCTGTTTGATCGAGCGTGATGAGTTCCTGATTGGCCTTGGCCCGCGCGTCGTAGCGCTGAATCCACTTCAAGCCACGCGAGGCGAGGCAGGGCGGCGGCCCGAAGCTGGGCTGATCGCGTAAGATTTCGAAATTATTAACCGACGTTTTAAAGGAGAAAGTCGGCTTGGCGGAATGTTGCCCGGCGGCGATGGCAAATACCTTGCCGCCCACTTTCCACACATCGGAGTCGCTCCATTGGACCACCCGCGATGTGGCTGGTAGCGCGCGGCAGAAGTCGTTGAATTGATCGCGCGTCATGGTGATACCCCTGGTAGCTGATAACCCTTAACTGAGCGCCGGCGCGAATGCAGCGTTAACCGATTTGAAATGCCCCAGTGGCGCTTCTAGAGAAAAACTCATCGGCCACTTGTTCGACCGTCTTATATTCGGTATCGATGACGTGGCGTCGAAATTCATCCACGACTTTTGCGAACTGCTGATGCATATGCGTGACCACAGCGGCAGTGGCCGACGGTTGCATCGCGCGAGTTTGACTGCGCGCGAGCACTACATCGAGCGGTGCGTGCAGTAACACATACTGAATATTAGCGGCCAGCGCGGTAACGGTGAGCAACGCCCACGGACCGATTACGCCTTCTAAATAGACCGAGTATCCGGCCGCCGAATACTCGATGGCGGCGGCGACGTAAGCGCGGATGACGGTGGTATTTTGCTGCTGCGCTGTCGGCAGCGAGGGATCTAAGCGGTGCGCGAGGAAGCGGAAGAAGCGGTCGGTTTCGATATGCACACCGCGCGTGTCAGCAGCGGCGAGTAAGTGGGTGAGCGAGGTCTTGCCGCTGGCTGGAGTGCCGCCAATCACCACGATTGTCATCGTTAAGCACCTCATTCTTTACGCTTGACGCATTTAAAAATTAAACGCGCCGCATCGATTGGACTCTTAATTCTAACTAATACTGCGGATGCGCTGCCTGATGTCTGACATAGGCCTGCGCTGGGGATTGGATTCCTTCCTTAAGCCGTATCGAAAGTTAACCCGTGCTTCCAAGTCCGCTCGTTTAGCGAGTGAATCGAATCCACCTGTAGATAACACCCAACTATTTACAACAATTACAGCCCGTCGTTGCACGAGGACATATGGTAATCACTGGCCGCGTCCGTCCACATCGCGTTTGAGTCTATTTTTCTCGCCCATTCGGTGAACCCGAAACCCGTCACCGCGCACGGGCACGACGCTTGCTGAATTGCTGAAGACGTTAACGATGAACAAAGCTCGCCGCTGATTTATCTTCCCTTTGCTGGAGCACCTGTCGATGTCTACGCCCACGCTTCTGAATGCACCGGTGCCGTTTGTGGCGTCGATGGAAACCATTGCCGACGACGAACAGCACACCATCGATTCGATGAGTGAAACGCTGCTGAAAATTTCGCAGACAGTGTATGAAGACAGCGGCCACGCGATGCGCAGCGTGCATGCGAAATCGCACGGCTTGATTGAAGGCACACTGACCGTGCTCGATGACTTGCCGCCCGCGCTGGCGCAGGGGATTTTCCGCAGCCCGGTCAGTTATCGCGGCTTGATGCGGCTTTCGACACCGCCGGGCGACGTATTGCCGGACGATGTTTCGACGCCGCGCGGCGCCGCGTTGAAGTTGTTCGACGTGCCGGGGACGCGGCTGCCGGGTTCCGCAGGTGAGGCGTCGCAGGATTTCGTGCTGATCAATGCGCCGGCTTTTTCGACCAAGGATGCGAAGCATTTCCTCGGCAATTTGAAACTGCTCGCTGCAACCACGGATAAGGGCGAAGGACTGAAGCAATTGTTGTCGGCAGTGCTGCGCGGCACCGAGCGCTTGGTCGAGAAGACTGGTCACAAAAGCGCGACGCTGACCTCGCTCGGCGGCCATCCGATGAGCCACATTCTAGGCGAGACTTTCTTCTCCGCCGCAGCGCTGCTGTACGGACCGTATATCGCGAAGATAGCGCTCGCGCCGGTCAGTGAGAATCTGCAAGCGCTGACCCATACGTTGCTCGATCTGCGCAAGCACCCCGATGGCCTGCGCGAAGCAGTCAGCACGTTCTTCGCGAGTCAAGGTGGCGAGTGGGAATTGCGCGCGCAGCTGTGCACGAACGCGGAAACGATGCCGGTCGAAGATGCCTCAGTGCTGTGGTCCGAAGAGGAGAGCCCCTACGTCGCCGTCGCGCGTTTCAGTGCGCCGCCGCAGACGACGTGGAATGCAGCGACCAGTCCGGCCCAGGAAGATGGCTTGAGCTTTAGCCCGTGGCATGGCGTGGCCGAGCACCGGCCGCTCGGCTCAATCATGCGTGCGCGCAAGGATGTGTATCAGGCGTCAGCTGGTTTTCGTGGCAGCCGCAACGGTTGCCCGATTCATGCGGGGTAACGGTAGCCGAACATCAGCCTTGGACACGACCCTTTACAGCGTTGGCGCGAGCACTGTAAGTAATACGACCGGCGGCATCGGCGGGCAGAATTTCGCCCATGCGTGCTTTAAGTTGGGCGAGATCGGTGGACGCCATGGCCGCGAGCTTAGCGCCAACGCTGGGCCCGGCGAGGATGGTTTTCCAATAGCTATCGAAATCGGGAAAGGTTCGGTGCACGGCGATCGCGCGCGTTTCCACTTCGTTCAAGCCGGCGTTGAGCCACAGCTCGCGCATTACATCGATTCGAGACGCTTCGGGGCTCGGCGCTGCGGGCACCGAAATACCCAGCGCACGTATTTGCGCATGCAGCGTCTCGTAGGGAAAACCGCCGCCCACCATATCCCAGGCGTAGGCGGTGACAGTGCCGCCCGGGCTGACAACGCGCACCATTTCGGCAACGCCTTTGGATGGATCTGGAACGAAGAAAATGACCAGCGGCATGACCGCGGTATCGAAGGTGTCGGCATGGAACGGCAGCGCCATGGCATCGCCTTGCGAAAATTGTGCGATACGCGCGACTGGGCGGGCGCGAGCAAAACTGAGCTGCCCTTCCGAGGGGTCGATGCCGTGCACCGACACCGGCGCGCAGCGGGTGGCGAGCAGTTCCGTAAAAGCGCCGTTGCCGCAGCCGACATCCAGCCAGCGCAGGCCAGTCTGCGGAGCCAACCAGTCGAGGAATATTTCACCGACCAATTGACTCCACTTGCCCATGTACTGCTCATAGGACACGCCGTCATCGAAGCGGATTTGATCGGTTTCCATCAGTGATTCTCCTATTAGTGATTGCTGCGAATGCACGATTGACGGCGAGACGATCGGTAATGTCTGTCACGGCCATCGCGTGTTGTCTTTGAAAATGTTGAAGCGGCGCCGAGGACATTGGCGTGGCGGCCAGCTAGTGGGATATCAGCCAAGCGAACCCAGCCAATAGAAAACATACCGTGCTAAGAGCGGCGAGCACCACGGTCACCGGCGATTTGTTCGAGGACGCCTGCTTCCTTGCCTCGGCCATGGAAAAAGGCCGAAACAGGATTTCCGGCTGGAGAGCCAACGTAATAAATGAAAACCCGACCGCAATCCTGAGTAAAACTTCATGCGCCGCCAAGGTGTTGTATGACGCTGCGATCGAAATGAGCCAGAGGATTCCGAGCACGCCCACAATCGTTGAAGCGACTTTTACTTTTGCGCGCGTGAAGTTCATTGGCTAACGCTCGCGGCAGTCGCGCGTTCCAGCACATCGGCTGCATTAGATGGTTGAATGTCTCCGCGCCATAAGCCGACCATCATCTTTCCAGCTACTGCCCAACCCCATCGGCAGTCGATGCCGTTTTCCCCGCCGCCCAACCGCCGCCGAGCGCTTGATACAACTGCACATTTGCGAGCAACGCATTCAGTTGCGCAGACGACAGCGCGAGTTCGGCGTTGAATAAATCACGGTTGGAGTTAATCACGTCGAAGTAGGAGGAATAACCCACTTTGTAACGCGCCATCGCAATGTTGTCGGCGCGGCGCAGTGCATCGACTTTGTCCTGTTGCGCGGCGAGAAACTCCACGTATTTTTGGCGCGCGATCAGCGCATCGGCGACTTCGCGAAAGGCGTTCTGCACCGCTTGCTGATAGGTCAGCAACACTTCGCGTTTGCGCGCGTCGGCGAGATCGAGCTGATACAGATTGTTCTGCGCGTCGATTAGCGGCAGCGCGAGGCCAGCGCCAGCCGTCCACGTGCGCGCGGGACCCTTAAACAAATTGCTTAACTCGTTGCTGCGCGAACCGAGGCTGCCGGTCAGCGAAATGGTCGGGAACAGCGCGGCCTTGGCTGCGCCGACCTGCGCATTGGCGGCGACTAAATCCTGCTCCGCGCGGCGAATATCGGGGCGGCGTTCGAGCAGACTCGACGGCAGACCGGTCGGCGGTTGCGGCAGCGATAGTTCGGCGCGCGCCGTGACGCCGGAACGCACGATGTCGCCGGGATTTTTGCCGAGCAGAATGCTGAGGCGATCTTCCGCGAGAGCGGCTTGGCGCTCGATTTCCGGCACGTTGGCGCGCGCGGTCGCCAATTCCGATTCAGCGGTGCTGACGTCGAGGCCGCTAATGACGCCACCCTTGTGCTTGGCGTGGGTGAGATCGACGAACTTTTGCCGGGTTTCCATCGTATTGCGCGTTATCGCCAGCTGTTCGTCGAGCGTGATCAGATTGAAGTACGTAGTCGCGACATCGGCGATCAAACCGACCATAACGCCCTGCTGGGCGTACTGCGAGCCGAGAAACTGCGCGCGCGATGCCTCGTTCAAACGGCGCAAACGGCCCCAAATATCCAACTCGTACGAGGCGTTAACCGCCGCCGTGTCGCTTTCGCCGATGGCCGGTTGATCGGGTAGCAGGCGCGCGTATTCGGAGGTGCGCTGGCGCGTGACGCCGGCTTCGCCGCTAATGGTTGGCAGGAATTGCAGGCGCGACGAGCCGAGCGCGGCTCGCGCCTGTTCAACCCGCGCCGCCGCGATGCGCACATCCAGATTCTCCTGCAGCGCCACTTTCAAAATGGCCCATAGTTGCGGATCGCGGTACACCTCCCACCACTGCAAATCGCCAAACTCGGAACCGGTCGCGCTTTGATCCTGCCAGCGGTATTCGGTGGGAACGACCATTTCCGGCCGTTTGTAATCGGGGCCGAGCGCGCAACCGGCGAGCAGTGCCGGCAACGCCAGTGCCCACAGCGACTTACGCGACGAAAAAGACAGCGGACTGCGCCGCTGGCCGCGACATAAAGCGGACAAAGGTCGCAGGCGGAACAAGCGTGAATTAGTGCGCATCGTGTTCACTCGCAGCTGGTTTGGCGCGACGCGCTTGCAGGCGTTCGACGCCACCCTGAATCAATACGTAAAACACTGGCACCATGAAAATGCCGATCATCGTCGCCACCGTCATCCCCGCCACCACGGCGGTACCGAGGACGCGGCGCGCACCGGAGCCAGCGCCCGAAGCCACCGCCAGCGGCACCGAGCCGAGCACGAAGGCAAACGATGTCATCAGAATCGGTCGCAACCGCAGCCGCGCGCCCTCGATCGCGGCATCGACCAATGCCATGCCGCGCTGATGCGACAGCCGCGCGAATTCAACGATCAGAATCGCGTTTTTAGCAGCGAGGCCGATCAGCATGACCATGCCGATCTGCGCGTAAATGTCGTTGGCCATGCCGCGCAACGCCAGCCCGCCGAATGCACCGAGCGCCGCGAACGGGATGCCGAACAGCACCGCGAACGGCACCACCCAACTCTCGTACTGCGCCGCCAACACCAGGAACACGAACAGCAGCGCCAGCGCGAAAATATACGGCGCCTGGCCACCGGCGATTTTTTCCTGATAGGTGGTGCCGCTCCACTCGAACGAATAACCGGCCGGTAAATTCGCCGCAGCCGCTTCCATTGCTTGCGCGGCCTGACCGGAACTGAAGCCGGGCGCCGCCGCGCCGTTAATAGTCGCGGCGCGGAACACGTTGTAACGCTCGATATAAAGCGGACCGCTTTTCGGCTTGATAGTGACCATCGTGGACAGCGGCGTCATGTCGCCGCGCTCGGTGCGCACGAACAAATTGTTCACCGCATCCGGGGTGGCGCGGGCGACGGCTTCGGCCTGCGCGGTCACTTTGTAAGTGCGTCCGTACAAGTTAAAGTCGTTGATATAACTGCCGCCCAAAAACATCTGCAGCGAGGAGAACACGTCCGAGATTTTCACGCCGAGCGTTTTGGTGCGGTCACGGTCGATCACGTACTCGATCTGCGGCACACTGCCGTTGTACTGGGTCGACACCATGCCGAGTTCGGAGTGCTTGCGCGCATCGGCGAGGAATTCGGACAATGTGGCGCTGAATTTATCGATATCGTCGCCACCGCGATCTTCGAGCACGAACTCAAAGCCGCCGGCGCTGCCGATCCCGGCCACAGAGGGCGGATTCAGCACCAACACTTGTGCTTGGCGCAGCTGCGCGACGTCCTTATTCAAGCGCGCGACGATCTCGCTCGCCACCGCTTTGCGATCGCCCCACGGTTTCAGAATCAAAAACATGGTCGCGGTATTGGGCGAGTTGACGCCGGTCAGACCGCTGAAGCCGGTGATCGCCAGCGTGTTCTCGACCTCTTCGTATTTGGCGAGAATTTTTTGGTATTCCGCCATTACCGCTTCGGTCCGCTGCAGCGATGCAGCCGGCGGCAGCGTCACGATACTGAGCAGATAACCCTGATCCTCATCCGGCAAAAACCCGGCCGGGCGCGTCGCCATCAGCCACGCGGCGGCGCCAGCCAGCAGGATGAAAATCACCACCGTGACCGGCCAGCGCCGAATCGCGCTACCGACCGTGGATACATACTTATCGGTGGAGCGCTTGAACACGCGATTGAAGCCGTTGAAGAAGCGGCCGAGCACACCGCGCGGTGGCATGTCTTCGGTCGGACGCAGCAATAGCGCGCATAGCGCCGGGGTAAAAGTCAGCGCGACGAACGCCGAAATCGCCACCGACACCGCTAGTGTCAACGCGAACTGTTTGTAGAACTGCCCGCTCAGACCGCCGATAAACGCGACCGGAATAAATACCGAGGTCAGCACCAGCGCGATGGCGACGACCGGACCGGCGACCTCACTCATTGCTGCGCGGGTGGCGGCGACTGCGTCCAGACCGTCGTGATCCATCTTGGCGGTGACCGCCTCGACCACGACGATGGCGTCATCCACCACCAACCCGATCGCCAGTACCAGCGCGAACAGCGTCAGCGTATTGATCGAAAACCCGAGCACCAGGAACGCGACGAAGGTGCCGATTAACGACACCGGCACCGCCAGCATCGGAATCAAGGTCGCGCGCCAGTTCTCCAGAAATACGAACACCACCACCAGCACCAGCAACACCGCGATGATCAGCGTGATCACCACTTCATGCAGCGATTCGGACACGAAGTTGGTGGTATCGAACGGAATGTCGGCAATGATTCCCGGCGGCAGCGTCGGCGCCAAATCTTTGATCACCTGATGGGCGCGACGCGATACGTCGAGCGCATTGGCATTAGGCAATTGATAAATAGCAATGGTCGCGACCGGCTCGCCGGACAAACGGCTCGAACGGCCGTAATCGGTGGCCGCCAATTCGACCCGGGCAATATCATTCAACCGCACCGAAGTGCCATCGTTGCGCGCGCGTACGATGATGTTTTGGTATTCCGCAACCGACGTTAGTCGCCCTTTTACGTTGACGTTGTACTGCAACTGCTGACCTTTCGGCGCCGGCTCGCCGCCGATGGTGCCGGCCGGCGCGACCACGTTCTGCTCGCCGATGACGGCGTTAACATCTTGCGTGGTGACGCCGAGCTGCGCCATTTTTTCCGGGTCGAGCCAGATACGCATGCCGTAATCGCGCGCACCGAGCACCACCACCTGACCGACGCCGGGAATCCGCGCCAGCGCGTCATACACGTGCAGCGTCGCGTAGTTGGATAGGAACAGATAGTCGTAGCGCGGATCTTTAGCCCGCAACGCGACGAACAGCAAAATACTCGGCTGCCGTTTCGCCACCACCACGCCCTGTTGCAGCACCTGCTGCGGTAACTGGCGCTGGGCGATGGCGACCTGGTTCTGCACGTTGACGGCGGCGATATCCTGATCGGTGCCGACCGCGAAAGTAATCGTCAGCGAGTAATTGCCGTCATTCGAACTCTTCGAGTCCATGTACAGCATGTTCGGCACGCCGTTGACCTGTTGCTCGATTGGCGCCGCCACCGACTGCTCGATGGTGGCCGCGTCCGCACCCGGAAACGAGGTCGATACCACGATGGTCGGCGGCGTGATTTGCGGGAAGCGCGCAATCGGCAACTGCGTCAGTGCCACCGCGCCGCCGAAGGTGATGATGATGGCCAGTACGGTCGCAAAGATCGGTCGATCGATAAAAAAGTTGATCACTGCGCGGCCCCCGAAGCTTTAGCGGCAGGAGCTTTTTTGGCGGGTTTCGCGGCCGGGTCATTCGGCTTTTCATTCGGTTTGCCGTTGGTCGCGCCAGCAGCGGGTTGCGGTGCCCCCGGCTGCGCGGTTTTGGCGTCGGTTTGATCCGGCGGCAATGGCGTCGCATGCACCGGCACGCCCGATTTTAACTTCTGCACGCCGTCGACAATGACAGTTTCACCGGCTTTCAAGCCCGACAGAACCTGCCAATCGTGTTCGATACGCGCACCCATTTTGACGTCTCGGTTCTGCGCCTTGCCGTCGCCATCGACCACCCAGACAAAGTTGCTGCCCTGCAAATCCTGCACGGCGCGCTGCGGCAACAGCAGTGCGTCGGGTATCTGTTGCGTATCCATGGCGATGCGCGCGAATTGGCCGGCGCGCAGCATTTTCTGCGGATTCGCCACTTCCAACCGCACCGCCAGGGTGCCGGTGGTGCGGTCGACGGCGGGATCAATGAAGTTCAATTTCGGAATCTGCGGGTATTCGTAACCATCGCCCAAAATCAGCCGATACGGCGGTGGCGATTTGGAGTTTTGATCGGCGGTGCGGCCGAGCGTGCGCTGAAATGCCAGCAGGCGCTGTTCGCTGATGCCGAAATCGATGTACATCGGATCGACCGAATACACCGTTGCGATCAGCGTCGAATTCGGCGCCACCAAACCGCCGACGCGAATTTCCGCACGGCCCATCACGCCGTCGATCGGTGACGTAATGGTCGTGTAACCGAGGTTCAACTCGGCCGTTTTCACCGTCGCCCGCGCTGCGTCCACCGACGCGGCCGAAGCCGAACTGCGCGCCTGCGCGGCGTCATAATCCTGCTGACTGACGGCATCCATCGCCAACAGCGGCTGCACCCGACCGAAGTCGCGCTCGGCCTGTTCGCGCGAAGCCTGCGCCTGCGCCAGCTCCGCACGCGCCTGCGCCAATGCCGCGATATACGGCTGCGAGTCGATCACAAATAACGGATCGCCCTTCTTAATCGTTTGGCCGTCGTTGGCAATTTGCTTTTCGAGCAGGCCGCCGACGCGCGGCCGGATTTCGATGGTGTTGCGCGCCTCGGTCTGGCCGACAAAGGTCTCCGTCACGGTAGCCGCACGCGGCGTCAGCTTGATCGTGGTGACATCGATTGCCGCTGGGGGCGGCGCCGGTTTCGAGCAATCGCTTAACAGCGCAACGAACAGCGGGACGGTGACAAATTGCGCCAGCCGCACGGCATGCCCGCGATTAATCAATGGCATTTAATGCTCCTGAACCCGCCGCTGAGGACGAGTGTTAGTTTTTGCGAAACGTATGTATCAACGCGCACTGCACTGGCAGCCTTAACAAAATGCATTCTATAAAAAAGAAAACGCACCCTTAAAAGTCGCACCGCACCGCAAACAACACATCGTTAAATGAAGACAGGCATCATGCCGAAGAGGTACTGATTTACTGCGCCGCTCGGTTCGATCAGCGTCCGCTGTCGGCCACCCAGCGGCTGGAGCCCGATTGTCCCGGCCCCGAAGATACTTTGAGCACCACATCGCAAATGCCACGGGTGCACACGAATTGCGTATCGCCGACGAAGCAATCACGCAGATAACGCGCCAATTCTTCCACCGTGGAATTGCGAATCGGCAGTAGCAAGGTGTCCGATTTCAGCAGCGGAATTTTTTCACCGTTGAAATAAACGAGATAAATATCCGCGCTTTCCTCGATGCGTAAATGCGGCGATAACTGCGGCAGCAAGGTGTATTCGTCGAGCGTCGCGCACAGTTCGCGCAGCCGCGTTTTGATGTCTTTGTAGCTGAAGCAGATGCCGTCATCGCCCACCGGCGCGGTAACCGCTAAGTGCACGGCGTAGTTGTGGCCGTGCAAACGCTCGCGCTCGGTGGCGTTGAATATCGTGAAATGCGCGGCGGAAAATTTGATGTCTTCTTTGCTGATTTCTATCGTGGTGAGATTCTGCATGGCGACTCGATAGTGGGTCGATCAGAGGGGAATTATAACCAGATACTCAATGACGTAAGCGTGACACATCGTTACGAAGCGGTAATCACCGCTATTTCTGTCGCCGTTTTCCGGCACGCATTGCTCATCTTTTGGGCTCGTTGAAGAAACCGTGTTCTATCTGGACAGAATGACACAGCAAGGTTTCGTATTTTTTCAGCGGCGCGGAATCATCGATGCACAACAGATTGTTGGATCGACTGCGTCTGCGTCAATGCGCGGACGCCCCAGAGTCATAAGTACGTACCGATATGCCAAAGGGATGAGTGCGGGCGGGTAAATACCTACGACCCCATAAATCAAAGCGGTCGCCGTGGAAAACACGATATGGCATTATCCGCGGTTGAGCATTTTTAATACTGGGAATTGTGTGACTGTTAAGAAAGCGCTGCACCAGAAAAATTTGGCCCAGAAAGCCGCGCCTCAGAAAACCAAGTATCTGGTGAGGGCATCCACAGGTGCGCCAGTGAAACCACCGATCAAAAAGGCCGATCAACGTCGCGAGCTGGAAGACCAGATGGAAGCGTTTTTGCGCGAGGGCGGCGCGGTGCACGAAATTCCGCGCGGACTCAGCGGCCGCGATTCATTAAACGGGCCGCTGCCATCGCCGCCATTTATCGGCGATGAGCCGCGCGAAAATCGCACCTACGTCAACGAAGTGGTCGCCGCCATCGAAGCGCGCCGCAAACCAGCGCCACCGGCAAAACCCAAACCGCGCCGACCGCGCAAGAAAATAATCTACGACGATTTCGGCGAACCGATACGCTGGGTTTGGGAAGAATGAGAGGAAAGAGCAAGCGGGAACAATAAGATCGGAACAAATGTGGAAGACAGCAGCGCTATAACAACTTCGCTTAGGCGCGCCTCGAGCACCAAATAACGCACTACAAAAAAGGCCCTTTCAGTGAAAAGGCCTTTTTTATTCTCGATTAATTACGCGGCGACAGCAGCGCGAAGCATCGGTATCAATTAATCCCAAATTACCGGCAGGCTCGGCGGCGTGCGGAACTGAATGCCTTTGATGCCGAGATATTCCTCGTTCGGGTTCAAGCGCATGTTCGGCATATGGTCGAGCATCGAATTCAGCGCAGCGCCCATTTCAATTTTCGACAACATCATGCCCATGCACATGTGCGCGCCGAAACCGAATGTCAGCGGCATTTTGAATTTACGGTTGATATTAAATTCGTTCGGATTCTCGAACGCGTCTTCGTCGCGGTTGGCCGAATTGACGATCAAGTTCACGCCGGAACCAGCCGGAATTTTCACGCCGCGAATTTCGACATCGCGCGTGGTCAGACGCGGCATCACCGCGATAATGCCTTCGAAACGCAGCGCTTCGTTGATGACGTTCGGCACCAGGCTGCGGTCGGCGCGAATTTGCTCGTACAGACCGGGGCGCTCCATGATCGTCGCCAGTACGTTCGAGAACGAGCGCGTGGTGGTTTCGCCGGCGGCCGGCAACAGCGAGCGCACGAAGTAAACGATTTCGTCGTCCTGCAAACGACGACCGTCGACTTCCGAACGCACCAGCAGCGAAATCAAATCAGCGGCTTGTGAGTTTTCAGCGCGGCGCTGCTGCACGATATTTTTCAAATGTTTGAACAGATTGTCAGCCGCCATCATGGCGTTGCCCATCAACTCGCGGGTCTGCTCCGGGTTTTTAAAATCGGCCATACCGCCGAGCGCCATCAACAGCGCCCACTCGGAAAACTGATTGAGCTGCTCGGGATCGACCGGCAAACCAAGCATTTGATAAACGACTTCGAGCGGGAACGGCAACATGAAATCGCCGAGTAATTCGGATTTTTTCTTCGCCGCCAATTCGGTGATGCGGCGCTCGATGGTTGGTCCGAACAAACGTGCGGTCCAGTCATCTAGCGTTTTTTTCTGGAAAATATTGGTCAACACGGTGCGCCAGAAACGGTGTTCGGTGCCGCCCATCATCAGGATGATTTCGCCCTGCACCGGACCGAATACTTCGCGGTAGGGTTCGGTGGTGAAGGTTTCCGAATCCACCAGCGCCGCGTGCACATCCGCGTACTTCAGCAGCGTGAACATTTTGCGGTCGGGGCCGACACCGGCCGCAATCGACGGCACACCCATTTCGCGAGGCAAGTCGCCTTCAAACACCGGCGTGTTGTGGCGCTTTTCGGCGTAAACCGGATACGGGTCGGCGCAGGTGCCGGCGTATTGCAAACTGAGGGCAACGAAGGCCTTGCTCAGTTCGGCGGCCTTGGCGGAATGGGATAAATCGGACATACACTTCTCCAGGTATCGGTGTCCTCGCCCGCAGAGAGTGAGGATTATTTAGAACGGCGCAATCTACGCGTCATAGTAGTAAGGGAATAGATATAATCGGCGGGTTTCGTTTTATCGCTGCTACAACCACCCGCGACGGATGCCGCCATCGTCGCCACAACCGATCCGTTGCAACCAATTTTTTGCAATCCACTTTTTCAATTAACCCAGGCCGAAGTCATGTCGAACAAGCCGCAAGCACCCGCTGACGCCGAAACCGTTTTACTCAAAGACGGCATCGCTCCCAAACGGGCCGAGCGCGGTGAAAAAGAAGGCATGCAGCGCATCATCGAGGCGGCCAAGCTCGAATTCTGCAAAGCCGGATTGACCGGCGCGAAACTCGAAAACATCGCGCAGCGCGCCGGCGTCAGCAAACAATTGATTCACCACTACTACCGCACCAAACCCGGCTTATACGTCGCCGTCGCCAACGAAATTTCGGCGCAGGCCATCGACGATTTATCGCAGCTGCGGTACGAAGAGTTCGAGCCGGCCGATGCGCTGCGCCAATTTTTATACGGCGTGTTCGATCTGTATGTGCGCTTCCCGTTTATGAGCGGCATGGTGGTTGATGCGAATTTGCTCGGCGGCGAACATTTTCCCGAATGCCGCGAATTGATTTTGCGCAGCCCGATATTGATGGAGCGGTTAGTGCACGTGATCGAGCGCGGCCAACAGAGCGGCCTGTTTAAACAACCGCTCAATATCAGCGCGACATTCAGTGCGGCGATCATGGTAACCACCGGTTGTTTCACCAATGGCAGCAGCGTGTCGGTGCTCGCCGCGTTCGATTTTAACGATCAGGATAATTTGAAATTCTGGCGCGAATATTCGGTGGGGTTCGTGCTCGATGCATTGCGGCCGTGATAATTTCGCGCGCGCCGGCATTATTTTTGCTCTCGTTTTATTTTCTAAAACTTAAATAAAAAATTTAATAAAAACTCCCAATAACAAAAGGACTCTCAAAATGAATGCATTACTTTGGTGTTTGGTCGTGGTGACATTTTTGCCGGTAGCGTGGGGCGTGCCCGCTTTTAGTTTTCGCAAAAAACAATTTGGCTACGCCGATAACAAATTGCCGCGCGCGCAACAACAGCAAACCACGGGCATTGCCGCACGCGCACTGGGCGCGCATCAAAATGCGTGGGAAGCGTTGATGATGTTTGCGCCGATTGTATTCGTTGCGCAGATTGCCGGTGCCGATCCGGTTAAAGCGGGGCTGACTGGCATCGCCTTTGTCGTTATCCGCGTGCTGCACGGTATTTTTTATATCGCCGATCTCGATGCATTGCGTTCGATCAGCTTTTTAGTCGGCATCGCCTGCTTGATTCGACTGGTTGTACTTTCTGTATGAATAGTGCTTTCCGTATCAATTGCTGTGCTCTTCGTACAAATTATCATCCGCAAATTTTTTGCGCTAAAAACGCTGTATTTGTAAATTCGAAATGGACGGTACATTAAATGTCTGCTGCACCGCGCACCGCTCCATTTTATATCGTGCTCAACGTTGGCTCTGGCCATGGCGATTCCGACGAAGCACAAACCGCCATCGGCAACGTGTTGACTGAAGCGGGTCAACCGCACGAATTTTTTCTGGCAAAAAATACCGACGACATTTCCACAATTGCACAACGCGCAGTGGTCACGGCACAAAAAAATAACGGCATTGTTATCGCTGCGGGCGGCGACGGCACCATCAATGCAGTGGCCCAAGCGGTGCTCGATGGCAATGTGCCATTCGGCGTATTGCCGCAAGGCACCTTTAATTATTTCGGACGCACGCACGCAATTCCAACCGACACCGTCGGCGCCACGCGCGCGCTATTAAATGCGACGTTGCAACCGGCGCAGGTGGGATTACTTAACGACCGCGTTTTTCTGGTCAACGCCAGTATCGGTTTGTATCCGCAATTGCTCGAAGACCGCGAAACCTACAAACAAAAATTCGGCCGCTTTCGCTTGGTCGCACTGTGGTCCGGTTTGGCGACGTTGCTGCGCGGTTATCCGCAATTGCGTTTGTCGATCGAACGCGACGGCAAAAAAACGCCGCTGCGCACGCCGACATTTTTTGTCGGCAATAACGCACTGCAATTGCAACAAATCGGAATTCCAGAAGCGGATGCGCAACCGCGCGGTTTTTTAGTGGCCGTTACGCCGCAGCCGGTCAGCCGCTGGTCGATGCTCGGTCTGATTTTTCGCGGTGCGCGCGGAAAATTGGGCGAGGCAAATGCCGTTAATAGTTTTGCATTTAAAGAAGCAGTGGTGCGTTTGCAATTTCAATCGCAGCGTCGCATTAAAGTCGCCACCGATGGCGAAGTGTTGTGGATGGAAACACCGCTGTCGTTTCGTGTCTCGCCGCAACCGCTGCAGTTATTGATTCCCGCCGACAGTGACAAAGTGGTAGAGCAGCCATGAGTGCAGAGCACCAGTTGAGCGCGAATCCCACCTCAACCGTGGAGCTGAAATGAGCGTTGCGCTGCATATTTCCGATCCGCATTTCGGCACCGAGCAAGCGCCGGTGATGCAGGCACTATTGCAACTCGCGCACACACAGACGCCAGATGTGTTGTTGCTTTCCGGCGATATCACGCAGCGCGCGCGCACTAAACAATTTCAAGCAGCAGCTAATTTTATCGCGCAATTACCCGCGCCGGCGCGCGTCATCATTCCCGGCAATCACGATATTCCGCTGTTTAATCTATGGGCGCGTATCGTAACGCCGTATGGAAATTTTCAGCGTGCGTTTGGCAGTGCGCTCGAAACCGAATTCGAATCACCAGATTTTTTGGTGCTCGCGATAAATTCAACGCGACCAACGCGACACAAAAATGGTGAAATTAATTCGCAGCAATTGCAGCGCGTTGCCGAGCGCTTACGCAACGCAACGCCGCAGCAATTGCGCATCGTGATGATGCACCATCCGGTTTGCGCGATTGAGGAAAGCGATTTATCCAATCTCGTACACGGTTACGATGTCGCCATTCAAATGTGGTCGGCAGCCGGTGCCGATTTAATTTTGGGCGGGCATATTCATCTGCCGTATGTGCGCGCGCTGAATACTGTAAAACGCAAACTGCCGCGCTCGGTATGGGCAGTGCAGGCGGGTACTGCGCTGTCGCATCGCACGCGCGGCAAAGTGCCGAACTCGGTAAATATTTTGCGCACGCAGACTATCGACAACGCGCCGCACACATCGATCGAGCGCTGGGATTTCGACGCAGCGACAACCAGTTTCGTATTGGTTGAATCGACATCGATTAAAACCGACCGCGCCCAACAATAACGATGCAACTTACAAAAAAACACGCATCGAATCTTATATTTGTTGCCGCGCTTTTTATTTTCATCTCCATCGCCAGCGCTATTTCTGGCGATAACGCACTGACGCAATTTGACCACACCGTTTCCGACGCACTACAGCACGCATTACCTCTCGACCTGTTAAAAATAATTGCCGCCTTTACGCATAGCGGTGATGGCAGCACGCGCACGCTTTTAACCATCGGCGTCGCGCTGTGGTTGGCGCAACGATATCGTTACACGCTAATGCTGAGTTGGTGCGGCGCGGTGGCCGGCAACGGCGCACTAAATCGATTATTGAAATTAATGTTTCAGCGCGTGCGCCCGCCGCACGAGCACGGCTTGATTGTCGAAACCGATTGGAGTTTTCCGAGCGGGCATGCCTCCGGCGCGATGGTCGCGTACGGCATGCTGGCATTTGTTTTAACGCGAGGGGTACGACCGGTTTGGCACGCGCCGATTTATTGCGGCGCAACATTATTAATTTTAGCGATAGGGTTTAGCCGCGTCGCGCTGCAGGTACATTATTTCAGCGATGTGATCGCCGGCTTTGCGATTGGCGCGGTCTGGTTGATCGCCTGCATACAATTTTACGAATGGCTCAATCGCAAATTTCAGTTAAAAGCCGCAAGACCGCGTTGAAATAAATCGATTACGACGAACGCCCGTCGAAATATTTAACCGCCACCGTATCCAGATCGAGCCCTTCCAAACAGCGAATATTAATCGCCGCCATCAGATTGCCTTTCGGGTCGATGCCCTCGCCGTGCGTGTGAATTCCGCAGTTGGCGCAGAAGCGATGTTGAATTACATGTTTATTAAACGTGTAGGTCGAAACATTTTCCGGCGGAGTTAACAACTTCATTTTTTCGCCGGCAACAAACCATAACAGAGAGCCTTTGCGCGAGCAGATCGAACAGTTGCACGCCATCGCGCCGGTGAGATCGCCCTCCACTTCGAATGCAATATTTCCGCAATGACAGCTGCCTTTATAGAGCATCGTTGGTCTCCTCAATTTTTAATTTACGCGCGAAAGCGCGGCACTGCCGCGCATGCACTTTTCTTTTTACACTGCCCGATTATACCGGCTGCTTTAGACACTAAAGCTATACACAACCGCGTTATAGGCCGGCCGTAACCGGCGAGCAGTGTAAATAAATTCGCAGTGAATATCTGCCTGCGGAGATTTAAAAAGAGTTTACAAAAAGCGGCGCTATAAAAACGCCGCGATATCGCCGGTTAAATCATTCAGCTCCGCCAAATGCAATTGCATTTTGTCGGTATCCAATTTCAACGCATGCACTATATCGACCGCGAGCGCTTCCATTAATTGATCAGGCGCAGCGCCTATATCGAGTTGCGCGACCACTTGCTGGGCAAGATAAATCAGGCCGGCATAAACGGAAAATGGTTGTGCCGCGTTCGGCGAACTCTGATAGCGGATCGCATTGACGATGGCGTCGGGAAAGCGCCAGCGATTCGCAAGCTCAGCACCGACATCACCGTAAGTGAAGCCAAATAAGGTCAGCTCCAATTCGGCGCGATTGCCGCCCAGCGCAACGCTGTTGTTGATATTTGTAAATTGCGTTGGATGCTCGGCCATGATGAGCAGATCGCCGATCTCATGCAGCAGGCCGCAGGTGAATGCAATTTCACCATCCTGCTTACACAGTCGCGCCAACCATTTGCTCGCCGCCGCAACGCGAAAGCTGTGCAGCCAGAATTTTTTTATATCAAAATTTTTCGGTGTGCGAAAACTATCAACAAAACTACAGGCGAGCACCAAGGTGCGCAGCGAATTAAAGCCGAGCACCATCACCGCTTCACGAATCGACGCCACTTTGCGATTGCCGCCAAATTGTGCGGTATTGGCAAGCCGCAATACCTTCGCGCTGATCGCCTGATCGAGAGCTATTTTTTTCGCGATGTCGTCGATGGCCGCGTCGGGCTGATCGAAGGTGACGATCAACTCCTGCGCGACTTTCGGAATGGTGGGGAGTTGCTGACTTTTTCTAAATAGATCGTCGACTGCGCTCATTCGTAGCTCCCATCAATTTGCCGTTACAGAGCATAGAGCAGGTTTGCGCAACGTGCCGCTGTTGCGCGCAAGATTGCTCATAGTTAATTCCAAAGCAGTGACGCAGTGTTGAATTACAATCTGGCTAAGTATCTTTACTCATATGCGCGAGCTTGTGCCCGTGCTGCTCCCAGTTTTGTCCATCGAACGGCTCGACAATAAAATCGGCGGGTATCGGTTCGAGACAACGCACATTCACATCGACGCCATCGGGATTAGAACGCGGAATATAAAACGATTTAACGCCACAAATGTTACAGAAGCGATGTTGCGCCACACCCGTATTAAAGGTGTACGTAGTTAGGCTCGATTCACCCTGCAGCAATTTAAATTTCGATTTCGGCACAATCAAATGCAGGAACCCGGATTTCGCGCAAATAGAACAATTGCAGTCCTCGCATTTAATCGGTCCCGATGCTTCGACCTCGAATCGAACAGCGCCGCAATGACAGCCACCTCTATAGAGCATACTCACTCCACTATTTTGGGATCTGATTTTATGGGGCCTGGTTAGACTCGATCGGGCTCGATTGCGTCTGTGGTGGCACATCCACAGCTTTGTACAATACGGCTTTTTTCTCGGGCGATATAACCGACAACGTAATTAGTTGTTTAATAAATTCGACGACGCGCGGATCATCAATATCGTTGTGATCGCGAATTAATTTTCTATCGACACTAATCACCAAATACGGATTGCGACCAACCGAAGAGTTTTCCCGCTCCAAGGTAACGCCGGTAAACTGAATTTTACTGCCGGGCTTATCGTCTTCCCACGCTGCTGCTGCACTTAACGCAGAGCCGATACTTTCACTGCTATTTAACGACGCTGCTTTATCGGCATTAACAGTGGGTGCCGGATACAGTTTGTGAGTTCGATACGGCGCAAAGTGTCCAACCGCATCGACATTGGTTTCGCTTTCCGAAATCGTTTCCTGGGTTTTTGTCGCCGCATTCCAACGCGTGGTGTCGCGCGTTTTTTCAAACAGTGTCGACACCCAGCGGCCGGCCGGAAATGCGTAGCGCGTTGCGTAATCGGCCTCAGAAGTGAGCACCGCCATCACCGGCATTTGCGAATTAAAATAAGTACCGCGCTCAGCCGACATATCGCTCAGCGTCGAAAATAATTGCGCCTGAAATGCCGGATTTATCAACACCACCAGATCGCCGAATTTATCCACGTCGGCTTGAATGCCATCCGGTCCCGTTGTGCGTACAAAACGATTCGCCAGCATTTGCGATAACGCCGTGTGCAAAACCAAGCCGCCAAAACTGTGTCCGACTGAAACCATGCGCACCGAATTTTTGCCGCTGTCGGTACTTTCCTTATCGCGCTTCAATTGCTCGAGTCGGCTGAATACTTCGGTCACAGCGCCGTGGCCGACTTTTTCCGCAGTATTTTTGCGATCCCAAAAAGTGAGATTGTTAAGCAGCGGAATCGAAATCGATTCACCACGCCAACCCAAATAAACACCGGCAACAGTGCGCGCTGGTTTACCGCTCAACTGGCTTATATATTTTTCGTCTTCACTTAATTTTGCCAGCACTTTGCGAAAGGTTTCTATATTGCCATCGCCGGGCGCTGCGTTGTGCTGCCAGCCGTGCGCAAAAACGACGATCAATAAATCGTTACCCGCTGCTTTTTCCGAAAGCGTATCGACCACTGCAGCCATTTGCCGGCGATCCCATAGCTGGCCCTGGTCGTCGAACTCGACAAAACCGAGCAGGTAATTTGAACCATCCGCCAGCGATTCACTGCGAATCGCGCTTGTTGCGCAAGATGATGGCGCATCGAATTTGCTCTGACACAGTTCATAATTGGTGCGGTATTGTCGCGACGACGTGCAGCCTGAAATTAATACGCTAAAGCTCACCAGCAAAAATAAGTATCGGGTAAACATCGCTAGCCATCCTGAGGATTAAGAAAACTGCATCGGTTGCATCGAATCTGTAGCGAACTTTAAAACTGAGCAAAGCGAACGCACGCTCGTGAAATCCACTGCAGCGGGTATTGCGGCCAGTGCGTACTATCCAATAAGTCGGGCGCAATTTTAATTATTTTTAATTAATAAAGGCACCAGCAAAATTAAAATTTGCTACCGCTATTTGGCCTGGGCTTGTTTGTTCACACGGTGCGAAGCCAGCAGTGTGTTAACTTTCAACACGACGTCGGTATCGGTAAAGCACAGAGCATCCAATTTGATGCATGTTATTTTAAGAGCGGGGACAGTGTGATGCGCGGCAATTTCAAGAAAGCTTTTACTCTGTTAATTACAGTAATCGCCGCCGCTTCATGCGATCGCACTACGTCGACTGCAGGCTCGCAGGCACCATTTGCAGCGGAGGCAACAGCGACTTTGGCCAGTGCGAACTATCGGCCCGCACTTGTGGCAGTGATTGCCGGCTCCTACTCGGGCACATGTCTAAAATATCCCGAAGGCACGCCGACGACAGGATCTATCGTGATCGACAAAACCGGCACAGCGTCCGCGCCCGGTGCATCCGGTTCGCTGCTGGGCGCCATGGTGAACTTTACCTTCGATAGAAAATTTTCCGCGGGCAGCGTCGATAAGATTTCGTTCACCACGGCTGATCTCAGTACCGATACCGGACTTTATATTGGGCTGGGTGATGGCAGCCTGGAGCGCGACAATAGCGCGAGTGCGCGCCAAGGATTGGGTGTATCGCCCGGGTTAGCGTGTTCGCAGTCAGCACAAACACCTGCACTTAAAACTAAAAGTCTTTATGCCGCCGTGTCATCTTTTTTGGTCACACCGAAAAGAACGGTTAATTGTGCGGCGGCGGGAGTGGCGACAAGTTTTAATTTTGAGGTTGCCGCCGATACGGCAAAAATCGGCACAGAAGCCTTTTCGCTAACTACTCATCTGCAACAGGAAACCGTCGGTGTATTACCGGCGGTGGGCTCCTTGGTCTATTCAATAAAAACAGATGACGGTCGCGACTTGTCGATTACCTTAGACGACAAAGGCAAGCTGTCGCTGCTCTCATTCAAGGATAAAGCCGGCAATCAATTTGGCTGCGTTAATTAAAAATAAATTAACGCACTCATTTATTTTGCAGCACTTTTTTCCAAAACTTTATTTTCAGTGCTTTCTTTTCAGCGCTTAATTTTTTGATTGCTTGTTCTTTCTTAATAGACGAAACGCAGCCGGAATTACAAACAGCGACAACAACGGCGCGGTGATCATGCCGCCCACCATCGGCGCCGCGATACGACTCATAATTTCCGAGCCGGTGCCACTACCCCAAAGAATCGGCAACAGTCCAGCAAGAATAACGGCAACCGTCATCGCCTTCGGCCGCACGCGTTGCACCGCGCCGCTGCGAATCGCAGCATCGATATCGCTGTGATCGCGCTGCGCATGCTGCAAATAAATCAGCATCACCACGCCGAATTCCGCCGCCACACCAGCCAGCGCGATAAAACCGACACCGGTTGCCACCGACAAGTTGTAGCCGAGCAAATACAACAGCCAGACGCCGCCGGTTAATGCGAACGGCAGAGTCGCCATAATTAATAATGCTTCGTCGATTTTTTTAAAGGTGAAATACAGCAGCACAAAAATAATTAACAATGTCGCCGGAATAACAATTTTCAAACGCGCATTGGCACGCTCAAGAAATTCGAATTGACCGGAATACGCGATGCTCATTCCCGGCTGCAACTGCACATCGCGTGTTATTGCGACCTGCAAATCGGTCACAACTGATGTCAAATCCCGATCGCGCACGTCGATATAAACCCAACCGGTCAGCCGTGCATTTTCGCTTTTCAACATCGGCGCACCTTCGCTGATTTTAATTGTGGCGACAGTGCCGAGTGTAATTTGTGCACCGCCTTCGGTGACGATTAATAAATTGCGCAATTTCTCCGGCGAATCGCGCAACTCACGTGGATAGCGCACATTGATTGGAAAGCGCGCGCGCCCATCGACGGCCTCTCCGATATTTTCGCCCCCAATGGCGCCGGCAATAATATTTTGCACGTCGGCAATATTTAAGCCATAGCGCGCGGCCTGGCCGCGATCGATATCAATATCGAGATAACGACCGCCGCGCAAACGCTCCGCCAATGCCGAATTAACACCGGGAATATTTTTGGAAATATGTTCAATGTGCGCTGCCACCTGATCGATTTGTGCCAAATCGTTGCCAGTGACTTTGATGCCGATGGGACTTTTAATTCCGGTTGCCAGCATATCGATTCGATTGCGAATCGGCGGCACCCAAATATTACTGAGACCAGGCACGCGTACAGTACGATCAAGCTCTTCGATTAATTTTTTAGGCGTCATGCCGGCACGCCACTGCTCGCGCGGTTTAAATTGAATTGTGGTTTCAAACATTTCCAGCGGCGCGGGATCGGTGGCCGTTTCCGCGCGACCGGCTTTACCGAATACGCGCGCAACCTCCGGCACCGATTTAATCATGCGATCGGTTTGCTGCAATAACTGCGAAGCTTTACCGGCCGATAGTCCCGGCAATGCCGATGGCATGTATAACAAATCGCCTTCATCCAGTGGCGGTAGAAATTCACCGCCAAGATGCGTCAGCGGCCACAGCGTGGTCAGCATAATTAGCACTGCAATAGCCAACGTTGGTTTGGTATTGCGCAATACCCAATCTAATGCGGGTCTATAAATACTAATTAAAAAGCGGTTCAGCGGATTTTTATTTTCAGCCGGAATATTCCCGCGAATCCAATAACCCATCAACACCGGCACCAATGAAATAGCCAGTAACGCTGCACCAGCCATTGCATAAGTTTTCGTATACGCAAGCGGCGCAAACAGGCGCCCCTCCTGCGCCTGCAAAGTAAACACGGGAATGAATGAAAACGTAATAATCAATAAACTAAAAAATAGTGCCGGCCCCACTTCAACCGCCGCATCGGCAATGACTTGCCAATGTGCATGGCCTTTTAGTTCGGCGTGTGGATTTTTTAAATGCCACTGTTCGATTTTTTTATGTGCGTTTTCGATCATCACCACCGCGGCATCAACCATGGCACCGACCGCAATAGCGATACCGCCGAGCGACATAATATTAGCGTTGACGCCTTGGTAGCGCATTGCAACAAAGGCACAGAATACACCGAGTGGCAGCGAAATTATCGCAACCAATGCCGAACGAAAATGGCCGAGGAATAACGCGCACACGACGGCGACGACGATAAACTCCTCGATTAATTTATTGCGTAAATTATCGATGGCGCGTTCGATAATTTGCGAACGATCATACGTAGTGACTATTTCCACCCCGGCAGGTAATGAGCTTTTCAAAGCATCGATTTTTTGTTGAGCTGCAACGATGGCTGCGTGCGCATTTTTTCCGCTGCGTAAAATAATTACGCCGCCGGCCACTTCTCCTTCGCCATCTAGCTCGGCTATACCGCGTCGCATTTCCGGTCCGCGCTGAATCGTCGCCACGTTGTTCAATGTAATGGGTGTGCCATTGAAAACCGCGAGCGGAATTGCACGAAAGTCATCGAGCGTTTTTAAGTAGCCGGACGCGCGCACCATGTATTCCGCTTCGGCCATTTCCAGCACCGAGCCGCCGCTTTCCTGATTTGCGTTTTGAATGGCGCTGACGACTTTGCTCTGTGAAATTCCGTATGCGGCGAGCTTGATCGGATCAAGTACTACTTGATACTGTTGCACCATGCCGCCAATGCTCGCGACCTCCGCCACGTCGGGAATTGTTTTTAATTCGTAGCGCAGCAACCAGTCTTGCAGCGCGCGCAGCTGCCCCAAGTCGTGTTGACCGGTTCGATCGATTAATGCGTATTCATAAATCCAACCAACGCCAGTGGCATCGGGGCCGAGCGCAGTTTTAGCATTTTTCGGCAGCCGATCCTGTACTTGATTTAAATATTCGAGCACGCGCGAGCGCGCCCAATACAAATCGGTGCCGTCTTCGAATAACACGTACACAAACGAATCACCGAAGAACGAAAACCCGCGTACCGTTTTTGCGCCCGGTACCGATAGCATTGTTGTAGTTAGCGGATACGTCACTTGGTTTTCGACAAGTTGCGGCGCTTGCCCGGGCCAGCTGGTACGAATAATTACCTGCACGTCGGATAGATCCGGCAATGCATCAACCGGCGTTTGTCGAATCGACAATACACCCCATGCAATTAAAACCAATGTTGCCAGCAATACTAAAAACCGATTCGCAATCGACCAACGGATAATTTTTTCAATCATGATGAGCGGCTCCATGCTCGTCTTGATTACTTTTTTTCACATCTAGTTCGGACATGGCATTATTTTTTGGAGTTGTCACAGGCGCCGATGCGGGCTGCATGCGATTTAATTCACCGCGCAGATTCGCTTCGCTATCCAGCATAAATTGACCCGAACTAACAACACGCTGCCCTTCGTGCAGGCCGGCGCGTATTTCAATGCGGTCATTTATTTCCGCGCCGATATCGACCAGCTGCGGTGCGAAACTGCCATCGTCTTGCACGACGATAACGCGATTGTTGTCACTGCCGCGAATAATCGCTTCCGCCGGCACCGACAAGACGCCAGCGTTTTCTTGTTTCATATTTTTCGGCGAAGAGGCTTGGGACGACGACTGAGACGATGCTTCAGACAAAAGAGCAGCCTGCGCATATTGACCGATGCGCAATGCACCGTTTTTATTATCGACCTCGGCGCGTACACGCACACTGCGAGTTGCGGCATTTAATTCCGGTAGCAGCGCAATTATTTTCCCGCGATAGCGCGTCGAGTGATCGCGACTAAAATCGATATTAATTTCATCGCCGATTTTTATAGTTGTTGCTGCGTATTCCGGCACCAGCATTTCAAACCACACCGGATCGATACCATTGATCGTCAGCAGCGGGCTCGCGCTGGTGACACTCATACCCTCGCGAATTTCCAGCGTTTGAATAATGCCAGCTTGCGGCGCGCGTACAGTGAAAATCGGCGAGACATGAGCCGCCGTTTGCACTGCGTCAATTTTCTCACGCGTCATGCCCAACGCTAACCCACGTTGGCGCGCAGCATTTAATAAAATTTCATCACCGCTATTTTTGAGTGCAATTAATTCCTGCTGCACGCCGGCCCATTCAGGAATTAATAAGTCGACCAACGGATCGCCACGTTTAACGGCATCGCCCACCGCATGCGCATAGACGCGCTGCACGAACCCATTGGCGCGCGTCTGTAATATCACAACGGCGCGTTCGTTAAACACAATGCTGCCAATCGCGGTGACACTTGAATTTATTGGCGTGCGTTCGACCAACGCGGTGCGCACCGCGAGATTGCGCTGCGTCGTGCCATCGATACGCATGCCAGAACTTTTACTGTCATCGGCATAGCGCGGTATCAACTGCATATCCATAAATGGCGATTTTCCCGGCTTATCGAAATGTTGATCCGGCATCATCGGGTCATACCAATACAGCGCTTTGCGCTCGGCTATTACAGAGTGCGTGTCGTTGGGTGATTTTTTTATTTGAACAATCACGATGGCGACGCCGATTAAAACAAGCACAGATAAAACAACTGTCGTGAGAATAATTTTCTGGCGCGATGACATTATTGCGCGACCTCTTCATAGGTGTAGAACAGTTTCGCCGCGAGCTGCCGTTGCTCGCGCTCCAAATCATTTTTGCGCAATTGCAATTCGAGCAAATCGCGGCGCGCATTAATCGCGCTGGCCAAATCGCTTTGCGCGGTACGGTACGAGGCCAGCGTTACGTCGACGCGTTGCTGCGCGAGCGGTAACCGCGCTTGACGCAGTCGCTGTAATTGCAAAGTCAGCGTGCGGTATTGCGCGCTGTCGGCGGCAAGCTGCGCCGCATGTTCGCGCAACATCGCGCTGCGTTCGTTATCGATTTTTTCGAGCGCGTGCTTCTTCGATTCGATTAATGGATTTTGGCGGGAGCCTGCGAATACCGGCAAATCGTAAGTAATTTGTACCGAGACCATATCCGCATAAAGCGGTCCGCGTCGTTGATACGCCAACTCCACCCCCCAATCGGATTTTTTCTGCGCCTGTGCTTCGCGCAATTCCGCTTCGGCTTGTTGCGTCATCGGCACAAATGCCGCGAGCTCGGGATGGCGATGCAAACTTTTATTCAGCGCACCGGTTTCGACGGCAAACTCCGGCAGCGCGCCGGTCAATGGCAAATACGCTTCGTTGCCGATCCACTGCGCGAGTTGCGCTTTCGCATTTTCGATTTGCTGATCGAGCGCATCGCGTCGATCGGCTACGGTCAATGCTTCTTCGCGCGGCAGCAATGCATCGGCGCTGTTTGCTTTGCCCGATGCGAGCTGCGCGTCGACAGCCTGTTGCAGTAAATTATTTTCGCGCTGCAATGCATCAAGTACAGCGCGCTGCTGCTCCAGATAAAAACGCTGCAGCCAAGCCTGCGCGACATCGGCGCGAATTTTCTGCCGCGTAACAAGTTGCTCGGCCACAGCACGCGCTACTGTCGCGTTTGCAATATCGGCGCGCGCATGACGTTTGTCGGCATTGGTAAATTCCTGCATCACGCCAATTTTTTCCATCGTCATAAAATCGCTGTTGAGATTGCCGCGCTCGGCACCCGATATCGGTACGTTTTCAACACCGACTAATAGCTTTGGATCGGGCAATGCATTCGCTGGAATTGCAGCGGCGCGCGCAGCGGCGATTTTATTGGACTCGGCCGCCAATTGCGGTGTGTTGTGCTCGGCCAGCTGCAGCGCCGTAGCAAAATCTAAATCTTCGGCACGAGCGATGCCGATCGTTAATGCTAGGAAAATAAACAGGGAGCGCATATCGCCAACTCCGCGTCA
The DNA here is from genome assembly GCA_028293825.1 of Verrucomicrobiaceae bacterium. Lineage (GTDB taxonomy): Bacteria > Pseudomonadota > Gammaproteobacteria > Pseudomonadales > CAMLJR01 > CAMLJR01. The sequence goes on from JAQGNY010000040.1 coordinate 215,548, forward strand.
CCGAAAAGCGGTGACGCAAAAAATGTACGAGAGCACCGCGCAAGCGATGCGAACATTTTTATCGGGGGTTAGCTGTTTATTGGCGGACGGTAGGGCGGTGAATATTCGGCGGGCGCGGGATAAAACGGACGCTCGTTATTTACAGTGATGGATGCTGCAATGGCGGATGCGACGAACGGCTGCGATGACATCGACACGGCACCGCCGCAGTGGCAGGAGCCACTACTGCAATCCATCGTCTTGACGTGGCTATTGGTTTTTACGGTGCTATCAGTTTTTACCGTTTGGTGTTCCGCACAGGTTTTTTGTTTTTGCTCGGTGCAGCACGCATGTTTTTGCGCTGGTGCGTTTTGTGACAGGGACAATTGCGAAGAAACGTTGCTTGCATTCATGCATGCCGGCGCAGCAGCGAGCGCCCAACCGTATAACGGCAGGGTCAGCATCAGCAGCAACAGTGCGAGGCGACGAACGCGGGAGTGCATCGGTAAATCCAGGAGAGCGACTGCATGATTTTAGTTGGCCCGCGTCCATTTCAGCAAGCGGCGTAAAAAGCCTTCGTTGGCGCTTTTCGATAATTCTCTTAATTGGCGAAATGTTGTCGACAGCCGTTAACCTAGGCGGCACGTGTCGAGCATTGCCGCGTTGTGGCACACTCGCGGCGACTTTAGTCTGCGTATCGCGTACCAATGCTTACTAACACTCTTGCTAAAAATAACGACGGAGCAACCATGAACGATATCGAAAAGCTGCTCGCCTATGAGGCGATCAAACAAACCAAGGCGCGCTATTTTCGCTCGATGGATGGCAAAGACTGGGCTGGATACGCCGCTGTGTTCACCGAAGATGTGCAAATGCGAATTCCGGGCGAAGCCAATTATCCGGCCGTAGTGGTTGATGGCCGCGCCGACGTGGTCGCGCATGTGCGCGGTGTGGTCGAGCACATCGTCACCGTGCATCACGGTCATATGCCAATTATCGAATTGACCTCCGACACCACCGCCGATGTGGTGTGGGCGATGGAAGATAAATTGTGGAAACCGGCCGGTTCGCCGTCGCAATTGCCGTTCGATCATTTGCACGGCTACGGTCATTACGTCGAAACGTATCGACGCGTTGGCGACAAGTGGTTAATCAACACATTCGAGTTGACGCGTTTGCGTGTCGATATTTCTTAAATAATTTCTGCATCGCCATAAAAAAAGCCATCGCAGTGCGATGGCTTTTTTAATTTCAGCTCAGCAATTAATGCTGTTCGTACAATTTCAAAATACTGGAGAAATCGAGATCGACCGTTCCCTCTTTCGATTTGGCGTGCACGCCGTACAGGTTGCTGGCGAGCGCGCCAAACAGAATGGTCGAATTCGATAAGCGCGCAGCGGTGAGCGCGAGACCTAAATCTTTTTGCATCAACTTGACCATGAAACCGCCGGCATAATTTTTCGACGACGGCACATTTTCCTGCACGCCCGGCACCGGATTGTATTTCTCCAGCGACCAGTTCGCGCCCGAGCTTTTCAGCATGATGCCCGACAATACTTTTGGATCGAGGCCGTTGTTGATGCCGAGCTGCAATGCTTCAGCGGTGCCGATCATATGAATTGCGAGCAGCATGTTGTTACAGATTTTCGCGACCGAGCCCGCGCCGTAATCGCCGGCGTGAAAAATATTGGAGCCCATTTTTTCCAACACGACTTTCGCCGCCGCGAAATCTTCCGCAGGGCCGCCGCACATAAATGCGAGCGTGCCGGCAGCAGCGCCAGCGGTACCGCCGGAAACCGGTGCATCGACAAAACGAATACCGCGCTTGACCGCTTCTGCGGCAACGCGACGCGAATTCTCCGGGCCGACCGTGGAGCAGTCGATAACGAGCGTGCCTTTAGCAATTTTATCGAGCAGCGCGTCTTTATCGATCATCACCGATTCAACAATCGGACCGGACGGCAACATCGTGACAATAACGTCGGCGCCTTGCACGGCTTCAGCCGGCGTTGCCGAAATCGAGCAGCCCAATTCCACGGCATGCTTTTTCGCGGCCTCGGCCAAATCGAACGCGTTGACCTTGTAACCCGCTTTAACCAGATTGCCCGCCATCGGGCCGCCCATATTGCCGAGACCGATAAATGCTACGGTTTGTGCCATTTCGATTTCCTCGTTAATTAATTTTTTAGGCTGGTATCAAATTGCTCCGATTGATCCCTTTAATAAATGGGGACCAGGGAAATTCCTGTGCTGTAACCAAATCCGTCGCTCGCATTGCGAGCCGCCCCCTTTCGTTAAAGGGGGCTATCGCTGCAGCAGTTCGAAAATTCTCCGAGCCATCTGAATGGCTCGTACCATTTCCCCCTTTAATCAAAAGGGGGTAGGGGGATTTACTTCAAATCACTCAGCGGATGCGGGCCATTGCCCCACGGTCCGGTGAAATGTTTTTCGACAAATTCCGAAGTGACTTCCGCAATTGTCGGCGGATTGAATTTCGGTTGATTGTCTTTATCGATTAGCAGTGCGCGCACGCCTTCCTGGAAATTGCCGTAAGTGGCGCAACCAATCGCCATCGCCAATTCCATACGGAAAATTTCTGGCAGCGATAAAAATTTGCCGCGACTGAATTGCTTTTCAATTAAATGTACGGTCGCAGGGCAACCGGCCGCCAAGGTTTTCTGCGCCTTGTTCAACCATTTATCTTCGCCCTGCCAGGCGAGAATTTTATTGACGACATCTTCGATATCATCGCCATCGCACAATTCGTTGATCACATCGAAATGTGCACGCACCGGGCTTTCCGGCAATTGTGCTTTCGATTCTTTTTCGAAGTCGCGCAACACATGACTGACTTGGCCCGCGTATTTTTCCATATCGCTCGACCAGTGCACGGCGACGAGCGCTGCGAGCACCGCATCGTATTTGTCGGAGGCAATAAAGCGATCGGCCAGTCCGATAAATAAGGCATCGGCGGCGTTGATCGAAGCGCCGGTCAAGCCGAGAAATAAACCGGTTTTGCCGGGTGCGCGATTCAAGAACCAAGTGCCGCCGACATCGGGAAATAAACCGATGGTGATTTCCGGCATCGCGATGCGGCTGGTTTCGGTGACGATGCGATGACTCGCGCCGCTCGCCAAACCGAGGCCACCGCCCATGACAATACCGGTGCCCCAAACGACGATTGGCTTCGTGTAGGTGTGAATCTGGTAATCGAGCCGGTATTCGGTTTCGTAAAATTTTGCGGCCGCGTTATCTTTTTCAACGGCCGAGCGGTACAGCTCTTTTACATCACCACCGGCGCAAAATGCTTTCGCGCCTGCACCGCGCAAAACCACGGCGGCAATTGCTGCGTCGTCTTCCCACGCCTTTAATTGCGGGCTGAGTAGATCGACCATTGTTTGCGATAACGAGTTCAGCGTCTTTTCGGAATTGAGCGTAGCGATGGCGATTTTTTTGCCAGCGCCGGAAGAAATGGTTTCGAATAATACTTGTGCGTCAGACACGACAGCAGCCTCTACTTAACGTAGGGCGCAATAAATGCAATGCATTGCGCCAAATTATTGCATAACGGCGCAATGCCCTTCGGTTATTGCGCCCTACGAGAACGTGATTTTTGTTAGCGATTTTTCCACTGCGGTTTACGTTTTTCGACAAACGCGCCGACGCCTTCGGCCTGATCTTCGGTGTCCCACAATTTCACGAACAATTCGCGCTCAAGCGGGAAGTTGGTACCGATTGGATGCTGACGCGCCTGCATGATTAATTGTTTGCAGTAGCGCACCGAGGTCGGGCTTTGGTTTTCAACTTTGGCGGCGAGCTCAAGGGCTTTTTCCAGCACGGTGCCGGTCGGCACGACTTCTTGAATCAAACCGATTTGCACGGCTTGTTCGGCCTTGATGCGCTCGCCCAATAACATCATGCGCTTCGCCCACGATTCGCCGATCAACCACGGCAAATGTTGCGAGCCCAAACCGCACGGCAGCAAACCGACACCGGCTTCCGGCAACGCCATTTGCGCCTGTTGTTCGGCGATACGGATATCGCAGGCGAGCGCGACTTCAAGACCGCCGCCCATCGCGTACCCAGTAATGGCCGCGATTGATACGCCGCGATAATTGGCGAGCGTGGTGAACGACTCACCAAATGCGAGCGCGAAATCGAATGCCTGCGCTTTGTCTTTGTGGTTAAAACGCGTCAGCTCAGCACCGGCGCAAAAAAACTTTTCGCTGCTGCTGGTGAGGATCAACGAATAATTATTCAGATCGTCATTCAATTCGTTAACGATGGCTTGCAGCTCGCGCAGACTTTCCGGCGTCCATGTATTCGCCGGCGGATTGTTCATGGTGATGATTGCGGTGTGGCCGCGTTTTTCCAACAACAGTGCTTCGCTCATCGAATGATCTCCGTGGCGCCTTCTTCAAGAATTCGGCGCGCAACAATTAAACGCATAATTTCGTTGGTCCCTTCCAAGATTTGATGCACACGGGCATCGCGGAAAAAACGCTCGATTGGGTATTCGCGGATATAGCCGTAACCGCCGTGCAATTGCAGCGCGTCGTTACAGACCTGGAAACCGACGTCGGTGGCGAAGCGTTTTGCCATCGCGCAATACACGGTTTTTTCCGGGTTGCCGGTGTCGATACTCGATGCAGCCAGACGCACCATTTGGCGTGCGGCAACCAAGTCGGTGAGCATGTCGGCGAGCTTGAATTGCAGCGCTTGAAACGCGGCCAGTGGTTTGCCGAACTGTTTACGGTCCTGCATATATTGTTGTGCGAGCGTCAGCGTGGCCTGCGCGGCGCCGATCGAACAGGTCGCGATATTCACGCGGCCGCCATCCAATCCCTGCATCGCAATTTTGAAGCCTTCGCCTTCCGCACCGAGACGATTGGCGGCCGGCACGCGCACATCTTCGAACGAAATCAATTTGGTCGGCTGGCTGTTCCAGCCCATTTTGGTTTCGTTCTTACCGTAGTGAATGCCAGCTGCATTGGCGGGAATGGCAAATGCGGTAATGCCGGCAGCGCCGTCTTCCTGCTTGCCGGTGCGCGTCATCACCACCAGCAAATCGGTGGCGCCGGCGCCGGAGATAAACATCTTGCTGCCGTTGATAACGTAGTGATCGCCATCAAGCTTGGCGGTGGTGCGCAGCGAGCCGGCATCGGAACCCGCGCCCGGCTCGGTCAAGCAATACGACGCGAGCTTTTGACCGGAAGTCAGCGCGCCCGCCCATTCGGCTTTTACTTCGCCGCCGCCCCAGCCGCAAACCATCCACGCCGACATATTGTGGATCGAGAAAAACGCAGCGGTCGAAGGGCACGCGGTGGCGAGCTCTTCCAAAATGATGGCGGTGTCGAGACGACCGAGGCCTAAGCCGCCGTCTTCTTCCGGGCAATAAATGCCGCAGAAACCGAGCTCGCCGCCCTTCAGGAATACATCGCGCGGAAATATTTTTTCTTCATCCCAGTGCGCGGCATGCGGGGCCATTTCGCCCTGCGCAAAATCGCGCGCTGCCTGCTGGAATGCCAATTGATCTTCAGAGAGGCTGAAATCCATCGTTGCTGGGTCTCACAAAATTTGGATCGAGGGAACTGACGGAGTGCAAACGATACAGGAAAGCAGGGGTGTTAGCCCAACCCCTCTTGCATCGGAAAAAGGGGTTGGCTAACGCAGACTCGTACTACTTAATCGAGTTTGCCTTCGAGCTTTTTGATGACCGAGCCGAATAGCGCGTCGTCGGATGGAATCACTTTAGCGGTCGCCAACGGCTTGGAAACCCAGGTCTCGTTGATCAGATCGCGCCAGGTGATGTTGTTGTTGGTGCCGTTGCCGCCCCACGAACCGCAACCCAGCGAGAAGGTTTGGCGCATGCCGTTCCACAAATTGCCGCTGTTCGACGGTGCCTGCGGTTGGTTGACCATCACGCGCGAGGTTTTGGTCGCCAGCGCCAGCTTGAGGATATTGTCGTCGTTGTACGAGTAAATACCGCACGAGTGACCCTGACCTTGATAGGCCTGGATCTTGTTGGTCATCGCGATTGCTTCGTCGATATCTTTCACGCGGTACAGCGCCATTACCACCGACAGTTTTTCGCCGGAGAACGGGAATTCTTTACCGGCGCCGGTTTCCGGCACTATGAAGAAGGTCTTGCCAGCAGGCAGATCGATGCCCGCCATCGCGGCGATTTTTTCCGCCGCTTGCGCGACGATCGCGGTGTTCAGATGGTCCTCTTCCCACAGCGTGTTCTGCAGTTTCTGTTTCTCTTCGGCATTAACCAGATAGCCGCCTTGGGCTTCGAGCTTGGCCAGCGCTTCCGCGTAGATCGAATCGAATAGCAGTACCGAGTTGTCCGACGAGCACGACGCCGCCAGGTCGAGCGTTTTGGAGATGCGGATTTTCTCGGCCGCTTCGTCCAGATTGGCGCTGTCATCGACGGTAATGACCGCGTTTCCGACACCGACGCCGAGCGCCGGCGTGCCGCTCGAATAAGCAGCCGTTACCATCGCCGAACCGCCAGTAGCGAGTACGCGATCGCACTGCTTCATCAGTTCATTGGTTTTTTCTACCGACGGCGTTTCGATCGCGATGACCAGATCGGCGGGTGCGCCGCAAGCCACAATCGCCGCACGCATGTAATCGCAAATCATTTTGTTGGTGAGTTTGCAACGCGGGTGCGGCGCAACGATGATCGAGTTGCGGCCTTTTACCGCCGAAATCGCTTTGATCACCGGCGTTGCTTCGGGGTTGGTGGACGGCGACAACGCGCCGATCACGCCGACCGGCTTGGCGATTTTGATCAGGTTGCGCGCTTTGTCTTCTTCGATAACACCCACCGATTTGTCGTCGATGATGTCCATTAACGCGGCGCGGGTTTTACGCGAAATCTTCAGGAATTTGCCGTCGTAGTTGCCGAGCTGGCTTTCCTCAACGGTGAATTTGGCGATCTTCTCGGACACGCCGGGACGCGCTACCGACCACACCATGGCGCGAATCAGTTCGTCGACCTGTTCCTGGGTGTAGTGTTCGATTTGTGCCTGCGCCTTGCGGGAGCGCTCGACCAGCGACTGGATCTCGGCTGCTACAGGGTTGGTGGTATCAACTGCGGTGTTGGAAGCCATAACGAAAACTCCTGCGTGTGGACGCTAACGATGTGATGACGAAATAATTTATAGGTATGGGGTCGATTTGCACCACTGCAACTGCGCGGTGGCCTCTGCTCAACACTGTAGCAACAATTTCGAGCCCGCTTCAGAGTGGGCGCGATTAGAGCACAACTCCGCTCATCACAGAATTGACGATATTGTGCGCTTACTGGACTATATTGCTCCGACCTGCTGAAGTGGCTCACCCCGATGAATACTGCCGACTCCGCGCTGCACACTGCGGATATAACCTCCGGCTGGCCGTTGCCGCCAAGCGGGATTCGTATTCAAATTCCGCAACCTTTGACGAAATTGCTCAGCGAGCATGCGCTGAGCCGAGATCTTTATCCGCTCGCTGCAGGCTTTTATCCACGCGCCATCGGCCACACAATGCGGCGGCGCAATCATCCAGATAACTTGCTCGGTTACTGCGCCGAAGGCGCCGGCACGCTGTACACAGACAGCGGTCGATGGCCGGTCGAAGCCGGCGATGTGATGGTGCTGCCGGCCGGAATTTCGCATCATTACACCGCCGACTCGGTCAAACCGTGGTCTTTATATTGGGTGCATTACCAGGGTGTGCTCGCCGACGAATACACGCGTTTCCTCAATGTGGCGGAAGCGGTGGCGAGCATCGGCGTACAGCCGCGCGTGATCGCCGATTTCGAAGCGCTGTTCGCACTGCGTAATGCCGGCGGCAACGAGCGTGTGTTCGTCCACGCCGCCTGTCAGTTGAAAGCGATGCTGACCGATGTCGCCAATCTGATCGCCGCGCACAGTTACGGGCGTGGCACGCGCATCGATATCGATCAAATCCAGCAATTGATGCATCGCCGCATCGACCGCGAGCTGGATCTGGCCGATCTGGCGCAGGCGGCGAATCTGTCGAAGTTTCATTTCGTGCGCAAATTCAAACAACTGACTGGCCACGCGCCGATCCAGCACTTCATTCACTTGAAGATGCAGCACGCCTGCCAGCTGCTCGACACCACGCACGAGCCAATTAAACGCATCGCCAGCAATGTCGGCTACGACGATCCGCACTATTTCTCGCGTCTGTTCAAACGCGTCATCGGCGTCTCGCCGCAGCAGTACCGGCAGCATCGCGTCGCCTGAGGCTGATATAATCGCGCCCTCTTTTTCCAGCCAGATGAACGCGCGATGTCGAATTCCGAATCCACCATCAAACCCTGGGGCGGACGCTTTTCCGAGCCCACCGATGCCTTTGTCGAGCGCTTCACCGCCTCGGTCGGTTTCGACTACCGCCTCTATCATCACGACATCAACGGCTCGCTCGCGCACGCCAAAATGCTCGCCAAAGTCGGCGTGCTGACCGACGCGGAATTCGCCGCCATTCAAACAGGCCTGGAAGAAATCCGCGCCGATATCGAAGCCGGCAAATTCGAGTGGTCGATTGCGCTCGAAGACGTGCACATGAATATCGAGGCGCGCCTCACCGACAAAATCGGCATCACCGGCAAGAAACTGCACACCGGCCGCTCGCGCAACGACCAGGTCGCCACCGACGTGCGCCTGTATCTGCGCGATGAAATCGACACCATCGCCCGCGAAATCACGCGCCTGCAAAGCGGCCTGATCGATCTGGCCGAAGCCCATGCCGACACCATCATGCCGGGCTTCACCCATTTGCAGACCGCGCAACCAGTCACCTTCGGCCACCATTTGCTGGCCTGGAATGAAATGCTCGAGCGCGATTTCAGCCGCCTGCTCGACTGCCGCAAGCGCGCGAACCAAAGCCCGCTCGGCGCCGCCGCGCTGGCCGGCACCACTTATCCGATCGATCGCCATTACACAGCGGAATTATTGGGCTTCGACAAGCCGACTGAAAATTCGCTGGATTCGGTGTCTGATCGCGATTTCGCGATCGAGTTTTGCTCATTCGCCAGCTTGTTGATGACGCACTTGTCGCGCTTCAGCGAAGAGCTGGTGCTATGGACCAGCGCGCAATTCAACTTCGTGTTTCTGCCGGATCGCTTCTGCACCGGTTCGTCGATCATGCCGCAGAAGAAAAACCCAGATGTGCCGGAGCTGATTCGCGGCAAAGTCGGGCGGGTGAATGGTCACCTGATCGCGCTGCTGACTCTGATGAAAGGCCAGCCGCTGGCCTACAACAAGGACAATCAGGAAGATAAAGAGCCGCTATTCGACACCATCGACACCGTTAAGGATTGCCTGAAGGCGTACGCCGATATGGTGCCCGCCATCCAGCCGAAGCAAGACGTATTGCGCGAAGCGGCGCGGCGCGGTTTTTCGACCGCCACCGATCTGGCCGATTATCTGGTGCGCAAAGGTGTGGCGTTTCGCGACGCGCATGAAATCGTCGGCAAGGCGGTGGGCTTCGGCGTGGCAAGCGGTAAGGATTTAGCGGAAATGACGCTCGCCGAATTGCAGAAATTCGGCAGTGTCATTGAGCAGGATGTGTTCGCCGTGCTGACTCTGGAAGGCTCGGTGGCCGCGCGCAATCACATCGGCGGCACCGCGCCAGCCCAGGTGAAAGCGGCTACCGTGCGCGCTCGTCAGCTGTTAGCGACGCGAAAATAATCCCGGGATTTACTGCGTAAAATTACCGGCGCGCTCGGGCTGATAAACGATGTCGATCACTCGAACCCGCCGGGTTTTGCCACCCGGCAACGACCAGTCGATCGACTGACCAATCGCCAATCCAAGCAACGCGCTGCCGACCGGCGCCAGAATCGATACGGTATTCGGCTTGCCGGCATCGACTGGATAGCACAGCGTCAGCTCAAAGCGCTCGCCGGACTCCTCAATCGCGAATGCCACTGTCGAATTCATCGTCACCACTGACGACGGCATTTGCTGCGGCGCCAGCACGTCGGCGCGGTCGAGCTCATTGCGCAGAGCATCGATGCCCGCAACGGGCTGCGACAATCCGGCGAGCAGATTTTCCAGCCGTTGCAAATCCAGCGATGACACCACAATGTTCGGCTCAGTATTCATACGATCACCTGTCGAAGACGTAACTCGCGAAACATAAAAACCCTAAAAGCAAAAACCCCGCACTGGGCGGGGTTCGTGACTTACGCGGAAACCAATTACTTGATTTTGGCTTCTTTGTAAGGCACGTGCTTGCGCACAACCGGATCGTATTTCGAAAACTCGAATTTCTCCGGGGTGTTGCGCTTGTTTTTGGCCGTGGTGTAGAAGTGGCCAGTGCCTGCGGTAGACACCAAGCGGATCAGATCAGTTGCACCTTTCTTCGCCATGATTTTCTCCTAGCTTTTAGTTACTCAGCAGGCGCTCAAATACGCCGCAGGTATATTAGACTTTTTCGCCGCTTGCGCGGATGTTGGCGAGAACCGTATCGATGCCCAGCTTATCGATAGTGCGCATGCCCTTGCCGGAAACACGCAGGGTCACAAAACGCTTTTCGGCTTCAACCCAAAAACGATGATGATGCAGATTCGGCAAGAAGCGACGCTTGGTACGGTTCTTAGCATGCGATACGTTGTTGCCGACGATAGGGCGCTTGCCGGTAACTTGACAGACTCTGGACATGGTGGTGTCTTCCAGCTTTAAAAAACGAATGTGATAACGGAATTCTCGCTCTGGGAAATAAACAAAAACCAACCCAGGCGCAACGGAGCGCGACTTTATACCAGAACACCCTTGCGGTAGCAACCTCGGAGTTACTAAATCACTTAACGCTCGGACCACTTCTTTTATATAGCAGCGCGCATCGAGCATGGATGCACCGCGTGCTTTACTCCGCGTAAATCCAGTAAATTAGCCGCGACTCTTCGATTGACGATGCGACAATGACTGACCCGTGGCAAACAACACTGCTCGCACAACCCGTTATTTTGCAGCGTGAAATTGAGCTGGCGCTTGAGCACTTATTTGCCGCCTGCGATGCCGCGCAACAGGCGCGCTACGAAGCACTGCAACAGCACCCGACCTTCGGCCCCCGCCTGGCGAAACTACTAAGCTGCAGCTCGTTTGCCGCGCAACTGTGCAGGCGCTTTCCGGCGTGGCTGTTGGAGTTGCACGACAGCGGCGATCTCGATCGCAATTTTACGGCGGACGAATGGCCTGCTCGCGCCGCGAAATCGACTACGGAAAATACCGACGCGCTCGATCGCGCGCTGCGCCAATTTCGCAATCGCGAATACCTGCGCATTCTGTGGCGCGACCTCAACCGTATTGCGACGATGAGCGAAACCACGGCGGATATCAGTTCGATTGCCGAAACCTGCATCCAAGTTGCACTCGATTTCCATCAGCGCGATTTGCAACATGACTGGGGCACTCCGCTGTCAAAACACGACAACAGCCCGCAGCCATTTATCGTGCTCGGCATGGGCAAACTCGGCGCGCGCGAGTTAAACCTCTCCTCCGATATCGATTTGATTTTTGCCTTTCCCGACAGCGGCGAAACCAGCGGCGGCGCGAAAAGCGTCAGCAACCAGGAATTTTTCGTGCGCCTCGGCCAGCGCCTGATTAAATCGCTCGACCAAAATACGGCGGACGGTTTCGTGTTTCGCGTCGATATGCGCCTGCGTCCGTACGGCGACAGCGGCGGGCTGGTGTTGAATTTCGATGCGCTCGAAGAGTATTACCAGGATCAGGGCCGCGACTGGGAACGCTACGCGATGATCAAGGCGCGGCCGGTCGCAGAATCGTTTTGCAGTGGCGAATTCCCCAGCGGCAAGCGCCTGATCGATCTACTGCGTCCGTTTACCTATCGCCGCTATCTCGATTACTCCGCCTTCGAATCGCTGCGCGAAATGAAGGCGCTGATCGAGCGCGATGTGCAGCGCCGCCGCCTGCACGACAACATCAAACTCGGCGCCGGCGGTATTCGCGAAATCGAATTCACCGCGCAATGCTTTCAATTAATTCGCGGCGGCCGCGAGCCGCGCCTGCAAGAGCGCAACCTGCAGAGCGTGTTAACCACGCTCGGCGAGCTTGGACATTTGCCGCTAAATGCGGTCGACGATTTGCAGAGTGCGAATATTTTTCTACGCAATACCGAACACGCCATTCAAGCGTGGCTGGATCAGCAAACTCAGGAATTGCCAAAAAATGATTTACCGCGCGCCGCGCTGGCTAACGCAATGGGTTTCAACGACTGGACCAGTTTTGTCGCTGCGCTCGACCATTATCGCAATCTGGTCGATACGCACTTTCATCAACTGATCGCGCTGCCGACCGATAAAAATGCCGCCAGCGCGACCACGGAAAAAAATACTTGGCTAACGTTGTGGGCCGACAACGAGCTCTCGCAGGAAACGCTGAAGCAGCAATTCGAGAACGCAAAGTTCGATAACGCCGAAGAAGCCGCTCGTCGCACCATCGAACTAAAGCGCAGCAAAGCGGTGAAGCTATTGCAAAGTGCCGCGCGCGAACGCCTAGATACCTTTATGCCGAAGTTGCTTGTAGCGGTCACGTATGTGTCACTGCCCGGAACCGCACTACTGCGCATTTTGCCGCTGGTGGAAAAGGTGCTGCGGCGCAGCGCTTATTTAGTATTGCTGGTCGAAAATCCCGCCGCGCTCAAAGAGCTGGTCGTGCTGTGCGCTGCAAGTCCGTGGGTCGCCTCACAACTCGCGCTGCATCCTGTGCTGCTCGACGAACTGCTCAATGCCGGCACGCTGTATGTCGCGCCGGAAAAATCGACATTGCAGCGCGACCTGCAACAACAACTGCTGCGCTTCGAATGGAGCGACTTGGAAGGCCGCATGGAGGCGTTGCGCTACTTCAAACTGGCGCACGTGCTGCGCGTAGTCGCCGCTGAAATTGGCGGCACGCTGCCATTGATGAAGGTGAGCGACTACCTAACGTGGATTGCGGAAACGATTCTGGAGCAAGTGTTGGAGATGGCGTGGCGCTATCTGATCGAGCGCCATGGCCGACCGCAGCATTCGACAGAAAACCATGACGATAAAAACTTCATCATCGTCGCCTATGGCAAGCTCGGCGGCATTGAATTGGGCCACGGCTCGGATATCGACCTTGTATTTATTCACGACACCGACGCGAGCCTGAGCACCGACGGCGCGACGCCGATCGACAACGGCACCTTCTTCACCCGCCTCGGTCAACGCATCATTCACATCCTCACCACGCAAACCACACTCGGCCCGCTCTATGAAGTCGATATGCGCCTGCGCCCATCGGGCAACTCGGGGCTATTGGTGAGCTCGCTGAAATCATTCGCCGACTATCAACACAACCGCGCCTGGACCTGGGAACATCAGGCTCTAGTCCGGGCACGTGCCGTCGCTGGCGATGCAGATCTGTCCAACGCATTCGAGCAAGTACGCCGCGATGTTTTATGTAAAAAGCGCGACGACGAAAAATTGCGAAAAGATGTCATCGAAATGCGCGATAAAATGCGCACGCAATTACGACCTCGCGATACCGAAACAGAAAAGCATCCTGTATTCGATTTAAAACAAGGCAGCGGAGCTATCGTCGATATCGAATTTATGGTGCAATATTTTGTACTTAAATCGGCGCACACACACCCAGCACTTACGCACTGGACCGATAACATTCGCATTCTTGAAACATTGCAAAACGAACAATTACTGAATGATGGGGCTGTGCAAAATTTAATTAATGCTTACAAAGTTTATCGAAGCGCTACCCATCGAATGAAATTACAAGAACAGCCGAGTAGAGCCAGCTTGAATGAATTTGCAAATGAAAGACACTTAGTAACGTCTACATGGTCAGATTTGTTCGGAATCAGCTAAAACCGTATTGAAGGAGAACCAATGAAAAAAATTTCCGCAGTGACAATATTTTTCGCCGCCAGCTTAGCTCTGATGGCGGGATGCGAGCGCAATACCGAAACTGGAAAGGTCGTCACTATCGAACCAGGTCAATTCGTCGCGACCGAACCTAGCGCATTGCACGGCTCCGTAAGCAAATCGGAAAAGTGCTCGATCGATACAGTTAATGGCAAATTACGCGAGCCTAAAGTTGGCTGGGAAATAAAACGTGGCCAGCCACTTAATCTGGAAGGCTGGATATTTTCGGAAAACGGCAAACAAGTTTCACCGCAAGTTTTTGTAGAGCTCAGCGGCCCCGTTGAAACGTACTATGCAGTAACAAACACGCGAATATTGCGCGGCGATGCCAATCAACACTTTTCGATTGACCCTTCACTTCAAGGCGGTTTTCAACTACAAGCCAAAACAGATGCAATTGAACCAGGGAATTATCAAATAACCATTCTGCAATCGTTTTCCGACCGTCGTGAAAATTGCGAGGATGGCGTCAGTCTAATCGTTAATTAATTTCTTGCGCCACGAGATTGGATTTAACTAATACCATTTCCAACCGTGGCGATTAAAAAAAATCAGCGCCGAGCGAAAAAACAGAAAAATATGACGCCAACCTTTGCGCGATGCATGGCCGCCTGCATGCATTATTTTTACAGTCGGCACATACGCAATCCGCGAGACAGCAGCCGTCCGTAAACTTAAATCAAAATCTTCAAAATATAAAAAATAGGAACTATCGAAACCACCAAGCTCTTTCAAAACCGAAGTGCGAAACAACATAAAACAGCCGCTGATTATTGGAGGATTCCAATATATTTCCTCTTGCTGCATATCTCGCATCTCATAAGCCGCTAAATGCTTTTCGAATTTCTGCTTCAACCATGCAGGCGCAAATCCACGCAAAAATAAATCAAACACGGTCGGATAGCGCTTACAAAGATATTCTCGACTGCCTGAAGAATTAGCGACTGCAGGAGCCAGCACGCCACACCCTAAATGGTCCTGCATAAATCGGAGCGCCTCCGATAGCGCATCGCCCGCCAAATCGACATCCGGATTCAATATCAAATGCAGGTCTGCAGAGGCTTGCTTAAACGCAAGATTATGTGCGGCGCCAAATCCCAGATTAGTGCCATCGCCAAGAATTGAAGCCGTGAGCACGGCACCAGATGGCACAATGCAGTCACTTATCAACGATTCAATTTTATTGTGCTCGGAAGGCACGGGGCCGTTGTCAAAAAGCACTAACGAGGCCGACGACAGCCGCCCATCAGCGTGCGCTCGCAGACAGGCGTCACGCAATGAAACTAACGTTTGCTTTAACGCCGGTTCATCGCTGGCATAACAAACGAGGCCAATACTGAGAGTTGTCATTATTTTTAGGGCGCCACTAGCGTCGTGGCCAGAAGCTAAGAACTTTCAGAAGCTCGGTGGGAGAAATTTTTCGCGTCGCTTGAATTTGCTGGCGCTGTGCCCACACCTCCGGCAATCGCTTAAGCGCATCAATTTTTGCACGCACAATGACACGACCCTTGCCACGAAAAGCGAACCAAAAAATGGTGACTATATTCATCGTCAGGTGCACCGGCAAAAAGAGCCAAAACAAATAGCCCGGCATATTTTTAACGAAGGTCCAGACCAGATTGCGGTGGCCATAATACAAGGCAAAATCACTCAGTTCTGGGGAGGAGCTGGAACTGCCGCCGACATGACTCGCTACGGCATCGGAAACGTGTAGGCATTGATATCCTTTAAGCCGCAAGCGAAAACCCAAATCAACATCCTCAAAATAACAAAAGAAGCTCTCATCGAATCCTCCCACAGCAGCAAGCGCTTCGCGACTATACATAGCAGCTGCGGCACAGGGTGAGAATGCTGTACCAGTAGAGCGGCGCTCCTCTATCGGGCGACCATGATTTAGACGCCAAGCTAAACCCGAAAAATGATATTGATCACCATCACCATCAATGAGTTGAGTATTCCCAGCCATAACTAAATGGGATGAAAAGACATCAACCGAAGGATTTAAGCTAGCTGAATGAATTAAATTTTGAAGCCAGTCAGGATTTGGAAACGCATCGGGATTTAGCAATACAACCCACCTGCACTTCTGCGACTGCCCCATAGCCAAATTATTGGCCGCAGCAAATCCGAGGTTTTTCTGTTCGAAAAGGATGCAGCCTGGATAATCCTGCGGTAAAAAATCTAGAGCGCCGGGTTCATCACCGTTATTTACAACAATCACTTGTTGCGGTTGGACTTTTTGGTCTCTGACACACTGCAATGTGCGCCGCAACAGGTGCGCTGAGTAATAGTTAACGATGACTATTGCGGCACTCCCACCGCCCACATATTCGGAGTTCAATTCAGTATTTTTCCTGTGGGCTATTGCTTGGCATTGCCATATATCTATAATCCCGCCTCGATTTAGGCGCCAGTTACTGACAAAGGCAATGATAACGCACCTCTTTGTCATGTGACTTAGGATCTAGTTACAAAGGACGTTGATGCCAACGAAGTATCTAAGCAAATCACTACCGGTTGCCATGCGATGAGTCCAAGGATTCTACTGCTTGGTAAAAATGGACAGGTTGGGTGGGAGTTACAACGCTCCTTATCTGCTATTGGGCAACTAGTCGCCTTAGACAAAAGTAGTTGCGACCTAGCTCATATCGATCAAATTCAGACTGCAATTACCAGCGCTCAGCCTGACGTGATCGTTAATGCTGCCGCCTACACGGCGGTGGATAAGGCAGAGCAGGATTCTGCTACCGCATTTCGGATAAATGCGGAAGCCGTTGCAGCCATGGCAGCTGTAGCCGCCAAACGAAATGCGTTGTTAATTCATTACTCCACTGACTACGTTTTTGATGGCTCCAAACCAGTAGCATATGTGGAGGAGGATGTACGCAACCCACTCTCCGTGTACGGTAAAAGTAAAGCGGCGGGCGAATTGGCTATATCGAATAGCGGCTGCAGACATTTAACTTTTCGCACTAGCTGGGTATTTGCTGCACGAGGCCTCAATTTCGCCAAAACAATGATGCGCCTTGCCAGTGAGCGAGATAGTTTGCGAGTCGTCGCGGATCAATGGGGAGCCCCAACCAGCGCAGAATTAATTGCCGATGTCACTGCGCACGCCTTACGTGAAGTTTTAGCCAACCAAGTAGAGGGTGGCCTTTATCATTTGGCCGCCAGCGGAGAAACCAGCTGGCAGGGCTACGCGAATTTCGTGCTGCAAGAAGCGGTACGGCTAGGCGCGAAATTAAAAGCTCATTCGGCAGAGCCAATCTCTACGCTCGATTACCCACTTCCAGCGACACGCCCGGCAAACTCCCGCCTAGATACCACCAAGTTACAAAACGCATTCAACCTCGAACTGCCTGATTGGCGTTACCATACGCAGCGTATGCTGACCGAACTGCTCGGAAACTCTTGATGACTCAAATCTCCAGGAAAGGGATTGTGCTAGCCGGTGGCTCGGGTACGCGCCTTTATCCCGCCACATTAGCCGTATCCAAGCAATTGTTGCCGGTTTTCGACAAACCGATGATTTACTACCCGCTCTCTACGCTGATGTTAGCGGGGATCCGCGAGATTCTAATCATCTCGACACCGCAGGATACGCCACGCTTTCAGCAGCTGCTTGGCGACGGCTCGCAATGGGGATTGCAACTGAGCTATGCAGTGCAGCGAACGCCTGATGGATTGGCGCAGGCATTTATTATTGGTGAGCGCTTTTTAGATGGCAGCTCTTGCGCCCTCGTGCTTGGCGATAACATTTTTTATGGCCACAGCTTTCAAGAGCTTCTGGGAAACGCTGTTCAACGCGATGAAGGCGCCTCGGTATTCGCGTATCACGTACTAGACCCCGAACGTTACGGCGTTGTCGAGTTCGATGCCGGTGGCAAAGTATTAAGTCTTGAAGAAAAACCCGCAGCACCGAAGTCGAGCTACGCAGTAACCGGGCTTTATTTTTATGACCACCAAGTTGTCGAATTTGCCAAATCGTTAAAGCCATCACCGCGAGGTGAGCTGGAAATTACCGATCTAAATCGTTGCTACTTGGAGCAGGGCACTTTGTCCGTAGAGATCATGGGGCGTGGTTACGCGTGGCTTGATACTGGAACTCACGAGTCTTTACTGGACGCGTCCCAATTTATTCAAACCATAGAGCATCGCCAAGGTTT
This sequence comes from Verrucomicrobiaceae bacterium, assembly GCA_028293825.1. Lineage (GTDB taxonomy): Bacteria > Pseudomonadota > Gammaproteobacteria > Pseudomonadales > CAMLJR01 > CAMLJR01. Next base: position 233,632 of record JAQGNY010000040.1, read on the forward strand.
AAAAGTTGCCTGCCCAGAAGAAATTGCGTGGCATCAGCAATGGATTAATGACGCTCAGCTCGAAAAACTCGCTGCGCCACTCTCAAAAAATGGTTATGGAAAATATTTGCTAGGCCTACTTAAGCAAAAGGTTTTTTAATGCAAGTTACACGTTTAGCTATACCCGATGTGCTGTTGATCGAACCGAAAGTATTCGGCGACGATCGCGGATTTTTTTTCGAGAGCTTCAATCAGGATAAGTTCGAAGAAGCAGTTGGCAGCACAGTATGTTTCGTACAGGATAATCATTCAAAATCTGCCAAGAATGTATTGCGCGGCTTGCATTATCAAATTCAGCATCCACAAGGAAAGCTTGTGCGAGTTGTAGCAGGTGAGGTGTTCGATGTTGCGGTCGATATTCGCAAAAACTCATCGACTTTCGGGCAATGGGTCGGCGAAAGACTTTCTGCTGAAAATAAAAAGCAAATGTGGATTCCCGAAGGGTTTGCTCATGGATTTTTGGTACTAACTGAAAACGCTGAATTTCTTTATAAGACTACCGACTACTGGTATGCAGAACATGAACGCTGCATTGCGTGGGACGACATAACACTAAATATCAACTGGAGACTTACAATAACCCCAGCACTCTCTAAAAAGGACATGCAAGGAACTACTTTTCTAAAGGCCGAGGTCTTTGCCTAATGCAGAATTTTTCAATATATCCGCAAGAGATGCTCACGAGCTTTTGGCGAAATCGTAGCCTTATAAATGCGCTTATAAAAAGAGATATTTTAGGGAGGTATCGGGGCTCTTTGATGGGTATCATGTGGTCCTTTCTCAACCCCTTATTAATGCTTGCTGTTTATACATTTGTATTCAGTGTTGTTTTTAAAGCTCGCTGGGGAACTGGAAACGGTTCTAGAGCCGAATTTGCTTTGGTGTTATTTGCTGGCCTCATCGTATTCAATCTTTTTTCCGAGTGTATAGTCCGCGCGCCAAGTCTTATAGTTTCCAATACAAATTATGTAAAAAAGGTTGTTTTTCCAATTGAAATTTTGCCCTGGGTATCAATGGGGTCAGCCATGTTTCATAGCTCTGTGAGCCTGGCAATATGGTTGCTCGTGTATGTTGGTATCTTCGGAATTCCCCAATTAACGGCGTTGTTTTTACCACTGATTTTTCTGCCCCTAGTGTTTTTTATCATGGGATTATCTTGGGCGCTAGCATCTCTGGGAGTGTACTTGCGCGACGCATCACAATTTGTGGGTATACTTACTACAATAATGATGTTCCTCTCACCGATTTTTTTTCCTGCCACAGCACTACCTGAAGAATATCGTAATTTACTTTTTTTAAATCCGTTAACCCCCGCAATTGAACAGACAAGAAACGCGCTTTATTGGGGCGAAGCTCCAAACATCACCATGCTATCCACCTATCTTATCGCCTCAATGTTAATCGCATGGGTGGGTTTTGCTTGGTTTCAGAAGACAAGAAAAGGGTTCGCAGATGTCCTGTGATACCACAATCCGCATCAAGGATTTAAGTAAGTGCTATCAGATTTATGATCAACCCAGAGATCGGTTAAAGCAGTTTCTGCTACCCCGAGCTCAACGCTTTCTAGGCTTGGAGCCAGAGCTTTACTATCGGGAATTTTGGGCATTACGCGATGTTTCCTTTGACGTGCGTAAAGGGGAAACCGTGGGTATCGTCGGCCGAAATGGCAGTGGAAAATCGACACTTCTCCAAATAATTTGCGGCACGCTCAATGCCACCGCTGGCTCTGTCGAGTCAGAAGGACGCATCGCAGCTCTCTTAGAACTGGGCTCCGGATTTAATCCCGAGTTTACCGGCCTTGAAAATGTTTACTTAAATGCATCAGTGCTCGGATTATCTGCGCAAGAAATCGACAAGCGACTCGACAGCATCCTTGCTTTTGCGGAAATCGGCAATTTCATTAATCAACCGATCAAAACACTCTCTAGCGGCATGGTTGTGCGCCTTGCGTTTTCGGTGGCGATCAATACCGATCCTCAAATTTTAGTAATCGACGAAGCGCTTTCCGTGGGCGATGAACTCTTCCAGCGCAAATGCTTTTCTCGCATTGCTCAGATTAAGGAGAGGGGCGCAACCATTCTGTTCGTCTCGCACTCAGGCAGCACTGTGGTGGAGCTATGTGATCGCGCCCTAGTACTCGATAAGGGGGAAACCGTATGGATGGGGCCGGCCAAGCTGGCGATCGGGAAATATCAGCGATTAATCTATGCGCCCCCCGAACGCCAAGAGGAAATTCGAAACGCAATACGTCTGGGTCAGGACGATGATACTAAAATCAACTTACCGACAACCTTGACCACAGTAGCGCCTGCGCCAGATGACTTTTACGACCCGAATCTGATTCCGCAAAGCTTACTTAGCTATGAGGCGCAGGGCGCTCGCATCGAATCGGCGAAGATACTTACAACTTCAGGCCGACAGGTTAATTGCCTGACATGCGGCGAAACTTATCGTTATATCTATACAGTTAGGTTTTCGGAGGGGGCAACTCGCATTCGTTTCGGTATGCTAATCAAGACAATGACGGGACTCGAGCTCGGCGGTGCAATCTCCGCCCCAACCCTGCTTGAAGGCATTCCTTATGTGAGTCCAAATACTGAAGTCACGGTGCAGTTTACATTCAAATGCACGGCCAATCCGGGAGTTTATTTCATGAATGCGGGCGTTCTGGGCATCCGCCAGGAAGTGGAGACCTATCTGCACCGAGTGCTGGATATCGCCATGTTTAAAGTAATGCCGAAATCAAATGATACAGCGACCGCACTTGTAGACTTCGAGTGCGTACCGGAAATTACTATGTACAACCCTGCTCAGCAGGGAGCCTTAGCCAAATGAATAATCTTAAAAAGAAAAATATTGTCATTGTGCTTGGCATGCACAGGAGCGGTACGAGCGCAATCACACGCTGCTTAGAGCTATTTGGGATTGGGCTTGGCGAAAACCTTCAACCCGCCAATTTCGACAACCCTAAAGGCTTTTGGGAAGATCGAGAGTGCCTGCAAATTAACGAGGAGCTACTAAGTCACCTAGGATCTGCCTATGACCAGCTCGGCCTGCTACCAGATCGACTTGCCAATGATTCGTGCATTTCAGATTTAAAAATCCGCGCGTCACAAATAGTTTTGAAAAAAGTCGACAAGAACGGTGGCTCCTGGGGTTTTAAGGATCCGCGCTCTTGCCGCCTGGTACCCTTCTGGAAGGAAGTGATCGGATCTGCCGGTTTTGAAGCCACCTATATCATCGCACTGCGCAACCCTTTAAGCGTGGCGGCATCACTTAGAACCAGAAATAACATTCCGTATGAAAAGAGTTATTTCTTGTGGCTTCAGCATATGCTGCCGGCATTACGTGAAACTCGCGACGCACGCCGTTTGATTATTGACTTCGATCTACTGCTCGACAATCCAATGCGCGAGCTGCAAAGAATTTCATCGCATTTGGGACTTCCACAAACAGACATTGAGAATCCTGCTGTCAAGGCATACATGGATGAATTCCTGGACAAGCAACTCAGCCACACTCGCTTCTCGCTAAATGATCTCAAGCTCGATAGTCGTGCGCCTTCCGATGTTGTCGCAACTTATCAATTGCTTCATTCGTCCGCGCAAGACGCAGTCGACGCCGACGAACTCCGAACCCTGACGGAAACACTCTATAAAAGGCTCGAAGATTTTGCCCCAGCCTTCGATTACTCGAATCAACTGGAAGAAGAACGAGCCTCGCTTTACACATCGATCGTTAATCAAGAGGGTCGTATTGCCGCATTGAACCAGCAGATTGCAGATATCAATAAGCAGGTGGCTGACCTTTATGCGGGAATCGGAGTACGAGATGGTCAAATAGCGACGCTGCATCAGGGTGTAATCGAACGGGACTCTCAGATTGCACAGCTGCATCAAGAAGTGATTGAGCGTGACGGTGTGATTTCCAGCACGCACTTGACTGTCAGTGAACGCGACAAAATTGTCAGCGAGCTGCACACGGAAATTGTCGATCTCAATGCCCAGATTGCAAAACTGCAAAGATCAGAATTTATTAATCAACGAGAAATTGAACAACTAAAAGAAAGCATCGAAAAAAGGGAAAGCCGCTCCTTTGAGTTAAGTCAGCTGGTTGATGAACACAAAACACTGGCCCAAGACCTGCAAACCAGTCTCGCCGATCTCCAGGATCAAATCCATCAGCTAACTGCCAATATCGCGCAGCGTGAAAACGATTTGGTCACGCTAGCAAATCACGTAGCCGATCATGAAAGTCGCGCTCGCAATCATACAACGCTGCTTGCGGAACGCGACCGGCAAGTTGGGGATCGGAACATAAGTCTCGCTGAGAGCGAAAGTGAGCTAGCTACGCTAACGCAGTATTTGGCCGAGTCTAAAGCGCTCACCCGCAATCTCATCACGACGCTTGCGGAGCGCGATCAGGCAATCCACGAGCTAGGCGCTAATCTCATCGCCCTAAAGGACGAGATTGCCACGCAAGAAAAAAACATGATAGATCGCGAAATCGCCGCCGACCTACTCAAAGCTCAGATTTCGAATCAAGAGAAATTAATCAGCACCTCCAAAGACATCAACAATCAACAGCTGGCAGAAATCGAAAAGCTGCAAAGAATCGTATTGCAGCTCAACGAAAATATTTTTACCGTTCTGTCCAGCAGATCCTGGCGCATCACTAGCCCTTTCCGCGCTTTGCGTCGACTGCCTAATAAGGCGAGCAGCTCGATACGAAAAACGACATCGGATACCGCGCGCTCCCTTTGGAGGCGCTCTCCAATTCGCACTGAAACTAAACTGACACTCAAGCACTCACTGTTCAAAAACCTACCATTTATTTTTTCGAGGACCGTTGCATACCGCGACTGGAAAGCCTTTGAAAGCTTTTCGCCCGATATAGCCCGGCCTCATCACCAACTCAGCGCCCCCTCCATGCCGCACTCAACAGCGGACCGACAACCGGCACTGGTTCGACTAATCGCTTTTTATCTGCCCCAATTTCACCCTATTCCCGAAAATGACGAATGGTGGGGCAAAGGCTTTACCGAATGGACAAACGTCACACGCGCCAAACCCCAGTTTGTCGGCCACTATCAGCCGCACATACCAGCGGACCTTGGGTTCTATGACCTGAGGGTTGCAGATGTACAGCGACAGCAAGTCGCTCTTGCCAAAGAATATGGGTTAGGCGGCTTCTGCTTTTATTTTTATTGGTTCGGTGGTCAACGGTTACTCGAAACTCCAATCAAGCAATATCTGGACAATCCAGCCCTGGATCTTCCATTTTGCTTGTGCTGGGCAAACGAAAACTGGAGCAGGCGCTGGAATGGGTTGGACCAAGACATTCTCATCGGGCAAAATCATTCAGCGGAAGACGATGAAGCCTTCATCGAATATATCTCTAGCTACCTTCTGGATCCACGCTACATTCGTATAGATGGAAAACCATTGCTACTGGTGTATCGGCCCAGCCTTCTACCCAGTGCAAAAGAGACTGCAGAGCGGTGGCGCAACTGGTGTCGCCAGAACGGGTTAGGTGAAATTTACCTAGCGTATACACAATCGTTTGAAACAGCTGATCCGAAAAACTATGGATTCGACGCTGCAATCGAATTTCCCCCAAACAATAGCGCACCACCCGTTGTTACCAATGAAGTTGAAATAATTGACGAAGGCTTTTCCGGTATCGTCTATGACTGGAAAGTATTCGTCGAGCGCAGCAGATCGTACACGGCACCTTCATACACTTTATTCCGCAGTGTTTGTCCCTCTTGGGACAACACCGCAAGGCGTCCAAATGGGGGCGCTGTATTCTTAAACTCCTCTCCGGAGCTTTACCAGGAGTGGTTGAGCAATGCCTGCAAAGACACCATAACTAGATTCTCAAACCCGGACGAACGTATCATTTTTGCAAACGCGTGGAACGAGTGGGCTGAAGGCGCTCATCTTGAGCCCGATCAACAGTATGGCCACGCCTGGCTAGAGGCCACACGAAACGCACTAGTCAATCAAAGCGATGACCAGAATCTGCGCCGCATTATTGTGGTTACGCATGATGCCTACCCACACGGTGCGCAACTTCTAGCACTGAATATTGCACGCAACCTATCCGAATCCTTCGGCTTCTCAGTTGAAACAATTTGTTTGGGAGACGGCCCGCTCAAGGACCAGTTCGCGCAAATTGGCACTTTCCACGATCTAGCCGGCGTTGATCAACAGGGTAACGAGGCAAAAGAGCTTGCGCTAAATCTACAAAAATGCGGGTTCAAGTCTGCCATTGTCAATACAACGGTGGCCGGCAAGTTCTTACAAACATTGCACTACGCTGGGTTTCGATGCGTCTCACTAATTCACGAATTGGCTGGAGTGATTCAATCAAACTCTCTTGAAGAGAATGCAAGAATAATTGGTCAATTCGCCGATAAGATCGTATTTCCAGCAGAACAAGTACGACAATCTTTTGAAACCTTTTCTTCAATCGAGGAATGTCGCGCCGTTGTACGCCCGCAAGGTGTGTACAAAAAAAATAGGCTGCTAAATAGCCGGCAAGATTCGAGGGAAATACTTCGACAGCGGTTAGGGTTGCCACAAAGCGCAAAAATTGTCATCGGCGTTGGATTTGCCGATCATCGCAAGGGGATTGATCTATTTGTTGAGACCTGTCTGAAAACAGCCGAAACAGACAACTCGGTTCATTTCGTTTGGGTTGGTCATTGGCATGCAGCAATGCGCGGTAAAATCGATCATTTACGAGATACCAATCCAGATATAAAAGCTAATTTTCATCCGGTGGGCCTAATTGAAGATACCGACTTATATTATGCCGGCGCTGATCTATACGCACTCACCTCTCGCGAAGATCCGTTTCCGTCAGTGGTATTGGAAGCTATGGATGCAGGCCTTCCAATCGTGAGCTTTGCTGAAGTTACAGGTTGTGATCAAGCTGTAATACGCATCGGCGGAGAGCTAGTTAAAGCATTCGATGTTGATAGTTTTTCAGAAAAAATCATTGGAATATTACGCGATAGCGACAAGCAGCTGGAGATTGGCAATGCAGGAAAGCTGCTTATACAAAAAGAATTCAGCTTTTCGCGCTACCTTTTCGACCTTCTCGGTTTCGCCAATCATGCGCTTAAACGCGTTTCTGTCATCGTCCCAAACTACAACTATGCTCGATACATACAAAGCAGACTGCAATCAATCCTGAATCAGACTTATCCGATATATGAATTGATAATTCTTGATGACTGCTCAAACGACGATAGTGATGAAAAGATTCGCGCCTTCTTAGAAAATTGCCCAATTGCTGCCAAATACATAAGAAACACAAGCAACTCCGGATCGGTATTTGCTCAGTGGCGCAAAGGTGTCGAGCTGGCTACCGGTGATTATGTATGGATTGCCGAAGCAGACGATCTAGCAGAACCCGAATTTGTAGAAACAACTTTGTCGGGATTTGAAGACCCGTCGGTTGTTCTAAGTTATTGCGAAAGTAAGCAAGTTGATGGCAATGGAAACTTAATTACCGGAAACTATCACGCTTATGTTTCAGATCTTGGCGTTGAGCACTGGCAAAATGCATACACCAACGATGGCCATTCGGAAATACAAAACTTCTTGTCTATTAAGAATACAATTCCGAATGTAAGTGCGGTTTTAATGCGCCGTGAAAATTTGCATCGGGTTCTGATCGAACACTACGAAGATATTAGCAAATACCGCATTGCCGGTGATTGGAAAGCCTATCTTTATTTACTCGATGGCCAACGGCTCGCCTATACGCCATCCGCTCTTAACCTCCATAGGCGCCATGATGGTAGCGTCACTATAAGCTCTTTCGGAAAATCTCAACTCGATGAGATTACAGAGATTCAGCAATGGGCGACCAAGAAATACAAATGCGAGGCAAGCACTATGCTCAAAATAGAATGTTACGTAAAGCAACTGTGCACTCAGTTTAATATTGAGAGCAGCTTATGATGACGAGCGAAAAAGCAATATTTTCGCATGAAGGCTATTGCCCAATATGCGAACGCAACGTTGAGTTTCGTGCAAATCACACCTGGTTCCGCGATCATCTCATTTGCTCCGGCTGCGGATCAATTCCACGCGAACGCGCGCTCTTTAAAGTAATTGCTGAACACTTTCCAAATTATCGTGATCTCAAAATACACGAATCCTCTCCTGGCGGGCGAGGCGCAAGCATTAAGCTGCATAGGGAGTGCGCAGGTTACTCGGCTTCGCAGTTCTATCCGAAGATAGAGCGAGGAAATATTAATCGCACAAGTGGCTATCGATGCGAAGATCTTGAGCACCTAACATTCGAAAACGAAACGTTTGACTTATTTATAACCCAGGATGTCCTGGAACATATTTTTCATCCGGAAAAAGCGTTCATAGAGATTGGCAGAGTTTTAAAAAGTGGCGGCGCCCATATTTTTACTACCCCTCTAGTGAATAAGGCCAAAAAAAGCGAGCGCTGGGCCTCATTAAGCGACAAACAAGAAATAATCTACCATCACGAACCAGAGTATCACGGGAATCCGGTAGATCCGAACGGCGCGCTAGTAACAATGCATTGGGGCTACGACATTGCCACTCTCATCACTAAAGAAGCGCATATGCCGACCACTATCATTGAAATCGATAACATAAATCTTGGCATCCGCGCAGAATACATTGAGGTTTTAGCTAGCTGGAAACTTTAGATCGATGCCAATATCTTTTGCTTGGAGTTATTTTTGGCACGACGGACTAACAAATTATCGGTTGGACATGAGTTAACTAAATAACAAAACATTGGAGAGTGGGAATGCTTTCAAAAGACGAATGGTTTGAAACTATTTGCGCTAGTTATGCGAGCCCTCCCGTTGTGTTTAACGGAAGAAGTCTTCCCGGCTTTCCGTCCGATTTAATCCAATCTAATACCACCGGCCAAGCAGGCGTAGATACTTTAAAGGAAGCCTTTGTTTTCTATCAGGACTGTATTAATAACTTTAAAAGCCTGGGAGCGGGCATAGAGCCGCACCATCATCTGCTCGACTTCGGGGTAGGCTGGGGACGGATAGCTAGATTTTTTTTAAAGGAACTTCCGCTAGAAAATATTCACGGATTGGACGTAATGAATGAGTTTGTTGAAATATGTCGACAGACCTTCGGCAGCGATAATTTCAACGTCACTACACCATTCCCACCCACACTTCTGCCGGCTGAAAAATACAATTTTATTGTAGGGTACTCCGTATTTTCCCACTTATCCGAGGAGGCATGTGCAAGTTGGATGCAAGAATTTCATCGCTTACTTGCACCCGGCGGAATGATTGCCCTAACTACGCGGGGACGCAACTTCTTTGATTTCTGCGAAGGATTGAAGGGAGAGGGTCATACAGGGTATTTAGATGCTCTCTCTAGAATGTTTGAAGACTTCTCCGCGGCCCGAGCGCGATACGATAGAGGGGAATGCGTCCACTCCAATAGTTATGGAGTAAGTGGCGGAGGCGCGATGACTTCCGATTTTTACGGCGAAACATTTATACCTGAGCCTTACGCAAAGGCCGCATATTCTCAATTTTTTATGCTAGAAAAATTTCTTTTTGATCCGTCTCGACAGACGCACCCAATAATGTTTTTTCGAAAGAAATGAATATTTAACACCATAGGTCAGGCCTGCGCGCTCATCTCTTAGTTGAGCACGCAGAGTTATTTGAGGATTTGCATGCAAACCAGCCAAGAGCTTAAAAATCAAGAGCTGCCGAGACTGTAAGGCATAGAGTCTCTCAGGACGTTAGCTGCGCATTGAAATCGATAACATAAATCTAGGCATCCGCAGAGAATACATTGAGATTTTAGCTAGCTGGAAACTTTTAGATTGATGCCAATATCTTTTACTTGGAATAGAAATAATACTTAAGGAACTACACAATGGTACTCATAACCAAGCGGATAGACGCGCTAGCTGCCGGCCTGCTTATTAACTTAAGACAAAACCTCTATTTAGTTGCAGTCTTAGCTGCGATCTTATTGGCGGCTTATGGATTTGAACTGTTCAATCTCAACCTGACAATTGACGAGGAGGTTCACGCATTTTCGTCTCAAACTGATCGATGGATAGAGCAGGGTCGTTGGGGAATGTATTTTTTAAATACACTATTGATTCCTCAGCCAGTCATCCCTTTCGTCCCGCTGTTTACTGCATTAGCATTTCATCTTTTTGCGATTTTGTTGTTGCTAAACAGCTGGGGTGTTGAATCTAAATTAGAGAAGGTCTTGGTGGGTGGCATAGGGGTTGCCTATCCCGGCATGGCCTATATGTATACTTTTAGTACGATTAATTTTGGCATTGGAATAGGTCTTTTCTTCGTAGCTTTCGCTTTATTTATATATGTAAAAGCAGAGGGAAGATTCAAGCTGTTAGCTGCGCTACCCGCAGCACTGTCTATTGCCATCTATCAGGGCTTTACCGTGGCGCTGGTAATAGCCTTCCTAATTCAATTTATTTCGGTTGAGTTGAAATCCAATGACCGCAACATAAAATTCAAAAACTTATTTAGCATCACTTTGATTGCTCTATTGTCAGTATCAATTTACTACACAGTTCAAAAGACGCTTCTCTGGCTGACCGCTACCAATATCGGATACGTAGATACATTTTTTGACCTAGGGTACCTGCTCGCAAACTTTGGCGCTGTCTCTGACCAAGTATTTGCTACTATGCTGCGGGTATATTCTGGATCTCCCTCTATCTACGGAACCCCAATAAGCATACTTACAGTTACTGTCGTGGTGGCATTGGCTGGCACGACGCTGAGCTTAATTCGCTGCAAGCTATCCATTGCCAGCAAGATATTTATTGCACTTCTATGTTGCCTTCTCATCGTGCTGCCGTTTGCGTCAGGTTTTTTCATGCGCGGAACTATAGCGATGCGGTTTCTGGTCAGTTTGCCGATCGCCTTTTCAGGGTTGATTATGCTTGGAATGCAAAGGCAATCCAGAGGGGTAATATTATTTGCCGCATCGCTCGTAACAATTTGTGTATTTCAGTTCGCGACCTCTACAAATGCCTTGTTTTCCTCATCCGGTCTAGCATTGGAGGCTGATCGCGTTTTAGCCGGGATGCTTCTTGACCGTATTGCCGATGCCAAGGGCCTTGCAGGAACCAAAGAATTGAAATACTTGGAGGTGGTTGGGTTTATTGAACGGCCACCTACGAGACTAATACCAAAATCTGAAACTTTTGGGGCTTCATTTTTTGAATGGGATCAGGGAAACGTTAATCGGATTCTGCTGTTTTTGAAAACACTTGGATATCAAGACCTACAGGCTTTACCCCTTAAAGACAGAAGCGAAATGATGGAGCAAGCTACGGCAATGCCGAATTGGCCGGATAAAGAGAGCGTGAGAGTATTTGGGACCGCAGTGATAGTAAAGTTTGGGCCATATTCCTATGTACAAACCCAAGCTATTTGTGGGGCGGTTAAAAATCCTATTTATTGTCATTAAGTTGCTCATAATATCGATATTAGCGACCCTAATACCATACAGAGCTTTTTAACGGCGGCTTTGATAAAGCTGGGCGCTGTAATGCAGCGCTTTATTGAGATGATCCAATTTCAAACTTCGCAACTTGGAGCGGGTTAGTAGGCGTTAATTGAATGGGTAAATATAGCGATGTTAATGATTAACGATTTGTTAAGACATAATGGAAGCATTTCCGAATACCTATCATCTGCTGTAACCAAAGTCATTGAAAGCGGCTGGTATGTGCTCGGCAACGAAGTCAAAGAATTTGAACGCGAATTTGCTTCATATTGCGAGACCAATCATTGCGTTTCGGTTGCCAATGGAACGGACGCGTTAGAACTAGCCCTTAGCGCACTGGACATCGGCGAAGGGGGGAAAGTTATTACCGTAGCTAATGCGGGAGCGTATAGCACAACAGCAATTCGCGCCGTTGGCGCGGAGCCCGCTTACGTCGATATCGACATAGATACAATGCTGCTTGATCTTGCGCATGTAAAAAAATCACTAAATTCCGAAATTTCTGCTGTGGTGGTTACACACTTATATGGTCGAGCAGCCCCAGTGGAGGAGGTAATCGCTATGGCCGATAAGTACAACATTCCCGTTATAGAAGATTGCGCTCAAGCACATGGCGCCACTCTCAACGGAAAACGAGTTGGCTCTCTAGGAGCTTTCGGCTGCTTTAGCTTTTATCCAACTAAGAATTTGGGTGCATTAGGTGATGGTGGGGCAATTACAACCAATGACCCGCTGCTAGCCAAGCGTACTCAAATGCTCCGGCAGTATGGTTGGCAGAATAAATATGAAATTGCGCTCAACGGTGGCCGTAATAGCCGGCTAGATGAAATGCAAGCAGCTATTCTGCGAATCAAGTTGCCGCATTTGGATTCTTGGAACCAGCGCCGCCTTCTGATCTGTCAGCGCTACACCCAAGGTATTCGCCACCCATTGATAACGTTGCCCCTCTTTGCGCCCGGCAGCTACGTCGGACATTTGTTTGTAGTGCGATCACAGCAGCGAGATAGTTTACGCGATCATCTAAAGCGAAATAACATCATGAGTGAAATCCATTACCCCATTCCAGATTATCGGCAACCTGCATTTTCGGGGCAGTTCATGGGCGTACTATTACCAATAACTGAGAGAGTTTGTAACGAGATTCTCACCCTGCCATGCTTCCCAGAAATGACGAATGCAGAAATACAAAATGTGATTGATACTGCGAATAATTGGGTCGCGGCGTGAACTCACTAATTATTCCCGTCTACAAGAACGCTGAGAATATTCCTTCGCTGCTTGCAGCGCTACGCATATTGGATACTCGAATCGCCGATTTGGAAGTCGTTTTTGTGGTAGATGGGAGTCCAGATGACAGCGTAAGCCTGCTTAATAAGCTGCTACCTGTAGCGGAGCTAAGATCACAGCTATTGCTTCTCTCACGAAATTTTGGCTCATATCCAGCAATTCGAGCCGGCTTGGCAGCAGCGCGGGGGAACCTATTCGCAGTAATGGCGGCAGACCTACAGGAGCCGCCCGAGTTAGCGATAACTCTTTTTGACGCGTTAGAAACCGAGGCGCTGGACGTTGTAATTGCTACACGAGAGTCTCGCGCCGACCCATTATTATCGAGACTTGCAGCCAACCTCTTCTGGAAGTTCTATAAAAAATTCGTAGTTCCCGAAATCCCTATTGGTGGTGTAGATGTATTCGGTTGCAATCGCATTTTTCGCGATCATCTTTTGCAACTTGAAGAATCACACTCCTCGCTGGTAGCGCTTCTATTCTGGATGGGCTTTCGTAGGAAAGTGGTGCCCTATACTCGGCTAGCGAGGCAACATGGAAAGTCTGCCTGGACATTTAAAAAAAAATACATCTATTTCAAAGACAGTATTTTTTCATTTACTGATATGCCTATAAAAGTTCTCGCGAGGGTTGGCACTCTTGGTATTTTATTTTCCGCAGTTATGGCGCTGATTGTATTACTGGGCAAATTAACTGGCTGGGTAAGTGTGCCCGGCTATTCGGCCACGGTTCTAACAATTATTTTCTTTGGAGCGCTTAATTTGCTTGGATTAGGAATCATTGGGACCTACGCGTGGCGGACCTATGAAAACACAAAGCACCGCCCCTCGGCTTTAGTGATGTCGCGCGTAGAGTTTCAACCTTCCAAACAAAATCGTCAGGTGTAGTCATGAATTATTTTGTTCACCCTTCCGCCCTTTGCGAATCCGAAATGATCGGCGAGAGCACACGAATTTGGGCATTTTCTCATGTACTGCCAAATGCAAGAGTCGGTTCAGGCTGCAATATTTGTGATCACGTATTTATTGAAAATGACGTAGTGATCGGTGATCGTGTAACGATTAAATGCGGTGTCCAAGTATGGGATGGGCTAACGCTGGAGGATGATGTTTTCATTGGCCCTAATGTTACCTTTACTAATGACCCATACCCTCGAAGCAAACAATATCCCACAAAATTTTCGAAAACATTAGTACGACGCGGCGCCTCAATTGGAGCCAACGCCACAATATTACCTGGCATCACAATAGGGATGCAGGCCATGGTTGGTGCTGGCTCTGTGGTCACCCATGACGTTCCACCTTATGCAAAGGTAGTTGGCAACCCGGCAAGAATCATTGGCTACACTCATAGCAGCGATCAAAGCTCATTGACCACCGAAATAGCTCAATCCTCCACCATACTCGGCAGTCATTCAACCACAGTAAGCGGTGTCGGCGTTTATGAGCTTTCGCTTGTAAAAGATCTGCGCGGCAATCTGTCGGTTGGAGAGTTTGAGCGCAGCGTACCATTTTCTCCGCGACGTTACTTTTTGGTGTTCGACGTGCCAAGTGGCAAGGTGCGTGGTGAACATGCACATAAAGAATGTCACCAGTTCCTAATTTGCATAAAAGGGTCATGCGCAGTCGTTGCTGATGATGGACAGCGTCGGCAGGAAATATTACTTGATCGGCCCACCAAGGGAGTGCATTTGCCGCCAATGACTTGGGGTGTCCAATATAAATATTCTGCGGATGCAGTATTACTGGTGTTTGCTTCAGACTATTACGATTCGAATGACTACATCCGCGAGTATGATCATTTTATGGAATTGATTAATGCGCCCAAGTGATTTCTTTCTTATCACCGACAAACGCTTTTTGAATTTTGTTTTATTTGGCGGACTGAATACCCTTACAACGTATGCCCTGTATTTATTGTTGAGCTGTGTGATGCATTATCAGCTGGCTTATTTGATCGCATATCTCGTGGGGATTATTATTGCTTATTTACTAAACCTAAATTTAGTTTTCAATAGTAGCTCCTCGCTTAGAAAAGTTTTGCTTTATCCATTTATTTACCTCATCCAATATTTTCTTGGTGCAGGTCTGATGTATTTGATGATAACTATTTTCTACTTATCTCATACTGTTGCCCCGCTTATTACTATAGCTTTATTGCTACCTGTTTCTTTTTTTTTGAACAAACGAATATTGGTTAACTTATAACTGCTGGTCTCACATCAATTTTAGCAAAGAACAATTTACATACGTACCCGCAAAATCTCTTTTTAGAATGGCTTCAAGGAGGCAACCCTCCGAAAATCGGTTGATATGCGACAACCGGAAACGCTCGCGACAGTGCCGGATCGAATCAATGCTGTGTAGCCGATCGATTTCATGCATGAGCCTTGACCGATGGCCGCACGCAGCAATCACCTGTTGAACCTGATTGATGATTACAATCGAGAGGGCCCGGCAATCGAAGTGGATTTCTCGCGGCCGGACAAGCGCGGGGGGGGGGTTGCATGCTAAATCAGATTATTGAGTGGCTAAGCCGAGCTACATGATTCGAGGTGACAACCGGCCGGAATATATCAGCACTACGCTACAAGCCGGGGCAGAACAACGCGGCATTCGCATCAATTAATTTCCCAGTCAAGTAAGCCGCAACAAAATGCTTATGTCGAACGTTACATCCGCACAATGCGCCATGACTGCTGGGACATTACCTGTTCGATTCGATTACTGAAGCTCAACTGACCTGCCCCCACGAGTAGTGCCACTGACCTTCTAGTAAAGTCCGTGGTTGGCATTAAAGTATTTCCTGTTGGGATTCATTACTCAGTCCGATGCGATAGCGTGCAGCGAACTCAGCGGGCGTTAAATAATTCAAGGTGCTGTGCGGTCGACATTCATTGTAATCGCGTCGCCACTCCGCAACGATTGATCGTGCTTGTGGCAGTGATGTAAACCAATGATCGTTTAAGCATTCATCGCGAAACTTGCCGTTGAAGCTTTCGATAAACGCATTTTGTATCGGCTTGCCTGGCTCAATCAATTTCAATTGCACGCCGTGCTGATACGCCCATTGATCGAGAGCCTTGCACGTGAACTCAGGCCCCTGATCCGTCGAATGGCGCGCGGATAACCGCGAAATTGGGCCGCCTGATCCAGCACACGCGAAACATAAATGCCCGAGATGCTGTGATCGACGACCAGGTCGACGGACTCCTTGGTAAAGTCATCGACGATCGTCAGGCACTTCAGGCGTCGGCCATTCGATAAAACATCCATCACAAAATCCATCGACCACACAGCGTTAGGTTGGGCTGGCGTGCACAACGGTTCGCGCTCGACTGCAACCCGTTGGCGCTTGCGACGGCGCCGCACGCCGAGATCGGCTTCCTGATATAAACGAAACACACGCTTGTGATTGGCCTCGACGCCTTCGCGCCGCAACAACACGTGAATACGGCGATAACCGAAACGTCGCCGCTCCGCCGCCAACTCGACCATGCGCTGTTGCAATTGCG
>JAQGNY010000011.1 GCA_028293825.1 Verrucomicrobiaceae bacterium
GCGCTTGCTTGGTATGCATAACTACCACGTCATTGACCGGTGTATTGGTTGCGACCACCAGCGATGATGCAACTACTTTTCCGCCCGATGCGGTGCTCACGGTCACTCGCTCAGTGCCATCGGGTGCATTATTTTTTGCGTTATTTTCGGTTGCGGTGACATGGCTGTAAGTAAAAATTTTCCCGCCCTGCCGCACTATGGCTGCCGCCAAACCGGCCAAATACTTAATTGGGTGAAATTGCGCCTGGCGCGGAAATAACAAGCACGGCCCGGGCAGTAATTGAACAGGCGCCTGCTCCGCTAAATGTACCTGCGTCAGCCCGGCGCGCTGACAAGCTTCAAGCTCGCGCTCAAGAATATCGCTGGGCGAATCAGGCGCTGCAAATAGATAGCCATTGACACGTATAAAGTCACAAGCAATGGATTCTGTTTCAGCAATCGCTTCAATTAAATCGATGGCCGCTGTGTGGCTTTCTGCCGCTAATTGCGCACCGCGCGTACCGTGTATTTTTTCGAGATTGAAATAACGATCATCTAACGCGTTAGTGATATGCGCCGTCGAGCGCGATGTTTCACCGGCACCGATTTCATCTTTATCGAGCACGATAACGCGCTTGCCGGAGCGCAGTAATAAATAAGCCGTAGTAAGCCCTGCGATACCGGCGCCCACGACGCATACATCGGTGGATAAATTATCGCGCAGTGACGAAAACGTTGGACGCTGCGTCAGCGTCCAACACGATTGAGTTTGCTCGGCGCCAGTCATGTATCTGCTCCACGATTAAGTTGATTATTTTTATTTAAGCTATTTACGCTAAAAATATGATCGGATGCATGTGCGACGAATATTTTCGGTTGGCATCGGGGTGGATCTTTCATGCAATTTTCTAAGATAAATTTGTGTGTAACGAGTCTTTCAGTGTTATTACAACTCGCTTGCTCACACGGCGATTCGCAAACCTCATGCCAGCCGCAAATCTTCAATTAATAGTGATAGATAGTCGGTTAAAAATAGGCGGAATGCCCCGCTCCCTTTGCACCCCTGGCAATGTTTACCGTATTGCTGGAAATTTTTATAAATAAGCTAAGGGCTTGGGTGCTTTTTACTGAGGAAGTTCGGAAAATTGGTTCTTTTTAGGAACGATAAAACGCAATTTAAAACTGGCAACAACTAAATAGATTTGAAGCGAACTGAATCGACAACTTGAGTTTATTAAAGCCGACTATTCGCCTGATGGGTCTCACGCAAGACATTGGAATTAAATGAATAAAGTGGCTTGGGGGAAGCAGGTTTTGAAAACTCCATGGCACGTGTATTGCTCGACTCAATAAAGAAAACCAATGTGCGCTAGCAAACCAAGGATAATTATTATGAAAGTTTTTAATAAAACGCTTTCCGTGCTTTTTATCGCCACGCAAATTGCCCTGAGCAGCTCGGTACAAGCGGCTCCCGATTTGAGCTCGGCACGCGGGCAATATTTAAATTCGTATCGAGAATTGAATAGCTCAGTAATGGCGGATTTGGATGCCAACAAGCTGGTTAAAAAGAACGATCCGCGGTTAATCAAAATGCGCACGCTCATTAATAACTTGGCACCGCCATCGGTTGAACCGTCACAAGTCGTACTCAAACCTGCCCAGCCCATATTGGCGAACGATGCCGCCCCGCTTCCCGATCAAAATGCTGCCGGTTCCGGTGCGCCGGATAACCCATTCTCTAATGCCGAGCAATTAGGTCGTGCGCGCGATGCGGGAGCTGCATCAAATGATGATGCTGAAGCAAAACGCAAAAGACAGGAAAGCGCACGTCAGGAGCAGAAAGTTCAACACGACAGGGACGCACATGCTCGTCTAGAAGCCGCGCAGACCAAATTAGATACAGCGGCTGCGAAGAAAAATATCAAAGAGATGGCTGCGGCGGCACATGACGCTGAAGCAATTTTGTCAGCGCCTGATGAAGGGAATTAGATTCGCAAGTTCTTCGTACGGATAAAAAGTGAGATTGGTTTTTTGTGGCTTTCGCCTATCTGCGAATTGATTAAGCGAGAATATACGTAGTGAGCTAATAACCGCAGACACCGCTAGGTTTTCAAAAATATAAATTCAATACGCGTTACTTCTGTATCAGCGGTGCAGTTCGCATGTGTTGCGCAAAACATATCGATAAATTGCGCAACAGTCATATCGGGAAAGCCTTCGCTCCTGACTTCCTGCTGTGATATGGCGCTGAGTGGTTCAGGCGATACGCTGATGATTTCTAAAATGCGCAGAACCTCAAGCGACTCGCCGCGCTTTAAGCCCCGCGATTTGCGCACTGCTTTAATTCGGTCGCCGGATTTTAGAAAATTCCAGCCAACCCTGCGGGTCACTGTTTTAGTGCCGTCGATAATTTGTTCGGCAGTAAGTGAAAATGCCATGTTTCTCATAAGAGATCGTCTGGGCGTCAACATTGTTCAAGGGTGAAATACTCAATGCCTTCCAAGTCGCGAATACCATAATCTATGGCTGATTGAATGTGCATTCAATAAATTCAGTGCGCCAATTACGTTGAGAATGTAACAATAGTAACAACGCGTTTCTATAGCTGCCGACGATCAAATACCGCACTAAATGCGTACGACCCACCGAGCTGGTTTCTGCCGACCGAATCCAATCGAACAGAGGCATACATGTTTGCTACTACCATTTCCCAAAGAATTTCCGGCTCGCTGTTGTGCGCCGTATTTGCTATTACTGCTTGGCTGCTGGTATCTCGTTTCTCAGCGCCGACTCCGTTTCAAGCTGCATTGTTTCGCGCTGTTTTAGCGTTTGAGGCTGCCGGTGCCGTAGCAATGTTGCCGAGTTATTTGCAGCGACCGACGCCGGCCTGGCTGAGGTTTGCAATTGCTCTAGCCGCATTATTTATCGTGTTCTTTTTTAATCCCGCCCTACCCGTTATCGTTCATTAAGATTTATATCGCATGCGAGTTTTTACCCCTACGCTGACAATCTTGCGCAGATAAATTGGCGCGAACGGAAAATACGTTAAGGATTTACGCACTGGGCGGATGGTAAATATCGCGGGCGAAAAAAGCAGCACATGCAATCGCGGATTAACTATCGAATGCGCTGCTGGACGAGATTAATTAATCGAGTTAAAGACGGCTCAGCAATTCAATTTTCTTACCGTTGAATTCATCATCGGTCAGCGCACCGGCATCGCGTAAACGGGACAAACTTTCGATTAACGAAATAATGTCGTCGCGCGAGCCTTGATTATTATTATTTTGCTGCGCGGGTGCTGCGTAATTCGAATTACTTACCTGTGGTGCGGGCGGCGTTTCGACATAGCTATTGGACGGATTGAAAGCCGGTACCGGTGCTGCAAAATTAGTTTGCGGTGCCGGCGGTAAGCCAGCGCCGGAAACTATCGGCAAGCTGCTGACCGCGACGGTGCCGTATTGACTGCTAAAGGTAAGCGAAGTATCGCCGCCCTGTTGTTGGCTAACGCCGCCAATGCTGTGACCCAGTGTGTCGTATACGGTGACCTGGCCGTTCAGTTCAACGGCGAGTCGCTGCGGAAATACCGCATAACGAATATTGTTTTGCGCGCCGCTGCTGAAGGGGCTGCCAAGATCGGACGGCCACCATTGATTGCTGTAGCGCGAGCCGGCCGGCGCGGGCGGAAATACCTGATTGTTCGCGAGAAAATTCGACAACTCGGAGCACAGATTCTCCACTGTCATTTTCAGACCGTAATTAAACATATCGCCGACCATGGTCATGCCGCCACGCATCCATTGGCCCGAGCCGCCGAGTTCCGCGCAGCTGAATTGCGCCATGCTGCCACCGCCATTATTCACAGCAATTAACATATGGACGACCGCGTCCTGACTCAGGTTATAGCGGCGAGAAAGGTCGCTAACGATGTTTTGTCCGGCGCTGGTAAGTTGCTGCATGGGGCTTGCTCCTGCTGAAGATCTAGAAAATGCGGCTGCATTAACTCACGAACGGCATCGCTCGTCATCATGCGACCCCTTTCTTTGGCTTCCTAAACCGGTAAAATTACGGCCAATAGCGCGATTTAGCGTCTACTTCTAGCTGTTTTAAGTTTCATCAATGTGATGATCGAGTGCGAGTGGAACATTTATTTATCGAGGTCAGTCAGTGAAACCCGAAGATCTTCTGTTGTTGGTGACGCGCACAATGCCGTACGGAAAATACAAAGGCCGCTTAATTGCCGATTTGCCGGGCCAGTATTTAAATTGGTTCGCACGGTCCGGTTTTCCCAACAATGAAATGGGCCGGTTGTTGGCGCTGATGCATGAGATCGACCACAACGGTTTATCCGCCCTGCTCACTCCACTGCGTAATCGGGCCAAAAATGAGAAATAAAATAGAAAGAAATAGAAAAATAAAAACAGAAAGTTAATTAGGGATCGGTAGATAAAATATCGGTCGAGTTGTACGGAATCTCATAGTTATTAGCAAAGTCCTCAATCGCCGAAATTTTAATTTGTGGCATCGATGACTTGACCGATCCAAATAACGTCGCAAATGCAACATCGGACGCATCGCGTCCCGTGCCCAATCGAATCAAACCCATCGGTACCGTTAAACCTGACGCATCGACGATGTACCAGCGTCCGCTTAAATACACTTCGACATAAGCATGAAAATCAGGCGGGCCGAGATCGAGAGCCGCACCGTAATCAATGCCGGTGGTAAAGCGTGCAGGAATCGTCAGCGCGCGGCACAGCGCAATCATCAAATGAGCGAAATCCCTGCACACGCCGACCTGCTCAACCAAGGTATCCATAGCCGACGTGCTGGCATTGGACGTTTGCACTGAAAAGCGAACCCGTCGCAGCACCCAATCGTGAATCGCTTTAACGCGGGTGTAACCGCGCGGCAGATGGCCGAATTCATTCAACGCAAATTTCTGTAGCCGATCCGATTGGCAGTAACGACTTGGATTTAAATATTCCAATACCGATAGCGGCATCTGTGCGATGGGAACTTCCATCAATTGCTCGGGTGGCGTCATGTAATGCGAAATCGAGATCGTCGCGTTATAGCGCACAGTCAGCGGTCCGGCAAAACCCTGCATACGCAACCAGCGATTCCCGGTATCGACATCCGTTTGCAAGTCAGTGGTTGTCGCCTGATCGACATATAAATTTTCGTGTAACACCGTCTGGCAGCGCGTCATCGCCGCATGAATATTAAAAAGCAGATCGCAGCTTGGATCGAAGATGGTGTAGTAGAGGGCAATTTCGAAATCGAGTTTTATCACGGCTCATCGCTCAACAAGGTTCTAATTGATCTGCGCAACCACTTAGGCTGCCCATCGGTAATTTGGTTTAACCCAATTGTATAAATTACCTCGATTTGATTAATCGCGATAACCAGTGAAATTAAATGAATAAGAAACCTTCGCATAAATTGAAAATTTACGTAGTTTTTGTCATGGCTAACCGTTTAAACGCAGCGGGACTATTTTTTGCATTGCTCAGTCCTGCCGTTAAGCGATGACACAGCAAGGAAAGAGCCAATGCGTTGGCGAACTTGATTTCCAGGCCGCTTTAAGCAGCGCGGTCGAATTGGGTCAGAACGATCTGGATTTATCAACGACTGAACTGATCCAATGTGTCTAGTAGGAATTAGAGTCCCGGCGATTAAATTATTCGAATTAATGTAAAAAGCTTGAGGAACAGCTGTGTCGGAAACCATCTTTGAAGCACTGCGTGAAAGTCATACTATTCAGCGATCATTGATTCGCAAATTAATGCTTTCCAAAACCGGCGACTATCGCAATGAAGTTTTTCAACGGCTGCGCATCGAGCTCTCCGCTCATGAGGCGTCCGAGGAGCGCTATTTGTACGCAAAAATTTTGATGGACGATCGCGGCTTGAACTCGTCGCGCGACGCGCTGGCGGATCATCATGAAATGGATGGTATCGTCGAGGATTTGAAAAAGCGCGACAATGCTGAACACGGTTGGATGAGCACGGTTAAAAAACTGTCGGAAAAATTGCACGAGCATTTGCGCGAAGAAGAGAAAATATTTTTTCAGATTTCTGGAAAAATTCTCACCGATAAACAAAAAATCTCATTGGCGGTGAAATACCGAAAAGATTATGCCTCCATGCACAAAAAACTAGAGACCTCTTAATCTGGTCGGGATCAACTGAAACGTCTCAACGAGATCACGATTACTCTGCATTGATCGCGTAGCGGCGACAATGCTCCAGGTACGCGCCTTCGTGATTCATTATTAATTGCACGATGCTCGACCACAGCCATGATGGCGCGTCCAATGTTTTACTGCGGTTTCTTTTCAATTCCTGCTGCCAGCTTTTTTGCGTCGCCGCGTCCATTTGCCGGGCATGCGCCTTGCCGACGACCAACGCTAAAAAATGCGCTGCTTTCATCGCTTCCACTTCGGTAAGTTGATCGATATCCAGCTTTAAATCCTGCGGCAACAATTCGCGAATAAAAACCGAACGATCGAGTACCGTTGTAGCTAGCATTCGCTTGCCTAAGTAAGGCGCCAGATTTTGTGCGCCAGTGACTACGCGCTCGGCATTATTGCGCGGCATTTTTACATCGGTGTAACGAGGAGCCGCTGATTGAATAGCTTCTTTAATATCCATCAAACAAAAATCTTTATCCTCAGCGTCACCAATGCGTAACAGCACCGCAAAGCGCAAGCGACCGAGCGAACTGCACCCTTTCATCCAATAAGCGGCGTCGAGTAAATGAACCTCGGCATCGTCATCGCGCGAACGCAACGACGTCGCCAGTTGATGCACGGACTTACTGGCGAAAAGTTCTTTTAACTCGCGTTTTTCGTCGCGCGCCAATGGCCAGAATCGTTTTCCTAACGGAATGCTGCGTTCAATACCTTCAATGCGTTCCCGCGCCAAATGTTTCCAAGAACGATTCATCGCGAGCTTCATTGCCGTTTTTACTGTCTGCGGCATTTGCTCCGAATCTTCACTGGTGTCGGGATTTTCAAGAAAGGCTTCCTGATAACCATCCATAACCTGCTCGAGCATTTTTGCGGTGGTAACACCGGGCAAATCCGAGCCGCGCGCCGCCGTGGCAAGCGATAACCCGAGCCGAATAAGGTCGTGCGCGGGATTGCCGATCACGGTTTGATCCAGGTCGCGAATCTGAATATCGATGTGCCCTTTCGCGTTGGCAACTGGGCCGAGATTGCCAGCATGGCAATCGCCACAAATCCAAATCGCCGGTCCTTCCGGCAACGTGTGTTCAGTTAAGGATTCCAGCCACTCGTAAAATTGCAGCGTATTGCCGCGCACATAGGCGTGCGCGGAGCGCGCCATCTTACGATTGCGTTGCGCAGTCAATATTGATTGCCGTTGCTTTGCGGAGGGAGGCGTATACAATTTTTCTTTCATGAAGTGCACCGAACGAGGTGCGCTGATTGTATGAGTTAATTATATCGGAATGACAGTGGATTCTTGGATAAAAATAATCGCCGTCGAAAATGTCGAATTTCCATGATGCGGTTCGACTACTTCATAAAATTTATGCAAAAACTTTTAGGAGCTTGCGATGAAATACCTTTGCCTTGCCTATGAAGCGGAAGAAACCTTTACCAGCTTGCCGCATTCAGATTGGGAAAAGCTGCGTGAAGAAACTTTAAGCTACATTGCAGCATTACAAAGCAGCGGCCATTTGTTACAAACACACGCGCTGCAAAGCGCACGCACCGCGTCCACGCTGACAACTCGCACCGGCAAGCTGATGGTAACTGATGGGCCCTTCGCCGAAACAAAAGAACAATTGGGCGGTTTCTTTTTGATCGAAGCTAATGACATGGACGAGGCGATTCAAATCGCAGCGAAATGGCCCGGCGCGCGATTCGGCAAGATCGAAGTACGTGCAGTCGAGGAAGCGCTTAGAGAGGAAGGTCGTTATTGATGGAGGAAACTAATTTACGGAAGTTCTAATTTCAAAGTCTATTACTACGTAGGTTAAATCCCTGGGTGTCCTAAGTAGAACTGCCAATACCGCCTTCGCATGCACTCTCCTACACTTATTTCAGTTAAGCAGTGTATGTAATTTTTCTGGAGAGAAATCATGCTGGTACTATCGAGACGTTCCGATGAAACAGTAATTATCGGTGATGACATCAAAATTACCGTGCTGAGCATTAGCGGCAATCAGGTTCGTATCGGCATTGCTGCGCCGAAAGAGATAAGCGTGCATCGCGAGGAAGTCTACAAACGTATTCAAGCTGAACTGGCTGGCGCAGATAATTCTGTTGCCGCTTAAAACGATTATTTAAATACCGAGTTTCGGCAGCGTGGATGTTTGTGGTTACGCTGCCTTTTTTATTCCCACCTTTTTGATCCATCTACCTGGGTAATGGATCAAATTTTCTGTTTCAGATGGCTTCCGGTTCTGCGGCGTTGAGATTCCGCTGAGCGGTATAGACAGCAGGCTACTATTTTTTTCGTTTAACCTTGCTGAGACGTTTTGCATTGGCAACCACGCGAGAATGCAGCGGCGCGGAGGTTTGCTCGAACAGATGAAAACCAAACAGTGTCATTTTTATCGGTAGCGATGTTGCCCATAGCGTTATCGTCGTAGTTAACGAAATGTGACGCCACAGGATTTCAGCGGCACTGCGGCTGGAAAATAGTGCTTGAGTCGCGGTGATAACCGATTCGAGATTGAGCGAACTTTTGGATAGATTGGCGATTGAATTGCTGAGATAGCTGCTCGCGGCTGAAAAGGACTCAACGCTGCCGTCTATTTTTTCGCGCACGGTCAACACGGCTTCGCGTTTTGCCGCCGCGCTTGGATTGTTAATTGCGGTCGTGAATGTCGGGACGCGCGAGGTTAAAACCTGTGCAGAAGCCAACGCCATTTCGCCAATGCGCAGCGAAAGTCGGGGACCGACAAGAATTACTTTAAACAGGCTCGAATAGAAGCTACTAATACTCATTGTGGGTCTCTCATTACAGCTTTTTCATTGCAGATATTCATTGTCGGTATTGCGATGACGCCACTGTGGCACTTCACGTGCGTTTTCACTTCACCCGCATTTGCACTTTATATTAAGTGCAGATGGGTGAAGTATTCACCGCGAAGCAATGAAATGTATAGATTTTTTTGAAGTGAATAGCCAAAAATTAAACCGCGAGATGACGGCTAATTAAATCGGCATTGAGATTGGCCATTTCGCCATTGGCAACTACCCTGCCCTTTTCCATCAGAAAGAAATGTTCGCCAATGCGTCGCGCAAATGCGAGTTTCTGTTCGACCAATATTATGGTCAATTTCTCCTCGCGATTTAAACGCAGCAGGATATCGCCGATTTCGGCGACGATATTGGGCTGAATGCCCTCGTTGGGCTCATCGAGAATTAATAGGGTCGGCTCTAATACCAGTGCGCGCCCAATTGCCAGTTGCTGTTGTTGTCCACCGGATAAATCGCCGCCGCGCCGTCGCCGCATTTGTTTAAGTACGGGAAATAATTCATAGATACGCTCGGGAATTTTGCGTACTTTATCGCGACGCGCACCAAGGCCGATCATCAAATTTTCCTCAACGGTGAGCTGCGGAAAAATTTCGCGCCCTTGCGGCACGTAACCGATCCCGATACGCGGACGCAATTCTGCGGGCTTGCCCGTAATGGTATTAGCCTCAAGTTGAATGCTGCCACTGCGCACCGGTAACAAACCCATGATGCATTTCAACAGTGTGGTTTTGCCGACACCATTGCGACCCATAATGCAGGTCCGGCTACCGGCGGTAATGTTCATACTTAAATCCCACAGGATTTGCGTGCCGCCATAAAGCTGGGTGACATTTTTTATATCGAGCATTTATTCCGCGCCCCCCAAATACACTTCGATGACGGCTTGATTCGCTTGCACTTCATCCATACTGCCTTCAGCCAACACGCTGCCCTGATGCAATACCGTCACCGGTGCATCGAGCGAACGCACGAATTCCATGTCGTGCTCGACAACTACAACCGAGCGCTCACCGGCCAGCGATTTTAATAATTCTGCGGTGCGTTCGGTTTCTTGCGCGGTCATACCGGCGACCGGCTCATCGACCAATAATAATTTCGGGTCCGAAATTAACAGCATGCCGATTTCAAGCCACTGCTTCTGGCCATGCGATAGCGCGCCGGCCAGTTGTTCGCTTTGTTCGGTCAGTCCGATCGTGTACAACACCTGGTGAATGCGATCAAATTGTTCGCCGGTTAACTTGGTGCGCAAAGAGGCCCACACCGATTTATCCGCTTTCATCGCCAATTCGAGATTTTGAAAAACCGATAACGGTTCGAATACACTGGGTTTTTGAAATTTTCGACCGATACCGATTTCCGCAATTTCCGGTTCGCTCAATTCCAGTAAATTAATTACCTGACCGAAATAAACCTGACCGGTATCGGGGCGCGTCTTGCCGGTGATCACATCCATCAGCGTGGTTTTGCCCGCGCCATTCGCGCCGATGATGCAGCGCAATTGGCCGTCGGGAATATATAAGCTCAAATTGTTGAGCGCCTTGAACCCATCGAAACTGACGGTCACGCCTTCGACATACAAGATGACGCCTTTGGTGAGATCGAGTAGCCGTTGATAGTCCGCGCTGGCAACCGCTGCGTCGCGGCGCACCAATTGACGAGCTGATTGAAGCAGTGACATCAGCTGTTCTCCCCTGCGATTTTTTTACTTTCGTTTTCTTGGCTGTCATTTTTTTTACCAGAAAGAAAAGTCAGCGCTTGCTTTTTTGTTGCCAGCAATCCGGCGATACCTTTCGGCAAAAATAAAGTGACCAACACGAACAGCGCACCGAGTGCAAATAACCATACCTCGGGAAATGCGGCGGTAAACCAGGTTTTCGCATAATTAACCAGCAGCGCGCCGATCACGGCGCCATATAAAGTGCCGCGCCCGCCGATGGCTACCCAGATAACAATTTCAATCGAATTCAATGGTGAAAACTCGCCGGGATTAATAATGCCCACTTGCGGCACATACAACGCGCCGGCCACAGCCGCCAGCAACGCAGAGAACACGAACAGCCATACTTTGTAATGATCGACGCGATAACCCATAAACCGTGCGCGACTTTCGGCATCGCGAATGGCAATTACCACGCGGCCGAATTTCGATGTCACAATTTTTCGGCTCAGCGCGTAGCCACCCACCAACGCGGCAATGCTGAGTAGATATAAAACAATGCGGGTGCCGTCATGCTGCAAATTAAAACCGAGAATATCTTTAAAATCGGTTAGTCCATTATTGCCGCCGAAGCCAAATGCATTGCGAAAAAATGCCAGCATCAATGCGTAAGTCAGCGCCTGCGTAATGATCGACAGATAAACACCAGTTACGCGCGAACGAAAAGCGAGCGAGCCGAACACATACGCCAGCAACCCTGGCACCACAAATACTAATAGCATTGCAAACGCAAAATGATTGACGCCGTGCCAATACCACGGCAACTCCGACCAATTTAGAAACACCATGAAATCCGGCAGCAGCGGATTGGCATACATGCCGCGATCGCCGATTTGACGCATCAAATACATGCCCATCGCGTAGCCGCCGAGTGCGAAGAACGCACCATGACCGAGGCTGAGGATGCCGCAATAACCCCAGATCACGTCGACGGCAAGCGCGAGTAACGCATAGCACAGATATTTGCCGAGTAACGTCACGGTGTAGGTTGAAATATGCAGCGCCGAATTTTCCGGAATCAGCAGATTGCAAATTGGCACCACGATGGCGGCCAGCGCGAGCAGCACGTACAAACCGACGCTCGGCTTATCCCATCGTGTTCGCATTCCCAACCAACCGCTGCCGGCTGCACTCGTAATGTTTTGCATAGACAATTAACTCAATTCAATCAATGGCTGCGATTTCTGCAGTATTTAATTTGCATTCTTTTATGCGTAGCGTGAAAACTAATTTCACGATTCCGCCGAGCGCCCTTTCTGCGGAAATAATCCGCGAGGTCGCTTCTGAATAAATAAAATAATAAATATCAGCACGAATATTTTCGCGAGCACCGCACCACTGGCCGGCTCCAAAAATTTATTCGCGACGCCAAGCGCGAGACTACCGACCAGAGTGCCCCATAAATTGCCGACGCCGCCGAATACCACCACCATGAACGAATCGATAATGTAGGCCTGCCCCATGTTCGGCCCAACATTGGTGAGCTGACTTAGTGCGACGCCGGCCATACCGGCAATGCCGGAACCCAGTCCGAATGTCAGCGCATCGACCCAATCGCTGCGCACGCCCATGGCTTTCGCCATTGCGCGGTTTTGCGACACGGCGCGCACATACAAACCGAGCGAAGTTTTTTTCAATAACAGCGATAGCAATGCGAATACGATCAGACTAAAAACCACGATGTACAGACGATTCAACGTTAGCGAAAACACGCTGTTAATTTGCCAGCTGCCGCTCATCCAATCCGGCGTCGCCACTTGCCGATTGAGCGGCGAAAAAATTGTGCGCACCGCCTGCTGCAACACCAGGCTAATGCCGAATGTCGCGAGCAATGTTTCCAACGCGCGGCCGTACAACCAGCGAATCACCCCGCGCTCGATGGCAATGCCAACCAAACCGGCGACGACAAACGCAGCAGGCACGGCGAGTAATAGCGACAACTCCAATTGATTCGGCAGCCATTGTTGAATGACGTAAGTGGTGTAAGCGCCGAGCATAATTAATTCGCCGTGCGCCATATTGATAACGCCCATCACGCCAAACGTGATCGCCAAACCAATCGCCGCCAACAACAATACCGAGCCTAAGCTGATGCCGAAAAATATTGTTTCCAACAGACGATAGCGCTGTAATTTACTTTCGATGGTGCCCATCACCACGCTTGCCCGCGAACGCACGGCGACATCGGTTTCGATAAAAGTGCCGTCGGCATTTTTTTCCAATAATTGATTCAGCCGATTACGTACCGCTGGTTCGACATTGCCTTCGAGATTGTCGAGT
Source organism: Verrucomicrobiaceae bacterium (assembly GCA_028293825.1). Taxonomy (GTDB): domain Bacteria; phylum Pseudomonadota; class Gammaproteobacteria; order Pseudomonadales; family CAMLJR01; genus CAMLJR01. The sequence goes on from JAQGNY010000011.1 coordinate 12,996, forward strand.
GCTGCCAAACGCTGCGCTGCAGTGCCACTGTCGAGTTGCGGCAGTGCGATCGCTGCCTTTAACAGCGCGATGACCTCATCATTTTTTTCTTTGCTTAATGCTTCTTCGAGAATAGGTTTATCGGATTCGGTAACCGCGCCTAACATTTCGCGCGCTGCGCGCGCCCGCAATTTGGTATCGCTGCTCGCCAGTTGGAGCCGCGCCATTACTTCGCGTAATTTTGTGCGCACAGAATTACTGATAATTATTTTCTTGAAATCGCTGGTATCAGCGCCTTCCAGTTTTTTATCGACAGCCACTTCGGTCATGATCGCCGGATCTTTACTCGTGTCGATACGAAATAATTTGCTGTCGCTTTTGCGAAAATACAGTTGGTTGTTTAGCAGCGCGTCTAAATAGGGCAGCGCCTGCTCTTTGCCGGTGTTGGCTACGTCTTCCACCGCGGCACTCATTTCGCTGAGTTTAGTGGTGGTGAGTGCGGCCAGCTTTTGGCTGAATTCGGAGTCGTCGGCAGACGACAAACAGACTGAAAAAAGCAATAAAACGCCGACACACAATCGTTTTGAAAATGACATGTTTATCCTTTGAACCATTGCCGCTTAAACAATTGCCGATTAAATACGGGAATTACTGTTTGATCGCTCTCTCTCTTTTCGGCCCGTTCAAAGTGGTGAGAACGGATTCGAGAAGAGAGAGAGCTTCAATGCGCTGCTGTTCTGAAATGATTAGCTAACTGCGCAATCAGAATTATTTAGCGCCGCAGGTTTTGGTTTTGGTATTGTAGTTGCCGCATTTGATCGGTGCAGTCCAGTCGGCAATTAAATCTTTGCTGCCTGGCAAGTAGTCGGACCATTCGTCACCTGCCACTTCTTTGGTTTGCGAAACTACGGCGAACTGACCGTCTTCTTGAATCTCACCAATCAGAACCGGCTTCGACAGGTAATGGTTTTTGCCCATTACTGCTTTGCCGCCAGTGAGGTTGGTAATGGTTTGGCCGATCATCGCCTGCTCAACTTTGTCGGTCTCAGTGCTGCCTGCTTTCTGGACCGCCTGAACCCACATTTTGAAACCGATATAAGTCGCTTCCATCGGATCGTTGGTTACGCGTTTCGGATTTTTGATGAACTTGTGCCAGGTCTCGATGAATTTTTTGTTTTCCGGCGTATCGACGCTCATGAAGTAATTCCATGCCGCGAGATGACCGACCAATGGTTTGGTATCGATACCGGAGAGTTCTTCTTCACCGACCGAAAATGCAACGACGGGAATGTCGTCGGATTTAATGCCTTGGTTACCCAGTTCCTTGTAGAACGGCACGTTCGCATCGCCATTGACGGTGGAGACCACAGCGGTTTTCTTGCCGGCGCTTCCGAATTTTTTGATTGACGCAACTTCGGATTGCCAGTCGGAGAAACCAAACGGCGTGTAATTGATTTTGATGTCGTCAGCCGCAACGCCTTTCAACTTCAAATACGCTTCGAGAATTTTGTTGGTGGTTTGCGGATAAACGTAATCTGTACCTTCCAGCACCCAACGTTTCACACCCTGCTTCATTAAATAATCGACAGCGGGAATCGCTTGTTGATTGGGCGCAGCGCCGGTGTAAAACACGTTTTTTGAACCTTCTTCGCCCTCGAACTGCACCGGATAAAACAACAGGCCATTGAGTTCTTCGATAACCGGCAATACCGATTTACGCGATACCGATGTCCAGCAACCGAAGATCACCGAGACTTTATCCTTGCTGATCAGCTCGCGTGTTTTTTCCGCGAACAGCGGCCAGTTCGACGCCGGATCGACAACAACCGGTTCGAGTTTTTTGCCGAGCAAACCGCCGGCTTTGTTTTGTTCGTCGATCATCATCAGCACGGTGTCTTTCAGCGTGGTTTCGCTGATCGCCATAGTGCCCGACAGCGAATGCAACACGCCGACCTTGATGGTATCCGCGGCGTGGGCAGTCAACGCGGTAAAAGCAGATGCACTAACAGCGGTGGTGAGGGCTACATTTCGCAGCATTGAACGAAAGCGGTTCATATTCTTGCTCCTGTTTATTTGTTTTTAAGGGTCTGGTTAATTGGTTCTTGATCGATAACGCAACGGCCTGAATTGATTAATTGTTACGCGATAATTTAGATGGTTAACGGCTCGGCTATTTTCGTTTTAAGATCAACTGCTGTTTTAATAAGTGCAATTGCCAGTCATTAGTTTTTCCGAACCGACAATTTCCGAGTGCGCTGTAATTACGAGTACGTGGCAATTAAACGAGGTAGGCGAATTATCAACAATGCGTCAAATGACGTATGTCGTTGCGTAACACACTCCGGCACCATTTATGAAAGGTCGGAGTGGCGATCCAGGATAGCAAGCGGAATAGACAGCCAAAATAGAAAGCCGACCCAGTTGCCGTTGAACCCATTCGGTGCCAGCATTCGCCGCAGTTAGTCATTACGTCGGACAAACTCAGTCACCGTGCATCGAGTAACGCGCGCTGTTCGGAACCCGAATACGCAGCAAATGGTTTTTATCGAAAGAGACATAGATGGCCGAATCGCGTCCACACATTATTTCCAGCCAGCGTATTTCGAGCGTGCGCCGCGATTACAACGCGTGGGTGGCGAACGAAACCTTGGAGGATTACGCGCTGCGGTTCGCGCCGCGCTCGTTTCGCAAATGGTCGTCGTTTCGCGTTGCCAACACAGCGTTCGGCTCGATCTCTTTTTTAGTGCTGGAAGCTATCGGCGGTTCGCTGACGATTAATTACGGCTTCAACAACGCGTGCTGGGCTATTTTGACGGTCGGTCTGATTATTTTTCTGACAGGCTTTCCGATTTCGTATTACGCCGCCAAATACAATGTCGATATGGATTTACTCACGCGCGGCGCCGGCTTCGGTTACATCGGTTCAACGCTGACCTCGCTCATTTATGCGTCGTTCACCTTTACTTTGTTTGCGCTGGAAGCCTCGATCATGTCGCTGGCGCTGCAAATGTATTTTCATATTCCAATCGGCGTTGCGCATTTTATCAGCGCAATCGTGATTATTCCGCTGGTGACATACGGCATTACCAATATCAATCGCCTGCAATTGTGGACGCAGCCGCTGTGGTTGGTTTTGTTGGCGTTGCCGTTCGCGGCGGTGATGTTGAAAGAGCACGGTGCGATTACCGGACTACTTGCCTATCCCGGCATCGATGGCCGCAACGAAAAATTTTCGTGGATTCCATTCGGCGCGGCGACCACCGTTGCGTTCGCACTGATTGCGCAAATCGGCGAACAGGTGGATTTTCTGCGTTTTATGCCGGAAAAAACACCGCAAAATCGTCTGCGCTGGTGGAGCGCCGTCATTGTCGCCGGTCCCGGTTGGATTGTGTTCGGCGTGCTGCGGCAATTGATGGGTGCGTTTCTCGCGTACCTCGCGATTCGCGGCGGGCTGAGCGCCGCACACGCGTATGAGCCGGCGCAAATGTATTTGATGGCGTACAGCTATCTCACCGATAACAAAGAACTCGCACTGGCCGCCACCGTATTATTAGTGGTGGTTTCGCAAATTAAAATAAATGTGACCAATGCGTATGCAGGTTCGTTGGCGTGGTCGAATTTTTTCTCGCGCGTGACGCACAGTCATCCCGGCCGCGTGGTGTGGTTGGTATTTAACGTCGCTATCGCACTGTTGTTAATGGAGCTTGGCGTATTCGGCGCGCTCGAACGCGTACTCGGTTTATTTTCCAATGTGGCGATTGCATGGATCGGCGCGTTGGTAGCCGATCTTGTCATCAACAAACCGCTCGGGCTAAGCCCCTCCTACGTCGAATTCAAGCGCGCCTATTTGCCCGATATCAATCCGGTTGGCGTTGTGTCCACGGTGGTGGCGTCGATTATCTCAATCGCGGCGTACATCGGTTTATTCGGCGAAATATTGCAGGCGTTCTCCGCCTTCGTCGCGCTGTGCATCGCATTTATTTCAGCGCCGCTGCTCGCCTATTACACCGCCGGCCGTTATTACACGGCGCGCGATCGCAACGAATGGCCTGGCACCACCAGTGCGGCAGATAAATGTTGTATTTGCGGCAATCAATTCGAAGCCGAAGACAATGCCTATTGCCCGGCTTATCAGGGCAATATTTGCTCGCTGTGCTGCACGCTGGATTCGCGTTGTCACGATGCCTGCAAACCGCAAACGCGTTTGCAGGATCAATTGCAGATGTTTGCCGATTGGTGTTTGCCGAATAAACTTTCGCCGCGGTTTAAATTGCGCTTGCTGCAATTTGTGTTGTTGTACAGCATGTTGGCCGGATTAACCGGCGTGTTCATCGGCGTGATTTATTATCAGGATTTTCTCGCCGTCAATGCGGTTGGCTTTGGCGCCAGCGCGACGCATGCGTCGGCACTCCTCTACGATAATTTCATCAAGGTTTATTCTTGTCTGATGATTTTTCTTGGGCTGGCGACATGGTGGTTAATTTTAAATAACGAAAGTCGCCAGGTCGCGCAGGAAGAATCCAATCGGCAAACGGCGTTGTTGTTGAAAGAAATCGAAGAGCATCAAAAGACCGATGCGGAATTGCAACATGCGCGCGAAGTAGCGGACAAAGCCAATCAAGCGAAAAGCCGTTTTCTCACCGATATGAGCCATGAAATTCGCACGCCACTGAACAGCATTCTCGGCTACGCGCAAATCCTGCGCAAAGATACCAGCGTGCCGTCGCATCGCCGCGATGCTGTTGCCACCATCGAAAACAGCGGCGAGCATTTATCGCATTTGATTGACGATATTCTCGACATCGCTCGCATCGAAGCGCGCAAGTTTGAATTAAAGCGCGAGCCGATCGACTTCCCCGCATTTATCGAACAGATGGTGCAAATATTCAGTCCACAGGCGGAGCAGAAAAGCCTAGATTTTCGCACTGAAATGTCGAGCCGGCTGCCGCGCTTTGTGCGCGGCGATGAACATCGGCTCGGACAAATTCTGATTAACCTGCTCACCAATGCAATTAAATTCACCAGCGTTGGCGCGGTTACTTTTCATGTCGAATATAGCAGTCAGGTTGCCGTTTTTACCGTCGCCGATACCGGCGAAGGTATTCCCGCCAAGCATTTGGAGCAGATATTTCAGCCGTTCTGCCGGGTCAATGTCAGTCGCGGTAATGCTATTGCCGGCAGCGGCCTCGGTCTCACTATTTGCAAAATTCTGACTGAAATAATGGGCGGTGAAATCAGCGTAAAAAGCACAGTACATCAGGGCACGAAATTTACCGTGCGCTTATATTTGCCCGAACTTCACAACGTGGTTCCCCGCCAACCCATCGTTGCCGACAACATCGCCACCGATAATGAAATTCTTGGTTACGCCGGCCAGCGCCGCAAAATTTTAATTGCGGATGATCAACAGCAGCATCGCGAATTATTAGTGTCGGTGTTGACACCACTCGGTTTTGATTTACTCGAAGCGGCTTCGGGCGAAGCCTGCTATACGCTAGCATTAGAACAAAAACCCGATTTGATTCTGACCGATCTCGATATGGGCGATCGCGTCGGCACCGATGTAATCCGGGCATTGCGGCAGGCCGATGTAAAGTCGGCAATTATTGTCATCAGTGCGCACGCTTACCCGAGTGATCGCAGCGAAGCACTGGCGGCAGGCGCAGATAACTTTGTCGCCAAGCCATTTAAAATCGACGAGTTGCTGCACAAAATTCGCCTGCACCTGCAACTCGATTGGCAACATCCGTTGGCTGCATTGCCATTAACGCTAATTCCCGTCGATAACGCTACGAGCAAAACCAGTTCGCCAAAAATTGCGCCGATGCTATTTCCAGCCTCGCATCATTTGCGTGAATTAGAGCAATTGGCAAAAATTGGCGATCTACACGGGCTGTCGGAACGATTGCATGCACTGCACTCTGCGGAGCCGCAATACGCGGCGTTCGTTGCGCATTTGCAATCGCTGTCGAAAGATTTTCGTTTAGCCGATATTAAACGACTGTTGAATCGGAATTAATTATGGATAACTCACCCGTTAAACCGCTATCGCCATCCGGCTCACAAACGGCATCAACGCTGGGGACGGTGATGATCGTCGACGACGCGCCGGCAAACTTAGCGCTGTTATCCGATGCGCTGATCGAACAAGGTTATCGCGTGCTGGTTGCGACCGATGGTTATTCGGCGCTGGAGCAGTTGAATTACATCAAGCCGGATTTGATTTTGCTCGATGGTATGATGCCCGGCATCGACGGCTTTGAAACGTGTCGCCAGATTAAGCAAAACCCGCAAACCGCAGCGATACCGGTGTTATTTATGACGGCGCTGGGCGAGCTCGACGATTTATTGCACGGCTTCGATGAAGGCGCGGTCGATTACATCGTCAAACCGTTTCGTAATGAAGAAGTGCTGGCGCGGGTCGGTGCGCATATCGGCCAGGCGCGCATCAGCAGCCGTGTCGAAGAAGTGTTGAGCGTCAGCGGGCTCAGCGTATTGGCACTGAACGGCATTTGTGAAATCACCTGGGTCACGCCCGCCGCTGCCGCATTGCTGCATAACGTCAATCGCACCGCAGCGACGGAGAAACTGGCATTGCCCGCAGTATTGCTCGATTTCGTGTCGAGTTATATTCGCGCCGATAATCACAGCGCGCCGATGCGGTTTCGGTTGGGCGAGTTATCGGCAAAAATTTCCGCGTGCGTTTATTCTGCCGATACGAAAGGCAACGTCGATACCGCCGAATATTTATTGTTTTTGCACAAGGCGAATGATGAGCCGAGCTTCGATAGCTTGCGTGATGATCTGGGTCTCACCGCGCGCGAAGCAGAGGTATTAATGTGGATTACGCGCGGCAAAACTAATCGCGATATTGGCGAAATTCTCGGCAGCAGCCCACGCACGGTAAATAAGCATCTGGAGCATATCTTCGAAAAACTAGGTGTTTCGACGCGCAGCGCTGCCGTATCGGTGGCTTTGCAAAGCATGAAGTGATAGCGTCAGCGCCCTGCTCTAAGCAACGAATAACAACCCGCAACAACCCACTTCAATAGCAACATCTACACGTAAATCAGGCGAGGAGAATAGCAATGGCACAAGTAACTTTAGGCGGCAATCCGGTACAGGTTGAAGGCGAGCTGCCACAAGTCGGTCAACAGGCGCCGGCATTTTCGTTAGTGAGCGGCGATCTTGCCGATACACCGCTGAGCAGCTACGCCGGCAAACGTAAAGTGTTGAATATATTTCCAAGCGTCGATACGCCAACCTGTGCGATGTCGGTGCGCAAATTTAATGTCGATGCCAGCAAACTCGATAACGCCGTGGTGCTGTGTATTTCGGCGGATTTGCCGTTTGCGCAAAAACGTTTTTGCGGTGCTGAAGGTTTGAGCAATGTGGTGATGTTATCGCTGGTGCGCGGCCGCGAATTTTTACAGGATTATGGCGTTGCGATCAGCACCGGCAAACTGGCGGGACTCGCTGCGCGTGCGGTAGTTGTGCTCGATGCCAACGATAAAGTGCTGTACACCGAGCTGGTATCTGAGATTGGACAAGAGCCCAATTACGAAGCGGCACTCGCTGCACTAAAATAGGTTGAACTGAGTTTTAATCGCTAGCGATTGAAATTTATCGACGGGGCAAGATTGCGCCCCGTTGATTTAAACGTTTTCGTTGCTCCAACTTCCCTGCTCTCTTTCCCCGTGTGCAATCCGTATTATAGTTTCGCAATACTTTTCGCCATATACAAAAACTTTTAGCGCAACTACGAAACGGTTTTGCATTTTTCGCGTTTCAGATAACGATTTCCTGGTTTATCCATTCGATAAATAGACGCGTGCGCGCCGGCAGCAATCGCGCATGCGGATAAATAACATGCACCGGATGCGGTGCCAATTCGTATTTTTGCAGCACTACTTTGAGCTTGTTGTTATTTAAATACGGAGCTACCTGATACGAGATAAACATGCCGATACCGACGCCCGCGACACAAGCATCCACTGCGGCAGCGGCTTGATTAAAATCCAAATTGCCGTCAATGCTCACATTAAATGAGCGCTCGTTGTCACGAAACGTCCACCAATCAGCGCTGGAACCAAAAAATCGCACGCAATTATGTTTAACCAAATCGTGCGGATGTTTTGGCGTGCCGTTTTTTCGCAAATAGGCGGGACTGACAACCACCACGCGCCGAATACTGCCGAGTGGCTGTGCAATTAATGATGAGTCGGCGAGTGCTCCGATGCGAATGCCGACATCAATGCCCTCCTCCAGCAAATTCACCACTCGATCGAGCAATACCACACTACATTTCATTTTGGCGTAGCGCTGGACGAAGCGCGTTACCGCTGGCGCTACAAACATCTGCCCGAACAGTACTGGCGCTGTAATCGTTAAATGACCGCTGGGATCTTGCGCCCCCTCGGTTAACGCCGCTTCGGCATCGACCAGTGCGCTCAGAATAAGGCGACAACTGGCGAGGTATTTTTTGCCCTCTTCCGTCAACGATATGCGGCGCGTGGTGCGATTGAATAAGCGAACATTCAATTCGACTTCGAGCGCGGCCAATGTGCGCACCACCGCCGGCAGTGAGGAATCGAGTGCGCGCGCAGCTGCGGTCAAACTGCCGTGTTCGGCAATCTGCATAAAAACCTGCATCGCTTTCAGTTTGTCCATGCCCGCATATTAGTCCGAAAAGTGGAGTTATTAAATCCACTACTGGGTATTTATATGCGACTACCGGATGAATGATGATGGCATCTCAGCCACGAAGTAGTTTTTTACTCGGAGATTAGCCACCATGACCACTCGCGATTTAATGAAGCCCATTACGCTGCACCGTTTTAATTTATCCGGTCACTGCCATCGCATCGAGCTTTTTCTGTCCCTGCTTGAGCTGCCGTTTTCGATGGTTGATGTCAATCTCGCCAAAGGCGAGCAGAACACAGCGGCGTTTCTGCAATTAATCCCATTCGGTCAAGTGCCGGTTATTGAGGATGGCGATGTTGTACTGGCCGACTCGAATGCGATTTTGGTTTATCTCGCCAAAAAATACGGCAGCGAGCAATGGTTGCCGCATACAGCGCTTGGAGCCGCGCATGTTGAACGCTGGTTAGCTGTCGCCGCAGGGCTGTTGGCCTTCGGTCCGGCTGGGGCACGTCGGATTACCGTGTTCGGCGCGAAAATCAATGCGGATGAAGTGCACGGGTATGCGAATGAATTATTAAAAGTTATGGATGCCGAGCTGCGCGAAAAGGCGTTTCTGCTCGGTGCTCAACCGACGATTGCGGATATCGCCAATTACACGTACATCGCTCATGCGCCGGAGGGGAATGTGTCGTTGACACCGTATCCGAATATTCGAGCTTGGTTAGCTCGCATCGAAAGCTTGCCTAATTTTGTGCCAATGCAAAAAACAAAAATAGGATGTGCCGCGTAATTTAATACCATTGCTTTAGCAGGTGCCGATCATGAAACTCACGCTAGATAGCACGTTAGAAAAAAACAGCACGGAGGTATTTCACGCGGGTGAACGCGCGCTACAACAGCGTGCCGGTACGCGTGAGCGAATGGCTGCAATTGGCAAACAAGTTATTCGCAATTACATGCCGGAGCAGCACCGCGATTTTTTCCAGCAACTGCCATTTTTAATTTTTAGCGGTTGCGATGCGAGCGGTCAGCCGTGGGCGTCGATTGTGACCGGCGCGGCTGGATTTATAACGTCGGTCGATTCTACGCATTTGAATGTAAGTGCTCAGCTTTCAACCCGCGATCCGTTACAGGATGCATTTTCTCCTGGTGCAATGATCGGGTTGTTGGGGATTGAGCCGCATACGCGACGTAGAAATCGCATGAATGGAATTATTGAAACAAATAATTCCAATGGATTTTCGATTATCGTCAACCAAAGTTTTGGCAATTGCCCCAAATATATTCAAGCTCGAAAACCTTTTTTTGTGAAAGAAAATTCACAACGCGAAGTAATTATTAATAGCGACAAATTGGACGCGGCGGCGACAAAAATAATTTCCAATGCGGACACCTTTTTTATTGCGTCCGTGCATGCTTCGAAAAATGAGGGCGACCCGGAATCTGCACGCGGTGTCGACGTATCGCATCGCGGCGGTAAATCCGGTTTCGTGCGCGTAATAGACAACACATTGTACGTACCCGATTACGCGGGTAATTCATTTTTCAACACGCTCGGCAATTTATTGCTGGAGCGCAGAGCCGGCTTATTATTTATCGACTTCGACAATGGCGATTTGCTATATGTGAGTGCAACCGCAGAAATTATATGGGACAAAGCTGTAATAGATGAATTCGAAGGCGCACAGCGCGTAATGAAGTTGACGGTGACTCAGCAAATCAGAATGTCAGGTGCATTACCTTTGCGTTGGAGCGCGCCAGAGTTTTCGCCGTTTCTTTAAAGTTATTTAGTGCGGTGCAATATTTATCAGAAATAGTGCACAGGTAAAAATCGGGCCGGATATATTTTTGCTAGACAAGGCAGTAGCCTTTTTCAGCTCTGTTTATTTCAAGCCTGCCGTTAATAAAGCACTTTTCGATGTGAGCTAAAGGCAACTTTCGCTCACGCGGTGTGCAATTTTTTCACACATACGCTGCACATGTTGAATCTAAGGTTATAGCTTTCACTTTTTTTGCGGACTTTTAACTTCATTTTTGGCCTAAACCTTCACTTTATTGCCTTATTGTTCAGGTACTTTAACAGTGGCGTCATCTGGCATACCGCTTGCTATCGTTCTCGCCAAGCGCCGATTTAATCCTGCTTCGGCTCACTGTTCAAATCTGCGGTAAGGAGCACTTCAACGTGGAAACAAATTTGTGGCAATCACCCGATTCAGCGCGTAGCGATGGTCGGCTTTACTATCTGCTATTCGATACTCCTGAAAAAGAGAATTTCGATCGCACGTATTTTCGCGCTAGCGAGGGCGGTTGGTATTGCCTGTCGCCGATGATTAAGGCGGCGGCGGAACCTATCGCAGTACAGCCGATATAAACTACAGTCATCTGTCGCGATTATTGCCATCAAGTTGTCCGCAATAATAATAAGCAAATAAATTCAGCGTTAGAGGCCGTCCTAAATTACGTCGTAGATTTAGAGATATTAGTTGCGATTTAAAGGGCAATAGTTGCGCGCGTCACCCGCAGTGGTCCGAGTTGTGACAACGATCTAACGTTTCGGCTCCGGCGGTGTACGTGCCGCTAAGCTCCGCGTATCCTAATCCAAAATATTAATTGCTAAGCTTTAACAAGCCGCTTTGTAAATTCGCACGCGTGTTGACGATCCGGTTACGCAGCGCGCTAGTTGAGATCAACCCAATAAATGACTACCCCCATCGAAAAAGACGATCTGCGCCCAGCAACTCAGTCGAATGCGACCAGTCCGTCAATCGAGAAACAAAACGTCGAGCACGAACTGCTTGAAGCGAGAGAAGCGCTTGAATTAAAAAAGAGCGCCCTCGCCTATTCGCAGGCGATGATGCGAGCCACATTAGAATCGACCACCGACGGGGTGCTGGTTACCAGTGAAACCGCCGAAGTATTGGAGTTTAACGAGCAGTACCTACAGTTGTGGAATTTGCCACGGCCGTTGGTCGAATCACGTCAACACAAAATGGTCGTGCGCGAAATTGCGCAGCGCTTTGCCGATCCCGAACAATTTTTAGCGCGCATTGCGGAAATTTACGCAACAGCGCCACCTGCAACGTTCGATCGCCTGGAGTTAAAAGACGGTCGTATTTTCGAGCGAACCACTAAGGTTCAATATATCGAGCAGCGACCGGTCGGGCGCGTGTGGAGTTTTCACAACATTACCGACCAGTGCAATGTTGAAAAAGCACTGCGCGAAGAATCGCGGATTCTGGAATTAATCAATAGCACCGGAACGATTCTTACGTCGCAATTGGATTTGTCGGCGTTGGTGCAATCGCTTACCGATGCGGCGACACAATTAAGCGAAGCAAAATTCGGCGCTTTCTTTTACACGCGGACCGACGCCGATGGCGATGTGTTCACTTTATTTGCCCTGTCCGGAGCACCGCGCGCTGCGTTTGAAAAATTCGGGCATCCGCGCGCGACTGCATTATTCGGACCCACCTTTCATGGCGACGCTCCGATTCGCTGTGCGGATATATTACTTGATCCACGCTACGGCACGTTGGGACCGCATTTCGGTATGCCGCCAGGACATTTACCGGTGCGCAGTTATTTAGCGGTGCCGGTGATTTCACGCAACGGTCACGTTATTGGCGGTTTATTCTTCGGTCATACCGAAGTTGGTATTTTCACCGAGCGCACCGAGCGCTTGATTGTCGGCATTGCCGCGCAGGCATCGGTGGCGATCGATAACGCACAACTGTACGAGGCGACCAAACAGGCAGCCGACGAGCGCGAAATTTTGCTGGCCAGTGAACGTGCCGCGCGCGCCAATGCGGAGCGAATGAGCGCGATGAAGGATGAGTTTTTAGCGACACTATCGCATGAGTTGCGCACGCCACTCAGCGCCATTCTCGGCTGGACCCATGTGTTGCGCACCACCAGTTTCAGCCAAGCCGATGTCGATACCGGTTTGGAAACCATCGAACGCAATGCGCGTGTGCAAACGCGCTTGATTGAAGACTTGTTGGATATGAGCCGCATCACTTCCGGCAAAGTACGTTTGGATATTCAACCGATTCAACCCGTGTCAGTTATCGAAACGGCGATCGAATCGATCCGCCCCGCCGCCGATGCCAAAGGCATTCGTCTGAAAAAAATGTTGGACCCGTCTGCGGGTCCTATTTCCGGTGATCCGAATCGGTTGCAACAGGTAATATGGAATTTATTATCGAACGCAATCAAATTCACACCCAAGGGCGGACAGGTTCATGTCGTACTTGGTCGTGTTAATTCGCATATAGAAATTAGTGTCGCCGATACTGGCATCGGTCTTACTGAAGATTTTTTGCCGTTTGCATTCGACCGCTTTCGCCAAGCCGATGCCTCATTGACGCGTCGCCACGGCGGTCTCGGCATCGGTCTTTCCATTGCAAAAGATTTAGTAGAGCTGCATGGCGGTTCGATTAGCGTTAAAAGCGCCGGTGAAAACAGCGGCGCGACATTTACGGTTTCGCTGCCGCTGAGTGTGATTCATCCGCCGCTGTATAGCGAAATGCGCAATCATCCGCGCGCAGCGAATGATGCTTCGCTTACCTTTCAACCGCTCGATTTATCCGGCTTAAAAGTCTTAGTGGTCGACGACGAACCCGATGCACGCAATTTGGTAAAACGTCTATTAATGGAATGCAATGCGGAAGTATTCACAGCCGGCACTGCGGAGGAGGCATTGCTATTTATCACCGTGGAGCGTCCGCAGGTATTGGTCAGCGATATCGGTATGCCGGATGTGGACGGTTACGAATTGCTGCGTCGTGTACGCGCATTGGGTGAAGCAAATGGCGGCCAAATTCCCGCCATCGCGCTCACCGCCTTTGCGCGTTCCGAAGATCGCACCCGTGCTTTGCGAGCAGGATTTTTAGTGCATGTGGCGAAACCGGTAGAGGCATCGGAGCTGGTTGCTACGGTAGCTACCGTGGTAGGACGTACCGGCATTTTGATGTAAAAATTATCAAGCGAGTGATAGAGAACGCGAGTGCTATTCGCTTAGCACGCGCAATTGGAACTAGATTCAATCTTTATACGGTTTTATCGCCATAATAATCGCTCGGCGACCCTGCACGATAACTTCGTCGTTAACCTGGCAATCGACCATTGCTTGAGCCACCGGTGAGATCCAGCTTATCAATCCCTTTTCGGGATTCGCTTCGTCTTCGCCAACCAGTTTAAAAAACCGAACGGTTTTGTCGCCGTACTTCAAATGCACCACCACACCGACTTCCACGTATTGTGGTTGAGCGCTGACGCTGACCAAATGCGCCGTCATTTTGCGTTGATTCCAATAACGCAGATCGCGATCCACTTCAGCAATTAGTGATAGGTCTTGCAACCGCTTGGCTATATCGCGAGTGCGCTCCAGCTCTGTTATTTTTTCGGTGATATTTTGTAAGCCACGTGCCGTCACATAATTAATATGCGGGCTTATGGGGCGCTCCAACAGCTTTTCTATCAGATCGTCGGTGTCTATTTCTTTAAGAGAGGCTTCTGCAATTTTTGCTTCATTAGCAAGGGCAAGGCTCATAATATTCATCTCATCAAATTTAAATTATTGAATTAAATTTTTTGTTGCGAATTTCAAATCGTGTCAGTGGCCGGGTCGAGTAATAGTTAATCCAATGGCGGCAATGCGATCGATGTGTTTATAAACTCCCGCACCTACCTCTTCACCAAAGATATCGGGATCAATCTCACTATAATTCCAGACCAAATCGGTACCCATTAAACGTTGCTTTATTGCTTCTAAAAACGGATCGTCGCCATTAATGATGGCGACTCCTGTGTAAAGCAGCAGAGTGCCGCCTATGGATAAACGCGCGATGCCGGCGTCGACCATCGACAGTGATAATTGCGCGCCCAGTGCACCGCCGCCGTGGCGATAAGCACGCTTTTCGGAATCGATTAAATACGGTGGATTAGCCACAATTAAATCAAATTCGCCGGTGACATCATTCAATAAATTGCTAACGCAAGCGATAATATTTTCAGCGTCATTAAGCGCCGCATTCACACGAGTCAATCGCAATGCTGAGTCGTTGATATCAACGGCTAATACTTCTGCCGAAGGGCGATTTTTTGCAATAAGAACTGCGGCAGCGCCGCTACCACATCCGATATCGACTGCTCGATTTAACTGCGCAGTGTGTGCGTTTAAAAAGTTTTGGATGAATAGACAAAAGCGATATGTATCGGGGCCGAAAAAAACCGCATTCTCTTCAGTCGTTGGATAAGAAGAATGAGCGAATAGATAATCGTCCAATGTTGAAAACCGCACAGTGCTGCGCAATCCATTTAAATGGGGTTGTACGACTTCAGCGTTTTGCATCAGCTGCATTAGCTGCGGCGTTATGGAGTGCGGTTTAAACGCACGGCTCCATCCAAATATGCCGACGAAATTATTTGTGAACTCCTCGCTGTGCTGATTATTTACGCGAGTATGT
Source organism: Verrucomicrobiaceae bacterium (assembly GCA_028293825.1). GTDB lineage: Bacteria > Pseudomonadota > Gammaproteobacteria > Pseudomonadales > CAMLJR01 > CAMLJR01. Next base: position 28,085 of record JAQGNY010000011.1, read on the forward strand.
GTCGCCGGCGTTACCGTGGTAAAACGATAGCCTTGCGTACGCAGCATCTCGCCTAATTGTATTAACGAGCCTTCAACTACATCGAGCCCATGCTCATCCTGTACAGCTATTGCTTTTTCACTGGCTAGTACCGCATTAATTAAGCCCATAAATACCTGCCTGTCTAAACCGGCGCGAGAAAATTTCAGTCGCCGCTAACCCAGCCGGCGTGTGGTGCTGTGCGGGTGATAACAGTGGCAATAAATAATTCATCGCTGCTACATCGTCAGGCAAGTCTTGCAATCGTTGAACGAGCTGGGCCAAGTCATCATTTAAATCTGCGGTATGACGCGAAGCTGATTCGTCGCTACTGCGGAATCCAAATTTATGAGCGGCGGCACCGTGAACGGGAGTTTGAGAAATGCGCGTTTCTTTGGACCGCGCATCATTGATACGACTTTCAGTGCTGGGTCGACCTTCACTGACAATCGCAATTTTGTAGTCGCCAGCAATCCAGTCATAAATCAACTGCTCTTCGGCGCGCGTAAATACACCAAACATTGCCGGCTTGTCACCTTGTAGCAACTGCCAAAAACGACTGTTTTGCGGATTTTGATTGCGTTTAATCCAACCGTTATCAACCATGCTTTTGAGGAAGCTATGAATTTGCTGCGGGTTGTTCAACCATTCGCTCATCGTGCGGCCACCGATATGGCAGCGGTCGGAATGCATGTATTTTCCGACCTTACTTTTCTCGATCAACATTGCGACCAATGATTTTTCAAGATTGAACGATTCGATGATTGCAGTGGTGCTCTCCCCGGCCATGCTCAATTTATATCCATTAATAACACGCCGATAAAATGCTTGCGGATTGGCAACGCGAGGCAATAAATCCAGCAACCCTTGCAATGCCATTTGAGCGTGACCGGAATGCGGGTTATCGATGGTTACGTGCAGCGTGAAGTAATAGGGATCGATGCCGAGCTCTTTAAGCTCGTAAGCACTAATCAACAAATGGAGAGGTAATTGTTCATAACCTAAATTAAATCCGAGTACTTCAGGAAAAAATTCTTCCGCATTTTCAGCTAGCGCTAATTGCACTGCACCCTGTGTAAAATATTTGTCCGCCAATTGACCATTGCTGCCACAACCGTGGGTTTCCAGCAATTTTTTAAACAGGACCACGTGATTTTTACCAGCGATGCCGTCGCCCAACTCTTCCAGATAGATTTCGATCAGGGGCGCCAAGCCCGGATTTTTCCAATCGCGTAATAGGCCATATAGCCATGCACCATCAACCAGTTTTGTGGGCGCCACGGCATTTAAAAAATGTAATGCATGCGATTTATTAGTAAAAAAACGCTTGCGTGAACCTTGCCGGCGAGCCATCAAATAATTTTGATACTGCGCGCCAACGGCGATCGCGTTGTTGTTAATCCAAGTGGCCAGTAAAGTAGGATCGCGAGGAAAGTCATCGTCAATCGTTTGAAGTTCGCCCAACTGCCGCTCAATAAAGACGCGAGCTCGCTGCTTTAGCCGGGTCGCATTATTTTCATCAGCATGAGAATGTTCGAGTAATCCACGAAAATTTTCATCGCGCGACTCATGATTGAAGTGATCGCGGTCCAGTAAGTCTCGATAGAGTTGTTTAACACTTCCTATATCCGACTCTGCATCCGACTCTGTCATAGTCCCGGCCGTAGTGCCCGCCACAGTCCCGAATTCGCCGAAGTTAGATTCAGCTAAAACTTCAGGGCTGTAAGAAAACTCTGAGCGCTTACGCAAACTGGATTCGTCGAATCTGAGCAAATTGGACATATGTAAACCTTATAATTAACTGCGCCGAAATTGTAAAAGTAGCCTGCGGTTACAGACACTTATCTAGCAAAATTTTGCACTAATACTACCTACGCAATCATCTTGCCAATTCGCGTTACTTCACTTTTAAAGCACTAAATTTATGACCGCGTAAACGCGAACCTGCAGATCAGTTAAGAAAGTAATCGTGAGTGGTATACGGCGGCGAGAATATGGTGGGAGTAGAGTGGCCGTGAAAATAAAAGCTTTTAAATCGAGTCGTTAGTAAAATATTTCATTGCAATATTATTCTAATAACTCGCTATTTTTGGTGAATGTCGGATTTTCACAACCTCGCTATATGTCTAATTTACACAGCCTTTTAAAATTTCTGCTTAATCAAACCGGGCGTAAAATTGTATAAAAATATTGATTGGCAAGTTCAGGCATGGCAATTGCTGAGGCTGCATATGTGAAGGCGCGGTAATGAAGTTATTTTTTAATTCTCCTTAAAATTAAAGAAATAATTATTAACGCGCATTCCTCGGCCTCACTCCTCTTTAGATAGCGGATTGAGTTAAAAAGTAATTGCAAATGTGGGAGCTTGATTTGTAAGAAGCTCTTTACGCGAGGATAGAAAAATGCCTTACATCATCGGTTGGTTTCTAGGTGTTCCCGTTATCGTGCTGGTTATATTGTTCGTGCTATTTCACTGATAACGTCTACAAACACAAAAACAGCGACCTACAAAAAACGCGCTAACAGCGCTATCGAAATCGCATGAGGACAACGTGATGAATACTGTAATTTATGAAGAAACTCAGCACCTCCCGCGTATTTCCTGGGGAGCTATTTTTGCCGGTGTCGCCCTTGCTTCCGTCATTTATTTAGTTTTCAGTGTGCTGGGATCCGCGATAGGCGCATCGGTTTTTGAACCCCTGCGTGAAGCTAATCCGTTGTCCGGGTTCCCGTTTGCCGCGGGTGTATGGCTTGCGATTACCACCGTGATCTCCTTGGTGGCGGGCGGATATTTCGCGGGACGTGCGGCTCAGACTTTAGGATGGCTCCACGGTTTATTAACTTGGGCGTTGGTCACTTTAGCAACTACCTATCTGCTCACTGCAGCCGCTGGCAGCATTATCAGCACATCCGCTTCGGTGCTCGGTAAAGGCATCGCGGTAGTTGGCGAAGGTGTCGCAAAAGCAGCACCGGCTGCAGCCGATAAAGTTAAATCGGAGCTACAGCAAAGCGGTATAAATATCGATTTCGACAGTTTGAAATCCGAATTCGATACCTTGCTGATGCAGACTGGCAAACCGGAATTGAATCCAAATAATCTGCAACAAAAAACTGCGCAAGCCAAAGATGATGCAAAAGGTACTGCGCAACAAGCGGCCGAAACTCCTCAACAGGGTGACGTTGCTTTCAAGCAATGGTTTGATCGCGTTAAACAATCTGCGCAACCTGCGTTAAGTGCAGCCGATAAAGAAGCGCTGGTTAATATCATCGCTGCTCGTACCGGCAAATCGCACGAAGAGTCACAGCAGATTGCTGATAATTACGAGCGTACTTACAACCAAGCCCTCGCTAATTATCAAGCCGCAAAACAACAGGCTGAACAAAAAGCCCGTGCCGCCGCGGACGCAGCGGCTAAAAACTTGGCGCGAGCTAGCTGGTGGACTTTTGCGTTGCTGATTTTGGGCGCGATTGTCGCCGGTGCGGCGGGCAACTTAGGTTTTCGTCATCAACCCGTGGTTGAAGATCGGCCGGGGCGCGATGAAGTAGTCTCTGCTCGAGCAGCACGTATCTAACTTGGCTAAATCGCGGAGTCGTCGATATGGCGACTTCCGTTTTTAAATTGTTAAGTTATTTACTGTATTAATTATTACTTTAACTATTTCTTTGACTAGCAAAAATTTATTTCCGATTGGCGCGTCACTCGCAAAGGTAATGGCAGCGTTGCCTACCCTCTCTGGATCACCAAAATCTATTTCATCGGCGTCTGCTTCTGCAGTATCCACCTCCATCTTAAAAGACGCTCAATTTAAAAAAGATTTACGCAGCACCGGCTTACGCTATGTGGATGACACCAGGCCTGGGATAACGCGGCGCATTGTTCGAAAAAAATTCCACTACTTTTTACCTAGCGGCGAACGCGTGAAAGATGCGGCAGAAATTAAGCGCATTAACTCGTTAGTCATCCCACCAGCGTATCGCGATGTCTGGATTTGCCCCATGGCGAACGGGCATTTGCAGGCGACCGGACGCGATGCACGTGGACGCAAACAATACCGGTACCATCCACTGTGGCGCTCAATGCGCGATGATAATAAATATGAACACATGATTGCCTTCGGCTACGCATTGCCGAAGATTCGACATCGCGTCACGCTCGATTTACAGAAACCGATGTTGAGCCGAGAAAATATCATGGCAACCGTGGTGCGCTTGCTCGAATTGACCTTGATTCGAGTTGGCAATGAAGAATATGCGCGCACCAATAAATCGTATGGCATCACCACGCTACGCAATCGCCATGTCGAAATTTCCGGCAATCGCCTTTTATTTAAATTTCGGGGCAAGAGCGGACAGTCGCATGAAATTGCGCTGACCGATCAAAAGCTATCGCGCATCGTTAAACGTTGTCGCGACATGCCCGGCCAAGATCTATTTCAATACATTGATGATGATGGCGAGCGTCATACGGTCTCATCAAGTGATGTAAATGACTATCTCAAAGATATTACCGGCGAAGATTTTACGGCAAAGGATTTTCGCACTTGGGCCGGCACTGTGTTGGCGGCTGCGACATTGCATGAAAGTGATTTGGAGGCGGCTAAGAAAATCGAACAACAAGCTGAGCTAGAACGTAAGGCAGTAGAGAATAAAAATAACAACCACGAAGAAAGCGCCGATAAAAAAATAATAGTTGAGGCAATAAAAACTGTTGCGGCTCAGTTAGGTAATACGCCGGCGATCTGTCGACGCTGCTATGTGCATCCGCGCGTCATCGATGCTTACCTAGATGGGTCGTTATTGAGCGCATTCACTACTACTATTCCGGCGGCTACTAATACAGCGTTACGTGGTTTATATAAAGAGGAGCGTTCAGTGTTGCAATTGCTCGAAGGCGATACGAATCGAGTCGCTGTCGGTAGGACGCACTAGGCGCAAAATTTCCTCTCCATTGCGTAAAAAAATCAATGTCGGCCACAGCTTTACGCGAAACGAGCGCCCCAGTGGGCGACCGCTACCGTCTTCGACTTTGAGATGTCGCAGCGTAGAAAGCTGCAATGCAGAAAGGTGCGAGAAAGCTTGTTCAATTATCGGCTGCGCCGCCTGACAGTAGCCGCACCACGGTGTGCCGAATTCCAGAACGACTAATCCCGACAATGCATCAATTTCGTTGCGCGTGGGCTCAATCGCAGCGAATTGCTTGGTCATAGCCATTGCAAGCCTCCCACATCTAACTATTGGTCCCGCCGATATCATCAAGGCAACGATCAAGGCTTAGTAATCGACTGAGTGCTATAAAAGAAAATCTGTAACGGTCTTGTTGAATAAATTTAAACGCAAAATGCCTGCTCGTTGCGGGCACTTCAAACCGATTATTCGGAGGCTTCGGAAGCCACACTTTCATACTCGTGCAGGCGGTTGTATAAGGTTTTTAAACTGATGCCTAACACTTCGGCAGTTTTTTCCTTATTGCCGGAATATTCCTCCAGCGTTGCCACAATAAGGCGGCGTTCGACATCGGCAATCGAGCAGCCGACATGCACAGTGAAAAATGGACCTTTCGGCGCATTGCTCGAACCCAAATCCATCGGCAACGCGGACACATCGATAACTTCATCCGCCATGATAAACGCGCGGTGTACGGCGTTTTTCATCTCGCGCACGTTGCCCGGCCATGCATAAGCCTTGAGGCGGTCGAGCGCGGCTGTGGAAAATGTTTTCTTGGTTTTTTCGGCGTCATTCAGCGTGGTTAAAAATTGTTGCGCGAGTTGCTCAACGTCATCGCCGCGATTGCGCAGCGGTGGTAACTGCAACGGAAATACCTGCAGACGATACAACAAATCTTCGCGCAATTTGCCGCCGGCAACGGCTTCTTCTGGTACGCGATTGGTTGCGGCAATTACCCGCACATCCGTTTCTAATTCGCGATCCGACCCGACCCGCATAAACATGCCGGTTTCCAGCACGCGCAATAACTTCACTTGCAATTCGATCGGCATTTCGGTGATTTCATCGAGAAACAGCGTGCCGCCGTTGGCGCGCTCGAAGTGGCCTTTATGTTCGCGTGAAGCACCGGTAAAACTGCCCTTCTCATGACCGAACATTTCGCTTTCAATTAACTGAGGTGAAATTGCGCCGCAGTTAACCGCAACAAAAGGCGCTTTGTGGCGATTGCTGAGGTCATGCAGTGTTTGGGCTACTAACTCTTTACCGGTGCCGCTTTCGCCGGTAATCATTACGGTCGCAGCGGTGGGCGCAACACGGCTGATTTGATCGTAAACGCTTTGCATGGCCGGCGAATTGCCGAGCAAGTGCCCGAAGCGGCCGAGCTGACGCAATTCATCGCGCAGCGTGTGAATTTTTGTTTTTAAATCGCCCGGCCTGACCACGCGCGACAAAATACTTTTGAGCTGCTTAACATTGATGGGCTTAATTAAATAATCGGTGGCGCCTAAACGCAGCGCTTGAATCGAAGTCTCGATGCTGGCGTTGCCGGTGACTAAGACCACCTGCGTATTTTCACGCGATTCGACATCCTCGAATAAATCCATGCCGTCGCCATCGGGTAAACCCAAATCCAGTAGTACGATATCCGGCCGCGTGCGACCCATGCTGATGCGCGCTTGCTGCAAACTGCTGGCAGTATCGGTGGTAAAGCCTTCAAGGCGTACCAGCTCCGATAACACTCTCAATGTATCGTGATCGTCATCTACTAATAGGGCATGAGACATCGAATTTCTACCGTTAAAAACTGGCCGATTCCGCTGGAATGGCACGGGATAGCTAGTCTACAAGAATATAGGACAGGCTGGGCGAGTGTTGCGGTTATTAAAGATCGTTTAAATGCGTACATCAATGGTGTTACCACGGGTGCCTTCGACCGGGCGCCAGCGCTTGGTTTCAGGATGCGAAACATGTGGCCATTTATGCATGTGTTCGGTGCGAGCGCTGATATCGACCAGCCGCGCCACGGCCACCACATCGCCGTATTCATCATCGCCTTTCGGTAAACCGCGGCGCGGAATACGAACCGTTTGACCACTACTGATTCCCGCTGGAACATCGACCTCAATACGTCCGCCCGGTGTCACCAGATCAATAAATGCACCTTGTTGTGCCTCCCAACGAGTCATCGGCATATCGATGTATAGGTGATCGCCTTGCACCTCATAGCGCTCGTGCGGCTTTAATTTAAGTGTTAAATAAATGTCGCCATGCGACCCGCCATTTTTACCCGGCTCACCTTTACCGCGTAAACACAGACGAGTTCCTGGGCGAGTACCGCGATGAATTTTCAGATTTAATAATTTGGTGGCATTGACTTCTTTTTTGGTACGACGACCGGGGCATTGCGCGGCTGGATTAATTTTTAACTGCACACCCCAATACAATTCCTCGACGCTGAGATGCGTTTCGATGTGGCAATCCTTTCCTTTAACGGGACCAGATTCCGGCTGTGTGTCCGCAGTTTTTTCGTGCGATTTTCTTTGTTCTGATTTCTGCTCGCTCCATCCATTTGAAGGCTTTACGTTATGGCCAGAAAATGCCGTCGATTCGGCAGGTTTTACAAATCCAGAAGGCTCGGTAAATACAGTGCCGCGGTTGCTCGATGTTTTTTTGAATACGCTCTCAGTGGTCGGCGTGGGTGTAGCCGTTAATGCTCGATAAGCTTCGACAATTTCAATAAATCTTTCGGTAGCATTTTTTTCTGTGGATATATCCGGATGATAACGATGCGCCAGTTTGCGAAAAGCGGCCTTTAATGCTGCCGGAGTCGCATCTGCTGAAACACCCAAAATGCGGTGGTAGTTCGTGGCCACTTCAATCGCTCCCTGCAGCGTTGAATTGATTTGCTATTTTATAATAAGGGAAGGCAAACCTTATGCCATGTAAGATCCAGCCATGGTTAGGTATAGGCAATATGAACTTCACCCAATTAATTCCCTCAAATATTTTTAACAAAAATGAAAATGACTCGAGGAGCGCGCATCATGAGTTTCTTTACAAAAACATCCGAGCGAGTTTCCAGCAATACCGATGAAGCAGTAAATCAACGCATAGAATTAGAAACCCGACTTCGTATTCAGATGGCAGCCGAGAATGGCCCGCAAGCGATAGATCAGCGCCTGGCAGTATTGGATCGCGAATGGGATATTGAACGCTGTCTGGAAACCGGTGCTTCTTCGTTGTCGTTATTCGGCATCGCGTTGGGCTCCGCGGTTAATAAGAAGTGGTTTATCTTGCCGGCAGCAGTTACAGGTTTTTTATTGCAGCACGCGATTCAGGGATGGTGTCCACCACTCGCCGTACTTCGCCGACTTGGAGTACGAACTGCGGATGAAATTAATCGCGAGCGCTACGCATTAAAAGCGTTACGAGGGGATTTTCGCGGCGTCGATTCCACAACGACGGGCGATTCGGTTAGTCGCGCGTTTTCCAATGTCCATCATTAAATCTGCTTCGTTCGACGTCTAATTCAATAGTTTCTGGCATAAAAACGGCGCTAATTGAGCGCCGTTTTTCCTATTCCTGGCTTATCCCTAACTCTTAATTTTGCTCATCTTACTTCTTCGTTATCACCTGCAATTTCTTCGCTTAAATTTTAATTTTGTCTTTCTTTGCTCTAAAGACTAAATCTCCGATTTGAATTTAATTCTTCTTTAAATATCAGCAATTCTTACAAAGACGCTGATAAATATGCGTACTGCTGCAACTCGAGCATATTTATGCGGATGAATTAATTAATAAAAGCTAAGCTAAATCAATAGTGTGCAGCCAAATTATTATTTGGCATGGCTATTGCCACTTCATTGTCAACGCTGATAGTGAAGCTCAATAAATAGGTACCTCGCTTCCTTCAGTATCTTTTAGGCAAGTCGCTAAATAGACCAGCGGCAGAAATCGAACATTACGTTCGTTAGCGAGTAGGAGATACATGATGAAAATTAAATTTGCTGCAATGGGTTTAATGATTGGTGTTTTGTTCGCGCCGGTTATGACCTATGCCGATGCCAGCCCAGAAACATCCAATGCAAAAACAGTAGTTAAAGACTCTGTTATCACCACCAAAATTAAAGCTCAGTTGGCTGCTGAAAATTTCGCCAGCATCACTCAGTTAAAAGTTGATACCGATGACGCTGGTCAGGTTTTCCTGCGCGGTACTGCTTCGTCCGATGTTGAAGCCGCAAAAGCAGTTTCTATTGCGCGCGCAACCGAAGGCGTGAGTTCGGTAAAAAGCGAGATTTTGATTAAACGCGAAGAACAGAAATAAGTAATTCAGGCAAGGATTATTTATTGCCTTCCCTGCAGTTGTATTAGGGCTAATGAATCTGTATTAGTGCTAATGAATCACCGCAGTAGCAATAACAGAAGCAACTATCCATAACTCATCACTAAAGGAAATTCATCATGAACAAAGACCAAGTGAAAGGTTCCGTGAAAGATGCAGCTGGCCGTGTTCAGCAAAAAGTTGGCGAAGCTGTTGGCAGCAAATCGCAACAAGCTAAAGGTATCGGTAAGCAAATTGAAGGTAACGCGCAAAAAGCCGTTGGTAATGCTAAAGAAAGCATTAAAGACGAACGTCGCGATCATTAATTAGCGTCGCTGGGCTATCTTTGAGCTGGTCGATGATATGCGCTGCAAGTGGCTTCGGAATCTGTTGCTAAACGAAGCCACTTTATTTTGTCTTCACTTTTAGTCTGGTTTAGCACTATCAAAGATTGTATTTAAAGAACTTCATAAAAAAAGCTTATTGTTGATTCGGGTTAGAGGATAAGCCGATCACACAACTAACTGAGGATATACCCATGACCGTGGGAACAATTTTACTCATCGTTTTAATTCTGATCCTTATTGGCGCCATCCCTAGCTGGCCTCATAGCAGAAATTGGGGCTACGGCCCGAGCGGCGGTGTTGGCTTAATTGTCATTATTGTTGTGGTTCTACTTCTAATGGGCCGAATATAGCGGCGCCATGGAAATACAGATGGGAATGTAGTCGGCCCGTCTAAACGGGTAGTTTAGAAAGGTATCTCAAGGGATACCTTTTTTTATTTGCATTTATTTAAATTAATTTCTGAAATTTATATATTTTTTTCATGTAAAAATAAAAAAAATTTTCTACTTTATCTTTCCGCCATCGCTTTAAGGCTTGTTAAGCCCTGCTCGAATTTCCCTCCTACCATTGTGTCCATGCTAAAAAATACGCCAATTAATTTAGAGATATACGGGCTGGGGCCATACATCGCCTGGGTAACGGTTGTACTGTTGCCCTCACTGTGCAGCGTGAATTTAATGGTGTTGTGCGCGGGAAACGGCTCAATGAAGTCAATCTTTATTATTAGGCTGTCGGTGGGTGTGGTTTCAATAATTTCCATTCGGCCCTGGCCCAACTCCTTATTACCTCGCCACGCGTACACCGCGCCTTTACCACTGGCGGCGCCGCTATAATAGCGTTGCACGGCGGGATCTACCTTTTCCCATGGCGACCACTCCTCCCAGCTGTGAAAGTCATCGATAAGTGGAAATATTTTTTCAGGTGACGCGTTAATAATTATTGCGCGTTCGACCCTGAAAGAATCCGGTCTCGTCGCCGCATACGTCATCAAGCCGACGATTAAAGTTGTGACCACTAATGCAAGAGCCTTGAGCATTGTTATTCTCCTTACCTGTAAATTTTATTTGGGATACTTGATAGTCGTGCGGCAAGCATTCATTTCGACAAAGTCTTAAATTCTTTTCGCAACTCGCCGCTTTTAAAATGATATCTGGCATTCGTTCATTATTACGCGCACGATGATTCACACAGGTCATTTTCGACGCCAGCCGACGCCGAAGCTGCGGCCATTGGTAGAGAACTTTATGAATATTAAAGGCAGTCGTTCGTTCAGCGTGATCGTTGAAGGAAAGAAAAGAGGCAATGCAACTCCGTACTGGAGCAAGAAAATAATTTCCGTGCAATCGCATTGGAGTCAAGGTTCGGAGCAGGAAAAGTTTGAGGTATTGCTCGCTTTGCGCAAAATCTATAACCCTGAAGAGCGCGCCGATATTCGCGGTATTACTCATCAAACACCGAGCCAAATAGCACAATCCGAGGGGTTTACGGTACTGCAATACAGCGATACCGAAGCGCCGCTGGCCATTACCATTATCGTAAAAGCTAAAGCGGCGTACAGCCGAATTCTGCCGTTCGACAATAATTTGCCCAAAGCACCGCTGCTGCATGAGGGCGTGACTGAATTGAAATCCGTACACGTTGCTAATCACTAAAAGCAAATCATTGAAAGCTCATTGCCGCATACGCACTGAACCTGCGGCTTATCAATGCGTTTAAATTCAATTCAGTAATCGCTTGCCCGTCTGGAAATATCGAGGCGCACGGATGGGATGGCGAATGGTATAGACGCGCATATTTTGACGATGGCACTCCGCTCGGTTCGGCGAGCAATGAGGAATGTCAGATCGATTCGATTTCGCAAAGCTGGTCGGTGTTATCCACACTGAATCGCAATGATGGCGGTCATGACGAGAACGAACATCAACGATCACGGCAGGCCATGGATGCGGTTTACAAACGTTTGGTGCGCCATGACGATTTGTTGATTCAATTGCTCGATCCGCCGTTCGATCAATCGAATTTGAATCCGGGATATATCAAGGGCTACGTGCCGGGCGTGCGCGAATAAATCCAAGAGCGCGCGCCGCGTACATCAATCTACGTAAAGGAGTACCCTGCGCGTCTGGGGATATTTTTCATCCCAGTTACGCACAGGAGCCACTATGTCCGTTACGCCATCGCCGCTGCAAAATCGTTTACTCGCGGCTCTACCTGTCGAAGTTCAAGAGCGCGTAATGCCGCATTTGGAGTATGTTCCAATGCCGATGGGCAAGGTGCTGTATGAATCCGGCGATACGTTACGGCATGTCTATTTTCCTACCGATTCGATTGTGGCGTTGTTGTATGTGATGGAGAGCGGTGCCTCGGCGGAAATTTCCATGGTCGGCAATGAAGGTATTCTCGGCGTCTCATTATTTATGGGCGGCGAAAGTACGCCGAGCCGCGCCATCGTGCAAAGCGCAGGTTCGGCGGTTCGTTTATTGGGCCAGCGCTTAAAGGATGAATTTAATCGTCACGGCGAAATGCTGCAGTTGATGTTGCGGTACACGCAATCGTTGTTAACGCAGATGGCGCAAACAGCGGTGTGTAATCGCCACCACTCGGTCGATCAACAGTTATGTCGTTGGTTGCTGCTGTCATTGGATCGGCTACAAGGCAACCAACTAAATATGACACAGGAATTAATCGCCACCATGCTCGGCGTGCGCCGCGAAGGCGTTACCGATGCGGCCGGAAAATTACAGCGCTTGGGCGTGATTGAATACAGTCGCGGTCACATCAATGTGCTGGATCGAACGCAGCTCGAACAACTCAGTTGTGAATGCTACGAAGTCGTAAAAAAAGAAACCGACCGTTTGTTACCTTACATACGCACCGCTGCATGATTGTGAACGCGTACTATTAACACCCTCGCGATTTAATTCCCTCTGTGGTTTAGCGAACAGACCGCTGCTTCGTTGTAATTCACACTGCAAAGTATCGGGGCAATGTCAGCGCTTGCTCCGTGCCATCGCTTGGCTTTTTCCTGCTGTAGGAGAATAGCCGTGTTGCCAGCCGTAACGGTCGTCAATCGTCTCATTGATAATCTATCCAGCAATGAGCGCAAACAATTTTTAGAACAGTGCACGCCCGTCGAGTTAATTTTTGGCACCTTGTTGTGCGAAGCAGATCAGCCTTTTACCGAAGTTTATTTTCCACTGACAAGTTTTATTTCTTTAGTGAGTTCAGTCAGCGGACATCAGCCCTTGGAGATTGGTTTGATCGGCAGTGAGGGCATGCTGGGAGCGACGTTGGCGCTTGGTATTCTCACCGCGCCATCGCAAGCCTGGGTACAAGGTTCCGGCACCGCATTGCGAATGAGCGCAAACAGTTTTCAAATTGAATTGAAAAAAAACGCGACCTTGATGACACAGCTCAATCGTTATTTATATGTGACGATGGCGCAGCTTTCGCAAATTGCCGCATGCACACATTTTCATGAAATCGAAGTACGTCTTGCCCGCTGGTTGTTAATGGCACACGACCGCGCGCATGCCGACCGTTTTTATCTGACGCATAAATTTCTCGCGGATCAACTTGGCGTGCAACGCAGTGCCGTGACGATTGCTGCCGGCAATTTGCAAAAAAAGCATTTGATCAGTTACACACGCGGTGAAATTAGAATTTTAGATCGTGCTGGATTAGAGGCCGCGGCCTGTGAGTGTTATCACGCACTGATTGATGACTACGCGCGGTTGATCGCGTAAATTTTAAGATTCGACATATAAAAACTTTTAGCCGTTTTAAAAAATTAATTTCTAACTCAAAAAAACCCGCCGTAACTTTGATTACGGCGGGCTTGAAATTAAATCATTAAAAATACTACGCAAGTTATTTGCGCAGCACGGTTGAGGAATGACAATTCGCCAACCAACGCGAGTTAAGGCCAGCGCCGCAATAATAGGCTTGCATTGACGCCGCCAAAACCAAATCCATTTGAAAGCGCATAGTCGATTTTCATTGCGCGCGCATTCCTGTCTCCATCGGCACCAACAATATCGATACCTTCTGCCGCTGCATCCGGTGTGTTGAAATTTAATGTCGCCGGCACAATTTGATCCCGCAATGAGAGCGCGGTGAAAATTGCTTCGACACCGCCGGCTGCACCTAACAAATGACCAATGGCGGATTTCGTCGATGTCACGGCAATTTTTTTCGCGGTGCCAAACACCATTTTTATCGCGGCCAATTCAGCCCGATCGCCAACCGGCGTTGAAGTCGAATGCGCATTGAGATGCTGAATATCGCTCGGGCCAATTCCCGCTTGGCGAATAGCGAGTGTCATCGCGCGCATTGCACCTTCGCCATCCTCAGGACCGGAGGTGATGTGATACGCGTCCGCCGAAGTGCCGTAACCGACGATTTCAGCAATCGGTTTAGCGCCGCGTTTTAAGGCGTGTTCAAGTTCTTCGATAACGAGAATACCGGCGCCCTCGCCCATCACGAAACCATCGCGCTCGGCATCGAACGGTCGCGACGCCAGTTGCGGTGTTTCGTTATAGCCGGTCGATAATGCGCGCGCCGCTGCAAATGCGCCAAGGCTTACGCGGTCGATAGTGGCTTCGGCGCCGCCGCAGACTGCGACATCGATTTCATTGGCGCGAATCATCCGCGCCGCATCGCCGATTGCTTGCACGCCAGCCGCGCAGGCAGTGACCGGTGTGCCGAGCGGACCTTTCAAATGATGTCGAATTGAAATTTGCCCTGCCGCGAGATTCGCCAAAAACGACGGCACAGTAAAAGGCGATAAACGTTTTGGGCCACGGTTATCGGTGGTGCGCACCGCTTCGACAATCGCCGGTAAACCGCCAATGCCGGAGCCGATGATCGTCGCGGTACGCTCTTGCGACGCGTTATCCTGCGGCTGCCAATTCGCTTGCTTTAATGCTTCATCAGCAGCGGCGAGCGCGAACAAAATAAAGCGATCCATCTTTTTCTGATCTTTCGGCGGCGCTGCGCTATCGGGATCGAAACCGCCTGCGCCGTCTTCAGCAATCGTCGGCACCACCCCGGCAATTTTCACCGGCAGATCCGCGCTGATTTCAGCCGGCAACAAACGAATGCCAGAATTATTGGCGAGCAAGCGCCGCCAAACGGTTTCAACACCGCATCCGAGCGGCGTAACCAGTCCCAGTCCAGTGATAACAATGCGACGCGTCCCCGTCGATGCATTCATTAATTAGAGCCTCTCGATAATAGTGACGTTGGCCTGACCGCCGCCTTCGCACATGGTTTGCAAACCGTAACGCTCATTGCGCCGCTCCAATTCATTGAGCAGACTCGTCATCAACCGCGCACCCGTGGCGCCGAGTGGATGTCCCAGCGCAATGGCACCGCCGTTGACATTCACCTTCGACATATCTGCATCGAGCTCTTGCTGCCACGCCAAAATCACCGACGCGAAGGCTTCGTTGATTTCGACCAGATCGATATCGGCCAATGACAATCCGGCTTTTTTTAGCGCGCGCTTGGTGGCTGGAATCGGCGCCGACAACATATACACCGGATCGTCACCGAGCACGGAAATGTGATGAATACGCGCACGCGGTTTTAAATTGTAGCGACGCACCGCATCTTCCGATGCGATCAGCAACGCCGACGCGCCATCCGCAATTTGACTGGACACAGCGGCAGTAATACGACCGCCTTCGCGCAAGGTTTTTAACGTTGCCATTTTTTCCAGCGTGGTGCCACGACGCGGTGTTTCATCGCGCGCGATGTCGTTGATCGGAATAATTTCGCGATCGAATAAACCGGCATCGATGGCTGCAATCGCGCGGCGGTTACTTTCCAGTGCGAACGCTTCCATCGCCTCGCGGCTAATGTTCCATTTCTGCGCAATCAATTCGGCACCGCGAAATTGCGAGACTTCCTGATCGCCGTAACGCTTGCGCCAACCGACGGCGGCCAGCGGACCGGGCGCGCCGAATTCTTTACCGGCGGGAGCTGCGGCACCGATTGGAATCATGTTCATGTTTTGCACACCGCCAGCGACGACGAAATCCTGCGTGCCGCTCATCACACCCATCGCGGCAAAATGAATTGCCTGCTGCGCCGAGCCACATTGACGGTCAATCGTGGTGCCGGGAACGGATTCCGGTAGACCCGCTGTCAACCAAGCAGTGCGGGCGATATCGAAGGACTGCGGGCCGATTTGATCGAGACAGCCGAGAATGACGTCTTCGACCAAGGCGGGATCGATATCGTTGCGATGCATCAATGAGCTTAACGTTTGCGCGGCCAGATCGGCGGGATGCACTGCGGCAAAACTGCCGTTTTTCCGGCCCATCGGCGTGCGGATGGCGTCGATAATATAGGCTTGTTGTGTCATAACATTTCCCCTTACGGGTAATGAAACGGGTTCTTTCAACCGGAGTTATGCGCTTTGGCGCGCAGCCAGCGGCGCAGTTTTATAACGCGCTGCCGCGTGATCGCGCGATAAATTCGGGCCGAGATGCAGGCGCGCACTATTGAACGCGTGCCAGTCGGCCGCATCGGGTAGCGACGGAATCGTGACCAGTTCGCCGCGATCCAAGCCGGCCAGAGCAGCATCGACCATTTCATCGACTTCCATCAACATCTCGGCGGGAAGATCTGTCGCCGCCATGCCGGACCGCTCCCAGATTTCGGTGCGGGTCGCGCCCGGTAAAAC
The DNA here is from genome assembly GCA_028293825.1 of Verrucomicrobiaceae bacterium. GTDB lineage: Bacteria > Pseudomonadota > Gammaproteobacteria > Pseudomonadales > CAMLJR01 > CAMLJR01. The sequence continues at coordinate 44,406 of JAQGNY010000011.1, forward strand.
GGCCTGAATTTGCACGCCGAGGTTGCCGATTTCGTTATGCAGCGATTGCGACAGATTCAGCACATACGCTTTGCTGCCGCTGTAGCTGCCATTCAACAGTTCCGGCGCCAGCGCCAATACCGAAGCGACATTCACGATAATGCCACGACCCTGCGCAACGAAATTTGTCGCGGCCGCTTTGGCCAGGCGTGTTACCGCGACGACGTTGAGCTGGATCATCGTTTCCAGCTCGTCGACGTCGGCTTCTATCAGCGTGCCTTTGGCTGCCATACCGGCATTGTTAATCAAAACGCTGATGCGCTCGTCGCTGCGCAAGCGCTGTTCGACCGCTTGCAAAACGGCTTTGTCGGTTAAATCGGCTTTGAGGACTTCAACCGACACGCCAGTTTCGTTGCGCAGTTGTGCTGCCCGCTCCTCCAGTCGTTTCTGATCGCGAGCGACCAAAATCAAATCGTACCCGCGACGCGCCAACCGATCGGCGTAAACGGCGCCAATCCCGGTAGATGCGCCGGTAATTAATGCTGTGCCTGAGCTCTGTTTGTTCATGCTATTTCTCCCGTTCGGATTCGGATGGTGATTCATCTATTACTTCTCTACAGCGTGCGGGCTTTGTCGTGCCGGATTTGAGGCAGCGGTTGTCTTGGCTAATGTTGTTCTGTCTAAAGGTGTCTCGAATAAAAACGTTGGGCGCAAGCTCGGGTCTTCGCGCTTGGCCGTGATAAAGGCGATACGTTTTTGCATCTCTTCACAGGCTGCTGGACCCGCGCTAAGCGTGTGATTACTAGGTGTAATCGGCTTACCGCTATTAGCGTCAACCAGAATTGGATTGATGGCTTTTCCGGTCTCGCGATCAACTAGAAGCAAGTTCTCACCTTCCGGCGTGAAGTGTTTGTTTCCCCAAGCTAATAAGGCAACGATCACCGGCATAAAATCACGCCCGCGCTCGGTTGGAATGTATTCAAAACGCGGCGGCTTTTCACAATATTGCCGACGCTCAAGTAGTTCCTCAGCAACAAGATCATTTAGCCTTCTTGTCAGCATATTAGGAGCAATACCTAAACTTTTTTGTATCTCGTCAAAACGACTGAAACCATTCAATGTGTCGCGCAGAATTAACGTGCTCCACCACTCGCCGACGCGGTTGAGTGCGCGTGCTATAGGGCATGTGACATCATTTAAAGTTGAGCGCTGCATAACGTACCTCAAGCTACTTTTGTTTAAAAACCTAGCGACGCTTGTTTGAAAACCAACCTAGTTACTGTCGCTTTGAGAGTCAGAGTAGTGACTTTCATTTTAAAAGTTAATATAGTTACTTTCAAAATGGAAGTCAATAGATTATTAAGGCCGAGTTAGCGAATAACGACGCTGTGCAGATTCAGAGGGGAATTAGGAAAAGATGAAGCGTTTAAATTGCAGACGAAAAAAAGGAGGATTTCTCCCCCCTTTCGATTTGAACAAGATTTCAATTGCGAAGCGTTATGCGCCGCCTTTTTCCAGCTCAGCAAGGTTGTGCGGAACGCTGACATAACCGGGCAGATGCTGACCGCCATCGACGTTGATCAATTCGCCGGTAACGAAGCGCGACATATCCGACGCCAGGAACGCGATCACCGGACCAATATCCAGCTCGGGGTCGCCGGCACGTTTGAGCGGATTGTTGGCCGTCGCCATTTCCAGGAAGCCTGGTACTTCATCAACCAGCTTTGCGAAAACCTGACCGAGACCGGTGGGGGCAATCGCGTTGACGCGAACGTTGAAACGTCCCCACTCGACGGCGGCGCTACGCGTCAAACCTTCAATCGCCATTTTGTTGATGTTGTAATCGGCATGCAGCCACGCGCCGGTTTGAGCGTCAATCGAATGAAAATTGATGACGCTGCCGCCGCCACGTTTTTTGAAATGCGGCAATGCAGCCTGCATGCCCCACCACGATCCCCACAGACCGATTTCCAACGTGCGCTTCAGCATCTCGTCGGTTTTGTGTTCCATCAAAATATTCGGCGACAGTTGCGAGGCATTATTGACCAGAATATCGAGACCGCCGAATTCATCGACAGCGCGCTGAATCATTGCTTCCACATCGGCTTTAACGCCAACGTCGGTAGCCATGCCAATCGCTTCGGTGCCGATTTCAGCACGGATCTGTGCCGCCACTTCGGCGGTTGCCTTGCCATCGCGGCCAGTGATCAGCAATTTGGCGCCATCTTGAGCCAGTCGCCGTGAAATACCGTAACCGAGCCCCTTGGCGCCGCCGGTCACAATGGCGATTTTATTTTCAAGCAATTTACTCATAGCTTCTCCTGATTTCTTTATTAGCTTTTTGATGCGAATGCGTAAGGCGGCCGAGTCTAACACAGCGTCTTAAGAGCAGCGATATCGACGCAATACCGCGTTAAAAACTGACAATTTAATCGAGAGCGCCGAAATCATTCGGACTTTTTAGCGGCGACAAATACGCTGAAAATGCCATTGATATCGGCAGTGCCAATGGCGTCGTTGGCATAATTAAATGTGCCTTCATCGCGCAATTCTTTGCCGGCACTGAGCAGCGCGGATATGGCGGCGCGGGCCAACGAACCGCCGACGCTAATGCGCTTAACCCCCAGCTCGGTTAATTCCTGCTTAGTCACTGTCACGCCGGATAAACCCATCAGTACATTTAACGGCCGGTCGACGCTGCTGATAATCGCGGCAATATCCTCGCGTGTGCGTATGCCGGGCGCGTACAACACATCGGCCCCGGCTTCTTGATATGCCTGCAAACGTTTGATGGTGTCGTTCAAGTCCGTGCGGCCATAAAGATAGTTTTCCGCGCGCGCGGTAAGCAACACTGGAACCGCCTGCGATTTTGCGGCCGCCGCTGCGGCTTGAATGCGCTCGACCGCCAACTCAAAACTATAAATCGGCTGCTCGCTGCGGCCGGTCGCATCTTCAATCGACGCGCCGACAACACCGATGGCCGCTGCCGCAATAATGGTTTTTTCGACGTCGGCCGGCGCATCGCCGAAACCATTTTCCAAATCGGCATTGATTGGTAAATCGGTCGCTGCAACAAGCTCGGATAAATGCGCTATCACTTCATCTCGTTGCATCGATTGATCCGGCCGGCCACGTGTAAACGCAAAACCTGCACTGGTGCTGGCGAGGGCAGTGAAACCTAGATATTGCAGCAGGCGTGCCGATCCCGCATCCCATGGATTCGGCATAATGAAGCAACCGTCTTCCGTGTGCAGTCGCTTAAATATTTCCGCCTTTTCCAGTTGCGATGTCATCAACCATTCCTTAATTATTGAAGGTACGCCGAGATATTCAGTGCATTTTCAATCTGAGTTTTGCGCTGCAAATTCCAACGCATCATCCAAGCGATCGTTACCCCAAAACATTTCGCCGCGAACAAAAAAAGTTGGCGCGCCAAAAATACCTTTGGCTTGTGCCTGTGCGGTTTGTTCACGTAACTGCAATTTATTCGATGCGCTTTGTGCTTGCTCAACAATTTCTGCTGCTGGCAGTTGGAGTAACGTCAAAGCCTCACTAATTATCTCCACATTGCCGATATCGCGATCGGCGGCAAAATTCAGCTGCATTATTGTTCGGCAATAAGCGCCGATCCAAGATTGATCCGCGCCGAGCAATGCAATGCGTATCGATAAAATTGAATTACGCGGAAACGTCGTCGGCTGTGTCCACGCCAAACCGTATTTGCGACATTGCCGCTGCATGTCCTGCCACACGTAACGGCCTTTTTCTTTTTGCTGGATAAACGGTGGTTCTTCCCAACCCAGTGCATCGAAAACTGGACCCAGCAAAAACGGTTTCCAAATAATATTCACGCCACGCAAGGCCGCCGCCGCTTCAATGCGCATCACGCTGAGATAACTGTAATTACTGGCAAATTCAAACCAGAATTCAATGCTGGGCGGTTGATATTGATTTTGCTTCTTCACTAAAAACTCCTCACGTGCCTTGCGAATTAACAGCCGGATTACCGTTGCGGTCACACATTAAAAATGACGCTTTTGATTTGCGCAAAACAGTCATCGACCTAGCACCTATTCCCCATTAACGTCTGCCATTCGATTCTGTTAAAAACCGATATCCGTAATTACTCGAATTTCAAATTATAACGATGAGGAACACAGCATGTTAAAAGCAGGTGTCGTTGGTTTAGGTGAAATGGGCGGCGGTGCCGCGATATGTTTGGCACGCGCTGGTCGACCATTGACGGTTTACGATATCAATCCGCACGCGGCGTTGAAATGGGAAGACGGTAATTTAGTGCCGCCCGTGGCTGCAAATTGTGCGGAAGTTGCGCGCAATGCGGACGTGGTCATCGTGTTGGTGCTCGATGCAAAACAAGTATGGTCTGTATTGAGCGGTCCTGATGGATTGCTGGCCGGCGCAAAACCCGGGCTCGTGGTCGTTATCGGCAGCACTATCGCGCTGGATGAATTAACAAAAATGCGCGATACCGCCAGCGCCTTTGGCGTGACTATCGTCGATTGTGGCGTTACTTCTCCGCGCGGCGGACACACGCGCAAACGTATTATCGGCATGGTCGGCGCGGAGCCTGAAGTGTTTGCGCGTATCAAAGAAGTGCTCGATGACTTCACGCAGGAAGCATTATTAATGGGCGGTCCCGGCGCAGGTATGACCACCAAAATTGTGCGCAACATGATGTATTACGCAACCTGGCGCGCCGCCTGCGAAGCGCAAATATTGGCGCAGCATGCCGGCGTCGATATCGCGAAAATGGCAACAATCAATCAGCTTAGCGAATCCGATCAAAGTGGGCTGACGCTGTGGTTAAAAAGTTTTGCTGCTCGCGATTCCATTGTTGGCGGTAAAGATGCGGTACATGATCATGTACAAGGCGTAATGCTAAAAGATATCGGCGCTGCGGATGATTTAGCCAAACACTTCGGTGTGCAATTGCCGTTAATCGATTTAATTCGCGAGACCGCTGACGAAATTACGCGACCGTGGCGTTAGTCCACAAAACAAAACCGCGCTAACAAGCGCGGTTCGTATTTCAACTTCATGCTCTTGCGGATTTATTATTTTGCAGAAAACAAACTGCGCAAAATAATTAGGCAGTACGCGTTTGCGAATAGAATTGCGCGAACGTATCGACGAAATGTGAAAATTGATCGCGCGGCAAATCGTTAATCCCTGCCGCTGCCGCTCTTCCGCCGCCGGTAGGGAATTTTTTGCACAATTCAGCGGCGCCGGTTTTATTCGCCAATGGTGCACGTACGCTGACCAAATAATTACCGTTGCTTTTTTCCGTCACCACCGCATGCGCGCGTTCGGGAAATTGATTGACCAGATCGTTGCTGTAAACGCCGCTAACACGACGCGCCCAAGCGAAATCCGGGAATACAAATACAGCGGCTTTATCTGTCGCTGTCTCCGGCTTAATTGCCGCTGCTGCTGCCATATCCTCGCGATAACCGGTTTGCAGTTTTTCGAAATTCGCTTTGCCGGCGCCGACAATAAAATCGAGCGGATCGGCATGCTGACTGACTAAGCGAAATAATTCCGCCGGTGCAAAATGCAAATCCTCCAATTTTTCGCCATAGCCGTTGTAGTTGATATAAATACCCAACTCTTCCAGCAGTAATGTTTGCTCGGCTGAAAGCGGCAATGTTTTTGCGATGGCCTGCGCGCTGGTTTTTAAATTGTCGCCAAATGCGCCAACCACTGCCCACGCAGCAAATTGACCTTTTAAATGACCATTCACCAATAGCGCGGTGCATACATCCGGGGCTTCGTTAATGATTGCGGTCAAGTTTTTTGCGGTGGGGATTTCTCCCGGCACATGATGATCGACATAAAACACGTCGGCTTGCGCGGCGAGAACGGCGAGCAGCGCATCGGTGTTTTTTTCCATCGACACATCGAGCACGGTAATTCGGTCGCCCGCTTTCGCACTGACCTGCTGCAACAAATCGATATCGCGCTTAACGCCGGTAATCAGTGTTGCATTGCGCGGCTCAGCCAAACGCAATTGAGTGAGCGAGCAAATGCCGTCGGCATCGCCGTTAAAAACATCGTAATCGGCCATACGTTTCCCATCCAAAATTATTCAAAAAAAGTGCGCGGTTTTGAAAAATCGAATCTATAAAAAACTACCCCGGCAGTAGCCGGGGTAGGAACAACAATTAACCGTCGATGGATTGATAATATTCCATCAGAATTTTCGCGACTTCAGGACGCGAAAACTCCGGCGGTGGCGCCATGCCCTGCCCCAGCATCTGGCGAACTTTGGTGCCGGACAAATTGATGAAGTCATCCGGTGTGTGATCCGGCGCTTCGCGCATCATCACGACGCGACCGAGTTTTTTCGAGAACGCGGTATTGTCGGCAAGGAACAATTCGATCAACAGCGAACCAGCTGGAACCTTCTCCGCGAAAATCGTTTGCGCATCGAACGGGCCATAGTAATCGCCGACACCGGCATGATCGCGACCAAGAATGAAATGCGTCGCGCCCATGTTCTGACGGAAGATCGCGTGCAGTACCGCTTCGCGCGGACCGGCGTAGAGCATGTCGAAACCGTAGCCGGAAATCAGCACGGTGTTCGGTGGGAAATACAGTTCGGCCATTTTGCGAATGCAGGCGTCGCGCACGGGTGCGGGAATATCGCCCTCTTTCAATTTGCCGAGCAGCATGTGAATGACGATGCCGTCCGCTTTCAAACGCTCTTGCGCCATGCGGCACAGTTCTTCGTGCGCGCGGTGCATCGGATTGCGGGTTTGAAACGCGACGATAGTTTTCCAGCCGCGCTCTTGAATTTCATTGCGAATTTCAACGGCGGTGCGGAATGTATCGGGGAAATCGGCTTGGAAGTAGCTGAAGCTCAGCACTTGAATCGGGCCGGACAACAGCGTGTTGCCGAGCTTAGTGAACACCGCAACGCCCGGGTGTTTCGGATCGACAGTGCCGAAAATTTCTTTCGCCATAAATTGAATCTGATCGTCGGAAACCGTTTCAACAGCGGTCACGTCCATGATCGCCAGCACCGGATTGCCTTCGACATTCGGATCGCGCAATGCAATGCGTGAACCTGCAGTAATACCGGCTTCTTTGGTCAGATTGACGATCGGTACCGGCCAGAACAAACCGTCGGCTGTGTGCAGTTTTTCCGCGACGCTGAGCGCATCGGCCAGATTCATGTAGCCCTTCAACGGCGTGAAATAACCGGCGCCGAGCATTACCGCGTTAGCCGCAGCGGCGGAGTTCAATAACAGCGATGGCAATGTTTCCGCTTCTTTAATCAAAGCGTGGTGTTTTTCGGTGTCGTAAACGAACAGCGGGGTCAGCGCATCAGCGCCATGTGGTTTGATCATTGCAAATTCCTCAGAGTCATTACGTGTTATTCGAGAAGTAGTTGCGTGTTATTCGCCGCTTAACAGGCCGCGAGCTTCCAGCAGAGCCAATAACGCGTCGACTTCCTGCTGCAGGGTTAATTCGTGGGTGTTCAAAACCAGCTCGGGCGTTTCCGGCGCTTCGTACGGATCGGAAATACCGGTGAAGTTTTTGATTTCGCCGGCGCGAGCCTTTTTATACAAACCTTTGGGATCGCGTTTTTCCGCTTCGGCCAAGGGCACATCGACATATACCTCGATGAAATCCATGCCGCCATCGACGTGCAATTTGCGCACGAGATCGCGGTCGGCGCGGTACGGGCTGACGAAGCTCGACAGCACAATCACGCCGGCATCGACGAACAGCTTGGAGATTTCACCGATGCGGCGAATATTTTCGGTGCGGTCTTCCGCTGAAAAGCCGAGGTTTTTATTGATGCCGAGACGTACATTGTCGCCATCGAGCCGATATGCCAATTTACCGCGTTTGGCCAGCTCGGTTTCCAGTGCGACCGCCACAGTGCTTTTACCGCTGCCGGACAAACCGGTAAACCATACGGTAGCGCCTTTTTGCGACAGCAATTTATTGCGGTCAGCGCGGGTCACTTCGCCATCGTGCCAGTGCACGTTTGTTGCTTTTTGTTCGGCCATGTCGATTCCCATTATTTAAAGTGAAGTAATTTCTAGCTTTGTAAGCGACTCATTAAATCAGTCGCTTACATACAACATCTCAGGTGTTTAAATTACCTGACGCTTAACGCCCATCGGTTTTTTAACTTACAAGTAAGCGCCGTAAGTTTCGATGTAGTCGGAATAAACGGCTTTAATTTGCGTTTCGGTCAAGCCAAAATCGTCGAGGCTGTAGGTATGACGGCCGTGTTTATCGGACGGATTGTCTGCCAGCCATTGGCGCATGTTTTTCTCGGCGAGCGGTGTGAATTCGGCGCCGCTGTAGGCATAGACCGAACGCGCGGCTTCGACCGGATTCGCGGCGATATCTTTGTAACGCATGTCGAAAATTTTCAGCTCGGGATGGGCTTTGCGATACGCCATCAGCTTGACCTGACCGTCGTGCCATAGGTGCAACATTTCCTGTCCTAACTCGATGGGATCTTGAGTCGGATAACCAATGCTGCGAATCACGCGAATCAACTCAGAGATCGATGCCATGACGGTCAGTGGATCGCGATGCGGCTGGATCAGAATCGCGTCGGGATACACCGATAACAGCTCCGGCAAGTGATACATGTGTTCCTGTACTTTTAATACCCAGCGTTTTCTCGGGTTGTGCCAAGCCAGATGTTGCAGCCATTTTTTGTGAACCTGATAACCGAAGGTGGTATCGGCCTGTTGATACCACTTATAGAACGACGGCAGACGAAACATCATCACCGGGTTCGCGCTGGTGAATGCGGTTTCCATGATCATGCCGCATTCCTGCGGAATCACGGCGCCGACCGGATGCGCTTTACGCACGCCCGCCCATTCACCGGCAAAGGCTTCGTCGACATAGCGATCAAATGCTGCAATACGCGGATCGGTATCGAAGGTCGCAGCTTCCGGCGGTGGCGACGGCTGTGCTACTTCCCAGCTCAGCGGCGTGCGTGTATCGGGGTCGACGCTCATCAACGCGTGCAGCAAGCTGGTACCGCAGCGCGGCAAACCAAGGATGAAAATCGGGCGCTCGATTTTTACATCGGCAATTTCAGGATGGCGTTCGCGCTCGGTATAAATCTCTTGCAGCCGGCGCAAATTGTCTTCGAACAACGCCTTGCCGCGGGCGAAACCCTCTTCGCTTAAACGCGGGCGCTCTTCCAATAGCGCTTGCACAGCGGCGGTTACGCCGGGACGCAATTGGGCGAGATCATCGGATGGAATCGTTAAAGGCGCGAGCAGGGCTTCGACCAGGCTATTTACTTCTGCAACTGGAACGGGAGATTGACTCATTACTCGGAACCTCTCAGGTATTTATTATGCAAAGCATCAGGCCGGCGGATCCCGGCGCATTAAAGGGGCCTATCCTAGGCATCCTTTGCCAGTAACTCCAACAGTAAAAAGTTACCAAGGCGATTCCTTTTAGTTATCATTTGTCGATGGAACTACGCCACCTACGTTATTTTGTGATCGCCGCGGAGGAAGAAAATTTTCGCCGCGCCGCCGAGCGCCTGCATGTGGCGCAACCCGCGCTATCCAAACAGATCGCTTTGCTGGAAGCCGAATTGGGCTGCGCGCTTTTTACCCGCAGTAAAGGTCGCGTCTACCTGTCCGAAGTGGGTCGGATGTATCTGGAGGACGTGCGTCGAATTTTGCTCGACGTCGAGCAAGCCACCGAGCGCATCAGGCAGGCTGCATCGGGTCAGATCGGCACCCTGCGCGTTGGCTTTCGTGAAACCGCCGGACGCTCGCGCACGGTATCGCGCTCGTTCAGTTTCTTCCGCCAAAAATTTTCGTCCGTCGAACTGCGTCTGCAACAGATGACTTCGCCCGCGCAATGCACCGCCTTGCGCGCCGGCGAATTGGACGCTGGGTTTATTTATTTATCGCCCGAACACGATCACGGCTTGGCGCGTATCGAAGTAGCCGTCGATCGCTTTTATCTGGCATTGCATCGCGCGCATCCGTTGGCGAGTAAACCTGCCATTCATTTGCACGATCTCGATACCGAATCTTTTCTGTGGCTAGCGCGATCGCGCAATGCGTATTACTCGGATACCTTGTTGCGCACCTGCATCGCCGGTGGTTTAGCGCCGCGTATTATTCAAGAGGTCGACAGCGAAGCGACGGCGTTGAATCTGGTTGCGGTCGGTATGGGCGTGAGCTTTATTGTTGCAGCCAGTGAAGTGTCGCCGCTGTCGAGCATTGTGTTTAAGCGCGTGGTCGAATTGGACAACACACTGACCTTGGCGCTGGTCTGGCCGGAAAACACCAACTCACCGCTGACTAATAAATTTGTCGAAACGGTTCGCACCATCGCCGGCGCATCGTCGACATCGGTGCTGAGCGCGCGACCAACCAGTTAGGCCGATTTAAAGCCGCAAGCGATCCAATAAATAAAAAAGGTTTTCGCGCGAACGAAAACCTTCCTCGGTTTGGTTTTTTCTGCACAGCAATCGCGATCAATAAATTTCCGGAACGATCATTTCTTCCGGCACCGGATTACGCAAATAATCTGGATTGTGCACGCGTGTTGGCAGCACCACTGGCGGGCGCCGAATTTCTTCGTACGGAATTAATTTCAGCAGGTGATGAATACAGTTCAAGCGTGCTTTCTTTTTATCGACTGCTTGTACCATCCACCACGGCGCTTCGGGAATATGGCTGCGGTCCAGCATAATTTCCTTCGCTTTGGTGTAATCCTCCCAGCGCTTGCGCGACTCCAAATCCATTGGGCTCAACTTCCATTGCTTGAGCGGATCGTGAATGCGGCCGAGAAAACGCAAATTCTGCTCGTCATCGGTAATCGAAAACCAATACTTCACTAACTGAATGCCCGAGCGCGTCAGCATTTTTTCGAATTCGCCCACCGAGCGAAAAAACTCTTCGTATTCATCGTCGCTGCAAAAACCCATCACCCGCTCGACGCCGGCGCGGTTGTACCAGCTGCGATCGAATAATACGATTTCGCCCGCTGCGGGAAGGTGCGGTACATAGCGTTGAAAATACCACTGCGTGCGTTCGCGTTCGGTCGGTGCCGGCAGCGCTGCCACACGGCATACACGCGGATTCAAGCGTTGCGTAATGCGTTTAATCACGCCGCCCTTGCCCGCCGCATCGCGCCCTTCAAATAAAATCACAACCTTGTGCCCGGTTTCGACAACCCATTCCTGCAGCTTTACCAGCTCGCGCTGCAAGCGAAATAATTCGCGAAAATAAATGCGCCGCGATTGTTTACGCTCTTCATCGCTTTCAGGACTCGAATTGGCTAATGCCGCATCTTCCGGCCCTAAGTGCAGCCGGTCTTCTAATTCCATTTCCAACTCTTCGTCGTATTCATCAATTAAATCGCGCGACATGCGCTCGATTAATTCGTCATTAATGTGTTGGCTATCTAACAGCATGGCGCGCAAATCCATCTCAAAATAAGTGAACGAAAACGAAGTACAACGAGCCCGACAACAACACCGCAGCCGGTAATGTAAGCACCCACGCCAGCATCAAATTGCGCACGGTTGCAAACTGTAAGCCAGAGCGATTTGCAGCCATGGTGCCGGCTACACCGGATGACAATACCTGTGTGGTCGATACCGGCAATCCAAACGCATCGGCCGCCGCTATGGTTGTCATTGCGACTAATTCCGCGGACGCACCCTGCGCATAAGTGAGATGCGTTTTACCGATTTTTTCACCGACCGTTACGACAATGCGTTTCCAACCGATCATGGTGCCAAGTCCCAATGCGATGGCGACCGCAACTTTTACCCACAGTGGAATAAATTTCGTCGCGGCATCGAGCGATTTTTTCATCTCACCTAAATTTTTACTGGTCGGCTCGTCGAATTTTAAACTCGCATCCTTGCCTAAAAAGCGAATGGCTTCCGCCGCCACGTACATATCGTTACGCACGTTTTGCACGGATTCGATCGGCACATGTTTTAAATTGCCATCGCGATCCACTTCAGCGGCAATTTGACCAATTAATTGGCCGAGTGCCGGCACAGTTTCAGGTGTCGACTTATGGGAGCGCACAAACTCCATCAACGTTGCGCGCGCATCAGCCGGCACTGGAACTCCGTGCGCAGCTTGTTGCAAGGATGCTTCCGTTACCTGAGAAATCGCGAGAAATTGCGTGATTTGCGTATCGGGCATGGCGCGATTTAGCGCGTATGCGGTTGGCACGGTACCGATCAGAATCAGCATGATTAAGCCCATGCCTTTCTGACCATCATTGGAACCGTGCGCAAAGCTGACGCCGGTACAGGTCAATACCAAAATACTGCGAATCCACCAAGGCGGTGCTGCGCGCCCTTTCGGCTCGCGATACAGCGCGGGGTTTTTCGCGACTCTTTTTAAAATCAGCATTAATAACGCCGATACACCGAAGCCGATCAGCGGCGATAGCAACAGCGACCAACCGATTTTCGTGACCTGCCCGATATCGACACCGCTGGTGCCGCTGGCGCCGTGCATCAATTGATTCGCAACGCCAACGCCGATAATCGAACCAATTAATGTATGCGAGCTCGACGCGGGCAAACCGAGATACCAAGTGCCGACATTCCAAATAATCGCTGCGATTAATAACGCGAATACCATCGCAAAACCGGCACCGCTGCCTACCTGCAAAATCAATTCAACCGGCAGTAACGCGAGAATGCCAAAAGCCACCGCGCCACTCGATACCAACACGCCGAAAAAATTCCACAGGCCGGACCAGACCACCGCAAAATGCGGTGGCAACGAATGCGTATAAATCACGGTGGCAACGGCATTTGCCGTATCGTGAAAGCCATTGACGAATTCGAAGCCGAGCGCAACCAATAGCGCAATGCCGAGCAACACAAACGGAGCCCAAGTCGTTACCGGCACGTGAGCTTCATTAACGTCAGAAACAATGCTATGGGTCGCGTAACCAATGCCTGCGATTAAAATTCCGAAAAATATCCACAGTGCCGAGCGCCCCATTTTGTTATCTAAATTAGGGCGCTCACTCGCAGTTGCTGCGGTGGACGATCTCGCGTGATAAGCAGGCGCTGCAATTTCGGCCATGAGAGCTCCAAATGTTTTTAAGAAGGCTGAATTTCGCGCTGGATATACGCGCTGCAGGCACGCTAACAAGCAATTACTACGGTTTGATGACATATAAAAGTGTCAAGACAAGCAGCGGCAAATGCTCATCGATGCAACAACAGCGGCAACACCAAATGCGGTGAAAATGATGTCGACTTAATTGCGGTTTTAATGTCCTTTTTCTTTTCAAGAAGTTGTCAGCGCATCGTCAGCTGTTCTTTACAGAAAATTGGCACCCAGATGCAGCTACTGCGTTCAAGAAAACCACTATAAAATCAGCTGATATTTCATTTTCACAACTAATATATTCAAGCCAAAGAAGACCTGGGTCACACGCTGAACAAACACATTTTTTAGCATTGAACTTTATGTTATCGACCCCATCTATTGGTTTCATCTTGTGAGGTTCAATCGATGTTTAACAACACCGTGCGCTGTTCTTTTTTACTGGTTTGCATCGGCTTTGCAAACCACTCTCTTGCGGCGGAAGATCCAACGCTTCATCAGGTTTATCAGGCAGCGGAATCGGGCCATCTCGAGCAAGCGCAAACGATGATGCAGAAGGTCCTGCACGATCATCCCACCAGTGCCAAAGCGCATTTTGTCGAAGCTGAATTACTTGCAAAACAAGGCAGCCTGGTCAATGCCGGTGCCGAGCTAAATCGTGCCGAACAAATTACGCCCGATCTTTCGTTTGCAAAACCGGAAGCCGTGCAATTGTTGCGTGAGCGCATTGCGGGCCACGCCACAGCACAAAATGCGATGGCGCCGATGACAATACAAACACAACAATTTGCAGCGCCTGCAGCAAAAACAGATGCGCCGTGGTCAACGATTTTTCTCGGTGTTGGCATTATCGCTGCCATCGTTTATTTCGCGCGCATGTTGAGTCGACGCAAAGCGGCGCTGTACGCGCCGAATAATTACGCAACTAATAACGCGGGATTCCCCGGCCCAACGCCTAACACCTATGGTCCTAATGGATATGGCGGCCCGAATGGTTATGGCGCACCCGCCGGCGGAGCGGGCATGGGTTCTGGAATTCTCGGCGGATTGGCAACAGGTGCGGCGATGGGTGCGGGTTTAGTTGCCGGCGAAGCATTGGTGCATCACTTAATCGATGGCGAGCATCACACCGATTCCGATGTAAACCGCCGCGATGTTTACGACGCACCACCTGCGGATAATTTCGGCGGTGATGATTTCGGCATCAGCGATTCATCATCCTGGGACGATAGTTCGAGTAGTGGCGACGACAGCGGCGACTGGGGTTAATCGACGGTAATATACCTTACATACCATTCAAAACTGACAAACTAGGCGCCACTTACAGGCGCCTTTTTATTGCTCTTATTTCCCCCGCTTAATTTATTTCAAGCGTGCTAATAGCGTAAAGAACAGTTCATTCTATTTTTCGGGACATTATTTGCTCAACTCCTACTTAAATGATCTGACTCATGCTAATCACTGTTATAAAAACGGCCAGAATTTTTTAATGGGCACTTTAAATTCTGCACTGCCTAGTTGAGTAGCAATACCTCGTCTATCCTTTATCAACCTGACCTATTTATCGGTCCACGGCCCCCATTGGCAAGCGATAGGAGCGGTACTTAAAAAGTGGAGGGATATTACGATGAATTCCGATGAAGCCTCATTCAATCCTCAAAATATTGAGGTTCTAATTGTCGAAGACAGCCCTACTCAAGCCGAGAAATTACGCCATTTAATTGAGCGCGCCGGTTACAGCGCGTCGGTGGCGAATAATGGCCGGGTTGCACTAGAGAGTATCAAAACCAAACCGGTGCAGTTGGTGCTGAGCGATATCGTTATGCCGGAAATGGACGGCTATGCGCTGTGCCACGCAATCAAGACCGATCCTGCTATCGCGCATATTCCCGTTATTTTGTTGACCACGCTGGCCGATCCAAAAGATATCGTGAGAGGTCTCGATTGCGGCGCTGATAACTTTATTCGTAAGCCCTACGAAGCTGAACATTTACTCGCGCGGATTCAACACGTACTGGTCAATCGTGCACTACGCAAACATCGCAATAGCGGCGGCATTGGCATCGAAATATTTCTCGGTGGACAACGCCATTTCATCAGCGCCGAGCGTCAGCAAATCCTGGATCTGTTGATCTCTACTTTCGAACAAGCCGTGCGCGTTAACGAAGAGTTAAAAGCACGCGAACAACAAATCAGCGAATTAAATGCATTGCTCGAACGCCAGGCCGAAGAATTAAAAGACGCCAATCGCGCACTCGCTACGACGAATACCGAACTTGAAAATGCCAGTCAGGCTAAGCTGCGCTTTTTTGCGCACATGTCGCATGAGTTGCGTACACCGCTCAATGCCGTCATTGGATTTTCCGAATTATTGCGCGAGGGTGTCGCTGGCGAACTTAATCCGGGTCAAAAAAATCATATCGATTCTATTTTTCAAAGCGGCAATTATTTGCTGTCGCTAATTAACGACACGCTCGATCTCGCAAAAATAGAAGCGCATAAGATGGAATTACAACCATCCGATGTCGATGTGCCATTGCTGCTAAAGAATTGTTTGCCGATGGTGCGCGAACAGGCTGCGGCGCGTCGTATTAATCTGCAATTGAACATTGATCCAGCCGTTAACGACGCATGGATGGATGAGCGCAAAGTTACTCAAATCGTTATTAATTTATTGTCCAATGCAGTGAAATTTACGCCGGATAACGGCAGCGTTATCGTCGCTGCTGAATTGGTCGAGCGCGATGAGAAAAACTTATTGAGCATTACAGTGACCGATACCGGCATCGGCATTGCGGAAGAAGATATTCCAAAATTATTTCGCTCGTTCGAACAGCTGGAAAACAACTCGAAGCAGCGCATTCAAGGTACCGGCCTCGGTCTTTCGCTGGTTAAGCAATTGGCTGAATTGCATGGCGGTTGCGTCACCGTACGCAGCGTTATTAATCGCGGCAGTAGCTTTACTGTTTATTTGCCGTTGCGCGTCACCGCCGCGAATGTATCGGCGCAATTGAAATTTCGTTAAATCGATTTTATTCGAACTGCAAATAGCTAACTCTAAAATTGAGCATTAGCTATTTGTATTCTTATGTAAGTGCTTTGTGTTTAATTATTCGTGCCGTGCACGGGCGTTAACGCAATCAGAACATCCGCAATTTTATCGGGCGCCAACACGTGCATTGCGGCGTCCAATCGAATGGCTTCTCCCGGCATGCCCGGCACCACGGAAGATTGCAAATCCTGAGCTATCGTCGTCGCGCCGCAGTCGCGCAATAATTTAAGCTCGATAGCGCCATCGCGTCCCATGCCGGTGAGTAGTACACCGATGGCACCGCCGCCGAGCACTGTAGCGGCTGAGCGAAATAACGGTGCGACCGCAGGACGATGGCCATTCTCCGGTTCCGCCGCACTTAACTTAATCCGCAAACCCGTTTTAATTTCGGTATGCCGCTCTTCCGGCGCGATGTACACGCGGCCCGGCTGCATGTATTCGCCCTCCTTCGCCACCGTTACAGGTAACTGCGTCGATTGCTGTAACCAATCGGCGAAGCCGCTGGTAAAACCATTAGCCATGTGTTGCACGATGATTACCGGTACCGACAATTTGCCGGCAAGTCCCATTAATATTTTTTGCAGCACCAAAGGTCCGCCGGTGGATGCGCCTATTGCAACCAATTGCACTTGCTGCGGATCGACTGTAGCAGCCGATGCAATGCGCTCAGCCAATTGCGCGGTCATATTTACCGTACGTTTAGGCCAGCGCCGCACTACCCTGACTTCAGCCATTAATTTAACGGTCTGCACTAATTTCGCGGCGAGTTGACGTGATTTAACCGTGTCCGAATTCGATGGCTTTTCTACCAGCGCCAAGGCGCCGGCTTCCAATGCCTGAAATGTTTCGGCCGTTTCTGCCGTCGCAGAGCTGCCGGATACAATCACAATTGGCGTCGGCATGCTTTGCATAATTAAACGCACCGCCTCGATACCATTCATGTGCGGCATGTGTAAATCCATGGTGATGACGTCGGGTTTTTTGCGTTTCACCATCTCGATGGCTTGTTCGCCATTCGACGCCGTACCGACGACAAGCAGCTCTGGATCGGCCGATAAAATATGGACCAGTAATTCGCACATCGCGGGCGAATCTTCAACAACAAGCACCTGAATGGGTGGGCGTGCGCTCACAGCAGTCTCCTGACAACATCGAGCAAATGCCCTTCTTCAAAATTACTTTTTACGATGTATGCGCTCGCGCCGACATCGATACCGCGCTCGCGATCGGCGACCGAAGCCAGCGCCGTTACCAACACCACCGGCAACATTTTTAATTGTTGATCGCCACGCACGCGCGCGGTTAAATCGAAACCGCTCATACGCGGCATATCGACATCGGATACCAACAAGTCGAATGTATCGGCCTGCAACTTGGTAAATGCATCTTCACCGTCCACTGCAACCACAACGCGATAACCCGCTGCCTCTAACACCCCGCGCAACAACATGCGCGAGGTAATCGAATCCTCTGCCACCAAAATGGATTTCTTTTGCTGTTCCGCTAGCGGCATGTCGCGCAATGCGCGTGGCAGAGTGCTGCTGTTAGAAGCGGAACGGGCCAAATCCACAACATTCAATATCAGCGCAATGCTGCCATTGCCGAGCACAGTGGCGCCGGTAATATTGCGCACGCGCGGCAATTGCGGCCCCAGCGTTTTTACCAATACCTCCTGCTCGCCCACTACCGTGTCGACTAAGAATGCGATGCGTTTTTCAGCGGCGCAGCCGATCACCACCGACAGCGTGTTTTCGTCCGCCACTGCTTTGGTCGGCAGTTTTAATAAATCCGACAATCGCACCAATGCAACGGCGCGATCCTTCCAGGTCACCGTTTCGCGATTTTGTACGGTTCTAACGGCCGTGCGATTAAACGTCGTCACTTGATCGACATGTGTCAGCGGAAACACGAATTGCCGTCCACCGCTGAGTACATGAACGCCACGGTAAGTCGCCAGGGTCAGCGGCAAGCTCAGTAAAAACCGCGTGCCTGTTTGCGCTTGCGTATCGATACTGACGCTGCCGCCTAACAGTTCCACTTTGTCGCGCACGATGGCAAGACCCAGACCGCGGCCGGAAATATCGGTGATCGCACGGCTGGTAGAAAGGCCGGACTCAAATACAAATGCCACCAGGCGCTCATCATCGAGCGCGGTTAATTCTTCATTGGCGTTCAATCCCATACGGCGCACTGCATCGCGTACTAATTCGCGATTAATGCCGGAGCCATCGTCGCCGACCAGCACCTGAATGCGATCGCCTTCCTGTTGGGTGACGGCAAGCGTAATAACGCCATGCGCCGGTTTGCCAGCCTGCCTGCGTTGCTCGGCTTTTTCGATTCCATGATCGATAGCATTGCGAACCAAATGGATGAGTGGATCGCGAATCTCTTCCAGAATTCGGCGGTCGATTTCAATATCGCCACCTTCCAGCACCAGCTCAATTTCTTTGCCGCTCGCACGCGCCAAATCGCGAACTAATTTCGGAAAAATATTCAGCACCGAATTAACCGGCAACATCGATGCTTTTTTTATGTCGTCGAGCAAATTATCGACCATGCCATTAACGGCCAAACTATCGCGTTCGGTGGTGCGCGACAGCGCGTGAAGTTTTGCATCAAGCGAGCTCAGCACTGCATTTTCGCGGCGAAATACTTCGAGCAATTTACGCAATTGCGAGCGGTCTTTACGGTCGCTGTCGACGCTGACGCGGCTCTGTGCACGCTGCAGAATTTTTATATCGGCGGCTATTTTCAAACGCTCTTTTTTTAATGTCGCTACCGTTGCGCCAATTTCATCAATATCGATAACGCGTTGCGCAGCCGTGAGCTTTACCGTTAACAAACCCTCCGCTTGTAACAACAGTGAATCCAATTTGGAGGTTGAAACACGCACGGTATCGGCGCCGCGTTTGTTATCCGCCATTGGCGTTGGTGGCATCGGCGGTGGCGGCTCTGCGCGTTGCACAATTTCCTGCGGCGGTACGCGCGCGGCGCTGGTGCCGTTCGATGCGTGCTCCAAACGTTTGCACAGCACGGCGATTTCATTCAATGCATCGGCGCTGATCGTTTCGAGCGAATCGAGCAACCGATTCAGTAAATCGAGCGCTGCTAACAACAGGTCCGCGATGGCGGGAGAGAAATCCAGCGTCATCCGTTTCAACGCTGACAAAACACTTTCAAGTACCTGACATAATTGCTCGATCTCGCGTTTATCGACCGCGCGTGCTGCACCTTTCAAACTGTGTACTTCGCGAAAAACCGTTTCGATCAACGCTTGCTGGCGTTCGCCGCGCGCAGTTTTTTCCAATTCGACAATGGCGGTCGATAGCGCCTGCAAACGCTCCTGCGCTTCGCCGCGAAATGTTTCCAGCAGGCGTTTGAAAAATGCCGCATCGCTTTTATCCATCATAACGGCGGCTACACCTGATACTGCTCGACCAGTTGTTTTAATCGCAACCCAACTTGGTGAAGGTTTTGCGCGGCAGATTCTGTTTGTTTGTTACTCGCAACATTTTGCGTGCTGGCTTCGCGAATATTTTGCATCGCCAATGCCACTTGATCCATGCCCACTAATTGTTGTTGTGACGACGCTGCAATTTGCGTGGCCGCGCGCGCCGCCTCGGAAATACTATCGGTGAGGCCGTGAATAACTTCATCGAGTTTTACCGATAATTGATCGCCGGTTTCCACCTCGCGACTGCCGCGCTCGGTGGTGGTTACCGCAGCGCTGGTCGCTTTTTGTATTTCGCCTAAAATGCCGCGCACCTGCGCTGTAGCCTGTTTCGATTGCGCCGCCAAACTTTTTACTTCCTGCGCCACTACCGCAAAGCCTTTGCCCTGCTCGCCCGCTTTCGCGGCTTCAATGGTGGCATTTACCGCGAGCAAATTGGATTGTTCGGCGAGGTCATTAACCGTCGCAATAATTTCGCCGATGGCATGACCTTGCTCGGACAGGCGCACGATACTTTCGGCGATCGATTCCATTTGCTCCTGAATGCGCCGCATCGCTTCGATAGAAGCCTGCACCGCTTGACTGCCATCTTGCGAAATAGCCACAGCCGTTTGCGCATTATCGGCCACGCGCTGCGCCTTATTCGATGCGAGCACCGCCGTTTGTTTAACCTCTTCAACAGTCGATGCTGTTTGACTTACCGCCGTTGCAGTTTCAGCAGAGCCGGCCGCCATTTGCGTAGTAGCAGCGAGAATTTCTGCCGCCGCCGATACCAGCACATTGACGCCGGAATTAATTTCGCTGGTCATTGCACGCAGTTTATCCAGCATGATCGCGAATGCATTGCCGAGTACATCGCGCGGTGAACGCGGCTGAACTTTATCGCGGATATCGCCGGCGGCAATACGTCCCGCTACCGCTGCCATATGTTGCAAGCCGTCGATCATGTTCACGAATGCGCGCACCAGCGCACCGACTTCATCCGCGCGCTCGGCATTGGCTTTTAAATTTATTGTTAGATCGCCCTCGGCGATTTTCACCGCGCCCGCTGCCAGTTCGCGTAAAGGCTCGGCGATATTACGGGTGATCAACGTCGCCAATATCGCCAGCAACACAAAGGCTACCGGAATGCCGTAAATAATAACGGCGATGGCTCGATGTGTATCTTCATCGGCGCGCTGCTCTCTAATTTTTAACAAACGCTGTTCTTCAACGCGCATTTCCGCAATTATCTCGCGAATTTCATCCATGACTTTTTTACCTTCGCCGAGCTGCACGGATGCAACGGCCACATCAAAACCTTTCGCATCCCGTAGTTCTATGATCGATTTGAACTGTGCGAATCGGGTTTGAATTAACGGCTTTAGGCGTTCGAGCTGACGCTGCTGACTAACATTGTCATGCGTCAACGTCACCAATTCATCGAGCGCCGGACGCACTGTACTAACCGCATCTTTGTAAGGCCCAAGATATTCACTCTGTCCGGTAATGATGTAACCGCGTTGCCCGGTTTCTCCATCTTTAATAATCGAGAGCAAATGCTCTAGATCAGCGATCACTGCGTACGTGTGCGTGCGCCACGCTGCGGCATCGATCATGCTGGATGTGTTTTGATAAGAGCTGACACCGATTGCCAGTAAAATTACTAACGCTAAGGCAAAGCCCGATCCTATCTTTGCGCCGACCGACCATTTCATTTGTCTGTCCTCTTGCCTGTTGTTTTTAAAATTAGGTTTTTAATAATTTTTAAGAAGTTTAAAAAAAATAACGAATGCATTGTTTCGTGTTTTATACATTTTCATCGACTATTACGGCTTTATCGGCCAACAATTTTTCCGCGTCGATTACCGCCAAACCGTTAGCCGTTACGCCGAGCAAATAATCCGCGCGGATGCCGGTGATATTCGACGGCGGTTGAATCGCCGCTACCGCGACCTCGCGCACTTCAACGATAAAATCAGCGAGTATGCCGAACAGCATTGGTTTGCCGGGCGCAACCGCATCGTTGTAGACGATGATGATCTTGTTTAAATCCGGTAAACCCGTCTCCGGCAACGCGAAAAATTTTCTGATATCGACGACCGAAATAATTTCGCCGCGCACATTGATAATACCTAACACAAAAGATGGCGTGCACGGCACCGGCGTGAATTGAGTGAGCGGACAAACTTCGCGCACGAACGCGGAGCCAATGCCGTAGCGCTCGTTGGCGAGTGAAAACTCCAGCAACTCCATAACCTGTTCGGCAGCGGTGGCGTTGTGCAGCGGCACTGCCAATTCGCGTGCGCGCCGGTTCAGCGTTGTATGGACGTGGGCGGGATCGGCCTGCCAGTTGCCATCGATGGCATTACTTAATTGATCGATACGGCGGTGGATATCCTGCCAGTCGATAGCCTCTTTCACGGGCGGCTTTTGCATTACGACACCTCGTCTGCAACGATTATTTTAAGCATTTGCAATAGTTGATCGGCGGTAAGCCCGTCGGATTCCGGGACTAATTGCTGCACGGGATTATTTTTTAACAGCGTGCGCGCATGCCCGATATAACGCTTCGCGTCGCCGAGTCGCGCTGGTTGCGAAGCCAGCAAACGGCCTAATGCGATATATGCCATGATCCAACCGGAATCGAGGTACAGCGTGCGCTTCAGTGCTTCTTCCGCCGCTGCGGCATTGGTATCTGCCAGCGCGCTAGATTGTGTTTTAATCAGTGTCGCGTTAGTTTCAATTAAAATAGAAGCGAGTAAGTAATGCGCGGCAGGATTTAATTTATCGATAGCCACAGCGTGTTCGCAATGTTGCAGTGCTTCGGCAAATCGTCCTTGATTGGCATAAATTTTTGCGAGTAATAGCAACGCCTGCGGATAAATATTTTTTCTCAAATTATCGTCGGCTGCAAAATCATCCAGATTATCGATCAGTACGAACTCAGCTTCCGTGTACTGTCTTGCTTGATAGAATTGTTGTGCGCGGCTAAAAATAGCCTGACTGAGTTGCAATTTATTTTTTGCAATTTTATTTTCGAGTGCTTTCGCCTGTATTTTTTTATCATTTACTGCCGGCATTTTAGTGCGCGCCAGTAGCGGAATATCGTTATTGTCCGCGACGCGTCCAATCTGTTTGCGTGCTAACGATTGCGCGGCTGATTTAGCGTTCAGCGCATGATGAGTGTCTTTGCGAAACGCCATTAAATCGGGCAATCGCACTGGAATCATATGCGGCAGATTAACCAGCGTCGCCTCAACGCTACTGACGATCAGCCATCCGCCTTCCACCAATGCATCGCATAAGCGTTTAATGACTGCCTCGGCACTTTCGGGGCGCAAATACATCAAGACATTGCGACAAAAAAGAATGTCGACATCGGTGGTCGCATTGAGCGGCGATGGATAGCGATTTTCCATTAGATTGAGATTGAAAAAACGCACCATCGATTTGATCGCAGGCGCGACCACGAAACGTCCTTCGGCTGTGGTTTGAATATACGGTTCACGCTGTTCCGGCGAGGTGTTGCGAAATGACCAACGGTCGTAAATGCCGCTTTCCGCTTTGCGCAAAAAGCGTTGGTTGATATCCGTGGCGACAATGTTGATATTCCATCGCGATAAATCCGGTAGAGCGCGCGCGACTTCTATCGCAATGGAATACGGCTCTTCGCCGGTACTGCTCGCCGCACACCAAATGCGCAAGTGCTTACCGCTGCTGCGGCGCGATTCAATCAACGGCGGCAACAACAACTCGCGCAATGCGGCGTACATGGCCTTGTCGCGAAAAAAATAAGTTTCGCCAATGGTGAGATTATCGATCAACACTTGTAACGGACGCGCATTCAGCGGCGCCAGTAAACCTTCCAGACAGGCACCCGCATCGGTAAAGCCGAATTCTTCGGTGACTATAACGATGGCGCGCTGCAAATCGCCCCAGTGCGCGGGTGTTAGAGCTAGACCGGTTTGCTCGCCGATTAAAGCGCACAGTCGCGCCAGCGCATCCGGCTGTTCAAATGTCGCGATCACCGGCAGCACCTCACGCATTGCGCAAAACCTCGTCCAGCGCGCGCTCTTCTTCCAGCGATAAAAATTGCTCGAAGTCGTGAATTAATACGATGCCATCACTCAGACGCACAATGCCTTTTAAAAACTCAAGGCCTGGCACCACATGCTCCGCCACGGAAAAATCGCCTGGCGCATAAACCAACACATCGAGAATGGTATCCACCAGCGCGGCATAACGGCGTTTGCTGGTGCCTGCAATGAGTAATTGATCGTTCAGAGTCGGCGCGCGTCCTGGCAGGCCCAGCCGTTTGCGAATATCGATAACAGGAATGACGCTGCCGCGCACGTCGACCACGCCCGCGATTACTGCGGGAGCATGCGGAAGCGGAGTTATTGCAACCGATCGCGTCGCGCGCTCAACTTGATCGAGCGGCAATGCAAAGCGCTGAGCATCCAGCTTAAAAACGACCACCTGCCCGGTGATTACTGCTGCACTCATGATCGAGAAATCCGTTGCCTGATTTTATGGATTGGCTTTTAAGGTATCGACCGACGGCTCTTATACCGTCGAAATGCGAGCGCTGGCAAGGATCTCTGTTTGACTTGGCCATCGCGTTAACCGCATTGCCAAAACAACAATTGCGACGTTAATTTTAAAGCGGCAAGCGATTTACTTAGCGCCACTTTTTCCTAACGATAAAGGTAGCGCTAATTAGAAGAACGATGGATGTTGCAGCCATTTTATTTGATTAATTCGGCGTTAATTTCAAAACTCTGGCCGTTAAGCAATTAAACGACGCGAATACAATCAGAAAAACGTCTTAAGGATTCGTTGATTCAAGTGCTTTGCTTTTTTCGCCGTTAATTCCGACGGCGATATCGCCGGCAACAGTGGCGCGCCGCAGCGTGCGTTTCTGCGTGCCAAAATCCGCCACCGCGCGGTGTTGGGTTGCACGATTATCCCAAATGGCGACGTCGCCAACCTGCCAGCGCCAACGAACCGTATTTTCCGGGCGCGTAATGTATTCCTGAAATAATGCGTACAGACGGCGTGAATCGGCCAGACCGAGCCCGACAAAATGCTTCAGAAAATGGCCGAGTAATAGCGATTTTTCGCCGGATTCGGGGTGCACACGCACGACTGGATGTTCGGCCTGATAAATCTTCGAAACAAAAATATCGCGAAAGCGCGCGGAGTCGTCACCGCCCGGATAGGGAACACTCGGCTCGTAGTCGTACGCATTGCAATGCACTGCTCGCAAACTATCGGCCAATTGTTTTAGCGACACCGGCAAATCCGCATAAGCCGTCACTGTATTTGCCCACATGGTGTCGCCGCCCGCTTCCGGCACGACCAGTGCGCGCAATATCGATGCCTGCGGATAATCCGGCACAAACGTCACATCGGTGTGCCAGCTACTCGCGCCATAACCTTCCCGCGCACTGAGCTCGAGCAAAAAACGCGAGCCAGCCACGATCGGCACCGTGGGATGTTTTACCGGCGCGCCTAAACCCTCCGCCACCGCTTCGTGTCCAACATCGCCCAAATCAGTTTGGCCGCGAAAAAAAATAACTTTGTGCCGAATCAATGCCGCGCGAATCGCGCTTTGCGTAGCAGGATTTAAATCGCGCGCTAGCGAAATATCGCGGATTTCAGCGCCGATTCGTCCGGCCACTGGAACAATGGTCAGCGCGCTGCTTGCATCGCGATGATTGATGAAGTCGGCAGTAATCGCATTCATGGTTTATCCCCGCTGCATTTTATTTTCTGTAACGACCTAACATTTTTAGCGAAAGTTTCGGATGTGCACGTCACCTTAAATCAGGCGGAGTGCGAACTTAAGAATTTATATTTATAAGCTTATGATTTAGGCGGGTCAGTCTATTTGCGGCTGATCCGCAGCACTAGCTTTAAAATTTCAATTTTAAAACGGCACTAGCTACGGCTACCAAAAGGCCACATTCGCCGCAACACGGATTCGCGATCAATCCACTCATGCTTGAGCGCGCCGGCAATGTGCAATGCGAACAACGCGTAAAATATATACGCCAATGCGGTGTGGATATTTCCGAACGTCGTGTGCCACATTTCTTTCGGCCCTGGATCGAGCTGCGTTACCCAAGCAATCCGCGGCCACGGAATTAAATAGAACAATTGCAACGGATGATTTACTGCATTTTTCCAGGCTGAATCATGCAGCCAGCCCGATAACGGCAGCAGCAACATCAATGCGTACAATCCGATATGCACAAAATGCGCGGTGACAACTTCCCATTTTGCAAAGATTGGTGGCAGCTGCGGCGGTCGATGGGCAAAGCGCCACAACAGTCGCAAAATAAACAAGCCCAGCACCGTGATACCAATCGACTTATGCGTATCGATTGCAGGACGCGCCCACTCCTCCGGCAAATAATCGACCGACAATATCAGGCCGATATTAGTCAGCATAAGCACTGCAACGGTCCAATGAAAAAACATCGCGATGCGGGTGTATTGGGTCGATGGGTACATTGTCAATTGTTGCTCCGAGCGGGCGCTCACAATGAATTGGATAGCATGATAGTGTGAGCGAACATTTTCCGCACTTCCCACTCTAAACAAGCAGCTCTAAGCAACTAGCTCTAGATTCGGCATCCGACGCGGCGCAGCGGCGTCTAATGAACTGTAACCCCCTCAACCTGTTGTAGATACCGTCTTGACTGACTCTCTCGGAAAAACGTTCGCGCTTAATTCACCCAGGCTTTCGCCGCGCACAACACCAGCGGCCAGCCTTTTGATTCATGGCAGCATCATGGCGTTATGGATTCTATTATTTGCCAGCGCCTTTTTTCTTCACGGTGTATTGGCGTGGTCGACCGGCATTGCCTATGTCGGTTACGACACGGCGCTGTTGTGTTTTGTCGGCTGGCAAACGCTGCCGTTATTAAAACCATTTCCAATTATTGCGGTAAAAGAGACGCGCCCCACTTTGGGAGTCATCGTTGCGGCGCATAATGAAACAGCCGTATTGCCGATCACCTTGGCAGCATTACTGAATCAAAACGACAGCCCCGATCAAATTGTCATTGCCGATGACGGTTCCAGTGACAACACTGCAAATCTATTGACCAGCCAATTCGGCTTGATACGCCCCGATGAAAACGAACTCAGCGCACCGAGTTCTCTTCATCCTAATTTGCGCTGGTTGCGTTTAGCGCACGGCGGCAAAGCGCGTGCATTAAATGCGGCGATCACACGTCTGGAAACAACGATTGTACTGACTGCCGATGCCGATACGCTGCTCGATAACAATGCCTGTGGAGCGATGCGCGACGCATTTGCCGCTGAGCCAAATTTAATTGCCGCGAGCGGTATTTTAACGCCCGTATGCGGCAATACATTCAGCGGGCGTTTTTTTCAATGGTTTCAAACTTACGAATATATTCGAAATTTTATTGCGCGTTTCGCGTGGACGCGCGTCGACAGTTTGTTACTTATTTCCGGCGCGTTCGCCGGGTTTAAGCGCGAGGCATTATTAACCGTGGGTGGGTTCGATCCCAATTGTCTGGTCGAGGATTACGAACTGATTCATCGCCTGCAACGTTACGGCAAAGATCACGATCTTGGCTGGCAGGTACGCGTGGTCGGCAATGCACACGCGCGCACCGATGCACCCGCGACACTGCCGACTTTTTTGCGCCAGCGTCGGCGTTGGTTCGCGGGTTTTTTGCAGACGCAATATTGGAATCGCGATATGACCGGCAATCGTCGTTACGGCCGGCTCGGCACGTGGATGCTGCCGGTAAAGGCCGTCGATACGCTGCAACCAATTTATGGGTTGACTGCTTTTTTATTGTTGATCGCATTTTTAATTAACAGTCACCAATCGATTGTCGCATCGATATTTACCGTGATCGGCATAAAAATCGTGATCGATTTATTTTTTCATTTATGGTCGATTTATTTGTATCGACGCTGGACCGGCGACAGACATAGCTCGAATATTTTTTACGCCATTGTGGCGGCGCTAGCGGAGCCGTTTAGTTTTCAACTGCTCCGTCATACCGGTGCAACGCTGGGCTGGATCTATTTTTTGACCGGACGTCAACACTGGGGCGCACAGAGCCGATCGGGATTAACTACCGCTGCGACCACGACAGCCGGTTAATCTTTCCATTTATTATTTTCGGTAACACAGCATGCTAACGAAGCGTTTTTCCACCGCAGTCGCGCTGGCCATAACAGCGCATGCGACCCAAACCCGCAAGGGAACGCAAATTCCTTACATCGCGCATCCGTTAGCGGTCTCCGCATTGACGCTCGAATTCGGTGGCGATGAGGACCAATCCATCGCAGCGCTATTGCACGACGCGGTCGAAGACGGCGGTGCTCATTACGAAACAATCATCGCCAAGCAATTCGGCAAACGCGTGATCGACATCGTGATGGGATGCACCGATGGCGTCGCGAATGCCACCGGAGCAAAAGCACCGTGGCGCGAGCGTAAAGAAAAATATCTTGCGCATCTGCTGAGTGCTAACCACGATGTCATGTTGGTTTCCGGCTGCGACAAGCTCGCGAATGCACAAGCAATTCTTAACGACCTGCTTGAAATCGGTCCGCGTGTGTTCGATCGATTTACTGCAAAACAAACGGGAACGATGTGGTATTACCGGCAGCTGGCCACCATCTTTTTGCAGCGCGGTGCGCCGATGAGTGCGCGGCTTGATAAAACTGTGTCAGCAATCGAGCGGCTATCGGCACCAGAATAATATTTACTTTTTTTGAAAAAATAACTGCAAAAAAATGCGAAATTTATTCTGCAGTTTCCGTCGCTTTGTAACTCCAGTGTGGCGTAATCAGAATCACAACCAATGAAAATACCGCGACGGCGAACGAAATCAATACCACTAACGGATTTTCAGCAATACGCTCCGGATAGATTTTAACAACCGCGCCCAGCCCGATGGCATTGCCGCCGGTCACCAAGACTGCTGCGGTTAAATCGTGAAAGCGCCGCGCTTTATTTGCGCCCGTTGCCCACTTCGGGTCGGAGTTGTAACTGGGCAATACTTGATGGGCATTGTCGAGGCGTTCGAGCGTGGCGATGAAATGGCGCAAATGCGTAATCGCACGTTCGGCTTTGTAATTTAAAAAAGCGAGACATGTCGAGGCCACCGGAAATCCCAACACCAGCCATTCGATCGGCAATTCACCGTGACTTTCGCCGGGTTTCAATGCAACCAATGCCGCGAGCAAACTCACCGTTAGCGTTACATAAAGCGCTAATGCCTGTTGCCGCTGAGCGATGCGCGCGTTCACTTCCTGATACGCGCCGATAAACCGATAGTTTGCATCGACGATTAATTTAACTGTCATTGACCAGAACCTGCGCTAAAAAATGAATACTATAAAATTATAGGCATTTAAAATTATGTGGGGGATTTATACGGCTCGAACTGCGGCAATGTTTCGCTTTCGGCCACGCCTGCTGCAATCCATTCTTTCAATGAAGGCAAACTCAAAATCGCATTCGAGTACGCTTGCGCGACCTCGTCCAACTCCACAGCGTAAGTTTGAAAACGCAATACCACTGGCGCGTACATCGCATCGGCAATAGTGAATTTACCGAATAAAAAGCCGCCGCCGTTGCCGTAACGCGCGCGGCAATCATGCCAAATAGCAGTAATGCGTGCGATATCGGTAAGCACCTCCGGCGTTTGTCCTTTCCCGGGAAAACGTTCGCGGCAATTCATCGACATCGCATTGCGCAACGCCGAAAAACCGGAATGTATTTCCGCGCTGACCGAACGCGCCACCGCGCGCGCATCGATCGCGTGCGGCCATAATTCTTTGATGGGAAATTGTTCGGCGATGTATTCGCAAATCGCCAGCGAATCCCACACCGTTAAACCACCGCGAATAGCAGCGTCGTCGCGCAGTGCCGGTACGCGACCGCTGGGCGAATGCGCGGATATCTGCGCCTTGCTGTCCTGCTGATACAACGAGAAGCGCACTTCATTGAAAGCAATATCCGCCTCGCGCAACAACAGCCAAGGACGCAGCGACCAGGACGAATAATTTTTATTGCCGATGAACAATGTCAGGTCGCTCATATACGACTCCTCGCTCCGCAAATCAGCGCTTAACGATACTCGCATCCTGACCAAATAAAATACGTTTCGATTCTTCGGTAACTACCGGCGCTTGATCGGCATTCACCTGCTGCGCTTTGGCATACGCGCGTACGGTGGCCGACCGCGCCTGAATGGTTTCAAACCAGCGCTTTAAATGCGGAAAATCGTTTAAATCCTGCTGTTGCGCTTCATGCGGAACGATCCACGGATATGTCGCCATATCGGCAATCGAATAAACGCCAGCGACAAATTCGCGATCCGCCAGACGTTTATTCAATACCGCATATAAGCGCGCGGTCTCGCGAACATATCGATCGATCGCGTACGGAATTTTTTCCGCATAGCGAGCGAAGTGATGATTCTGCCCTGCCATTGGCCCTAAACCGCCCATTTGCCAAAACAACCACTGCACGGTTTCCGCTCGGCCACGAATATCCTGCGCGATGAATTTTCCGGTTTTATCGGCGAGATAAAGCAAAATAGCGCCCGACTCGAACAGTGATAGCGGCGCGCCGCCGTCGACCGGTGCGTGATCGACGATAGCGGGAATTCGATTGTTCGGCGCGATTGCTAAAAACTCCGGCTTAAATTGCTCGCCCGTCGCGATATTGACCGGCACGATGCGATACGGCACGCCGCTCTCTTCCAGAAATAACGTGATTTTGTGCCCGTTCGGTGTAGTCCAATAATAAAGGTCTAGCATGGAAGTCCTTGATCGTGCTTATACGATGTCTGCGTTGAAAGTTATGCATGACTTAGCCATGCGCTCACGAAAAAAATCACTGCAAAAATTCGGGAAAGTGCGGAAACGCCGCGAAGTCTTCCTGTGAGTGCTGCACGATTACACGGGCATGCATGTTTTTAACTAGACCAGCCACGCGATTAAATGAGGCTAGCGTGTCGGCGCGACTGACATTAGTCGGCGGTACCAAGGATTTTTCGTAATTTTCGCGAGTGTGAAATAAATCGCCGGAGAGAATAATTGCACCGGCCCTGGGCAATTGCAGCATTAATATTTGATGGCCCGGCGTATGCCCGTGCGCTTTTAAAATTCGCACCGAACCATCGCCGAATACATCGTAATCGATTGCCGTTGAAATAATTTTTGCGTGAGCTGCTGCGCCGAGCAACGTGGAATCGACACCGAGTGGCGCAGGCTTGCTCAATGCCCATTTCAACTCCACCGGGTCGATAAGCCAAGTGGCGCCGCCGAATAAATTGGCATTGCCGGCGTGGTCTGCGTGCAAATGCGAAAACGCCACATAATTAATATCCGATGGTTTCAATCCCAACTGCTGCAGCTGCGATTGCAAAGTCACGCGCACTCGCGAGACCGCAACCGCATTTGCTTCACCGTCTGGCAATGCGGCAAGTCGGTCACCGAGCCCGGTGTCCCACAACAAATCACCTTTCGGATGGCGAATCAGAAAACACGGTGCGGCCATTTCGCCCTTCTCGCCGGCGTGCTCGCCAGTATCGGCAAACCAAGCCATATCGAGAATATCCAAATGACCGCAATCGATTGCATATAACCGCAGCGAGTCTACATACGCCACCGGCGCGGCCACCGCAGCGCCGCACAGCACTATCGCTGAAAATAAAAAACTACCGATAACGCGAGGCCACCGCTTGCGATTGTTTAAACAGTATTTATTTGCTTCGTACATTTGTCTTCGCCAACGCATTCTTCCCACCTATCTGTATTGATTGCTACAGAAATGTAAGCGGACTAATATACGCGGGTCAAGCATTTATATATCGAACGATACAGAATCAGCGACAATGCGCTGTAACTGAAAAAACAGAACCGCTAGACCTGAACCGAAAACCCAGAACTCAGAAAGAAACCTAAGAACTTACAAATTAGAACCGAGATACGTCAATGGCAGAAAGAGGTCGACCGCGCAATTTCGACCGCGCGGCAGCGCTACAACAGGCGATGAATATTTTTTGGCAGCGCGGCTATGAAGGTGCTTCACTGTGCGATTTAACCGCGGCGATGGGAATTAATGCGCCCAGTCTTTATGCTGCTTTCGGCTGTAAAGAAGCGCTATTCCGCGAGGCAGTGCAGCTTTATAGTGAACGCGAAGGCCTGCTCACCGCGCGCGCGTTGACCGAACAACCTACCGCGCGGCAAGCGGTGGAAGCATTATTGCGCGATAACGTCGGTGCGTTTACCGATCCGAAAAAACCGGCCGGCTGCATGATTGTATTGGCCGCAACTAATTGCTCCACAGCTAATCAAGCGATCAGCGATCATCTGTTGGAGCGACGGCGGTTTATTACAGCAGCATTGCGGCGCCGTCTGCAGCGCGCGATTAAAGAGGGGGATTTGCCGCGTGTCGATGTCACCGCTATCGCAAATTACTACACTACGCTGTTGCAAGGATTATCGATTCAGGCACGCGATGGCGCATCGCGCGCGGCCCTGAATCGCATCGTCGATTGTGGCATGGCGACCTGGAATACATTGATCGAGACAGCAAAAACAGCGTCATTGATTAAAGCGTAAGCACGAGTTATTTCGCCAGCGCAATAAACGGCAACGCGACGGAAGCTAAACAATGTGTGATGCGAGCAAAACTCAGCGGAGAATATTCAGGTAATGAATAGAGCAGCGACAACGATATGGGCGATGGTAATTGCCGCGACATTTTTCTGGGGCAGTAATTTTAATGCTGCCAGTGCATTGGTCGGGAAGTTAACCCCGTTAACGGCCGCATCGGAGCGCTTCGGCATTGCGGTAATTATTTTCTTCGTCTGGCGTTTATTGAAGCGACAATCTGAATCCCGCTTAACTGCTAAGGATATGACCACGCTTTGCGTACTCGGTTTAATTGGTGTGTTCGGCTTTAACTACGCATTTTTTACCGCACTGCATACAACTTCAGCCTTGAACGCTGCGCTGATTATGTCGATGTCGCCACTGGTTACCGCACTGCTTTCGACGTGGTTGCTGCGAACCTCTTTACGCAGCTCACAAGTGCTCGGGCTCGCCATTGCTTTTATCGGCGTCGCGCTCGTTATTACCGGCGGCCATCTGACATTTTTGCATGTCGCAATCGGCGATTTATGGATGCTCCTCGCTTGCTTAGCGTGGAGTCTCTACAGCGTATTGGTGCGCAAATACATCGCACATGTACCGCCACTGCAACAGGCGCGCTGGACTATTTCCGCCGGTGCCTTTGCGCTGATTGCGTTGGCTTTTATTCGCGAACAACCGGTCGGTTTGATCATGCAGCAAACTGTTCACACGCATTTAATTTTAATTTATATGGCGATCTGCGGCACGGTGCTGGCGTATTTATTCTGGCTTCGCGGCGTGCAAGCACTGGGGCCGCAACGTGCCGCCATTGCGTTTAATTTAGTGCCGGTATTTACGCTGCTGGTTAATTTGGCGCTGGGGCAACTGCCTAAAATTGAGCAGTTCTTGGGCATGGCGTTAGTTTTTTGCGGCGTTTTGATATCGAGCGGCTGGCGTCCGAATTTTTCGTGGCGAAAAAACAAAGTTAATGGCAACGTAGAAATTTAATCGACATTACGATCGATCAGCGCATTCAATTTATTTTTATGATTCGATGGATTAACTCTGCGGGCTCAGAATCACGCCGCCAGCGTCGAGTAAGCGTGTAATTGCGATTTGCGGCAGCGCTGGCGATAGCAAATAGCCCTGAAATTCATGACAGCCCTGAAAACGCAGAAAATCAAATTGCGCCTGATTTTCAACGCCTTCCGCGACTACAGTTTTTCGCAAGCTTTGTCCGAGCGAAATTACCGCACGCGCAATCATCGCCACTTCTTCTTCATGCTCGATGCCGGTCACCAAGGAGCGATCGATTTTAATAATGTCGAGCGGGAAGCGACGCAAATAACTCAACGACGAATAACCGGTACCGAAATCGTCCATTGCCAAATTAACGCCGAGTTGTTTGAATTCGGTGAGAATCGCAACAGCGCGCTCACTGTCGCCAAGAAATACCGTCTCGGTAATTTCCAACTCGACATGAGACGGCGATAAATCCGCTTCACGCAACAATTCGGCAACATGCGCAACGATGTCATCGCTGAGAAATAACAGCGCCGATAAATTTACCGCGATGCGCAACGGCACATCGCGTTTGCGATTCCATTCGCGCGCAGCGGCAAACGCCTTGCGCAAAATGGCGGTCGTCAACGGCATGATTAATCCGGTTTCCTCCGCGATCGGAATGAACCGATCGGGACCTACCGCACCCAATTCCGCATGAAACCAGCGCGCCAATGCTTCGACACCGACGATACGCCGCCGATGATCGACCTTCGGCTGGTAATACACTTCGAACTCATTGCGCTCAAGCGCGATGCGCATTGCCGCTTCGAGATTCAAGCGCTCATCGGCAACGCGATTCAGTTCGCCGGTAAAAAATTGGAAATTATTGCGGCCGCGATCTTTGGCGGCATACATCGCCACGTCGGCATGTTTGAGCAGACTTTGCGCATCGCTGGCGTCACCAGGAAATAGCGCGACACCTAAACTGGCGCCGACTTGTAGCTCGCGACCCGACAATAAAATCGGCAGACCGATTTCCTGCAATACGCGTTCGAGTAAAGAAATAACCGTGCTGCTTTGGTAATGATCGTTCAACACTAAAACGAATTCATCGCCGCCCAACCGCGCGACGGTGTCGGAACTGCGCAGACAATGACTGAGGCGTTCGGCAATGACCTTTAGTAACTCGTCGCCAGCGGCGTGACCGAGACTGTCATTAACGAATTTAAAATTATCGAGATCGATAAAAACTAACGTCAGGTAATAGCCCAAGCGCGCAGCGCGCGCGATGCCCTGCTCGATGCGATCGCCCAATAAAATGCGATTGGGTAAACCGGTCAGTAAATCGTGATTAGCCTGCCGCTCCAGTTGTTCCTGATAGTGCTTGCGGTCGGAAATATCCTGCACCGTGCCTTCGTAACAAATCAGCTCGCCCTGCGAGTCGCGCACAATGTGCGCATTCTCGGAAATCCAAATGCGCGAACCGTCCTGACAATAAATTTCCGATTCGAAATTCAGTACCTCGCCGTGCGTTTCCATCAGATGCCGAAATTCATCTCGGCGATCGCCATCGACATATAAACGACGGCCGATGTCGGATAAATCCGCGATTAATTCCTGCGGTGTGGCGTAACCGTAAAGCTCAGCGAGTGCTGGATTTGCCGCCAGATAATGACCGTCGCTGGTGGTTTGGAATATTCCTTCGGAAGCGTGTTCGAAAATACTGCGATAGCGAAGTTCTGCTTGCTCCAGCGCTTCCACCACTGCACGTTGCGCGCTGCAGTCTTCGATAAATCCTTCGATGACCAATTCGCCCTGTTCGTTCGGCACCGCAACGCCGCGCTCAACCACCCATTTGATCTGCCCCGCCAGCGTGGTGATGCGATATTCGATGGCAAAACGTTGCGCGCGGCTAACGGCTGAATCGATGCATGACCGAACTTTGCTGCGATCCTCCGGATAAGTAATTTCCTCCCACGAAATGCGCGTGCCGTCGATTAATTCTGTGGGCGTATAGCCGGTTAAACCGGTAGATCCCTGACTGACAAAAATCATCTTCCATGAATTATCGTTTAAGCAACGATAGGCCATGCCTTCCAGATTGTGGACCAGCGTATCGAGCACTCGCGAGCGGTCCAGGACTTCGGTAGTTAGCAGGCTGGTGCGGGCAATTTTGGGTTCAGGGGGCATTTGCATTGAACAATATGAGGGCGTCTAATCGGTATAAGCAATCGCCATACCGGCCCTGTTTATCGGATTATTTATGGCCTTTTGTCAGCTTGATTGCGTTGCCCCGGTGCAGCGCAGAATTCGCGCGCACCAGTCCGGTGCCGAAAGTATGGCGGCAGTTAGCTAGACAGAAATTATACGAGCCCGACCAATTGTTCGCTTTCGCGCCATAAGCGTTCGGCTAGTCCAGGCGTTTTAGTACTTGCATCGGGTTCGGCCAATTTGCAATTGGCGTAATAGCCGCCGGATTTATTCTCAACCTCAGTCGATATTGCCAAATAAATATTCGTGGCTGCGCCCTGCTCCGGCGTTTTCAAAAAGGGTGCGGCGAGCATATAAAAAATCCGCGAGATCGTCGCTTCTTTGCCGAATCCGGTGCGAACTACGCCGGGATGCAATGCGTTCGAGGTAATCCCAGTCCCGCTTAAGCGTTTTGCCAATTCGTTGCTGAATAAAATGTTGGCGAATTTCGAGCGGCCATAGGCATATATTGGGCTTATGCGTTCGGACATTAAATCGTCGATATCGAACGGTTTAATTTTATGTGCGGTCGAAGACACATTAACGATGCGCGCATGCGGCGCCAACCGAATTTTATCGAGCAGTAAATTGGTCAGTAAAAACGGCGCTAAATGATTTGCCGCGAAGGTCAGCTCATAACCATCTTTAGACAACTCTCGCGTCGCATGTGAGGCACTGCCAGCGTTGTTCACCAGCAGATCGAGTTTATCGATGCTGCTATTCAACGTAGCTGCCACCGCGCGTACTTGTTCAAGCGATGCGAAATCAGCCAGCAAAAAACTGACGGCATTGTTGCCGGTAGCCTGCTTTATTTGCTCGACACAGCGCGCGCCTTTTTCGGCATTGCGCCCATGAATAAAAACGCGCGCGCCCTGTTGAGCTAACACCTTAGCGGTTACGAAACCGATACCATCGGTCGCGCCGGTGACCAAACAAATTTTATTTTCCATCGTCATAATAATTATTCTCGATTTTTAAGCGGATTTTGTTGCGGTGACATACGCCAATATATCTTCCATTAAATTATTGATAGCAAGATAAGACCCTTGCGGTTCGCTGCGAATAAGATGCTCGGGCTGAATATACCGTGCGTCGACCAGCCCGCTACGACAATGTTGCAGAATTAAATCGGCAATGGCCGGTGTTGCCTCTGGGTGAAATTGTAATCCAATAACATTGCTGCCGATTTGAAATGTCTGATTATCACATCCGGCACTTTTAGCTATCCGCGTGGCACCGGCCGGCAAATCGAAAGTTTCGCCATGCCAATGAAAGAAATTCTGGATCGCTGGAAATTGAAAGTTCGTAGCCGCTGACACTACTGCTTCGATAGGAAACCAGCCGATTTCTTTTTCGCGATTCGCATACACTTTTGCGCCCAACGCACTGGCAATTAATTGCGCACCGAGACAGATACCAATGACGGCGACACCGCGCTGAATCGCTTCGCGAATAAACGCTTTTTCTTCTATTAGCCACGGATATTGCGCCTCGTCGTTGACGCTCATGGGACCGCCCATAGCAATAACAAGATCGATAGTATTTAAATCCGGCAATGCCGTCGCTTCAAAAAATCGTGTGTAATGAATGTCGGCGTCGCGCGCGCTAAACCAACTTTCCATACTGCCTATGCCTTCGAAGGCTACATGCTGTAGCACACTGACTCTCATGATTTATTTGCCTCTTATGCTAAGTGGAAAATAATAAGCGAAAACAATTCGTTTGGAGATGACGTATCAAGCGGCGATCAGGCCATCCGGTTTACTCGCTCGTAAGCGAAATCGAGATAGCGTTCGAGCCGCGTTACAATTTCTTTCGATAGGCTGATGTATTTCACGCGCTTGTCGTCTTCGGCGCACTCTTCGAGCAATAGCTTGCGGTCGATCA
The DNA here is from genome assembly GCA_028293825.1 of Verrucomicrobiaceae bacterium. GTDB lineage: Bacteria > Pseudomonadota > Gammaproteobacteria > Pseudomonadales > CAMLJR01 > CAMLJR01. Next base: position 81,781 of record JAQGNY010000011.1, read on the forward strand.
GCTCCTGCACATATTTGACGGCGGTACGGCGGCTGATGCCAGGCATGAAATCGTACAAACCGGTTTTCCCCAGGGCTTGTCCCTGGCGCAACCACATCTGAAAAAACAGATCTGAATAGTTAAGGTCGTTAAGTCCCAGCTCGATAAAATTAGCCGACCAGTAATCGTCCATATCCAGCATCGCACTGGCCACCGCCGCTCGTTTCTTTTTGCTGGTTACCGCCGGCATCGCTTGCTCCGTCTGTTTAACTTTTATTGACCCAATATCTAACCGATACCGCAGTTTATACACGCGAAAATAAATTTAACAGGGTCACAATTAAATGTATGCATATTTGCATGTATAATGAGATACACTTTTCCGTCGACCAATTTCCTGAGTAACCGCCGATGCAGTTCAAACTATTCAAGACCTTCTGGGGCTTCGACGGGACGCCCCTGCAAGCCGCGCAGCTTGCGCTAGCGGCTGGTTTCGATGGGCTCGAAACACCTGCGCCGCTAGTCACAGCCGAGCTGGACCAATTTGCCGCAGTGCTCGCCGAGCATAAGCTCGATTTCATCGCTGAAATCTGCACGGCCGGCAGCTATGTGCCGGACCGCAACGCAACGCCGGCGCAACATCTTGCCGACTTTGAAGCAAAACTGATCCATGGCAAGCAATTAGCGCCGCTATTTTTTAATGTGATGGCAGGCTGCGATGCATGGCCGTTGGAAACGCAAATCGATTTTTTTCAACGCGCTGCCGATATAGCTGCACATCACGATGCAATCTGCAGTTTTGAAACGCATCGCGGCCGCTCTTTTTTTAATCCATGGGTAACGCGCGATGTACTGCGCAAAGTTCCGCAACTGTTGTTGACCTGCGATTTCAGTCATTGGGCCGTGGTCAGTGAACGTCTGCCCGACAGCGAATGGGACACCATCGTCGAAGTCGCACAGCACGCGCATCATATTCACGGTCGCATCGGCTACGCGCAGGGTCCGCAAGTGCCGCACCCCGCCGCACCCGAATACGCCGATTGTCTCGCTTCGCATCAACGCTGCTGGGAAGAAATTTGGCGCTCGCTACTGCAACGCGGTTACACGCTGTCAACGATGACGCCTGAGTTTGGTCCCGATGGCTATTTACATTGCCTGCCATTTACGAACGCGCCCGTGGCTGATTTATGGCAAATCAATTGTTGGATGGGCACGATAGAGCGAACTCACTTCAAACAATTTACTGCCGCGCTTTAAGGGGCGCATACCCAATAGTTTTTGAGTGAGCAATTATGTTGAATATAAAATTTCGTCACAGCGATGGCTTTTGGCCAACTTTTTTGGCGCTGTTTTACGTTGCGACCATGTACATTGGCGGTTTCGCGTTGTTAATTAACTCACATTGGTTGGGCTGGCTGTTCGGTGTTTTCGCTGTTGCGCACAGCTTGGTGATCGCCTCGTACCTCGTTCACGAATGCGCGCATAACGCGATATTCATCGACGCGAAACACAACGAAGTGCTTGGGCGCGCTTTGTTATGGATTAATGGCGCCTGCTACGGCGATTACGCTGCGATCCGGCACAAGCACATGCGTCACCACGTCGATCGCGCCGATGTTATCGCCGTCGATTACCGCGAATTATTGCTACGCCACTGTTGGTTACAAAAAATAATCGTCGCGCTCGAATCGATTTACGTGCCCGCCGTCGATTGCCTGATGCACGCTTTGGTTATCGTTCTGCCGTTTAGTACGCCAACTTATCGCACCCAACGGCGGCGCATCATTATTTGCACGGCCGTTCGAGGCGCTGCGCTGCTCGCGCTTTTGATTTACGCATGGCCTGCTTTTGTCGGCTATCTGTTTGCCTATCTATTATTTGAAGTTGTTTTGCGCACGATGGACATGCATCAGCATACGTTTGAAGTGTTCACCAATTTGGATAAACCACGCGATCAAGTGTTATTCGATCACGATTACGAACAGCGCAATACATTTTCAAACACACTTGGACGTGGCGTGTTGACCAACCTATTGGTGTTGAATTTTGGTTTTCACAATGCGCATCACGAAAAACCCACGCTGCCTTGGTATCGGCTGCCGGCATTGGACCGCGAATTATTCTGCGCCGATACACCGCAAAGTATTTCTTTTCTCGACATTATCGAAAGCTACCGCAGCTTTCGTATCCAGCGGGTGATGAATGCGGATCACGGTGATTTAGCGAATGACGGCAATCAACCACAGCAAATCGGTTTTGTCGGCGTACTCGGCGTGTCATTTCTAACGGCCATTTAATTCAAAAACCATTTTACGAATATCAATTAGGGAGTACGGCAATGAAGATAAACGCACTAAAAAAATTCTTTAACCGCAGTTTGCAATTATTTGCTGCAACGCTGCTGATCGCATCGCTACCGACGTGGGCCGCGCCGTTAAAAATTGGCTACAGCGATTGGCCGGGATTTGTTGCGTGGCAAATCGCCATCGATAAAGGCTGGTTCAAAGAGGCTGGCGTTGATGTGCAATTCGAGTGGTTCGATTATTCCGCGTCGCTCGATGCATTTTCGGCGGGCAAGATCGATGCAGTTGGCGTGACTAATGGCGATGTTCTCGTGATCGGTGCCAACGGCGCGAAAAGTGTGATTACACTGATCAACGATTACTCGAACGGCAACGATATGGTTATCGCAAAATCGGGGTTGCACAGTATCAAGGATTTAAAAGGCAAGAAGGTTGGTGTCGAAATGGGCTTGGTCGACCACTTGCTGCTGTTAAATGCGCTGGAAAAAAATGGTATGAAAGAAAGCGACGTAACATTGGTCAATGCGCCCACCAATGAGTTGCCGCAAGTACTCGCATCGGGTGATGTCGATGCGGTTTCGGTATGGCAGCCCAATTCAAATATCGCGTTGAAATTATCGCCAGGATCAATATCGGTTTACAACTCATCCGATGAGCCCGGCTTGATTTACGATGCGTTAACGGTAAGTCCGTCGAGCCTTTCCAATCGTCGCGCCGATTGGCAAAAAGTATCGAAAGTTTGGTATCGAATTGTCAGCTACATCTACGATCCCGCCACGCATGCCGATGCGGTAAAAATTATGTCGGCACGCGTTGGGATAAAACCGCAAGATTATGAGCCGCTATTGAAAGGCACAAAAATTCTGACATTGCCCGAGGCCAAACAAGCATTTGTAAAAGCCGATGGATTCAAGTCGATTTATGGATCGTCAAAAACCGTCGATCAATTCAATATCAAATACGACGTGTATAAACAGTCACAACCGGTTGATGCTTATTTCGATCCATCATTGACGAACGGTTTGTAACGAAGCGCTTTTTACGGCGCTTTTGCATCGCTGACTGTCACCGGTTGACCGCGATAAATGGCCGGAAACAAACGTCTGAAGTTTTCTACTTTTGGCAGATCGTTATACACAATGTACGGATATTTGGGATTGCGAATCAAAAAATCCTGGTGATAACTTTCTGCCGGATAAAACTCTTTTAGCGCATCGACTTTCGTCACTGCAACATCCGAAAACACATGGGCGGCATTTAATTGCGCGATATAGGCCTGTGCAATATTTTTCTGCGTGTCATCGGCGTAAAAAATTGCCGAGCGATATTGCGTGCCGGTATCCGGACCTTGACGATTTAATTGGGTTGGATCGTGTACCACTGAGAAAAATATCTGCAGCAATTCGCCGTAAGATACTTCCGCCGGATCGAAACTAATTTGCACCGATTCCGCATGACCGGTAGAACCGGAGCTGACGATATCGTAATGCGCATTCGCGCGATTGCCGCCGGAATAGCCCGACAATACTTTATGCACGCCGCGCACATGTTGATACACGCCCTGCACACCCCAGAAGCATCCGCCTGCCAGCACCGCAGTTTGCAATGCGCCGGCGCTTTTTGGGTTGTCGAGTTTCGGCGCGGGAATGACGACTGGTGCTTCGGCGGCATTTAATAGCGGCTGCCACAACGCGGCAACGGCACCAAGCAGTACGAACATAAACAGCGGTACGGCTCGCTTCAATTTTTTGGAAATCATGTGACTGTCTCCAGTTGTTCTGGCCGCATCGAATATGAATTAACAGTCGACGCGAATCGAATTTCTAAAAAGAATATCGTCACGCGCGCGCGACGAAATGCAGTGCCACCGAATTCATGCAGTAACGCAATCCGGTTGGTTTCGGGCCATCGTTAAATACATGCCCCAGATGTGCATCGCAACGGCTGCACGACACCGCTACGCGTACCATACCGAAGGTCGAATCCTTCGTTTCGGTTACATTGAAATGTGAAATCGATTGCCAGTAACTCGGCCAGCCGGTGCCTGATTCAAATTTGGTTTTGGCATCGAACAATGCCGTATCGCAACAAATGCAGCGGTATAAACCCGCTGCGTGATTATTGACGTACTGCCCACTGAATGGCCGTTCGGTGCCTTCTTTTCGCGTGACTTGAAACGCGTCCGCTGATAATTGTTTACGCCATTCGCTCTCGTCTTTAATCACGCGGGCAAGTTCTGTTGTGCCTTCGCTAACGCCGGCGACGGAGAAATTTTCAATCATAATTTTGTCACTCGATTTCGGACCGGACAGCGTGTCAGCTAATGTTTTATTCGCGAACGCAAAGCTGGCGCCCATCAGTAAACCAGTGCCGAGAAAACGTCGGCGCGACGCGTTGATTGCTGTCGCTGCGCTTTCTAATAAATCAGCTTTGTTCGTCATTGCGCTCACCGTTTTTAACCGTAAATTTGTTGTTGAACCGTTAACCAAATGTGAATGAATACGCCTGCACGCCGGCGTCTAAAAATTCGATGGTGAAAGTGCGATCACGGGTTTTCTCGCCTTGGCGAATCAGCTGATACAGCCGTTGCTCGCGGATTATACCTTCGCCATTTTTATCGATATCGCTACCGTGATCGTCTCCCGGTGCGGCGCCATCGATAGTGACGCGAAAACGTATCGGTTTATCGTCCACGGCCGGGCCCAACACCAAATGCAAATCGCGCGCATGAAAATGATAAATAATTTTGCTGTGAGTTTCGTTCGCTATCGCCTGTTCGCCGCCCACGGTCCATTTGCCGTCCAGCGCCCATTGATTCAGTTGCAACGTTTTTGGCGCGGTGTAAACGGCGGCTTGATCGCGTGCGAAAGGAATTGACGAACTGAAATTTTCCGCGCGCTCGTATCCGACATAGGTTTCTGGCGAGCCCACACTGCTGTCATCGGCGGCCATTTCAATACCTTTGGTCGGCACCGCCTGCGTTATCGTCGGCAGATTTTTTACGTTTGCCTCTTCCAACAATTTACGAATCAGCTGTTCGGACTCGTCGTAATTGCCTTCGCCAAAATGATGGCCGCGAATACGACCGTTGGCATCGATAAAATAATGCGCAGGCCAATAGCGATTGCCGAACGCCTTCCAGATGACATAGTTGTTATCGAGCGCGACCGGATACGTAACGCCGAGATCGCGCACCGCGCGGCGTACATTCTTCTCGTCTTTCTCGAACGCAAACTCCGGCGCGTGCACGCCAATTACCACTAGACCGTGATCTTTGTATTTGTCGTACCAGTTTTTTACGTACGGCAACGTGCGCAAGCAATTGATGCAGGAGTAAGTCCAAAAATCGATCAGTACAACTTTTCCGCGCAAGCTCTCGGCAGTGAGCGGCGCCGAGTTAAGCCACGTGACCGCGCCATCGAGCGACGGTAATTCACCCTCATCGGCTACCGGTGCCGTCGATGCTTTGGCCGCCATCATCGCGCCGCCCATCATCGTATTGCTCATCACGTTCGAGTCGGCCCCGCCATTCATCGAATTGGTCATCGAGCCATTCATTGCGCTTGTCATGGAGCCATTCATCGCACCGTTCATTACGCCAGGCGTGCCGCCGTCCTGCGCGGATTCCGGGTTTAATTTAGCGAGCAAGGATTGTTCGAGGCGGTTAGTGCTCGACAGCGACAGCTGCGTAAGTAGTCCGGTGTCCAAGCCAAGGCTAATCGCAACTACCGCTGCGATAACCGCCACACCCAAACCGCGGCGCACCCATTCGCCGGCACCGAACGATTGTTTCAATGCGGCGAATAAACGATTACCGGCGCGCGTAGCAATCGCCAGCGAGGTCATCGCGCCGAGAGCGTAAGCAAACAACAGCAACGATGTTTGCGTGTTGGGGCCGGAAATCGCCGCGCCGGTTAATATCAATCCCAAAATCGGACCGGCGCACGGCGCCCACAAAAAACCGGTGGCGATACCGATCACAAACGACTGCAACACGCTGGCATTGCCACCGCTACCGGTGCGCTGTAATAAGCGATTGCCGAGCGCAACAAACGGTTTGGCGATCCAATCGGCCAAACGCCGGGACAATAGCGCCACGCCGAAAGCCGTCAGCAACACCAACGCAAACACTCGCCCGTAGGTATTGAGGCGCACCGCCCAACCGCCGCCCACTGCCGCCAAAGTAGCGATCACCGCAAACGTCAGCGCCATACCGATCAACAACGGCAGCGTACTTTTCGCAAATGAGCGCTCGGTGCGCGCAAACACAAACGGCAGCACCGGCAAAATGCACGGACTTAGTATGGTGAGCGCACCGCCGAGGAAAGCGATTATTGCAATAAGCATTTCTGATTCCTTGTGTAGCTCGTGTGGTGGACGACTGGGTGCTTGATGCGCGAACGATAAAAATCAATGTTGGCTAGGATGCCGCTCGAATATCACACGCACGTGGCCGAGTTATCACATTTGTGTCACGGGACAGCGAGCGCGATTTCAGTTAATCGGCCACACCCAAAATAACGTGCGACGCTTTGAATAACGCAGTGGCGGTCTGCCCCGCTTGCAATCCTAGCGAATCGACGCTGCTGTTGGTGACGATTGCGACTAAAGCCGCGCCGCCGGCGAGCGTTAAAATAACCTCACTGTTAACCGCGCCGCGCTCGACGCTATCAATAGTGCCGGCAAATGTATTGCGCGCGGAAGTACGAACACTTTCACCAGCCGGCGCGAGAATAATCCACGACGCTTTAATTAATGCAAAAGCCTCTACCCCCACTTTCAAACCGAGATTTTTCGTGCTTGCTTGCGTGATGGTAGCGACGATGCAATCGCCGCCGCTCAGCGTTAATTCGATTTCGTCGTTGACCGCGCCGCGTTGAATGGCACTGACCTTACCGCTGAATTGATTACGAGCGCTGGTACGCATGGTGGATCTCCCAATGTATGGATGTGTGACGCGATAATATCCCCAGCGACCGCGCGTTGCTCAAAAAAAATCGGCATGCTGCTATGCCAGCAATCGAAATGCACCGGTGCAGCAATATTGCGCCGGAAATCTAGATCCAAAATAGTGGCGAGTTTTCGTTAGGAATTACGCCGAGTTCTCTACACAACACTTTTATACAGCGCGTTGTTCGAACTTGGCGTTTTCTAGATTAAATACGAGTCGCAATCTTCGCTGGATTCATAACCAAAGCGTTCGATATAAAAACGCGCAGACTTAATTGCTACTAACGATGCGGTAACAAAAACAGGTTATATTAAATGTTGGATAGGGCTATGGAGGTGTGAATTACGATTCGGCTAAACAGCTCGGTATTTATTTTTTGAATTCCGGCGAGAAAACGAATAATCCACCAAGAAAGTGAACGAATTACAACGAATGCAAAAATTGTTCGATTGCGCTGCGCTCGGCGCTCGATAACGCAACGAATCGCTGGCGCGCAATTTTTGCTTCGCCATCGTGCCACAGTATCGCTTCAGTCAACGTGCGTGCGCGACCATCGTGCAGGTACGATTGGTATTCGCTAATAAATTCGGTTAGCCCAATTCCCCACAACGGCGGCGTACGCCATTCGCGACCCGATGCGAAAAAATCAGGCCGATTATCCGCAAGACCGTCGCCCATGTCGTGAAGCAACAAGTCAGTATAGGGATGAATTTCCTGTTTAACCAAATGCGGAAAACGCTCATTTTTTCCGGTGCGCAATGAAGGTTGATGACACAGAGCGCAGCCGCTGTCGCGAAATAGTTTTTCGCCACGCTGCACTTGCGGATCGCTTTTATCGCGCTGCTCGGGTGGCGCCAAATGCGTAAAATAAAACTCCAGCGCCGCTAATTGCACATCGGTTAATTCGGGATGCCCGCCACTCGGTGCCGCCAAACACGCGGCCTGTATCGGCGTACAATTCTCTTGTGGATGTAGTGTTGAGGTTATGCCCAAATCGCCGATCATTGCCGCTACGATTTGTTCACGCAGTGTCGCGGTATTTGCTTTCGCGCCAAAGCGGCCGATCGCGCTCTTCTGTGTTTGCGCACTCCATACCCAATTTATTTTTCCGTTAACGCCGTCGGCTTTCTTTTGCTTGGCGAGACGCAACAAATAGCGCTCGTCGATTGCCTGCAGTAATCCCAAGCCGAATACGGGCGGTCCAACGCGCGCTGACGACAGCACGTCATCCAGTGCGCCGTAATTTAAATCGTGAAAACTGAGTAGCGGACGGCGCATTGAAATCACCGTGCCGTCATTCAGTTGCGTTTCGAATTCCTGCCACACAATCGTCGCGATACCCTCGCCGGGCACGCCGGGAATTCCCTGCTCGTTTAATTGATCGCCGTAATTCGGATGTGGCTTCGGACCGCCGTGGCTGTTTTCTCCCGGCACCGATAAGCGCACCAACATCGATTGCATACGTTGCTGCGAATTTTCGGGCGCGCGACCACGGCCATTTTTCGGATGACAGGAAATACACGAGATGCGGTTATAGAGCGGGCCGAGCCCAACAGCCGTGTCGTTCGCCGGCGCAATCACCCAACTTTGATGAAACAGCGCGCGCCCGCGAAAAAACTGCTCGCGCTCGGTGTCGGTTAAATTAGGCAGCGGCTGACCGAACGCTTCGCGGCCGGCAACCGGTGCTGGCTGCTTTATTTTCGCTGTTGTGAATGCGCAGGAAAATGTGGCGATTAAAATAATCAGCGCGCGGTTATGCCAACAATTCATACCGCCGTATTTTCCAACAGTGCTTTGGCCTGCGTAACTCGATTGTCGGTTTCGGAGCGCCAAGTGCGCTCGATATCGCTGAGCGTTGGCTCTGCGCCTTCGATCCGTTCGCGAAATATTTTTTGCAGCTCAGCGCTTGCAGCCTGTTCTTCTCGCAACGGCGCCGCAGATAAAATAGCGCGCGCACTCGTCATCGTGCGCCCCAATTTTTCCTGCGCATGCAATTGCTTCCATAACGCCGCTTGCTCGTCGTGTCGATACGCCAAATGCTGATCGAAATACGCAGCAATAACACCGAGCCGGTTGCGCCCGACATCGTTGTCGTAATCGAGCTCGCCGCGCGCCGCCGCATCGAACGGGCGGTAATAATCCGCGTCGAGTTGCGTATACGCCGCAGGCAACACTGGCAATTTGCGAATGTCCGGATGTGTCAGTAATAACTGGCCTGCTTGGGACAACACGAACTCGGCGAATGCACGCGCACCATCGCCATTCGATGCGCTCGCGGTAATGGCGATGTGCCCGGGATTGATGCCGCTGCGATGCGGATACGCAAATTTTAATTTGGCGCCATTCGCTATTGCCGACGCGACAAAAAAGTCGATCGATAAGCCGACGGCGCAGCGACCGGATGCAACATCGTCGCTGACGAAACTGGCGCCGTGCTCCATCAACACCGATTGCGCGGCGATTTCATTCCACAACGCCCAGCCCTGTTGCCAACCGTATCCCTGCAAAACAATATCGATCATCACCGGTGCGAAACCAACCCGCGCCGGATTTGGCAATGCAATCTGCCCGGCCAAACGCGGATCGGTTAAATCGCGCCAATCTTTTGGTTGCCGCACACCCAATCGTGTTAACGCCGATTCATTGATAGCAAAACCGTAACCGGCCATTTCGGTCGCGACAAAATAATCGTCCGCATCGCGCAATTGCGTGTGGCCTATTTTTGTCGGCAGTTTCGTGCGGTCGATATCGAGCTTGCGCAAAGCGTTTTCGGATTTAAGCCGCGCGAAAGTTCGCGGCGACGCCGACCAATACACATCGACGCCACTTTGTTGCGGTTGTAATAAATACGGCAACGCGTCGCGCGGCATCCGCCAGATAATTTGCAGCCGATATTCCGGGTGCAATTTTTCGAATGCTGCTTCGAAGCGCGATACCACCTCATCAGGATAACTGGTGACAACAACAACATTGCGCGGATCGGCGCGCAGCGGCAGCGCGACAGTGGCAAGAGCCACCGCCGAACCTTTTAGAAAATTACGTCGATTAAGCGCGAATACAGTTGATTTAGAATTTGTCATCGCTTGGCTCCCTTCAAAATATTGTCGCGCTTAAAAGCCAATGTTGAATTGCGCGAAATAGGTACGGCCCGCTTCGGGAAAGCCTTCAGAATATTCGTAGAGTCGATCGAATAAATTACGCACGCCGATTTCCACCAGCAAACTTCTTTCAAACAAGCGATAGCCGGTTTTCAAGTTGGCGATGCCGAAGCCGCCGACTTGTTGTTTACCGTCGCTGGTTGAATAACGCGATGACGACACCTCAACGCTGCCGGTTGCCGTCCACAGATCGTCGATATGCCAGGTCGCGTCGCCGACCAATTTGTGGCGCGGCGTATCGGTGAGATGAACGCTGGAGTCGCTTATATTTTTGCGGCTGATATAACCGTAACTGGCGCCGACATCCCACGAGTTAAGATCGGCGCGTACGCCGCCGTCGAACCCATCGATACGCACCTTGCCAACGTTTTGCATTTGCGTACACGGCGGTGTGGAACAGGCCGTCGCTGGAATACTAATCGCCTGTATTAAATCGCTGACTTCCGAGTGATAAACGCTGGCATTCCAATGCCATATTGTTGCGAAGACATCGTCATAGCCAATTTCAAAATGATTGGCGCGCTCGGACTTTAAATCGGCATTTGGCAGTGCCGTACCCATGCGATATGAATAACGATCTTTAATGGTCGGGAAGCGGCTTTTGCGTGCGAAGGTCGCATGCAATAAACCCGAATCGGTCGACTGATAAAACAGACCCAGCGTCGCGTTGTTGGCATTGCTGTCATCGCGTGCAAAATCCGAAACCACTCGCGTTTTTGCGTTGTAATCCTCGGCCTGCAAACTGTCGCGCCAATCGTGCGAAACCCCGGCAACCAGCGATAATTTATCGGTCAGATCGTGCGTGTCTTCGAGCGCAATCGATTGCGTACGATCTTCATCGTGGCGAATCGGTTCGCCGGCGTTGTGTTCGCGATGCACATCGTCTTTCCAGTGATACGCCGTTTTCAGCAGATTAATATCGCTCAACTGAAAATCGCCTTCGACGCTGGCGCCATTGGTGTAGTCGTCATACCAGCTTTGAAATGAAGAGCCTTTTTTCTGCGTGGTATAGGTGGCGTCGTCATACGCAAACAGCGAGTTTTGGTAAGTGTCGTGGAATGCTCGCGACTTCAACGTCGCGATGCCGATCTGCGTGCTGGAAATAAAATAAAGACTGTCCTTATCCCAATACGGCCATTGCCAGTAGCGCGCGGTTACGCCCGGTACCGATCCCGCATACGGCGGGTTGCCTTTGACGCCGTGCTGCGAAATGTAATTCAGGCTGTATTCGTCGGTCGCATTCGGCGTGAATCCGACTTTTAAATTGTATTTGCGATCGGTGTTGTAACTGTTGTCACGATTGCCGCCATCTTCGGATTTCACCGCATCGAAACTATCCGGCAAGCGATAGAAGTTTTGATCGAGATATGACGCGCCGGCCTGTATGTACCAGTTGCCTTGATTGCTGCCGACATTGGCGTAAATACGGTTGCCATTATTTTTGCCGTTATCGGTCCAAGTCGCGCCACCGCCGACCTCGCCCTCGAATTCTTTTTGCGGTCTGCGGCTAACTAAATTAATTGCGCCGCCGAGTGTATTCGGCCCATAAATTAATGAGCTGAAACCTTTGGCAACATCAATGCGCGACAAATCGAAGGTATTGAAACGACCGAGATCGACATAACCGTCGTACGGCACATACACGGGTATGCCATCGACAAAAACGGGCACTTGGCGCAAATCGAAACCGCGCACGTAAACCATTTCCTCATTGCGCGCGCCGACTTTACTGATGCTGATCCCGGCGGTGGTATTGAGCGCGGTGCCGACCGTTTCCTTGTCGTACAGACGCATGGTTTTTACGTCGATGCTCTGGCCGTTTTCGATCGATTCGTGCAGCGCGCTGGCGGTGACGACAACCGTACCGAGCGTGAATATGCCGTCATCGGCGCCGAATGCAGCGCCGCTCGATGCAAGCAATAGCGAAATTACTGTCTTTCTCATACAGGCTCCCCAATTTGAATTACTTAAGACGAGTTTTAGTTATCGCTATATTTAACCAGATATATCGTTGGATAAAATTTTTATTGATTTACGACACGGCTAATAAACGTCACGCACGTAGCGTTTGGCGGCGGCAAGTTCGCACACATAATCCGCCGCCTTGGCCGCTGTCATCTCGCCATGCGCAGCCACCACGGCCTGCAACATACGATCGACATCCTTCGCCATCCGACTGGCATCGCCGCACACATAGAAGTGCGCACCGTCCTGCAACCAACGCCACAACTCGGCGCCGTGTTCGCACATGCGATCCTGCACATAAATTTTTTCGGTTTGATCGCGCGAGAATGCCAAGTCCAAGCGCGTCAGAAATTTATCGGCGCGCCATTTCTCCAGTTCGTCCCGGTAATAAAAATCGGTTGCCGCATGTTGTTCGCCGAAGAACAACCAATTCTTACCGGTGGCGCCAGTGGCCTGACGTTCATGTAAAAACGCGCGAAACGGCGCTACGCCAGTGCCCGGCCCAACCATGATCATCGGCACGGTGGGATCGCTCGGCGGGCGAAAATGCGCCGATTTTTGCAGAAATAACGACACCGCGCTGTCGTTGACGCGATCCGCCAGAAAAGTCGACGACACGCCTTTGCGCTGTCTATTTCGATAGTGATAGCGCACGGCTGATACGGTCAGATGCACTTCGTTTGCGAACGCTTTTGGGCTGGACGAAATCGAATACAGACGCGGTTGCAGGCGCCTCAACAAACTCTGCAGATCGGTCGGATTGAATTTCGCAGCGGGATGCTCGCGCAATACATCGACCAGTTGCTTGCCCCACAGCCAGTCTTTCAATTCATTTTCGCGCTCGGGTTTAAGCAACGCGGGTAATGGTTCAGCGACGGCGCTGCGCGCGGCGATCGCTTCCAACATCGCGCGCGACGGCTGTGCAATTTCATAGTGATTACACAATGCGGCGTGCAGCGGAAATTCGCCAAGCTCGGGTAGTGCAACAGGCGTTTCTTTTGGTAACCCAAGTACGTCGATAAATTCATCGACCAGCTCGGCGCAATTGCTCGGCCACACACCCAGCGCATCGCCCGCTTCATATTGAAACGAATCGTCCAGTGCGAACGCGAAATGTCGCGTCTCTTTACTCGATCCGTCACCGTTCAAACGCTGATTCATGATTAAGCGCGATGCGAATGGCGATTTTTTTGTGTATGCGGGCTCTGATTTTTTATTGACAGTTATTGTGGATGAATCCAGCACTGCTGTTTTCGTAGCGTTTTTCTCAACAACGTTCTCGGCGTCATTCGCGCTGCCTTTACCTTCAATCAATGCCGCAGAGATTGTATGCAGCCAATTTTTCGCTGGCGTTTCAAAATCGGAATCGCAATCGATGCGCGCACTTAATCGCTGTGCGCCAAGCGCTTCCAATCGCGCATCGAGCTTGCGACCGAAACCGCAGAACTGACCGTAGCTGGAATCGCCAAACGCGAGCACGCCGTAGCGTGTGCGTTCAAGTGCCGGTGCATTATCGGTTTGCAACGCATGCCACAGTGCTGCGCCGTTATCGGGTGGATCGCCGTCGCCAAATGTGCTGGTCAGCAATAATAAATTTTGCGCCTTGGATAAATCGGCGGGCGCGAAAGCATCCATGCTGTGCGAAGTCACGTCGAAATCGCTCGCTTTGAAATGTTCGGCACATTGATCCGCGAAACTCTCAACGTTGCCAGTTTGCGACGCCCATAAAATGGTTACCGATGTTTTCGCAATGACTGGAACTATTGATTGTGATGACATCGGCGATTGCGGTGGTGAATATGCCAGCGGTTGCGCGTCATAGTTGGATGTTCCAGACCGCGAAAATAAACCGGCGAGCATCCCGTCGATCAATATTCTTCGCGCCGGTTGCAGCGGCGCGTTTGCAGGAAGCGTCGGTACGCCGCCCGCCCCGCGCCCCGCCTCACTGCTTAACCCCAACAAAAAGCCCTGCAAATACAGCTGTTCTTGCGCATCCAAAACCGGGGCCTGCGCAACCTCCAAACCGAGCAATTGAGCCAACGCGGTAATTTGCATGGTGTCGATTTCCGTAATCGTGGCAGTTCGGGTATCGGTATGGACCATCGTGCGCATGTCGGTTTTGGTGGCGATAGCTACGTTGCTGTCTTCAGTATCTGCGTTAGCGTCCGCGTCGATATGTACCACTGGAATTTCCTCCGCAACTTTGCACAACATGACTGCGCAAAATTTAAATTCGGGTTGTTGCGAAATCGGATCGATGGCATCGCTGGTAACGGCATTGATCGCAAGGTCCTCGCCAAACACATCGTTCCAATGAAACGGTGCGAAGCAATTACCGGCGCGTACGCGGTCCGTCACCACCGCCGGCAATATGGCGCGGCCGCGCCGCGAGCGAATTTCAACACGATCCTTGTCGCAAATATTCAATGCGGCCGCGTCTTCGGGATGCAACTCGACAAACGGACCGGGATTTAATTTATTAAGCGTTGCGATTTTTCCGGTCTTCGTCATCGTATGCCATTGATGTTGCAGGCGACCGGTATTAAGCACGATGGGGAAATCAGGATCGGGCATTTCCGCTGCATCCATATGCGGGCGTGGAAAAAACACACCCTTGCCGCTCGCTGTCGCGAATGTCAGGCACGGTTGAGCGCCATCGTCATCGCGGCGCAATTTTTGGCTGACACCATCGTTCAAATACCGAATCGGATGCCGATCATTGTTGTCGGCGGGCGGACACGGCCACTGCAATGAGGTTTCGCGCAGACGCGAATAACTCGCACCGCGAATGTCGTAACCGGTGTTCGGATTCCAGAATTTTTTTATCTCATCGAAAACGTCTGTCGCCGATGCGTAAGTAAATGCGTGCGCATAACCCATCGCGCAGGCGACGCGCGCGATAATTTGCCAATCAGCCATTGCATCGCCGGGCGGATCGATCGCGTGCTGCATCAGCGTTAAATTTCGCTCGGAATTAATCATCACGCCTTCGGCTTCGGCCCACAGCGCGCCCGGCAATAAAATATCGGCGTAACGATTGGTTTCGGTATCGAGGAACGCATCCTGCGTGATGACCAATTCGCAAGCTTGCAGAGCAGCGATAACATTTTTTCGATTCGGCACGGTCGCTACCGGATTGGTGCAAATAATCCAGCAGGCTTTTATTTGTCCGCTTTGCATGGTGTCGAACATCGCGACGGTGCCGCCGCCGAGTCGCGTGTGCAAAGTGTCTCGCGCTACTCCCCAAGCTTGTTCGACAAAGTGACGATCGTCTTCGACCAATACTGAGCGCTGACCGGGCAAGCCCGGGCCCATGTAGCCCATTTCGCGTCCACCCATTGCGTTGGGCTGGCCGGTCAATGAAAACGGACCACTGCCGAGACGGCAGATTGCGCCCGTTGCCAAATGTAAATTGCAAATCGCATTAGTATTCCAGGTACCGTGCGTGCTTTGGTTCAAGCCCATCGTCCAGCAGCTCATCCAATTGGCGGCATTGCCGATTAATTCGGCGGCCTGACAAATATCCGCAATATTTAATCCGGTAATTTCCGCAACTTTTCCCGGCGTGTAATCGGCGAGAAATTCCGGCATCGCCTCCCATCCTTCGGTGAACTCGGCGATGAATTCGGCATTCGTGTGATTATTTTTTTGCAGTAGATGCAACAAGCCATTCAACAGCGCGAGATCGGTACCGGGTTTTATTTGCAGGAATAAATGTGCTTTGTCGGCGGTTGCGTTGCGACGCGGGTCGACCACGATTAATTTCGCGCCGGCTTTAATGCGATCCATCATGCGCAAAAATAAAATCGGATGGCAGTCGGCCATGTTTGCGCCGATGACGAAGAACACATCGGCGTGATCGAAATCCTGATACGAGCCCGGCGGTCCGTCGGACCCGAGCGATAATTTATAACCGCTGCCGGCGCTGGCCATGCACAGGCGCGAATTCGATTCGATCTGATTGGTGCCGATAAAACCTTTAATTAATTTGTTGCAAAGATATTGCGCTTCCAGCGACATTTGTCCGGACACATAAAAAGCAAACGCATCCGGGCCGTGTTCGTCGATAATTTTGCGCAAACGTTGTGCGGTATCGGCGATGGCCGCGTCCATTGCAAGTGGCGTTGGATCTTTATCGCGCTGCTGACGGATGTAGGCTTTTTCCAAACGACCGGAATTGCGCAACGCGCCCGCACTGGTCGCGCCTTTCGTGCACAACCGTCCGAAGTTGGTCGGATGCGATTTATCGCCGCTGACTTTCACAACTTTGTTATCGGCAACTTCCAATAACATACCGCAGCCTACCCCGCAGTATGGGCAAACCGTAGCGACTGTTTTATTTGCTGTGGCCATACTCTACGTCCGCAAATCATGTGTAAAAAAAAGCGCTCATCGCCGTAAAACTCCTTCTTTGGAGTTAAACAACCATGAGCGCCATTGCCCTACTTTCTGGTAAAACCCTCCGACATTGGAGGAATCGAGATCTCACACGCATTGATTAATTAACAACGAACCAACCGATATGTCCCACGGGATATATCGTTAAAAGCAAAGCGCACGCCAATGCGCCAGCGCCTTACAATTCAAGGGCTTTTTATTATTTACGGAATAAATCGCGCTGCGTCGTGGTGCGCGCGAGCGCTTTGCGCACAATAGATGTGCCGAAAAGCACGAAATGATTTGAAGTGGAAGACGCTGAATTATCTTTAGAAGGGTGTTTCTATTAGAAGGCTTTAAAAGTTACTTAATCGGCGCTCACTACAACTTTTTTCTCGCCTCTGATTACATATAAACCACTTATCACGACAATGGCGGCACCGATAAGCATCGAGCTGCTCGGCAGCGCGGTCCAAAATATCCAATCGAATAATAAGCCCCACAAGAGCGCGGTGTACTCGAACGGTGCGACTGTAGCCGCCGGCGCCAGCCGAAAAGCCAACGTCAGTAAATATTGGCCGAATGCACCAGCCACGCCAATGCCGGCAATCCACGGCCAGTGCGATGATTGAATCGGTACCCAATTGAGACTCGCCAACATACCTGCGACCACGGTCGAAATAATCATGGTCCATAAAACCGTGGCGGCGGCGGAATCGGTGCGCGCCAGCACGCGAATCAAAATCGAGCTGATCGCGTATTGAAACGCCGTTGCAAATGCGGCCAGCCCGCAGAGCGTTAACAATCCTGAACCTGTCGGCCGCAAAATTATCAGCACGCCCGTTAATCCAGTGGCGACCGCCAACCATTTTTTCCACGTTACCTTTTCACGCAGGAATAAAACCGACATCGCTGTTATCAATAGCGGGCCGCATAGTCGTATCGAATACGCATCGCTCAGCGACAGAATGCTCAGCGAATAAACGAATGACGCCAAAATGCCCACGCCCAGCAAGCCGCGTAGCAGATGAATTGGCCAATTAATGGCAAATAAGTTTTTGTGTTGCCCCGAGGCGAGCGTGAATAGCAACACCAGCGGCAAGGATGCGATGCCGCGAATAAACGAAACCTGCAACGCAGGATAGGTCGCGACCAGATGTTTCATCGACAAATCCATCACCGCGAATGCGCCAATGGCGCAGAGCATCCAAACAATTCCGCGCAACGATGAATTTGTTAGAGAAGATTGTTTAAGTGTGTTCGGCATTTTCCGTAACGCTACTCGACACAGCAGCTACTGCGCCCAATGCATTTTCCACCGCCGCTTCCACAGCGTAACCCGCTGCCACCCACGCATCGATGCCGCCGAGTAGCGGTCGCACGCGGGTGAATCCTTTATTCATTAACAATTTGGCGACGCGTGCGGCGGAGGCTTCGTTCGGGCACGCGCAATAAACAATGACTTCGTCATCGAGCGAACCTTCGATCACCAGTTCTTTCATATCGGCGAGCGAGATTATTTTCGCACCGGGAATGCGCTCGCGCTGCGATAACGCGGCGCGTACGTCGAGCACGGTCGGTGTGCGGCCATTGCGAAATAACTGCTCGAGCTCGCCGACGGTGATGCGCGCCATGCGCAGTTCTTTAAAGAAGCGATAACGCTCCCACCATTTGCTGGCAATGAAAATCACGAACGCCAATGCGATCAGCAACGCACCCCACTTACCCAACTGCGCGAGCACATTTAGCAATTCGTCGATGGCATTGCTAAACAGCGAGCCGAGAAAAATGGCCAGCCCAGCCCACAATGCGGCGCCGATACTATCGAAGAATATAAATGTCGAGCGGCGGGTATTAAGTGTGCCGGCCAATGCGCTGGCCACCGACGCAAAACCGGGAATAAATTTGGCGACGACCAGCGAGGGCGCACCCCACCGCAAATAAATCGATTCGGTTTGGTTAACGCAGGAATCGGGCGATAACGAAATTCGACACAGTGTCGACAATATTTTTCGTCCGTAACGCTTGCCGGCCTGGTACCACACCAAATCGGAGATCAGCGATGCGACAACTGCCGTCAACAACAATAGCGGCGCCGAATATTCGCCGCGGCTGACCAGCGCGCCGGTAATGACCAACGTTGGATAGGCTGGAACAGGCACGCCGAGTTGCTCCACCAGGACATTGGCGAAGACCAGAAATAGCCCGTATTGCTCGATCAGGTGGAGCAGAAAATTCACGGCAGCTGTCCGTTAAAGTAAGGGCAGATCGTACCCTAAATCGGCATCAACGCAGGAACGGTTTTATTAATCGACATGCCAGAGCAAGACTATCGTCGCAACCGCAGTAGCTTTGGTCATTAGCGCACTAATTCAACCGCGCACTTAATTTATTGACCCTATTCAATGCGAATCGTCGATCAAATACCCTGACATTTCAGGTGTGGCGCGGGCGCTGAAACCCGCACCGTCGCGCAGAATAAAATAAGCCGCCAGATGCATGCGCTGCGCAAACGCAAAACCGCGCTCCGGCCCCATCACCTCCAGCGCCGTATCATAGCCATCGGCCAGCACGGCGGTCGGTGCTGCGACAGTGACCGACGCCAGGTTATGCGCGATCGGTCGGCCGGTACGCGGATCGATCGTATGCGAATAACGAACACCGTCCTTCTCGAAATAATCGTGATAGTCACCGGCAGTGGTAACGCCGATATTCGATCCGGCCAGCATTTGCTGCGCGTCCGCCAGTCCGTCGCCGGGTTTTTCAATGCCGATATGCCACAACTCCTGCTCGGCATTGCGACCCACGAGTCTCAACTCGCCACCGACCTCCACCAGAAAATCGGTGTAACCCAGCGCGCTTAATAATTCAGCCAATTGATCGACGGTGTAGCCCTGCGCGATGCCGTTTACGTCGATTGTCAGCGCCCGGTTTTTCCTTGCGCGTGATTGGGCGCGGTCGATTTCAAGATTGCGATAATCCACCAGCGCATGAGCAGCTTCGATTTCGGTTGTTGCAGGAATAGTCTTGGTTTTCTTATGCGGCCCGAAACCCCATAACTCCACTAACGGCGCCACGGTAATATCGAAGGCGCCATCGCTTTCTTTACTGATTCGATTTGAAACGGCGATGACTTCGGCAAGATCGTGACCGAGCGGAATCCATTCGCCGACATTGGCGCGATTGAAGCTACTCAGTTCGGAGTCATCCCGATAATTCGATAACGCCAGATCGATTTCCTGCAAGCGCTGCTCAACACGTAGCTGTAAATCGCTGGCGGATTGCGAACCATGTGTATCGACTACGGTGATGTGATACGTCGTGCCCTGCGCTTCCCCCGCAAATTTAACGACGTGTTGCCGTTGACATCCACTTAGCGGCATCAACAAAAAAATCATGAAAACAGGAAAGAAAAACTTTGAAAGAGCTGAAAAAAAATAATTCATACGACGCCGATCACGATTGCAATTTACAGTTTCGCCAACGTCAATGGATCAAACTCGGCGTTGAAATAACGACGCACCGCTTCGATAAATTCTGAGTTCTGCGTTGTCGCATGCGCAAACAGTGTCATCGATGAACAGAATTTCATTGCATCGATATCTCCGAGCATGTGCTCGATCGAATGCGCGGCATGACCGTTAACTATCTGCGTACATTCGCGTAAACGCGGCCCTAAAATGGAATGCAGTATATAAGCCTCGGCTTCCGCCACCGAAGCAATCGCAAATATTTTTGAAATTTGACTCTGCCCCAGCCCGCTGATCTGTGGAAAAATAAACCATATCCAATGCCCCGTTTTGCGGCCTTGCTGCAACTCGCGCAAAACCTGGCCATACACAGGATTTTGCGCGTCGACAAAACGTTGCAAATAAAAAGGATCGCTCACTTACTGGTCGCTCTTTGGCTTTTCTCTTTTTTTGGTCTTTTCTTTCTTTTCAATTCAGCGTCAGAGCTGATGCATATCGCCATCGATAGGTAACATTTGGCCGGATATTGATTTGCCGTGATCAGACGCCAGAAACACCGCCAGTGCAGCAATGTCGCGCGGATCGATCAACTGCTTGATGGATTGATTGGCCAGCGACGCCAGCTTTACCTCTTCCACGGTTTGGCCACTGATTTGCGCGCGGCCTTCAAATACTTTCTGAATACGTTCGCCCTCGACGGTGCCAGGCAGAATCACATTGGCGCGAATGCCGTATTGACCCAATTCAATCGCCAGCGTTTTTGTGAAGCCGACCAACGCCCATTTCGAAGAAGAGTACGCGCTGCGATTGGCGTATCCAAATCGACCGGCGGCCGATGAAATAGTCACAATCGCGCCTGCAGATGATTTTTTCAGATACGGAATTGCGAGCCGCGTGACATGAAAGGTAGCGCTGAGATTAATTTGAATAACCTTATCCCATTGCTCCGGCGTCACCTCTTCAACCGGTGCGGTAGGTCCGGCAATGCCCGCGTTATTCACGACCACATCGATTCCGCCCAATGTATCGGCGGCAAACGCGACGGTTTTTTCGATATCCGCCAGTTTTGAAACATCGCAAACCTGAGTGGCGAGACCGGGAATTTCAGCCGCTAAATTGTCCAGACCGCTAGCGTCAATGTCGCAAACAAATACGTTGGCGCCCTGAGCGGCGAACGCTCGCGCAATTTCACGGCCGATTCCGGAGGCACCTGCTGTAATAAAAACGCGCTGGACCATGGCTGATTTCCTCAAGTTGAAGTGCTCTTAAGTTGTTAATGGCGCTGCTTAAATTTTCTCTGCGACACCTTTATTATCGCCGCTAGCGATGGGTACCCACCGGCGAAGTATATCGATTCCTTACGCGATAGGCGCTAAGCACCCTGCTCGTCGCCATTGTCTGCATGCTCGGAAAGGAAATTACCATTTTTAAATGCAGCACATAACGGCGTCGTTTGCATGCTCTTTAAAAGCACAAGCATATGCGTTTTTAATTCGATGCCTGCGCCGCGCAAAACTAAGTCTTCAATAAACGTCGATTCGTCAGAATGGAATATCTAAGTAATTTTTTCTTATTTTTAATCAGCGGACCACGATGATACTTTGCTCGAATACTTTTAATGAGTAACCGTGATGAGCATTTCTTCGATCAATCCCCGCAACCAATTTCGTGGCTCCGTTTCGCAAATCAATATTGGCCCGGTGATTAGCGAAGTCGAAGTACAAACAACATCAGGCATAGTGACGTCGTTAGTTTCGACGCGCGCCGTGCAGGAACTCAATCTCCAAGTCGGCACGGATGTAATTGCTTTCGTAAAAGCAACCGATGTCGCGCTGGCCAAACTGGATTAAATGACGATGGCAGAATTGCTCGAAGCTAAATTCGATTCGCGTCATTTCGTGCCTGCGTTTAAAAACGTCAGTCGTGACGTGGTCGAGTTCGATAATCCCCCGGCCTATTCGCGCAGTATTCGCGCTACAGCGCTAGTGTTTGAAGACCCAGCGTCTAGAGCGCTATACGAGCGCTTGGAAAAACTCGCGCCCAGCAACGCAAATGTTCTCATCATTGGCGAGACCGGCACCGGCAAAGAATTGGTGGCGCGGCAGGTGCATCGCCTGAGCGGGCGCGGCAAGGGCCCTTTCATTGCGGTCAACTGCGCGGCACTACCGGAGCAATTGGTTGAGAGCGAATTATTCGGACATGAAAAAGGTGCTTTTACCGGAGCCCAGGAACAGAAAAAAGGTTGGTTCGAAGTCGCCAACGGCGGCACTCTATTTCTCGATGAAATTGGCGATTTGCCACCTGCGACTCAAGTGAAATTATTGCGCGTGTTGCAGGAGCGCGTATTAAGTCGCGTCGGCAGCCGCACCACTATCCCCATCAATATTCGTTTAGTGGCAGCGACCAATGTCAATCTGGAAGAGGCCGTAAAAACTGGTCGCTTCAGAGAAGATTTGTACTATCGTTTAAATGTTGCGAAAGTGAATCTGCCGCCATTGCGCGAACGGCTTGGCGATATTGGGCCGCTGGCGGAACATTTTGTGGAAACGTACCGCGAGAATCTCGGCATAGCGGCTGCCGGTATTTCCGAATCCGCGCGCGAAGCGTTATTGGATTATCCATGGCCCGGCAATATTCGCGAGTTGGAAAACGTCATTCACCACGCCATGCTGGTGATGCAAAACAACATCATCGAAGCCGAAGATCTCGATTTAGCGAAATACAGTTTTTCGAGATCATCGCCCGATCAATTGCAGCAAGAGGTGAATGATCGCCAGGCCAATTTATCGCTTGAGCATGCGCTGCTGGATTTACTGGATGGTCACGGCAAGCATTTATTCGCCGATATCGAAGCGCGCGTAGTTCGCTGCGCCTTCGAATATTGCCAACACAATCAATTGCAGACGGCAAAACTATTGGGTATCAGCCGTAATATTTTGCGGCACCGCTTGAAATTGTACGGAATGCTGCAGTAACAGCGCGGAAAGTGAAACGTCCAATCGAAAATTACTGTGCGGCTATTATATCGAGTGAATCGGATAAATCGAATGAATCGAGTAAATGCCGCACAGCTTTTTCAACATGTGCTCGCAACTCGGGCACGGCAGTAGCTTCCCAATATTTGGCTTTCAAAAATGGGCCGACATAAAAAATATTTGTCGACGCATTTCCGTTCGCCGAGATAACCGCGTAGTTATCGTTAACGTTAATGCCCAACTGCAAAATATCCTGACTGATAGCGCCGCGTTGCAATAAAGCCGTCAACAACGGATTCGTCGAATGCTTTAAATTATTGCTCGGCCCGGTGCAATTAATTACTGTGCCGACTCGCGTAGTAATTACTTCGCTTCTCCCACGCACACGCCAGCTTACATTTACTGCACCTTCGCTTTCGTTTTCATACAGATGCGAAAGCCGCCCGGCATTGATGGTCAGCTGCTTGGTCAGTAATAAATCCTGTAATGAGGCCGCTACCGGCGGTGCCAGCCGGTGTCGATGTACATCCCAATAAATAAGGCAGTGGCGCAAAAAACGCCGGCGCTCGCTGTCGCTGATTTTTTCTTGCCACATAGTGGGCGTGTGCGGACGCAGTGCACCGATAAGACTTCGCCAATTACTACCGTCAACGACAGCGGTTTTTGCGAGCACACGCAATTGACGCAAAACTGCTGAAATTTGCAGCTCCGATTTAAACAGTGAAGCGGGCAGCGTTACATCATGTGGCTCTTGACTTAAACCACGGTGAGCCAGCGGCGTGAGGCCACGTCGAGATAACGCAAAAATGGGCTGATTGAAATTTTTAGCACCCAGCGACAATGCGACATCGACGGCGGTTAAGCCGGCTCCAATCAGCAACATTGGTTGCTGCCTATCGATTGAGTCAAGGATTTGCAATGCCCAGGGATCGCGAATATACCGTTTACTGCTTCGAAAGAATTCCGCATCTAAGCCAGAAGGATCGGTCGGTATGGTGTTTCCTGTCGCCAATAAAACTTTATCCGCATCCACTATTTGTCCATCGGACAATTCCACGTGCAGCAAACCTTCTCTTTCGTGCACATCAATAACACTGCCCTGAACAATCGAAAACTCAATATTTGAATTTTTCTCTGCGATCGATTCACGCAGCAACGATTGCAAATAATCGCCATAAACATAGCGCGGCAAAAAATCGGCACTCGCCGCCGTGGCGTCCGAACTTTTTGCAAACCTCAGAAAATGTTCCGGGTCGTTGGCGAATGCACTCATGCTGCCGGCGGGCACATTGAGCAGATGTGTTTTTTCTCCGGCCGCATAGGCAATGCCGCGCCCCGCTTCATCGCGGTCAATCAGCATGATTTGAAGAGCGCTATTCGATTTGCTTTTGAGCAGATGTATCGCCGCCAATGTTCCACAAAACCCAGCACCGACTATTACAATTTTTTTCGACATCAGAAAAATCTTTAATTAATTATTTGGATTGTTTAATTTCTAATCGCAGTATTTCACGTCGGTTGATGTGCTTATTTTCACGACATTTAAAATCATAACATCGTCAAATAATCTAAAAGCTATTTAGTGAAGTAATTCTTGCACACGATCGAGGCACTGTTGCTGTAGCAGCAATTCGCTTTCATTTTTCACTTATTCCCTTTCTTTCCACGCATTAACGTGTTCCCTTCAAGTTCGGCATTGCGGCGGAATAACCATAGAGTTAAATACTATTTCCCAGGTTCATTTCACACAGGTACTTTACTGGCTATAGCCACCAGCGCTTCGGCATTAGTTAGATACATCCAGAGGCGTTGGTTGAGCGCAGAAATGTGTTGGCTGCATTAAATGATTCATTTTTCGGAGATATTCTAATGAGCGTTGCCATTCAAGCGACCACCACGAATGCATCTAATGAAACTGACGAGTCGGCGAATTTATCTGCAGCAGCAACCGCTATTTTGCAAAAGGCGCGCGATGCAGCGGCCAGCGATAACCTCGATTACGCGGGCGGTGTTTCGCCTGTCGATGCGTGGACTTTATTTTCCGAAGGCGCCGCAGTATTAGTCGATGTGCGCAGCGGCGAAGAACGCAAATTCGTCGGTCATGTACCGGATACGTTACACGTAGCGTGGGCAACCGGAACATCGTTAACACGCAACCCGCGCTTCACGCGCGAGCTCGAAGCAAAAGTTAAAAAGGATCAGGTTGTACTGTTATTGTGCCGCAGTGGCAAACGCTCGGCCGCCGCCGCGCAAGCCGCGACCAAAGCTGGGTTCACGCAAGCGTTCAATGTGTTGGAAGGTTTTGAAGGCGAAATAGATGCGCAGCAACAACGCGGTGGCTTAGGCGGTTGGCGTTTTCATAGCCTGCCTTGGACTCAAGATTAACCAGTGATGGTTCTCGCGTACTCTCGTAGAAGAGTAAAAACGTAGAAATAGCCATCACACAGAAAGAAGAAGCGGTATGAGTTCTGATACAAATGATTTGTTCGGCGAACAACAAAAGCCCAAATGGGATCTCAACGCGATCGTGGTTGATTTGCGAGCTCAGCGCGAACGCTGGCGCAGCGAGCAACATCGCAATCTGGAATTTGGCGGCCGCGAATTACCTTCGCGCGAAGCATTGCGCGATATCGCCGATGCGCTGTGCGGCGCACTTTTTCCGATGCGGTTGGGACCACCTGATTTGCGTCAGGAAACGGAAGATTTTTATATCGGTCATACGCTCGATACTGCATTAACAGCACTGCTTGAACAGGTGCGACTAGAGCTGCATTACAACTCGCGACACGCAACAACAGTTGATGAAGGTATCGATCAAGAAGCCATTACCATCGTCAGAAAATTCGCTGCTCAATTAGGAACAATTCGCGGCGTACTCGACAGCGATATTCAAGCGGCTTATCGCGGTGATCCCGCCGCGCGCAGCGTCGACGAAGTATTGCTCTGTTATCCCGGCATTATTGCCATCATCCACCATCGCTTAGCGCATGTACTTTACAAGCTCGGCGTGCCGTTGCTCGCGCGCATTATTGCCGAGCGCGCGCACTCGGAAACCGGCATCGATATTCATCCGGGCGCAAAAATTGGCGCAGGATTTTTTATCGATCACGGCACCGGTGTTGTGATTGGTGAAACAGCGGAAATTGGTGAACGCGTGCGCCTTTATCAGGCTGTCACCCTCGGTGCGAAACGTTTCAACACCGACGCGGAAGGCAATTTGCAGAAAGGTCAGCCGCGACATCCCATTGTTGAAAATGACGTCGTTATTTATGCGGGTGCCACCGTGCTCGGCCGCATAACTATTGGTCATGGCTCGACGATTGGCGGCAATGTTTGGCTTACCCGTAGCGTGCCGCCGGGCAGCAATGTCACGCAGGCAAACTCCCAACACGAAGTTCCCGCAAAAGAAAATTTAAGCTTATGACGCAGCTGTCTGATCAATTCGGTTCCATTGTTCGGCGCTCGCGCGAAAGCAATGGTTGGTCGCAAGAAGTACTTGCAGATCGCGCGGGACTTAATCGTTCGTATCTTGGTGAGATCGAACGCGGCAGCGCTGTGCCGTCGTTAACGACAATTTCAAAAATAGCGACAGCGCTTGAAGTGAGTGTGTCCTCTTTAATTGCTCTCTGCGAACAGCCCTCTTTTTTGAATAATGTTCAACTAGCCAACGAATGATGGGTATAGGCGGTTGACTGAGCCTTAGCGCTGAACGATCTTAGCTTATCGTTTTTTCTACTATGTATTCCGTTTATCTCTAACAGGGAGCCCGATGATGGCTGACACTCCAGATGTGCAATTAGCGCTTGGCGACAATGCCGCGCGCCAACTTGCCAATGCAACTAAAACCGTACCGCAGTTATCAACTATTTCGCCGCGATGGCTCGTTCACTTGTTGCAATGGTTACCTGTTGAAGCAGGTATTTATCGCGTCAACAAAGTTAAAAACCCAACCCAGGTAAATGTTGCGTGCACGCAGCGCGATGAAGCGGACCTTCCGCAAACATTTGTCGATTACGAAGAAAATCCACGCGAATATTTTTTGAATGCTGTCACCACGGTGTTAGATGTTCACACTCGCGTATCGGATCTTTACAGCAGCCCGCACGATCAAATCAAAGAGCAATTGCGCCTGACGATCGAAACGATCAAAGAACGCCAGGAAAGTGAATTAATTAATAACCCCGAGTACGGTCTGCTCGCCGCAGTTGATGATTCGCAGCGCATTTCGACATTGACCGGCGCGCCGACACCGGACGATCTGGACGACTTAATTACGAAAGTGTGGAAAGAGCCGGGCTTTTTTCTCGCGCATCCACTCGCCATCGCTGCGTTCGGTCGCGAATGCACACGCCGCGGCGTACCACCGCCCACAGTGAGCTTATTCGGCTCGCAGTTTTTAACCTGGCGCGGATTGCCATTAATTCCATCGGACAAAGTTCCGGTCGAAGACGGCAAAACCAAAATCATTTTGATGCGCGTTGGCGAGAAACGTCAGGGCGTGGTCGGTGTATTCCAGCCCGGCCTTGCTGGCGAACAAAGCCCCGGTTTGTCGGTGCGCTTTATGGGTATCGGCCGCAATGCCATCGCCTCGTACTTAATTTCGCTGTACTGCTCACTCGCAGTATTAACCGAAGATGCACTCGCTGTGCTCGAAGATGTGGAAGTCGGCAAATATCATGAATACCCCGACACCTACAAATAACGGAGCCACGGGCTTGTTCGACGAAGCGACGTTAAATCGTTTGGCGGGAGAGTTCTTCGCCGCGCTGCCAGGTTCGCCGCAATCGGCTTTGGACTTTTCATCGCCGAAGCCGCCGGTGGATCCCGGCATTGCGCAACGCGCCCCTTCGCTAACACCATCGGCGACCACCCAAACGGGTGTGCCGGATGTGGTGAACCAAAGCGCACCGGCGCTCGGTCGCGGCGGCAACCCCGTATTGGGTGTGCCCGAAGCTTACGCGGCTGCGCTGCCGCAAATCAGCTCGCCACCTTCGCGTGCGCCGACACCAGATTTGCCGACGGGCATATCACCGCCCACTTCGCCCTATTATTTTTTGGGCGAGTCGAGCGCTTATCCATCGGCGTTGCCCGCGCAACAGGACGTGCCGATTGACGATCGCGTTAGCGCGCAGTCGTTTGGTTTGCCCGGCGCTGCGGAATTGAAAGCACTGCTGAGCACCGACCGCATCGCGCAGCCTGCCGCACCGCAAGCGCAGAGCGGCAACCAATCGTTTTATTTTCTCGATGCGCAATCGTCGAACGATAAATCGATTCCCGCCCTCGCACCCGGCGCGCATCCGCCGTTCGATGTGAACGCCGTGCGTCGCGATTTTCCGATTCTGCAAGAGCGCGTGAATGGTCGCCCGTTAATTTGGTTCGACAACGCGGCGACCACGCACAAGCCGCAGTCCGTCATCGATCGTCTTGTGTATTTTTACGCGCACGAAAACTCCAACATCCATCGCGCTGCGCACGAACTGGCAGCCCGCGCGACCGATGCATACGAGGGCGCCCGCAACAAAGTCGCGCGGTTTCTCGGCGCCGGTTCGGCCGACGAAATTGTGTTTGTGCGCGGCGCCACCGAGGCGATCAATTTAGTCGCAAAAAGCTGGGGCAAACAAAATATCAAAGCGGGCGATGAAATTATCGTGTCGCTGCTCGAGCATCACGCCAACATCGTGCCGTGGCAGCAATTGGCGGCCGAAACCGGCGCAAAAATTCGCGTCATTCCCGTCGACGACAGCGGCCAAATACTGCTGGAAGAATATCGCCGCCTGTTGAACGACCGCACCAAGCTGGTCGCAATCACGCAGGTTTCGAATGCGCTCGGCACGGTGACGCCAGTCAAGGAAATCATCGATCTCGCGCATCGCCAAGGCGCCTGCGTATTGGTCGATGGCGCGCAAGCGGTGTCGCATATGCGCGTCAACGTGCAAGCGCTCGACGCTGACTTCTATGTGTTCTCCGGCCACAAAGTATTCGGCCCCACCGGCATCGGCGTGGTCTACGGCAAGTCGGCGATTCTCGAATCGATGCCGCCGTGGCAAGGCGGCGGCAATATGATTGTCGATGTCACGTTTGAGCGCATTCAGTATCAGGATGCACCCGCGCGCTTTGAGGCGGGCACCGGCAACATTGCCGATGCGGTTGGCCTTGGTGCGGCCATCGATTACGTCGAGCGCATCGGTCTGGAAAACATTGCCCGTTACGAACACGATCTGCTCGTGTACGCCACGCAAGCGTTGAAAACCATTCCGGGCTTGCGCCTGATCGGCACCGCGGCGGACAAAGCCAGCGTCGCCTCGTTCGTGCTGAACGGCTACTCCAACGAGGAAGTCGGCAAAGCACTGAATCAGGAAGGCGTTGCGGTCCGCACTGGACACCATTGCGCGCAACCAATTCTGCGTCGCTTCAGTCTCGAAAACACGGTCCGCCCATCACTGGCCTTCTACAACACCTGCCAGGAAGTCGATGTGATGATTTCCGTGTTACTGCGCCTGCGCGGCAACCGCCGCTAACACGGCGCGAAGTACACGCAGCAAAACGAATAGTGGAAGCGCCTTATTGGGCTTCCACTGTTTATTTGCAGCAAACAAACGAACCTCCCCGTTACCCGATCCATTTCACCTGCCCCATTACCTGCGCTTCTATCCGCTCTACTAAATCAAACATCGCGTTAATGCATCACCCACGCCGCTGTATCTAATTCGCAACTAGCGCGAGTCAACTCAAACTGAGCAAAAGCCTATTCAAAGTGAGCGAAAGCTTATGCAGAACGAGAAATAACTAACACAGACAGAGCAATAACTATCGCAGACAGAGAAAAAGCTATCGCCGACATAGATCGAGCTAGCTCAGCGATAGAAAAAGCTAACTCAAATTGAGATAAATCTATCTCCGCAATAGATAAAGCCAGCGCAGAGATAGAAAAAACTATCTCCGATTGAGATAAAGCTAACTCCGCGATAGATAGAGCTAGCTCCGCTAGAGAAAAAGGTCACTCCGAACGAGGATGAGCTAGCTCCGAGCAA
This sequence comes from Verrucomicrobiaceae bacterium, assembly GCA_028293825.1. Lineage (GTDB taxonomy): Bacteria > Pseudomonadota > Gammaproteobacteria > Pseudomonadales > CAMLJR01 > CAMLJR01. Next base: position 111,990 of record JAQGNY010000011.1, read on the forward strand.
GCTAACGCGAGCGCTTAGAGAGAAACAGCAGAACAAAACTGAGCCGGAGACCGCTCAAGGCAAGATCGAGGCACCGTCGAGCGCACTATTTTTTACTTCAACCAAAACCGCCGCTGACGTCAGCCCAAGCCCGCCACAGAATCCAATTAATTCTGCCAGTAATTCCCGTCTGTTGAGCCACACAAGCGGATTGCAAACCCGACTTTAGCTGCCGCGCGTTATCAATGACTCGCAATGATATTCATAGCGCCCATCGATGAAAGTGCTCGCGTCGATACCCTTGGAGATTCGCACGCATTCTTCAAATAACCACTCATCGCTCCCATTGGACAGGTGAGGATATTCGGGTTAATTTTGCACCTCGCTACGGACAGCAACCCCATCCCCAATGTTGGTGCGGCTTCCACGGTATTTTGAAAGGCTGCAGAAATGGACACCATCAACCGACGCATCTGCGTTAACCGCCAAAACCCAAGATCAGACGACGCGTCGCGTTTAATTTTTAAATGCGGACGTGTCTGCTTACTAATTTGTTAGCGAAAGGAGAGATTGATGAATCGCAGAATATTCGTTGGTGCATGTATTTTTCTTGTAGGCGTGTCATGCTTTCCGCACGTTCAAGCCGCAGATGTTTCTATCGATGATAAGTGTTCGAAAGGATCTGCAATGGACATGTAAGACTGCGTCAGCAACGAACGAAAAATTTTAGATGAAAAACTTTCCAGCATTGTAAAAAATATTCGGGATCACTATTCATACATAAAAATAGATTCGCATCAAACCAAATGGCGAAGTTACGTAGACGCCTGGTGTGAAGAAATAGTCACTTTGTCTCATTGGGACGGTGGCAGAGAAACCGAACACTGCCTCATTAAGCACATCGAATCTCGCATTGAAGAAATCAATGAATATATGTGTGATGAAAATGGTTGCCCGCAGCCAGATCGCTAACAAGGCAAAGCAATCGCAGCCTTCGGCTGCTGGGACTGTCAAACGCTACGCGTTTGCCAGCCCCTGTTTGCGTCGTTATGAATCCTAAAAGGATCTTTTGAATGAATGGTTTATCCGTTGTTTTTACGATCTTTGTTTTATTTTTTTTATCGATTTCTGTAGATGCCAATGAGCTTCAGAAGGCATGCGATTATTCTGGAAGCTACGATGAATGGGCAAACTGCTTCGTTGACCTCCATGCCAAAGAGTGTCTTTCGGGGGGTATAGCTGGCACTTCTCAATGCGCTGATGAAAAGCAAACCGAGGCCAACTCGCTTTTAAAAGAAGAGATTTCAAAGCAACAAAAACTCTATGGCTACTTTGAGGAGCTAGAAAATGCTGTTGGTCTTTACAACGTATTCATAAAAAACTACTGCGGAATCGAGAACACCTTTGATTTTGAAGAGAGTGAACCCAAGCTAAATGTACTTCACATATACGAGTGTCGAGGCAGACTAAAATTACATCTTTTAGATGACCTGAGAGACCTCGGAAAAAGTAATGAAGCCAAAAATCAGCCCAACGATGGATGCGCCGAGGCGAAAGGGACAGATGCATATATTGCATGCATCATGAAAGGCTTTGGCGCTAGAAACTTGAGCTTATGCGCCCAAAATACCCCAAAAGAAAAGGAATCGTTTAATCTAGAATTATGCAACAAGAAATCCAAAGCTAATACTGACGCAAGAATAAAAACCCAAAAGGAAGTAGAGGGAAATATTAATCTTCTTATGACAAAGCTAATTAGCCATATTAGCAGCGACTACATTAGAGGAAATGTCAAAAAGGGCCTTCCGAGCCTAGAGAAAAACTGGAGTGACTTTTTGAGCGAAGTGTGCATGTACGAATATTGGGTAAGAAAAAATACTGATATAGATGAATGCAAATTAACCTTTAACTACTCCAGGTATATCTATCTTAAAAAGATATTTGAGTAGATTTTATGGCCAGATATTGCATGGACTCTGTGGCGAGCATTCATAACAAACACGCGCAGCACGCCGTTGTCGATGGCAACGGCTGGACAGCCACACGCTGCGCGCGTGTCTGCCGCTGGCGTGGTCGTTAAGCTTTATGAAGCGAAAGATTTCGTGGATTATTTCAACCATCTCTTTCTTCGTGCCCTCTATATGGGCTTATTTTGCAATTAGAGCAGATGGCGCAGCGCAGAAAGCAGCTAATCCTTCGGGACAGTTTTGTGGGAACGTTTACGTATCAATAATTACCGTCGCTCTTTTTGCAGCAGGTACTTTGGCTTTGGTGGCGCTCATGCTCAATGTTGTTTCCATGCGTCAGGCCGTCAAGAAAGGAATCTTTCGCTATGTTGAGCTTCTTGTTATAGGGTCACCAATTATTGCGGCAGCAGCACTGGCTGCCAGTATCGCAAATGCTTAACAAGGCGCTCAAGCGGACAGCAAAAAGCTACGCTTGTTGTTCGCTCTGCTTTGCTGCGGCTGTCCGCTTAGCTTGGCAAGCATATAGAGAAGCATTCGTCCGAATATCGCGCTTCTGATAATTTCCAGCCGAAAATAACGGCTGTTCGCTTTACCGATCTGCCTGCGCAACGGTGCGAATCGTTGCCACATTGCGCTAATAAACTATTAAACATGCAACGCGACGAATACCTAATCCAAACGTCAAATCGCGTATGCATTGGAATTTATCCGCATTCACAACGGGTGAACGTAACTACTGGAAGTCACATCAAGGGAGATAGAGTCATGCTCAATGCCGTCATCGACATTTCACATCACAACAAAATCAGCAGCCTGGCAAAGGTTCAAGAGGCTGGAATTCTCGGGGTTTTTCAAAAGGCGACGCAGGGTACTTCATTCGTAGACCCCACCTTTACTACCAATAAAAAGAAAATAAAAGAAGCCGGCCTGCTGTTTGGCGCTTATCACTTCGGCACTGCAGGCGACGCATCCAATCAAGCCGAATTATTGGTGTCGACTGCCGGCACCGACTCGCTGCTGGTTCTCGATTTCGAGCCCAACCCACAAGGTCATGACATGAGCCTGCTGGAGGCCGAACAGTTTGTGCATCACATCTTCACCGTTACCGGTCGCTACCCCGGCTTATATTCCGGTCACACGATTAAAGAAGCGCTGGCCAATGCGGGTATCACTTCGCCGGAGCAGACCGAGTTATCGAAATGCTGGCTCTGGATTGCGCAATACGGCCCCGCGCCACTGATCCCCAAGATTTGGTCGCAATGGACGCTGTGGCAATATACGGATGGTGCCGCTGGGCTCGAACCCCATCAGGTCGACGGCATCGGCCGCTGCGACCGCGATCAATTCAATGGCAGCGCGGATGAGTTGAACGCGTTTTGGAACGGCAATACCAAATGACTCCATCAGCGAAAAACTAATTTGTAATTCCACTATTTGTACGAGTAATTGTAGAGCGCAATAATCCAACGCTCGCCGGTACATTTCATTTATTGCGTTCTGCGTTTTAACGGATTGGGGAATTCCATATGACCATCGAACTCGATCACGTCATTGTTTCCGCTCACCACCGCAACAGCTCAGCGAAGCTACTGGCCGAGCTGTTCGGCGTTTCTTGTGGGCCGGCAACAGCGGGCCCTTTTTTCGCGGTGTATATCAACGATGGCTTGACGCTCGATTTTATTGAAACGGACGAATCGTTTCCGGTCGAGCATTTTTGCTTTCGCGTCGACGACGCCACCTTCGATAGGGTTCTTGCGAAAATCAAAGCCGCCGGAATTGCTTATCGCAGCGCAATGCATGTGCCGGTCGACGGCAAGATCAACACCGACTACGGCGGCAAAATGATTTATTGGAATGTGCCCGAAGGCCATCAATGGGAAATGCTTACCGTTAGCTACGCCCGCCAGCGGTGAATAAATCAGGTAGTAAAAAACCGATTCACGTTCAGCAAGAACAGTAGGTTCTGGTCATCGATACTCAATGATCGCGTGCTTGCTCAATAGCTCTCGCCGCGCATGTAATTCTGCAATTGCAGAATCATCGCTTTCTGATCCTCGATGATGTTTTTCACTAAATCGCCGATCGAAATCATGCCGATCAACTCGCCGTCTTGCAGTACCGGTAAGTGACGGATGTGTTTTTCGGTCATCAGCTCCATGCAGAATTCCATCGTATCGTTCGGCGCGACGCAGATGGGGCTGGCGGTCATGACTTCGCCAATGGTGGTCGTGCTCGACGAGCGTTCCATCAGTGCGATCTTGCGCGCGTAGTCGCGTTCGCTAAACACACCGACCAATTGACTGTTGTCGAGCACAACGAGCGCGCCGATGCCTTTTTCGGCCATCAGTTTGAGTGCATCGAGCACCGTGGTGCCGGGATGAACGCTGTGAAGTTTCGCGTCGCTTTTGGAGTTGAGAATTTTACTGACGTTTTTCATGGTTGCTCCCTCGGTTCGTAATCGTCAGGCCTGAAAATACGTTATCGACTATAGGCCTTTCTGTAAAAAATTACTCTCAGCCTAATGCCTGCGGGTTGAGTATCCACACCGAATAATTTAGTGCCGTAGCGAAGCTGACCCATAACAAATACAGAAACAGTAAAGCAGCTGCCAATGGTTTAATCCGCCAGAAGCAAATAATCGTGGCAACGATAAGCGCCACCAGTAAGACGATATCGGCGAGCGCCACCGCGCCCAGATGCCACTCGAAGAACAGCCAGCTCCACAACGCATTCACAACTAGCTGAACGAGAAACAGCGTCAACGCATTGCGCGCTGGGCGAAATCCGCCGACGCGCCAAACCAGCCACGCTGAAATACCCATCAGCAGATACAGTACTGTCCACACCGGGCCGAAGAGATACGCCGGCGGCGCCCAATTGGGGCGTACCAATTGCGCATAGAAGGCGCCGGCCTGGATCGAAGCTGCGCTGCCGATAGCGGCGGCAATAAAACTCGCAATCAACCAACCGATCAGACCGACGATCTGTTGCTGCTTGGTAAATGGCGTCACGGACAGGCTTCCTGTAGTTGGGGTAGCTAATTATTAGTCCGTCAGCTAATTACTAGTGCAGCAGCTAATTATTAGTGGGCGCGTTAGTTTTATTGCGCTCACTATTTCAGCTGCGCAAGAATCACTCAAGCTATTCATTGAGGTTATTCATTTAACTTATTCGTTCGAGTTGCTCTGCAAATGGTTAATACCCGCGAGCCCGCTGCCCTCCTTCATTTCGCGTAGGCAGTTTTATCGCTCCCGAATAAACTAACGCGTTGCCATGCAAACGCTGGCAGATGTCACTGTTATTTGTCATTCTGCGACGCTGCGCCACGGACTGCATAATCGCTATTAAATAGAGGGTAAAACCTATGACTATCAAAATCACTCGCGACACCTCAGGTGTAATGAAGCATCGGATTCAAATTCGCGACCATGTGGTTATCGCCGATATCGACGAAGCCGGAGGCGGCGAAGACGCCGGCCCGAGCCCGCACGATCTGTACGACTCCGCGCTGGGTGCCTGCAAAGCACTGACCGTATTGTGGTACGCGAAACGCAAACAAATTCCGGTCGAGAATATTGAAGTCGTGGTCGAGCGCGACGATTCAGAAGAATCCAAAGGCATCTATCGCTTAAAAACCAAGCTCGCATTGACTGGCGACTTGACCGAAGCGCAACGCAGCGAATTATTAAATGTCGCCGGGAAATGTCCGGTGCATAAATTAATGACTAAAGTAACAACGGAAATCGAAACCGAGTGGTTGTAAATTCTTCCATCATTCTCCGCTGATAATGCTCAGGTGACGTATGTCTACGATTAAAATTATTAAGCCCCATGAAAAAGATTTAGGCGGCGGATTTGTCGTACGGCGTTCGCTGCCGGAAGCGGTGACACGATCGATTGGTCCGTTTATTTTTTTCGATCACTTCGGTCCGGTGATTCATCACCCCACCGATAATTTCGATGTGCGCCCGCATCCGCATATCGGTCTTGCCACCGTCAGTTATTTATTTGAAGGCGCGATGCAGCACCGCGACAGTCTCGGCTCGGTGCAACGCATCGAGCCCGGTGCGATTAATTGGATGACAGCCGGCAACGGTATTGTGCACTCCGAACGTGCGCCCGATGAGTTGCGCGCAACACCGTATCCGCTGCACGGTTTGCAATTGTGGGCGGCGCTACCAACGGCTTATGAGGAATGCGAACCCGCATTCAGTCATACGCCGGCCTCGGCGATTCCGGTATTGACTGAAGAATTATTCAGCGCACGTGTGTTAATCGGTTCTGCGTTTGCGCTGACCTCGCCAGTCGAAACATTTTCCGAAACGCTTTATGTCGATTTCGATGCGCGCAGCGGCGCTGTGATCAATCTGCCTGCAGCGCCAATCGAGCGCGCTATTTATCTCGTCAGCGGTGTTATTGAAATCGATGGCGAAACGCTATCGGCACTGCAATTAGGCGTTTTAAATACAAGCGCCGCTGTTATTACCGTATCCGAAGATGCGCGCTTTGTACTGATCGGCGGTGCTGCTGTCGATGCTCCGCGTTTCATGTGGTGGAATTTTGTGTCGTCGCGCAAAGAGCGTATCGAACAAGCCAAACAGGATTGGCAAGCGCAACGTATGGGCAGTGTCGCCGGTGAGACTGAATTCATTCCATTGCCGGAACAATAATTCGCTGAGCAGGCGCGACAGCGCTTCTGAGTTCAAGACTAGGCACTGACAAAGATGGTAAAGAACAATTGACCGCACCAAATTACTTACACGAACAATTTGAGCTGATGTTGTCGCATGGCGTTGCCGGCATTTTTCGACAGCATATGAGCGCCGCTGGTAAGCGCATTGAATCGACCGACAATTGGGTGCGTGTCGATACGCAATTATTTGGCATTACCGATAATCAAAAGCGCGATTTGATCGATGTACTAAAACAATTAAATGTCGATGACCAGGCTGCGGTTTTCGATGCGATTGATAATGCCGTTGCGCAAAACAGATCGGAATCTCAAATTGAAGTGCGCACAGCCGGCGTCGCAATGCGCTGGTTGCGGCTAACTATTCGAGTGCAGCGCAACAATGACGCGTCGTATGTCGACGGCATATTTCGCGACATCACTGTAGAAAAACGCCATGCGCTGGAGCTCGAAGACCTTCGCAACCATCTTCGCCAGGTATTGGAAATCGCCGATGCCGGCATGTTCCGCGTTGCAATAGCATCGACCGTTGATAACATTTCGGAATCCGAGCAGCCGGTCGGCTGGGATTTCAATACCTCTGCGCTATACGGCTCGAAAGGGATATCGCTGTCACCAGCGGAAATTTTCGCACGCATTCACCCGGAGGATTTGCCAGCTCTGCAAGCTGCCTTTGCGCCGACGATGTACGAAAAAAACGAGCAGCTCGAAATTGAATTTCGCGCGCTGTGGCCGGATGGTTCGGTGCATTGGATCTTAAGCAAATCGCATTTGGAATTTAATGCGAGCGGCGTTCCCAATTTCATTACCGGTATTCAACTCAATATCACTGGTCGTAAATTGAGTGAACAACGCATTGCACATATGGCCGGACACGATGCGCTGACTGGTTTGCCAAATCGCGCGCTGTGCAGTGAAACATTGCAGCGTGCGATTGCCGCGGGCAACCGCTACGGTCATTATTTTTCGTTGATGTTTATCGATCTCGATCGGTTTAAAACCATTAACGATACGTTGGGCCATGCCGCTGGCGATGAATTAATTCAGGAAATGGCGCGGCGTTTTCGCTCGGTACTGCGCGCCAGTGAATTTGTTGCGCGTCTCGGTGGCGATGAATTTGTCGTGCTCGCTCAAGAAATTTACGATGAAGAATCGGCCGCATCCGTGGCGCGCAAATTATTGAGCGTCGCCATTGCGCCAATCATGCTGAACGGTCAGGAATGCAGAGTTACCGCCAGTATCGGCATCAGCATGTACCCGCGCGATGGTGTCGATGAGCAGGCATTAATGAAGCACGCCGATATGGCGATGTATCTGGCGAAGGAAGAAGGCAAAAATAATTTTCAATTTTATTCGGACCAAATCAAAGTTCAATCGCTTGAGCGTTTGGCGCTCGAAACCAATTTGCGCGAAGCATTAGTGCGCCGCGAACTTTCTTTGCAGTATCAGCCGAAAATTGATTTACACAGCGGCAATCTCACCGGTGTCGAAGCATTACTGCGTTGGCAAAATGCTGAACTTGGCTCGGTCGCACCGCTGCGGTTTATTCCAATTGCGGAAGAAACCGGCTTAATTGTCGCAATCGGTAAATGGGTTTTGAACACGGCCTGCCATCAAGGTGCGCAATGGCAAAAAAGCGGACTCGCTATTGTGCCGATCGCGGTAAATGTTTCGGCGCGGCAATTTGCCGACGATCATATTTATGACGACATCGTCGATGCATTGCAGCGCTCCGGCCTGCGCCCGGAAATGCTCGAGATCGAATTGACCGAAGGCATGATGATGCAAAACGTCGAACGCGCAGTGCGATTGCTCAGCGCGATTAAAGAGCTCGGTGTGCGCATAGCGATTGATGATTTTGGCACCGGTTATTCGTCGCTCGCGCAAATTCGTCGGTTCCCGGTCGACACATTAAAAGTGGATCGTTCGTTCGTGCGTAACATTCAAGACGATCACGACGGCCAGGTTATTACCGACGCCATTATTCGCATGGCGAAAATGCTATCGCTCACGGTGGTGGCCGAAGGCGTTGAGACACAGGCGGAAGCAAATTTTTTACGCGAACGTTCCTGCGATCAAATCCAGGGTTATTACATCAGTAAACCGGTCGACAGTCTGGCGCTGGCTGCATTGTTAAAGGATTTATGACCGCTGCGAACAGACAATGATTATTGAAGCTTTAACACGTGTAGGAATTGACGCGTTTAATGCCGTAAATTTGCCTGACTAAAAAAGTGGCGATTATGTTTGCGTTTCACCATAATCGTGCGGACTTTACTTTTTCAATTGCGATGGAGATAAGGATATGCCTGCATCTAATTTCGTCGACTCCTGGTTGCAAATGTTTTCCTCCTCACTAACGTCGCCGACGTCGGTTCATTTACCCGGCAGCGGCAATATCGGCGGCTTTACTTATCAACCGTATACGGTGTGGGAAGCGCCTTCGCTTTATCGCGGCAATAGCACGCTGGAACAATCGATTTATACCGAAGTAGCAAGCCCCGGCAAACAACTCGGCAAATTAATTGATGCGGTAATGGCGCTCGCGCATGTGGTGCAGACGGATTCCAAGACATCGAACGCATTAAATACAGCCATCGAAGAACTAAAACCTATCGCCGATCAAATCAATAATTTAAAGGCGCCACATTTAAATAATATCGAGCAGACCGCGCGCGACGATCTCGACAAACTGTTGCGCACCAATAAAAAATCACTGCACGCATTGCTTACCGAATACAGCAAAAAATTGGATAAAGAATCCGGAACCGATTAATGGCAAGCGAAAAGAAAAAAGACAGCGCGTATTCAAAAGGCGCGCTGAAATTGATGGTGACCGCCGAACGACTGTTTGGCGAATACGGCATCGACAATGTATCGCTGCGCCAGATTGTCACCGCCGCCGGACAAGCCAACAGCTTCGCCATTCAACATCATTTCGGCAATAAAAAAGGGTTGATTCAATCCGTCTACGACATGCGCGTGCCGGTGCTCGATAGTGGCCGTATGGCGCGACTCGAAACAGCAAAAGATAAATTCGGCAACGCCACTGTTTCGCAATTGCTCGCCGCGCTATTTATGCCGGTTGTTGAGGACTTGAGCGAAACAGCACAACGCAGCTATGCATTATTTAACTCGCGCCTGATGCATGTTGAAGTCGGCGAGCATCCGTTTGTGTTGAGCAAAGTACAGCAACCGGCCACGGAAGAAATCAATGTGCGACTTAAAGCACATTTTTCGTATTTGCCAGATGAAGTTTTTCGCCTGCGCTTGCGCTTAGCCAGCGAATTATTTTTAGCAGGATTAGTTGAACGACGTCATCTCAGTACCACGCGCAACAATCCCTACCCCACCCCGGCACCATTCTGGAATGAATTACTGCAGGCTGCAGAAGCTATATTGCGAGTGCCGTATACAGCCGGATAAGACCATTTAGACCGATTAGTTCGGCAAATTCAGAAATGAAGATTGTTTAACAGCAGTTAAGCCAATCAGTAGAATACCCAGCTTGCTTTCAAACCTGCGCAAACTGTTCCAGATAATCTTCAAGATCGGCAAAATGCGCCAGATGCGTAGTTTGACCGCCGTCGATGGTAATTAATTGCCCAGTGATATAACGCGATTCATCGGCTGCTAAAAATGCCGCCAATGCAGCAATGTCCTCGGGCTTGCCTAAATTTTCAGTCAACGAATGACGATGTAAAATCGCGGACAATTCCGGCGATACATCTTTAAAGTTTTCAGTAATGATCGGCCCCGGCGCGATAGCGTTGCAGCGAATATGTTTGCGCCCATGCTGAGTTGCTACGTATTTAGTAAAAGCAGCCACCGCGGCCTTGGATGTCCCATACGCGATTCGCAATGCGTCGCCGCTAAGCGCGCCGTTCGATGCAGTATTGATAATCGACCCGCCGCCGTTGGCGATCATGTGCGGAATAGCATGACGACAACCGAACATGCAGCCAGTGACATTCACATGCATGATGCGGCTCCACACTTCAACCGGTGTGTCGATTACCGTTAAATCGGCATTTTGCGTCGCGCTATCGGTCAGCGCCGCGTTGTTAAACAGAATGTCGATACGGCCATACCGTTTTATCGTTGCATCGACAGCGGCTTTAAACGATTTCTCTTCGCCGATATCAAGCTGAATCGGAAATACATTGTCACCCAATTTATCCGCCAGCTTTTGCACGCGGTCTTCGAATAAATCGGCTGCGACAACGATGCCGCCTTCAGCCACGAAGCGTTCCGTGCAAGCCGAACCGATGCCGCCGCCCGCGCCGGTAATCAACGCCACTTTATTTTGCAGTCGGTTCATCGCAGCGGTCCTATTTTTAATTTTTATTAAAATAATTAATTGCGCTGCTAAAAACAGCGCGATTGGCAGGTTGAATTGCGAGTCCGAATTTAGTCGAGATTAAATAATTTGTGCGTTTCCAAATCATCCGCGGCGCGGCAAAACCGTTCGAGCGGTCCCATCGTTTCTTCGCGTGGATTGATATTCGACTGCCACGCGACCAAGCCCCACACCACCATGCGCCGATATTCTTCCCACATTGCGTCGAAGCTGATTTTCACGCCTTGTTTTGCGAGCCCATCGAGATAAAGTTTCAACAAATCGCGCTCCGCTTTGCGACGATCCTCAATCGTGATCGATCCAATCATGAAATAAGTAATGTCGCGCCAAGGCCGACCTTTGCGCACGATTTGCCAATCGAACCACACTCGCTCGCCATTCGGACGGCGATAACTATTACCGAGATGCGCATCGCCATGAATTAAACACAGTGGCCCTTTATAGGCGCGCTCCTGTTCGCATTGCTGCCGAAATGCCGCCCGCAAACGATTGGGATCACCGGCCATTAATTGCGGAAACATCGCCACGCGCTCGGGAATTCGATTATGCGCGGCGAAATAATCTTCCATCATGCTCCAGTAATCATCGGTCGCCGTGTCCGGTGCCATTGCTGTTTGCAGCCATGTTTGTCGATCCAGCTCCGGATGCCCCCACGATGCACCGTGCATACACGCCATACCTTCCAGCGATTTCGCCATATCGTCGAGCGTGATCGGCCGCGCCGACGTACAAAACTCGCCGCCTTCGGGCACCAGATCCTCCAATATGATTAAACCCTGCTGACCTTGCGCATCGTCATCCCAATCGGCAAAAAAACAGATCGGCGCGGGCAGTGGCAGCTTGCTGGCAAGTTCTTTATAAAAACGCGCTTCGTTGACGCATACGGGACTGCTCAGCGGGCTGCCTGACCAATTCGCTTTTAAGCAAACCTGATCGGGAATGCCCGCATCCTTGCCAGCCTGATTCAGACTCAACTTTACCCGCGCTTTACTGGTGTGGCCGACGATAAATTCGAGCACCTCCAACGAGTTGACGACCACACCGGGATATTGTGACTGCAGCGTGCGCGTCAACCATTCGGCATTAACCTGCGCAAAATCGAGCGGGAGTCTTTCGCTGCGCTGACTGGATGGAGTGCTCATTATTATTGGCCTCTGTATGCTGATTTTTATTAATTCGATCGTATTAATTCGGCCGACATTACCACTCGATTTTTTTAAAAACAAGCAAATAGACAAAACCATATAGCAAGAAATGGCAAAATTTAATACGTATGTATTAAAATCGTCAAACCAAAGCCAAGGCCTCCGTCTTAAAGCGCTCGCCCAACCCGCCACGATGAAAGATCACGGCGGATAAACTAAGCAAAAATCCAGATCATCGACCATGCATGCGGCGGTGCTGCTTTGAATCGTACGTGTCGCATGGTAAATAGGCTGTCGTTGCTAACTATGGAGCTTCACCGCAATGCCCAGCACTACCGCCGACAAAAAAATAACTAAAGGCGCTCGCTTACGCGCGCAGTTGCGTATTTTGCTCGACGATGAAATTGCGCTGGGCCCGGGCAAAGCCGATTTACTCGAGGCAATACGTGAAACTGGCTCCATCTCCGCCGCCGGTAAAAAAATGAGCATGAGTTATCGGCGCGCATGGTTGCTGGTGGATGCAATGAATCGCTGTTTTAAATCGCCGTTAGTCGATACGGCAAAAGGAGGTGTCGATGGCGGCGGCGCACGACTCAGTGAACACGGCGCAACCGTATTGGCAAATTACCGGGCGATGGAACAAGCCGTGGCGCGCATCACGGATAAACATTTCGAAGCGATTAAACCGCTTCTGAAAAAAAATCCTGTCATCTGATCTTGTTTTCTCATTGGAATCGCGCCGCGCGAGCAATCGCAATATATCCATGTAAATATAACGGCGTGTAAACTACCTCCGGCCGTAGCGGCCATCTAATAACATTTCCTCGAGGATGAACCATGCGCTGCACCCGTTTATCGATTCGCACATTGGCCGGATTATTTCTCAGCGTCATATTGCTGCAACCGCTGGCTCACGCAGATGAAGTAAAAGCTGCCGTCGCTGCGAATTTCACTGCCGCGATCAAACAACTGACGCCATTATTCGAGCAAAAAACCGGGCACAAATTAGTTGCCAGTTTCGGCGCCACCGGTCAGCTGTACGCGCAAATTAATAACGGCGCACCGTTCGATGTTTTTCTCGCCGCTGACGATCAGGCGCCGCAGCAATTAATTGCCAGCGGCAATGCTGTCGCCGGTTCGCATTTTATTTATGCACGCGGACGTCTCGCGCTGTGGAGCAGCACGCCCGGTTATGTGGACAGCAACGGCGATATTTTGAAAAGCAATAAATTTGAAAAAATCGCGGTGGCAAATCCGAAAATTGCGCCGTACGGCAAAGCAGCCATCGAAACCTTAACCGCGCTAAAACTGCTCGAACAATTGCAGCCGAAATTTGTTACTGGTGAAAATATCGCGCAAACCCAACAATTCATCAGTACCGGCAATGTACCGCTCGGCTTTATTGCACTCGCTCAAGTTAACGCATTACCAGCAACTGAGCGCGGCAGCTTCTGGGTGGTACCGGATAAATTGCACGAGCCTATCGAGCAAGGCGCAGTGCTATTAAAGAATGCCAATGCTGACGCCAGTGCCGCTACTGCATTTCTCGCGTTTTTAAAATCGCCTGAAGCAGTCACCGTTATTCGCGAACTGGGTTACGAAGTCCCGTAGCTTTTTTGCGTCATTGTTCGAAATAGGAAATGCGTCGTTGAATGTTGCAAGCATCGACTGGCAGCCCATTTGGTTGACGCTGCGACTCGCCAGCATTACCACGGTTGTACTCATGGTGGCTGCGATACCTCTCGGCTGGTGGCTTGCGCGCACGCACTCGTGGATGAAGCAGCCGTTATCCGCAGTGTTTGCGTTGCCGCTGGTATTACCGCCTACCGTTCTCGGTTTTTATCTATTGTTGCTACTAGGCCCGCATGGGCCGGTTGGCGGACTTACACTTTCACTGGGCCTCGGCACCCTGCCCTTTACGTTTACCGGATTAGTCATCGCATCGAGTTTGTATTCGCTGCCGTTCGCACTACAGCCGATTCAAAATGCATTTGAAAATATCGGTAGTCGTCCATTTGAGGTGGCAGCAACTTTGCGCGCCACACGCTGGGATCGCGCGGTTAGCATCGCATTGCCATTGGCGCGCAATGGTTTGCTGAGTGCTGCGGTTTTGGCTTTTGCCCACACTATCGGTGAGTTCGGCGTGGTGTTGATGATTGGCGGCAATATTCCCGGCGCCACTAAAGTGTTATCGGTCGCCATTTACGATCATGTCGAATCGATGGAATACGCGCAGGCGCATTGGTTAGCCGGCGGCATGCTCGCGTTTTCGTTTATTACTTTGCTCACGCTGTACATCGTCAGCGGCCGTTCGATGCGAATTGTTCGATGAACACTATTGTCCGATGAAAACTGTAGTTCGATGAGCACAATTGCCTGATGAAAACTATCGAAGCGCGTTTTAACGGCACCTTCGGCAACTTTAATCTGAATGTTGCGTTGAGTATTCCAGGCAGCGGCATCACTGCACTATTCGGCGAATCGGGTGGCGGCAAAACCAGCTTGCTGCGCTGTATCGCCGGACTGGAGCAATTAAATGGCGGCTATTTGCGCGTAAACGATGTCGTCTGGCAGGACCACAAAACATTTATTCCCACTCATCGGCGCGCGATTGGTTTTGTGTTTCAGGAAGCGAGCTTATTCGCGCACTTGAATGTGCGCCGCAATCTCGAATACGGCTATAAACGCACGCCGATCTCTGCACGGCGACTCGGCTTTGACGAAGTCGTCGCTTGGCTCGGTGTGGAAAATTTTCTGCAGCAAATGCCGCACACACTATCGGGCGGACAGCGTCAGCGTGTTGCCATTGCACGCGCGTTACTGAGCAGCCCACAGCTGTTATTAATGGACGAACCACTCGCCAATTTGGATTTAAACAGTCGCGCGGAAATTCTGCCGTATCTCGAACAACTGCACGATCGACTCGACATCCCCGTTATTTACGTCAGCCATACGCCGGCCGAAGTGGCACAACTGGCCGATCATTTAGTGTTGCTCGAACGCGGACATATCACTGCCAGCGGGCCCATTAATGAAATGCTGACGCGCCCAGATTTAACACCGGCGCAACAGGATGAGGCGAGCGCCGTTATGGAAGGCCGCGTAATCGAGCACGATCTTATATTTCATTTAACGCAGATTGCAGTACCGGGTGGCACCGTTGCAGTCGCATTTCGCGAACTACCTATCGACCATGCGGTGCGCGTGCGGATTCTCGCGCGCGACGTAAGCATTGCACTCACTCCGCCGCAAAATACCAGCATCACCAATGTGCTGCCGGCACGTGTTATCGATATCACGGAAGCGCCGAACAGTGCTCAAGCACTGGTACGACTCGATCTTGGTGGCACAATTATTCTATCGCGGATTACGCGCCGCTCAGTCGTACTGTTAGATATAAAAACCGGATCGCCTGTTTACGCACAGGTGAAAAGCGTTGCGTTAATATGCTGAAAATTTCGAAAAATTTTCAGCATATTAAAACGATGTGGACTTAGGACGGCGTTCGCTCTATGTAACAGCGAATGAGAGCGAACGTTAAAGCCGCGTTTGTGACGGCTTAAATTTTTGACGCCGCATTGCGACCGGCACGACGACCGGCAAATACGCAATCCGCTATCGACGTGCCGCTGACATAGAAACGCGAGCAAATGCCGATGGCATTGCGACCGGCGGCATATAAGTTCGCAATCGGAGTACCGTCGTCGCGTTTGACATGACCGGTTGTTTCATCAACCACCAACCCGCCCATTGGAATGGTGGGACAGGGATATTTTTTGCTGTCGATTGAAATATCGATCGCGTAAAACGGCCCTTCATTTAATGTATCGAGATATTCCGCCGGCTTGCCAAGCGGATCGACGCGCTGGGCCACGATCTCGTTATAGTCGGCAACGGTTTTTTCAAACTTAGCAGCGTCGACGCCGAGTTTTTGCGCCAGCTCGTGCAGCGTTTTTCCTTTCTTGGTGTTGCTCGATAAATTAATTAATTGAAACAAGCCATATGACAACCACTCCGGCAGCCAACCGGGTTTGAACGTCGGTATCACCGCTTTCCAAGCTTCACCGTAAACTGGCTTGCCGAAAATCAACCACGCCTTTCTATCGGGCAACGCCGCAATACGTTCGCCCATTCGGCCCAAATACACATCCTCCGAAACAAAGCGCTGCGCCTGACTGTTAATTACGATGCCTTTTACGAACGCCGTTGGAGGGCTGATCGAGCGCCATGCGGAAACGCGCTCCATTTCACCGATCGCACCGCCCGCCGTTTGCCCAAGCCGAATACCGGCACCATCGCAACTGATCGTGCCCAACGCCATCGCGCCCGCATAATTTGGCGCGTAGTGCTGCACCATCGGTCGATTCATCGCAAAGCTGCCAGTGGAAAGAACGACGCCTTTTTTGGCACGAATCAATATGCGCTCACCGGCCTCGCGTTCGATTGCATAAGTTTTTCGCGCTGCGCGCTGAATCACCGGCTCGAAATAATTAAGACCCGAATTAATAATTCGAATCAGCCGCGAATGTTGCTTTAACGCGTTGCTCTGCGCCGGAATACGCTGAACCTCAACACCGATTACGGCCTGTGTTTTATCGAGCACCAAGCGAATCGCCGGTGCGTGCGGCAACAGGCGCACGCCTTTATCGAGCGCCGCTTTTTTTAAAATGGCGAATAAAGTGCCGCCGGTATAACCTTTGCCCAATACGCGATGCCCGCGCGGTGCCGGTCGTGCTTGCTCGCGATAGCCGGCTACCAATTCATTGCCGGAAAAATACAAATAAAATTCTTCGGGCGGGTACGAGCGTTTGGTTTTATAAACACTGCCTTGAAAACCAACGCCGTGACTCATCAACCATTCGAGATTCGCGTTGCTCTGCTCGCAAAATTTGCGCAGCGTGTCATCGCTGACTACGCCTTCGGTTTCGAGCTTCAAATACTTATACATTTCTTCGGGCGTGTCGTTGTAACCGCCTTCGCGCTGAAATTGCGTGCCGCCACCACCGTAATAAACGCCACCGCTGATTGCCGTTGCACCGCCGCCATCGAAACGATCCACCGCGAGCACGTCGACACCCTGCTCTTTCGCTTCGAGCGCTGCGCACACGCCGGCGCCACCAAAACCGACCACGACCACATCGGCGCTATCGCTCCATGTCGCGCTATCGGGATTGTCTAATATCAGCGGCGCCTCAATGTGCGAATTCCAGGCAGCATCACCGGGCTTTACCGTCTCTTTATTCACGTGATGATTCCGAAATTATTGGAACGAACTCGCATCCTAATTGCGCAGAAGTCAAAATTTAAAATTTTCTCTCTTTTATTTTAATTGCTGCTGAGGCTTAATTTATTTTTGATAAAGGTATTCATGTAGAACTTCATGGAAATGCGAAATCTGAACTTCCTGAACCGGATTGGTCCGCAGTCCTTTTAAACCGAGTGAATGCAAACCGCGTTGCACGCCTTCCATATTGCGTAAATCCTGCACCAGCAATTTCGGAATTTTATCGATGTGCTGTTTCCAATCTGCATAAAATTCGCGCTCCAGTTTCGGTACTTCATGCGGTGCCAAACGCAAAATCGACCACATATCGAAAATACACGATTCGGGATTACCCCCATTCGGACGCGAGCGAAAAACCAGACAGCCATCGAAAGCAAAAACCAATACCAGATTCGGAAATACGTTCCAATCGACGCCGGCATCCATCGCCTGCTCCATCGTCAGAATCGGCCATTGCACGCCTTCTTTCGCTGCCGCTTCCATCATAAAACCGATGGCGCCCATGGTTACTTCCATCGCCGTTTTACCGGCGGGAATTTCAGAGAGCACGCGCTGTGCAGCATTCGCGCTGCGCACCGTGACTTGCCCTTTGCCTTCGGCATCGCCGACCCACTCTTTGAAAATATCGAGCACGCCAGCGATACCTTCGCGCAAATCTTCTGGCACCGGTTTACCGGTGCGGCGTGATGGCGCGCCCATCGGCCGTTCCAGCAAATAAATATGTTTGCCATGCTGCCCTTCGGCAAAGCTTTTATTCGCTTCATCGACCAGCGGCAAATACTGCGGATGAATCATCGCGACGTGATAGCTTTCCATAAAAGATTCAAGCGCGGTTTTCCAATTGGTGTTGATGATCATCGTTTTGTACCAGCCAAAACGCATTTCATCGAACTTCATCGGATCGAGCGCGCGTTTGACTGGCGCGATAAATTGCTCGAACGGTTCGGCGTCCGCCGCCATATTGATAAAAACGAAACCGCCCCAGGTGGCAACGTTCACTTCGCTCAAATGCAAATCGGCATCGGCCATATCGGCACAACCGGCCCAATCGTCGCGATCTTGCACGCGCAGCAAATCACCGCTTAAATCCCATTGCCAGCCGTGAAAGCCGCAATGCAATTTCGTCACCGAACCGCAGCCCGATGTCAATTGCCGACCGCGGTGCAAACACACATTGTGAAATGCTTTGATGGTGCCGGCTTGCGAGCGCATTACGATAATCGATTGATCGAGAATATCGTACGTAACGTAGTTGCCGACCTGCAGAATTTCTTCTTCGCGACATGCTACTTGCCACGCGCGTGGCCACAGATTTTGTTTTTCGAGCGCAGCGACATCCGCCGAAATATTGTCTTCCTGCGGCACGAAATCCGCGCGCACGGTGCGGATCAAATCAGGTTTGCGCATCTCATTCATAGCAACCCTCGCTTATTTTTATTTGGCTAGACTTTATTTTGCCGAATTTTTCTGTCTGAATTTTTTTGGCCTCCTGTTCAAGAAGGCCGAGTCGCTCAGCGCATTTCGAGCAGGTTTTTCAAATTGCTGCTCATTACCATTTGCTGTTCGTGCGGCGTCAGATCGCCGATATCTTTAAAGAAATCGAGTGGCTGCGCGAGCCCTTCCGGATGCGGCCAATCGCTGCCGAATAACACGTGCTCCAAGCCGACCAGTTCGATAACTTTCTTCACCGGATCTTCATAGAACGGTGCAATGTAAATGTGTCGGCGGAAGGTGTCGACCGGATTTTCTTTAAATTCTTTCGGCATTTTATGAAATGCCGATTCGAGCCGCTTCAACAACGGCTCCAGCCATGCCGAGCCATTTTCCAACGATGCCACGCGTACGCCCGGATGCCGATCGAACACACCATGACAAACCAATGCCGCCAGCGAATCCTGAATTGGCCGACCGAGCACGACATCGAGCACTTCTTTAAAAGCGTCTTTTTCGAACGGACGCGTTTCACCGGCGCCGCCTGCCGTCCACCACTGATATATACGGTCGTAACCGGTATCCGATGTATGCAATGCCACCAGCACTTTGGCCTCGGCAATACGCGCCCAAAATGGATCGAATTCTTTAAAGCCGAATGAGCGCCCACCGCGCAGTCCCGGCACCGGTGCCGGGCGAATCAAGATCACGCGCGCGCCGGCTTTAATGACGAAATCCAGCTCCTGCAACGCCAGATCGAGATTCGCTAAATTTACCGCTGCAACCGGGAATTGTCGGCCATTGGTAAAACCGTATTCGTCTTGCACCCAACGATTCAGCGAGTGAAACAACCCGGCAATCGCATCGGGCTTATCGCCGAGGCGCTCTTCGATAATCGACGCCAGCGTCGGCAATAAAATGCTGGCGTGGATACCCTGCGAGTCCAGCATTTTCAAATGCGCAGGACCGTTGTGAAACGCCGCGTCACTAGGCACCGGTTTGCCACCGATTTCGCGCAGCGATAAGCCTTCCGGGTTTTCGCCGCGATACCATTTTTCGTGCGAGCCAGGCGCCGCAACTACTTCAAAGGCTGGATTTGGAATGTATTCCGACAGCATGCCCGCGACAGCCAGCTTAGTGCGACCGTTGATGGTGACGTACTGAAACTCCTTGCTGAACTGCTTGGGCAGGTAGCGCAAAAAAGCATCGGGCGTTTCGTAATAGTGTTGATCGGCGTCATAGATGGGATAAGCGGGAGTCGACATAGGACCTCCAAATTCAGATTAATGCGGCGCGATGGCACGGCGCCCGCGACGATTCAAGTTGGAGCGAATGCTACACGATAACTGTTAAAGTGTCAGCTTTTATCGCCATTAGCCTGTCCCAAATACGCGCAGTAAAAGGATTAATTAACGGTAATTAAATGCTGCCGAGCGCGGCCGCGCCGCCAATGGTGAAACTCATTACCCTTGCGATCAACGTGTCGTGATCGCTCGAACTGCACAGCCCCTCCGATAGCTGTTCCAACTCGTAAACTTCAAACGCCATGTGCCCGATCATCCAGTGAATGAAATACATCAACCAGCTGGCGCGTTCGCGTGCATAACCGCCGCGCACCAACTCCGCGACGTAAAACTCGAACACCGGTTTGTAGGCATCGCGCAGCGGTTTTAGTAATTCCGGGCGATCGCTGAGACTGTCGGAGTGAATCATCAATTTCAGGTAATAGCGCCAGCCAATTTGCTCTGTCGGCAAACGCGCCAGCGGTGTAATAAAGGCACACACGATAATTTCCGCGCTGAGCGGTTCGTTATTATTCGCCAGCAGCGCCTCTTGCAACGCGCGATAAGTCGCCTGCGTTACCGGTTCGGCGCGACGCGCGATAACCTGTCGAAATAATTCGTCTTTCGAGCCGAAGTGATAGCGTGTCAAACTCAGCTCTGTCCTCGATGCCGCCGCCACTTCGCGAATCGACACGCCGTAGTAACCGCGCCGCGCGAATAATTGCTCTGCTGCGTCGAGAATGCGCGCCGCTGTCGAACCGGGAATTAAAACGGATTCCATGATTTAAGCTCGTAGAGTTAAGCGTGCAATATAGCGCATCGATAAAATGGCTTACCTGGTTCGAACATTTAATTGCTGGCGCAGTCTGTTATTTAACGCAGGCGCACGCACTGATCCAATAGATTCCTTATCCAGTCGACCGTTTATTTAATCATCACTTATCCAATCAACTATTTATCTAAAAACACAGAGGAGAAAATAATATGAAAAAACTCGAAGGAAAAACGGCTGTAATCACCGGTGCCGGCGACGGCATCGGTCGCGCTGTAGCACGGCGCTTTGCCGATGAAGGCGCAAACATCGTTATCGCCGAATTAAACGCGGAACGCGGCACCGCGCTGACCGACGAATTAAATAATGCCTACGGCTTGAAGGCATTGTTCGTGCAAACCGACGTCTGCGAAAAAGCACAGGTGCAGGCGATGGTAAAGATCGGCGCCGACCATTTCGGCAGCGTCGATATTCTGGTCAACAATGCATGGGGCGGCGGCAGCTTTCGCCGTGCGGAAAATAAAACCGACGAAGAAATACAATTCGGTTTAGATATGAATTTGTGGGCTGGATTCTGGTCGATGAAAGCGGCGTTTCCTTACATGAAAAATAACAATTGGGGACGCGTTATCAATATGTGCTCCATCAATGGCGTCAACGCATACACCGGCACGCTCGAATACAACGTCAGCAAAGAAGCGTTACGCGCACTAACGCGCAGTCTTGCCCGCGAATGGGCGCCGTATCAAATTTGCGCGAATGTGATTTGTCCGTCCGCGCTAACCACCGCGCTGCTGCAACTGTTGGAAAAAAGCCCGAAGCTCGCTGCCTCGGCACCGATGCCACCGATGGGGCGAATCGGCGATGTCGATAAAGATATCGCGGGCGTTGCGCTATTTCTTGCCAGTGAGGATGCAGCCTACGTCACCGGCAATACCTTGTTTGTGGATGGCGGCACACATATTAACGGCGGGGGTTGGTCGGTCGATTTACCCGAATAATCTGTGTTGAATTGAATTTTATATTTCCAACGCAAGAAAAAAACTCAACCGCAGCGCATCAATAAATTGTCGATACGTGAACTTTTATGACGGCTCTGCGCTGCGAAATAAATCCTTCACCGCCTGCAAGCTGACTTTAAGCGACGGCGTGCGTGGCAGCTTCTCTACAATACGAATTGCTGCAGGAATGTGATGCGCGGGCAAACGTTCGCGCACAAAATTTTTCAGCTCATCTTCGCTGGGCGCGGTAAATCCGCTGCGCAATTCGATCGCCGCCACCGGCACCTGTCCCAGGCGCGCATCGTCGATACCGACCACAGCTGCATCGAGAACGGCCGGATGCTGCTGCAATATTTTCACTACTGTTTCCGGCAGAATTTTAAATCCGCCGCGATTGATTGCACCGTCGCCACGGCCATGTAAATAGACAAAACCTTCGGCGTCGATCGACGCAACATCGGTCGTGCGCACCCAATCCTTGTTGACCAGCGGCACCAGCGCTTCCAAATAACCCTGTTCACCAGACGCAACCTCGTTGTTTGTGGTCGGATCGATCACACGCAATTGCACATTCGGAAACGGCTTGCCGATGCTGCCCGGCTTTTTTGTGCCGAATTGTTTATACAAATCGGGCGTCCACGCAATGATGGTGCCGGCGAATTCGGTGGCGCCGTAACCCCAGATTACCGGCAGGCCATATATTTCTTCGAATTGTTTTTGCGTCGCCTGCTCAAGCGGCGCCGAACCACCGAAAATAAATTGCAGCGAAGCCAGATCGGCGCGCGGCACTTTCGCTTCGAGCAACATGCGAATCACTGTTGGCTGCACACCGACCTTGGTGATTTGATGGCGCTTAACCGCACCGACCCAATCGTCGACGGTAAATTTTTCCAACAACACCATGCGCTTGCCGACGAATCCCGCACCTAACACCTGACATATGCCGCCGATGCCACCGAATGGCCAGAACACCAAGTCGGGCGGCTCGCTCGCGCTGGCTTCAACTTGCGCGCTGGCGCTCGACGCCGCACGCTCAAGAATCGGCATACGAATATGAATGCGCTTCGGTGCACCGGTGGTGCCACTGGTGAGCACGCCGATACCGGGCTCCTCGGGTTTTTTTGCAAATGGCCCTGCTCCCACTTGCGCAAGTTGTGCGACTAACGTCACGCGCTCGTGCTGCGCACTGATCGCAATACCGAGCGATCCGGCTTTTTGCGCAGCGGCAATTACAGTCGGCGTCCAATCGTCGCGATCGGCAATTACCGCAGCAAAACGCAATTCCTCGACATCATTCGCCATTGCTTCCGGCGATTGAAACGCATAGATCATGGAGAACGAACGCTGCGCTGCGACAAATCCGAGAATAGCTGCCGCATGCGGCAACCGGTTGCGCACGATAATGCCAACCGCAGCATCGTTCGGAATATTGGCTTCATCCAGCAGCTGAATAATACGATCCGCGATAGCGGCTATCGTGCCGCGTGAGTACCACCGCTGCTGAAACTCAATAACATTTTCATCAGGACTGGCGTAAAGACGTTCGCGAATCGTGCTGCTGAAATCCATGGGAGCCTCGTGCTGCTAATCTATAGTGAATGAGTTTAAAAAATAATTATTGTTTGCTGTGTTGACGTTGCTGAAGCCGCTTAATTAAGCGCCGCACGGCCGTTATTAATCGCAATGACATTTCGCTCAACAACCGTTATTACAAAACTAATTTCATTTGCGTCGCGCCACAAATCCACCCGCAAAGTCTCGCCGGGAAATACCGGTGCGGTAAACCGCGCGGATATCTGCGCGATCCGCGCGGCATCGTATTCGCACAGCGTTTTTATCAGCGCGTAACCGGCAATGCCGAAAGTAGCAAGGCCTTGCAAAATCGGTCGCTCGAAACCGGCTTGTTGCGCGATCTCAGGATCGGCATGCAATGGATTCATATCGCCATTAAGCCGATATAACAAAGCCATTTGCGGCAGCGTTTTTATTTCACACACATAATCTGGGGCGCGCTGCGCAATTAAATGCGGCGCCGGCGCACTGCGTTGCGGACCGCCGATGCCGCCATCGCCGCGACAAAAAACAGTTTGTGTTGAGGTGCAAATTAACGCATCGGTATTCGCATCGACGATGGTGCGCTCGTAATAAACCAACGCACCTTTACCCTCGCCTTTATCGATAATATCGACAATGCGCGAACGGCCGATCACACTCGCCGCCGTCGGTAACGGCTGGTGCAAAATTAAACCTTGCTCAGCGTGCACGATTTTTTTCCAATCGATGCCGGTATCCAGATCGCGCGCCCAAAAACCCGGGTGCGCCAATACCACGCCAAACGTTGGCAATGCTTGCAGATTTTTTTCGTAAACAAATTTGAGCTGCGCCGCATCGGTTGGATCGGCACCGATGCCGAGACTCAATGCATAACGCATCACATCGTGAGCGCTATAGGTTTGGCGCGAATCTGGAATCTTCAAATTTAAAAGCTGGTCGTAGTTCGCTGCCATTGCTGTGCAATCTCGAATATTAATTTTTATCGCAATGATTAAACGCCGTGAAATTCCGGCGCGCGTTTTTCGCGAAACGCGGCAATCGCATTTTGATGATCGGCCGATAAATACAGCGTCGGTTGAATATCGATTTCCGCACGCAGCGCATCGTCGAGCGTGGTGCAACCTTTTGCAAAAGTGCTTTTCAACATCGCGACCACCAGCGGCGGCGCAGCCGCATAACTTTGCGCAACGGTTAACCCAGCATCGCGCGCGCGGCCGACTTCACTGATTTCATCAATCAATCCCAGTGTTAGCGCTTCTGCCGATTCGACCGTGCGCGCCGTAATAAATAATTTTTTCGCAGCGCCCACGCCGATACGTTGCGGCAATGTCCACAACAAACCCATATCGGGAATTAATCCGACTTTGGCAAATACCGCGGAAAATTTGCCGCTCGGCGATGCCACCACATAGTCACAGGCGGCGACTAACGATAACCCCGCACCAAATGCATAACCCTCGACAGCGGCGACAATGGGCTTGGGCCCGCCGCAAATACTGCGAATGACACGGTGCGCCGCTTCGATACGTTGTCGACTGCCGAGAATCGGCCGCTCCGCAGTCATCGCGGACACATCGCCGCCAGAGCAGAAATGGTCGCCGGCACCGGTCAATACAATCGCGCGACATTCAGTGTCGGTTGCGAGGACCTGCAATTGTTCGGCAAGTGCGTGCAAAATTTCCGTCGATAGCGCATTGCGTTTCTCGGGTGCATTCAACGTGATGACGACAACATTGCCTATGCGCTCGTTGAGCACTGATTCGGACATCACACGGCCTCCATAAATTCGTTAGCTAACAATGCGCGCAATACGCCGATCAATGCCACCGGCTGATCGAACATGATGTGATGATGCGCGTCGGGAATTTCGATGGCGGCGCCCGCGCTCGCGATTGCATCGACAATGCGGCGCGCGCGCTTCGCACTGACGACCAAACTGCGCTCGCCATAAATATAATTCACCGGCGTTTCGATACGCGCCAACACTGCAGCGCCATCCAGCTCGGTCGGACCTGCGCCCGGCAAATCCAAATCGAATTTCCACATCCAACCGTCGGGCGTTTCACGCATCGACGCGGCAGCCACATAATCGATAATTTGCGCAGCGGCGATCGGTTGTTCTGGCGATAAACGAAAACGTTCGCGCGCGGCAGCGGCTGTTGCATAAGGGCGTCGGCTGCCTAGACGCGGATATTCGGGTAACGGGCCTTGCTCGGCAAAATGCATGTAGCTGTCGACAACGATTACGCGTTTAAACCATTGCGGATAATCGCTGCAGGCGCGCAATAAACGCGAACCGCCATAGCTGTGGCCAATGCCAATCGGTTTCAATAGATTCGCGTGCTGAATAACAGCGCCGATATCTTTTAGAAAAATTTCTGCCGGATAATTACCGCGATGACCGCTGTCGCCCATACCGGATAATTCCATCACCACTACGTGAAACTGTTCGGCAAATAATGGCGCAATAAAATCCCACCAGCGCACGTGCGCGCGATAGCCTGCGACAAACAATAAACTAGGACGCCCATCCGCACTGCCCCATTCGAGATAGCTAATCGGCGTGCCGTCAGCATCGGCGCTCCGCGCAACGCCGGGATTTGCCAGCGCGCGCGCAAACCAACTGTCAGTTGCTTCGCTCAAAATAATTGAACTCCGCTCACAGCGCCTGCTCCGTTTTGCAACGACATTATTTAAACGCGCTCAACGCGACATTAAGACGTTCGCGGCAGTCATTGACCATGCGCTGCAACAACTCTTCGCAACTGGGAATGTCGTCGATCAAACCCACCACTTGGCCGCCCCATACCAAACCGTCATCGACAGTGCCACTTTCCAACGCTTCGCGACCGCGCGCGCCTTTTACCAAATGATGAATATCTTTGAACTCGCAGCCGCCCGTGCGATTCTCAGTGGCGACCACTTCATCGGAAATTTCATTTTTTAACACGCGGCCGCTGTTGTGCAGCGTGCGAAAAATAATATTGGTATCGCGCTCGGTTTTATTCACCATCATCTGTTTGACGTTGTTGTGAATCGGCGCTTCCAACGTTGCGCAAAAGCGCGTGCCCATATTTACGCCTTCGGCACCGAGCGCAAGTGCCGCCGCAAGCCCGCGTCCATCGCCGATGCCGCCCGATGCCAGCACCGGTATTTTTAGTTTTCTTGCAGCGGCGGGAATTAATATCAAACCGCCAACGTCATCCTCGCCGGGGTGGCCTGCGCACTCGAACCCATCGATGCTGACAATATCGACGCCGTTGCGCTCCGACGATAAAGCATGTCGTACCGCCGTGCATTTATGAATAATAGTGATGCCGGCTTTTTTTGCTTTCGCGATAAATTCTTTCGGATTGTTGCCGGCGGTTTCGAGAATCTTTATGCCCGAGTGAATAATCGCGTCGAGATAGGCTTCATACGGCGGCGGCGTTGCCGACGGCAAAATCGTCAGATTGACGCCAAACGGTTCAGTGGTCATGCCGCGACAGCGTTCGATTTCCTGCAACAATGCCTCCGGTGTGGGTTGCGTCAACGCCGTCAAAATGCCAAGGCCGCCGGCATTGGAAACTGCCGATGCCAGCTCAGCACGTCCCACCCACATCATGCCGCCCTGCACGATGGGATAGCGAATTCCGAGCATTTCGGTCACGCGCGTGTGCATCGCGGGGGCAATTTCACCAGCGCGTACTGTTTGACTCATCGATTTTCCCTCAGTGAGATTTAATTATTAATGCCGGCTTAAAAAACCTATTCGCTTGATTCTGAATAGATTGCTTTCGCGAAAATACGTTTCTATTTTTTTTGCTTTATGTTGTGTCGTTTATTTTCTGATTTTTATTTATCGACAAACTGACGAGCAATAACAAGTCGCTGAATATCGCTGGTGCCTTCATAAATTTGACAGACGCGTACATCGCGATAAATACGCTCCACCGGAAAATCCTCGGTGTAACCATAGCCGCCGTGAATTTGAATCGCATCCGAGCACACGCGCTCGGCCATTTCGGAAGCAAATAATTTTGCCATCGATGCTTCCTGCAAACACGGTTGACCGGCATCGCGCAACGCGGCAGCGTGCAAAATCATTTGCCGCGCGACTGCAATTTTTGTCGCCATATCCGCCAGTCGAAATGCCACCGCCTGATGCGAAATAATCGGCACACCAAAACTGCTGCGCTCGTTCGCATAGCGCGCGGCGGCTTCGAGCGCGGAACGCGCCATACCGACCGATTGCGCGGCAATGCCAATACGCCCGCCTTCAAGATTGGAAAGCGCGATCTTGTAGCCCTGCCCCTCCTCACCCAATAAATGGTCGGCGGGAATTTCGCAGTCGTCGAAACGAATTTGCGCGGTATCGGACGCGTGTTGACCTAATTTATTTTCAATGCGATCGACAATATAGCCCGCCGTTTTAGTCGGCACGATAAACGCGCTAATGCCTTTCTTACCCGCATCGGGATCGGTCACTGCCAGCACGATGGCGATGTCGCCATTTTTGCCCGACGTAATAAATTGTTTGGTGCCATTCAACACCCAGCCGCGCTCGCTTTTAAGTGCACGGGTACGCAGCGCCGATGCATCGGAACCGGCCTGCGGTTCGGTCAGACAAAATGCACCGAGCCATTCGCCACGCGCCATCGGCTTTAAGAAATAGTCGCGCTGCTGCGGATTGCCGAATTTTAAAATCGGCATGCAGCCGACCGAATTGTGCACGCTCATGATCGTGGACGTAGCGCCTTCGCCAACGGCGATTTCTTCGAGCGCCAGCGCATAGGAAACATGATCCGATCCCGCACCGTCGTATTCTGGCGGCACCAGCATTCCCAACAAACCGAGCTCGGCCATTTCGGCTAGCGCTTCAGCCGGAAAAGCATGATCGCGATCGCGCTGCGCAGCGAACGGTGCCAGGCGTGTGCTGGCAAACGCACGCGCGGCATCGCGGATCATGGCCTGCTCGGATGTCAGAATCATTTCTTACCTCGGCATAAACGGATTTGAAGCGCGGCGCACAGTGTTCTTATAGCTAGCGGCGCCAACATTCAACACAGCGTTGTTCAGAAGGTATTGAGCCGGCTTGCCTAACCATTACGGCGCTCTCGCCGTGACGCCAAAAACTAATGTATAGTCAGTTTATCACGAAGCAGGCGCTCAAACGCAATGCCAATCGACGCCGTTACAGAACCGGTATAAACGATAAAAAAGCCGTTATTTGAGGAGTTTTTCATGCGCGCCTATTTGCCGCTGACGCTTGCCGACACGCTCGAACTTAATGCCAGTCGCTTCGGCGATCAGCTCGCCTACGTGGTTGGCGAGCGAAAATTAACGCATGCACATTTACTGCTGCGCGCGAAAAAAATCGCCTCGGCATTGGAGCGCCTTGGCGTTCGCAAACAGGATCGGGTTTCTATGCTGTCGATGAATTCGATTGAATACGGCGAAGTGCTCGCGGCTGGCCAACTCAGTGGAATTATTATTGCGACCATTAATTTTCGATTAGCTGCGCCGGAAATTTTCTATATCGCCAACGATACCGCGCCGCGCGTTTTAATTTTCGAAGCTAGTTATTTGCCGGTCATCGAACAACTGCGCGCGCAATTAAAAACTGTTGAGCACTACATTTGTATAGATGGCGAAACTGAATGGGCCACGTCTTACGAAAAACTCGTCGGCACTGGCGACGAATCCGGCCCTGCTATTCGCGCTGCAGAAGATGATATTGCGTGCCTGATTTATACCAGTGGCACCACCGGTAGACCAAAAGGCTGTATTTGGGGTCAACGCGAATACCGCCAACTCGCGCAAATTCTTGCCTGTGAACAACGTACTGGGTCAGCCGATCGCGCGCTATTGGTGATGCCGATGTTTCATATCGGCGCGATGGCGATTCAATTAGCAATACATTTTCGCGGTGGCGCTGTACACCTGCACCGGCAGTTCGATCCGGCTGCGTTGCTCACCACAACGGTTCGCGGAAAAATTACGCTGCTGCATTTGGCGCCAACGATGGTGCAAATGGTGCTTGAGCAGCCCGGTATTGACGATATGGATTTATCGCATTTGAAAACACTGATTTACTCGGCGGCCGCAATGCCGGGACCGGTGTTGCAGCGCGGACTTAAATTGCTCGGCAATGTTTTTTTACAAATGTACGGCCAATCGGAAGTAATTACCGCCGGCCTACAACCGGAGCAACATTTGCCGAATGGCAGCGCGCAACAGAAACGCTGGCTCACTTCGGTAGGGCATGCGTTTCCAAGCACGTTGTTAAAAATAATTGACGATAACGGCAATGACTGCGCGATTAGTGAAGCCGGTGAAATTGCTGTTAAAACCGTAGCAATGGCACGCGGCTATTGGAACAACCATCCCGGCACACTCGATACCTTTCGCGATGGCTGGTGCCACACCGGCGACATGGGCAAGCTCGACGAAAATGGATTTTTATATTTGGTCGATCGCAAAAAAGACATGATCATTTCCGGCGGCGAAAATATTTACTCACGCGAAGTCGAAGAAGCGGTGTTATCGCACGCCGCTGTTTCCGAATGTGCCGTCATCGGTTTGGCGGACGAGAAATGGGGCGAAGCGGTTTGCGCCATTGTCGTTTTGAGAAAAAATCAATCAATCCGTGAAAATGAATTAATCGAACATACGAAAACACAAATCGCCAGCTACAAAAAACCGAAGATCATCATTTTTGCCGACGAACTGCCTAAACTCGCGACAGGAAAAATCAACAAAATCGAATTACGCGAACGATTCGCCACTAAGAAAATAAACTAAAAACCAAACATAAAGAAGGCCAAATAAGTACCGCTCGGGACAGCACTACAATTTGGTACTGTCCCACAGTTTTACAAAATCACTCAATTCGGATTGATTCAAGTCTGAAACAATCCACATCGCCATGCCGCTCTGATGCCAGCGATAGCTGTTGTAGCCATTACGGACTTGAAATTCTGACGCGGACAGCGTTGATTTTTCTGCGGCCTCCGGCCACACAAATAAATTAATCGAATGCTTGCCGCGCAGATAAACTAGCGCCGCCACTTCGCGCCCGTTCAAGTAGTCGAGCCTACCGCCCGCCAATGGAAAACCTTGCGCGCTGAAATTTCTTACCGGAGGCGCGAAATCGAGACGACCGTCAAACCATGGCTTCACATTGTGTTGATCGTTAGATTCGACATCGAGTAAATGGCCGGGCTGCAGCGAGCGAATATGTTCGGCCACGACCGCATCCAGCAATGGCTCCTGCGCGGGACTGACGATAAAGAACGCCAAGCCTGCAGCCAGTGCCGCGCCGGCGCCGAATGTCGATATCGAACGCTTGTACCAGGTGTTGGCTTTATTCGGCAGTTTAATTACGGGGTTGGATTTAACCGGCGTTGCGGCTTTTGTTTCGGCTGCTATTTTACGTTGCAACAGCGCGCGAAAATCTGCAGATGCCGTATGCCGCTCCAACTCATTGCGCAGCGACTGCTTTAAATCCATTAATTGCCGATAGGTTTGTTCGCAGTGCGCGCAGGTAGCGCGATGCGCGGTAATGCTGACCGCCTCTGCGGCGCGCAATTCACCGTCGATATCGGCCTGAATCAATAATTCCATTTCAGCACATTGATTGGTTGCGTTCATTATCTTGCCTCCTGTTGCACGGCTTCAATCAACAGACGCCGCGCACGCCACAACCGAGACATCACAGTACCGAGTGGAATATTCGCTATCTCTGCAATTTCGTTGTAAGACAAATCTTCAAGCTCGCGCAGCACCAGACATTCGCGCAAATCAGTCGGCAAACGATTGAGCAGCGCCGTTAAATAGCCGCGCTCGCGCTGTTTGATCAACGTCGCAATCGGATCGTCACTGGGATCGATCAACGCCTCGGGCGGAATCGACTCGGCATTTTCGTCGGGCTCGCTATCAATCGACACTGTCTTGATTTCCTGCGTCGAACGTAAATTTTTATACGCGACATTGCGGACAATTTGCAAAATCCAGGCGCGCGCATTGGTACCTTTAAATGTCGAAAAATATTTCAACGCGCGCAACATGGCTTCTTGCACAACATCCTCAGCGGCGCTGCTATCGCGCATCAACCACCGCGCGAGGTTATACGCGGCGTCGAGATGCAAGAGCGCAACGGTTTCAAAACTCGCAGACTCGCCAAGCTCAATCATCGGCTCATGTCACCAACACGTTGAAAATCAACATTGTCAAAATTTATCTCACAGTCTTTTTCAGTGCGCGGACAACGTCCTTAAATAACTAATAATATCGGCGCGATCGTTTGCTTCAGGTATCAAAAAATCCATTTTTTGTCCCGGAATAAATACTTCCGGATTCGTCAGCCACGAATCAAGCGTTTTCTCATTCCATACTACATGAGAACTTTTTAAGGCCGATGAATAATTGAAATCCGCCACTGAACCGGCCTTGCGCCCGAACACACCGCGATGAGCAGGACCTTCGCGGTTGCCATCGA
Organism: Verrucomicrobiaceae bacterium; assembly: GCA_028293825.1. Lineage (GTDB taxonomy): Bacteria > Pseudomonadota > Gammaproteobacteria > Pseudomonadales > CAMLJR01 > CAMLJR01. The sequence goes on from JAQGNY010000011.1 coordinate 143,935, forward strand.
CCGCATGGCATGCCGTGCAACGCGACTGATACAACTGTTGTCCTCGCGCTGCGTCGCCGGTATTCGCATGTGCCGAGAAGGCACCGAATAATAAACCGAAAAATATTATTGGTTTTGTATATTTAATTTTTGAAGAAAATTTAATGTCAGTTATGAATTGTCCGATTCGATTCTTCACCACTCAGCCTCCGAGAAAAACGGATTGCGCGAAAGGATCGACGTGCTGGGCAACGGTCTCCTCGGCCAGGGACCTGTCAGTGATAGTCGCGCGTTTTGCGTTGCCCTCAACCTGAATCGTGGCAATACCTAATACCGACTTCAACGTTCCGGCAGGTACCACCAGCGGTCCCGGCCCTGCTGCCGAACCCGGTGTGGACTGCGGAAATGCGGTTGAACGCGCGGTGTGAAAACTCACATTACCCTCGACTTTCTGCATGATTTGATGAATATGGCCGTTGAGGACAGTGACCGAACCGAAACGTTTTAAATACGTTAACGCCTGCGCCGCATCCTGCGTGCCCCAACCCCAATCCGCATACGCCGACCACAGCGGCATATGCGCGAAGACGACAATCGGTGTGCTGGCAGACAATCCTTTTACATCGCGTTCCAACCATTCGAGTTGTTTCGGGCCGAGATAACCCAAGCCACCCTCTTTCAGTTCAACCACATTGACCAGCCCGATAAAATGTACGCCGCGCTGATCGAAGCTGTACCAACCATTTTCAGCACCTGCGGAGAACCGCGCAAAAAATGGTTTTCCACTATCGATTAATGTGTCGTGTTCGCCGGGTACGTAATGCGTATCGAGACCGGCACCGCGAATAATCTGTTCGGCAGTATCGAATTGTTCGGGCTTGGATAATTGGCTGACATCGCCCGTGTGCAATAGCAAAGAAGGCTTCAGATTAATACGTTTAATATCGGCGATTGCTTCCTGCAACGTGCTGGCCGGATCCATATTCGGATCTTTATTAAAGCCGATGTGACTGTCGCTGATTTGCACGAAGGTGAATGCATCATCCTTCGGCAAAGCTTCCGCATAGGCACTATTGGTAAAGCCCAGCGAACGCGGCACCCCACCACTCATTGTCCACACCAACCCGGCACCAGCCCAGGTCATGCATTGCAAAAACGTGCGTCTATTTGTTGACGGCAGTGTGTTTGTTTCGGTTTGAGATGAACTGGATTTATCCCGCATCGCGAGCGCTCCTCATGGTTGTTATGAGAGGAGATCAACGCGAGTGGGATTTTATTCCTTAAAATTTATTTTATCGTTGATTTTTTTAAACGATTCTCAACCCACGCTGCAACACTACTATCGCTTCCTGCAGCTGGCGCTTACTGACTTCGGCATTTGCAAACATTTGCGAGCCGTGGAAAGTACCGGCGAAAACATGCAGCTCGGTTGGTACACCGGCTTCCAGTAAATTCAGCGCGTAAATAATATTTTCATCGCGCAGCGGATCGAATTCTGCAGCGACAATGTAAGTCGGCGGTAATCCGCGTAAATCGGTTGCACGGGCTGGCGCTGCATAAATTGGCACGTCGGCTGCGCCTGGTTGCGTTTTATCGCCAAGATAATATTTCCAGCTCAACTCCGCATGCACGCGACTCCACAGCGGCGTATCGATAAAATTGCGCATCGATGTGGTTTGTAAACGATCGTCCAACTCGGGTACGCCGAGGTATTGGAAACACAATTTTGGGCCGCTGCGATCGCGCGTCAGCAATGCCAACGCGGCCGATAAACCGCCGCCCGCGCTGAGGCCATAAACACCGATGCGATTATTATCGACGCCGAGCGATTCAGCCGATTTGCTAAACCATGTAAGCGCGCTGTAACAATCTTCTAAACCGGCCGGATACGGATGCTCCGGCGCGAGCCGATAATCGACCGATGCGATCACAACACCAAGCACTTCACACAGTGCGACCAGACTCGCGTGCTCGGTGTCTAAGCTTCCGATAACAAAGCCGCCAGAATGAATACAGAGCAATCCTGGCACCGCAGCCGCGCGTTGTTTGGGTGTATACAAGCGCACGCGCAACGGCGCGTCGGTAGGGCCGGCAATCATGTGTTCACCGATATCGACCCCGCTTAAATCGATATCGCTATTTATATGCGCGGCCATTGCGGTCAACGTCGCACGCGCAACGCCGACATTCTCGATGCTGAGATCCGGCACCTGTGCAAGGGCATCAACAAATTCTGGATCGAAGTTATAGGTCATGCATTTCTCCTGATTTCAATTCGGTGGATTGTTTATCGCAGCAGGCGTTTGCTGCGGCACGAAAACCTTTATTATCGCAAAGCGTATTACCGGCCGGAACGCATTATGAATGCTGTCCATTATGTATCTACATCACACATCAATTTTAAATAGGTAAAGCAAAATTCTATTTGTCTTGTTATCAAATTAAATCGTGAATTTTTGTAGTCCTGTCGAAGTCGCGAAACTAAGTTAGTCTTCGTACAAATTATCTCACCAACATTCATCGTCAATACTCTTACAACCCTTTTTGCCATTACGTTTTTCTAACATCTTTTGCCAACAGGAGTTACCGCAATGATCACAATTCATCATTTATTGGTTTCACAATCCGAACGCGTTATCTGGTTAATGGAAGAATTGCAGCTTGCCTATGAGCTTAAAAGCTATCCGCGCAATCCGGAAACTCGTCTGGCCGATCCAATATTTTTGCAACTGCATCCGCTCGGCACCGCGCCAGTCATTCAGGATGGCGCTATCACGCTGGGCGAATCGTCTGCCATTTTCACTTACGTTCTCGATCTCTACGGCGAGGGCAAATTGCGCATTGCGCCGGGCCAGCCGAACTATGCCGATTTTATTTATTGGTTTCACTACGCCAACGCGGGTTTGATGCCGCAGGCCATGCAATATTTGTTTGGCGCAATGGCGGGCGACGATAGCAGCAATCCACGTGCGGCGTGGGCACGCGAACGGTTTGCACGTCATCTGGCCATGATTAACGACCGACTCGCGAACAATGCCTATGTCGCCGGAGAATTCACTGCCGCCGATATATTGCTGCACTTTCCGTTTGGCACGATGTCATCGTTTGCACCGGTCGATATCAGCGGCTATCCGCATATTCGCGCATGGCTCGACCGACTCAGTGCGCGCCCCGCCTACCAAAAAGCGATGAAGCTTGCCGGCCACACGCAAGACCCCGCACAACCGAGCAAGAAGCTTTAATTTCCGTTCAAAAAATCGAAACTTAAAAACTAAAACGCCGCGCGTTTCAATAAAACGCGCGGCGCTTGCTTTCGTATTAATCAATTTGGTGGATTATATTTACGTACAAATTCGATCGCGGCTTTCAACATCGTCTTTCGTGTTTCATCGCGCGACAACCAGTGATCCTCACCTTTCATTTCAATGAATTCCACGGATTTATTCGCATGCTGTAACGCTGAGGCCATGCGCTGACTTTGCGCAATCGGCACGACGGTATCGTCCCTGCCGTGAATCAGTAAAATCGGGCTCCTCGCCTTATCGGCGAAATACGCTGGGGATATCGATCTCATCGTGGCATCACCCTCCTTATCGGCACCGGTAACCGCGCGCCAATAACGCGTTGCATCGCCGCTGCGACGATGGCGTTCGAGCTGCCACATAAAAAATGCCGACATATCCGAGGGGCCTGCCACCGCAACCGCGCAACGATAAATGCCCTGCTGTAACGTGACCCCGGCCAGTGCGGCATAACCGCCATAGCTGGCGCCGACGATGCACACACGCTGCGGATCGATGATACCTTGCGCTGCAAGTGTGCTCACACCGTCGGATAAATCCGTTTGCATCTTCCGACCCCACTGCCCGAAACCAGCCTGCTCGAAAGCATCGCCATACCCCGAGGAGCCGCGATAGTTCGGTTGCAGCACTGCGTACCCAGCCGATGCATAAGCCTGCGCCCACCAATCAAAACCAATGTCATCGTTGACACCGATCGGACGAGGACATCAGCTGGTGGACCCGCGGCGTGATTGCC
>JAQGNY010000054.1 GCA_028293825.1 Verrucomicrobiaceae bacterium
GCATATATCGAGCTAGCCTGAACATAAAATTCGAATTTGATGGCCCCAACAATAAGCATTTCGCACTTCTTGAAACCTCCAACCTCCATGGCGGAAATTGGGATACCGACTTGCAACCACCGTCAAAAGCAAAGTAAGGCTAACAAAATAAAGCAGGAATGGGTTGCAGTCAGACCTCGCTGGTCTACTCAATAAGAGCCATGTATGTTGCTCTAAAACAGAAGAAGGTAATCGATATAATTGATGGGCGGATACGAGACCTAGATTTTTAAGCTTAGTGAGTTGCATAGCCATCGATAGTGCAATTAATAAGGTCAGATTAGATGGGAATCAGGTTCGAGTCATACGAAGTATTAGCAGTATTAGTTGCCGTGCCCATCGGCGAGAAAACGCTGAGTCGTTAATTATTTTTTTTCTTTCAGAGAAAAAATGGAAGCCGCTTCAACACTGGAATGGGATTGCTGTTCGTAACCATGTCCAAATTAATCCACGGCTGTTCAATAAAGGTGATGAGCGGTATTTGAAGAGGACGTGCCGGTTCCGTGAGTAGGCCAGCAGTACTCCCGCCAATGACCGCTATGGAGACCACTGCAAAGATTGACGACGACCGGCTGCTACGGCCGAACTGCTGCCAACCACTATCTTGCGCGGCCCTGCTAAGAGCGGACACTCATCTGGCCCTACCTCCAATCGCATGAGCGCCATAGACGTCATTCGAAAGGATGGGGCTCACTGTCTATCCGCTCAACATAGCGGTGCTTCATTGAGCTTTGATTGTGCGACCGAATACTTGAAACACTTCAATCATCTAATTCATAACGATCCACGCGCGCGCAAGGATTTCAGCCATTCCAGTGTCTTCAGAACAGGCGGATTCGGCTTATCCGCTGGGATAAAGCGGTAGCTCATCCAACTGCAGAACTGAGGCCGCCATGTCGTTGGCACCAATCTCCCAAGCGTTAATTACAGTCAGATTGTGTTTGCCGATAGGCAAATCAAAAATGGGTTCGGGCTGCGCCATCTTATTTGGCAGGTGGGCAGGAATCAGCACGTAACGACCATGACGCGCATAATCCTTGAGGAACAGATCCAAGCTCTGCTTGGTCTTCGGATACATGCGATTGATACGTGAAACGAAGCCGACCGTATCTCCCTCAGAGAGAGGGACATTGTCGGAATTTGGACTCACCATCACTGCATAGGCTGCGGGATTATCGCGCGATATGCCGCGAACAATCGTAATTTTGAGATCGTCTTTCGCGTCGTCATCGCCGTACCGCTTACGCCAAGACATGAAAATGTCTTTTGCAGCCGGAAGATTTTCGTAGGCAAATCCCAGCACGGGAGGCGGCGCGGCTGGCTCTGGTGGGGACCACATGAAGAGAGTGGCGTTCCATTTCGCCTTGTCCCATTTCTGCGCGTCGATGGGAGAAATCCAGCACATTTTCGAATGCTTGCCTTTGGCCGCATCGCGCATTTCTTGGGCGCAAGATCTTCGCCGCGCTGTGTGTTGCCGAACGACTTAATGGGCTCTGGAGGCGGCGCGGGAGGCCACGCTTCTGTGCGCTTGACCATATAGGTGCGATCGGCAGGGTCGATCCAATCAGCGAGGGAAAGCAGCATGCGATCACCATGCAGATTACCGAGCATGATAGGAACGTTCGAGAATGTCAGTGCGCGATCTAATGCGCGTTCATCTTCGAATAGCGCCTTACCCCATATCTCGGCATCTTGAGGCGCAGCAAAGCGAAGAAAGATTTCGAGGATTGCATCCTTCATCCAGTGCGGAAACGACAGCGCATCCTCTTTGGTCTTAAATTCCATGACCATGAGATGCGTGATCGTGCCGACCGGCTCGCCGTCAACGTCGGCGAACTGCAGAATAGGCGTCAAGCCGACAGTATCAGAGGTCTCAACCCGCAGCTGTAAGTGGTCCACTTGAGGCAAGATGCGATGATCGAGGCTCGTCGCAAGCAACGCTTCGAGTGATCCGAGTAGGGCTTCACCGATTCCAATAGAGACAAGATTATTGGCGCACACCGCGTCGATGCGGCATCCGAGCACATTGGATGACAGCGTGACGGTTTCACCAAGTGTGAAGTTTGGAACGGGATATTCCGCTTTTACGCCGTAGTCGTATAGGTCACGCATGAAGGTCTCTGCGCCTTCAGGCGTTTCCTGTTCTGGAATCCAGCCTTCCGCTTTTAATATGTCTTCGTTGCCCATCAGGTAAAGCAGAGCGATGCGCGACATCGGCAATGCGAGTCGTTCGAGCGGGTCGGGAAGTTGGGCGATGCCGCGCAATTCATCGATGGGCGTTTGCAGAAGCAGCGCTGCGATTTTCATCATGTGCGCCTCCTTCACCTTGTCGAGGTGGCGGCGCTGGCCATCCGTGTGCGCTTGCGCATTGCGCACGATCATTTCGAGCTCGTGCGCGCTTAGTATCTGTGGAACGCGGCCGAGATTGAATTCGGTATCGAAGTACCTAGACAAGACCGAGGCGCGCAGCGCACCAATGCTGCCGAATCTATTGAAGGCTGAGAATTCCTGACTGACGGCGGCGAGGGTGTAATTCCTTGCAGCCCAGGGAAGACCGACCTCCTCGAAGGCAAAGCCTGCGCCTATCAAAGCATCGATCAGGTCGTCTTCGTACTCTTCCTTTACGAGCAGAGCGACGGCACGGCCGAACCATCGGATTGCGTCGTAGGGCAATCCCTTCGCAAGCTTCTGGTACGCGCGTTGAACATTTTTCGTTGAAGCCTCGCCTTCGCTGCTGCGTGCAGCGAGAGCATCGGTGATGGTTTCGAACAGCGTGTCGAACTCATCGCTGTCAGTAATGAACTCGCCGATTTGTGTGAGGGTATCTGCGATACTCGCGAACGGGAACGTTCCTAGCCCATCGGCCCTATTGATGACATCGGTGAACGAGACCCAGATGTCTTTGAGCGGGTCGTCGCGATGCTCAACGCCTTTTTCGGATATGCGGGTCATCAGCAACAAGGCTTCAGCATGCAGAGCATTATTCGGGCGATTGGTCTGGCCCTTCAGTGTTTCCAGTGCAGCCTTGAGTGCGGCGGTACGGCCAGTGAGCTTTCCTTTCGATGCGTCCATCGAGCCCGTGTGCACACTCATGCGTATTAGGGGTAGAAGATTACTCAGACGCTCCAAGTCATTTGCATCGTCTGAACCGAGAGCGAGATGTTCAACATCGTCGTAGAGTTCAGACGTGCAAACGTGGTCCTCATGCCAGAAATAGGAGGTCCATGCCCACTCGTAGGTAATCGCGAGTTCAAGCTTTTTGATATTGTTGGCTCGCGCGAGACGAAGTGCGCGGTCAAAGCGCCCTTTCACGTCAGCGCGCGTATGCTCTAGTCCTCGAGCCAGAAGTGCGGCACATCGCGCATCTTCTACCAGGGCAGCAGGTTGCCCCTGATACTGCGAACCGTCGGCGATCTTTGCCTCAAGGGTGTCCAGCTCTGCCGCACGGGCGTTGTCACTAGGACCAAGTTTTTTTGTTTGCTTCTCTGTGCCCTTACCAACACCAAGCTCCTCGACGGCAATGGCCATGCTGTGGTGCTTGAAGACGCGGTCTAGGAGCCATGTGCGATCCAAAATGGTGACTGGAATGCCGTGTTCCTTGAAAAGCTCGTCCTGCAGATCGGCCGACTTTTTTGCAGGGACGAACTGGTTCGTCACGCAGATGATCTGATCGTAGTCACGCTTGGTGCCGGCGATGGCGGCAACGTCCGATTTGATTTTTGGGCGCCAAGTCTTCTTGGCGCTGAAGGCAAAAGCCTTACGCTCGCCGGCCTTGTCATTGTCGGGCACGAACCAGCGTGCGGAGACCTCACTCGACACGGGGAAGGTCTCTGCGTCGGTCTTACCATCTCCCCCGCCAACTGGACCCGTCTGAGGGCGAATATTCGGCGCGATGAATTTTTCGCACAGGCGTTGCGCGAAATTCTCAAATGCGGTTTCGTCCTTCTGATTGGTAAGCGTTTCGAGGTGGTAGGACAGAACCTCTCGCTCGACCAGATAATTTACCTCCGAAGCCGAGTCAGAAAACAAGTCAGGGTGACGTTCGCGCATGTAACGAGACGGAGAATAATTTGGCTTTTCGGGCACGGTCATTTTCTGTTCGGGCATGGTCGGAAAACCTCAGGATTCGAATTATAGAATCATACTTCTTCGTGACTCCGCTCTAGAAAAGCAGCTTGCTAGCTAAGAACGATCGTATCCTATCGCGCACCAAGAACTCTCATCTCTGCGAATGACCGCTTGCGATCAATGAATTGGTATTGACCTGCTATTTGTGAATGTCCGCAATGATCGAATTTCCCTGTTGGAATTCCTGACTAAGAACGTCGGCTTCGGGTCGAATGCGGAAGTTTACAACTCGACCAAAGGTCGACGGGCATGCGCTCGCAATCGGTGGTAATACATTGATCAGTATTATTGAGAGTAGCCGTATAGAGCTAACGCCTTGGCTTTATCGGACCGCGCAAAAAAATGCGCTGTTTATGGGATCCAAATCTGGCCCCCGCTACCAAATTCAAAAAAGCTCGCAGCGATGCGGGCTTTTTTATTGCTTCAAATTTATCGCGTCACTTTTTTCGCACGCGATTCCGCGCTGCAATTTCATCAAAAAATCTTGTAATGCATCGCGCGCACTTGCGACTGCCTCCTGCAAAATATTTTCCATGCCCACACACTCTTTTATAGCCACGTACTAAATAGTTAATTTTTGGCAGAGAGCTATGTTCGTCGCATGCATCAATGACTTGCTGCGGCGATAGCGGCATCTAGCGATAAAAGATCCTCGGGGAAGAAGACAACCACAAATCCACTTCGAGCCTCAGGCGTGCATCGCGGCGATGGCATGTGCAAATCGCATTGAATAGCTAATCAAACATTCATTGCTTCATCGCTCGTTAAACCATACCGCGGGCGCGGCAATCTACCGCTCCATCAAACACCAGATGGGACCGTCTGCATTAAAGCCCAGCACACCGCTGACTTTATCGACATCGATAATAATCGCCACGCCTTTGCGCTCAGGATCTGACGCTTGCTCTTTCGCATGCGCCAGTTCAAATACTTTGTTGCGCTCGGCGGCATCGGTGGCAATGCGTGCTCTGCCGCTGAACTCCAGCATCGGTACCGCTTGCGAGCGATACATCATGGCGACGTGCGGATTATTTGCGATGGACTCGATCGTATTGCCGTGCGCATTGCGCGCCCACAAACTCAATTGATCCGCACTAAATACGGCCGTACTGCCGCGAAAGGAAAGAAGCGGACGGTGATTTTTATCGACCACGGCAAGCACCATGATGTTGCCTGAATCTATTGCGACGTTGACTAGCGAGGCGAGGTCTTCTTGCAGATTAATCGGCGAGGCGTTTGGCATGATTGATCAATCCTATATTCGTAACGCGGTAACGCATTTATAGAAAACGAAAAATACAGTTTCAATAAAATAAAATAGAGAGCGTGCATTCGCGTATGGAGAATTCGAAAACTCAAAAAATTTCGTAGCAACACAGCGCAAATAAATACTAATTTCGCGTCGCATATTCATCGTTTAAATTCGCGACTGCACTTCGGTGGAAATCAGGAGATCGAAATTACCGCACGACCTTTTAACCGCCCTTCTCGCAGCGCGTTAAACGCAGCGTCGATATGTTGAAATGAAAATGCCTCGGTATCGATACGAATTCGGTCTTCGCGCGCGAGCCGCACTACCTCATTCAAATCCTGCAGCGTGAAACCCAGCGATAAATTCATTTGGCAGCCGGCGGCGCTGGTGCCCCAACCAAACGGCACGGTCGAAAAGGTAATACCGGGCACGACGATATGCCCGCGAGGACGCACGATGGTATTGGCCAGCGTGAGGGTTTCTTCGCTACCGCAAAAATCGATCACCGCGTGCATACCTTCGTACGCAGCCAAAATATCGGCGGCGGTTTGCTCATTCGAAAGGAAGGTTTTCTCCGCACCCAACGCGCGCGCGTAATCGAGCCGGTGCGGTAATTTATCGACCGCGATTACGTGCGCGGGCGATAACAGGCGCAAATATTGGATCGCATAACTGCCGAGCCCGCCGGCGCCAATTACCGCGACGGTAGAACCGGGTCGCAGCGCCGCCAAAATTGTGCGCACAGCGTGATACGAAGTAGCGCCTGCATCGGCTAACGGCGCCGCGCGTTCGGGTGCGAGCGTGCCGAGCGGCACCAGCTCCCGCTCCGGCACCACCACGTACTCGGCCAGACCGCCATCGTTGCCAATGCCACGCACGCGCATGCTCATCATGCGTGTGCTCATATTCACCGTATGCCAGCAGTAATTGTCCCAGCCTTCGAGGCACTGCTCGCACTGACCGCACGACGTAGCGCTGGATGCGAGCACGGCGGAGCCGAGTTCAAACCGCGTTGCGCCAAGCCCCCGATCGGCGACCCAGCCGGCATTTTCATGACCCAGCGTAAAAGGAGGATCGATTGGAAATACCCCTTTAGGCGCGGACGTTAAATGCAGATCGCTTCCGCAAATACCCGCCGCCGCCATTTTCACCAGCACTTCACCGGGGCCAGGCTTCGGGACTTCCACGTCGACATATTCGGGCGAGTGACCCCATTCAACCAATCGATAAGCGGTCATCAGTGCCATCGCGCGTCCCTCAAGCTTTTTTGTTGTTTATCAGGCGGATTGAATAGCGCTGTCGCCATCAATTACGCGAGCTTAGCGACGCTGCACAGATTAGCTCATGCGTTTGACTTTCAATATATCGGCCAGATCGGAGCCCTCTGCGATATCGGGCAGATAGTCAAAATCACCGTTCTGCTGCCGCTCAATGAGCGCAATGTGGCGTTTGCGATAGTGCAATCCTGCGGCGTCAAAGCGGGTGCTGTTGTCGCGGCGCGGCGGCTGGCGCAGATAGCGTGGATTTTGCGGATTGAGTACGGACTCGTCTTGCGCGGCAATATCGGGCGCAGTGCGCGGCCAATTGCGCGCGTAGGCTTTATCTTGGGTCTGCTGCACACCAAACACATAATTTGCGCGGGTGAGGGTCGACGACTCCGGCGTGTTCGACTGCATCAGCGGAATGCCTGGCAGGATGGAAGAGTGGCTGTGCAGAAAACAAACGCCGCTGCGGATAAAAATATGCGTGAACGCATCGATGTCGTGATGGGTCTGGCTAGCGCCCAACACTTCGCGCTGATACGTCGACAACGGACGGTTTTTCACGGTGCGGATCATGGTTACCGTTTCGGAGGTCGATTCGAACCGAATGCTGTCCTCTTCCGAATCGGCCGAACCTGAAAAGCTGCCGTGCACAAAATCGATATGGGTGAGATCCAGTATGTTTTCCAGCACTAATTCGTAAGTACAATGGAAGAAATTCACACCCCAGGCATATTTCGGCTGCGCGCGATGCTGCGGTAAAAAAGGGATATCCGGCATCCGTTCGGGATCGGCATTGGCCGGATTTCCGTACCAAACCCACAAATAACCGAACCGCTCGATAAGTGGATAATCGCCGCTCGCGCTAACGAATTCAGAGCCATCCGTGCGGCGCGGCGCTATCGGGTGATAGTCGGTCGCGCGGATTCGATCGCCATCGCGCCAGATATAAAAGGGCTGCGAATGCACCATCCGCAATAGCGGGCGCTTGTGCAATGTTGGCGCTTGCGCCACCGGAAACCACGCATCGCGCAGGGCAAATTCACCGGGTCGCCATTTCGACGCGAGCGTGTCCTCTGCCGTCGCCGCTTTTTCCGCAGCAACCGTTTCCGCAACAACCGTATTCATAACTGACCCCTTCTCAGGCAATTGCTATTAGCTGTTCGGCAGCGCTGTCACGGCGCAGCAGCGATGGATAAACGTAGGCGTGCTTAATTTCCAGCGCATCGAGATGAGCGCGCACGCCAAGCTCCAGGATGCGTTCGCGATACGGCTCACCCGTCGCTCGCCACAGTGCCGCGGTCAAATTCCGCTTCACCGGACTCAATCCAATAGCCACGGCGATCAGCACTGCGCCAGTGTCATCGCTTAACTCCACACGTGCGCTGTGGCCGGCTTTTTCGACCATCAAACGCAGCGCCAACGGGAAGTCCGCTTGCGCCTGTTTCGGCATTTTGCCGCGCGGCGTCCACGCCACCGCATGCGTAACTTCGATAGTTGTGGGCGACACGATCGGTTCGCCGTAGCGGTGGTTATTGAGGATGGTAGCGCCGGGAATTTGCAGCACCGCGCCGGGTGCGTCCAACAGCAGATCAACCAGCGCGTCATGCGGATAAGCAATGAGGTGACTCGCATGCCACTGCGCGGATTTTTGCGCAAGCGAGAAGTCAGCGAGTTGCGTGCGATCACTGTGCAGCCCCTCCGTACCCAACTGAATGAAGCCGTCGCGTTCCTCCACCGCAAAGGCATCCACTCCATAACCGGGTACTTTTTCCTCCGCAGACAGGTTAGGAATATTTACGCAGCTGCCACTCTCGCCGCTATAACGCCAGCCGTGATACGGGCATTCGATCCAACCCTGCGCGGTAATACGGCCGAGCGACAGCGGCGCGCGCCGGTGTGCGCACTGATCCAGCAGGGCGCGGACTGCGCCGCCGGCATCGCGAAACAACACATAGTCGCGGCCATCGCAAATCACACCGAGCGGTTTATCCGCCGAGACATCCTCAGAGAGAGAAACCACCCACCAATGCAAACCGGCAGTCTCTGCTTTTTTATTTTTTGACATAAACAGCTCTCATATCCAAGCAATGCTCAACAGTTCAGGCGGAGGAAGTGTGCGGCGTTTGCCCTCGAATGCAGGTGACCGCCCAGTCCACCAAAGCGAGTGTCGTTGCCGTTTGGTTCGGGCGCAAGAACACAGTACTCAACATCGGTTTTGAAGCGCTAGCGCGGTCCAAACCTTATCGAGTCTTTATGAGAATGCTCGACATAAACAGCGCGCAGTGCCACCGCGCTTATTTATTTTTTGCGCTCTCCACATACGCACCAATAGATTGAATTTCTTCATCGCTTAAATGCAATGCCATTTGCGTCATTAATTCGCTGTTTTTACGCGAGCCGGCGCGAAAGTTAGCTAATTGCAGCTTTATGTAGTCCTGGCGCTGACCGGATAAAACAGGCGACTCCGCCGTCATCGCTGGGCTGCTGGGCTCGTGACAGGCGACACAGGCTGGTACCGATTTTCCAGGAATACCCAGCGCATAAATTTCCCGGCCCGCTGCCGCGAGATCGACGTTTTTAGGCGGCTTCACCTCTACAGGTGCTAGGCCAGAAAAATACCCGGCCACATTCCTCATGTCTTCGTCACGGAGCGAACCAACCAGGCTTTCCATAACGGCATTTACGCGCGCACCGGATTTGAAATCGGTTAATTGTTTGACCAAATAATTCGCGCGCTGGCCCTGGATAATCGGAATGAGTGGAACGCCGTGACTGCCGTCGTCGGTGTGGCAGGCAACGCACATTTGTTTGGCCAGCGATTCCCCTTTTTTGAGGTCTACTGGTGCGGCATTGCCCATTTCGCCGGCGAGCACAGGCGCTACCGGAACAATCATTGCAATCAGCAGCGGCGCACAAAAAGTCAAGCGCCGGCGATAAAACCCGCGTGTGGCGATCAGCAGTGAAGGCGCATGGTTTTCTCGATCGTTGTTCATATTTTTGCGGCCCACCATTTAGACTTTTACTTCAGCGACTGCGTTTTGCGCCGCGATGCGACCAAAGGTTATTCCCAAGCCGACGCAGTAGCCGCTGGTTGCGATCAGCTCGCCGGTAAACCCTCCGGTCATCGACATCCCGGCCGCATAGAGTTTTGGAATAATATTGCCGAACACATCGATCACGCGTGCGCGCGTGTCTATTTTCAGGCCGCCCGCATTCACCAGCATCCCCGGCCTGGTTTTAATCGCGTAGTACGGCCCGGTGTCGATAGGTCCGAGCTTTGCCGTTTTGCCGAACTCCAGATCTTTGCCGTTCTTCGCGTTGATGTTGTATTGATTCATTGTGTTTTCAAACGCGTCTGCCGGGACGCCAATCGCGGCGGCCAACTCGCGAAAGGTCTGTCCCTTGCGCACGATTCCCTGCGCGACTTCATCGTCGAGGTTGTGGCTCCAGGCCAATTTCGGATCGGTAAAACTGGGGTACACGATCATGTCACCGGTTCTGGCCTTGTCGTCGAAAATGGTCCAGGTGTAGCTGTCGTCCTGCTTGAAGGTTTCCACGTTCGCAATGACGTAGCCGATGGTTTCGTTAAAAAACCGCTTTCCCGATTTGTTGACGGCAACGATGGGCGCATTTCCCGACAGTGAAACCGTCGGCATATACGCCGCAATCGCCACCGGTTTTTCCTCCGGCACCGGCAAGCCGCCAATGGCGTAAGTGCCGAGAATGTCAGCGCCCCAGGCTTGCGCCATGCGCAGTCCGTCGCCGGTATGTCCGTGCGGGCCGATGGGCTTAGCCGCTAAAGCAATCGGGGAATGGGCGCGGCACATTTCTTTGCTGCGATTAAAGTCGCCGGCGGTCAGAACCACCGCTTTGCGCGCGCGAATGTATATTTCAGCATCTTTGTTTTTGGCTTTGACCCCACCAATTTCGCCGCTGGCGCTGGGGACAAGCTCGACGGCGGCCGTCTCCAGCAGAACCTTCACTCCCTTTTGTTCGACCGCAGATCGCAAAGCGGAAAAAAGACCGTAACCATTTCCCACCGGCTGGTGTCCGCGGCGCGGCGGCGGCAACGTGGTCGCGTATTTGGCGACATGCTCAAGCCCGGATTGGTAGAGCTTGGTCGGAGGAAATTCGACGCCGATATCGATAAGCCATTCCACGGTGCCGGTTGCAGATTTAACGTACGTTCTGACGAGCTCGGGATCGACGCTGTCACCCCCGACATTCATCAAGAATTTATACATTTCCTCTTGCGAGTCTTTCACCCCGGCAGCACGTTGCACGGTGGTTTCGGATGCGTACACAACGCCGCCACTGAAATGGGTGGCGCCGCCCGGTTCCGCGCCCTTCTCCAAAACGATGACGCTCGCTCCGGCATTAGCCGCCTCTAAAGCCGCCGCAGCGCCCGCGCCGCCAAAGCCAACGATGACGATATCCGCCTCGTAGTGCCATTTTTGCGGGGTCTTGGTCTTGGCCTGCATCGGCGCTGAAAATGCTGAGCTGGCTGCGCCCAAAGATGCTGCCGCCACGGAAACCGCAGCGCCCGTGCCCAAGCCTTTAATAAAATCACGACGTTCTATTTCTTTATTGTTATCCACCGCTGCTTCCTCACTGGGTTCAACAATCATTGCGTTCTAGAAAAATAAAACGAGCCATGCATCTCGCTAAATGTGCTGTAGCGCTCGCCCATTGGTAATTGCGTTTGCGCGACTTATGGAAGAAAGGCCGGCGCAGCGACGCGACATTCAATGCGTACGCATCGGAATAGTTAATGGAGAGAGCTCACTGAAATTGCCGCCGTAAACGGGCTCGAAATCGAGATCCACTAAACCCAGACGCGGAAAACGCTGCATCAACGACAACAGACTTATCCGCATAACCAGCCGCGCCATGCGCATGCCGATGCACGAATGCGCGCCCGATCCAAAGGTGAAAATTCGTTGGGGGTTGCGACGAATATCAAAACGCAGCGGGTCCGGGAACTTTTCCGGATCGAAATTGGCAGCCTGTGCGGAAACGTAAACCGGCATATGTTTCGGGATCGCGACGCCACCCACTTCGGTATCCGTCGTGGCGAACCGCGGGAAGATCAAGAATCCCGAACTCTGATATCGAAGACATTCCTCCAGCGCGCTATCAACGAGCGCTGGATCGCGCTTCAAGCTGTCGAATTGATCGGGATGGCGCCCTAAATTAAGTAACGCAGCACCCAGGCTTGCCGCCGTTGCGCCCTGCGCCGCCGCACACACGGCATAAATCTGATTGACCAGCTCCTCGTCGCTGAGCTTGTCGTCATTGCCATCGCGCGCCGTGACTAAATTACTGATGAAGTCTTCGCGCGGATGGCGCCGTTTCTCTTCAATGATTTCCAACACGGCTTGATGCAACGCACGGCCGGCCTCCACATACTCTTCGGGGTACGCTTCGCCCGGCGCAATCCCCATGATCAGAGGAAAACTGTTGTGAACGCGGGTGAATGCTTGTTGCTGTGGCGGTGTCAGTTGCAAGGTGGCGTCCAACATCACGCGCGTAATTATGTCGTCGCAAAAATCGCCCATCGCGTCAAAAAACCCTGACCCGCGCTCGATCGCATCAATTTTGTCCGTCACGATTTGCTGAATCGCGCCGAGCAGCGCATTCACTGCTCGCGGCGTAAATGCCGGTTGCATGAGACCGCGAATACGCGAGTGTCTCGCTCCGTCCATTTGTAAAACCGATTCGACACCGCCGAACAAATCGAAGATTTCATATCCCTCTATTTTCGGTGCAACCACAGAGAATCGTTGGCCATCGTCCATCAGCACCTCACTCACGTCCTTAGCGCGGGCGCAGATTACGGCAGCCAGTCCGCGACGGACGCAGTAAAGCGGTTTACGCGTCACCCAATCTGCCATTAATGACAATGCGTTTTGACGCAGCACCTCATCCGCCACATCGACCTCTAAAATATTTGCTTGATCCAAATCGGCTAGGCGGATGCGGCTGTGATGCATGGATATCTCTCCTGACCAGTGACGCAACCGGGCCGTATTGGTCACGAAATTATTTTTGACGCCGGCGTTTAGCGCGACGGCTCTTCTGCATTAATTTTTCAAAACGTCTGTGTGTCTGCTTTTCGCGCTTTGCGTGCCTGCTCTTCGCTCGGTGTGTTTATCGTTCGCAAAGAAATTATTGATACTAAAAAATTGGCATTAATTTATTTTAATAATCAGCTGTTTTTTTATTTTCAAAAATATGTGCGCAATAAATTCCAAATTTTTGGAAGGACTTATTCACTCGCCATGAAAAACTTGCCATGCAAAACAGGTGGCGTTGAGTTTTCTAAAAAAACCTTAACCCATCTTTTCAGAGGCAATTGCCTTTACGCAACATAAAAGCAATAAACCGCTTTACTGCCGTCAAATCATTTTCATTGTATTAATTTTTAATGCGAAATACCGTTGGCGCCTGTTTGCCTCCAATACAAACCATGTTCTTAAAAAAATAATTCTTAGTGGGAGCGCGTCATGTCGCCGTACAAAAATAAATATTGGTTTCCGGTTATCGTGGGGATTTCGATAAACGTTTATTCAAGCAATAACTCATTAGCAGAAGGGGTCGATCCGCGAAATGCGATAGAAGAAGTGATGGTTTCTGCGCGTCGCTCGGAAGAAAGCATTCAGTCAACGCCTGTAACTGTCAGCGCATTCAATGCTGAAGCGCTGCGAGAAAAAGCCATTTCAACGCCGGAAGATTTGCAGATGAGCACGCCCGGCGTGTTTCTTTCTGGCACTGCCTCGCGCCAGAACGTCATTTATCAAATTCGCGGCCAGTCAAAATCTATATTCGGTCCCAACTCTCCGGCCGTGGTGAGTTATTTCGCTGAAGTACCCGACCCTTTCGTGGGCAGTTTCGTGCCGCAATATGATCTTAATTCGGTGCAGGTGTTGAAAGGACCACAGGGCACTTTGTTTGGTCGCAATACAACGGGCGGCGCAATTCTTTACTCACCGCAAGCGCCAACATATGAAACGAACGGATACATTACCGGCACGCTGGGCAACTACGATAAGCGCGAAATTCAAGGCGCAGTTTCGTTTCCGGTCATCGACAATAAAGTAGCGCTACGCCTTGCGGGAGATGTCGATAAACGCGATGGGTTTACTAAAAATATCGGTAACAACAGTGATATCGACGATACCGATAGCAGATCCTATCGCGTGTCATTGCTGCTCGACCCGATCGAAAATCTGACTAACACGACAATCTACGATTATTACCTGAGCAACAGCGGTGGCACCGCGCAGATCATTGCCGATGTGCATACAGGCAATAATTTGCTCAGCCAATTGGGTCTGCAAACTTCGGCGTTGCAACAGTTGGCAGCGCAAAAAGCGTGGGGACCGTATAAATCAAATAGCGTCGTTGATTACGATGGCGAAAAAAATGAGCGCAATAGTTGGATAAATCGCACCGAATATCAATGGAGCGACATTCAGCTCGTCAATATTTTTGGTTATCGCAAAACCAAACTTAATCTTGAAGTAAATACCGATGGCATGGGCACGCTCATCGCGGATGGAACCGGTCCCTTCCCCGCCGGCACGCCGGTTAATTACATCAAGGCCAATCTTCACGACGAGGTAAAACAAACTAGCGACGAGCTTCAACTTCGAGGCAAGCTCGATGATGGAAAGTTCGATTGGCTGGTCGGCGGATTTTGGTTAAAGAGCAAACCGAATGGCGCGCAAGGCAGCTCTGTCGCTTTTGCGCAAGTTCCGGGTCAACCGGTTGCGGCACCCGCGTATAACTTTATCGAGCAAGAGAGTAAGGCCATTTTCGGTCATTTCACCTATGACTTAGCCGATTGGCTCACAGGTCTACAGCTCGAACTGGGTGTGCGCTATACCAAGGACAAGACCACCTCTTGCACCGCGAATGGCGTTAACACTGAAGCAGGACCGTTGTTGGCCGATGCCACCGTGGTCGATCAAAGCGATTGCCTCCACGCCACCAGCAACGTGACCAGCGCGAGTGTGAACACCGCTAAATCGGACGTGTATACCTGGTCCGCTGGCCTGAACTGGCAGATAACGGACGATCTCTTTTCTTATCTGGTAAGTCGTCACGGCTACCGTGCCGGCGGCGTGAACGGTCCCTCTTTTTCTGGGCGTTTAGCGGCTTTTCAGAGTTTTGATCCAGAAACCGTTACCGACGTTGAGGCGGGTATTCGCTCTGACTGGACGTTGGGCGACATGGCCGTGCGGACCAATCTATCCGCCTTTGTCGGTCGTTACGATCATGTGCAGTCGGCACTCACGGGCATTCAAACGGCAACCGCATTGTGTAATCCGCTCAGCGCTAACAATCCCGCCGGCATATCGCCCGATGGCGATTGCAGTGCGGCAAATGATCCTGCCGGCGGCGTTGTTATCGTCAATCTCGGCGAGTCTCAAGTTTCCGGGGTGGATTTCGACGTAACCGTCGCCGTCACGCCTGAGCTGCGGGTTAACGTTGGTGGCAACTACCTCGATATGCGCACCCGCAGTTACAACTTGCCGGATGCGTTTGCACCGTATGTAGCTACCAAAGAAATTTCTTTTCCGTTGGCACCGGAAAAAACATTTAACGCCGGTGTGCGGTACGAACTTAGCAGCGTCCCTTTTGCAGACAATGTTGTGTTCAATGTCGATTACTACTGGACTGACGACTTCATGTACACGGATGTAACTTTGCCGTCGTACGGCTTAACCAATCTGCGCATTGATATAAATAGTCTTATGCACTCGAATCTTGATCTGAGCTTTTTTGGACGCAATGTTTTCAATAAAGAGTACGAAGCATCCGGCGCATCTGCAGGCAGTTTTATTGGTATTACTGCACTGGTCTATGGCGCACCGCGAACGGTAGGTGCTGAGTTGCGCTATCGTTTCTAACGACGCGCCACGTAATTTAAGAATAAAACGCGTATCGCGAAAACAGTGTGACTTTCGAAAAGAAAAAAGAAAAATCGAGACGCGCCGTTGCTCCAGCTTCCAACCGATTATGTTAAAGCGCAGCCGCTTTCGCAGCGCAAAGAAAATGCTGAAATGAATCGCACAGGAAAATAGCGCACGCTACCGACGCAAAAAAATTGCAAAAAAAAGGGGGCTATAAAGCCCCCAAAGGTTAGGAGAGGTAGAACCGATTAGAACTTGTAGGTTGCCTCTACGCCCCAGGTGCGCGATTCACCCGGAAGTGCAGTGGCCATCGGAAACCCTGGCACCAGCACATTCGGCGCGGCCAGATATTCTTCATCGGTGGCGTTCTTCACGTAGGCCGCCAGATCCATTTTGGTATTGGCGATACCCGTCCAGGCGAGGCGGAAGTTAACCAGGTGATATCCCGGCAACTGCTCATTGGTACCGCCCTGACCGTTGAAGTCGCCGATTTGATAGTAATCGCCGCTGAACGCCAGATCGCCGTCCAGTGGTTTGACTGGCAACATCCAGTTGAAGCCAAATGTACCGGTGAAGTTGGGAGCCATTTCTGGGATTTGCTTCTCGCCGGTACTGGTGACACCACCCGGGATACCGCCGGGATTGGCAGCCGTTTTTATTTTGTCGATGTCCTGATCGGTAAACGCTCCCGACAGCGTGAGCGTCAGACTCGGCAACGGGATTACGGTCAGATCGAACTCCAGCCCTTTGATACTCATATCGGCCGCGTTGTAGCCAACCGAACCAGAACTGGGGTCAACACCGGATGGAATACCCGCGAGCTGGGCATTTAGAAATTCCACCGCATTGTTGTACTTCATGTAGAACGCGGCAACGTTGATACGGCCTTTGACATCGCCAATGTTCCAGTCGTTTTTGACGCCGATTTCAACATCCTTGACCGTCTCGGGATCAGTTTTCTGGAAGCTTCTCAAGTCTGGGCAATCGACTACCGCGCCGCCTACTTCACAGCCAGGAATTCCGGGCAGCTTGGGCGCGGTGCTGCCGGTGCCATCGGCCTTCCCACCGGTGGTATAGAACGTATTGAAGATCGGCGTATTGAGATTGCCGGCGCGATAACCACGACGGTGAGTGACGTACAACAGCGTATCGGGTGTGATTTGCCAATCCAGACCCACCGTATAGCTGTAGTTCTCTTCATGGATCGCGGCTCTGCCGGCACCGACCGCACCCGCAGCAACGGAGGCATCACACTCGCCCGGTGTCAGTACGGCAGTGCCGGGGGAGGCGCAGGTACGCTGCTTGTCGACGGCGTAGCGAGCACCTAAGTTGAACTTCAACCCGTCGACCGTCCACTCCGAGATATCCAGCCCGGTCTGTCCAAACACCGCCCAGTTGTAATAGGTGTTCTGGCTGGTGACCGGGGTGCTGGGTGCAAAGCCAAAGGCCGTGAACTGGGTGCCGTTGGTGCCATTCGGCTTGTCTTTGTGGAAATAATAACCACTGATCCACTCCAACCGATCATTCCAGGCGTTGCCGTAGAGTTGCAGCTCGTCCGACACGGTGGAACGGGCCAATAGCTGGGAGGCATCAAATACCGTAAAGGGCAGTGTAATCGGGGAAAAATTACCCTGCGCAGCTGCGAAGGGATAGGTAAATTGAACCGGGCCGTTAGAGCCTGGGGTGATCAGCTCATAAACTTTTACGCTGCGGTAGCCGAAAATATTGCGCAATGTCGCCCAGCCCATGTCGAATGTGGTGTCGTTGGATACACCCTCGAGCTTGCGGGTTGCTACGCCACCGTTCGGCAGATCGGTAAAGCCGCGGTGATACCCAGCCGCCTTTGCCGCTGCAAGCTGCGCATGCAGTTGATCCGAAAGTTGCGTACCCAGACCCTGAAAAGACGTGCCCGGAACACCAGGACCGAACGCGTTAGCCGGGATCGGGCCACCTGCCGCGTTGAACTGGTCTTTTAGCCCACCAGGCATATCCAGCGACGGATTTATATGGACCAGATACCCCATCGCCGCCGTTTCATGGGATTCGAGGTGATCGTAAACAGTCAGGTTTTCGAGCTTGTCCGTTGGATCCAACAGCAGCGACATGCGATAGCTGTTGTTGTGCGTGTTGTTGAAGTCGGGACCGCCGCTGAGATTTTTGTTCAAACCATCTTGCCGCTGCATTTGTCCGGTGACGCGCAATGCCACTTTCTCATCGATGATCGGCACGTTGATCGCGCCTTCCAGGTTGCGGAAATTGGCGGTGCCGTAGTTGCCGCGCAGGTAACCATTGACTTCATAGGTCGGCGCTACTGGTGTCAGCTGCACCGCGCCACCGATAGTATTGCGACCGAACAACGTGCCCTGCGGCCCTTTCAATACCTGAATATTGGCCAGATCGTAAGTGCCGACATTACCTCCGCGAGCCGGTAGCGCCACGTTGGCGAAATAGATAACGGTCGCCGGTACGCCATCGCCGAATGGGATCTTCGATAGACCGCGAATAACGGTATCGTTATTCGCTCTGCCGCCCTGCACCCCAAACCGGAAACCTGGGATGGTAACGTTGAGATCGTCGATCACCTTTACGTTGTGTTGGTCAAGCGATTCGGCGGAGAGCGCGGTTACGGCAATCGGTACCGCTTGTACGCCTTCATCGCGCTTACGCGCCGTCACGAAGACTTCTTCAAGCCCTGCCGATTGGGTTTGCGCCAGCGCTGTTTGGGCGCCAGTTGAAAATGCTGCGACGCCGAGACCGATCGTCAGCGCGGATTGAATATGTTTGCCAAGCATCGTTTATCTCCAGGTTTTCTTGTTATTTGGGCGGCCAGTAACTGGCCCTCTCGTTGATGGTTCATTGCAAATCCAGCGGCGGATTAGCTTTTGCCGGACATGACTCCGCCAGGCCCCAACTAATGGGGCGCACGGCGGTACAGCTTTTGTTTGCACTGCGACGGCCAAAGGACTCGGCCGCTTCAGGGGAACGGTTTTCTCAGCGGCCTGCTGACGCTGGCCAGCCGTCTTTGGGTCTTTTCTTTTTAAGCGCCTTACTCATCGACGACATCCAGTCTTCCGTTAACTTGAGCCGGTCAGGCGCCGGGCCTTTCTTTATTGATTTTTCCACTGCGGAATACCTCGCTTAAGTGTTCCACCTTCATCGCGCACGAAATCCATCCCCGGTGTTTCAAAATGCGTCCCTGATTAGCCCGACTCATCGCACTCAGTCGACCATCTGCCCGGCCAGAACCGGTGTGATCCGCAGATGCTCAGGGATACGCTCGATGCCGATCCGGCGGTCGATTTCCTCCTGATACCAATACAGCGCCTGTTCCTGATAGCCCATCAGTACACCCGGCAGCAGCCCTGACTCGAGATTTCTCTGGATGTCCGCGAACAGGACCATGTCTTCCGAAGCAATCGACGCAATCTGCGCGCTCATACCTTTCCAGAAAACCTTATCCGCCTCGCTATCGTCTTTCGGACCCAACATGGTCAGGATCATGACCGATTTATTTGGGCCAAGCGGCCACCAGGTCTGCCAGGCCATCGCCACCGGATCGATCGGGATAAAACTGTTCGGGAACATCGGAAACACCACCGAATAGTCTTTGTACAACTGGGCAGGGCCGTCGGGCGTCACCTTGTCGGCCCCAAAAATAGTTGATGCCCGCTTGCGGGTGGCAAAGCGCGCGTGCCCATTTTTATAGAGTTCGGCGGTGAATGTCTTCGAATCCAAGAACGGCGCTATCGATTTCGTATGCACCGTATTGACGTGGTAGATCTCCATAAAATTGTCCATGGAGACCTTCCAGTTACAATCCATTGGAATCGTTACGACATCCTTGACCACCATGTCCTGCAGCGGAAAATCGCCTATCTGCTGCTCGGTCGGCGCAAAAAACGTCGCCAGCGGCATCGCGTTCGGGTCGAGGTTGATAAAAATCATCCCGCGCATGGTGCCGCAGAGAACCGGCAACAAGCCGAGGCTGGATTTGTCGAGACAGGCAAAATTACGCGCTTCCGGAACCCCGGCCAGACTGCCATCCGGGTCGTAACTCCAGCTGTGATAAGGGCACACGAAGCGCCGAGGTACGACGCCTTGTTTCTCCAGCAATAATGCCGAGCCGCGATGGCGGCAGATATTGTGAAACGCCCTGATCTCGCCATCGGGCCCGCGACTGATGATGATCGATAGACCGAGCTGCTCGAATAATTTGTAGGAGCCAGATTGGGGAAACTCGCAAACATGGCCGACCTGCAACCAGGATTTCGGCCACAGATGTTTCATCTCGAGATCATAAAATTCCTGGCTCCCATAACGCCCAGCGGGAACCACGGGCAAGGCCGGAAAATCTTCCGGATAGTTGGTCCGGTTTGTTTCCCTATCGACGGCCTTAATGATGTTGGCTCTTTGGTCGTGCACGACGACGTCCTCCATTTCCACGAATTCCTGTATTGGATACACCCAATTCCTGTAGGATATTTCGAACTTCTGGAAATAGAGTGGCAGAAACTGCCACCGATTGGCAAATTATTTTTGCAGTTTCTGCCGCGCGCTTGTTTTTGGAGTCACCCCTTCGCGAGTTACGGTTTAAATATCTGCGGTCCGACAATGGCGATGTTGTGAGCAAATGACTCGGTCAGTGTTTCCGTGGGGTCCGCATCGCTGAAATCCGAAAAGGCATTGCGAATAGCAGCGGACACCACAGTGGCGGCAAGCGATGCCTGTCGTGAATTGGGCGCTACCTCAAGCCTGACCGCCAATGCTTCCGACAAGATAATTTCTAAATCGATAATTACCTGCAACCAAACTGCCCGCAATTCGGACGACTCGTACATGATGTAGCGGATTGTTCTGGCCTGTTCGGGATGGTTTGCCCACCAAGATTGATCGAAGGCTGCGATCAGCGAATTTGCGATCGATTCAGAATGTGGCCGCTCAGAAAAAGACTCGACCAATGACAGCGCGTTGGCTGCGAAAATCGGCCTGACGACATCTTCTTTTCGCGGAAAATATCGGTAGAAAGTTCTCTCCGAAATAGTCGCGACTTCTGCAAGTTCTTTTACCGTGAACGCGCTGCTTTTTCGCTCTATAAAATATTTTAAAATTTTCCACGAAACGTCTAAAACTGCGGCATTTTCAGCATTTTTAGCAACTACTCCGGGAGACTGATTTTTTCCCATGCGCTCGCTTTCACCTCCGCCACTCGACTTATCTTTTACGCTGGTTTCATCAACTTCAATATTGCCGCTCACGCGACTTGCAGAGCTTGAATCTATTGCAAAACGAATGCGCTGGAGCATGAATAAACTGGACTTGTATGAAAGGCCGGTGTGTTGATGAATCTCTAAAGCGCTAACGCCGTTCTCGGAAGTCGCTGCGCGCCAGAATGCATAACACCAATGACGCAGTTCAGCCCTGCTGTCTTCAAATACGGTGCCGGTGCGCACCGTGAACTGGCAGGTATCTTTCGCGCTTTTGCAGTCTCGGCACAGCCAGCGAAAGTTTGCTTGCCGCCCACCCGTGGTGCCGTCCCGCATTTGATAAATATTGAGACTGCCGCAGCGTGGGCAACATGGAGAATCCCCCCAGCACAGATCTTCCATGAATTCGACCGCCGCCTTTTCATCGGAACAGGCAGGCGGGATAGCGAGATGGCTTTTAGCGCCGAGACCATCTGTTTTAATTTTCTTAGGTGTCATGAATTAACTCTTGTAGATGCAAAAATTATACATGACAAAACAGTTTCTCCAAGTAAAAAGATAAAAAGCTGCAGCAACTAGCCAACAGAACAAGTAGATAAAACGACAAAAGCTCGACCAGACAGCTGGTCGCAACCCACTCGCCGCGGTTTACCAGCGCGCGCCAACCAAAGTGCATCGACTCCAATTCGAAACCGCCACCGGCGTATCTGGCATACTAAAAATGCTCGCAGATAAAATTATTGAAATACCTTTCCATAACGTCCGAGGCCAGAAGAATCAAAAATATGAAGCAGCTAATCTCGATCCGAGGCCTCAGTAAAACGTATGACTCGGGTTTTCAGGCTCTAAAGCATCTTGATCTCGACATCCATCGCGGTGAAATCTTCGCTCTGCTCGGCCCCAATGGCGCCGGCAAAACCACTCTGATCGGCATCATTTGCGGCATCGTCAATCCCAGCTCGGGAACAGTAACGGTCGATGGCCACGATGTGGTGCTCGATTACCGCGCGACGCGGACAAAAATAGGCTTGGTGCCGCAGGAACTATGTACCGACAGTTTTGAAACGGTGTGGGCGACAGTCAACTTCAGTCGCGGCCTGTTTGGCAAACCGCGCGATCACGCTTTCGTCGAAAAAGTGCTGCGCGATTTGTCGCTGTGGGACAAACGCCACTCAAAAATTCTGGCGCTATCGGGCGGCATGAAAAGACGGGTGATGATGGCAAAAGCGCTGTCGCATCAACCCGACATACTTTTCCTGGATGAGCCCACTGCCGGCGTCGATGTCGAACTGCGCCGCGATATGTGGGAAATGGTGCGTGAATTACGCGATCGCGGCGTGACCATTATTCTCACAACGCACTACATCGAAGAAGCACAGGAAATGGCCGATCGTATCGGCATCATCAGCAATGGCGAACTCATTCTGGTCGAGGAAAAAGCCGCGTTAATGAGCAAGCTGGGCAAAAAACAACTGACGCTGCAATTGCAAAAACCACTGAATAACGTTCCCGAAGGCCTCGAAAGCTTTGCGCTTGAGCTTACCGATAATGGCTGCTCACTCGTCTACACCTTCGATGCCCAAAACGAGCAAACCGGTATTGGTACGTTGCTGCGTACGTTGGCTGAACGCGGTATCGATTTTAAAAACCTGCATTCGAGCGAAAGCTCACTTGAAGATATTTTTGTGAATTTGGTGAGAGGCCGCTGATGAATATTTATGGAGTCCGTTCCATTTACCGATTTGAAATGGCGCGGTGGTTTCGCACGTTAACGCAAAGCATCGTGTCGCCGATCATCTCCACTTCGTTGTACTTTGTGGTTTTTGGCGCGGCAATAGGCGCGCGTATGGGCGAGGTAAATGGCGTCAGCTATGGCGCTTTTATTATCCCCGGCCTGGTTATGTTGTCGTTGTTATCGGAGAGTATTTCGAACGCCTCCTTTGGCATCTACTTTCCAAAATTTACCGGCACTATTTACGAAATTTTATCGGCGCCGGTATCGACATTCGAAGTGGTCGCAGGTTTCGTCGGCGCGGCAGCGACTAAATCGGTATTGCTTGGTTTACTCATCCTGCTTACCGCGAGGCTATTCGTTAATTATCACATCGCTCATCCGCTGTGGATGCTGGCATTTCTAGTGTTGACCGCAATCACGTTTAGCCTGCTCGGATTTATCATCGGCATCTGGGCCGATGGATTTGAAAAGCTGCAAATTGTGCCGTTGATGATTATAACGCCGCTCACTTTTCTGGGCGGCAGTTTTTATTCCATCGATATGTTGCCGCCTGTTTGGCAGAAGATCGCACTGATCAATCCAGCGGTGTATTTAATCAGCGGCTTTCGTTGGAGTTTTTATGATGTTTCTGATGTCGCGGTAGGCGTCAGCCTCGGCATGATCGCGCTGTTTATGCTGCTATGCCTCGGCATTATTTATTGGATATTCAAGACCGGTTACAAAATTCGACCGTAATAAATTAAACCGCACGCTTAGCGCAGAAAAACATTCAGCGCTGAATAATCGGAATCGTAGAGGATGAGTGACTCAGTAAATTTCGATGGCATTCCCGATGTGCGGGACGGGCTAACCAAAAAGAACGGGCCATCCTGTATTGCCTGCAACAAACGCAGCGCGAACTGGGCGGGCGGAATGTACCGACAATTATGCTGTACGGTCGGGTGTCGGAGTTGGTCGATATCGGCCAAGAGGAATTTCAAATCATTCTGTCGCGATTCGTTGGATTGACGCGATTGTCCGAGCCGTAGGCGCTTTTACAGGGCCGCATAACAATGGGCTCGGACGACACTATTATTTTTTCTATTTTTTCGCGGTACTGACCAAGCGATAAAGTCCCTGTCCGTAGGCTTGCATTTGCTCTAATGACAGACCGATAAAAGGACTGGTCGGGCACAGCGCATCGGCGACATTCCAGAACGGCTCGATCTGCTCGATCACATCCTCGGGGCTACCGCAGGCAACAAAGTCAGTCACCATCTGATCGGGAATTTTATCCAGCACCGACGCGAGATCGCTTTGGCGAACTGCCGCTTCCTGGCAAAGCTTGGCCTGCTCTAAATAACCTTGCGCGGCGAAAAGGTATTCGTACGCTTCTATACCGGCGTAATAGGCAACCGTGGGGCGAGCATCGTTGATGGCCTGTTGCTTGTCATCGTTCACCGCAACAAAAGGCCAGCTGCTCACTTCAATATCTTCACGGCGACGGCCGGTTTGTTGAAGCGATTGCTCGATCATTGGCGCAATATGCTGATTGGTGAATGTGGTGTTCCACAGCGAGTGACCCATGATGCCATCGGCAATTTCGAGCGCTGCCAGCGTCATTTTTTCGCGTAGACAACCAATCCAGATAGGCACCCGCTCGCGCACCGGCGGCGGCATCACGATCATTTCTTTGTAGTCGGCCTTATAGTATTCGCCGTTATACGGTTGCAGGCCTTTATGGGCACCGGCGATCACATGGCGGATCGCATCCACCGTTTCCTTTAAATGGACTATTGGTTTGAAGTTAGGCAGACCGTGCATACCAACCGTGGTGGACGGCAACGATGCGCCGAGGCCAAATACAAAACGGCCCTCGGTGAGGCGATCCATATCCATCGCGATAAAAGCGCTTTCAAACGGCGAGCGACTGGACTCGACGGCAACGCCGGTACCGACTTTAAGGCGGGTAGTTGCAGCGGCAACGGTCGCTAAAGCTGCAAACGGCGGGCCGTAGAGTTGCAGCATAAATACGCCTTCAAAACCGGCTTCTTCCGCCTGCTGCCCCATGGCCATTAATTGCTTGGCGGAAGCCATTGGCAGCGTGCCCCAAAATTTGCGTTCCTGCCCGACGGCATTGAGTTTCTGGCTCATATTATTCCCACAGGTTAATTTTATCGGCGAGTGTTTTTAGCGGCTATCGGGGGTGTATACGTTACCGCTCAGTTTCTGGGTGAAAGTATAAACACATTATTTTCTAACTATCGCTTTACGCCACAAAGCTTGATCAATCCACACCGTGCAATAGGCTGGCCCGAACTTCTCCTTAGTGTGAAAATCTGCCTAGATTACCGCGCGTAAAGCGGTAATTATGGACAGCATAATTTTGGGCAGTTGCTGTCGATTTCGACGAATTCCAAACGACTATTAAAGAATGGCGGCCCGTAAAAATTGAAAATAGCGGACGTCGTATTTCCCTGATATCTACCTCGAGAGTCGACCATGCCGCTAAAGTTATATGCCCATCCTTTCTCGTCTTACTGCCAAAAAGCACTGATCGCTTTTTATGAAAACGAAACCCCGTTTGATTATTGCCTGCTGGAGCCGGGGCAAGATCAAACGCTGGCCGAACACGCCGCACTGTGGCCGCTCCAGCGCTTTCCTGTGCTCACCGACGGGGCGCGCACAGTCGTGGAGACCACCATCATTATCGAATATCTCGGTCTTCATCACCCGGGGCCTGTGCAGCTGATACCGAGCGATCCGGACAGCGCGATCCAGGTGCGCATGTTGGATCGATTTTTTGATAATTACATCATGACGCCAACACAAAAGATCGTTGGGGACAGCCTTCGCAATGTAGAAAACCGCGACGGCCAGGGTGTCGCTGAAGCGCGGCAGTTGTTGGAAGTGGCCTATCGTTGGCTGAATAACAACATCGCCGATAAAGAATGGGCGGCTGGCGAAGCGTTCAGTCTGGCCGATTGCGCCGCTGCGCCAGCGCTGTTTTACGCCGACTGGGCTCATCCCATGGCTGCGGAGTTTTCCAATGTGCGAGCTTATCGACAGCGATTACTGGCGCGCCCGGCCTACGCACGGGCCGTGGATGAAGCCAGACCGCATCGGCCACTTTTTCCATTGGGCGCACCCGATCGCGACTAAAAAATTTCGATTAAGTGAAGTCCAACAAAATGGGCGCGATGGCTATAAATAAATTTAGTGGGCCGTCGCGACCGAACGTCAGTGAATTGCTTTATGTTAACGCGCTCAACACTGCTCGTCGGTCTGTAATACGAGGTGTCCGCGTCGGAAGACGCAGCGGTAAACTAACCATTCTTTCAAATCGATGCCGAATCGCGGCGCGATTCAAATCAGGTGCCATAACTCTTTGGATGGTTTCGTATGAATCTGGAAAAATCTAAAAAGCGCATCGCAAAGAAGGTGAAGATGGGGTTTCAAGGCTATCCCGAAATTACTTTGGAATATTTTAGCAATGCGTCCAACCATGCCACCGAAGTGCTGGTTAAATTCTGCCTGGAAGAGGGCGCGGAAATTCAGGAACAGCGGTTTTCAAGCAAAGGCGACGTCCGCGAGGACGAAGCCATTCAATCCGCCATCGTCAAAATGATTGAGCGTTCGGAAGCAAAAACCGTTTCGCAAATCGAAGGCGGTTCCGATGTTGAGAAAAGCTGAAGCGGTGAAATGAATTGCCGCATCTGCAAATAGTTAAAGGCCATTGCGTACTTCCGCTAGTAATTCGTAAGAGTGCAAACGCGCGGCGTGATCGTAAATTTGCGCAGTGACGATTAGTTCATCGGCCTGTGTTTCCGCGAGCAATTCATGTAGCCCCTGTTTGATCGTTGCAGGCGCACCGACGATTGAGCATGCCAGCGTACGTTCGATATGATTTCTTTCCTGTGGTGACCACAAGTGCGCGATATCGTCGACGGGTGGGCTCAGCTCGCCCGGTGTGCCGCGCAGTAAATTCAGAAATTGCATTTGCGCCGAACTGAATAAACGTTTTGCTTCGGCATCGCTTTGCGCCGCAAACACACCCGCTCCAACCATCGCATACGGTTTTTCCAATACGGCCGACGGTTGAAAATGCTGCCGATAGAGCTTCAATGCCGGTAATAAATAATCCGGCGCGAAATGCGAAGCGAACGCAAACGGCAAACCGAGTTTCGCTGCCAATTGCGCACTGAATAAACTCGATCCCAGCAGCCATACCGGCACATTCAAACCGGCACCGGGCACGGCGCGAACTGCTTGGCCGGGTTGCATCGGTTGAAAATACGCGCGCAATTCCTGCACATCATCGACGAAGTTATCGGGGCTGCCGTTTAAATTTCGGCGCAGTGCGCGTGCAGTTTGTTGATCGGAACCCGGCGCGCGCCCGAGGCCTAGATCAATGCGTCCCGGATACAACGCCTCGAGCGTGCCGAATTGTTCGGCAATGACCAGCGGTGCGTGATTCGGCAACATGATGCCGCCGGCGCCGACACGAATTGTTTGCGTGCCGGCGGCGACATGCGAGATCACCAACGATGTCGCCGCGCTGGCAATACCGGTCATGTTGTGATGCTCGGCCAACCAGTAACGCTGATAGCCCCAACGCTCGGCGTGCTGTGCCAAATCGCGAGAATTTGCGAATGCGATGGTAGCGTTGCTGCCGCGCGCAATTGGAGAAAGATCGAGTACCGAAAAAGGAATCATCAACGTCAACCTCTACGACAGATAACATGCATGATCGAAGATGGGATGATGCAAGTGCCGATTTAACTGCGAATTAAATGCTTAAAAAAAATGCATTTAGTGAATAAGAAAAAGCGTTGCACGCTTTACGCTAAAAAAAAATTCGACGTACTGAACTAATGATCGAAACCCAGCAAATTCTTAAATTAAAAAACGGCCTGTTATGGCCGTTATTTTCTGGTTAGCCCTATTTGTGAAAGCAAATAAAATTTGATTTCACTGGGTCACGACTAGCGGGCTCGCCGCACTGTAGCAATAGGCTAAAAAATCCGGCGCCATCGCATCGGTCAAACCGATTACACCGGTCTCGACGCGGGTTTTCATATCGTCGAGCGCCTGCTTCGGGTCATCCGTTTCCATGTAATAAAAAGCGACATATTGATGCGACGGATTCGGCATCGCGTCATCCAATTTGTGGTCAGTTAATTTATACCGTTGCGCGGACATATATCCGGGCTGCGCCAGCACATCTTTCAAATGCTGATTGTTATACCAGTCGTTGTATTCCTGCTCGCGATTCGCGGCCGGATTACTGTAAACCACTAACACATATTGGCTCATTCATTATCTCTCTTAAGTTGCCGTTGATTCAGTATGCAAAACCGATTTCCAGGTGTCGCCTTGGTTTGCATAAACAGTGGACGTATAAATAGAACAGGATATGTCGGTGTCACCGAGACGCCCTTTCACCACCATAATATAAGTCAGTATCGCAACATCCTTCACCGGAAAATTAATTCTTTCGTCGGTGACATCAATTTTTTCCAAATCCAGTTTATGCATGCCGGTGATTTCATCGGCCGCCGTTTTTATGCCGTCGTTGGCGACACCGATATAATCCGCCGCAAAATATTTCGAAAAATCGCGATCATCCTTTCGTTTAAAAGCGGCGACGGTTGCGCGTTCCATATCGAATAGTTGCTTGCTTAGCGGATCGGAATTTAGCGTCGTCGAATTCATATGATTTCTCCAGCGTTTTATCCAGAAGTTAGGGACAAGATAAAAAGGGAAGGAATTTCTATGGCGGAATAAATTCGGGATTTGATGTTGTTCTGACGCGAGCAGTGCAGCAAAGGTTCCTGCACTCGTACTCAACCTTAACGGCATTGGAAAATTATTTTGCATTTGTGAAAATTATTTAATGAATGTTGCGAGCGCTATTTTTTAATGACAGCCATGCCGATTTTTAGTGTGACGCGACAGCTACGATTTAATGATTGAAGCTCAGCCTTTCAAACTTTGCCGGTAGCGCTGCGGTGACACGCCGGTCGCGCCGCGAAATGCCTTGCTGAACGTCGCGGTATCGGCAAAGCCGCAGCGATAGGCAATTTCCTTGATCAGCAGCTTGGGCTCGGCGAGTAATTCCTTGCCGAGGTTCAGTGCTTGCCGCTTGAAAAAACCACCCATGTTTTCGCCGGTGGCGTCTTGGAACAAGCGCGCATATTGCCGTTGGCTAACACCCTGTTCCTGCGCGAGCGAGTCCAGCGAAGGTCGGAAGCGCTGCTCGCGAAAACGCGAAATGAGACCCTGAATATAGTCATTACTGAAACGCTGACCGCGCGCACGCGCGGTAGTCTTCGGTGCGCGAAAGTGCTGCAGTAATTCCGTGCACACCGCGACGCTTAATGAGTCGAGCAGTAGTTGGCTGCAAAAGCTTGGCTCCAACAATTCGCGCCTGATTCGCAGCAGCGCACTTTTTAGAAAATCGTTGCGCAGATCAATCGTATCGAGCAGCTGATTTTCATTGAGCGCAAGTTCGTAACCCGTGAGCCGCGCTATATCGAACGCGCAAAACAGGGAGGTCTGCTCATTGTCGACCCAACGACTGTAAAACTCTTCCGACGCGGGAAAATACCGCACCGGCCCCTGCGATTGCATTTTGCCGGGGGAGAATCGTTTCACGTACGCGCCTTCGGCACGGACTGAGGTAAGTTCCAAATAACTGTAGGAATGCGAGAAAGTCGCTTCGTGAAAATCGCCCCACTGGAAATTCCATATCTCCAGCAACGCACTTGGCGCAGAGTATTTGGCCTCGAGGCTCATGGCCTGGATGTTATGGTGGGGCACTTGCGGCAGTTCGAGTTGCACGGTGGTTCTCGATGTCAGGGCCAGTTGCTTTTGGCTGTCCTTCCCAAGCGCATCCTGCGCAAAGCGATTCTGTGCGGGCGGCAACAATAACAACGAATGTCCGAATCTGACAAGACTATCGCCGTGCCTGCGGTGGTGGTGTCGCGCAGACTCTGGGCACCTGAAATTCGGCCTCACTTTCAGCGCCATTTTCGGTTCTACTTTCGGTTCCACACTAAAGGATGAAAATAATTATGTCCGATATAGCTTCTGTTCCCGGCGCTGCCGAAATGCTCGAACAATTGCTGGCGCCGCTGCGTCTGCCCGCCGCCGATCTCGCCAAATTGCGCCCCGCCTTGAGCGCCGCCGTGGTCGCACTGCTCGAAGAGCGGCCGCGTCTGACCGATGCCGGCTTCGCGCGCGCACAAGGCTATTACCAGGATAATTTGCGCCGGTTGCAGGCGATTTACGACGACCGCGAACGCCATCCCGAAATCGCCGATGTCAAAATCGAGCGCCCGATTTTTATTCTCGGCATGCCGCGCTGCGGCACCAGCCTGCTGCATGCGCTGATGAGCGTCGACCCGGACAACCGCACGCCGCTCAGCTGGGAAGTTGCAGATCCGTCGCCACCTCCGGAAAAAGCGACCTTCGACACCGACCCACGTATTGCCGTGTTCGACAAATACGTCGACGAAGCTTTTGCCGGCGAATGGGCCGGCGTGCGCAAGGCGCATCCGATTGGCTCGACCATTCCGCAGGAATGCGGCTTTATCCTCGAAACCTCGTTCGTCAGCGTGAACCCGGCGATGCTGTTCCGGGTACCGTCGCACTATCGCTGGTACCGCGAAACCACCAGCAATTTCGGCTACGAAGTACACAAGAAATGGCTGCAACATATGACCTGGCACAACCCGCGCAAACGTTGGGTGTTGAAGGTGCAGGAGCATATGTATCACTTGCCCGAACTACTGTCGGTTTACCCCGATGCGATTCTGATCCAACCGCACCGCGATCCCGCCACCGTGCTGGCGTCGCAATCGGAATTGATGCGGGTGATCCGCAGCGTTTCTTATAAACAGCAGGACCCAATCGAGCTGGGCCAGGAAATGCTGCACCTGTGGCACGACGGTCAGGTCAATATGATGAAGTACCGCAAGGCGCATCCGGAGCTGAAAGTGTTCGACATGCGCTACAAGGATATTTCCGCCGATCCGGTCGCCGCAGCGCGCACCATCTACGACTACGCCGGTGAAGAGTTCACGCCGGTGGCCAAACAGAATATGCGCCAATGGCTGGCCGATAATCCGTCCGACAAGCACGGCAAACACACGTATCGGATGGAAGATTTCGGTTTAACGGAAGACGGTATTCGCGAGGTCTACAGCGATTACATCGATATGTACCGCGCTTATATTTGACCGGTCCATTTGAATCGAACCGTAGCGCGATTTGCCGGTCCGAACTCTTCGGCTCCAAACCCTACTGACCCCGCGCCGAAGCATTGGCGCGGCGACTATTTTCGAGGTGTGCTGTGACGTTATCCGATCAATTGCCCGGCTGGGCGGACTATCTGGCAATCGTGGCGAAGGCGGAATCCGCGCTGGAGCGGTTGGCCGATCCCGCCGATCCGCTGCTGCTTCAACAAGCGCAAAAGCTACTGTTTGCCGTGCTCGCCACCGGCTATCAAAGCGCGTTCAGCGATCCGGACTTTCCCGACTTCGTGCCGGCGGTGAGCAGCGTGCTCAACACGGTCGGCGCCAATCCCGATTTCGTCTACGGCTACACCCGCATCGATGGCAAAGGCAGTTACCGCCTGTCCGGCCGGCGCGGCACGTCGGCGTTTATTTACATCGATTTCGTCGCCGGCGGCCTGGGCGTGATGGATGACTTGGGGCCATCGGTCGGCATGCTGGATATCGATACGTTCACGCTTACCAACGGCCAGTTCGACATTCTGCTCAGCGCCGAGCGTCCAGCCGATTACAGCGGCGACTGGTTCGCGGTTGATCCCCGCGCCACTTCGGCCGCCATCAGACGCGCATCGTATAACTGGGGCGAGGAAGACGACGGCGCAATCGCCATCGTGCGACTCGATGGCCCAACGTTGCCGACGCCGAAAGACGCGGCCGCTATCGCGCACCACCTGCAGCGTCTGGCCGGATTCGTCGAGCGCTACGCGAACTTCGCGCTCGGCTACAGCCAACGCCATCGCGCACAGGATTATGTGAACAAGTTGGAGCACGACGACTGGGCCGGACGCGGTGGCGTCGCCGGCCAGCATTACTACCAGGGTATTTTCCGGCTGAAAGCGGGCGAGGCGATGATCATCGACACCGCGCTGCCCGAGCAGGTTCTGTACTGGAATATCCAGGTCAACGACGCGCTGTGGAACACCGTCGACTGGATCAATCGCCAGAGCAGCTTGAACGCGAAGCAGGCGGCGCTCGACAGCGACGGACGTTTCCGTGCGGTGATCGCACCGAGCGACCCCGGTGTGCCGAATTGGATCGATACCGGCGGCCTGCTGGAAGGATCGCTGATGCTACGCTGGACCGGCGCCAGCTCAGGGCCGGTGCCGGCGGTGTCGATTGTGCCGATTGCCGAGATTCGCACGCATCTGCCCGCCGATACGCCGAAGGTCTCGACCGAACAGCGCCGCGTGGCCCTGCAGCAACGCCGCCGCGGCGCGCAACTGCGGCGGCGCTGGTAACTGCTCGGCGCGCAGCGCTATCGAAAATCGCAAACGGACATCGGTATAACAATGCAAACAACGTTCACGTCGCCGCACCTCACTCCCTACCAATTAACGGTGCCGGACGGCGTGCTCGACGACCTCAACCGGCGCCTGGACGCCACGCGGTGGCCAGCCTCCGCGCCGGGAGAACCCTGGCGCTGGGGCACCGACGTCGCGTTTATGCAGCGATTGGTCGAACACTGGCGCCACGCCTTCGACTGGCGCGCGTGGGAGACATGCTTAAATGCCTATCCGCAATTTATCGCGCAGGTCGATGACCTCGATATCCACGTTCTGGTCGAGCAAGGCTCCGGCGACAACCCACTGCCATTGGTGCTAACCCACGGCTGGCCGGGGTCTGTGTTCGAGTTGCTGGCACTGATCGAGCCGCTCGCCCATCCCGAACGTTTCGGCGGCGCGGTCGAAGATGCATTCACTGTCGTCGTGCCGAGCCTGCCCGGTTTCGGTCTTTCGCCCACGCCGTCAGCCGTACTGACCCCGCGAGTGCTGGCGCAAACCTGGCACACGCTGATGCGCGACGTGCTCGGCTTTGATCGCTACGTCGCGCATGGCGGCGATACCGGCGCTACCGTTGCATCGTGGATGGGCCTTGAAGCGAATTCACATTTCCCCGCCATTCATCTGAATACGGCGGTGCTGTTTGCGGACTGGACGTTGGCGGACACTTCGGCTGCGGAAGAGGAACTGGCCTATCTGCAGCAACAACAACAACGCATGGCTGGCGAAGACGCGTATCAGGCGATTCACGCCGAGAAGCCGGCGACGCTGAGCTTTTCGTTGGCCGACTCGCCGGTCGGGCTCGCCGCCTGGATCGTTGAGAAGTTTCATGGCTGGACCAGTCCCGGCGCGCCGACGCTCTCCGCCATCGATGCCGACCATTTGCTGCTGAACATCATGCCGTACTGGCTGGGACTGGCTCATCCGGTGCACTGGCTTTACCAAGGGCTACGCGATATGAGCGGCTATCGCTTACCCGCTGGGCAAAAAATCGCGACGCCCGCCGGCTTCCTGCTGTTTCCAAACGACATCGTGGTCGCACCGCCGCGCCAATGGCTGGATCGGGCTTACACCGTCGCCTCCCTAAAAGTCGCTGCCGCAGGCGGTCATTTCCCGGGCGTGGAAAATCCCGATTTATTAACGCAGGACATCCGCGATTTCTTCCGGCCTTATCGCCACTGACCCGAAAACCGAGCCTTCAAAATAAGCGGCGTAGGAGAAAACAGCATGGGTGAATTTGCGGGTAAGGTGGTCATTATCACAGGCGCCGGCTCGGGTTTGGGCCGCGCCGCCAGCATCGGCTTTGCCCGCGAAGGCGCCACGCTGTGTCTGGCCGGGCGTACCGAGTCGAAATTGATCGAGACGTCGCGGCAAATTGGCGGCGACAAAGCCATCCACGTCGCGACTGACCTTGGTAATCCAGCGGCATGCGCGGCGGTAATCGAGGCAACGATTAAAGCCTTCGGCCGTATCGATGTCCTCTGCAACGTGGCGGCCGATGTTTTTTTCCAGCGCTACAGCGACGTAACGCCTGAGTCGTGGAATCAATTGGTTGCATCCAACCTGACCGCGCCCTTCTTCATGATGCAGGCGGCGATGCCGCATTTACTCGAAAGCCACGGCAACATCGTCAACGTCGCCTCGACCGGCGGCACTATGGGGCAGGCTTATCTTGCGCCGTACACGGCAACCAAGTTCGGGTTGTTGGGATTAACCCGTTCGCTGGCGATGGAGATGATGAAAAATCCGGTGCGGATCAACGCGCTGTCGCCGGGCCCCATGCAAACCGAAATGATCGCCGGCACGTCCTTCCCCGATTATGCAGATCCCCAGCTGGTGAGCCATTACGTCGGCATGCGCCCGGTTCCACCGCCCGAAGACCTGGTCGAAACCCTGCTCTTTCTCGCCTCTGATCGCGCAAAAGCAGTACACGGTGCGAACTGGGCGGCCGATGGTGGAATCACCAGCGGCTGAGGGCGGCTGAAGCACCCAACCTCACTAACTCGCATCTCGCTGACTTTTTCGACAGGTTACTGTCCGGGAAATCTTCCCATCTCGATTGGCTGCCAGCAATCAGGTGAACAGCTTGCCGTTGAGCACAATCCGCACGGTCCGCACCGTCAGGATTGCCAACGCCAAAGTCAGTGCCCCCAATAGACTTATCGCGACGATCCATAACGGCCCGCTGGCCCGGAACTCGGCGTACCTCAATGCCGCGTTAACCAGCGCCGCCATCGGAAAGCTGATCGCCCACCAAGCCGGAGAAAACGGCACACTTCTGCGGAAGACTTTCGGCGCAAGCACCGCGAATAAAAACAGCCCGAAATAGAACAGCACGCCAGCGAAGCGATCGATACCGCCAACGATATTGCTGTAGGCGAGGAAGCCGACCGCGAACGGCGCCACCAGAATCATCAGCGAGGGCGTCATGGCCGGCGCCAGCGCATCACGATGCACCAGCCGGCTGACGATCAACGCCATTAGCAGCAGCGCGAGCACGGCACCTACTGCACCAGCAAACAGGTTGATTTCCGCAGCCCACGCCATCGGCATATGGCCGCCGGTGACGGGGATATCGAGCGTCGCCACCCCCGGAATAATCATCGCAGGCACCGCGTGCGCCGCATCGACCTTGCCGTTTAGCAGGCGCGAGACGGCGAAGAAGCTCAGCGCGAAGGTCGCCAGCACACCCACGGTCCAGATGGTATTGGCGGCCGACGCGCTGTAAGGCCCGACGATAGCCGAAAGCAGCAGAACCGAGATCGCGATGGTGCCGAAGAAGTTTCCCAATACGGGGTGATTAAACTCCGCAAGCGCGGCCGCCGGGTGCCTGACGATCTTGGTCAGGTAGCCCAATGCGATGAGCGCGAAGACGCCCACGGCAAAGGCGCCGATGGCTTCGCCGATAAAGACCGGAACGTTCAGGCTGGTGTGCGCGAGACGCCAGGCCAGAGAAAGCCCCGCCAGGCCCATGACCGAGCCAAACAGATTGACCGGCAAATTGCGGATAGAAGCCTCCCCGTGCCGATAGAAAGCGGCTGAGGCCGGACTGATGGGCTGGTTTTGCATTTGCGGACCCTCTTGGCTGATTTTGCATGTGCAGCTATTTTCAGCCAAACTGCGGCCAGTGTCTTAGCCAAGGCAAGACGTTTTCCGCCAATCATTGAGCATTGTCAGCCATGCGCGTCGCCATACTCGCCTTTCCTCGCTTCCAATTGCTTGACGTCGCCGGCCCAGCCGATGTTTTCGCCGAGGCTTCGCGCCAACTCGGCGACTTCAGCGCCTATCAAGTGGAAATAATCAGTGCCGAAGAAGGCATGCTTACGAGCAGCGCCGGGTTGCGTCTGGCCGTCGATGCCACTGTGGCGACGCATCGGGCCGTCATCGATACACTGCTCGTCGCGGGCAGCCCCAACATCGACGACATGGCGAGCGACCCGGCGTTGCAAGACTGGCTGCGGCGGCAGGCTCGCACGGTGCGGCGCTACGGCTCGGTATGCACCGGCGCTTTCGTGTTGGCGGCCACTGGCCTACTCGATGGCAAGCGGGTGGCGACACATTGGAATGCCGCCGCCCGCCTCGCTGCGGATTACCCCAACGCATGTGTCGAAGCGGACGCCATCTACGTGAAGGACGGCAAACTTTTTACCTCGGCCGGAGTAACCGCCGGCATGGATCTCGCGCTCGCGATGGTTGAAGAAGATCACGGTCGCGAACTCGCTTTGCGGGTCGCACGCGAGTTGGTGATGTTTCTCAAGCGCCCCGGAGGCCAGAGCCAATTCAGCGCACATCTGGCCGCGCAGACATCCGAGAAATCCAGCATTCGCGAGCTGCAAGACTATGTTCTGGCGAACTTGAAAGACGACCTGTCCGTGCCCGTTTTAGCTTCGCGCGCGGCCATGAGCGAACGGAGCTTCGCGCGGATCTTTCGCAGCGAAACCGGAACGACGCCGGCGGAGTTTGTCGAAAATGCGCGAATCGACGCTGCGCGACGCTTGGCCGAAGAATCGGACCTGCCAGCAAAGCGATTAGCCGACGCGGTGGGCTACGCGAATGTGGATGGATTCCGACGGGCGTTTAATCGTCGGTTGGGAGTGAGCCTGACGGAATATCGACGACGCTTCGCGCGGTAACGATATTGGGTTACGGGTTTCTCTCTCAAACTTTCTCGAACTTTTCTTGCGCTGCGCGACTAATTTTCTTAAACCCCAAATCCCAATTTTTCTACCACTGCCGATTTCGATCTCAATTTTGAAATTGATAAAAATGCGAATATCTAATTGCTCTTAATCCACATCGATTTTCAATGCGCATAGATTTTTTGATTGACAAAAAACATTTGTCGCCACGAATCGATTTCGATCGCTGGCAACGGTCTCGCAAATAAATAACCCTGCGCGCAATCGCAGCCTAATTCGCACAACATCGCGAGCGTCGCCTGATCTTCTACACCCTCCGCAACTACTTGAAGGTTGAGGTTGTGCGCCAACGTAATAATCGAGCGCACGATGACTTGATCCTGCACGTTATGGGAAAGCTCAGTGACGAAGGTCCGATCTATTTTTAATGCGTGCAACGGTAATCGACGCAAATACGCCAGCGAGGAGTAGCCGGTACCGAAATCGTCGATCGCGATATTCACGCCAATGGCCGCAAATTTTTCCAGCATTTTTATGGCGTTCGCGGGGTCTTGCATTAACGTGGTTTCGGTAATTTCAAACTCGAGAAGTTTTGGATCGGCACCGCTGCTGCGCAACAATATTTTTACTTCATTGAAAAGCTCAGCATGTAGAAGATTACGCGTCGAAAGATTAATCGCCACCGGTAACGGTTGCCCCTGCGCCCGCCATACGTTTTGCTGCGTCAATGCCTGACGCACGACTTCCAATGTTAATGCGTGGATGACATCGCTAATTTCAGCCATCGGCACAAACGCGGCTGGCGCCAGCAATCCTAAGCGCGGATGTTGCCACCGCACTAAGGCCTCGAAACCGGAGACCGCATTATTAGCAGACAGTAAAATTTTCGGTTGATAGTGCAGCACCAGTTCGTTGTTGCGAATGGCATGCGTGAGCTCCGACATCAAGCGCAACCGATCGCGAGAATTACCGTCGAGCTTCGGTGCATACGCCACCACACCCAGCGAATTTCTTTTCGCGGCATACATGGCCACATCGGCGGCGCGCAGCAAGTCGTGATGCGTAGTGCCGTGTTGTGGAAAACAGGCGATGCCAATACTGACGCCGATTTCCAGCGTAATTCCATCTACAACAAAACCGCGCCGCATCGAGCTCAGCAAATCGCGGGCGATATTAAGTCCTTGTCGTTTGTTGCTGTGGCGCAATAAAACGGCAAACTCGTCACCACCCAACCGACACAACAACGCATCGCTTTTATCGAGCTCGGCTTTTAGACGCACGCTTAACTCGCACAGCAATTTGTCACCGATGTGATGACCGAGCGTATCGTTTACTTCTTTAAACCGATCGAGATCGAGCAGCATTAATGCCAGCGGTTCGCGACTCGCTATGCAGCTTGCGAGCGTTTGCTGTAATACCGCGCGATTAGCGAGCTGCGTTAACGAATCGTGTTCTGCCCGATAAGCAAGTTCCTCCAAATGCTGCGCACTCGCCAGCGCGAAGGCGATATTAATTGCGAAGCCTTCTAGCTCCTGACTGGCGAAGGGAAATCCCGGGTGCGAGGTTTTATATTCCAGCAGGATTAGCCCTTGCGGCAGACCTTGATAAAACAACGGCACCAGCACCGCAGCGCGTGTCCCACGCTTAATAGCGTGTTGAATTTGATGCGGTGGAAATAACGAAGTCGCTGCAATGTTTTCGATGTAAATCGCTTTGTCGAGCGTTAATAAATTCTCCGACGGATACATCAGCTCGGCCGATAACCGCTTCACCGCGTTAACGCCGATACCACCTTCAGCGATAATTCGAACACCGCTATTTTCAAGCTGATAAAAACTGAGCAAATAAGCCCCGCTCATATCCACCAGTAATTCGATCGCTTTTTTGCCCACGGCTTCGATCGATTTTAAATTACTTAATTCGCTACCGACTTGATTGCGCCAATTTCGAAGTTCGTTGACGCTAGCTAATTCGCGCTCCGCTTGTTTGCGGGCACTGATGTCGCGTACGACTGCGACTAATTGTTTAGCCCCACTTATTTGCACGCAGGTCAGAGTGACTTCGGCCTCAAAAGGTGTGCGATCCAAGCGGCAATGCAGCCATTCAAAATATTGGTTTTTACCATGCAACGCGCCCTCGATATAAGCGCTCGCCGCCACCAGTGAATCGCGACCATCGGGCTGTAATGACGGCGAAAAACGCAACGGCGTGACACCGACAATATCGTCTCTACTGCAACCAAACATTTGCAGCGTTGTTTGATTGCAATCGATAAACGTATCGTTGCTCATCAAAAACAATGCGTCACCGGAACCTTCAAACACCGCGCGATAACGCTGCTCGTTCTCTAATAATATGCGTTCGGATAGCCGCCGTTCGGTAAGGTCGGCAGCAATACCCAAATACCCTGTGATCGAACCGCCCTCGCCGCGCAATGCAGAAATCGATAACGACACTGGCACCGTGGTGCCGTCTTTGCGCAGGTATGTCCACTCCAATTCCTCGGTAAATCCGCGCCGCACTTTGGCGGTGAAGACATCAAAGCCTGGAGTGATAACTTCCTGCAATTCCATACTCAACTGTGCCGCACGCCGCTCTATCTCATTGGGGGCGTGAAAAATATCAGGCGTGCTGCGGCCGATCATCTCGGCTTCGCTATAGCCGAGCAACATTTCAGCAGCGCGATTGAATGAGGTGATTACTCCATCGAGATCGGTCGTAATGATGCTGTGATTAGCGCCTTCGATAATGGCTTGCTGCAAGGTTGTTAAATTGTGCAAGCGCTGCAGCGACAACTTCTCGCGAGTACGGTCGGAACAACTACCGAGTAATCCAACGGCGATCCCTTCACTATTACGTTCAAGCACCCATTTGCTGCTGATCCAAACAACCTGGCCCTGCCTTAATAAGCGAAAGTCGATCTGAAATTGTTCGGCTTTGCTGTCTGTATTGATTAGACGGCGCTGCAGCGGCTGTCTGTCATCGGCTGCAACAGGGTTCAGCCAGCCATCGCCCAGACAATTCTCGACAGCCATTCCTGTCAAATTACGCCAGCGATAATTCACATAGGTACAGCGGCCGTTTAAATCGGTGCGAACAATACCGATCGGCAAATAGTCACACATAAGGCGCAGCTGTAATTCTTTAGCGCGCAGAAAATTATTTCCGATGATTTGCGCAATTAAACTGGCGCTTGCTTGCGTGAAAAGTTTTTCTGCTTCGTTCCAAATTCGAGAGCGATCGGAATGCTCAATGCAAATAATGCCCAGAGCTTCGCCGTCGTTACGAAGCGTAGTAACGAGCAATGCACCAATATTTAATGGTTTTATATAACTGTCATGCAATTCAAATGCGCGAACATCGCTGCTCAAATCGGCGATGGCGATCTGATGATCACGCGCCAACAGATTGAAGTAATTCGGAACGTCTCGACGGTGCAATGCCCAGTTATTTAAATCATCTTGACCGTGACGATGATCGCAGCATAGCGTGAGGGTTAGACTGTTGCCGCTGTCGCCGTAATTCCAAATGCTGACGCGAGCAACATTGAGCGCGCCGCTTACAACACCGATCACGTAGCGTAATTTGTTATCTACGCTTTCGCTCCCCAACGGTCCTGCTTCAAGCAACGCAAGATAACTAGCATTTAAAGATTCTGAAGATACGACAAAATTATCGGACTGCACATGAGTCAGCTCGGACATAAAGGCCTCACACCGCATTATTTTTTTTGATTAATACGAGGCTGCGCATCCGTGCTGTTACCAATGCTGTTACAACAGCGAACCCACTTTATTCCAGTGTTCGATAACGCACAAGCGCCGCACGGTAAGCGCAATTTATTTAAAAAGAGAAGCGAGCAACTCGCCGATAAATCGAGGCTGCCCCCTTATTTGCACAATGTCGGTTGCACGAAGCGAGGCGCGCCATCAAGAAAATAGCATTCAAATAGGAGCGCGGCTATTTGGAATTAACGATGCTGAATTATTTAGAGAAATAGCAATTAGCGCGGAAAGAAAACTTCATTTTCAGTGTTGCGAGCGGGGGGCTGCTCAAACCTGCAACCGCAGTTCGCAAAGATTTTTAAAATGCCCTGCTTCAGCTCGCTTACTGTCCCCTGCAGCCGTGGCAGCGAGAGGATGAAAATATTGGGAGCAACTACCTCAAACTA
The DNA here is from genome assembly GCA_028293825.1 of Verrucomicrobiaceae bacterium. Classification (GTDB taxonomy): domain Bacteria; phylum Pseudomonadota; class Gammaproteobacteria; order Pseudomonadales; family CAMLJR01; genus CAMLJR01. The sequence goes on from JAQGNY010000054.1 coordinate 40,408, forward strand.
AATTCTTTGTAACGCTATACCTCCGTCAGTTATCGACGGAGGCTCGCATTACAAACATTGATGCGTATTACTTTTACCGATCTCTATCGTGCTCACGACGCTCGTCGCGATTTTCTTCTCGGCGCTCCTCTCGGTGCTCTTTAGCAACCCAACTGCCCTCACGAAAATGCCAGCGATCGCCCTCGTGATCCCAATGCGCCGGCCGATATTCATAACCTCTGCGCTCGGGCTCCCAACGCCCATCACTCCAGACATGATGATTACCTTCCCAACGCCAATATCCGGGAATCCATATAAATCCTTCACGGCGTTCCGGTGCTCGTTCGACGCGCGGCGCGGGCGGCGGCGTGCCGATGATGACGTCGAGATTAATTTCGGCATTGGCACGCGGCGCCATTACGGACGCGCTGCCCACCAATAAACCCATTGCAAGAAACGCTGTGGTTATCGTTTTAAATTTCATGGTTTTCTCGAAGTGGCTGGGATGGTTTAGAAAGTCGGAATTTTTGAAAGTGCCTGCGACGTATTCACTGTACAACTTGGATTGACGCACAAAGTGGAAAAAAAATGGATTGCGCTGTTAGCAAGAGCGGGGACAAATATTTCTGAAAATGCCGTGATGATTTGCAGGGATGGCTTATTGGATCAATTAGATTGAATCAGCGCTCTTAATTCTCGCGGGCGAAAAGGTTTGGACAGCACTTTCACTGCGCCAAGACCGTATTGCTGCGCCGCCGCTTGCGCCGACTCCAGCGTCTGCGTGCCTTCGCCGCTCGTCACAATTACCTGCGCCTGGCAGTGGTGTTCGGCGAGAAGACGCAACACCTCGACACCGTCGATATTGGGCATTACCAGATCGACCGTAATATGCGTCGGTTGCCACTGCGACACTGCGTTAAAAAAGTCGTCGGGCTCGCTGCATAAACGCGTTTCGAAGCCGGCGCCTTTTGCGATCGCAGCGATCGTCATCGCGACGCTCAGATCGTCATCAAGAATCAATAAACGCTTAGGAAGTTGCGTCAAAGGTTTCCCCCCGAATTATCGACCTCTAGCGCTTGGCGAACCTTTTTCGCGAGCGCCTGCCTGCGGTAGGGTTTGTGTAAAAGCAAGATTCCGGCTTCGGCTTTGCCGTGATGCACAACCGCATTCTCCGTATAGCCCGACGTGTACAGCACCGGCAACTGCGGTAGCAGTTTTCGCGCTTCGGCCGCAAGCTGCGGACCATTTAGACCGCCCGGCATAATCACGTCGGTAAATAACAAATCGAATTTGTGCCCCTGCCGAATTAAACCCAGCGCTGCAATACCATCGCCAGCAATACTTACGCTGTAACCCAGATCGCGCAGCAACCGAGCGGCGTGGTTGCGCACCAGCTCATCGTCTTCGACCAACAGGATGTGCTCGCTGCCACCCTCCTGTTGTACCGATGCGGCGTGCATCGGCACTTTTGCATCGGTACCCAATCCCTCCGGCAGATACAAGTGAATGGCGGTGCCCTGACCGACTTCGGAGTAAATCTTGATATGACCACCGGATTGTTTGACGAAGCCATACACCATGCTCAGCCCAAGGCCGGTTCCTTTGCCTTTTTCCTTGGTGGTGAAAAAAGGGTCGAACACCTGCGCTAAATTCGCGGCATCGATGCCGGTACCGTTATCGGTAACGACCACCTGCACGTAATGACCGCTCGTCGCCTCCGGATGTTGGGCGACATACGATTCGTCGAGCGCCACATTGGCGGTTTCGATGGTTAGCTTGCCGCCGCCGGGCATGGCATCGCGGGCATTGATGCACAGATTGAGCAGCGCCGATTCCAGCTGCGCAGGGTCGATGGCAACCGCCCATAAATCAGGCTCATGAAACAATTCGATTTCCACCGCCTCACCGAGCGCCTGACGCAGCAGCGGCACCAAGTCATCGATAATTGCCTGCGGCGATACCACGCGCGGCTCCAGCGTTTGCCGGCGGGCGAAACTGAGCAGGCGCGCGGTGAGCTGAGCGCCACGGTCGGCAGCGGTGCTGATCAGTTCGATAATCGGCGCGTTCGGATCGTCCTCGCTTATTTCTTCCGCGAGCAATTCGATATTGCCAATAATCACCGTGAGTAAATTATTAAAATCATGCGCGATGCCGCCGGTCAGTTGGCCGATTGCCTCTAATTTTTGCGACTGCGCCAGCCGCTTTTCCAGCTCCAGGCGATCGCTGATATCAGAGTTGATCGACAATATCGATTGCGGCTGACCGGCATCGTCGCGGACCAAGGTCCAATGGCCTTCGACGGTGATTGCGGTGCCATCGCGTCGCAGCTGTTGCAAGCGGCCGCTCCATTCACCGCGATCAAGCACTGCCTGCGTCGCCGCACGAAATTGCGTAGCGTTCGCCGAATACAGCAACGGCTCGACCGATTGCCCGAGCGTTTCGTCCTTGCTCCAACCATAAAGACGCTCGGCGGCTTTATTCCAAAACAGCAGCCGATGTTCAAGATCGCGAACCAGAATGGCATCCTTGGCCTGATCTAACAGTAACGCTTGCTGGCGCAACTGCCGCTCCTGAAAAACGCGGTCATTTACTTTGCGAAAATACACCGCCAGCCCATCGGGTGTCGGGTACGCGGTGACATCGAACCACGAATCAAGCGGCGGGTAATAATCAACGAATGAGACGGTCTCATCGGTATCGATGGCGCGCTGATACTCGCTATAGAAATTAGTAGCCTGGATGCCTTCGAACTGCTCAACTAAATTCTCGCCGAGCAAACTCTGACGCGAGCGCTGCACCAGTTGCTCGGCGCGCTTATTCAAATAAGTGAAACGCCAGTCATGATCCAGCGTGAAAAAAGCGTCCGTAATATTTTCCAGCGTGGTCTCTAATTGCCCCGCTAACAGATTGATTTGGGCCTCGCTCTTTTTGCGCTCGGAGATATCCTGAAAGGCGCCGTGGATTTCCGTGATGGTGCCAGCCACATCGCGCAGCGCACGACCGGTTGCCCGTACCCAAACGCGACGCTGCTGATGGTTAATAAGCTCCACTTCGAAATCGAACGGCGTTCCGTCCGCGATGCAAGCCGCAACGTCCGCGCGCACTTTTTCCGTATATTCCGGCGCATACGCGAGAATCGACGTTTCAATATTCGGCTCGTAATTCATCGGCACGCCATAAATACGCCGAACCGCATCCGACCAAAATAGACGCCGAGTTTCTAAATCGAGTTTCCAGCCGCCAAGCAGCGCCGAGCTGCTGGCGATTTCCAATAACGCGGCATTTTCCTGCAGCGCCAACGTGGCTTTTTTGATTTCCGTGACATCGACCACGGTGCCGAGCAGACGTTGAAATTCGCCGTCGCTGGTTTTAACCGCGCCGCCGCGCTCGCGTAAATACCGCGTTTCACCGTTCGGCCATACGATGCGATATTCGACTTCGGAAAGCCGGCCCGCCTTCAACTCATCGACATAATTGCGCATCGCCTCTCGATCGCCGTGATGCACTAATGAAAAAAAACTTTCTCCGCCCGCCGCTACCAATGCCGGATCGAGACCAAAAATTCGATAGAGTTCTTCCGACCACCGGAAGTGACCGGTAGCGCGATCGACGTCCCAATTCCCGACGTGCGCAATCTGTTGCGCCGAGCGCATGTTCTGCTCGTTTTCAAGGAGCAATTGTTGCGTCGCCAAGCGATCGATAGTGGTCGCCAGCAGCGTCGCTACCGCCTGCAGAAAATGCGCATCGTCGGCGGAGAATCCGCGCGCTTTATGCGAATGAACGGTGAGCACGCCCCAATCGCGGTTGTGCAAGCGGATAGGCACACTCATGCCGCTGATGACGCCCGCCGGGCTGAGCCCCGGATGCACCGCGAAACGTGTTTCATCGCGATAGTCGGGTACATAGATCGAAGCGCCGGCACGCAATGTGTAACCGGGTTGGAGCTCTGGGCCGGTAGCGGTGTGCTGTACGCCAGTCCAACTCGCTGGCCAGCCGAACCCGGCAAGCAGCAAGAAAATATCTTTCTCGGGTATTAGCTGCAATAGCGCGCAATGTTCGATATCGAGCGTATGCGCGATTTGCGCGAGACTATCCGGTAACAGCTTGTCGAGTTCGGACGCGGAGACCGCTTTTAATCCAAGCTCCGCGACCATCGCTTGCTGATAGAGCCGAGCGTGCAATTGATGCTCAGCCTCCTCTCTCAACCTTAATTGACGGCGCAATTCCAACTGCTGCATCACCTGCCGGGTCAACACGGCGAGCGCGCGCCGCTGCGCATCGCTTAAACGGCGCGGCGCGCGATCGATCACAGCGAGCGTGCCGAGCACACTGCCGTCATGCGCAATCAATGGTGTACCCGCGTAAAAACGCAGGTTCAAAGTGGTGAGTAACGGGTTGTTTGAAAAGCGCGGATCGAGCCTGGCGTCCTCGACTTCCAACAAGTGCGGTGCGGCCAATACATGGGCGCAGAACGAAATTTCGCGCGGCGTTTCTCTGGCTTCGATACCTACGCGCGCTTTAAACCACTGCCGAGTGGCATCGACCAACGAGATTATTGCAATCGGCGTCGCGCAGATTTCCGCCGCGAGCTGGGTCAAATTATCTAAATCGACTTCGGGCGGTGTATCCAAAATGGCGTAAGACGCCAGCGTTTGCAGTCGCGCTGCTTCCGCCGCTTCGGTCAGGTTAGCCACAAAAAACGCTCCGCGTGTGTCGCGCCTGTTTGCACGAATTTATAGTGTATTGACTGATATTGTGCGAACGTCCGTGCCGCTGATTATAGCGGTAATAGTCGCGCCAAGAAGTACTTAAAAATACGTACAAAATGCTGTAAGCACTTATCAATACGCAGACAATTCGAATATCGATGACGACCGCATAGAATTAATTGATTCAGACCGAAGCAAAAAAAATCCGGACATTCGTTACAGTGCTCGCATCATTGCAGTTTCGAAGATTGAACACGGCCAGTTCGGGACATTGCCATCGTCAGCGAATTTTTTCAAAGCACGGCAAGTCTTCCAGAAAAGCGCACCCAGAGCACCTGCTCTTTTCGCTCGAAGCGCGGCGCTTTACTCCCGTACTACCAGCCGCGTCAATTTCAACTCAGCGCTGCAGAATCCGCGGACGCTATTTATCGCTGGAATACAAAATTGGTCGAACATCATTTTTGTCGCCAATGCGGCTGCGCTGTATTTTCCGATAGCCCCGCCTTTGAGCCCGATGGCAGCTGGGACAAAATAACGCGCAGAATTTGTGTCAACGCGCGGCTGTTCGACAACTTCGACGCCAGCACAATGCCGATAGCTATCATCGATGGGAAAAATTTGTGGTGAGCGACCACTTTTTTAAAAAACATGCGCAATTAAAGACGTAAGAAACTCAACATTTAAAATAAAAAATTTTCAAAATTACGCTTCATGGAATTTCAGCAAAGCATCGATACACTCTTGGCAAAAAGCACTCACACAGCTCAATGTTTTATCGCTTGTAAAATAATATTTTATTCCATTAAAAAACTGCACAAACCATCGCCAATCTGGAAGTCCGTATAGTTGCGTTTTTTAAAATGGAACTCTGCTCGCGCTGATAATTTAAGCGTGTTAATCGGAAACCAGCCCAACTCTCTGAATCAAGCGCATTTGCACGTCGAAAAGCCCAAATACGAGAGGGTCCAGTCCAGCGCTGACAGACAACTGACTGCAATGACTTCGCGGAATTTCTGTGGTATATGCTTCGCACCTTTTTTAAAAAATAATAAGAGGTAGTTTTTCGTGCGGGCAACAGAGTTTGCGGAATTACAGGTTTTCGAGTTGGTTGCAAAGCATTGCAGCTTTGCAAAAGCGGCGGAAGAACTCGGTACGTCGCGTTCCGGCGTTACGCAGATCATTCAAAATTTGGAGCAACGGCTCGGTATACGCCTGCTCAACCGAACTACGCGCAGCGTTTCGCTGACGCACCCCGGCCAAGAATTATTGGCACAAATAATCCCGGCGCTGACCGCACTGAATACGGCAGTCGCGCAAACGCAAAAATACCGCGATACACCGGTCGGCATTGTGCGCGTAGCAGCATCGCCACTCGGCGCACGGCTTTATTTGGAGCCGATGCTGACCAGCTTTCGTGAAACCTATCCCGATATCACGCTCGACATCACCATCGGCCATACCGAATATCACGATTGCATTGCCGAAGGTTTGGACGCCGCTATCGGTTTGGAAAATCAAATCAATCAAGACATGATCGCGCTGAAACTCGGCGCCATTCATTTCAACTTAGTCGCGTCGCCGAGCTACATAAAAAATCACGGCTTGCCGACGACACCGTACGATCTGGTCAATCACAAATGCATCGCGGTTATCGTCAACGGTCAGGCCGATTCGCAAAATTGGCCATTTATGCGGGATGGTGAAAGTTTTTCGATCACGATAAATCGACCGATGATTGTCAACGATGAAATCTTCGCGCTTGAAACTGCCGTCAATGGCGCAGGCATTCTTTTTTGCGCTACGGAAATGTCCGCACAATTGGTTCGCAACGGACAGTTGCAATCGTTGTTAGACCCGTGGCGTATCGATGGCTCTAACTTTATGTTGTATTACCCAAAACGCAAACACACATCGGTGGCATTTCAGGTGGTGAAGGAATACTTGCGCAGCGCGGCCAAATCGGAAACCGCGTCGCAGGAACCGAGCAATCGCACCCGACTTCATAAAATACATGCCGAATAAAATTGCTCGCGCTACATTATTTTTTTACCACTTACTTAAATTTAAACGGAACGATTGGCGGGGTCGGCCATAAAGTTTTCGATGGTTTCCGAAAAATACGGCATGTGATCGAGCACGCCGCCATCGACCACCATAATTTGCGCCGTCATAAACCGCGAATCGTCCGAAGCGAGATACGCCACCGCCGCCGCGATATCTTCGGGCTTGCCTAAATAAGGCGTCAGCTTGTGCTTCTCGATGCGATCGAGTTGTTCCTGCGAATTACTGACGTACACATTCGGTGTAACGATTAAGCCCGGCGAAATCACATTACAGCGAATGCCCTGCTTGCCGTATTGCGTGGCGGTATACAGCGTTAAACAATTGATCGCCGCTTTCGAAGCCGCATACGCAGGACCGTACAAATCGCCGCGCAATGCCGCCCCTGAACTGGTGCTAATGATCGAGCCACCGCCGTTTTTCAACATCAACGGAATACCGTGCTTGATCATAAACATAGTGCCGCGCGTGTTGACCTCGAACGCGCGATCCCAGATTTCGGCGGGCATTTCAGTGATGCCCATATCACGGGACATTTGTTCGTGCCGTGTTTCCGCCGCGTTGTTATGCAGAACATCCAGACGACCGAATTTTTCCGCGATATTTTTATAAAATGTTTTTACGCTTTGCTCGTCGGTGAGATCGAGAAAATCAGCGCTGGCCAAATGCCCTTCACCGACAATCGCATCGGCAACGCGGCGCGCACTGGCTTGGTCGATGTCGCCAATAATCACGTGCGCGCCTTCGGCCGCCAGTCGTCGCGCGCACGCTTCGCCAATACCGCCAGAACCGGTTACTACTGCAATCCGTCCGTTCAATCGATGCATGTTGTCACCTCATAAAATTCGGTTGTCGAAGTAGAATTTTTCTCAAAATTAGCGCGCGCGGCTTTTTTAATTTTCCCAACGGCGCAATACGGATGGCCAATCAATGCCGGCCAATTGCACCAGCTTTGTTTGCGGTGCGACATTTTTTTCCGCAGCGGTCCAGCGAAACATCATATTTCCCTGCAGATGATTTTGCGTATTCAACCAATTGCCGCCGGAAGGCGGTGTATTGCTCACCACAATGGTGACGCTGCCATCGCTGTTTGGCTTGCTGGTGTATTTATTAATATTGATCGTGCCGCGCGAATAATCGAGCGATTCCAGCCAGCGGTTGTAAAGACACAGGCCCCAGTTTTCGCAGGTCGGTACTTCCGGCAATTGCAACAACAATGCTTCGCCCGGTTTTAAATCGTAGCCGGACCAGTAATAAAAATAATTCGGATCGCCGCCCAACTTTTGCATCAACGCATCGTCGACCGCCGGCAATTTATTCACGCCTGCAGCCATCATGTCGGCAAGTTGCAAAAATGTTTTGCCGGTCTTCACGACAAAACCTTCGGCACCGGCAATACGCGGTAATACATCGCTCAATTTAAGTGGCTGATCCGGGCCGACGTCGGTGAGCAAATGAATGCGGCAGGTCAGCTCGCGCTCGGCAGCACGATCGCCGTATGTTTCGCGCAACATAATGGTGTTGGAATCCGGCGCCAATTTCAGCCAGTTTTGCGCACGCTCGGCGCCGCCGACGTGAATGACGAAATTACCTTCGGCATCGGTGACGACAGCAGTGCCGTCGAGAAAACCGGTACGAATATGGCGCGCATCGGTAGTGGTCGTGGAAGAAGTCAAATTAAAATACGGCACAGCACCGACATTGCCGACAATTTCATATTCGTAACGACCATCGACGGCGCTCATCAAATAAATACTGTCGGGATTATCCAAACCCCATTTCAAACGCTCGTTATAGGTACCCGCTAAAAACGGATCGAGCGGGTCCCAATACTCGACGTGGCGCTCAATACCGCTGCGCATCAGGCGTGTTAAATAGCGCAGCCCTTCGGCCAGTGTCGCTTCGTCGGCATCGGCGGCGGTCGCAAGAATGTCGACGCCCGCGCTTTTGATGCCATCGCAGAACTTTTCCCATTGTGCGGTTGCGGCAATAACACCTGTGGCTTCGCTCATGGTTTAAATCTCGTTAGGGACATTGAAAAAAGTTTGATAACGCTGATACAAGGGCCGTTCGCTTTCGACGGCATTAACCGGCGCCTGTTCGTACAGATGAGCGCCGTGCTTACCCTTAAATTTATTGGCGAGATACGCGCGCATTTTGTCCGCGGCCGCTGGTGTCAATGTCATACCCAGCTGATCGTAAACGGATGCGATTGCCGCGATTGGATCGCGCACAAACTGGTCGTAATAAAAATTCGCATACATGCCCTTGGCAAGACGACCGTCTTCGATCATGGCGATGACGTCGTCCCACGCCTTCGCGCGTTGCTCGGCCATCGACAGCACTTCGAGATCATTTTGTTCGCGCCAAATATTATCGGTGCGCTGCCAAAATAATGTGCCCATGAAACTGACTACCGAATCGGCGCTGACGATGGGATCGCGGTGCGCGAAAATAAGTCGCATACCGGGAAATACGCGCAGATATTTTTGCAGATGCAGCAAATGCGATGGGCTTTTCATCAACCAATGCGAGGCTTTGTATTTCGACTGCAGCAGCTGCAGAAATTTCTTTTGCCATTCGAACGCGACGGACAAATCCTGCGTGCGCAGATAAGCCGAATACGAAGGCACCTGGATGATCATCGGAAATATTTCCGATACGAAACTTACGTATTCGAACTCCAAACTTTCAATCGGTAGATTGCCGCCCATTTTATGCAGGCCGGCGAACTCGGGCGTTATTTCTTCGATCAATTTATTAACGTGATTGGTTTTTTCGATGCGCGGATCGGCGTCGTAAGTCGCCTCTTCCGGCGCCGGTACGGGGAACAACGATTCCCACTTTTGCGCGACGCGAAATTGCGGGTCCTGCGCCATCACTTCAAGCAAAATAGTCGTACCCGAACGTCCATAGCCGGTAATGAAAACCGGCGCGTCGACAACCTCGGCATTGAGTTCGGGCGAGCGTTTGAACGCTTCGATCAATTGCAGCCGCGCTTCGAGATAAATCAGCAATTCGGTGCGCATCAATAGACGCCCGCCCAAATGCAGATCCGCTTCGTTATCGGCGGAGTTCATTAATATCGAAAAGGGCTCCTGCCAATTATCGCCGCCTAAATCCTCCAACCCGGTATTGGCGCGCGCCTGTTGCAACAGCGATTCCGGCGTCAGCGGCACGATACTGCGAATATCGAGGCCATTGCCGATAGCATTCAACGTTTGCATCCATGCCGGCCGTGGCGATGGTTTAAAGGTTTGTCGACGATCGTGTTCTGTCATGTGGCAGCACCCCGACTTGCGGCGGGATTATTCGGATTAAATTCGCCGAAACATTCCTGCACCAGATGGCTGCAGCAGTATTCACGCACTTCTGCAATTTTCGAATCGCGAATTACAAATACAAAATGATAGGCATTGTTATAGCGCTTGCCGTTTTGCAATTCGGCGTCGGTCTGCGCCTCCACCGCGACTTCATTGTCCTCGGCAATCATGCCGACAATTTCCATCACCACCGGTGTTTTTAATAAAGTCGACATCGCTTTCGGCGCGGCCGCGAATTCCTGACCGCTCCAGCGATAAATCAGCCAGTGCGGACTGCGCGCCATCGCTTTAAATAGAAAATCATCGGTCAGCAGGGCAAGGATTCTTTTCTCGTCGCCGGCATTTACCGCGTCGAACCAATTGCGCACAATTTCTTTTTTCGCAGCTGTACTCATGATGCCTCCCAATTATTTTTATTAATTTTATAACCGTTTAAAAATTAGCGAGCGCCAGTGCGGCGCGTTAATAAATGAGCATTTTTAACGCGGCACCGGTAAGCGCAGCCATTTTTAATTTATTGCGTCATGATCTGCGCCCACTGCTCGGCGGTGACGCCTAACTGCTTCTGCATATCTCCGGAATCGTAATATTCGCGCCAGCCTTTTATACGGCCATCGGTCGCGATATCGAATACCGCATTCAAACGCGCCGCGACTTTTTGACCATTGTGCAACAACGTAACGGTATCGGTGCGCTCAGTAAATACTTTGCTATCGCCGGAGCCAATCGAATGGATTACGCATTCGCAATCTTTATAAAATTGATATTGGCGTTCCAGCTCGGCGCTGATCGCTTTTTTTCCCTGTACCGGATCGCGCATCGGCACCAGCGGTTGATAGTGCGCGTCGTCGGCGAAATATTCCATCAGTACAGCCCAATCGGGTTTCGAGCTTTCGTGAAATTTTTCCAGAAAAGCCTGCACGTGTTTTTCGTTGGCCAATCGTTCGGTGGCGTTGCTCATCGTTATCTCCTGTTGAATTTATTGGCGTCATTTATCAGAACGCAGTGCGGTAATCGGGATATTGAATTTTTGCCAGCGCCCCGCCCTCAACCGGAATGCTGGCGCCGGTGATGTATTGGCTCGCGTGCGAAGCGAGAAACAGCGCTGCTTCCGCAACATTGGCATAACTGCCGACACGATTGAGCATGGTGGCTTTTGCAATGGCGACATCGAGTGCAGCGTGATCGAAACTTGCCGGCAAGGTCGAAATGTCGTTCGCCTCCGGTCGCACCGTCCCCACCATCAACGAATTGCAACGAATGCCATCGTCGGCGTAATCGTTGGCAACTTGCCGCGTCAATGCTTCCAGCGCGGCCTTCGCCATCGCGTAAGCGCCCATCAATGGCAGCGCACGTATTGCCGTCAACGCAGAAATATTGACGATGACGCCGCGCTGCATGCGCAAATACGGCAACGCGTATTTGCAACACCACAGCGGGCCGTAAACACCGACCCGCATGGTTTGCTCGAACACATCCGTCGCCAATTCGTGAATCGGCCCCAATCCAAACGCCGAACCGGAAGGCCCAGCGTTGTTGATTAAAATATCGAGCCGACCGAACCGCGCGAGCGTGACGTCGATTAAGTGACGGACATCGTCTTCCCGCGCAATATCGGCCTGGGCAAACAACACGTCGGCGCCGCTTTGTCGCAGCGCGTTTTCCGCATTGATGCCGTGCTCGGTATTGCGCGAGGAAACGACCAGCTTGCAACCGGCAGCGGCGAACCGCTGCGCAATCGCAAAACCGATGCCGCTCGCGCCGCCGGTAATTAACGCCACTTTGCCGGCCAGTACGCCGGCAATTTCATGCTGCGGCGCAGATATATCCTGCTGATTATTTTTCATGGCAGCTTCAGTTACTCGAATCGGTAGCTCAACGTTACGCCAAATGTGCGCGGATCGCCGTAATTCGTTGAGGCATAACCAAACGAACTGAGCGCCGAGGCGCGACCGACCGAATACGTTGTGTTGTTGGCGTTTTTCAAGAACAGCGACGCGTCGAAATGCGGCTTGAAAATATCGGTCGCGGTCAGATTGAAATTGACGATGCCGTAGCCGCCCTGCGAATTGGTGGAATCGAGTTTATTGGAAAGGCCTTGGTTTTCCTGATTGAAGTCGCTGAAATAAATTTTGCTTTGGAATGCGTACGTGCCGTCCAGCGTTAAATCCGAAGCGATAGCCGCAGGCACCGGCAAATGCAAACTCGCGGTTAAGGTGTTGGTCCACTTCGGCGCTTGCGCCATGCCGTTGTTGCTCAAATCGGCGAACACACCGGGCGCGGTTTCGGTTTCGAAGCTGTCGTAACCGGCATCCAGATAAGTGAACGCTTCCGACAAATCGAGACGGCCGAGCTTGATCAGTGTTTCAACCTCGACGCCCTGCACTTTCGCTTTCGCCGCGTTCTGAATAAAACTTTTCGGCTGACCGTCGACGAACTCGGTGATCTGGCGCTGAATATTGCTGTAACTGCTGCGAAATACCGATACGTTGACCCGTGTCGGTGCGCCGGCAACGTCGAAATCGCTTTTTACACCGACTTCGATATCGTTGATTTTTTCCGTTCCGTACGGCACCGGCGGCGAGAAATTTATACCGCCGGAATTAAAGCCGCGGCGAAATGTTGCGTACACCAAGGTATTGTCGAGCAACTTGTAATCGGCCGATAACGTCCAGCTCGGCTCGTAAAAACTCACGCTATTTTTATACGTGCAGGTGGCTAAATCCGCGTCGGCTTGGTCGGGACCGTACGAGCAAGCGCCGCCGGTAAAGTCGGTGTCTTTGTAGCGACGGGTTTCATCGGTATAACGCGCGCCGAGCGTGACATTGAATTTATCGGTAACCGCGTAAGTGGCCTGCGAGAAAATGGCTTTGCTGATATCGCGCTGATCGAACGTGCGCGCGATAGGATTGAGCGGCGCGCCGTAGGTACTGTTAACGCCGATATTAAAAATATCGTCGAAGTAAGTGCGCGTGTCGCCGTAGAAAGCGCCGACAATAATTTTCCACGCGTCGACATTCCACTGCAATTGCAGCTCGTCGGTGTAGGCATGATCGGTTTCGTCGGCATCGCTTTTAAACAGATCGAACGGCGTGCTGTCGCCGTCGAATACGCGCTGCTTATTCGCCTTGCGATAACCGAAAATATTTTTGATGGTGATGCCTTCGGCGACATTGAATGTGGCCTGATCGGTAAGGCCCCACGCCCGTGTCGTTACGCGCGCGTCGAATGGATTTATCGTTTCGTGCGCATTCAACGCCATGTCTTCGGCCACCGCCGCGTCCCAACCGGGATAAGCGCATGAGCCCTGCAACAACAACTGGCCGATATTCGGATTCGCCGGACACGGTACCGAACGCAGCAAGCGGCCCGGGACCGGGCTTTCGTCGGCGTTAAAGCGGTCGGCGACTAATAGATTTTCGAAACTTTCATTCGGCGTGAATAACAGCGAGATGCGTTGGCTGTCGGAATCGACACTGCCTTGCGCCGGTGTACCGGAACCGGCGCCCTGATTGACTACCTTGGTAAAACCATCGCGTTTTTCGGTTTGCGCGGCGATGCGCACTAACAGCGTGTCGGTCAGCGCGGTGTTGAACATGCCCTGCATGCCGGTCTCGTTGTAATTGCCGGCGGTAAATTGCAGGAAGCCGCTGGTTTCATCTTTCGGAATGGCGGGCTCGAACAGAATCGCGCCGGCGGATGTGTTTTTACCAAACAAGGTTCCCTGCGGACCTTTCAATACTTGTACCGAACCAAGGTCGTAAAGTTCGCGACCGACGATGCCACCATCGGCCGGCACCTGTGCGAAATAGGTGACCACGCCGGTCGAACGCATACCGCGCAATGCGAATTGCGTGTCCTGCCCTTCTTCCTGCGAATTGACTACGCGCAAGGTCGGCACCAGAAACTGTACTTCGCTGACATTGGTGATCGCGCGTTGCGTTAAATTTTCACCGCTGATGGCAGCGATAGTGATCGGTACGTTTTGCGCCGATTCGGCTTCGCGGCGCGCCGTCACCATGACTTCTTCCAAGCCGCCGGTCGCATTTTTCGGCGCATCGGACGCGGTTTGCGCATGCGCTGTCGCACTAAGCGCGCTGGCAATTAATAACGGTAAAAGCCGCAGCTGTGTTTTCGTAATTAAGGTTTTCGGAAGCAGGGTTTTCGTAAATTGTGTTTTCGTCAGGCGAGCGAAACCAGACGAGCTGCCATTACGGCGGTCGTTGAGCACTAACATGATTTTCTCCAGATTATTTTTATTACGACGCCAGGGTTATCCGAGCGTCGACGAAACCAAAGCATCCCAACCGATAATTACTGCGGCGTCATGCCAATACATCGCGCTCCTCAGCGCTTATAAACGCCAGCATTTCGCCGGGACGTGAAAACTTTTCTTCATCGGGACGGACGATGTCCGCATATTGCTTGCTGGTGTAGACGTCGATAAAACCGCGTTGGCGCGCGAAGCCCATGTCCGAACACATCGGCACGAAGCGCGCCCGCGCCAACCAATCGCCCATCTCCAATTGCGGTGCGGGCACACCGTGAAATTGCGTGTAGCGCGTTAACGGGCCCCACACTTCCGGCGCCGTTTGCGCCACGACCGGATGCGTATCGCGCCAGTATTTATGCGCATCTTCCAACGACACGCCGTGCGCCACTTCGCCCGCCGCGAGAAACTTGAAGTGACTGCCGCTCTCAGGCTTCGACGGCACCACGCGCGCAAGCCAGGCGACGCCCGCCGGGCCATCGACGATGGTCGCGGCCAGCGCGTGTAACTGGGTATCGCGCGATATCTCCTTCATGCCGGCAGCGGCATCCTCGGCGCTGTCGAACCAGAATTCGAGCAGACCATCGAAGGGCGGCGGAAACACGCGCGCCACTTCGGCATCCAGTTCTGCGGGAGCGATATTCATCACCAGCCGGCGCAAGTTGGGATTTTTCCCCGCCACCACAGCAATGGCCGGTACCAGCCCGTCGAGCCAGCGCGTCTTGAACTGCTCGGCGGAGAGATGAGCGTTTTGTTTAACCAGCACAGCGACTCGATACATAGAAACTTTCCTCGTTATTCTTATGGCTCGTTATTCGTGTGGAATGCCTCGTGGCACGGCTTACAGCGGCGCTAAGCGCCTAGCCGTGGCCGTATTCCCGGAGCGAAAAATACAGATTGAAACGGCTCAACAGCCTGTGAGTTTGAGCGTGTTCGGCGCTGCTCGCCTTTATTGGTTTTAGCAGCATTTGCGTTAGCCGCAGGTATCGGCAAATCGCAATCGGAACGCAAGGCACGACGCCATCCTAACAATGCGCAGCGCATTGATAATCCGTCGCCCGCTGAATGTACTGTTCAACGCCGTGAAACAATGCACGCAAAACAACAGCTGCTGAATAATTCAAAGCGAATAAGCCGCGCGACTTCCTATGGCGCGGCTCCGGAAACTCAGTTTGCCGCCGCCCTTGAAATACGACGATGGAGGCGCGATTAAGTAACCTTATTTCTCCGCTGTCATCGCGCCCGCTCTCACTGGACCATTCATGTCCCGCAGAAACTTCTTTATGTTCGCCATCGTTCTTTTAGCGCTGCTGCATAGCTACATCGGCTGGCGCCTGTTGCCGGATTTACCGGTAGCCACGATGTGGCGCGACCTGGGTGCACTCTATCTCGCGCTGTCGTGCGCCGTAATTCCACTGGGCATGCTCGCGCGTGGCATTAAACGTCAGCCGCTGGCCGACCGCTTGGCGTGGCTTGGGTTTCTCAGCATGGGTTTATTTTCATCGCTGCTTATTCTGACCGTGCTGCGCGATGTAACGCTGCTCGGCGGCTGGAGCATCACGCGCGCGGTGGCACCAGCGGCGGTAGTAGCACTTCCGAGTTGGACAATGTATTCCGCGATTGCAGCGCCGGTGTTGGCGCTACTCGTGACGCTAATCGGTTTTATAAACGCGCGGCGCATCGCCCAGGTCATTCACGTCGACGTGCCGTTGGCCAACCTTCCCGCTGAATTACACGGTTTTACCATCGCGCAAATCAGCGATGTGCATGTCGGGCCGACGATCAAACGCAATTACCTGAAACGCATTGTCGAACGCATTAATGGATTAGATGCAGACATCGTTGCAATTACCGGCGATCTCGTCGATGGCCGCGTCAGCGAACTCACTTTTCACACCGCGCCATTGGCCGATATTAAAACGCGCTATGGCAGTTATTTCGTCACCGGCAATCATGAATATTATTCCAACGCACCGGAGTGGATTACCGAGTTAAAGCGTTTGGGTTTACGCGTTTTATTAAACGAGCACGTGGTGGTGTCGCACAATAATGCCGCGCTGGTCGTGGCCGGCATAACCGATTTCAGCGGCGGACAATTCGACCCCGCGCACCGCAGCGATGCGCAAGCCGCCATTGCCGGCGCGCCTGTCGACGCCACCAAACTATTGCTGGCACATCAGCCGCGCTCGGTCGATGACGCCGCCAAGGCCGGCTTCGATATACAGCTTTCCGGCCACACGCATGGCGGACAATTCTGGCCGTGGAATTTCTTTGTGCCGCTGCAACAACCGTATACCGCAGGCCTGCATCGTTTTAAAAATATGTGGATTTATGTCAGCCGTGGCACTGGTTATTGGGGGCCACCAAAACGGTTCGGCGCACCGTCGGAAATAACACGATTGCGCTTGGTCCGTGCTTAATTATTTCAGCCTGAAATAATTAATAATTTATTTTTCTATAAAAAATAATCAGAACATTTAACAGGCATTCGCACTGGCTTGTTAAATTACGTTACGGCGCACAGCTATGCTCAACGAGTTTTTAAGACACAGCGCCGCGCTGATGCAGCAGACGCCAGCAGCGCACGTACTGATTGCCGACGGGGTTTTTCTGCTCGCGTTTATCGCCATCGCGAAAAAATTAAATCGTTTTATGCCGATATACATCGCATTCATTTTGCCGGGAACAATAGCGCATGAACTCGCGCATTGGAGTATTGCTGTCGCCACCAATGGCAAACCGATTTCCCCGTTTTCCTCCCCAGACGCACCGCGCACGGATTAATGTTGGGGCAGGTCGCATTTCGCAACCCGCGCTGGTACAACGTGCCATTTATCGCGCTCGCACCGCTGTTATTACTGCCATTCGCACTGTGGCTCTACCTACACGAGACAGCAAGAATTCCTTTGTTGCACGCCTGGCACTGGATCAGTCTTTATCTGGTTATCGCAGCGGGCGTCAGCTCGATTCCATCGAGCATCGATATGCGGCTTGCCTGGAAATACAGTGCACCGTTGTTACTTGCAGGCGGGGTGGTAATTTTTATTTTTATGCTGTGGCTGCATTAAATTTTATTGCAAAAAAATTCGATTTTATTGCTGTGGCGAAGGATTATTAAATATAAAAAAACGTCTGAAATAACAGCGCAAAAAGCAATATTAAGCAGGAAACTATTTTTCGTCGAAATAACACCCCAACCGCCAATTTTTGCACAGACCGTCCCGCTTATTTAAAAAAAACAGCTAACTGGCTATAAATAGTTCAATAAATGATTTATGGCGGCGACCATACAACGTCATTATTCACCGCATAAGGACGACAATCTTTTAATTGTTTTTTGCAAGCGTTTAACCCACGTCCGAGCGGATCAATACCGCCGATCATAGTTGCCACGACACCGTCAGCGCTGATCAAAAATGCACGCGGTAACGGTCTGGTTAAAAACAGCTGATACTGTTGCCGGCCTTTTTCGGTGAGATACGGCACCGCGACAACGTCATCAAGTGCAGCAAAATGTGTGCTCGCGGGAATGGGTGTTGGCTTTACCCATACGACCGCATTGTCGATGGCATAAGTGCGACATTCTTTTTGTAATTTTTTGCAGCTATTTAGCGCCCGCGCCAACGGATCGAAGCCGCCCGTCGTTGACACAACAACACCGTCACTACTCAGTAAAAAAGCGCGCGGTAAAGGCTTCGCTAAAAAATCGCGATACGTCTGCCTATTAGCATCGGTTAAAAATGGCACGGCATTAACATCATCCAGTGCAGCATATTCTGTTGCCGCTGGCGTAGGCTTCGGAAGAAATTCTGGATGCGCAATTTGATTTGGCAAGCTCAGCTTTTCAAGAAAGGCATCAACCTTGGGCCCCCAAATATCCAGACCTTCGGGAAACCCCAGTAAATTATGCGAGTCGTTCATGAAGTTGCCATAGGCAACCAGTTCGGCAGGACCTCCGGCTGCTGCATAACGCTGATAAGCTGCACGCCACGCCAGCTCCGAAAATACTTTGTCATTGCTTCCATAAAACCAGATGGATGGAATCTGCGTGCGCTCACCAAAATATGCCGCACCCGCTGCCATACTAACTTCGGAGTCCGCACAATCCGATTCACGAATGCCGCCAGAGAAGTTAATTAATCCTTTTACTTCGGGAATATTAAGCACACCCAATGCAAGCGTATTCCAACCACCGAAACTTTGACCCGCTACAACAACGCGACTTCCATCAATAAACGGCTGCGCCTGCATGTACCGAAGAACTGCTCGAATATCTTTTGCATTGCGCACACCTGTGGTCACAAGATCGCAACCATGATGTTCCATCTGCCCACCGGAGCCGGCAAAGCCGCGCATCATTGGCAACGCCACTGCATAGCCGCGCGATAAAAAATAGTACGCAGAAAAAGTAAATCGATAGCGCGGGTTATCTTTTGGCTTTTTTTTACTATCCGAACCGTGATTCATTATCACCAACGGAAATGGACCCGGACCGCTCGGTGTGTAGATCGTGACTTGCAGCATAACCGGACGCTCTTGGTCACTTGGCACAGTCACTACACGTTCATTCATCGATGCCTCGGGAACTCTAAGAGCATCCAAGCCATCGTCGTCGGCACATGCAATGGTTATTCTGTAAAAATATACTAAAAAAAACAGGACAGTCCAGAGCCTGAAATTTTTCGACATAACTCCCTCGCCGATTTTCATAGATCATATTGAAGAACGTATATTCCTCGTCACATCAAATAGCGAACTAGACTATTAAATAAAAAATCTTTAACTGAAGTCGATCACAAGCCAAAACTTTTTAGCTGTTGTTTAATAAACAGCAGCGCATCAGCCGGAGTTTGATGATTGGGCACTTGCGGTAAAAAACCATGGACTAAACTTTCTACGTGGGTCTCTATTTCTCTAAAAATACTTTCTTTCTGCTGCAGATTTTCGATATTTGGCAAATGTGCGGCCGCTTCATGCAAAGCTTTTTGCATGCCATTGAGCGGTGCATTTAGTGCATCTTGCAGTTCACCGGGTGTCGCTGCGTAATTCAACGCACTCACCGCGGCGGGCCCGTCGTTCTCCGGCAGAGCTAAGTTCAATACCGACTCAAGGTTTGGAGCGACCGCATCCCGATTGCTCAGCGGCGGGCCCAATGTGAAGCATTTTCGCAGCGTAGAAATTACTGAAGTGTGGTCGAACGGATGCGGCGGCCCTTGATGTGGCAGACATCTATCTGGCGTAACTCTTAATACAGTTCCTGCCTTAATAAATGGCGAGATCAACAAAGCCGGCACGCGCACTCCATAGCGATCAAAACCAAACGGTTTTGCGTTGGAAGTATCGGGTGGTATCGCTAATGGCGGTGCCGCGTGATCATAACAACCACCATGTTCGTCGTAAGTGATAATCAGCAGAGTTTCTTTCCACTGTGGCGAACTTCTAACAGCGTTATAAACTGATGCAATCAATTGTTCGCCCATCCCCACATTGTGCGGAGGATGTTGATCGTTTGGCAGCTCGATGTCGGGAAAATACCGCGGCTCGATAAAAGAATAAGCAGGTAAATTACCCGCCTCTGCATCGCTTAAAAATTCTTTAAAAGGTCGGAAATTTTCCACATGCGGCCATAGCCGCGTCAAGGTAAGTGTCTGCGGAAAATCATGAAAATAGATCTTCCAGGGCTTACCCACTTCGCTGAGACGATTGAAAACACTGTTCATCAAATAAGGAAAATGTACGGGCGAATTATTCTCATAACCGCCAGCCGAGCCAGTGTGAAGAAAAAATCGGTTAGGCCAGGTCTGGCAAGGCGCCGACGCGAACCATTGATCGCATACTGCAAATTGTTGTGCGAGCAGGCTCATAACGGGAAGCTGAGCCGGGCTGTAGTAATGCATGACCGATTTCGGTGAATAATTCGTGCTGGGCTGCTCGGTTTGGCGAACGTAGTTATTTACGAAACCATTCATCGTCGGCGGAAGATATCCCGGTCTACCATCCAGACCGAACAGCTGCATATTACTATCGGTCCACAGTTCACCGGGGTCCGGCGTCGGTGTCGACATAGCCAGCGCGTCTGTAGCAGAACTGGTCCAAACCGACACATCGGCCTGATCGTGTAGCGGGTTGGATTCTTCGCCGGACAAGCCATTAAATGCTTCGCTGGCAGTGCGAAGTTGCCCGAGCATACTGTCGAATGAGCGGTTCTCTAGCATCAGTACAACGATGCGTTTGATATCCGATAACGTCGCCATGTCAAATCCTGTTGATGAAGGAAACGGTTTTCAATTTTTTTGATGCCACTAATTTAATACTTACCATTCATAAGCTGACGAATCGCTGTCATCGAAACTTCGCAGGCCGTGCGGAAATGGTCGTACGCTATTTACCCATAACCATCTCACCAATCGACGAATACCTGACCGCATACCAAACACTTTTCACGTACTCGATGGTGATTGCACCGGACTCATGTAACGGCAGCCAATAGTAACTAGTGCCGCCAGGAGCAACGCCGATTGCGCCAAATTGAATGCCGGGCCAAACGTGTCTAAATACAAACAACGCGCGCTTGGTGTGATACCAGGATGTCACTAAAATAATTTTTTTCGGATTGAACGGCGTCAATATTTGACGCGTGTAAACCGCATTTTCATACGTCGAATTTGAATCGCACTCATGGGTGATATTGGCGGCCGGAACGCCTGCCATTTCCAAACGCCGCACATTGAGCAGGCAGTCGCCGTCGCCCGAAACAAATACTTTCGGCGCCATGCCGGCGCGGTATAACTCCGCTGCGCCGATTACCCTCTCTCCCGATTCGCCGCCCAAAACCACTATCCAATCCACAGCCGTCATACGTGTGCTAGATGACAGTAGCTGCCTTGCGGCGTGAACGAGAAAAACCCAACAAATCACCGTAACAATTGCAGCGATTCCGATCCAGGCTAAAAAAGTTTTTGCGCTCTGCCATTTACTCCGCACCCCAACCTCATACCGCATCTGTTTCTCCAGCATCGAGCGAATCACTCGGGCCTTTCTTCCACCCATCGGAGTGAGCCCGTGTTTATAGGTTCCATTAACGCACATTCGGTGCAAATAAATTCGTTGAAACAGTCGCCTCTTCTATTTGCTCCCTTGAAAAAGTACTCGCCCATCGCAAAACGATTTAGCGACAAAAAATGGCATTCAATCCACGGAAACGGTCTTAGCGTCACCGCGTAAGCTTCCTGTAATCTCACCTCACTTAAGCTTCGCTTCTTCATCGCAGCTATTGCCGCGCTTTATCTAATGGAAGTTTTAGTGAGTTCATCCAATCTGTTCGCGCGCAACGATCGTAGTTTGCGCGCCGACGTAGCTTTTCTCCTGTGTTTACTGGTGCCTGCATTTTTATTATTGCTCGGCCTGCGCCCTCTGTCTGTGCCGGATGAGGGCCGATATCCCGAAATTGCGCGCGAAATGATGCTGAGCGGCGATTACATCACGCCCAAGATCAACGGCATTGTGTTCCTCGATAAACCGGCGCTGTACTACTGGCTGCAAACGGTGTCATTCCATATTTTCGGCGTGCATTCATGGAGCGTGCGTTTAATGCCGGCGCTATTTGGCGTGCTCGGCGTCGTCGTGGTATTCGTCACGTCAGCAAAATTATTTTCGCGTCGCGCAGGCTGGTGGAGCGCCATTATTCTCGCTACCAGTCCGCTGTATTTTTTATCGTCGCAATATGCCGATATGAATATAGAAATCGCTGTGCTTGTCACTACTGCGCTGTGCTTTTTCTTACTCGGTAATAGCGCCGGTATTGGCTCCAAAGAGCGACGTAATTTATTTCTGGCGGCATGGCTGGCAATGGGCCTTGGCATAATGACCAAGGGACTTATCGGCATCGTATTTCCGGCCATGATTATCGGCGCCTGGGTTTGTGTCGGTTGGCGCTGGCGACAGCTGCGGCATTTCCATTTTTTAAAAGGCATTTTAATAATCGGAATTATTTGCCTGCCGTGGTTTTTAGCCGTTCAAAACAGAAACCCACAATTTTTTCATTTTTTCTTCATCTATCAACAGTTCGACCGCTTCACCGGTAGCGGTTTTAACAATGTATTTCCAGTTTGGTTTTATGTGCCGGTAATCGCTGTCGGCTTTTTGCCGTGGAGTGTCTGGCTACCGTCGGCATTGCGAGAACAATGGCAGCGCGCGCGCAATAAAATCAGTGACGAGAATGCGGACGCATACCAATTGTTGCTGTTATGGCCGCTGCTAATTTTGATATTTTTTTCAATTCCCACATCGAAAGTCGTTGGCTACATTTTGCCGACGCTGCCACCGCTGGCGATGCTAATGGGGGATTTTTTGGCGCGCCGCTTCGAAGAAAATAAACACGGCACTGAAATTAAAAGCATCTGGGTTTTGCGCAGCATCCGTTATTTTCCATGGGTCGGCGGGTTCGTAATCTTGGCCGCGATCATTACCGTATCGATCGTCGATCACAGTGGTATTCGTCCACTCGCTAACATGCTGCAAAAAGAGATTACATCGAATGATGTGATCGTCAGCTACCGCACCTACTACCAAGATTTGCCGATGTACCTGTTATCGCAGAAACCGATGGTGATAGTCGACGACTGGAAAAACCCGGCGATTTTACAAGAGGACAATTGGCGGCGCGAATTCTATCTGGGCTTGCAAAACCAGCCTGAAGCAAACAATTGGTTGATCGAGGAAGCAGAATTTGCGCATTTATTATCGACGCAAAATCGCGTATTTGTTATGGCGCGGATGCGCGACGAAAAGCACCTTGCAGAGCAATATGGTTTAAAAGTTATTCGCCGCGATAAAAAGAACGTACTTATGGCAACGGCGTCGATACATTAAATTTAATCCCTTCACCGGTTGCCGCAATTGTAATCAGCCGCGCTTTATAAAATTGTTCGCGGTGTTGGTATCACGCCGCGTAATAGTGTATTCCTACACCGACAAGACCAAAGTTTTGTTGAGCTAATCCTCCGAAAGTATAAGCGTTGTCATTGCCGCCTTCGCGATTCGACCGCTTCAGCACCGAAGGTAACTGCCAAGCCGGCGACGACACTTTGAGGGTGACGGTTGCATGAGAATTTTATTGGTTGAAGACGACACCATGCTGGGCGAAAGCCTGCAACGCGGTCTGACACAAAGCGGCCATGCCGTCGATTGGTTGCGCGACGGCGATAGCGCCGACAGCGCCGTGCGCGCGCAACAATTCGATATGGTACTGCTCGATCTCGGTCTGCCTAAACAAGATGGCCTCGCCGTGCTCAAACAAATGCGCCGCCGCAACAATGCGGTGCCGGTGATTATTCTCACCGCGCGCGAAGCGTTACCCGATCGCGTTGCCGGGCTCGATAGTGGCGCCGACGATTACCTGATAAAACCGTTCGCTCTCGATGAATTGGAAGCACGCATGCGCTCGGTCGAGCGGCGTCATACCGGCACTATCGCTTCGGTATTGCAGTACGGCGAGCTGACATTAAATCCGATCACGCACGAAGTGCGGCATCGCGACGAACTGGTGGTTCTCTCCGCACGTGAATATCAAATTCTGCACGCATTGATGCGCCGCCCCGGCGCGATTATTTCGCGCGCCAATGTCGAGGAACAGGTGTACAGCTGGGATCAGGAAATCGATAGCAATGCTATCGAAGTGCACATCCATCGACTGCGGCAAAAATTAAATTCCACGATGATTCGTACCGTGCGTGGGCTTGGCTATCAATTGGTGGCCGAATGAAGCTTTTGTCCATGCGCCAACAACTGCTGCGTTGGCTTTTGTTCGGGATTATTGTCAGTTCGACGATGACCGGGATTTTGATTTTTCAACACGCACGCGGTGAAATGGATGAGTTGTACGACGCCCATCTGCAACAGTTGGCGATGCTGTTGATGCATCAACTCGACGCATTCGATAACGATCAAATAAAACCGCTGGCGCCATCGAATACGAAATTAAAAAATTACTGGGAAGAGGAAAATTATTTAATTCAAATTTGGGACAAGTCTGGGCATCTTCGCGATTTCTCGTCCCCGGTCATTAATCTTTCCAGCAATGCAGTACCACAACAGCCGCATGTAGGGTTTCACCAACCGCGCCTGAACGGAGAATCCTGGCGTATTTATCGTGCCGATGGCGATCATCTAATTATTCAAATTGCGCAGCCGGAAATTGCCCGTCGCGAAACCATCGTCGACATCAGCATCCGTCTGCTGCTGCCACTGCTTTTGCAAATACCCTTATTAACGTTGATAGCGTGGCTCGCCGTGCGACGCGGTTTACGCCCGCTCGAAAATTTATCGCACGCGGTTTCGCAACGCGCGCCCAACGCGCTATCGCCGCTAAACGAAGTCTCATTGCCACCGGATTTGAAACCGCTGGTGCATACACTAAACGAATTACTGGGACGCTTGGATGGCGCTCTTAAGCAACAGCGTCATTTCGTTGCCGATGCCGCGCATGAGTTGCGTACGCCCATCGCCGCATTGCAATTGCAGTTGGATCTATTGCAACGCTCGCATACTCAACAAGATCGCGATTTGTCGATAAGCGCACTGTATAAAGGCGTTGGCCGCGCCAAACATTTGATTACGCAACTGCTGTTAATCGCACGATCTGAAGCAAGACAGACCGACGATTTTACCGCCACGATAGCGCTGGAAAAAATTGGCAAAGAGGCACTCGAACGGCATCTACCCATGGCACGAGCACGAAATATCGATCTGGGCGTAACCCGCATGAGCGCCGATGATTTTGATTGCGTGCCAAGCGATATCGAAATCGTGCTGGATAATTTACTCTCGAATGCTATTCGCTACACGCCGCCGGGTGGCAAAGTTGATCTGGCAATTTATCGTGAAAACAAAAAAACCATTTTGGAAGTTATCGATTCCGGCGTCGGCATTCCACACGAAGAGCGCGCACGAATCTTCGATCGCTTCTATCGAGTGCTCGGCCTCACCGACGATACGACACCTGAAGGCAGCGGGCTGGGGCTCGCTATCGTCAAAACAATTTGCGATCGCGACGGCGCAACGATCACTGTTGACAGTGGACCGCAGGGTTTAGGTTCACATTTCAAAATTTGCTGGCCGAAATAATTTAATTAATCGAATTATCCTGCGCCGGGCAGATAAAAGACGGAATATTGGTGGTGATCGAAAGCGTCGTGAACTACCGGCACCAATCCCGATAATTTCTTTGCCGACTTCAATAAAGGCAGCTCCGAATCATCGACAATTAAATAAGCGGTATTTTTCAGTTCATCGAGCGCAGCAGCATCCGTCAAAAATATTGGCTGCAGATCATAGTTCACATTCACTACGTATTTAATTGCGGCAGCGTCTTTACCTATTTGAAAAAATACCAAATCACCCGGATTTTGTTGCCGCAACGCTTCAACCTGGTTCACAAGTTTGCTCGAATCGTGCATTTTCAGCGCAAGCGGTTCGACAAATAATAAATTAATAAACCATGCAGCCATTGCTGCTGCTGCAACCGGCGCTATTAATCGTAGCTGCGGTTCTACGCGCCAGTAAGTCAGCATGGAAACCAACTGACAAGCTATTAGCGCAGTCGACACAGCAATTAGCGGCAAATGAACCGACTCGCTCCCTTTATGCAGATGCCGTGACGCCAGGACAATTGCTAAGATGCCGATAGTCGGAAAAACCAACAGCAATTTTTGCAGTACTACCCCAACTATTTTTAAAACGCGGGATTGGTGCAGCGTAGTGAGTGGGTAAGCTGCAAGCGCCGCGATGGCTGGAACTATCGGCAACAAGTAGCGCACTTTTTTTGTGTGCGGAATAGACAGCCCTACGATAACAACAACGACCCAGCCAATTAGGAACGTCAAAAATTCTTGTTGTTGATTGTGATTATCCACTCGAAAAATAATTTTCTCGGCACAGAGCAATAAAACAACAAGAACAGCTAATGGATAAGCGAGCGCGTAATTTCCGAAGCTACTTATCAAGTAATACCAGTGCGACAGCTTCGCACTCGATTCCATGCGGCCGGTCACTTGCATATTTACTACTTCTTTAACGAAATCGGCGCCATAAAAATGCCCGGCCAAATAAAGCAGCAGCATCCAGCACAGCGCTAAGGTTACCGCTGCAATCAATCCAAATACAATTAAATGACGCCATTGCGCGGATAGCAAAAAGTAGCTGCCAACCACGCCCGCAGGGATTACCACACCCAACGGCCCCCGAATCGAAAAGCCAAGAATAAGTAACAACGGCAACAGCCGTAACCGCACCGGTCTTTTGTCGATATGGCTCGTATACACGAGATAAAAAGCAAATAGCGTAATTGTCGCCAACATCTGATCCAGCGAAATGGAACGCGCTTCGGCCAGAAAATTAAACGTGAGAATTTCAAACGCGACCGTCAATAACGCCCATTGCCGTGAGAACCGCGCCAGCAATCGATACGTGATTAATAAATTTAGCGCAGCTGCACATGCCGTCGGCAATACCGCGGAGAGCTTTGTCACGCCGCCAAACGGCTGCGAAAACAACCAAACAAAAAACGTCGATGTAGCTGGATAGTCAGGATAGGGTTGGCCATACGTAGTGGGAAACAATGACGGGCCGTGGCGCCACATCTCCTGAGCAAATACGGCGAATCGCGCTTCAAACCCTATAAACGGTTGATGCCAAAAACCGAACGTAAACAACATCAGCCCGACGACGCCGATAAAAATTGATTCTCCGCTCAAACTCACGCGTGTTAAATAAAGCGATTTATTCATAATTATTATTCGTCGACGGTTGATCAATTTATTAAATGCATCTGCAATTTTTGTAGCTACAGTATTTGTGTACGCGATGCACCGAAATTACTTTCAATAGATTTCTTACAAACTGCTTACACGAAACATTGGATAAATAGTTACGTTTAATTATTTTGAGTTTTATCCACAACGAAGTGCAGCGCTAGCTATATTTGTGAAAAACAAAAATATAGTCATCTCTAACCATGCGGTCAGCATCAGGTAAGAATCAGCGAATACTATGCAACGTTCATATTTGTAAAAACCCCTCGATAACATATCGAAAAATTTTAGGGGAGCTCCTTCATTAAATTTTTAAGTCGATGCTTTTTTAAAATCGCACAAATCGGTGTGCTGTCAAATTGCGGATTTAGGTAACGTCAAAAAATAATGGGCCGCTATTCTCTAAATCGAAACAAGGACCGAATATTTTTTTGGGTTGCCGCCATTCTTCTTTTATTTTTTAGATTGGGCGATAGCGGACCGTGGCAATCAGAAGATCGATGGCTTGAAGTTGGTCGCGAAATGCTCGCTAGCGGGAAGTTTTTTAAGCCAACCATTAATTTAACGTCCTACTTCGATAAACCATTGCTTAGCTACTGGCTGGAACTTCTAGCAGCGCAATTAAGCGGTGGCCTGGGTACGCTGGCAATGCGGTTGCCCAGCGCTATCTCCGCATTAATTGCGCTCTGGTCGACAATTGCTCTTGGCGAAAAACTATGGTCAAAAGATAGCGGCGTTATTGCCGGTTGGATTTTATTAACGAGCTTTGGTTTTTTGCAGTGGGGCAGACTCGGCGAAGCAGATATGGAGAATCTGGCAGCGACGATTGTAGCCGTCTGCTGGTATTGGCGACAACGCGATCGACAACACTTCGGCAATTACCTGACTTTCTATTTGATCATCGCCATCGGCGCGCAATGCAAAGGGTTAACCGCCGCGGCGGTTCCGCTGATTGTGATATTGCCTGACCTATTAAAGGATAAGCGCTGGAAAGAGCATCTACACATAACCCACGCCTTCGCAGCGATGATTGCCGCGTCGGTATATGCACTGCCTTTTAACATTGCGACGGCTGTTAACGGCAACTTAGATAATATCGCCATCGAACAACATGGCTGGGATTTGGTAATTCGCGAAAATATTGTCCGTTACTTCGCGCCATTCGATCACACCGGCTCTATCTCCACGTATTTTATTGCGATTCCACAATTTCTATTTCCGTGGTCGTTTGTTTTTATAACCGCGTTAATTGCGGCGCGCTCAAAAAAATTTCGCGATACGCAAAATACCGGCTGGGTGTTATGGGCGTTAGGGCTGATCTTTTTGTTTTTTACATTGTCAGGCTCGCGGCGCAACTACTACATCCTGCCGATACTGCCTTACTGTGCGCTGATCAGCGCTCGATTTCTTCAAGAGCAATCGGATAAAGCTTTACACAAATGGGCCTGCTATTTATCGATAGCGTCACTGGCCACTATCGCTACTCTCCAACTGATCACACCGCTACTGTGGCCTCATATCGAACAGAGTTTAGGCCAGCAATTACCGCTGGATTTAAAAATAATCACTTTCGCCGTTGGCATCGCCTGCATATTTAGTTTGTCAGTGATTTTCGATCGGTATCGCAATCGACCGCACTTATTGACTCTAACCATTATTAGCTGCGCACTTATTCTTTGGAGCGCATTTTTTTTCCGGCAGCAATTTGCAATCGACGACTTCCGCACCGAGATGCCCTTTGCGCTTTCTTTAAAGCCCCTGACGGAACAACATCCAACCATTAACGCAGCGATCTATCGAGAAAAAGCATCGGGGCGATTATTGTTTTACTCCGAACTGCCGCTTCCCGTGCAGCTGCTGAATACTTCCGAACAGCTGCAACAGTTTATCGACACGCCCCCCTACCCTAAGCTGGTCTTGGCTTATAAGAAATACAGTAACGAACTGCCCACGGCATTGCGAAACCGACAACCTGAATTAAGTGAAACGCAATTTTCTTGGGAAAATAACAATGGCGACAAGATGCTAGCGTGGCTAATCAGCGCCCATCCAAATAACTAGCGCCGTGGATAAATTAA
The DNA here is from genome assembly GCA_028293825.1 of Verrucomicrobiaceae bacterium. Classification (GTDB taxonomy): domain Bacteria; phylum Pseudomonadota; class Gammaproteobacteria; order Pseudomonadales; family CAMLJR01; genus CAMLJR01. The sequence continues at coordinate 69,637 of JAQGNY010000054.1, forward strand.
AAGCTAATCTAAAGTTATGTGACAGGGCACCGGTTAAATTTTCGATAACGTGTAGCTGACTCTTCTTTTAATACTGAGGCATCTTTATGCGAATCCTCTTGGTCGAAGATGACGCGATGTTGGGCGAAAGCTTGCTGCGTGCATTGAATAATGCCGGTCACGCGGCAGATTGGTTGCGCGATGGTGACAGCGCGAACAGCACCTTGATGAGCACTACTTTTGAAATGGTGCTATTGGATTTAGGGCTACCCAAACAATCGGGCTTATCGGTGCTTAAAAAAATCCGCGACCGTGGCAACCACGTACCGGTAATTATTTTGACTGCGCGCGATGCCGTAGTAGATCGCGTGGCAGGACTCGACGCTGGTGCCGACGATTATTTGGTAAAACCCTTTGCACTCGATGAGCTGGAAGCAAGAATACGAGCGGTAGAACGCAGGAATATTGTTGCGCATACGACGCTACTGAAATGCGGCCATCTCACATTAAATCCGCTGACGTACGAAATTCGTTTTCACGATAAAGCGGTACTGTTGCCGGCGCGTGAATACCAAATTTTGAAGATATTAATCCGCCGACCAGGAACAATCGTTTCACGCGATAGCATTGAGCAGCAGCTGTATGGCGGGGATGAGGATGTTGATAGCAATGCGGTTGAAGTGCACATTCATCGCCTGCGCCAAAAGTTAGATAAAAAAATTATCCGTACGGTACGTGGGCTTGGCTATCAAATGGTCGATGAAGACGTAAACGCTTAGTCGCTGAGTATCAAAATAAGCGTATCTAATCTAAAGCCCTGGCTACAAAATTATGTCCGATTTCGATTTCAATTGCGGCGCACAGGCGCGCTCTATCATCAAAACCCGACCATTAAACTGACCAATTGCACAAAAATTTGCTATTAATGCAGTATCGAGTGTACTGATATCATCCGCATCAATGGCGATAAAATCTTCCGTATTGTTTTTAAGTAGATTGTCCAACTCAGGAATGTCTTTAGCTATTTTTGCTTTACCGCGCGAGTAAAAATTCGCCGATTGAAAACCGCGCTTGTAAAAGACCAACTGACTCTGCGCACTGTGCCGTCGCACCATCCACGCATTAACTAAATCGCGCTGAGAACTTTTCACCAAACGATTCGACCCGGATGCATATAAAGCTGAAAGTGTTACGCCTGCAATCAACACCACGGAGCAAGCTGCTATAAATTTTTTCGCAGGAAAAGCTCCAGCATTTTTTTGGCTGCGCGCGTAAATTTCTACGATCAAAGCCGCGAAAGCAGGCAGCGCGGGCAGTACATACGGCCAAATAATATTGCCGGCAAATGTAAAAAAACACATTAACAATACCGACCACAGCGCGAGGTATAACGCCCAGCCGTCATCATCGGCAAATAACGCGCGCAGCTGCCGAATATTTCGCGCCATCCATGCGGCGGCGATTAAAGAGAATGGAAATGCCGAATAGAACCAAAATAACCAAATCGTGCCCAGCGGCTCCGCATGCGCGTTGCCGTATTTATCACCTTTCCATCCGGGATGAAGAAATCGATTGATGTGTTCGCCGACAATAAAATATTCGATAAAGCCCGGTGTTTTAATTTCCGCCAGAATGTACCAAGGCAGCGCAATTAGCAGCATCAGCAAGGTGCCAACGATCCAAGGTAATTGCTGCCAAGCCGTTCGCCACTGCCGACGCAACACTAACCATATGCCAACCGGCAGAAATGTTAATAATCCGACCAGCGGACCTTTCGCCAATAGACCAACGCCAAGGCCGACAAAAAATAGATATCCCCAATATTTTTTGTCGCTGTGCAATGCATTCCAAAATGCAATCATTGTTAGCGTGGTGCACAGCGCAAGACTCATATCCGTCATCACCGCGCCAGCGGAAGCGAAAAATAAACCTGTGCACGTGAGCACGGCAATTGTCAGCAATGCCTGATCGCGGCCACGTCGGTTGCCGATCCACAGCCCGATCAACGCAAGAATGGCAACACTTAAAATTAGCGAAGGAAAGCGCGCGCTGAATTCGCTAACGCCAAACATTTTTATACTTAGAGCAGACAGCCACGTCGACAACGGTGGCTTGGCCCAGAATGGAATACCGTAATCGAACTGAGGCGAAATCCAATCGCCCGTTTCCGCCATCTTGCGCGCCATCTCGCCATAACGCGCTTCAGTGGTATCGGTAAGCGGCACTACAGTCATTGCAGTGATGCGCAAAACGAAAGCAGCGATCAGCAATAACCATAAGTGAAAGCGAGTTTTGGCACTAATTGAAATCAAATTTTTAATCGGCATTATTTGCTGGTGCGCTACTCGGATTTAATTTTTGCATGAGCGGCATCGTTGAAGCGCCTGCAGCCAATCGCTGTCTATGCGAAATATATACAGAGCACCGCCGCTGCAGATCGCAATGCTAACGCCCGAACCTTACCGGGACCTTAAGAGAACGCATGGGAGAGGAATTCCACTTGCCGAGCAAGCGAAACGACGGATAAAGCGGCGGGGGAAAATGAAGCGCCATTGAACAAGCGACACGCCTGGAGTCAACAGCCAACAGACCGTGCCGCTTTAATCGCTTATTAAGCGAGTGGAAAATGCCGCAAAATAATTAATCTAAATACGAGCGTGCCGCACTGACGACTTTTTTCGCATGTTGCCGCGCAGAAATGCCGTGTTGACTGCGCATTGCCAGCGCCGGCACTTCGAGATCGTAATAGGTGTCCGCCGGCAGCGTTTTAATATAATCACGCAGGGTAATGATACCTTCTCCAGGTGTTAACCGTTCCAGCGCGAGCGGAACATATCTGGCGAAGTCGGAAATACGTTCGGGATCGAACGGAGCGGCGATATCACACAACTGCGCCGAATTGAGCAGCGCCGGCGGCAGCGCTGCGAGCTCGGCCAATGACGTTCCGGTTAGATGCATATGCAAAGTGTCGGCGGCGACGCCAACATTATTGCGCCCCGCCTGCTCAATTAAATTAATGGCCTGTGCCAGCGTTTGGCAACCGGGTGTGATGCCCATAAACTCCAGTGAAACTTTAAGGCCAAACTCAGCCGCCATATCGCTGAACTGGGCGACCAGCTCGACGGCCTTTGCCGCATCCGGCTCAGCGAGCATAGCCACCGCCGCGCGTGCGCCCAAGTCAGCGCCCAGCTCCAATTTGCTGCGGTAATTTTCCAACATAGCATCAGCGGTTAGGAAAAAAACATCCACATTGGTGACGCTAATGCCATCGTCTTTTAATTGACGCGCGAATTCTTTTTTCATTGCTGGCGCGAGCAAAGGAAACAGCGGCGCCTTACCCGCTTCGGGCGTTTCATTGCTGTTCACAAAAATACAAACGCTGTCGCAACCGGTTTCTGCGGCGATGGCAACCAGCTCTTGGTGCGACACATCGGAAACGGTCAGATGATGCAAAGCCAGGCGCGTCATGGTGTTTTCCTGCTGAAGTGAGGTCGTGTTTTTCGAGTGAAGAAATAAACGAAATTTTTATTTAATGAAAATAATTTAGAGCAATGTGCCGCCTTCAACCTGCATGATCTGACCGGTAACGAATGCAGCCTGCTGCGATGCTAAATACAACACAGCAGCAGCGACTTCATCCGGCATTGCCACCGCGCGCGGCAATGGTCCAGTGCGCTGTAGCTTGCTCAAATCATCGGCCGATAGATGCGGTATTTCCGTGGTGAAAAATCCCTTCTCCGGATGAAAGCGACTACCGCTGCTCAGCGCCGCAGGATCGCTCGGCAGCGTCACGTAGGGCGCGACACAATTGACGGTAATTTCGTGCTGGCCGACTTCTTTCGCCAGCACTTTCGTAAACGCGTGCACCGCACCTTTCGCTGCCGAATACACGGCTAATTTAAAATCGCCAACGATGCCGGCGGTCGAACCGATATGAATAATGCGGCCGTGCTTGCGCGTGATCATTACCGGCAACACTGCGCGCGTGACGCGCAATACGGTCAGCAAATTGATATCGATATCGCGCAGCCAAGTTTCGGCATCGGACTCAGCAAAATAGCCCATCGCATGATTGCCACCGACGCCATTAACCAGCACATCGATACCATCGAAACGTTGCATCGCGGCTTCGACAATGCGGTCGCCGGCATCGGCAGCCGTTAGATCCACCGCAATAAAAATTGCGTCTTTGGCGCCCTCTTTTTTCGCCTGCTCTACCACTTGCGCGCCGGCGCTATTATCGCGACCTACCGCAACCAGATTGACACCTTCCGCCGCTAGATTGAGCGCGATGCTGCGTCCGATATTGGACGTCGCACCGGTGACAACAACAGTTTTACCTGCAAGACCTAAATTCATTTTTACCTCGCGCGAATTTTTTCGAAATACGCTCAAATTCTGTAATTGCGATGCAACACATCACGCTCAATTTAATCCCACATTAATCCCAAACCAGCGGCAGACTGACCGGCTGAATAACGCCGCCCAGATACGTCTGAATATGCGCGTCGGCTGCGATGCGAAATGGTGGAATTGCGCTGAGAAACTCTTCCAGCGCGATAATGACTTCGCGCCGCGCCAGCGGTGCGCCGACACAGCGATGCACGCCGAAGCCGAATGCGATGTGGCGTGGATTGCGATCCAAGCGCACTTCGTTTGGCGCATCGAACGCTTCTGGATCGCGGTTGACCAGCGTCGTCGCCATCAACACTTTATCGCCCGGCATAATTTGTACGCCCGCGACCTTCACGGCTTTGATACAGGTGCGCGCCGTGGTGGAAGGTGAATACGCGCGCAGCAATTCTTCCACCGCCATCGGAATTTTACTGGGGTCGTCACGCAGGATTGCTTGATGTTCGGGATGCTCGGCGAGATGGCGAAATTGCAGCGATACCGTGGTCGATACCGTATCCATGCCGCCGACGAAAAGATTAAAACAAAAACCCATCATTTCATCGTCGGTCAATTTGCGCCCGTCGATTTCCGCCTTCAATCCATAGCTGATTAAATCGTCGGTCAGATTATTACGGCGCGCATCGATTTCACCCTGCAGATAATTTGTCACCGCGCGCGTCGAGGCGGTAATGACGTCAACATTAGGGTTGTGCAGTAAACCGTTTTCCCATTCCAAAAACTGCTCGACATTGCTCATCGGCAATCCCATCAATTCGAGAAATACTGCGATCGGAAACCGGAACGCGAAATCGTTCATCAACTCGCATTCATTGCGATTTTTCAGCGGCGCGATATATTCGCGCGCCAACTCGCGCACGCGATTTTCAAATTGCGCCATCCGGCGCGGTGTAAAAATCGGATTCACCATCGCGCGGTACAAGCCATGCATCGGTGCATCGATTTCCGCCGGCACCAAATTCCAATTCTCACCGACAAATTTTGCAAACGGCGCAAAATCCTTCACCGAGAAATGCTCGGTATCCAGATAAATAGCTTGTAAATCAGCAGCGCGATTAAATACCCATGCGCCTTTCATACCGAGATAACCGTTCGGCGAATACATCACGGCCGGGCCGTTTTGAATATCGGGGATGATGCGATTAAACGGGTTTTCATCGCTGACGGCGCCGAGTACCAGCGGATAATCGCCAACCAGATGCGGTGGAACATGCGCGGGAATTGCCGGTAAAGTCATTCGCCTTCTCCTCGTTTCATCATTATTTTTAGATCGAGCTCTTTATTTTTCGACCAACTCGTCACACCGAACACTCAATCGAAATAAACCATCACCTTACCGCTGGTCGGCTCTTTTGCCGTCTGCAACGCGCTGGCAAATTCCTCGAAGGCAAAACGATGCGTAACGTAGGGCTTGATGTCCTGCTCGCTGATCTGTGCCAGCGTTGCCAACACGTCCGGCAATTCGTCGGGATAACTCACTGCGGTCGTCATCGAAATTTCTTTCAACAACATGGTCTGTAAATCGAGACTGACCGGCGCGGCGTAAACAGCAGTAAGAACGATGCGCGCATGAAACTGCGCGATTTTAATGATCGATTCGAGTACGGTCGGACCGCCTGCCATATCCATAAATAAATCGGTGCCCACGGTCGGCTTGCCCATTACCGGTGCGGTGATGCCATGCAATTCGCCGAGCGCTTCGTTCAAATCGGTTTTCGACGGATTAACCGTTGCCGTCGCGCCGAGATCCCGGGCAATAGCGAGCCGCGCTTCGGACAGATCGACCGACACGATATTTTTAACGCCGCGCCGTTTCAGCCAAAATACCGCGCCCAAACCAATCGGGCCGGCCCCGAACACGACCACTTTATCGTCGACAGAAACATTGCCGCGATTGACGCCGTGTAGTGCCACCGCCATCGGTTCAACCAACGCAGCGCGCTCGGCGCTCATGCCCTCGGGCAGAGGCAATAGATGCACATCGAGCTTCGCATTGCGAATCAGTAAATAATCGGCAAACGCACCTTCGGAACCGCCATTGCCGATGATGTTGTCGTAAGCGCCGGTTGGATTAATGACTGCGCGTAGGCCCGGTGCGATTCCTTCAACTTTATTGCCCGCTTCAACCACCGTGCCCGACGCTTCGTGGCCGAGCGGCCACGGCTCGCCGCCTTCGCGCTGAAAGCCGTATTTGGCAAAGGTCAGATCGCTACCGCACACACCGCAGGCATCGATTTTCAGCAATACATCGTACGGGCCGACCACTGGCTTCGGCGCTTCGTCGACTCTGACATCGTTCGGACCGTGGATTTGGACAACTCTCATTTTTTAACCCCTTGAATTATTAGAAGGTGTGCTGGCTGAATTGCGGCAAGCCTCATTTGTCGCTTGCCAGAACACAGATAGAAGAATGTGGTTAGCGGCATCGCCAGTGATTATTTATGCACTAAATACCTGTGAAAAAATGCATGCGAATTTTTATACGGTTAGCCGTGTTTTTAGCATCCTCATATTCGCGCGCGATGGCAACCGAATCCACACTCGAAAAGCGGTCATTTTGTTGCAGAGCTGTCCAATTCGATCAGCGTGAATTTCAGATTAAGGAAATAGCGGCTTACGCGACGAACGAAAACAGACAGAAATTACGGCGACAGATCGGTTAACTCAGCAACATTAAAATTTGTTAATTAGATTTCACGTCTTACGTATTTTTAGTGCGGCATTTATTTTTTGCAGCGCGCCCATTGGAGTGGCTTTGCGCTCGTATACATATGCACAACTCAGATTCATAAGGGCCTGCTTGACCCCAGACTAACGTCGCGTTTAAATCATCGGCCCGGACCATCGCCATAACCCACAAGGACATTTCGATGAATCAAACAAATGGGTTTTCGCAATCTCGTTTCTTGCCGTTTTTTTTGAGTGTAGGTTTTTCAAAACTGGGCTTTTCGCAATTCCCTCAGCGCGTGGCCAAAATTATTTTATGTGCAACCGGATTAACGCTGACGGCAGCGGCACATGCAACGCTGATTACGTTTGATGATCTGACGCCAGCGCCTTGTGATGAACTCCACTGCGATGCACTGGCGGTAACTGATCAATACGCCGCGCAGGGCGTTATATTTTCCGGCGCCGCACTTGAATCGCAGGACTCCGGTTTAACCACGACATCGCCGCCTAATTATTTAACGGATCTTTACGGCCCGGGTTTGGATATCTTTTTTACCGGGCCTAAATTACCCACCTTCGTCAGCCTGTATGTTTCTGCGTTCAATCAGGATGCGGTGTATATCGATGCATTCGGCCCTAATGGCGCCGTGGCAAGCTGGGTAACCGACGGCTGGCAAGGTCAGGATTCGGATGCGCCGTATCGCGACAACCAATTGGTGACGTTTTCAGGCGCGGAAATTTCGCATTTAAATTTATCTGAGTTTTACAATCGCCGCGGCTCGACCACGATCGACAATCTGAGTTTTAGCTTCGATAAAGCCAGTGTGCCGGAACCATCAAGCATTGCGTTATCGATGACAGGCTTCGCGCTGTTATTGTTAAATCGCCGCAAAAAAATAAATTAAACATTAAACGCCCCCGCGTACTGGATGCGACACGTCACTCACACAACATTGTGAGTGGCGCTCACAACATCGTGAATGGCGCTGTTATTTCTATACGCAGAACTCGATTAGGCTTAACACCATCAATAAATACCGGCACGAATTTCATCGCGGCCGCCGCGCTTTAAAATCATAAATCACCGCCTCAAGGAATTTCATATGACGCCGGAAGAATTTACCGTCAACGTCCCGGATGCTGTGCTCGCCGATCTCAAGCATCGTCTTGTTAACGCGCGCTGGCCCAATGATGTCGGCAACGAAAATGGAGCGTACGGTTTCGACGGCAATTATTTACGCGAACTGGCGCGTTACTGGGCGGAGGATTTTGATTGGCGTGCAATGGAACAACGTATCAACCAATTTCGTCATTATCGTGCCGAGGTTGATGGCGTACCGATTCATTACATTCGCGAACCCGGTGTCGGGCCAAAACCGCTGCCGTTAATTCTGAGTCACGGCTGGCCTTCCACGTTTTGGGATTTACATAAAATCATCGAACCGCTGGCAAATCCCGCCGCATTCGGTGGCGATCCCGCCGATGCATTTGAAGTGATCGTACCGTCGCTGCCAGGCTTCGGTTTTTCAACGCCACTGCCGCGCGCGGGAATTTCCGCTGCGGTGATGGCGGATTTGTGGCAGACCTTAATGACCGAGGTATTGGGCTTCGAGCGTTATGCCGCTGCTGGCTGCGACTGGGGCAGTCATGTCACATCGGAGCTCGGCCACAAATACGCAGATAGTCTGTACGGTATGCATATTCTCGGCGCGACGCCACTCGATTTATTTAATCACGAACGCTTCTGGGATATCACCGCCGGCTTTGTTCCGTACGATGCGCCGGAGGAAGTTCGACGCGCGATTTTGCCATTCGTCACCAAAACAATCACCCACGCCTGCGTGCAAACGTTAGAACCGCAAACGCTGTCGTACGCAATGCACGATTCGCCGATTGGACAGCTCGCGTGGCTGATGCAGCGCTGGCTGGCGTGGAGCGATTGCGACGACAATCTCGACAACGCATACGATCGCGATTTTCTGCTGACCACGGCAATGCTGTATTGGGCGACGGATTCGTTTAGCTCGTCGGTACGGATTTATCGAGAAGCAGCGTTGCAGCCGTGGCAACCGAGTCACAACCGCACGCCGCGCATCGAAACACCAACTGGGATTACATTTCTCGGCGGCGAAAATCCACCAGGCGTGACCACCGCAACTCGTGTCGATATTTTTCGCCAATCGAAACAGGCGCGCAATTACAACCTGCATTTCGTCAATGCGCACGATCATGGCGGTCATTTCGGTTACGTGGAAAATCCCGAAGCGTGCGTTGCCGATATTCGCGCGACTTTTCGCGATTTGCGCAATAGATAAATGTACGGCGCGCATCGCTAACAAATTAGCCATAAATAGCTTTGCGTTAATTTAATATTTCATCGACCGAGAAACACGTTCGCATGGGTTAGATGGCACTGGCTCATTCGATGATTATTTTTATTTAGACTTAATGTGCTGAAACGGATGCACGCTCGCAGGAAAAACTCAAAGCACATGACCGCCGTAAACTCCTTCGCTATCGATATTGAAAAAGCTCGCGCCATTTGGTTGCGCGCACAACGGTTAGATACGGCGGCGCCGTTTGGCGAAGGTCCGACCGCAGTTCAGCATGCAATTGAACATCTCGGTTACGTGCAGATCGATACCATCAATGTGATTGAACGCAGTCACCATCACATTCTTTACACGCGAATTCCCACTTATAAAATAGCCGATCTCGAAGCGGCGCAGTCGATTCACAAATCCGTATTCGAATTCTGGACGCATGCGCTCGCGTACGTGCCGACTGTCGATTACCGTTTCTTTCTGCCGCAAATGAATGCGTGGCGTGCCGATCCGCACTCGTCGTTTGCCAGCGTTGATCCCGCGGATTACAGCGCATTGCTACAGCGTATTCACGAGCAGGGCGAGCTTTCCATTCGCGACATTAATGACGACGTGCTGGTTGAGAAAACGCATCCATGGGGCAGTCGAAAACCGTCGAAGCGCGCATTGGGGCTCGGCTTTTTTAATGGCGATCTCACCATTAGCAAGCGCACGGGCATGTTAAAAAAGTATGAATTATCCGCACGTCACTTCGGCTGGAAGCGACAACCGAAGGCAGCCACCGAAAATCAATTTGCGCAATATCTGTTGCAGCGCGCGTTGCGTGCGCAAGGCATTGTCAGCATCGATTCGATTTGCTACGGCAATAACGCGGCAAAAACATTAGTCCGCAGTCAGATTGAAACGGCGAGCAAACGTAAACAATTGGTGCCGGTTCATATCGATGGTTTTCAGAAAATTCCGCACTGGATCGAACCCGAACAATTAGAGGTCGTGTCCGAAGCATCGCAGCCACAGGTTCATATTCTGTCGCCATTCGATCCCTTAGTTATTCAACGTAAACGCCTGCAACTTTTCTTCGACTACGAACATCGCTTTGAAGCTTACTTTCCAGCCGAAAAACGCGTGATGGGTTATTTTGCGTTGCCGGTTTTGGTCGGCGATACGATCGTCGCGGCGCTTGATCTAAAAATGGATCGGCGCGCCGGTGAATTATTAATACAAAAATGGACTTGGATTGCGCCCAAGCGCGCCAAATTAAAAACAGTTATCGAAGTGGCACTCGATACCTTCGAGCAATTTCAAAAACGTTAGCGCATGCATTTCGATGAAACGACTTTGCTTAAATTAAAAGAAAAAAAGCCCCGCACTGCGGAGCTTCTAAATGTTTATAGCCTCCTGCTAAATTTTATTGTCAGCTTTGCGTTTAAATCATCATCGCTTAGATCGAGTTGCGGCGACGCAAGCGTGTGAACGCACCGATGCCAAGCAAACTCGACAACATCAATACCAGCGAATTGGGCTCCGGCACCGTCGCACCATTCACTGTAACGCGCACATCCTGATTCTGCGAAGGTGCCCAGCTGCCATTAGTTAATTGAAAGGTATTGGCGAAATTTTGATTTTGCGTTTGACCGGAAACCAAACCGCCACCGCTGCTGAACACATCGCCGATCGCACCGAAAACCAAATCGTATACGCCCGGTCCGAGCAGTGCCGATAAATCGAATTTCTGATCGGTACCGTCCGGTGTGAACGTGGTATACGCCAGCGACGACGAAGCCGCGTTGTCAGCGGTGAGCGCATTCAATGAATTTGCTGCAACGACGGCGCCGAAAAATGTGCCGTACGAATATTGCGAAAAATAACCACCGATGCTCGACAGCTGCGTCGCCTTGTCGACATTGAATGATACAGCGTACAAATCGCTGCTATCGATACTGTAACTACCCGGCTCGTTCGCGCCGTAATCGGTAAAATCCGCCGTGCTCAAAATGGTATTCGCGAATGTCGGTGCAGCCATCGCACTTAATAGCAGTATCGCAGCGCCTAATTTAATTTTCGTGTTCATGATTTCTATCCTCACTATTAAATTCTAAAAAAATGCCGAATACATTCGGCATTTCCGGTTAAGCGGTAAAACCCGCTGACTATTGATTGAAATTAAGCGCGGTGCCGAGATAACCCATACGCTTGCCACCATTCGCCAGCAACGCGTCATCACGCGCGTTGAGACCATCGAGCGGTGTCAGCGAATAACGGTGCGTGATAAAACGCAAAATCGACGCCGTGTCGTATTGGGTGTGATCGACAAAACCCTTCTTCGCAAACGGCGACACGATCAACGCCGGAATACGCGTACCCGGTCCGATCAAATCGCCCTTCGGCGGTGCGACGTGATCGAACTGACCACCGAATTCGTCGTAAGTCACTACAACCAACATGTGTTGCCACTGCGGACTTTGCTGCAGCGTACTGATCAGCCCGGCGATTTCATTGTCACCACTGGTCACATCGGTATAACCCGGATGCTGGTTCACACTGCCCTGCGGTTTGTAAAAAACCACGGCGGGCAAGGTGCCGGCTTGTGCTTGTGCGACCAGATCGGAACGATCTTTCAAATGATTTGCGCGCTCGGCCGGATGTTTAACCGGATCGAGCTCTGCAAAATAATTGAACGGCTGATGATGAAATTGAAAATTAGGTGCGGGAGGAATTACATGACCAGCGCTGGTTGCAGCAGTCGAAACTGCATTCCAGGAGCCGGTGTACCACGCCCAATTAATTCCTTTCGCCGTTAATTGATCGCCGATATTAATTTGCGTTTGCGGCGGTAGCGTCGTCGCCGCGGCAGGGTTCGCAAACAACATTGTCGTATCGGTCACCGCCGCTGTATTAGCACTCGGTTGATACGGCGGCTGCATGGTGTTAACCGCGCGATAAGTGTTGTCGCCAAAATAATTCAACGGCGCAATATTACCGCTGCTGACAAAGCTTGGCGGCCCACTCAATGCCGACGTCGGCGAGGTTGCGGCAAGCGTTAAAAATGGCAGGTAATTGCCGTTGTGATCCGTGTTCAACGCGGCAATAGTTGGATGCGCGCCGGTGCTCGGATTATTCGCATTCGGATATTCCGGTGCGCATGCGCAAATTAAATATTGATGGTTGAGGAACGAACCGCCAAATGCGCCCTGGAAAAAGTTATCGGCCAACGTGTATTGTTTGGCGATATTCCACAGTGCCATTTTGCTGCCGTCGAAATAACCCATCACCGTGCCACCGGAATCGCCCCACGCCGCGAACGAATCGTTTTTGCCGTTGTTGATCTGCATTTGGTTTTCAAAGAAGCGGTGATACAAATCGCGTGTAATTTCACTTTGCGGAACTGGCGCGTAACCGTATTTGCTCAACGCGGTGGGATCATCGATTTGAAAGGCCGCATTCGCCCACACGCCGGTGGTTTGCGCCTGCGTTACTACCGGCGCTTGTCCAGCCGCCGTCAAATTGCCCCACGCCGGCGGCAACGCCGCTAACGGCGAACCGTCGCGATCGATTTGTTTAATTTTTGCTGCTGCAGTGCGCAAACCATTGGCACCGGGAAAGAAACCGTACAGGTTATCGAAACTGCGGTTTTCCGCATAAATCACTACCACGGTTTGCACCGCATCCAGTGCGAGACGATTGCGTAACGCGGTAATCAAATTACCGGCGGCGCCGGCATCGGCAACTGCATCGGCAATTCGAATCGATGCCAACGTCGTTTCGTTATTCAGCGCTGCAATCACGGCGGTATCGCCTTCGTTGCGAAAGTCCTCCAACAATTTTTCGGGGACCACGCCAACGCGGCTGGCGAGTTGCGCGCGCGCTGTCGTGAAATCGGCACCGCTGTCGATTTCAGCCTGTAACTCCGTAGAGATCGCACTCACTACCGCATTCGCCTGTGCCGGTGCGCGGAATACCAATGCTTGCGTAACTGGCGCGTTGTTAAACAGTGTTGTTCCCACTTTTATTTGCGCGATTACCGCGCCAGCACTTTGTCCATTGACGGGCAGCGAAAATTCGCCTTTGCCATTGGTGACGACGCTCGGCTCATTGCTATCGCAACGGGCATTGGCGTTGGTATCGATGCAGACGCTGGCGTTTTGATAAACGCCAGCACCGCTAACGACACCTTTTATGACAAGATTTGACGATCCGGAATTAATCGCAGTCGCGTGCGCGCTGGTGTGACCGACGCCAATTGCAGCGACCGCTGCGGCAATGGCAACTCTCAATTTCAGTGACATGTTCACTCCCCTTTTGTAATCGCTGGTTTTAATCGCTGGCAATAATTTTTAATGGCTGGCATTCAGGATTTGCGAAAGCCGGCGCAAGCGCTGGGCTAACCGGCAAAATATCCCCTAAATGTGTTGCAGAATTTTTTAGAAAAAATGACTGGCGAAAAATAAATTTTCTGCTGGGACGGCGAGTGCGCGCGACACATCGGCACTGTCATACGCGTGTAACAGTGTTCGTCGATAGTTCGCCTTTTGTTGCGATTTATCCAACCGAACGATGAAAAATAACGCGCCCGAAATTCCACCTAAACACCAAAGCAATTCCTTGCATTTATCAGTGCTGCTGCTCGCAATTTTTATCGCCCTTTATGTAATAGCCGCGCGCGCAACGGATGTGGAATCAGCGCCACGCGCATCCAAACCATTGCTCCCAGTATTGCCACCGCGCGTTGCCGCCGCTGCGCTCGAAGCGCTGGGGCGCACTTTATTTTTCGATAATAATCTTTCGGCATCGCATAAAATGTCGTGCGCCAGCTGCCACGATCCGCTGCATGCGTATGGCCCAGCGAACGCAAAATCGGTTCAATTAGGCGGCGCCGATTTGCAACAACAGGGCACGCGCGCCGCGCCGTCGTTGCGCTATCTGCAAAACGTACCGGCATTTACCGAACATTATTACGACGAAGATTTCGACGAGAGTGTCGACAACGGTCCCACCGGCGGGCGCACCTGGGATGGCCGTGCGCCGACCGCGCACGATCAGGCTGGCATTCCATTGTTGTCACCGTTTGAAATGGCAAATACAGATATCGCAGACGTTGTCGCTACGTTGCAGCACGCAAACTATGCGCAAGAATTTCGACGCATATTCGGCAGCACTATTTTTAACGATCCACAATCTGCGTTTAAAGCGGCCAGTCTTGCGTTTGAAGTGTTTCAACAAAATGCAGCGGAGTTTTATCCGTATTCCAGCAAATACGACGCGGTGTTGCGCGGGCAGTCAAAATTATCCGCAGCAGAGCAACGCGGCCTCGAATTATTTAACGATGAACAAAAAGGTAATTGCGCGCACTGCCATCCGAGCAGAATTGGTTCGAACGGTGCTTTTCCGGCCTTCAGCGATTTTGGTTACATCGCAATCGGTGTTCCGCGCAATCGCGAGCTGCCTGCGAATACAGATGTAAATTTCCACGACCTCGGCTTGTGCGGCCCTTATCGCCGCGACCTCTCCGATCACGCCGATTACTGCGGCGCATTTCGCACGCCGACGTTGCGCAATGTGGCGCTGAAGCAAGCCTTCTTTCACAACGGATTTTTCCATACGCTCGAAGACGTGATGAATTTTTATAATGAGCGCGATATTCATCCGGAAAAATTTTATCCGCGCGCCGGTGACGGCAGCATTGAAGCGTTCGATGATTTACCCGCGCAGTACCACGAAAATATTAACGTCGAGCCGCCATTCGATCGAGGTCTCGGCGCAACACCGCCACTATCGCAAGACGAAATCAAAGAAATTATCGCGTTTATGAAAACACTTACCGATGGCTATCATCCCTAACGGACGTATTATTTTATTGCGCTAATGTGAATGAAAAAGATAAGCGACAACAATCTGCCGATTCATGCGTGATGAAATTCCACAATGATCTTTGAGTGCGGTTCCGGGAAAAACGGTAGTTGTTTTTTAAATGTTCGAAAATGAAAATGGCGCGAACCGGCGATTTCCAACTCGGCATTTTCGTGCCAAATTTCAGCACCGGAAGGATCAACAACCGCAATATGCACGTCCCCATTTAACGAGCTGACATCGCGCTTTCGCACCTCACCAAGAACAAACACGATATTGTTTTGTTGCTCAAATCGCGCGCTGACCTCAGGTGCATCAGCTGTCGCCGAAATTTCTAGAGTCAAATTATCTACCGACCTCAGCGGCTGTAACTGAGGTTGTGAGCTACAGGCGAACAGACACAGCGCCGTCAAAAAAATTAATATTCGTTTTAAAAAAACCACGTCGACAATCTGCCTGTGGTCTATTTAAAGTCGCATTGCATTTGCTGCTGAATACTGAGATGACGCGTCGATTGTGCGCAAAGCCCGGCGTAACTCGTGAATAGAGGCGATGCTTCGACACCCTCCGACAGTAAGCGGCCATTGCCGAATACATAATTTAAATCGGCGAAGCCTGCATACAATCGCAGCGCGCGCATGACCAAACGTCGATTGCAAGGGCCGAGACGTGCTTCGAATTCGCGCGCGAGCTGTGGTATGTCTTCTTCTTTGACTTGGCGATAATTATCGCCAAACGGCGCTTGCCCGAGGCCGTCCGCCAAAGCGATTTCAATATCCTCAAAAGTACAGCTCGAACCCGAGCCTGCCGAAATATGATAAAGATCGTAAGCGAGTTCATCTTTCAGCAGCAGTTTTACCAATGCGTCCGCGCAATAATCCACGGGTATCACATCGATTTTCTCGTCGAGTGAACACGTAAACTGTTGCAATAGCTGCCCCATGCGAAACACCCAAAAAATACTGCTGGAAGGCTTGCAACCCAATTGCGTGTGGCCGACGACAATCGACGGCCGTGCGACCACCAACGGGAAATCCGGCAACTCTTCATGCAGGCGCTGCTCTATCGCCGCTTTCGACGCGGTATAGGGAACAAGATGCTCGTCGGCGGGTGCCACATTCCACGATTCGGTTACCGGCGACTGTTGCGAATCACCGCAAGCCATTGCAGTACCAACATGTAGAAACCGTTTCAGGCTCGCCACTTCAGCCATGCGCCGTGCAAACTCAAACGTGCCATCGACATTTACTGGCCATATCAATGGATTTTTTCCAAAAGACGTAATCGCTGCACAATTAATCACGTGTGTAATTGTGTCGAGGCGCGAATCGTCGCTAAATGCTGCAACGTTAGTGAAGTCTCCAATTAAAATATCAGCGTCGGTCAATTTTTCGAGCGCTGCGCTAGCAACATCCAACGTGCGCAAATTTTCTTTCACGCGTTGCAAACCTTCGGCAGCGGTATCGGCGCGAACCAGCAGTAGTAAATTATTTGTAGACTGGCTGGCTAATAAATTGGCAATGACTGCGCCGCCGAGAAATCCGGTGGCACCGCTAACGAAAATATTTTTCATGTTGCTTCCATAACGTTTGGCAGGGACGCATTAGTACACGTTTGTCTTACGTACAACTGACTTCGTCGACTTATTGTTCGAGGGAGCTAATATCGGTAGGAGGCAAACACGCCAGCGGTCAAATACGGACCGCCGCTAGTAAGCGGACTTTGCGCAGCGCTATCGAGATAGCGCAATTGGCCGATCTGCGCATCAAGTGCCAGCTTCTGCGAATAGCGATATTCATAACCGACCGCGCTATTTAGCGTTAGCCAACCGCCACGTGGTGAATACGGTGCATATCCCGACGCTGCTGACTGTTCAGCGCTCACGCCGTAATACGATTGTGCATATGCGCCATCGCTCGCATTCGCCGTTATATCGACGTAAATGCTTTTATTTTGCGCCAGCGGTAAGCCGCCGCTAAATTCCAATTTGTACAACCAGCCCATCGAGCCCGCTGTTGCTTTACTCGCCTTCGCGTAGAAATCGAGTGCGTCTCGAATCGGTTCCCATTCGATAAATACCGCCGGCGCGAGCGCGCCATCAATATTACCTAGCCCGCGATAACGTGATTCTGCTGCCACACGACGGCCATATTGATAATCGAGCAAAGCACCGATATGAACCGGGCGATCGCGAAATAAGGCTACTCCAATACCGTTTTCTGAATCGATTAAAAAAATGTCGCTGCGATAAACCAATGCAACGGCGGGCGACCAGCGCGGGACAATCAACACACCATCTAATTGCGACACGGCGCTTAGATTTGCACCGGCGCTGATTTCGACGGTTGTGGTGTTTTCCTGCGCCACGGCCACGCGCACCATCATCGATAGCAAAAATATTTGCAGCAGTAAAAATCTATTTGTTTGCCGCTGATTAATCACAATGTCGCTTTCTCTTTGCTAAACCACCGCATAAACAACAGCGGCGCTAACAACAACGTAAATGCCGTCGCTGTAATTAATCCACCGACGATAACTACCGCGAACGGGCGCTGTGTTTCAGAACCGATACTGTGTGAAAGCGCGGCCGGCAATAAACCGAGGCCCGCCATTAACGCCGTCATTAAAATGGGGCGCAAGCGAATCGTGGCGCCGTCGAGCACCGCATCGATCAATGTTTTCCCCTGCTTAATGCCGTCGGCAAATTGCTCGACCATAATCACGCCGTTCTGCACGGAAATACCCGCAACTGCAATAAAGCCGACAGCGGCCGATATCGAAAGATGCAATCCCGCCAGCGCCAAACCGGCAAGCCCGCCAATCCAAGTAAACGGAATTAGCACTAATACCAACGCCGCCAAACGCATTGAGCGAAAAGCCATAAACGACAAAATAAAAATACCGACAACGGACAGCGGCACAATCACAGCGAGACGGTGCATCGCGCGCTGCTGATTTTCAAATTGGCCGCCCCAGGTCATGGTGTAGTCCGGCGGCAGATGCACTTGAGCGGCGACGGTTCGCATTGCCTCCGCGACAAAACTACCTTGATCTCGCCCCAATAAATTTGCTTTAACCGAAACATTGCGCTCGCCACTTTCGCGACCGATACGAGCGGCACCCTGCCTTACGGAAATACTTGCCAGCTCACCCAACGGTAACGTACCTGTGCCGGTGCCAGACAGCGCGATAGGAATTTCAGCGATATCATCAATCGCATCGCGCGCTTCTTCACGCAGACGCACGGTCACCGCAAATTGGCGATCGCCTTCGTAAAAATTATTTACCGTGCTGCCGGCGAGCGCCGTCTGAATGGCGGAATTTACCGCGCCGATATCGATACCGTAACGCGCGATTTTTTCGCGATTTATTTCGATATCAAGTTCCGACTGTCCGCCTACCTTGATCGCTTCGACATCGGTGGCGCCGCGTATGCCGGAAATAATTGTCGCAACCTGACGCGATTTTTCTTCCAGCACATCCAAATCGGGACCAAATATTTTTACCGCGATCTCGCCCTTAACACCGCTTATCGATTCCTCGACATTATCCTCAATCACTTGCGAAAAATTGGTCGGAACGCCGGGAATACGGTGAATTTTTTGCGTCATGTCAGCAATCAAATCGTCCTTATTGGCGAACCGCCATTCTCTGTGTGGACGCAAATCGGCGAGAATCTCCATATTATTCGGACCTTTCGCGTCGGTGCCGTCATCGGGTCGTCCTACTTGGCTGATAACGTCGGAAACTTCCGAGTAACTGCGCAAAATAGCGCGAATGGCATGCTCTACTTCGCGACTCTTTTCCAGATTAGTCGCCTGCGGCAAATTAATTGATAGCCAGATATTCCCCTCATCGAGCTTCGGTAAAAATTCAGTGCCGAGTCGCGTTCCGAGTAATAGCGCTAACCCCAACAATCCCACCGATAGAATTATCCAGATGGTGTCCCGCTGCATCCGCGCGATTAAAAATTCACGATAACCGCGCTGCAACCGACTCATCCACGGGCTGTGTTTTTCGGAAAAATCAAATCGAATAATTACAAATGACAGCAGTGCGGGAATCAATGTCAACGTCAGTAATATTGCGCCGAGTATCGCGAAGCTCAGCGTATACGTCATCGGCGAAAATATTTTTCCCTCAACGCGCTGGAACGTAAAAATTGGCAGGAAAGCCAAAATAATTATGGCTTTTGCAAATAAAATGGGATGACCCATTTCCACTGCGGTGGAGCGCAACGCATTCATGCGCCAGCGCGGCGTATCGTGACTCGGTGGACCCAATGTTTTATCGAGCGCAAGACGCACCATCAGCGCCTCGACCAATACCACTGCGCCGTCGACGATAATTCCGAAATCGACCGCGCCCAGCGAAATCAAATTGGCCGACACACCGCGCAAATGCATCAATAAAAAAGCGAATAGCAGCGCCAGCGGAATTACCGCAGCAACAATGACAGCGGCGATCGGTGAGCGTAAAAATACAATTAAAATAACGAGCACCAGAAATGCGCCCATCAGCATATTTTCTTCGACGGTGCGCACGGTATGGTTAACCAGTTCGGTGCGATCGTAAATTGGCAGCAGGTGGTAGCCACTCGGCAAGCGCTGCTCAATGCCTGGGATAGCCGCTTTAAGTGCTGCAATAACCGCGCTGGGATTTTGCGCCTTGGTCATCTGCACGACGCCTTCAACCACATCGTCCTGATCGTTATACGAGACAATGCCGGAGCGCGCGCGCTGGCCGATAGCGATGGTCGCAATATCGCGAATTAAAATTGCTTTGCCATTCTGCGTCGATACCGCCACTTGGCCGATATCGTCCTCGGTATGAAATAAACCGATGCTGCGCACAACTAACGCTTCATCGCCGCGGCGCAAAATACCGCCGCCAGTGTTCGCGCTGCCGCTACTTAATGCGGCGTTGATCTGCGCCAAGTTGACGTCGTATTTGCGCATTAGTTGCGGATCGATGCTTACTTGGTATTCCTTAACCGCGCCACCGAAACTGGCGACATCCGCCACGCCAGGAATCGCGCGCAACGCCGGCCGTACCACCCAATCCTGCAGCTCGCGAATTTTTTCCAGCGTGGTGCCGGCAGGCGCTTCGAGAATGTAGCGGTATATTTCACCGACAGCCGTTGTGAGCGGCGCCAGACCTGGTTGAATACCAAGTGGCAACGCCACATTCTGCAATTTCTCCATCACCTGTTGGCGCGCAAAATAATCGTCGGTGTTGTCTTCGAACGTCAACGTCACTACCGATAAACCGAAAATAGATACGGAGCGCAATTGCGTCATATGCGGCACGCCATTCATTTCGCGCTCAATCGGTAAACTGATCGATCGCTCGATTTCTTCCGGCGCTAATCCGGGTGCTTGTGTAATGATTTGCACCTGCACATCTTGCACGTCGGGAAATGCCTCAATCGGCAAATTCACCAGCGCGTAAATGCCGCCAATCATCACCGCAATAACGGCAGCGATTACAAAGTTGCGTTGCTCCAGCGCAAAACTAACCAGGCGCGATAACATCTCAGTCGCCCTGCATTTCAGCGTTTAACAACAACGCGCCGCCTACAACAATGCGCTCATCGGCCTGCACACCCTGTTCGATATAGCTGTCGTCGTGGCCGCGATAAGCAAGTGTTACCGCGCGCTTTTGCAATACGCCTGCTTTCTGTTCGACGAATAAATAGGTTTTTACGCCTTCATTAATTAGCGCGGTATTCGGCACACGCGGGCGCGACACGTTGCCACCCAGCGGTGTCGCGCGCACATACATCTCAGGCTTCAGGCGCTCGCTGTCATCGTGCAATACGCAATGCACCGTGACGCGCCGCGTTTGTGAATCCAATGTCTTTCCAATGAACACCACGCTGGTTTCAAATGTTTCGCCAGGGTATGCATCGGTTTGCAAGGTGAAATGTTGTCCGAGCGACAGCTTATTCAAATCATTTTCAGCGGCTTCGATATCGATCCATAATCGCGTCGGATCGGTAACAACAAATAGCGGCGCGGTGATATCCGCCGCGACTTCAGAGCCGGTACTGATTTTTCGTTCGGTAACAACACCCGCGATCGGGCTGCGCAAATGATAATTAACGTCGCGGTCGCCGCCCAAATTATGCAGACGCTGTGCTGCGCGTTCGAACTCAGCGTGCGTCTGCGCAAGATCGTCAGCTGCCGCTTCATAATCTTTCTCTGCGATAACCTCACCATCAAAAAGCAACTTGGCGCGCGCGAATGCTTTTGTCTTCAACTGCAAATCGGATTGCGCTTTATGTAAATCAGCGCGCGCCTGCCCAAACTCCGGCGCATCTATTTCAACCAACGATTGTCCAGCTTGCACGAGATCGCCGAGATGCACCTGAATTTTTGTGATGCGCCCTGCTATCGGTGCGGTAATGCGCGCCGTCACGTCGTCGTCATAAGTGACACGGCCGTGCAACGGTTCCAGAGCCGGAATAATTTCGTTTTTAATCGCGGCAATTTGTAAGTAAGCAAGCTGCGGCGCATCAGCATCCAGCCGTAAAATATTAGGCTCACGTACCTTTGGCGAAGCATCGATAGTCGGCTCTGCGCGATTGGAAAAAATAAAAGCAGCCACCACTATTAATGCCGTCGCCGCGATCATTGCGTATATGCGTTTCATTTATTCTCTCCAGCCGGTGCGGGCATTACACCGACTTTGGCGATAATCTCAGCTTCATTTACCGATGAAAAATCGGTAATTAAATTCCACGTCGACAACGCCTTCGCATAGATGGCGTGCGCCATTGCCGCATCAATTTGCGTTGCTTTGTACGTGCGGCGCGCATCAAGTAAATCCATTAGCGAAATCGCGCCATGTTTGTAGCCGAACTCAGTGGTATCGATGGCGCGCTGCGCAGCTTGCAATAAGCTCTGATCGAAGCGCTGCACTTGCGCCAGCGCTGCGCTCAGATCGGCATAGGCATTGGAAATTTCAACGCTGGCCTGCGCACGGGTTTGCTCGGCGTTGCGCTGCGCAATATCAAGATCAATACGGGCATGCTCGATTTCGCCGCTGTAGGCGTAACCGGTCATCAACGGCACGCTGAAGCCGACACCAACACTATTGAGCGGGCGATTTTGTCCGTTGTGCTCGACCTGAACACCGACCGTGATGTCGCGCTCGCGCAGCGCCTGTGCTGACGCGAATGCAATCTCCGCGGCTTGCGCGCGTTTATCGGCGGCAGCGACATCAGCACGTTTGGCAATCAGCGCAGCGGTGGGCTCATGCGCTGCGAGTGAATTCAATTCGGGCCAGCGATCGCTCGCATAAATTTCCGTCACCGCATTTTCGGCTGCAATTTTGTATGCGAGTGCTACCTGCGCTTTACGCAAATTATTCTTCGCACTTTCGACGTCGTTCTGTGCGCGTAACGCATCTATTTGCAAACGTGCAAATTCGGCTGCGGCAATATCTCCCGCTTTTAATCGCAGCCGCGCGGCATCAACACTGCGCGCAAATAGTTGCGCATTTTCGTCGACGATAAATAGCTGCTGTTGTGCCAATACAAGATCGTAATAACGCGTATTAAGATCGATAAGCCCTTGCCTTTTAGCATCCGTATAATCGGAAGCCGCAGCATCTGCTCGCAAATTTGCCGCGCGCATACGCAGCGCGCGTTTATTGCCGCGTTCAAAAAGTTGATCGACACGCACCACCGAATCGGCTTGCTTAATAAATGCCGATTCGCCCGTTTCTATTGCGGTGGTATTAAATGACAACGTCGGATTGGGCGCTTGCGCTGCGGTTATTTTATCGCTCGCCGTTGCTTGCGTCTGACGTTGAATAATTTGTAGTTCACGATTTTTGTTCTGCCATAATTGCTCGGCTTGCATTAGGCTTAGTTGCATCGATGGTTCGACCGCAAACACAGCTAATGGAAAAAATCCGAATACCAGCAAAAAATATTTCATGAGAACAACGAAGGCGGCGCCGCGGTTAGCAGGCGTGGCATTCTGCGTTGCGCTACTGACGCAATTCTGACTGGCTTGAGAACAATTAAATGCGCATATTAGTTGTCGAAGACGATAAGGCTCTGGGCGCTGCTATAACGAAATCGTTGCAGCAAGCTGGCTTTGCTGTCGATTGGGTTGAAACCGCGCGAACGGCTCTTCAGTTTTTAACGTTGGAGAATTTCGATCTACTGCTATTGGATTTAGGTTTACCCGATAGCGACGGCTACACCGTGGTGCGCAAGTTACGTGAATCGGGAAAATCGTTGCCAATATTAATTCTTACTGCGCGCGATGCACTTGATGATCGCGTGCGCGGCCTGGACCAAGGTGCCGACGATTACGTGGTAAAACCGATCGCCATGCCGGAATTACATGCGCGTGTGCGCGCGTTACTGCGACGTCGAATGACCGGCGGCAATCCAAGTATTACTCTAAAAAAATTAGTACTCGACACAGTCGGGCGACGTGCGTACGTGGAATCTCGCAGTATCGATTTAACCGCGCGCGAGTGGAGCGTATTGGAATATTTGGTCGGCAATAGCGGACGCATTGTGTCGAAGGATCAATTGATTCAAGCCATCGCCAGCTGGGACAGGGAATTAAGTCAAAATGCGATCGAAGCTTACGTGCATCGTATTCGCGGAAAAATCGAAGGCAGCGAGGTTGTCATAAAAACTGTACGCGGCTTAGGTTACCTGTTAGAAGAACCTACCAATGCTCCATGAGCACAACGATCACAGCTTACGGCGCTTACTATTACAGCGGCTGTTATGGCCGCTGATTCCGATATTGCTGCTCGGCGCCATTTTTTCATATGGCTTGGCGCAGCATGCCGCTGTCAACGCCTTCGACTCCGGCTTATTAGATGACGCGCGTGATTTAGCGCGGCAAATTCAATGGCGAAATAATAGTTTTGTCTTTGAGCTGCCCATCGCCGCCGCCGACATGCTCGCGATAAACAATGAAGATCGCGTGGTCTACTCAATCAGCACCGGCGACGGCCAGCCCATCGCCGGCGATAAATCATTGCTGACGCTGGTATCTTTACGGCCAAAAAATGAATACGAACTTTACGATATTCAATTATCGGGGAAATTGTATCGAACAGTGGTGTTGCGTCAGACTTTGGGCGGAACCGAATTATTTGTAGTGGTGGCGCAGACCGTTAAGGGCCGCCAATATTTATTGCGTGAAATATTTTTCAGCATGCTGTTGCTCGGCGGAACACTAGTTATCGCATCGATTGCAGTTGTCGTCAGCGGAGTGCGCAGCGGTTTGAAGCCAGTGGAAATATTGCGCAATGAAATAGCCCGGCGCTCAACCAGTGACTTGCAGCCACTATCGGAAACATTTGTACCGATTGAGCTGCGCCCCATCGTTCACGGCATCAACGAATTGTTGGCTAAGTTAGCTGCGTCATTCGCCGGTTATCGGCGCTTCATCGCCGATGCAGCACATCAATTGCGAACACCACTCGCCGCACTGGGCAGCCAGCTGGAAGTTAATATCGCGCAACCGCCCGCTAATGTAGCCGCGCTATTACAACAATTGCTCGCGACAACGCAGCGCACTTCACACCTGGCCAATCAATTGCTGTCGCTGGCTCGCCTCGAACACACCGATGGCTCGACGATCGACAGCAGGCCGGTAGATGTACTGGATTTGATACAAGACGTCGCTTCCGATTTTGTGCTGCGGGCGGCACGTAATAATGTAGAGCTGGAGTTTGAAATAGAGCGATTATCAGTGCCAGGAAGTGCTCTGCTATTGCGTGAACTATTGAGCAATCTGCTCGATAACGCGGTGCGCTATGCCCCAGCAAACACTGTAATCACAGTATCGTTAAAGCGTCGCAACAAAGAAATTGAGTTAATTGTGGCCGACACCGGCCCCGGTGCGTCGGCAACCGATTTATTAAAACTTGGAATGCCATTTTTCCAACTCGCTAGCAGCGTACCCGGAGGCTGTGGATTGGGACTTGCCATCGTGCGCGAGATTGCGAAAATCCATCTCGGTGAAGTGATCTTCGAGAGCGACACCCAAAGCCGTGGCTTCATCGCGCGGGTAAAGTTACCGCTTAATTCATAGCCGTTCGCAAAGCTATTTAATTCTTCACCACCATTTCAATTGAAATTGTTAGCCCATGAACATGGACCGAATGATATTTTCACATCTGGTTTTGCAGCGCGGTGGTATCGCTGGCGGCGACTGCGTGCGGGTGACACCGGCATTATTCACTTCGACGCACGATCTCGATCGCCTAGTGAATGCGCTGACAAAAATAGCGACCGCGTAAAAATTAGCACCAGCAAGTTAAGATGAAGTGGTGTCAGCAGTTCGCCCTTCACTATTTTCTTCTATCTATCTATTTTTATTTTTTCTTTGCTTGCTCTTGTAGCGCTGATCTAAATATCACAGCATGCATTTCTACATAGTGAAAATAAACATCGCGCGAACCAATTCGTGAAAAACTCAGAGTCGCGGCGGCGAATCGCTTTTAATGTTCTTTTTATGCTTGGCCTGCAGGCGATCAACTATAGCGTGCTCGACAAATTTCCCGACTACCAAAATAAATAATGCGAGTGCGATGGCAATGAAAGCCGCCGCGTACGCACCGCGTCCCATTGCGATGCCAAAAATTGAAGACAGCCATATTGATGCGGCTGTAGTAAGTCCCTGCACCCGATCGTCGGCGTTATGCAAAATAACGCCTGCACCCAAAAACCCGATGCCAGTGACCAGTCCCTGCAAGACGCGGCTAAATGCCTGCGCATCGCTGCCGGCCGCATCGATTATTAATACCGTCGCCAATGCCGCGCCCAGCGCAGTCAACGCATGCGTACGCATGCCGGCCGCCTTGTGATGCAAATAACGATTAATGCCGATGATCGACCCGCCGGCCACGGCTAAGGTCAGCCGCAAGGCAATATCGGAGTACAACATCCACGACTCATTCATTTTTCTTCTCGATGAAATTGCTGATGTGACATGCCCCCACTAAACAGTGCCATTCATCATGAACGTATTTTCGATTGGGATAAAACAGGTATTTTGGATAAAACAAAGTACCGGTCAAGTCCGAGCAAAATCACTAAGCCGACTTACACGGCAACTTCAAAGCACTCTGTATAAATATTTGCGCAATAGTAAGCGCGCGGCATGATTGTCGCATTAATGCCGTCACCCAATGAAATCGAACGGCTAACTATTTGGCTCCTGCGATCTTAAAATTAGCTAAACCCGTTGAGAGTTCATGCTTATTAACTAAATATGCCCACCGGCATAACTAAAATTACAACTAAGGACTACGTCGATGACGCAGAGCAATTTGGCCGAAAACACCGAAAAAACAGCTGTGGAAGCCACTCACGCCGATGCCCCCGCGAAACCCATCGACGAAGGCAAGGACATGCCCCTGCCGCATGACCCCAAAGTCGTATTCCTCGGCGGACTGTTTTTATTGGCGTTGCTCGCGGGCGCGAATGTCGCCAAAGAAGTCGTGCTGCCAATAGTTTTAGCGTTTATTTTGAAATTATTACTACAACCTGTGATGCGTTTGTTGGAACGGATACGCATCCCGCGTGCGCTCGCCGCACTGTCGTTAATCGTATTTTTGTTCGCACTGATCGGCGGACTCGGTGAATTACTGAGCGCACCTGCCGCCAATTGGGCCAAGCGTCTTCCCGAAGGTTTACCGCGTTTACAAGAGCGCGTTCGCGTCGTCAGTACACCGATAAATGCGATGAGCCATATGATGTCTCACGCAAAAAGTATGGTGAGTTCCGCGCCGAATAAAAATGCGCAGGAAAACCCGTCAGCCGGTTTTAGCAGCGACTTTGAAGCATCGCTAGTCGATGGCCTGCAAAAATTTGCGTCTGAATTTCTGACGACTTTTCTGGTGTTGTTTTTTCTACTGATGTCCGGCGATACATTTCTGCGGCGCTTGGTTGAAATCATGCCGCGCTTTAAAGATAAGCGACAGGTGATAGATATTTCGCAACAGGTTGAAGCGGATATTTCCTCTTACTTAGTTACGATCACCATTATGAATGCGCTGGTGGGACTGGCGACGGGGCTCGCCATGTGGGGATTGGGACTTGAAGATGCCGTGCTGTGGGGCTCAATTGCGTTTCTGCTGAATTATGTGCCGATCCTGGGGCCGCTCACTGGGTTAGTTATTTTCCTCGCCGTCGGCATGCTGAGTTTGGACCCGCTGTGGATGGCCTTTATGCCGATGGTAATTTACGCGGGCATTCACGTACTCGAAGGTGAAACGATAACGCCATTGCTGCTGGCGCGGCGATTTACCTTAAACCCGGTGCTCGTCATTATCGCGCTGCTATTTTGGGATTGGATGTGGGGCGTACCCGGCGCGATATTGGCGGTGCCGATGTTAGCGATCATGAAAATTATCAGCGACCGCATTCGCCCGCTCGCCGCATTCGGACATTTTTTAGAGGGTGAGACTAATCCGAAACAGCCTAGTTAAAACGTACTGTCGATTAACACTTCGAAACCGTAATTGAGTTTTAATAGTTAAAAAACTCAATTACTTTAAAAAGCTCAGCGCTTTGGTTTAAAGCAGAGGGATATCCTCACACCGTCTTTAGGAGGATGCGTTAACCATTAAACGAAACCGAAAAACAGACGCCACCCGCTGCAATGGAATGCACAGAGATGGTCCAGCCCTGGTTTTCACAAATACGTTTTACCAGCGACAAACCCAGCCCCCAACCTTCGCCGCGTGCTTGCGAGCCGCGCATAAACGATTTAAAAATATGCTCGTGCTGATCGATCGGAATTCCGGTGCCGCTGTCTTCGACACGAAAACCACCGTCGGAAAGAATTAAATAAATATGTCCGCGCTCGGTGTAATGCACTGCATTGCGCAATAAATTGGCGATCACGGTGCGCAAAAAAGTGACGTTGTAATGACCACGGTCTGCGCCCTCTTCAACACAGCGAAATTCAATATTTTTATCGTCGATCCGCGGTGTCCAATAGTTTTTTTGCTCAGCGGCTATTGCAGCAAGCGTCGTAGATTCGGCGAGAGGAACGGGCGTGGAGAAACCGGCGCTCGCAAAGACGTTGGCAGTTTCAGAAAAATCATTACAACCTGCGCTTACAGGTGCACTGGGTTTATCGGCGGCCAACTGTAAAAATGTTTGCACTAAGTCGCGCATTTCGGCACTGGCGCGCTCGATGCGGCGAATTTGTTCTTTCTGATGCGGCGCTAAAATACCTTCCTGGAGCAATTCGCAAGAGCTCGCAATAACCATCAACGGCGTGCGCAGCTCATGGCTGACATCACTTGTGAATAAGCGCTCGCGCTCCAGAGATTGGCGCACTTGGCCGAGCGTTTTATCGAAGGCGACCGCCAGCTGGCCTATTTCATCGTTGGGATATTCCGTGGCCAGCGCCGGCGCCGTGACATGCAATTGATCGCGATGCGCTACTTGCTGCGCTAAACGCCGCAGCGGTGCCATCACTGTTCTCGCCATGATCACGCCGAGCGCGCACGCGCCAAATACCGCCAGCAGAAAACCCGCCAGCACAACTTTAAATAATGTCTGTTCGCGCGCCTCAAACTCATGCTGCTCCTGCACTAAGAGATAGCGCTGGCCGTCGATGACTTGCGTATAAACATAGAACGCCTGGTTGTCATCGACGACTTCGGCGAAACCTTGTTTTAACGCATCGAATTGCGACGGAATTGGATATTGCGGCAAATGCGATGCGTAAAAAAGCGTTTTTAAATCCAGCCGCGGCGCGCGTCCAAGCTTGATATCGTCTTGCAAAATCGTATCAAGCTCGCCATGCAGCTCTTCGGAAACTAAATGCTCTTCAATAAAATGAACGACGCCGATGATCGTCAGCGAGACCAATCCGCTCACCAGCGTTGCCATTACCACGAACGCAATCAGAATTCGTCTTGCAAAAGGTTGCTTAGATGCCATCGGCTTGATCCGCCAAGCGATAGCCAATGCCATGCAAGGTATGAAGCAATGGTTTTTCGAACGGTTTATCCAGCACTAATCGCAATTGATGAATATGCGTGCGCAGGCTATCGCTGTCGGGGCAATCGTCGCCCCACAGCGCTTCCTCCAATACTTCGCGCCGCACCACCGCAGGACTTTTCTGCATCAGGATTGCGAGTAACTTCATACCCAATGGGTTGAGCTTAATAACCTGGCCGGCGCGACTGACCAGTAATGTGTCCAGGTCATACAGCAAATCCGCCACTTTTAACTGGCGTTTTAACGCGCCGCGACTGCGGCGCAGAATGGCCTCGATACGCGCAACCAACTCGGACAGCGCAAATGGCTTCACCAAATAATCATCGGCACCGGCCTCCAACCCTTGCAAACGATCTTCCAGCGTGTCACGCGCGGTTAACATCAGAATTGGCACATCACTGCGACCGTCCTCACGCAGCAATTTACAAATACGGTAGCCATCGATGCCGGGCAACATAATATCCAGCACGACGAGATCGTACTGTCCTGTGCTCGCCAAATGCAGACCGCTCAGCCCGTCTTTAGCGCAATCGACGCTGTAACCTTTCAGCGTCAAGTAATCCAACACATTCGCGAGAATGTCGCGATTGTCCTCAATAACCAAAATGCGCATCGACTGGTATTTTCCTGTGGATTTAACGCTTTTTTCACATCGCCTTTACAAGCGGCTCACGCGCTGCGCGACAGACTGCGGCACGTTCATTCAGTAGCACCTATGATGCCCAAGCTCCATTATGCCCAGCTTCGCTACTTATCAATCATCGTTCTGACATGGTTGATGGTCTTTTTCCTAACGCGCTGCACCCTTCTGATCGGTCATCTGACGGATGCGAATGCAGGTCCGCTCGCCATCGTTAGTCTATTCGGCATCGGCCTGATCTACGATTTAAGCTTTCTGCTGTACGCCGCGTTGCCGATGGCGCTCTATCTTTTATTGTGCCCAGCGAGCCTGTGGCGACGGCGCTGGCATCAACAACTGCTGCGCGTCTTAATGATCGTCAGCCTTTTTGTAATGCTGTTTACCGCCGTTGCGGAATGGTTATTCTGGGATGAATTCAGCGTGCGCTTTAATTTTATCGCCGTTGATTATCTGGTCTACGCCAAGGAGGTCGTCGACAACATCCTGGAGTCGTATCCAATTTATCCGCTGCTCGCAGTGCTGGCACTCATTGCAATCGCAGTGAGTTTTCTGCTGAAAAAACCATTAAATGCCGCACTCACCGCGCCATTATTGCCGCGCTCGAAACGCTGGCTTAGTGCCATCGCATTATTGTTGATGGTTGGCCTCAGCAGTGTGTTCATCGGCCAAACCACACCGCGCGGATTGAGCAGTAACAACACGTATCAACGCGAACTCGCCAGTAACGGCCCCTTCCAATTCTTTGCGGCATTTCGCAACAACGAATTGGACTACGCGCAGTTTTACGCGACGTTGCCGAACGAACAAGTCGCTAATTTATTGCGCGCTGAAATCAAAGAACCCAATGCTCGTTTTGTAAATGACGATGCGCTCGATATCCGCCGCGCGATCGATAATCCCGGTCAGGCGCGCCACTTAAATGTGGTGCTGGTTACGATCGAAAGCCTTAGCGCGAAATATCTGGGTAGCTTTGGCAATCCGCGCGGGCTGACACCGAATCTCGATGCGTTGCGCAGCAACAGTCTTACTTTCAACAACTTTTACGCAACGGGCACGCGCACCGATCGCGGTTTGGAAGCGATAACACTGTCCATTCCGCCAACGCCAGGGCGCTCGATCGTGAAACGAATTGGCCGTGAAAGCGGCTACGCCAGCTTAGGCCAGCAGTTAAAAGCGCAAGGCTACGACAGCGTATTTATTTATGGCGGTCGCGGCTATTTCGACAATATGAATGCATTTTTCAGCGGCAACGGTTATCGCATCGTCGATCAGAGCAGTGTCGGCAGTAAGGACATGGTTTTTCAAAACGCCTGGGGCATGGCCGATGAAGATATTTATACGCAAACATTGAAAGTAGCCGACACCGATCATGTGCAGGGCAAACCATTTTTTTTGCAGGTGATGACGACATCAAACCATCGTCCTTATACCTATCCGAATGGCCGTATTGATATTCCCTCGGGCACCGGGCGCGACGGCGCAGTGAAATACACAGATTACGCGATTGGGAAATTTCTCGAACAGGCGCGGCAAAAACCGTGGTTTAACGAAACGCTTTTTGTTTTTGTCGCAGACCATACTGCCGGCAGCGCGGGCAAAGAAGATTTGCCGGTCAGCAATTATCATATCCCTGCATTTATTTACGCACCGGCAGTGATACCACCGCAGGAAGTTTCTGCAGTGGTCAGCCAAATCGATTTGGCCCCGACGTTGCTCGGCTTATTGAATATTGACTACACCTCGACTTTTTTCGGGCGCAATGTACTGCGCGAAGACGCTGCGGTCGGCCGCGCATTAATCGGCAACTATCAACACCTGGGATTATTCGACGGCAATAATTTAGCCATTCTCAGCCCCAAGCGCGGCATGCGTCGACACGATGCGGCTTTAGCACAGAGTCGCGAATCGATAGTGAATTCAAACGATGATTTATTGCGTCGCGATATCGCCTACTATCAAGGCGCCAGTTATGCCTTTCAAAATGGCCTGATTGCGTGGCAACCGAAATCAGTACCGCTTATCTCGAAGAAATAACCACGTCCATTTTTTCTGTCTCGACGTCGTCATCGCGTTTTAATTGGTATTAGTAACTCGCCAGTTAATTTGGATTTGATAGCGGCAGAAAATTTCTGTTATGCGCTAGATAGAAAACGGCACAGAAATGACAGGAAGAAAATAGAAAATTAACAAGCTATCAAATAATGACGTCGGTACTTATTTATCGACGCCGCTGCAAATACAAATCGACAGATAAAAAAAGTTAATACCGGCCCTCTTAAATTATCGGGGCTTAATATTTATTAAGCCGGCCAGCAACAATTATTTACCCAGGGTTGTCTGCGCCACCACCGATAAGCTGCTTTTAAGACCTTTAGTATCGATAGCGGATACGGCGAAATAATACGTATCGGGTGTATATGCCTCGAAGGCCGCCATCGCCGTTGCGCCACTGCCGACTTTAATTGTGCCTTTCGCACTATCGATGGAACGGGTCCAATAGACTTCATAACCTGCCAGGTCAGTGGCCTTTAATACGGTACCGTCCGCGCGGGTGGATGGAATGGTCCAGCTCAAATTGGCGACGTACGATTTGCAATATTTCACGCCGTTGTAAACCAGCACACTTTCGCCATTAGGGCATTTGCTGCCGCCGCTGGTAAATTGTTTGTAATTGGCGCCATTGATGGTAACGGCGTTAGCTTGGAAGGCGATTAACAGAAGGGAGATTGCACCGACGCGATTGAACAGTGAATTACGCATATTTACCTACCGCTTAAAAAGCCTCCTCCGTGTATCAAAGTTTGTCGACCAAAATCGCCATAACTGTCCGAATGGGGCGCATCATATAAAACCTTGAAAATTTGCCCATAGCTAGTGCGCTTAAATGTGATGTGGTCGTGCAAAATTTCGCTATTTGACCAGATGAACACCACGCGTTGACGAGGAATTGCAGTATTTGCACCCAGAAACGCAGCAGCGCAACACACATACAACACAGTTTCAATTCATCGCATCGAACCCTTCTGCTAAAAACTAGCAACCTTTTATGACTGCGAGTACGTCACCAATTAATTTTTATTTGATGGGGACAGATAAATTGTTGTTACAACCCAGATAGGAAGCGAATCAGAAGCTGCAGAAAGGGGATGAAAAATTAATACGACTTAAATCATGACGCCGGTATTTATTTATCGATTTCTCTGCATATACAAGTCGACAGATGAAATAAATTAATACCGGCGCTAATGATTTATGGTTGCAGCATATTTACTTGAAATACTACTAATTAGTTACCCAGCGCTGTCTGAGCCACCGACGACAAGGTGCTTTTAAGACCCTTATTATCGATAGCCGATATCGCGAAATAATACGTATCTGGTGTATACGCTTCAAAGGCTGCTACAGCTGATTCGCCATTACCAACTTTAATCGTACCTTTCGCACTGTCGCTGGAGCGAGTCCAATAAACTTCATAACCTGCCAATTCACTGGCCTGAAGTGCGGTGCCATCGGCGCGGGTGGCCGGAATGGTCCAGCTCAGGTTGGCTCGATAAGATTTGCAATACTTCGCGCCGTTGTAAACCATCACGCTATCGCCGTTGGGGCATTTGCTGCCGCCGCTGGTGAATTGTTTGTAGTTGATGCCATTAATGGTAAGCGCGTTAGCTTGGAAAGCGACCAACAACAGAGAGATTGCACCGAGACGAGTGAGCATTGATTTACGCATAATTACCTACCAACTGAGATTAGAAGTTTTCCGTTTAATGAAGTTTGTCGACCGAAATCGCCATAACTGTCCGCATGTAACCAGCATAGAAAATTTCAGAAACCTGCCCATACGTACTAAACTCAAATGTGATCGGATCGCTCAAAATTGCGGGACACAATCGGATAAGTGCGGTGTATTAGTAAATAATTTGCGGCATTTATAGGTAAAAAACGCAGGTTATCGCGCAATTAACGTATAAAATATTTCAGCTTGATCGTGTCAATAGTAAGAAGAAGAAACGACTGCGCAATAGGTGATTCATAAAAATAAGCACAGAACACTACGTACTAAACGTAATCGGTGAAATGTAGACACAAGGATATTTAATCTTTTACGACTTCTACGTAGCTACATCAATAGATGCCTTGAACTTTCGCCGCAAACAATCAAGAACAAAAAAATAGACAAAAAAAAGCCCGGATCATTAATACGATCCGGGCTTTTTTGTTTTCTATTTAATCAATTTAATTTTAATGGCTGAAAAAAATTACCATCTATTTTCGGTGACATTAAAAGTGGTAGGTCGCCTCAACACCCCAAGTCCGTGGATCACCCGGAAGAGCAGTGCTGACAGGGAATACGGTTAGCAATACGGACGGCGAAGAAAAATATTCTTCATCAAACGCATTCTTCAGATAAACCGCGACATCGAGACCAGATTTCGCAACGCCATTCCAGTTCAAACGGAAGTTAGCAAGATCATAACCTGGCAGATTTTCACCGCCTTGACCGCTGAATTTATCGGTGTGGTAGTAATCGCCGTTGAAGATTAAATCGCCATCAAGCGGATGTACTGGCAATGTCCAATTGAACGCAAACGTACCGGAGAATTTCGGGCTTGGCAGTGTGATTTCGTCTTTGGATAATTTAATAAAGCTCGACGGTGAGCTCACCGAATCAACCGTTTGATCCACGTACGATCCCGACAATGTTAACGTCAGGCTCGGCACCGGAATAACCGTCAAATCCGCTTCCACACCATTGATGGTCAGGTCCGCCGCGTTCACACCAACCGACGCATTGGTCGGAAGATCCGGCGCCGACGATGGAATACCACTCAACCCAACCACGTTAATGAACTGCACCGCATTTTTATATTTCGATGTAAATGCCGCGACGTTCACTCGACCTTTAACATCGCCAATGGTCCAGTCGTTTTTAACGCCCACTTCCCAGTCGGTCAAAGTTTCCGGCTTGGTGGTTTGGAAAGGACGCAGATCCGGGCAATCAATTGGCGCTGCGCCGGTTTGGCAAGGCGTTAAGCCTTGAGCGATCACCTGTGCCGGCGTTCCACCTGTCGTATTCGCCGATTCGAATGCGGGCGTATTTGCATTCACACCGCGATAACCGCGACGGTGAGAAACATAAACCAACGTCTCCGGTGTTATTTGCCAATCCAAGCCCATGGTAAAACTGCCAGCGCTATCGTCGGTTTTGATAACGCCAGTACCATCAGTGGGCCCGCCGGATTTCGCCACATCTTCACATTCGCTCTCGCTCATGAAGTGCGTCGCATTGCCGCCGCCACACGCATAAACATTATCTTTGCTGTAGCGGCCGCCCAACGTTGCCTTGAGGCCATCAATAGTCCAATCGGAAATATCGAGACCCAGTTGCGCAAAGACTGCTTTGTTTTTGTTTTCGACGTTAGCCGTTACAAAAGTCGGTGCCGGCTGTATTCCTACTAAACGGAATTCATCGCTCTGACTGCCGTTAGGATCTTTGGCTTTGTCGTCGTTGTAAAACACACCAACGATCCAATCGAGCTTATCGTCCAGCGCGTTGCCGAACAATTGAACTTCATCCGAAAGGTAAGTGCGCGAACGTTGTGCGGAAGCGTGATAAAAGACAAATGGCACCAAATCGGGAGCACCGACATTGAATGCCATTGGACCGGTTCCGGGGGTATTAATCAGTTCGGACGAATCATGGCGGCGCCAACCTAAAATATTGCGAAACGTACCGAAGCCTAAATCGAGCGATGTATCGTTGGAAACACCGTAGGAGTGGCGTTTCGCATAGCCGCCATCTACATCGGAATACCCAGAATGAAAATCGTGAGCTTTTTGGCCGGCCGCATAGTTTTGTATTTGCGTTGTGAGCTGCGGACCAAGCGGACCGAACTGCGAGGCGATGGCACTTAAGGTATCGGGCCAAATTCGGAACAGGTTCAACGCTGAGCCCGTTTCATCTGCTTCAAAATGATCCCATACCGTGGTGTTTTCAAACCATTCGGTAGGCTGGAACAACATTGATACGCGGTAGCTATTTTGGTGAATATTGTCGAAATCAGCACCGCCGCTGAGGTTTTTATTTAAACCGTCACCGCGACGCACTTGACCGGCGATACGCACGGCTAGCTTGTCCTCAATTATCGGAAGGCTTACCGCACCTTCAACACTGCGGTAATCCTTGGTGCCGTAAGCGCCGCGTAAATAACCGCTAACCTTATCGAGCTCGGGTAATACTGGCGTGATAACAACTGCGCCTCCCAACGTGTTGCGACCAAACAATGTGCCCTGCGGACCTTTTAAAACCTGGATATTAGCGATGTCGTACGTCGGTACGTTGCCGCCGGTGGGAGGCAAACCGATATTCGCGAAATACGTTACAACCGCAGGTACACCTTCACCCAATGGGATTTTGGAAAGACCACGCATCATGATGTTGTTGTTGGCTTTGCCGCCTTCGGCACCGAAACGAAAACCCGGCACCACGGTATTCAAGTCTTCTACTTGGCGGACGTTGCGCTGCTCCAGCGCTTCGCTGGATAACGCAGAAATCGACAGAGGCACAGTTTGCACGCCCTCGTCGCGTTTGCGCGCGGTTACAAACACCTCTTCAAGACCACCGCCACTTTGGGCATAGGCCGGTACAGCCAACGAAATCATTGTCGCCGCACCGATCCCGGTTGCCAGCGCTGAAGGAATATTTTTTAAATGCATGATCTCTCCTTACCTCGATTAACGGATGAAGTAATCGCTGAGGCCGACACACCAGATACATCACGCTCAGTAAGCGCGAATATCACTGGAGTTTGTTGGAGTCGGTACACATCCTTTTTGGCATGTCGCCATCAGCATAGTTATTTTTATTACCTAATCACTGACATTTTGTCAGCTGGCGTTTTGCACTTCTCGTCAATTTATTAGACTTTATGAGGAGTGCGGCGGCATTCTGCAAATCCAAGAAGCACGACGTCAACTTATTTTGGTAAAGATTCAAAATATTTCAAATTATTTTTTTTATTGTCTTTCTGTCAGCTTTTCGTCAGCAATTTAATGATCTTTTAATTTTGGATTTTTGAAAAACTTTGCGAAGTAATTTGAATGCCGAAATGTGCAAACATTGTGTAAAGAAAAGCAGTTAACTCTTAATTTATCCAGTTCAAATGTGGCACTTTTCTCGACTTCTATAAAATCTCACTGACAACGCAACAAAAATTGCGTGCTGATAATTTTTAGAAAAATATTCTATATAAATAGAAAAATCTTATTTTCGTTTAACTGTTAAAAAAAATTTAATAAATATTAAGTGGATAACATGCGTGCTTGCACGCATCCTTACCCCCAATGCGCCACAAGCAACGCCAGAATTTAGCGGCCGACGTCCGTAGCACTTCTCCTTGTCCCCCAGAGACGACCCCGGTTAGCCTTTATGGCTAACCGGGTTTTTTTATTGGAGGTTTTAACCAAAACAAGCTGCCTAAAAATAAACTTTCTGAATCATTTGTTCTTAAATTATTTAAATAATCGGACCTCCATTGATTTAAAAACTTGCACGTCAAAATTCCTTTCTACGGGTTAAATTTCTTAGCAAACTTATCTTTAACAGCTCAATAAATTAATTTATCCCATATAGTTAGCCGACCTAAAATCTATCCAGCAATAAAGTGTTTACTGATTTTCCGAAAAGAATGCTCGGCAGCGAATCACCTCGCAGCCTGTCGTGAAACTCACTCCAAGCTTGGCGCCTAAAAATTGCTACAGCACGCCGCTGACATCGCATCGAACCAAAACGAAACATTGGATATTGATCCATAAAGAATTATTCTGCGCAGCTACGCGATAATTAAATTGGTTCAATGCAATGCGATTGGATAGGTTTATCGAAAATACACTTTCGTATTCGGCGCAGACGGTGCGCCATCTGTTTGCTGAGCGAAAAATATTTCTGAATGGCATCGCAGTCGATAAGGGCCGCCATCAAATTTCAGCTTTTTGTCGCGTTGAAGTAGAAGGGAATTCATTGCAGGCGCGCACGCCGGCTTATCTAATGATGAATAAACCGAAAGGCTGCGTGAGCGCGACCAGCGACATCAAAAACATGACCGCTTTAGATTTGATTGATCTTCCGAATAAAAATGATCTGCACTTAGCTGGGCGCTTGGATTTCAATTCTACTGGCTTGCTCTTGCTCACAAACGATGGCACTTGGTCGCGGAAAATAACTCAGCCGCAGCAGAAAACACCAAAAACGTACTGGGTGGAAACTCTGGATGAAATAACCGCGGAGTACGCATCGAAATTTTCGGCCGGAATGTATTTTCGTTTTGAGAATTTAACGACGCTGCCGGCAGAATTAAAAATACTTTCCACTAATACTGCTGAAATCACTATTTATGAAGGTCGCTACCATCAAATAAAACGGATGTTCGGTTTCTTCCAAAACGAAGTTATCGCTTTGCATCGGTTATCGATGGGGAAAATTGAGTTGGATCCGAACCTTCTCGCGGGTGAATATCGCAATTTAACGGAAGTGGAAATTTCATCGGTCTAAATCTATTAAAGCGCCTATGTACTCGCGGCTTTTCAGGATTTAAGCAATAGACGTGACTCATCGCCAATTAATATGGCTCAGTGCCAAAGCTAAAATGCCGCTTAAAATTTCAGCATTAATCTTCATACCGCAAAGATTCACTTCACCGCTCCGCCAATCCTGCTCAATGCGCGTAAGACATGTCGCACACGCTCTAACGGCAAACGCCTCTGGTGAGAAATTCAGCGTCCTATAGAATTACTTCCATCACGGACGCAATGGAGCTCGAACGGATTCGAGCATGACAGTGAAGTCAAAATTCAAAAGCCAGGCCCACAAAGCCTGGCTTTTGGGCTTCCATTACCGCAGCAAATTTTATTCGCAACCCGTTTTAATTTCGGATATAGAAATCTACGGAAGGAATCTGCCATGTCATTTTGGGTGGTTATCGATTTAGGCGTCGAGCAATGCGTACGTTGCGGCACTGTTTATCATGTCAGGGCGCGCGACCTATCACATCGGACCGTCGATCAATTCTCCTGCCAATGCGGCCACGAAATGAACAGCTGGCGTGGCAATCGCTCGTTCTCCTATGAATTAATTTCAATGCCGCAGCAGGAAGAACGAAATTTTTCCGCGTTTGCCTAAAGACCGAATCAGCGCGCAATAAATACTGCGCCTGCGCACCGCCATAACTGAAATCAAGCAATCGAACAAAGAATGAAGCTGTGGGTTTATGCGATACTGCTGCCCCGCATCCTGCCGAATTTTTAACTATTTAACGTGCCTAAAAAACCAAAAGAAAGCTCAACCAAAAAGCCCAGCAGTGACTTACTGAAGGCTTCTTACAACGCGGGCTTCGCGGAGGGCCGCGTAGAGGCTATCGAGGAAAGCATGGATACGGTTGCCGGCCTGATATTCAAGGCTGAAGCCATGATCGCCGGTCTCAACAGTGACGCCCTTAAGGAAAACGCCAGCCACACATTGCGGGCATTGCACGTTGCATTTGCCGCAGTGACCGATTCGGCGAATGGCAGCCCCGCCTTTCACGAGCTGCTTGATCAATCCAAACAGCGCTTACTCAAGAAATCTGCGTCATTGCATTAAAACTGCAGACAGCTCGATCGATTTATTTAGCGTGTTATCGCGAGTGCGTGTGAATTTTCGGCAGTGTTGCGCCAGTGTCGAGTAAACCCAACAGCCAGCCCGAAGTAGCGCCGATATAAAGCGCATTACCCATCACTGCAATTTTTGCCGCGTTTGGATCTTGGGTAACGATAGCGACGAAAGCCGCCAGCCCAACCGCTTCTAAACCGAACGTGAGTACCGAGCTCCAATGCACGGTTTCTTCGAAATAAGCATCCGACCACACGTCCTGCGCATCGCCGCCCCAGGTGGTATTACCGTAATTCACCGCTTGCTTCCACACCTCGCGCAGATCGGTTTGACCCGAGGCGCCGGCAATCGCGTTTTCATAGCCCTGCGGATTTGCCGTTACCGCGCGCTCAAACGCCGAGCGCCACACTTTTAAATACTGCGGTGTGGGCAGGTCGTAATCGACACGCATGAAATCGCGAACGTTGATGCGCACTGCAGCAGGTTTAGGCGCGCGATGCGGACGACGCTGACCGATCGGCGGCTCTTCGGTTTTCACCACCTGCACACCGGCGTTGTAACCGATCGCATGCACGATGCCGTACGTGGAATGGTCGCGCAGCAATGTCGGCAAAATACGCAGACAGGCGTCGTCGCCGCCGTTCAGTGCCTCCAACCGTTGCGCCATTCTACTGGCGACATCCTGTTGTACCTCGGCAAACGGTGGCGCCATTTTTATTCCGAGCTTCGCAATTACCGGCGGCATACCCCAATTTTCGCGCAACTCCATGCCACCCCAATAACTGGATGCATAAACCGCCCATGCCAGCTCACCCAGCTGCTCAACGCTCGCTTTGCCGTCCATAACCGGCCCCGAGAGGCGATCGGTAATCCAGCCATTTAGCGCCAGCCAATAAGCCTGCTGTGTTGGCAGCGTCACCGCGATCGAATCGAACTCGCTGACCAGCGCGTCGATTAAGACCGCACTTCCAGGCAGCACTTCGGCCAGATTCGGCAGCAGCGGCGCCGCTCCTTCGACGTGGAATTTCAACAGCGCTTGGTTGTTATCGCTCATCTCGCCCTCCTTCGATTCAACAGATTATTTGCAGCGAGCTTTTGCTGCAGCGACCTGCACCTCATTATTTTACGTAAGTGTAACTTAATAATTGGGCAAAAATGTAAGTTAAATGTCGCTCACTTGCAAGCACAAAAAGCCCCCCCCGAAGCACGCACGACGCCGAGAAAAGCTTTTGAGGAGGAACCAATTTGAAGAAGGGAAATAAAACGCAGGCGATTCAATATCAAATATAAAATTATTGGCCGATCACACCCTAAGAGCGCGACCGGCCAACAACACTAAACGTTACGACTAAATCAAAATTGCCGGCGCGATATTCGGCTCGACACCCAAGATAGCGCGGCCATAAATTTCAAAACCGGGATCGGGCAGATTGATGGCGTGACGTGCGGCGACATTCGCATCGCGCCAGAATCGCTGCAACTCATTCGATAACGAAAAGCCCGACGAGCCGCCGATAAACATGATTTTTTCCAGCGCGGAAATCGCCATTTCCACTACCAACGCGCACTGACCTTTTTGCTGCGCGCGTTCGAGCGGATTAAATTCGTAACCCGACAAAGCCGCTTCGTCCTGCATCGTGCAAAGACGCTCGGCAAGTAATACCGCCGCGTCGATTTTCGCTTTAGCGGCGCCGAGATCGCGTTGCAATACCGGCGAATCCTTCTGTTTGGTGTAGGTGGTATTTGGAATGCCGCGCTTCAGCGCACCTTCGGCGGCGAGTTCGAACGCACCCTCGACCGCCCCCAAAATAACGCCGATACCGCAGGCGCGAATCAGCGGAATGTTTTTCCAAAAATCCGACGGCGCGCCGAAGTGCTTTTTGCCCAACTCGCGCGTGCCGAACGATTTGGCCGCGTGCACCATGCGGTGCTCGGGCACGAATACATTGTTCGCAACGGAGGAATCGGAACTGGTGCCCTGTAAACCGGCGGTGTACCAAGTGTCTTGAATGGTCAGTTCGCTGGTCGGGATGTAGACGAAATTGCCCGGCGTCTGCGTGCCATCGGCGTGTTGAATCGTGACCAGATACTGGCCCCAACTCGACTGCCGCACACCCGAGTTATACGGCCACGCGCCGGTGACGGTGTAACCGCCTTCGACCGGCACGGCCGGTGCCGGCACCGCGAACGAGCTGCACACGCGCGGCGGTTTCGTACCAGTGAAAACCTCTTCTTGCAGACGGTCGGATGTCATCGACGCGATCCAGGTGCAGCCGTTGATGATCTGATGAACCCACGCCACCGACGGATCGCCCTTGGCCAATTCGCGATTGATGCGTTGCAACGCAATCGACGGCAAACCGCGACCACCCCAACGTGTCGGCGTGAGCAACGCCCACAAACCGATTTCGTCGAGCGCGGAAACAACTTCATCGGTCGGCGAACGGGCCGCGTCGGCGAGTGGCGCATTCCGGCGCAGCAACGGGCGAATCTCACGAACCTGCGCGAGCAGATCGTCCAAAACGCCTTGGGTATACGAATGGTCGGGAACAGTTTTCAACGCGGTTGCGGTCATGGCGAGTGCTCTCGTTATGTTTTGCCGCAGTTTTAGGTTTGCTCTCTGGCCTGTCAACCACGGCGCAATTACAACTCCTTCATGTCAGCCGTGGCGGATATGAAATTGCTAGCCCGCCGCCGCTTCCGCCTCGAGCGCGCGCAGAATAATCAGGCTGTTGAAATATTCCCGCCACAGAATCACGCTCCCATCGCGCACACCGACCAGGAATACGTAACTGTTGTTGTATTCGGTACCGCGCGGCAATCGACCTTTGCCCTGCGCTTCCACGACCAAGACGTCATCGTGAGCCGACCAATAAAATTTCGATGGCGTGATGGTGATTTCGGCGATCAACGCGCGACCGCCTTGAAAAGCAGCCATTACCGCTGCATG
This sequence comes from Verrucomicrobiaceae bacterium, assembly GCA_028293825.1. Classification (GTDB taxonomy): domain Bacteria; phylum Pseudomonadota; class Gammaproteobacteria; order Pseudomonadales; family CAMLJR01; genus CAMLJR01. The sequence continues at coordinate 112,108 of JAQGNY010000054.1, forward strand.
ACCGTTACATAACGGCGGCATGCCCGGCGGCGCGAACGGAAATTCGGCGCTGACGTCAGCGTGAAAACAATCGACTATCGATGCCACATCACCGCTGTTGAAACCGCCGAGGATTCGACGCACCAGCGCAGTTGCTATCTCTTCGCTATTCACAGAGGCCATGGAAGTTCCTTATTTTTAGAGTGGGTCGAAGCAGCTGCGCCGATAATGACATCGACAAGATTAAATAAACAATGCCGATTTCAGCGAGTGCTGTATACGTTGGCAATTAACGGCTGAAATTTTTAACGCGGCATCTAACAATTTTTATTATCGGTACTTTTTATTATCGGTACTTTATTACCGTAATAAAAAGTACCGATATTTTTTGAAACTGCTTCATCTTTCGGTTCGTACGTAAATTTTTATAGAAAATAAAACCGCTCGAAAAACATAACGGCTTAACGATTTAATTCGTATGTGCAGATATTGACAGCGGAAGCCAAATTCAACGATTCGATGGCACCGCCACCGACGATAGTAAAAGGCTGCGCGGCCAGCGCAATTAATTGTTCCCGCGGCACACCACGCGCTTCGTTGCCGAATAGATAACAATCGAAATGTTTAAAACTTGTCGTCTGCACATTATCGCCCTGCATATCCAAACAGGCGATGCGCTGGAAGCGTTCACACAGCGAATCTAATCCGACATCCACTTCGATCGGCACATGAAAAATGGCACCCATACTGGCGCGCACGACTTTGGAGTTATACGGATCAACGCTGCCCGGGCTGAGCAAACAGCGGAAATTACCGAACCACGCCAGCGTGCGCAAAATAGTGCCGAGGTTGCCGGGATCCTGAATTTCATGCAGATAAATTGCGCGCTCGTTTTCCGAATGCGCTGCGTTTGTCGACGAAACAATCGCTGCTGCAGCTATTGGCACCAGCGCGATAATTCCCTGCGGCGTTTTCGTATCGGCCAGCTGCGCCATTTGCCGCTCGCTGACTAAATGCGTTTGGAAAGGACTTTGCCAATGTTCGAAATGGCTGGTCACATACAAATCGCAATGCTGCAAGTGCACATTGTTTAACGCCGCTTTTTGCAGCTCCAACACCAGATGCTCGCCCTCCACCAGAAAATAACCGAATGCCTCGCGGTATTTTTTCTGCTGCAATTTTTTTATGTCGTCGAGTTTCATGCGGTTTGTTTCCGCACTGACGGCAACTCGCCCAATAACGATTTGGCGACCGCCTCGGCGATTTTAATGCCGTCCACGCCCGCCGATAAAATACCGCCCGCATAACCGGCACCTTCGCCGGCCGGATATAAACCGCGCACGTTAAGGCTTTGCAAAGAGTCGTGATCGCGCGTGATGCGCAGCGGCGATGAGGTGCGCGTTTCGACGCCGGTGAGAATGGCGTCGTCGCGATCGAAACCGCGAATCTGTTTGCCGAATGCCGGCAGCGCTTCGCGAATCGCGTCGATGGCGTAGGCCGGCAGCGCCGATGCCAAATCGCCCAAACGCACGCCCGGTTTGTACGACGGCTCAACCTCGCCCAATGCGGTGGACGGCACGCCGCGCACGAAATCGCCAAGCAATTGCGCCGGCGCGCAGTAATCGCTGCCGCCCAACGTATAAGCGAGCGACTCCAACTGTTCCTGTAAGTCGATACCGGCCAGCGGGCCGCCGGGAAAATCCTGTTCGGGATTGATACCGACCACGATGCCCGCGTTGGCATTGCGCTCATTGCGCGAATATTGGCTCATGCCGTTGGTGACGACGCGACCCTCCTCCGACGTCGCCGCCACGACGGTGCCGCCGGGGCACATGCAGAAGCTGTAAACCGCGCGGCCCTTCCCGTGACCAAGAGTGGCGTGATGCACCAGCTTGTAATCGGCAGCGCCCAGCTCGGCATGCCCAGCATATTTGCCCAGGCGCGCGTGATCGATAAGCGATTGCGGGTGTTCGATACGAAAACCAATCGCGAACGGCTTGGCTTCGATAAACACGCCCTGCCGATGCAGCATGCGGAAGGTATCCCGCGCGCTGTGGCCTAACGCCAACACCACATGCCGGCTGTGCAGCGTTTCGCCGCTGGCGAGAATCACACCTTCAAGCTGGCCGTCGTCGATCACAAGATCGGTGACCTTGCTTTCGAAACGGACCTCTCCGCCCAACGCGATAATTTCAGCGCGCATCGCCGCGACCACGCCGGTAAGACGAAAGGTGCCGATATGCGGTTTGCTGACGTACATGATTTCCTCCGGCGCGCCGGCGCGGACGAACTCGTGCACGACTTTGCGTGCGTAGAATTTTGGATCTTTGATCTGGCTGTAAAGCTTGCCGTCGGAGAACAACCCGGCGCCGCCTTCGCCAAATTGCACATTGGATTCGGGCGTCAACGTGTTATTGCGCCATAGCGCCCAGGTATCTTTGGTGCGGCGGCGCACATCGCGACCGCGCTCCAGCACAATCGGCTTGAATCCCATTTGCGCCAGTAACAATGCCGCGAATAATCCGCACGGGCCGAAACCCACCACCAATGGCCGCTCGGTCAAAGTAGCCGGCGCCTGTCCCACCGCGTAGTAATTGGTGTCTGGCGCCGGACGCACATTGCGGTCGGCGTCAAAACGCTGCAACACGGCGGCTTCATCGAGAACCTCGACATCGACGATGTAGATAAACAGGATGACGGTGTTTTTCTTGCGCGCATCGTAACTGCGCTTGAACACCGTGAAATTGAGCAGATCGGTGTCGTCGATTTCTAGGCGTTTGCCAATGGCCGCGCGCAACGCGTCAGCGGGATGATCGAGCGGCAGAGACAGCTCATTGATGCGAATCATGCAGACATCCTGGCCGGTGACTCCGGCAGAGGAAAACAAAAAGGCGGTGAGGCACTGATTATATATCGACGCAGCCGTTACATGGCAGGCGCCGCCCTAAACAAAACACAGCCCGCGAAGGTTGCAGCGGCTGGAAGCGAATTATGGGCTTACAATAAGCGCCGCTCGCACGACGTTTTTTCTCGTCGATTTCCATTACCGCTAATTAATTGCACCGGTAGATTTCCATGTCCCGATCCAAAAGTAGCCGCGACTGGCTGGATGAACACGTCAACGATCCCTACGTGAAGCAGGCGCAGAAGGACGGCTATCGCGCGCGCGCCAGCTACAAATTGATCGAGCTGAACGAAAAGGACAAACTGATCCGGCCCGGTATGTTGGTGATGGATTTGGGTTCGGCGCCGGGCAGCTGGTCGCAAGTGGCGGCGCATTTGGTGGGGCATCACGGGCGCGTGCTCGCCACCGATATTCTGCCGATGGACTCACTCGCCAATGTCGATTTCATTCGGGGCGACTTTACCGACGAAGTCGTGTTCAGACAGATTCTCGATTTGCTCAGCGGCAATCAACCCGATCTGATTCTGTCCGACATGGCGCCCAATATCAGCGGCGTTAACGCTGCCGATCAAGCCGCGTCGATGTATCTGGTGGAACTCGCGCTCGACATGGCAAGACAGGTACTCAAGCCCAAGGGCAATTTCGTCACCAAGGTATTTCAGGGCGAAGGCTCGGAGGCCTTTCTAAAAGATTTGCGCACCTCATTTGAAAAGGTCGTGATTCGCAAACCCGACGCATCGCGCCCTCGCTCGCGCGAGGTTTATCTGGTCGGTAAGGGATTTAAAAAATAAGCGCGAATTAAAAACTGGGAAAGGGACGCTAACAAACAATTAAACCATTCAACTTTATGGTCGCGTCCACCACAGCGCATTCAGCAAGAAAAAAAACGGTGACTAATTTGCCGAGAAAATAATTACTACGCGTGCAACCATAACCGCAATGTTTCGAAGGTTTGCGCAGCGGCTGTAATTGTCTCCGGCTCCGCTTCCACAATGACTTTTACATCTAGCAAATTGCGAAACTCGGGCCAGCGCATGCCTTTATGGTGGTCGTCCTTGCTGGCATCGACATCGCCACAGAAATAGGCGCAACCGGAATCGCTATCGATAGCGAAATGCTGTTTGAAATGCGGACCTAAAATTCGATTACCGAGCATCGAACCCTCGACTACATACAGCGCGCCCCATGCTTGCGCGGCACTATTAATTAGCGGCAAATCATTGGCCGTGGCGGCAACGCGCGGCTGCAATTGCAGCGCAGTTAAATCTCTGTCCAACCGCTGCAAATGCCGATTAATGGCAAGCACGTCAAAAACGCCCGGTAAAAATTCTTTAATCAACGGCAACAGTGCATGCATATAAGCGTGAAAGCCTTTGATGGTTTCCCGATAGCGCGCGACATCGAATGCAGGCGATAACATATCGAGCTCGGTCTCCAATGCCTGATGCGCCGTGGCCGTTTGTTCGCGTAGTTTTAGGCTAAGGCTCATTTACTTCCCATGTGCTCGGTTCCGTCCGCCACTGTTTGCAGCAAACCCAATAAATAATCCGGCGCTAACGGTTTAACTATGTGGTGAGAAAATCCCGCTGCGCGTAAACGTTCATGATCGCTTTCCATACCATATCCTGTCAGCGCGATCGCATAGCCACCACCGTTGCTATGAAATTGATTCAACACATCGATACCGCTGCCATCGGGCAGTCCGATATCGCTGAGTAGCACATCGAATTGTTGCTCCGCGATGAGCTTACCGGCCGCGCGTACCGAATTAGCCGAAGCGACAGCGTAACCCATTGCCTCGAGTAAACGTTGTTCCGCGATCAATGTATCGGGGTCATCTTCGACCAATAAAATTCGCAACGATGTATTGCGGCGCGATGAAGCCACCGTTGGAATTAATTCGGCAAGCGTCGAATCGGCCTGCTGATGCTGATCGAGCGTCAACACAAACTGGGCACCGCAGCCTAACCCGGCGCTGGACACGGTTAATTTGCCACGGTGTTTTTCTGCGAGCGTGTGCGCAATGGCCAAGCCTAAACCCAATCCACCTTTCGCGGTGCCGGCCAGATGATCGCCCTGCTCGAACGCGTGGAAAATGCGAATCAAATCGTCGTGCGCAATGCCGACACCATCGTCGCTGACCTCGATATCGACTTTATCGCCACGCGCGACAACGGTCACCGTAACCTCACCGTCGCGCGACGTGAACTTCAACGCGTTCTTCACGAGATTCCAAATGATCTGTTGCAAACGTTCGGAGTCGCCATACACAGCCAACGGCAGCGGCGAACCGTTAACCCTTAAGCGAATATCGCGCTCTAATGCCTCCGCAGCAAAACCATCGACTACCGTATTCACCAATGCCCACACATTAACGCGCGTGAAATTCATCGTGAGTTTATCGTTAACGATACGCGAGATATCGAGCAAGTCATCGATCAATCGCGTTTCCAGGCGAATATTGCGTTTGATAATTTCGATGCTTTCGCGCGCTTCGCTTGAGAGCCCATCTTGCAGCTCCAAATATTTTGCGGCGGCGGCGATAGGATTTAATGGCGTGCGCAATTCGTGCGATAACACCGCGAGAAAATGATCTTTTGCCGCGTTGGCGGATTCGGCTTGATCCTTTGCGGTTTGCAACAAATCCGCTGCGACACGCGAATCGGTGGTATCGCGCACGATATGCGAAAAACCAATGTGCATACCGATGTCGTTGCCAATCGCGGTAATCACAATCGATGCATGGAATGGCGTGCCGTCTTTGCGCATCAACCAGCGTTCGGTACTGCTGCTACCCTGCGTCGCCGCACGTTGCAATTCGTAACTGAATGCCGCACGGTGGTCACTGTTCGGAAATAAAATGGCCGCATCGCGACCCAATACATCGCCAGCGGTGTAACCGAATATTGTTTGCGAGCCCGCGTTCCAACTTTGAATAACGCCTTTCGGTGTCAGCGCCACCACCGAATAATCTTTAAGACTATCCACTAGCTTGGAAAAATGCGCTTCGCGTTCGCGTAATGCCTGTTCGGCCTGCATGCGTGCGCGCCGCTCTTCTGCTTCATTCAACGCGCGCCGCACTGCAATCGGCAAGCGATCAAGACGCTGCTTGACGATGTAATCGGTGGCGCCACGCCGCAGCATATCTACTGCATTTTCTTCGCCGAGCACACCGGAGACAAAAATAAACGGCACATCGAGCGCATGTGTTTTTACGATTTCCAATGCTTCGATACCGGAAAAGCCTGGCAATTGAAAATCGCACAAAATCACATCGAACTCGCGCACATCCAGCGCTTGTAATAATTCGTTCCGCGTCGCCACATGCGTTAAATCGACTTGGAAATTGGCGCGCTCCAAACGCGCCAGCGCTAGCTCGACATCGCGCGCATCGTCTTCAATCAGCAGAACACGCGCGGCAATGGCGGCGGTAAGAGAGGCTACGAGAGAAGACAAAATTTGAAACTCCTATTCACAGCGTCGCTCATACGTCAGACCCCAACTTGCGCGCGGACCCCGGCGGCGGTTCATTCAACACCGCCCAAAAAATGCCGAGATCGGAAATCGCTTTAACGAAATCGCGAAACTCCACCGGCTTAACCACGTAGGCATTTGCGCCCAATTCATACGCAGTGCGTAAATCCGGTTCTTCGCGTGACGACGTCAACATAACCACCGGCACTTTTTTTAATTGATCGTCGCTGCGAATCTTTTTTAATACTTCGAGACCATCGACTTTTGGCAATTTCAAATCCAGCAAAACTACCGCCGGCAATTCCTGCGCGCCGACAAACTGGCCGCGCCGAAATAAACAGTCGAGTGCTTCAGCGCCGTCGCGCACCACCACAACATCGTTCGCCAATTGGCTTTTTTCCAGCGCCAGCAACGTCAGCTCCAAATCCTTGGGATTATCTTCAACAAGCAAAATTGGTTTAAGCATGAGGTTTAACCTTAAGAGACAGCCGTCCGCGCGACCGCAATACGTTTAATGGGAATAACCGTTGGCAGGGCGAAATAAAATGTTGCACCGCGCTCAAGCTCGCCCTCCGCCCACACGCGCCCACCGTGACGCTCCACAATTCGACGTACATTGGCCAAGCCGATGCCGGTACCTTCGAATTCTTCCATGCTGTGCAACCGTTGAAATACCCCGAATAATTTGCCGACATATTTCATATCGAAACCGACACCGTTATCGCGCACGTAAATAATTTGCTCGTCGATACCTTGTCGATAACCGATTTCAATACGCGCATGCTCTTTCGTGCGCGAATATTTGATGGCGTTAGCGATTAGATTTCGTAACGCCAAATGCAAAAAGGCTCCGTCACCGGTGACACGCGGCAACGGATGCACGATCCATTCGATCTCGCGGTTGGCAAAATCCGGCGCCAACTCGCGCTTAATGTGATGAATTAAATCGGACACGTTGACCTCGCCAAGCCGCAACGCCGAACGCCCCATTTGCGAGAACGCCAACAGCTCATCCACCAGCGTGCCGGCGAAACGCACCGATTCGCCAATGTTGTTGAGGTAATGCACCGCACGCTCCGACAAGGCATCGCCTTCATATTCATTGAGCAATTCCGCGTAGCCCGCGATGTGACGCAATGGCGCGCGCAAATCGTGTGAAACGCTGTACGAAAATGCCTCCAGCTCACCATTGGCGTGACGCAACTCGTCAGCCATATTGGCCAGCTCTTCAGCTTTGCGCAGCACGATGCCGCGCACCGAATCCTGCAGCGCGGTAGCTGCATCGATTTCCTCGCGCGCCCACGGCAACGATTGATCGCGCAATATTTGTTGCCACGTCGAAAAGCTTTTCCGTGGCGATAACGACTCAACCCCATTACTGAACTGCCGGTCTTTATTCGGCTCGCCGGCCCAGTTCACCGTTTTGATAACTTCGGGGCGAAACCACATGATGTAATGCGGATGAATTTCCGAAATGGCAACCGCCAGCAAACCTCTAACAGTTACACCGAGGCGCGCGACTGCCGGAAAATCCGCGAGCAAGGTGTCGGTCGCGAAAATATCGCGCTTGTCGTTTTCACTTAACCATACAGCCAGTGCCGTCAGCGCATCTTCGGAAGGCGCCGCGCCAATACGATGACATTTTCCCGCCATCACGACAGCGGCTCCGGTAGCTTGCACAAAGGCCAAGGTGGTGTCTGGAATCGCACATAACCCAGCCGAAACACTATCCTTATCCGCCATCGCCGCTAGCATGCTTACTACCATGCTGCGTAATTCCAAACGACGCAGTGTGTTGGCGTGACCTTCGCGCGCTTCCACTTGCAGCGATAAAATTTTGCCGAGTAATTCGCACGTGTTTCGCGTCGATACCGAGACGTAACGGGGACGTAAATCGTGGCAGGAAATAAGACCCCATAATTTGCCCTCGACCAAAATAGAAATCGACATTGAAGCCAGCGTGCCCATGTTCAGCATGTACTGCACATGGACCGGCGACACACTGCGCAAATTACTTAAACTCAAATCGAGTGGCCGATCGCGATCCTCGTCCGAAGTGAACAGAGCCACTGGCTGATAATGTGCATCGGGGATTACGCGGATTGAATTGAGTTTGTATAACTCGCGCGCTTGCGGCGGAATATCGGACGCGGGAAAGCGCAAGGATAAATAACTTTCATAGCCGGCTTCGGTCGCTTCCGCGATGACGTTGCCATGACCGTTTTCATCGAATGCATAGGCCAACACGCGGCCGAAACCGGTCAAGCGCTTCATTTCTTCTACAGCCAATGTACAAATGGCAGGCACCGTATGCGCTTGCTGCAAGCGCGTGACAAAACTATTTATTGCGAGCGGTTGTGCCGTAGCGGATAAGCCCGCGGACAAACCAAAATCCGGCTCGAATTCAGCGATTAGAAGACCTTCGCGCCAATGCGCACTTACTTCAAACAACGTATTCGACTGTTTAAATTTGCACTGCGTGAAATGCGTATTCGCATTGCATTCATCAATTAAATTCAGCCACGGCATTTTATTTTGGTCTGCTGCCAACAACGTAAATAACGACTCGCCCAACGCGGCACTGGGTTCGATATTGATGTGATCGAGCACATTTTCGCTGACATAGCGAATCTGAAAGTTCGCATCGCAAGCCAATAAAAACCCATGCGCCTGAATTTTTCCGGGAATATGAATAGGCTCCAGAGCGCACCCGTCGATCAGTTCTTTTAAACCGGTGCTAAAAGCCATTTTGTGTATTCCTGTAGGTCTGAATTCGAGTTTGCAATCGAAGTGCCAACAGAAGTGCCAGGACGGAATTGCCTTTAGTACGTAGATTTCGCGCGGCTGCGAAGACATTTAGCAAAATAAAACAATTGAAGCAGGCTGTATTTTTTTCAAAATATTAAAATTTTTTCAGCAAACAATATTTGATGGCTAATTTTTGCACACTTAAATTTTACATCGAATGGAGCTTTTTCCCTGGGGAGATATTGTCGGGAATTGAAATAGGCGTTGGAATTAAATCTTTCTGCTTATCAGATTATTACTGCCCGATTTCTCCCCTGATTTTCCAATTTTACTGAACTTAAGAAATTGCTCGGGAATGTTAGATTTTATAAAAATTAAAATAGACGCGCGACCGTTATAGTCGCGCGCGCTCAGCGATTAGTGACGGCGCTCGCTGTAGACTGATTGCTGACCGTAAAATGAATTAATCGAGCTTATCCAAGTTGCATCATTCATATCGGGCCAATCGCTTTTATCGAAGCCCGGCGCATTTTTTAGCTGTTCCTTGGAAACATTTAGCGTGAAAGATTTACTCACCGTATCTAGCGTTAGTGCGGACCAGGGCACTGCAAATAATTTTTCGCCGATGCCGAATACGCCGCCAAACGACAGCACCGCGTAGGCGACTTTTCCGGTTTGCATATCCAACATAATTTCTTTGATATCGCCGAGGTTATCGCCTTGACGATTGGTTACATCCTCACCCAATAACGTGTGCGCACCCATAAGGGATGGACCGGGGCCACTTTTATTTACACTTTTATACATGCCATACGTATCGCGATTTAAATAGCTCATGATGTCACCTCATTGCTGTGATGCCACATTGGCAAAAGCATTTTTGCAGGAATCGTTCCAGACAATTAATGGAAGCCTGCGAATAAATAAACACGTACCTGCGAATTTTTTTCAGACGCTTGTAAATGCAAAAAATTTGCATTTTCTGCGTAGAAATAATGGCGATCGCGACAGTTGCTTTTGTTGTTTCTAATCGGCGCTGACATCGAATTGCATTTCAATGCTTTTGGAATGCCGCAAGCAGCGGGGGGATACGACGATAGCGAAAGAGGAAATTACAGATGCGACGTAATTTCTGCGTAGCTCACAACAATAAAAGCGACTCAATGCAAAGCGAAATAGGACATCGTTAGGCACTCCCTACATTGCTCATTCAGTTAACTCATCCAATCGCGACATCTATTAAGCGCTACTGAGCGTGGAATCGCTTGCAAATGCAAATAGTTCTCGTTAACATTGACCCAAGCTCACGTGAGCGGGGGAAGCGGCCTCCGATTCAAGATGAGTTAGCACGACTACCTCCTCCAGGGATTCATCCGCGCCGCTGCGTTACCCCGCACAGGCGCGGCTTTTTTATTCCCCCACCCTTTCAAAAACTCCTTCTACTTTCGTCCTTTACGTTCTGCATTGAGTTCGCAATACAGAGCGTTTGATGCGCCGCGACAAATCTTTTCACCCTTAAAATTTCTCGAATGACCGCGCTGCGCTTACTATGCCGCACACCTCAATGCCGACACTCGCCCATGGCCCTTAGCGCAACTATTTTCAAAGCCGATCTGAACATCGCCGATGTCGATCGAAATTATTACGCCGATCACCGCCTAACCATCGCGCGGCATCCGTCTGAAACCGACGAGCGCATGATGGTGCGGCTGCTCGCCTTCGCCTGCCACGCCGACGAGCAATTGCAGTTCACACGTGGACTCAGCAGCGATGAAGACGAGCCCGATCTGTGGCTGAAGGATTTAACCGGCACCATCGAGCTGTGGATCGATGTCGGCCTGCCCGATCCGAAGCGCGTGCGCAAAGCCTGCGGGCGGGCGCAGCGCGTGGTGATTTATGTGTACGGACGCGGCGCGGATATGTGGTGGCAGCGCAATCAGCAGGAATTATCGAGGCAGGACAATCTGACCGTGATCAGCTGGGACAAAGAAAGTACCGATGCGCTGGCGGCGATGGCAAACCGCGCCATGCGCTTACAATGCACCGTGCAAGACCAGCAAATGCTGCTGACCAGCGATTCGACATCTCTGCAAATTAGCAGCACTATCTGGCAATGACACCCGTATTAATCCACACGCATTAATCACCGAACTGGAAAACCTCATGTCCACCGCCGAATTTATCGAACAAATCCGCACGCAACCCAATGAAGTCGCTTTCCAGCAAGCAATGGATACGATCCGAGATGAATACGATTACACGCCCACTGCTTTTCGCAACGGCGTTGGCGATGATGTGGTCGACAACGTGGCCGGCACCAATGAGGGTTCGTGTCATATTTTTGCGTTCGCACAATTGGTCGGATTGAGCGAAGCCGAAACGCTGGTTTGCTTCGGCAAACATTATCGCGATGTTCTGAACACGCCACAGGGCAGCGATCACGCCAACATCCGCACGTTTATGCGCCATGGCTGGAAGGGCATTGCGTTCGCCGGCACAGCGCTTACGCTCAAGAAATAAAGTGAAAATTCAGGCAATAAAAAAGGCCCCGTAGGGCCTTTTTTATTGCACCGCTGTTCTATTCACTGCGGTGTGGAGGCGTAAGCAATTAGCCTTTGATGCGGCTCTTGTATTCGCCAGTGCGCGTATCGATTTCAACCGAGTCGCCGATTTCACAGAAGCCGGAAACCTGCATTTCAAAACCGTTATGCAATTTTGCGGTTTTCATAATCTTGCCGGAGGTATCGCCGCGCACCGCAGGTTCGGTATACGCAATTTCCCGCACGATGGTGGTCGGCAATTCAACGGAAATCGCCTTGCCGTCGTAAAACACCGCTTCGCAAACGTCGGTCATGCCGTCTTGGATGTAGTTGATGACGTCGCCGAGGTTTTCAGCTTCAACTTCATACGGATTGAACTCGTCATCGACGAACACGTGCAGCGGATCCGCGAAGTACGAATACGTAACATTCTTGCGCTCAAGTGTTACCGGATCGAGTTTGTCATCGGCCTTGTAAACCGTCTCGGACATGGTGCCGCTGAGCAGGTTTTTCATCTTGGCTTTTACGACGGCGGAGTTGCGACCGGATTTGTTGTATTCAGCCTTGATGATGACCCAGGGCTGGCCATTCAGGTTGATGACATTGCCGGCTTTCAGTTCTTGAGCTGTTTTCATGACGGAGTACCAGAGGACAAATTACTGGAAGGGTTGCTACAAAACGCGCGCACTATACATGATTTGCGCAAAATTGCGCCAGCGCTGCCGCGAGATTCGTCGAGCCGCGCAACTGGGCCTCCCAAGCATCGGCACCACGGCGTAACACCGACAATAACGGCTGCAGATTTTGCCAGGCAGCGCGCATATCGCCGCGTCCATTCCATGCCTGCCAGAGCGCAGCCAGCGCCGCAGCGGCATCGCTTGGAAGTAGTTCTTTATACAGCTCAAAAAAGGCGGCGAGCTTGATCCAATGCGCGTCATCTTGCTGCGGGTATATTTGCCACAACAGCGGACGCGCCGCCCATTGCGCCCGCACGAACGAATCCTCGCCGCGCACGCAATTGATATCGCAGCTCCACAGCAATTGATCGTAAATATCCTGACGCAAAAACGGCAGCGCCTGCACCGTGAGCGCGCCGCGCCGCGCCGACTCGCCCACGGCTAATAAAGGCCCGCCGAAGAATTCCGCTACTTGTTTTAGCAATTGCCCTTCCGGAACCAAGCACAAAATCGGCGCTGGGCTCGCGACCAGCGCTTCAAACCATGCGGACAACGGCGCCGACGGATACGCGAACAACGAAATGACTGTGCTGTGCTCCAAAACCTGCACGCCCAGATCGGTAAAAAATTGTGTTCGCGCTGCAGGTTCAGATTGAAATGCCAACCGGCGCGCGACTAAATCGCACTCGCGCAGCAGACCGCCGGTATTTTCGGTGAATCCCGGAAAGAAAAAATATTTGGGAATGGCGCTGCCGGTTTGCGGCGATGCCAAGCCATGGCAATCCGCGACCCATGGCTCCGCACTCAAGTATTCGAGATTAATCCACAGCGGCGATTGCGGGCGCTGCGCCATGGCCACTAAATAATGTTCCGGCAAATTGCAGGCGAATGCTTCGATGACGACATCGGCCATGTCCGCATCGACAAATGGCGCACGCCATTCACAAACAATTACGCCGGCGACATTCTGCACCGATGCGTTTAACGAAATTTCCGGCCACAAACGGTGTAGCGCGCGCAGATCGTCGATCCAAAGACGCACTTCAAAATCATATTCAGTCGCCAACTGCCGCGCTAAACGCCAGCACACGCCGGCGTCGCCGAAATTATCGATGACGGTGCAGAAAATATCCCAGCGCTGCCGCATGTTCAGTCTCGTTAAAATCAATCGGCGATTATTCAACGATTTCGCAACTAAGCCGAGCAAATAATTATCGGGGAAATAATTCACGCGCCATAATTTGAACGTTTAAGGGCGCGCGAAATTGTCAGCGCCCAATCACTACGATATATTCCGCGCTGCCATCGTAAGTTAAACCATGCCGCACCGATGTCATTTATTCCCAACCAATTAGGAAGTCGATTATGAAAATACCGATGCTGCGTCGCACTAGCTGGTCACTCATTTTTGCATTGCTCACGCTGTGGTTGCCGATAGCGCCGGTGCATGCCGCACTAATCAGCACGGAACAAATCACCGCATCCGGCCAGTCCATACAAAACCGCGATCGCGTGCGTTTATTTCTGCAACGCGAAGACGTGCGCAACATGATGAAACAACAGGGCGTGGACGCCAATGTGGCACTGACGCGCGTCGACGCGATGACCGATAGCGAAGTGCAAACCGTTGCCGATCACATCGATAAATTACCCGCTGGCGGCGAGATTCTCGGTATTCTGCTGACGGTATTTATCATCCTACTCATCACCGATATTCTCGGCCTGACCAAGGTATTTCCATTCACACGCCCGGTGCGCTGAGTGCTGATTCAACATGCGGCTAACATCGCCATAAATGCCCGCCGCTTGGCGGGCATTTTTATTTGTGCGCTCGCGCTGTTAATTCAAGGCTGTGCCACGCCACCGCAAACTGCCGCATTGCGTATCGAAAATAATACGGATTTGCCACAATATTTTGAAATCGAAACGGTGCCGTATTTTGCGCAAGAAGCGCATCAATGCGGTCCGGCTGCGCTCGCGATGGCGCTGGGTGGGAATGGCGTTAACGTCGCGCCGGAGCAACTGGAGCCGCAAATTTATTTGCCGGGCAAGCAAGGCAGTTTACAGATCGAGATGCTGGCAGCGACTCGGCGCAACGGTTTAATGGCTTATGAATTGCCGCCACAATTGCGCGAATTGCTGATTGAGGTCGCGGCTGGAAAACCGGTTATCGTGCTGCAAAATCTTTCCTTTAACTGGTATCCCGTCTGGCATTACGCGGTTGTAATTGGTTACGACCTCGACCGCGCTGAAATTATTTTGCGCTCCGGCCCCGAACGCCGACAATTATTAGCGATGGCAACATTCGAGCGCACTTGGGCGCGGGGAAATTATTGGGCTCTGCTGCCCTTGCCTGCCGGAGTAATGCCACAAAATGCCAATGAAAATCGCTACCTAACGGCAACAGTTGCGCTGGAACAAACGCATCAATTAACCGCCGCCAATACCGCTTACACCGCAGCGATACAACGTTGGCCGGATAATTTGGCTGCATTGATCGGACTCGGCAATATTGCTTATACGCGCGACAATTTTGCCGATGCGGAAAAATTATTTCTCACTGCAAGCCAACAACATCCCGATGCAGCCGTAGCCTTTAATAATCTTGCCGATGTGTTGGCGCGACAAAAAAAATATAGCGCCGCGCTTAAAGCAGCGCAGCAAGCCGTTAAATTAGGTGGCGTGAATAGCGATGTGTTCGCACAAACACTGCAAGAAATAGAAGAAAAAATTAAAAGCGCTCATTGATTAAATGACGAGGCAAACAGCCGCCATTTAATTTCCTCGAAGTCTTTCCCAACTACATTCTCTGCTGTTCGAGCGTGCGCAGCTCGTACGAATATTGGCGGCAGTTTTTCCACAACCAATCTTCCAATTGCTCGGCGCTGTCGTGTGCGCCCTCGCCGCGAGAACGCGAACTCTTGCGCTTATTCGATGGGCTGGCGGTTCGTTTAGATTGCTGTAAATCGAGTTGACGCAGTTTTGCTTTTTCGCAGGCGCGCCATTCAGCCGCGTGCGCTTCGCTAATAAAACTCAGAGACAAACCTGCAATAAGAAAAATATGGCGATAGTGCGGCATAACTTGGCATCCTTGTCAGCGGGGTTAAACATCCTGTTCAGCGCGCACTATATCCAAAATTATTCGAACAATTCGAGGTCCGCTTAACAATTTTGAAGAGCGATTAAGCGCTCGGCGGGTTGTGCATTATTTCTGGTGCGTGTACCACCTGTGACGGATTTAACGCTTGTAGATCGCGCAGCCATTCGGCGCCTTCGAAATTTTTATTTAAAGCCCACGCCGTGGCAACCTCGGATACAAACAATGTATCGGTCGGAAAGATGAAATTTTCCAAATACCGCATCAACACATCGGCCGAATTGTGTGAAATCAAGAGGCGGCAATTGGGAGTTATGCCAGCCCCTTGATGCTCATCGAGATGATTAAAAAGCTGCGTATATTCTTCACGCGGATGCTGTAAATCAAACACTACACAGAAAATCGTCATGATGTATTCCTCGTTGAGCTCAGGAAATAAAATGAATCGCGCTGCTCCATAAAATTATTTTTTTCCGACCCAATATCCGACAATTAAACACAGCGCAACTGCGGCTTTTCATCAAATACCTACACGTCATAAAAATCAAGCGATGGAAGAAACGCTGCGCGGATGCAGTCGTTGCCGTGCAAAAGCGGAGGCCCGCTTTTGCATAAAAATTCACTCAGCTGGCAGCACGAAAATGATAATTGGCAACTGCTAAAAATTAGAACCATACTCAATGCCTCGTCATAGAGGGATCTAGCATGGCGCGCTCCACCGAAACTATTACCACGACCAATGCCACTATAAGGAAGCTGCGTTTTTATTGCGTCCTATTCGGTACGATTGCAACCGCGCTTTGGATTGGTTGGACCGTAACGCGGCTATGGGAAAATAAGCAGCTTCAATTTCAGGAGCGCGCAGCGGTTCTGCTGAATGGCGTCGCGTCGCAGCTCACCGCCAGCATGGCGATGACGCGTAGTTTTCAGGCGTTTTTTGATTCGTCGGATTATGTCGAAGGCGAAGAATTCGCAACCTTTGCAAACGCCGAACTAAAAAACTTCCCCTATATAAGCAGTGCCTTTTATGCGCCACGCGTTGAATTAGTTGCACGTCCGAGCTTCGAGCAAATTCTTGCGCGGCAAACCGCCGTCACATCAATTACCGAACTCGATGCCAAAGGCATCTCTATCGCAAGTCCAGCGCGCGAATTTTATTTCCCAATTATTTACCTGAAAGCGGTACGCCCCACCAATCCGGTTCATGCCGGCCTGGATTTATACCCCGCCTGGCGCGCAATCATGGAAGAGGCGTTCGATAGCAATGAAGTGCGTGCAGTGCCGGCATCATTCATCGCCAACGGCAGCGAGCAATGCGCTTTAATCGTCCCCATTTATGACCACAGCAGCCGCCGTGTTGTCGTTGGCATCGTCGCCACATTACTCGACAAATACGAGCTGATCGATCGTATGGTGTTCGGCACTAATCTCGGATTGCAGATTGTTTTCAGCGAGCGTTCGATTTTGCATTTTGGCGCCCCGCTCGCCGATATCGATAAAACAGCGCGCGGCTGGTTCGGTGCGCGTATCGCGCAACTGAGCCGGCCGGTCATGAGCGGCAATCAATCGATTCGGATGCTGGTGAAGCAGCCATTGCAGTGGCAACTAGATGATGTCATTACATTATTAATACCGCTGCTGGGCGGCCTCGCCATTAGTGCCGCTATTTATTGGGCTTTGCGCGGCACCTTGCTCGCCAATATCGCAGCGGCTGGAAGTAAAGCAAAAAGCGAATTTCTCGCGGTGATGAGTCACGAAATTCGCACACCGTTAAACGGCGTGCTCGGCATGACAGAGATGTTAGAAAAGACGCCACTGACGAATGAGCAGCGCAGCTATATCAAAACCATCCGCTCGGCCGGCAACTCGCTACTGGAGGTCATCAATGACATTCTGGATATTTCAAAAATCGAAGCGCGGCGCATGCGGCTCGAAGATATCGAATTCGATTTGGGCCAACTGCTTGCCGACATCGCGGATATTTATCGAATCTCGTTTTTCAATCGCGGCATTTTGTTCGATGTATCCATGGCGCCGAGCGTGCCGGAAATCGTGCGCGGCGATCCTTCGCGGCTGCGCCAAATCCTGAATAATTTATTATCCAACGCGCTGAAATTTACCGCGCGTGGCGCAGTGTCATTGCGTGTCGATAATCTGGAGCGCGTAAATGATCGCAGCCGGCTGCGCTTCGAGGTAGCCGATACCGGCATCGGTATCGCCCAGGATCATCAGCATAATGTGTTCGACGTATTTACCGATGTCACCGACTGGACGCGACGACGCTACGGCGGCACTGGGCTCGGATTGAGCATCTGCAAACAATTGATCGACATGATGGGCGGCGACATTGGCGTCGACAGCGTGCCCGACAAGGGCAGTCATTTTTGGTTTGAATTAAAACTTCCGAGCCGAATTAATATGGCTCTCGCGCCACGCGCATCAAACTGGCGGGCACTGGTCGTCGCCACTGCCGATAGCGCATTGACGATTGATGTCGAGCAAATTCGCGCTCTGAAAATTGAGCCGGTTACCGCGCGCAATACGCACAAGGCGATGGCTTGGCTGGAATCGCACGCGGCGGTGCCACCGGAGCTGATCGTGTTGGATCTGCCCGAAAACGACAGCGCCAGCGCGGCCTTTTGCGCGCAGTTGCTCGCGGATCTTCGCTTTCAGCGAATTCCCCTGATCATTTATACGTTGAGCTCTTCCAGCGCCGCATTGCAGCAAGCTCACTACGCCGGCGCCAAACCCTGCAATGCGGCGCAGTTGTTACGAATTATTGAGCGCGAGCCGCAAACCGCTGCGCAACCAAACGGCACGGTGGTCGATATGGCGCAGCCGTTAAATATCCTCGCTGCTGAGGACAATCTGGTGAATATCGCGGTATTGAAATCGATGCTCAAACAGCTGGGACACCGCGCCACCTTTTGCGAAAACGGCGAAGTGGCTCTGACCGCTTTTTGCAAGGCAACGCGCCGCTTTGATTTGATTTTGATGGACTGTGAAATGCCGGTGCTGGATGGCTTTAATACGACGCGCGCGATTCGGGCCTTCGAGCATCGTCAGGGATTGTTGCCGACGCCGATTATTGCGCTCACAGCGCATGCCTTTCCCGAGCAGCAGGAGCATTGTCTCGAAGCGGGCATGGACCGTTATCTGAGTAAGCCTGTCAGTTTGACGACGCTAACGATGACGTTGCGGCAATATCAGCGCCCCGCGGTGCAGAGCGCTTAACTGGATGAGAGTAATTACAGAAGCGTAGCTATCGCAGCAATCGTAATCGCCGCTCAGCTCTGTGGACTAGTTGGATGCTGTAGCCGGCACTACAGCTGCCTTGACGAGCGGCTGCAGTTCGCCGTTTTCATGCATCTCGCACACGATGTCGCAACCGCCGACCAGCTCACCATTCACCCACAACTGCGGAAAGGTTGGCCAGTTGCCAAATTTCGGCAGATTCGCGCGGATATCGGGATTCGACAAAATATCCACATACGCAAAGCGTTCGCCGCACGCCATCAGCGCCTGCACGGTACGTGCGGAGAAGCCGCACTGCGGGGCATTGGGCGAGCCTTTCATATAGAGGATGATCGGGTTCGAACTGACTTGCTCTTTGATTACTTCGAAAACGTCCATACACATACCTATTTTGCTGAGGACCGAGCGGTCTGCGGATAACTTGGCTTTAATTGCACACAGGCTGAATTGTACACAGAAAGAAAAGCAAATCCGAGCGCGACACTCAACTTTAGTCGGCATCGCCCGCGATTGCTGCGCCGGCGATTAATCTATAGTATTACTCGTTTCGTTAGGCAGCTATTGGCTGCCTTTTTGCGTTTTTGCCTCGGCTCTTTTTGAGAATCACACAGTTATGACGCAGCTCGCGCTGATGAACACTTACGGACGCCTGCCGGTAACCTTCACCCATGGTGAAGGCATTTGGTTGTTCGACAGCGAAGGCAATCGCTATCTCGATGCCATCAGCGGGATTGCCGTCAATGCGCTCGGCCATGGCCACCCGGCCTTGGTAAGAGCGATTCAAGAACAGGCCGCGCAGTTAATTCACACTTCCAATCTATATGGCGTGCAGCGCCAAACCGAGCTGGCCGAAACGCTGTGCCGCGTATCCGGCATGGAAAAGGTGTTTTTCTCCAACTCGGGCGCCGAAGCAAATGAAGCCGCGATCAAATTGGCGCGCTTATTCGGCCACAAAAAGAATATCGATCGCCCGACCATTATCGTCATGGAGCAATCCTTCCACGGCCGCACGATGGCGACGTTGACCGCATCCGGCAATCGCAAAATTCAGGCGGGCTTTGAACCGTTAGTAGCCGGTTTTACGCGCGCGCCATACGGCGATCTCGAAGCATTGCAGACCATTGGTCGCAACAATCCCGACGTGGTCGCGATATTAATGGAGCCGGTACAAGGCGAAGGCGGCATCAATATCGCGCCGCCCGGCTTCCTCAAACAATTGCGCGAGCTCTGCGATCAACGCGGCTGGCTGTTGATGCTCGACGAAGTGCAAACCGGCAATGGCCGCACCGGTACTTATTTCGCGTATCAACATTCCGGCATTCGCCCCGATATCGTCACCACCGCCAAAGGCTTGGGCGGCGGTGTGCCGATCGGCGCGTGTCTAGCTCAAGGCGTTGCCGCCGAGCTGTTTCAGCCCGGTAATCACGGCTCCACTTTTGGCGGTAATCCGCTCGCCTGCGCTGCCGGTTTAGCGGTGGTCGATACCATCGAGCACGATCAACTCAGCGCGCACGCGGCCGCCGAAGGCACTTATTTGCTTGAACAATTTCGCCAGCGTTTAGCCGGCGTGCCGGGTGTCGTCGCATTGCGCGGCATCGGCTTCATGCTCGGTATCGAGCTGAACAAACCGTGCGCCGACCTGGTAAAACAAGCGCTTGCCCAAGGCTTGCTGATCAACGTCACCGCCGACAAAGTCATCCGCCTGCTGCCGGCACTGATCTGGAAGCGCGAACACAGCGACGAACTAGTTAATAGATTATGTCCTTTGATCGAACAGTTCTGTCGCAGCGGAACATAAACTAAAAACCAACTCTGGGGAGGGTTGCGCCGCCGAGCCCGGCCGCACCGCCAACATGGCTGTAAGACACTTTTTGACTTTGCTGGACCTCACGCCAGCCGAACTGCACCACGTGTTGCAACGCGCTGCCGAATTCAAACAAGAACATCGCCAGCGCCTCTATACCGACCGTTTCAAAAATTATGTGCTAGGCATGATTTTCGAGAAGTCGTCTACGCGCACACGCGTCTCTTTCGAGGCCGGCATGGCGCAGATGGGCGGTCACGCCATGTTTCTTGCACCCAAAGACACGCAGCTCGGCCGCGGTGAACCGATCGAAGACAGCGCACGTGTGATGTCATCGATGATCGACATCATCATGGTGCGCACCTTCGGACACAGCCGCATCGAGCGCTTTGCCGCATTCTCGTCGGTGCCGGTAATCAACGCGCTGACTGACGACTTCCATCCCTGCCAAGTGCTGGCCGACATGCAGACCTTTATCGAGCATCGCGGCAGCATTCAAGGCAAACAGGTGGCATGGATTGGCGATGGCAATAACATGTGCCAGACCTACATCCAAGCGGCGCGACAATTCGATTTCGAGCTGCGCATCGCCTGCCCGCAAGGGTTTGAACCGCGCGAAGACCTAGTCAACGCTAATCGCGACCGCGTCAGCATCGTGCGCGATCCGAAAGAAGCCGCACGCGGCGCCCATCTCCTCGCCACCGATGTATGGGCCTCGATGGGGCACGAGCACGAAATCAGCGAGCGTCGGCGCGCGTTCGGCGGCTATCAACTCAACCGCGAATTGCTCAGCATTGCCGCCAGCGATGCGCTCTTTATGCATTGCTTGCCGGCACACCGCGAAGAAGAAATTAGCGCCGAGCTGATGGAAGACCCGCACAGCGTCATTTGGGATGAAGCCGAAAACCGTCTGCACTCGCAAAAAGCGCTGATCGAGTTTTTACTCACCCATTGAGTGTCGCGCCGTAAAAATAATGGCGGTGCGTACAGATAATTTTTCCGCCAATTACGTTACTCAATTGCCCACTCCCGGCCTGCGCCGGGCTCTGGGGTTAGTGCCCACCGACCCTCAGAATTACCCACAACTTATCCACAGCTCGCACCCAATTTATCCTGCTTGCACTCACCCTCGAACCGCATTATCTTGTAGTCCGATTTTCCTAAACCCCTATATGTTGGGGTTTACCGGGCAATAACTAAACAAACAGCGAGTTCCAGGGAGAGCCCATGCAGCCAGACGTCACGCCTTCTATTACTACATCTCAGACCACCACCCAGCCCTCCCCCAGCGTCACTTCGTCGGCCGCGTTACAAGCGACCGCGCCCGGGCAAATTCGGGTGATTAAGCGCAATGGCACCGTAGTCATTTATGACGACAGCAAAATCGCCGTCGCCATCACCAAAGCGTTTCTGGCTGTCGAGGGCGGCACCGCCGCTGCCTCCACCCGTATTCATGAAACCGTGGCCAAACTCACGGTGATGGTTAGCACCACGTTCAAACGTCGCATGCCTTCCGGCGGCACGATTCACATCGAAGACATTCAAGATCAGGTCGAATTGTCATTGATGCGCAGCGGCGAACAGAAAGTCGCGCGCTCGTACGTGATCTATCGCGAAGAACATGCGCGCCAACGCGCTGCCAAGGCTGCGACGCAACCAGCCAAAGCGCACCCGACGCTGCATGTCACGCTGCAAAACGGCCAACGCGAATTCCTCGATCTGGGCCGGCTCGAAACTATCGTTGCCGAAGCCTGTTCCGGCCTGGAAGGTGTCGACGCCCAATTGGTGCTCGGCGAAGCGCTGAAAAGCCTGTATGACGGCGTGCCGATCGGCGAGCTAAACACTTCGCTGGTGATTACCGCACGCGTTTTGGTTGAGCAGGAGCCGAACTACTCGTTCGTCACCGCGCGCCTGTTAATGGACAAGTTGCGCGAAGAGGCACTGACCTTCCTCGACGTCGCGCCGTCGGCCACCCAAGCCGAAATGACCGAGTTCTATCCACTCGCGCTTAACGCTTATATCGCCAAAGGTATCGAGCTGGAATTGCTCGATCGCCGTCTGCAAGATTTCGACCTGGCCCGCCTCGGCGCGGCGTTGAAGCCTGAACGCGATCACCTGTTCGGCTACCTCGGCCTGCAAACGCTGTACGACCGCTACTTTATTCACAGCAACGAAATTCGCTTCGAGCTGCCGCAGGTGTTTTTCATGCGTGTGGCGATGGGTCTATCGATCAACGAAGACGACAAGAACGCGCGTGCGATCGAGTTCTACAGCCTGCTGTCCAGCTTCGATTACATGAGCTCGACGCCGACGCTATTCAACTCCGGCACGCTGCGCCCGCAATTGTCGTCCTGCTATCTGACCACCGTGCCCGACGATCTCGACGGCATTTTCGCTGCGATCCACGATAACGCCATGCTGTCGAAATGGGCCGGCGGCCTCGGCAATGACTGGACGCCGGTGCGCGCGCTCGGCTCCTATATCAAAGGCACCAACGGTAAATCGCAGGGCGTCGTGCCGTTCCTGAAAGTAGTCAACGACACCGCCGTCGCCGTTAACCAAGGCGGCAAACGCAAAGGCGCGGTCTGCGCGTACCTCGAAACCTGGCACCTCGATATCGAGGAATTCCTTGAGCTGCGCAAAAACACCGGCGACGACCGCCGCCGCACGCACGATATGAACACCGCCAACTGGGTGCCCGACCTGTTCATGAAACGCGTGTTTCTGGACGGCGACTGGATGCTGTTTTCACCGGCCGATACGCCCGATCTGCACGACCTGTTCGGCACCGCCTTCGAAGAGCGCTACAACCATTACGAACAGCTCGCCGCCGCCGGCAAAATGCGCCTGTACAAGAAAGTTCGCGCGCAGGATCTGTGGCGCAAAATGCTGTCGATGCTGTTCGAAACCGGCCATCCGTGGATCACGTTCAAAGACCCATGCAACCTGCGCAGCCCGCAGCAGCACATCGGCGTCGTGCATTCGTCGAATCTCTGTACCGAGATCACGCTAAACACGAACAAAGACGAAATCGCCGTCTGCAACCTCGGCTCGGTCAACTTGAACCAGCACATTGTCGATGGCGCGCTGAGCCACACGAAGCTGGAAAAAACTATCCGCACCGCCGTGCGCATGCTCGATAACGTTATCGACATCAATTACTACTCGGTGCCGCAGGCGAAGAATTCGAACCTGCAACACCGTCCGGTCGGGCTCGGCATCATGGGCTTCCAGGATGCGTTGTACACATTGCGCACCCCGTACGCATCGGACGCCGCCGTCGAATTCGCCGATCGCTCGATGGAAGCGGTCAGC
This sequence comes from Verrucomicrobiaceae bacterium, assembly GCA_028293825.1. Classification (GTDB taxonomy): domain Bacteria; phylum Pseudomonadota; class Gammaproteobacteria; order Pseudomonadales; family CAMLJR01; genus CAMLJR01. The sequence goes on from JAQGNY010000054.1 coordinate 135,902, forward strand.
TATTTCGCCATCAAAGCCAGCGCCGAGCTGGCGCGCGAGCGCGGCAGCTACCAAACCTTCAGCGGTTCGCTGTGGAGCCAGGGCATTCTGCCGATCGATTCGGTCGATATTCTGGTCAATCAGCGCGGCGCCGAGTTCATCGACGTCGATCGTTCGCAAACGCTGGACTGGAACACGATGCGCGAATTTGCCCAAGCCGGCATGCGCAACAGCAACGTGATGGCGATTGCACCAACCGCGACGATTGCGAACATCACCGATGCGTCGCAGTCGATCGAGCCGACTTATCAAAACCTGTACGTGAAATCGAATTTGTCCGGCGAATTTACCGTGGTGAATCCGTACCTCGTGCACGATTTGAAAAAGCGCGGCCTGTGGGACGCGGTGATGGTCAACGACCTGAAATATTTCGACGGTAGCGTGCAGCAGATCGATCGCATTCCGGCGGACTTGAAAGCGCTGTATGCGACCGCATTTGAAGTAGAGCCGCGCTGGTTGGTCGATGCCGCCAGTCGCCGCCAGAAGTGGATCGATCAGGCGCAGTCGTTAAACCTTTATATCGCCGGTGCCTCGGGCAAAAAGCTCGATGTCACTTATCGCATGGCTTGGTATCGCGGCCTGAAAACCACGTATTACCTGCGCGCGTTGTCGGCGACCAGCACCGAAAAATCGACCGTCACCACCGGCAACTTGAATGCCGTATCGAACGCGTCGGCAAGCACCGCGGCGAGTGCGGCATTTACGCAAGCGGCGGAAGTGCCGAATGCGTGCTCGATCGATAATCCGGACTGCGAGGCTTGTCAGTAATCGCAACGCGAGCGCGGCCTTTGACGCGGCGCTCGCAACAACAAATTTTACGCATGCACGTAAATAAAAAATCGAAAGTGGGGTGAGAACAATGCTGAATTGGGAAGAGTACAACGCGGAAGAACCGATTCCCGCCGCCGTAAAAACCAACGCGTACGCTGAAACGCAAGCAGCCGCGCCGCAACAGATCGCCGAACCGGCGCCGGTTTACGCCGACAATGCCGCGCGTGAAAAAGCCGCCGAAGAAAAACTGGTTGCGCAAACCGTGCCGGCGGAGCCGATCGTTGCCGATGCAGATATCGCCGCGCGTGCGCACGCTGCTGTCGAAAGCCTCGACATCGCCGCCGGTCTTGAAGATTTGGAAATGGGCGCAGCGCGCCTGCAGGTCGATGACAAACGCATGATCAATTGCCGCGTCGACCTCAATCAATTAGTGCCGTTCAAATACGATTGGGCATGGCAGAAATACCTCGATGGCTGCGCCAACCATTGGATGCCACAAGAGGTAAACATGACTGCCGACGTCGCCACCTGGCGCTCTCAGGACGGCCTCACCGAAGACGAACGCCGCATCGTGATGCGCTCGCTCGGTTATTTTTCGACGGCAGATAGTCTCGTTGCAAATAATTTAGTACTCGCCATTTACCGCCACATCACCAATCCCGAGTGCCGGCAATATTTATTGCGTCAGGCATTCGAAGAAGCGATTCACACGCACGCGTATCAATACTGCGTCGAATCGCTCGGCATGGATGAGGGCGAAGTTTTCAACATGTATCGCGAAGTGCCGTCGGTCGCGAAAAAGGCGGCGTGGAGTTTGCGTCACACACATTCGCTGAACGATCCGAATTTCAAAACCGGCACCTTCGAAAACGATCAGGAATTGCTGCGCAATTTAATTGGCTTCTACGGCGTCACCGAAGGCATTTTCTTCTACTGCGGTTTCACGCAGATTTTGTCGATGGGTCGTCGCAACAAAATGACCGGCGTCGCCGAGCAATTCCAATATATTTTGCGCGACGAATCGATGCATTTGAATTTCGGCATCGATGTCATCAACCAAATCAAATTAGAAAATCCGCATTTGTGGTCGGAAGCGTTTCAACGCGAAGCGGTGCAGATGATTATCGAAGGCACCGAACTCGAAGTGCAGTACGCACGCGACTCAATGCCGCGCGGCGTGCTCGGTATGAATGCGGCGATGATGGAAGATTATTTGCACTTCATCGCCAACCGTCGTCTCACCCAGTTGGGCTTGCCGGAACAATTCCCCGGCGCGCAAAACCCCTTCCCATGGATGAGTGAAATTATGGATTTGCGCAAAGAGAAAAACTTCTTCGAAACACGTGTAACGGAATACCAAACCGGCGGCGCGTTAAGCTGGGAATGAAAAGCAGTATTAAAAATAGAAAAGGCATGAAGCACGACTGTTTGAATCTAGCCTCCATGCAGCCGTGTTTCTTTAATAGTCTTTGTAACGCAAATAGTTTTTATAGCGCGTGGGGTGGGGATAGCTGAATGGATAGCGGTAATAGCGACAAGACAACGCCAGTTGATCCGGAAACTATTTTGTTCACGCTCGATCAACTCGGCCAAACGGTCGATGTCATGAATAAAGTCATTACGCGTTTGCGCGGTTATGTGATGCAAAATATGGCGGCGCAACGCCAGAGTGAATTCGACTTCGACAATCCCAATATTCAAGCCGGAAAAATCGGACCTTCAGGACTGCATTGATCATGAGCAAAGGATTGCAAATTACGCGAATTTCCAGCCTCGGCATTTGGCTAAAAGCCCACGACAAAAAATTCTTCATGTCGTATGGCGATTACCCTTCCTTCAAAGATAAACCGGTGACAGCCATTCTGAATGTGCGCGAAACGTCGCCCGGAAAATTTTACTGGCCCGATATCGAATTGAAAATCGGCATGGACGCGATACAAACAACGCAACGCTCTCCATATCTATAAAGCTCCAAAATTCGTTTTACCGCTCTTTATCTAGCAGCATGAGGCTTTGTGCTTTCAGCACGCCGCGACCTTTTCGCATCAAACTATTATTTAATTAGTCGTAGGTTAATCAATTACGCGCAATCTAATTAATGGCAAGACGACATTCGCCATCCGCGTTAAGTTTCGTTGTTGTCGATATCTTTCTCGCCAAGCCACTGTGTAATCGTCTGCGCCAGCACCTGCAATGAAACCGGTTTGCTCAGATAGGCATTCATGCCGGCCGCAATAGCGCGCTGTTCATCGCTCGCCATTGCGTGTGCCGTTAATGCAATAATCGGAACGGTCTTATTAATTCCGCCGTCACTGCGCAAATGCTGCGCGGTTTCATAGCCATCCAGCACCGGCATTTGGCAATCTAAAAAAATTAAATCGTAGCTATTGTGGGCCAAGGCTGTCAGCGCGTGCTGGCCGTCGTCAACGATGTCGGGGCTAATTCCCAGCGATTGCAACTGATGACGAATGACCTGCTGATTGACGCGATTGTCTTCCGCCACCAGCACGCGAATACCGGAAAACCGCACTGGCAACGCCTTATGTTCGGGCAGTGCTTGCGGCTCGGCCTGCGGTAATGTGACCACCAGCGTGAAACGCGTGCCTGTATTTATTTTGCTGACGAATTGCAATGTGCCATGCATCTGCTCGGCCAGTCGTTTACTGATACTCAGGCCTAAACAGGTGCCGGAAAAGCGTCGTGTGGTCGAGGTATCGCCCTGCACAAACGGTTGAAATATTTTGTCGCGCAGCGCATCGGCAATACCGACGCCGCTGTCGCTAACAGTAATCGTCAGTTGCGCAATGCGATGGGCATTTTCAAGACTGACATCGACACCAACACTGCCGTGCTCGGTAAATTTAATGGCGTTGGACAATAAATTGTCGACGATTTGTCCGATCCGCAATGCATCGCCGAGCAGCCAGTTATGCGCGGGCATCGCCTCGTTCAACACCAACGCCAAACCTTTCACTTCCGCACTTAAGCGATGGCGCTCGACCACATCGTGTAATAACGTGCGCACTGAAAAGGGTTGCGTCAACAACATCAATTTACCGACTTCGATTTTCGAAAAATCGAGCAGATCGTCGATCAATTGCGTCAGCGTGTAGGCCGACGATGTAATTAATTTTAATAATTGTTGCTGCTCATTGCCCATCGCCGTGTGTCGCAATAATTCCGCGGGTGCGGCAATGCCATTCAACGGCGTGCGAATCTCGTGACTGATATTGGCAAGGAATTGATCCTTGGCACGATTGGCCGCCTCCGCACGCTCGCGCGCTTCGGTCAAATGATGGCGCATCGCCACCGCACTCCAATAATCGCGATGCAATGAAGTCGCAATGCGCACCACGTACAACATAAATGCGATCAGCAACAACGCGAGTAACATCCATAAATCTTCGCGATGCGCGAGCGTACTGATTAACGGCAGCCCGAGATGAATAACCAGCATCGTCAACGCCAGCGCGCGATGCGGCGCATAGGACACAACACAGCCGAATGCGAGCGCGACCGAGCCCAACAAAACCAACATCACGGCGGTATCGAGCGGACCGACCCACAGCATCACGCTGGCCTGCAGCGCCCACAGTAAATTGGCGAACACCATCGGCACCGCAATCAATGTCAGCCAATCGCGGCGATTGATATCGGCGCGGGCCTGCACGATGCGCACGCCAAACCAGCGAAAAATTGCCGTCAATACCGATAAGATAAAAATGGCGCGGCAAAAAATCGGAAAACGCTGACTGAAGCCCGGCGCCAACACTATCGCCAATGTCGCCAGCGGATGCGTTTGAATACCGACGCGCGCATGTTGTGCGGAAAATCGAAATGCTTCGTGAATATCGTGCGTGGAGATACCGCTATTCGCCTGTTGTTCTGGCACCAAAAACTCCCTGTCTCTCGCAAGAGAAATCAATTCGACGGATTAAACTCGACAGCGTGCGCATTAAACATTTGCTGTAACGGGCTGCCGGTAGAACGTAATTTCCAGTGAATCGATTTGAATCCATTTCCCGAAAACGTGTGCGCGTCATAATAACGCATTGATCGTCAGTTTCGCGCCGAACACTTACGCAGAATATTTCTCAGGAAAACGGCGCGACGAAAAAAAATCATTTCCGCCACGCTATTTTTATCAAGTAAAAATTTAGTTTAATTTTTTAGATGGAACGTGACCGCAATACGATGCCATGCGGCAGTGGGCACATCGTAGACGCGGCTCGGCAATAAGCGCCATGAATGCAACGCTTCGCGCACCGCCGCTTCGTCGAGACGCGCAAATCCACTGCTGCGCTCAACACGCGCCGACTCAATGCGACCGTCCGCCAATACATACAGTAATACTTCGACGGTGCCCTCTTCTCCCAAACGCCGCGATGCCGGCGGATAGGCCGGTTGCGTCAGCGGAAACCGCGCGTCAACTCTCGGTGCAATAACAACGGGAGCAGCAATTACCGTAGTTTGCTCGCCGGTTTTTTCTGCCTTGCCGGTGAGTGTTGTCGGCTGCGATGGTTTTTCGATAATCAGCGGATCAATCATTGGCGATTCAGATGTCCTCGATTGCCATTGCTCAAACGGTACCGGAGCTATTTTTGTTGGCTGCGCCGGCGGCGCTTCGATAATCACGCCTATTTTTCCAGGGTCGTATTTTATTAATGAAAGGCGACTATCCAAACCGCCGCTCAACGCCACAATTACTGCCGCGTGTAGCAATACAATGAATAACAAAGCGAGCGGACGTTGTGGTTTAGCTGCGGAACGCGAGTAACCAAGATATGACATGGTGCTTCTCCTTAATTATTTTTGTATGCAGGAGCTCACTTTTTTTGGCGCGCAGAATTCTACCGCGCGCAAATTAAGATGCGAGCGTCGTGCCCATTACGTTGGAAGAGTATTTATTTGATCGGCGAATATTACGTTTTATTAATCTTTTCGCCTTGAGTTAATTGATATCAGATTTACCGAAGAAAGCGAGCGGATTCCGTCCCTTTTATTCTTGCTTCAAGATTTTCTTCGCATAACTTTTCGCGGCGTTAGATCGCTAAATAAGTTACGCGCGATGCAAAGTAAAAATCTGCATGCACCGCAGCATAGATATCGTTACAGTGCGAACGATTCGAGCGAGCTTGTTTGGCATGGATGTCGGATTTCATCTAAACAAGAATTATTTTTTAATGCCGCCGCCGCTTGCGCACGCAATTGGCGCGTGACCGCACATTAATAAAATGACACCGGATGGAAAAAGATATGCGTAGATTATTTCGTGGATTAATCAATTGGCTGACAAAGAAGGGACATTTCTCACTAGCCTTGCGCCTGTCGTTGCTAATCGGTGTTCTGCTGATAATTCCGTGGATGCTGCTGATCACGGTCACCGAAAACTTTTATGAGTTTCGCGACAAAGATATTAGCCGCGGTGCCGCCATTCTCACCCAAGACAAATTCGGCGATCACTTCGCTTCAATAAAATACTTGGATCAAAACTGGCGCGCGCAAGACAGCCTATGGTTTTACACGGTAACGCAAGGCTCCGATTTGCTGCCGTACGATCTGTTTATGGAAGTCGAACAAATCGGCTCCGCGAAATTGTTTCGCGACAACGACAATATAAATAGCTACGGCTATTTGCCGCAGCACTCCACCTCACGCAACCCCGACGGCTTACCGGTTGGCTTCGTTAAAGATGTTTTTCACAAACATGAATATCTGGGCTTTAGCTGCGCGGCGTGTCATAGCGGGCAAGTTAATTACAACGGCGTCGGCATTCGCATCGACGGCGGCCCGGCCAATGCCGATCTCGATACTTTCGTGCGCGCCCTCGCCGCCGCGCTGAAAGCAACACAGGACACGCCGGATGTGCGCGCCCGCTTCGTCACTCGCGTGCTGGCGCGCGGCAATTACGACACGGAGCAGCAAGTGCTCAACGCGTTGAAGGCCACTACGCAACAATTAAAAATTTACAACACCATCAATGCTACCGAGACACCGTATGGTTTCGCGCGGCTCGACGCATTCGGGCGCATTTATAACCGCGTGCTCGAACACGTACTGACGGCGGCGCAACTCAAACGCCAACTTAAAGGCATCATTGCCGACGCGAGCATCGAGACCGCGTTTAAAAATATCGACGGCCCGCTCAGCGGCATGCAGCGCGACCATATTTACGCGATGCTGTCGGACGATCAGCTCAACCAGCTGAAGCGGCGCATCACCAACGAGCCGAACGCGCCGGTGAGCTATCCGTTGCTGTGGGATATTCCGCAACACGACTTCGTGCAATGGAACGGTTTGGCGCCGAACGCAGGACTGGGCTCGGTCGGACGCAATGCCGGCGAAGTGATTGGCGTATTCGGCACGCTCGACTGGAAACAAAAACCGGGCTTTTCGATTTCTTCATTAATTACCGGCCAAGGTTTTAAAACCCACGTCAGTTTCGAGTCGTCGATCAACGTCCACAACTTGCGCCGTATCGAAGAACACTTGGGCCGATTGCAATCCCCACAATGGCCCGAAGATGTATTGCCGAAAATCGATACAGCGAAAAAATTACGCGGCGAAAAATTATTCGTCGAATATTGCTCGGCCTGTCATTCGAAAATCGACCGCGCCGATCCACAGCGCCGCGTGGTCGCGCAGATGTCGAGCCTCGAACGCGTCGGCACCGATCCGGCAATGGCGGAAAACAGCGTGCGTTACGGCGGCTGGAGTGGAATTTTGCGCAACGAATACGCTGCCCTCGATGTCGGCAATATGCTGCTCGATGAACGCGCGCCGGCCGTCGGCCTGCTCACCAAAGCGACTTTCGGTGCGGTCGCCACGCCGTATCCTTTCGACAATCCGATCAAGCGCGGCGTGTATTGGGGTTACGATTTGGTTTATGCGTTTTTCACCAACGACATCAAACCCTCATTAAAAGGTGGCAATTACACCCCCGACAGCACCGTCGAACCGCTCGCGTCATTTCGCTCGTACAAAGCACGTCCGCTCAATGGCATTTGGGCCACCGCGCCGTTCTTGCACAACGGTTCTGTGCCCAGCCTCTACGATTTACTACTGCCAAAAAAACGCGCCGGTGATCCCGCCGATGGCGAATATCGTCCCGATACATTTGTTGTCGGCGCGCGTGAATTCGACCCCATCCGCGTGGGATTAAAAAGCAGCGGTTACGACGGCTTCACGTACGACACATCGAAACCAGGCAATAGCAATGCCGGACACGAATACACCTCCGGCGGCACCGCGCAACCGAGTGGCGCAATGTTGCCGGCATTAACCAAAGAACAACGCCTCGACCTAATTGAGTATTTGAAATCACTGTAATGACATAACCTTCAGGGGAAACACCATGGCTGCTCCCGCAACCGATTACCTCGCGCAGTATGACGCCGCTACCGACGGCGAGAAATTTCCGCTGGTGTATCGATGGATGGTCGAGGAGCCGCTGCCTTTTTTTAAAACGTTGCGAGAGCAACGCCCCATTCTCGTCACGCCCGAATGCACTTTGGTGACGCGCTTCGACGATGTATGCGAAGTACTGTTACTACCGACCATTTTCACCGTCGCGCTGTATAAACCGAAAATGGCCGATGGCATCTATTTAATGGCGCACGACGATGATGCGCTGCACACGCGCGAAAAATCGTTGATGCAGGCGCTATTGAATCGCGATGAATTGCCATCCGTGCGCGCGATGGTCGCGGACATCGGCAAAAAAATTCTCGATCAATCCGGCACTAGCATCGAAGTCGTCAACGATTTTTGCCGCACGGTACCGGCGACGCTGGTGCAGGATTATTTCGGTCTGAATGGCATCGATAAAAAAGAATTAATCGAGTGGTCGTACTGGAGTCAGTACGACACATTTCACAACCAGCCGTTCGATCCAATTTCCGCCGAGCAAAAGCGCAATATCGAAGAGCGCCACGATCAAACCGGAAAGCTGTTAAATAAATTCATCACCGAATTAATCGTACGGCGCTCATTGGCACTCGGCTTGGAAAACGCCAACGTTGTGCGCAGACTGTGGCTGAAATTGCGTATCGGTTTGCGCCTGTTAATGGGTAAGCCGCACGATGCGACGCTGCGCGATGACATCGTAACGCGCATGTTGCGCACGTCGTTTCCCGATGCAATGGATTTCGATATCAAACGTCTTGGCGTAAACGCCGGTGGCTTATTGATTGGCGCCATCGAAACCACATCGCAAGCGGTGGCGCAGGCGCTGCAATATTTATTGCAGCATCCCGAATTATTGGAGCAGGCTAAAATCGCTGCCGCGCGCGAAGATACACACGCCTTCGATGGCATCGTGTGGGAAGCGTTGCGCTTCGTGCCGATCGCCAGCTATTTATTTCGCAAGACCTCTAGCGCTTACATCGCAGCCAATGGCACCGATTACGCCACTACGATTCCAAGCGGCAGCTATGTTCTCGCCCTTACGCAGTCGGCCATGTTCGATGCGCGTGCATTTGCAAATCCCGAAGAATTTATTCCGGACCGCAACTGGTATCACTACTTTCATTTCGGTTTCGGCAGTCACGAATGCCTGGGAAAATACATCGGTATGGTGATGATCCCGGAAATGATACGGCAGGTATTGCTGCGCCCCGGTATTCAAGGGCTGGGCACTATCGATTATAAAGACGGGCCGTTTCCGGAAAATTATCAGCTGACTTGGCATTAACGCTATCTGTCGCCGCCAATAAATACGCGACGGCCGAATCGGCGATGGCCTGCAGATAACGTCTGTTTATAGAAGGCGACATGCCGACAAAATTCCACGACAGCTGACCGGCATAGGTCAGCGCAAAACTGGTCACCGCACCGGTCGCCGATAAAGACGCTGCGTAGCTCAAACCATTCAGCGAAATATGATCGTAATCGCCGACAATACCGACCCCGCCCATATTGCTTAAACCGATGCACGCCGGAAATGTACCGCAGAGCCACTGCGTAATTTCTTTTATGCCGAAAATCCTGCCGCCAACTTCAATAATTTTTGTCAGGTATTTACTCGCAATTGGCATGAACGTAATCGGCGCCGCGCGATCGATGCTGACATGTAGTTCGCGGGCAATCTCACTCGCCAGTCGCCAGAAATCCTTATCGGCTGTCATGCGGTGGTTGCTTGCCTGAGTCGCCACATACAAACCCAAATCATTTTGGATGGGAGGCTCCAACACTTTTCTAATGTCGACCGGCGACAACAACTGCAGTGTTATTGGTTTTTTCTGATGCAGACGCGCAGCATCCGCATCGCTCAAAAGATGCTGCTTCACAGCCAACAATAAGGCCGCACCCAACGCACCTTGCACTGAACATGCGTGAGCCCTACAACTGGCCAAGATGTCTTGCACGCGACCACCACCGATTTTTTTCAAACAGACGATGGGCGTGCGTTGCGATAAATCAGCTTCGCGTTGAACATATTTAACAGGAGCGCCGTTCTTTAATAACGACTGCACCATACGCATACCGGTGGCAGCGTGTCGCCACCAGCCCACAATATTCGGCAGACCAGCATCAATGGGTGCAGGCAACTCCCAACGAGCCGCCTCCGGCCCGCCACCGCTGAGCAGGCGCATAAAATCGGCACTTAATAAACAACCACTTTCACCATCGCCAATAGAATGGTGCATCACCATTAACAGGGTTGATATGCGCATGCGATGTCGAATGCGATTGAATCGAATTAATGGACCAGACGCCGTATCCATTGGCTTACACAATTCATTTTCAATATGAGCCTGTAAACTGGAGATATCGTCATCGCAGCTTTTGAACGGAATTTTCGTCGACGGATCGATTACAAATTCAAGATCTTTTAACGCAGAAGGGGGAATATGCACGCGCAGTAGCGGATGCTCGCATTGCAGCCAATCGATTGCTGCACGGCAGTCATCATCCGAAAAATCGCCCGATATATTAAGTATGAAAACAAAATTAAACGGACTCACTCGATCACAGAGGTACAAAAGTTTTTCACTTGGATCGAGCAACCTTCTCGCAACAACACCAGCATCCATGATTCTTCCCAAAAAATAATTTCAAAAATTTTTTAAAAATTAAAAATATAAAATCTATATAAGACAACTACATTTTTAAAAAAAAATTTAACTAAAAATCAATAAATTAAATCCATAAAAACTATTAATAAATAGGCAATTATTTAGGACGCAAAACAAATAATAAAAATAAATTTTTAAAAATTTATGCTTTGTTAACCAACATTAAAAACTTTACTTAAAATAAAAAAATTGAGTCGTAATTAAACAGATAAATAAATTTAAAAGCCGCGTTTGTTGGCAATATGAGTGCTGCATCCCATTAAAACTTAGTGTCGGAATTTTTTACGTGAACCAGTTCTCCGACGTAGACCGCTACAATCATGACAATGACGCAACGGACGCATTGTTATTTATTGCTGGTCAACCCAGCAAAGAAACACATTTATCAAGCAGGATGTTGATTATCATGAAAACCGTAGTACACCACCTCGGCCGCCTAGCAGAACATCCAAACATTTACTCCATCGATATTTCTTCGCGGATAGCGATGGCGGCTAACGCCCGCGTTAAATTTCACGCTGCGAACCCTAAGACGGCACCAGCTTCCGGCTAAGCCCAGAAAAATAACTCTACGTTATTACGATTAGCGCAATTAAAAGATGCGGGGGCGAGCTGTCGCCCACCGAACGAAGCGCAACAATTTACTGCCTGCCAAGACACCGCTGATATTCGACCTTAAATGTACTGGGAGGCTATTCCTATGGGCTTAAAAAAGCTGAACGTGCCGTTGCCAAACGGGCTCACCGTTTATGTTGAGCATCAAATCACTAACCCTGAGCTTGAAACGATTATTTTAATTAACGGCGCACTTTCAACGACGACGTCGTTTAATCACACCGTGAAATTCCTGAAGGGTCGCTTTAACACGCTATGTTTCGATTTGCCGTATTCGGGCCAATCGAAACCGCTTAACTCGCAGAATGTCATCATCACCAAAGATGATGAAGTTGAAATACTTTGTTACCTGATCAATTTTTTTAACCCTGACTATTTGATTTCAATTTCTTGGGGCGGTGTGGCTGCGTTGCTGGCACTGGCGCAGAAACGCAGCAGCGTAAAACGCGCGATCATTGGCTCATTTTCACCTTTCCTCAACCCCGCGATGCTTGATTACATTTCGGCGGCGCGTGATTTTATTATCGCTGGCGACAACAGCAAAGCTGCGCGACTGCTCAACGATACTGTCGGTAAATTTCTGCCGCGCATGGTGCGCCTGTACAACTATCGCTACCTGTCGCGACTACCCGAACAAGAGATGCAGCAGGTCTCATTTCATATCGAACAAATTTTGGCGCTGCAACCGGGCCGCTACTTACAAAAGCTGCAGCACATCGAGACAGAAGTGATGTTTATTAATGGCGAATTGGACGAATACACCTCAGCTGCCGACGTTAAATTTGTCGCGCCTTATTTGAAACACGCCAGCTTCGCAACCGTGGCTGGCGCGGGTCATTTTCTCGATCTCGAAGGTCGCGCTGCGCAAATAGCGACACGGAAATTAATTTTCGATTATTTCGATCCAGCCGCCAATGAAGGCTTTGAAACCGTACAGGCGATGTAATCGCGTTAATTTTATTTTTCACGAGAAATCACACCATGAATATTCTGCAAAGTGGCGCCATGCTGGCGCCCTGGCTGCTATGGCTTTTGTACTGGCTGGCTACCGCCAACGACACCAAAAAAACGCTTATACGCGAAGGATCGCTATCGCGCTCACTGCAAAACTTTATTGTCGGCGCCGGTGTGTTGTTAATTTTATTGCCCGATTTTTCGCGGCAGGCTTTTATCGTCGATACACAAGTATTCGGTGCGCAGCAACAAGCCGGACTTGCCGTCACCATCGCCGGCCTGCTCGTGTCGGTATGGGCGCGCGTACATCTGGGTCGCAACTGGAGCGCGGCAGTAACACTGAAAGAAAATCACGAGCTGATTCGCAGCGGACCCTACGCTTGGGTTCGGCACCCCATTTACACCGGCTGCCTCCTTGCACTGTTTGGCAATGCATTAATTAACGGCGAGCCGCGCGGTTACATCGGCGTTGCGATTGTTTTTTTCGCGCTCGTTTATAAAGTTCGACTGGAGGAGCGCGGCCTGTCGCAATACTTCGGTGAATCGCATGTCAGTTATTGCCGAGACGTCAGCGCGCTGATCCCCGGCGTTTACTGAGGCAATCGGCATGTCATCCCGGCGCACATTTCGCTTCATCACTCAACTGCCGTTAGATGGAACACCGCTGGTGATTCTGACACTGGCGTTGGCCACCGCGACCTTCATCGAAGTGCTCGACACCACCGTCGCCAATGTGGCGGTGCCGGCAATTTCGGGCGCGATGGGCGTATCGACCGGTCAGGGCACATGGGTAATCAGTTCCTACACGATGGCCGCCGCGATCGCGGTGCCACTGACCGGCTGGCTAGCCGGACGGATCGGCGAAGCGCGCCTATTTCTCACCTCGGTATTGCTGTTCACGCTGGCGTCGACCGCATGCGCATTGTCGACCAGCATGACTTCGTTGGTTATCTGCCGCGCGTTGCAAGGCTTTTTGTCCGGCCCGATGGTGCCGCTCTCGCAGACATTAATGTTGCGCGCCTTTCCGGCAGAGCGGCGCGCCCAAGCGATCGCGCTGTGGGGAGTGACCGTGTTGCTGGCGCCGATTTTCGGGCCGGTGATCGGCGGCTGGCTGGTCGACGACCACTCCTGGCATTGGATTTTTCTGATCAACCTGCCGATTGGCCTGATCGCATTCGCCACCTGTTTCTCGCTGCTGCCGCCCGATGCCGGACCGCGCACGACCACACCGATCGACGGCATCGGCATCGGTCTTTTGGTGATTGGCGTGGGTTCGCTGCAAGCGGCGCTCGACCTTGGCCGCGAGCACGGCTGGTTTGATTCGATGTTGATCACGGGCCTGATCGTGACTGCGGCAATAACACTCGGAGCGCTGTTGATCTGGGAGGCCGGCGAGCGCTATCCAGTGGTCGACCTGAGCGTATTCCGCGACCGTAATTACTCGTTTTCGTTGGCGATTATTTCGGTCGGCATGATGGGCTTTGCGCTGGTCGGCGTGATCTTCCCGCTGTGGCTGCAGACCGTGATGGGCTACAGCGCGTTCAACGCCGGTCTGGCGATGGCACCGTTCGGCGTGCTGGCGCTTGGCGCGGCGGCGCTAGTTAGCAAGTTCGGCGAGAACGTCGATCCGCGCGCAATAGCCTCACTCGGATTTATCGTGTTCTGTGGTTCGTTGCTGTGGGATGCGCACTTTTCACTCAGCATGACATTCTGGCAGGTCGCCACCCCCGGCTTCATTCTCGGCATTGGACTGCCATGTTTCTTCATCCCGATGGTCGCGGTAATGCTGTCGCATATCCCGGACGACAAACTCGCCTCAGCCACCAGTTTGTCCAACTTTTTACGCACGCTCGCGTTCGCCTTCGGCACTGCCATTAGCGTCACGCTGTGGGACAGTCGCGGCAATTATCACTACGGCACGCTGGCCCAGGACGTCACCCCGATATCGGCTGGCACCAAGGTCTACCTCGGAAGCCTGAAAGGCATCGGCATCGCCGATGGTTTCAGGCTGCACACCATCGAACAAGCCACCCAACAACAGTCGTACATGCTCGCCACTAACGACATGTTTTTCATGACCAGCATGCTCTGTCTGGCGCTGGCCGGCTGTGTGTGGCTTACGCGTCCGAAGCGCGGCATCAGCTTACAAATCGGTCATTGATCGCGGCATCGCGACCGGACCAAACGCAACCCATAAACAGGAATCGCAGTGCAGTCGATGCAAACATTGCCGTATAGAAAATTAATTAATGCGCTTCTTGTTTACTGTTTACCGACGGTAATGATCGGCTGCGCCAATGATTCCGGCATTAGAGCCAATGTGACGGCCATCGAGCCCACGTCCAGCGATTTGTCCCAGCTGCATTTGGATGGAAACGGCAACTGGCCAGACTCGAACTGGATCGCGCAGTTTCACGATCCGCAATTGGAACGACTGGTCAGCGAGGCGCTGGCGCAGAATCCCGATATGCAAATCGCGCAGGCACGAGTGTTGGCGGCGCAGGCCAAGGCGGAAGAATACGGATCGGCGCGCGGCTTTTCCGGTCAGGCCAATGCGCAGATATCGCGCGCGCGCCTGCCGGTCGCGATCGAACCGTTCAACGCCAATGTGGCCGGCAATAATCTGCCGGTCGATGTCAGCATCAATCCGTGGGCGACGCCGACCGGACTGCTCGCAGGCGTCAATTACGAGTTCGATCTGTGGGGCAAAAAAGAGGCGCTACAACAGGCGCTTAAATCCGAGCAAATGGCGACTGCACTGGATAGCGAACAAGCGCGACTGACGCTGACTACGACGCTGGTGAAACTGTATTTTCAATACGATTACTACGTGGCGATGAGCGATTTGCTAAAGGAGCAGATTCGCACGTACGGCAGCATCGAAGAATTGGCGGACGCCCGCGTCAATCAGGGGCTCGATGGCGATTACGACCGCAGCGACACGCAACTGAAACGCAGCGCACTGCTCACGCAACAATTAACGAACGAACAGAACGTCACGCTGACCCAACTGCAACTGGGTTTATTGGCCGGCGCCGGTCCTGATCGCGGCTTCAAATTACAACGGCCGGCATTAGCAGCGACGTCCGACGCGGTGTTGCCAGCGCAACTGCCGGCCAATTTACTCGGCCGGCGCCCCGACATCATCGCCGCACGATTGCGCATCGAAGCGTTGCAGGCCAAAGCCGAATCCACTCGCGCATCGTTCTACCCCGATATCAACCTGAGCGCGCTGACTGGATTAATGACAACCGACGTCGCTTCGCTGTTGTCTAGCGACGCAATTTTTGCCTCCTTTGGCCCGGCCATCTCGTTGCCAATTTTCGATCGCGGCCGGATTCGTGCGCGCCTGAAAGCCGATTACGCCAACGCCGACATGGCTATTAGCCAATACAACAAAACAGTCAATCAAGCCTTCGGCGATATCGTGCAGCAACTGACCTCCATCAGCTCGACCGACTCGATCATCGAACAGCAAACGCGGGCCGTGGCCGCTGCAGCGCGCATTGTCGAGATCGCCAAAACCCGGCATGAGCGCGGCATCGGCCCGAACAAAGCCATCATGCTGGCCAAACTGTCAATGGCCGCCGAAACACAGAAGCTCCTGACCTTGCGGGCGCAGCGCCGAACACTGCAAGTCGAGCTGGTCCGCGCGCTCGGCGGCGGTTTCAGCGCCGGCCAATACGCCAACGTCAGCAAACCGTCTTCATCAGCTCAATCCAATGTGGCGAGACCTACACCATGACGATCGACAACTCGCCAGAGTTTGCGCTGCAAGCCGCTCAAGTCATTAAACGCGAACGGCGCAAATGGCAGATGGGTGTGTTTTTGGGCGTGGTGCTGTTGATCGCCATCGGCGCTGGCGGTTATTTACTGTTTATCGGGCAGTACAGCGAGAGCACCGATGACGCTTATGTCGCCGGCAACATCATGCAAATCAGCGCACAAATCCCCGGCACCGTTACCGAGGTATTGGTCGATGACACACAGCAGGTTCACGCCGGC
Organism: Verrucomicrobiaceae bacterium; assembly: GCA_028293825.1. Classification (GTDB taxonomy): domain Bacteria; phylum Pseudomonadota; class Gammaproteobacteria; order Pseudomonadales; family CAMLJR01; genus CAMLJR01. The sequence continues at coordinate 152,362 of JAQGNY010000054.1, forward strand.
CAAACGTTGGTACGACTCGACAGTAAAGAGACGCGCGCGGCACTGGCGCAGGCCGAAGCGCTGCTTTCGCAAACCATCAAACAGGCACGCAATCTCAGCGACGTCAGCCGCGCGTATAGCGAGCTGATCGCAGCGCGCGAGGCCGAACTGAATTTTGCGGAAAGCAGCTTGCGCGCGCGCAGTAACGCCAAGGTAGAAGTCGTATCGCGCGAAGAGCTTTCGCAGGCGCGGCAGCACAACGCGGTCGCCCAAGCCAATCTGGCGGCGGCGCACGCGCAGGCCGATGCCGCCAAAGCACTGGCCAGCAAAGCGGATCCGACCACCAACCCAATGGTGATTCAGGCAGCGGAGCAGGTGCGGCTGGCTTACACCAACTATGCCCGCGCGCAGATCATCTCCCCCATCGACGGCACCGTTGGCCAGCGCTCGGTGCAAATCGGCCAACAGGTAGCGCCGGGCTTGCCGCTGATGTCGGTTATCGCGATGCAGCAGTTGTGGGCGGAAGCCAATTTGAAAGAAGAGCAAATTCGCCACGTTCGCATCGGCCAGCCGGTCACCGTGAGTACGGAGGTGTATGGCAGCGCGGTCAAGTATCGCGGCCACATCCAAGGACTTTCGGCCGGCACCGGCAGCGCGTTTTCGATGTTGCCGGCGCAGAATGCCACCGGCAACTGGATCAAAGTCGTGCAGCGCATTCCCGTGGTGATTGCGCTCGACGCGACGGATTTGAAAGCGCATCCGCTGCGACTCGGTCTGTCTCTGCACATCACTATCGATACGCACGAACGCAGCGGCAGCATGATCAACCTCGCCAACACGCAATCGCTGCTGCCGTTGCGCTCCCAACAACAGATCGATACTGACGCCAGCGCGCGGGTCACAGCGATCATCAACGCGGCGCTTTCCGATGAATGATTTTACCAATCCCAGCAACTGCCCCGGCGCTGCCAACAAGAAGAGCATGCGCTTTCTGCTGCATGCGGTCGGCAGTCACGGCGACATCATTCCGATTATCGAGCTGGCTAAAGCGCTGCGCGAGCGCGGACACGATCCGCTGTTTCTGGTGCACGTCATTTTCGAACAACTGGTGCGTGACGCCGGTATTGCCGTCATAACCTATGGCGCACTCAAAGATCAGGAGATTCTTCGCGACGCCGATATCGTGCACGAATGGCGCGCGCACCGCGTGCTGGCCCAGGTCATCGCCGACACCACGCCCGTCGCTTATCGCGCGTTGACCGAAGCCGTTTCCGCAGGCCCACGCCCCACTGCGGTGATCGGCAACACCGTCGCCTTCGCCTGTCATCTGCTGCGCGAAACGCACGCCATTCCATGCGTGACCATTCATTACGCGCCATCAGTGCTGCGCTCAAACGAGGCGCCCGCGCGCCTATCGCGCTACAAAATTTCGCTGCCATCCGCAGTATTTCCGATTGCATGGCGCGCACTCGATCGTTGGTTCGTCGATCCGCTGTACGCCGCTCCGCTAAATCGGCAGCGTGCAATAATCGGGCTGGCGCCGATCAAGCGAGTGATTCACGACTGGATTCATCAGGCCGATTTGGTTCTAGGCATGTTTCCCGAACTGTTTACCGAAACGCCATCGGATTGGCCGGCAGGAATTCAACTGACTGGGTTTCCGCTCCAACAGTTGCAGCCATTGGAGCAGCTAACCGCTGCGGCGGAGATTTTTTTAACGGCAGGCGAGGCGCCGATCGGATTTACCGCCGGCACACACACGGCAACGGCGCGCGAGTTCTTTGACGTATCGTTGGCAGCGTGTCGGCAACTGGGCCGACGCGGTATCTTTCTTACCCGCTTTGCCGATCAAATACCGCCTCTATTACCGGCGGAAATTGCGCACTTCGCCTATGTACCGTTTCCGTCGCTGCTGCCGCGCTTAGCGGCATTCGTTCATCACGGTGGCATCGGCAGCACCAGTCAGGCTTTACTGGCCGGCGTGCCGCAATTGATTCGCCCCACGTCTTTCGATCAATTCGATAATAGCAGTCGCACCTGTGCACTCGGTGTCGCGAAAGAGGTGTTGGCCCATAAATACGTGCCGAATACCGTGGCGACGACACTCAATGCGCTAACGCAGAGCGCAACAATTCGCAGCAATTGCATCAACCTTTCGCAGCGGCTAATGCAAAGCGATGGCGTGTATAACGCATGCGAAGCAATTCTAAACGCGCCCTTTTGCCACGATGATTCGCAACACCAATTTAATTTATTCGAGTTGCCGAAATCGCAACTGGTCTATCGCGATTAACAGTGAATGGCGTGTCGAGGCGATTCATTTTAAATCGCGAAGATTCGCTTTAAATTTCGAAGAAGATCCATTTCAAAACTATGAAGCGGAAGTTCTATTTCAATTTATAAAAGAATTTCGCAGCGGCGCCGGCTTTAAATGACTGAGCAGATGATTGGCGGCGATGTAACTCAACCTGTCATTGGGTGTGAGATAACAAATGCGCGCGGCATTGCCATAAAGACTGACGATTATTCCTGCTGAACCGTCGCTGGTGATAACACGTTGGCCGATATTCATAATTGCATCGCTCCGCACAAAATGAGGAAGCTGCTACAAAACCGAAACCGATTTCGCGGCAGTGCACGCTCCCTCTACCTATTTTTTTATTCGCTTAAATTTATTCGCTTAAAAATAGACACTCACGAATCGAGCCGAAATAAAAATAAGCTAAATTATTAGTGAGTTAGTTCGAGGGGAGGAAGATGAGATCGAGGCGCTCGTAAAACGCCTCGACATTGCGCTGTAATTTAGCGCAGGAAATAAAACGGAGTTTGCAATTAAATTTGTCGCTTATTTTTTACTTCAATCAGGAACATTATTTATTCAGCGCGTCATTATTTATCCAAGGCAAACAGGCCGATCAGAAAACTCAACACCGAAACAAAAATGCTGGCGAAAAAAGCTGTCCAAAATCCCGACACCATAAATCCGCTGACCAGCGACGACACCAGTAAAATCATCAACGCATTGATCACCAGCAGAAATATGCCGAGCGTCAGCACCGTCAGCGGCAGCGTCAAAATAACTAATAACGGGCGCACGATGGCATTGGCGAAGCCGAGCAATAGCGCGGAAATAATCAGCGCCGATACATTCGCGAATTTAAGCCCGCTGAAAACATAACTAGCCGCCCATAACGACAGCGACGTAATTGCCCAGTGCGAAAGAAAATAAAACATGTTTAAAGACATCGTGCAGCCTCGTTAAGCGGAAGTGGACGCATCATAACAGCGCGATTTACGTCTGACTCTCACGCCATTAATACCAATCAATCAGGCAGCGGCGCGGCAAAAACGTGCACCCAATAATGATGAAAGGACAAACGGTCATCGGCGATGAAGGCATAGCCGAAACCGGCGCCGGTAAATTCCGGCTTTAAAATATTCGCCCGATGCGCCGCGCTGGTCAGCCACCATTCGAATACCGCATCGACATTATCTTTGCCGGCGGAAATATTTTCGCCGGCCCAGCGATAGTTGTAACCGGCATCAAGCAAACGCTCGCCCACGCCGCGCAACTGCCGATCGACGTGATCGAAGTAACCGCCGCTGGCCATGGCCTCGGCATGCGCCTGCGCCACCTGCTGCAAAATCGGGTCATGCTGCACGGTGGCAATGCCACGTTGCTGGCGCGCGATATTGGTCAAATAAAGAATACGTGAATGCATAAGCCTTCGAACAAATGTGAAGTGTGTCGCGCGGCGTTCTGACTACACTCTGTGAATACCAGCGCCGCGATGTTGCTACCACAGCGCTTTCCAGAATTTTTACCCGAAGCTTTTAACTTAACACTTAAGACAAGGAGGGTTAGCGGATGGCTATCCCAGCTGCATTGGATTCGCTTCTGCGCGAGCACAATATTCAATACGACCTGCAGGATCACTTGCCGAATACCGCGTTGCCGCAAGATGCAGTGCGCGCAGTGCTGCTGGCGGACGGCGAACAACGTTTCCACGTGTTATTTCCCGCCCACAGCTTGCTCGATTTAAATGCTGTGCGCCAGCAGACCGGTTTGGCGCAATTGCGTGCGATGGCAGTCGCCGAAGTGAATGCACTGTGTGAAAGCCGCAACTTCCAACAGGTGCCGGCGCTGCCCTGTGCGCTCGGCGTGGCGACGTTGGTCGATCGTAAATTGTTGGCGAATAACGGTATCGCGCTGGTATCCGGCAACGATGGTTTAGTGCGCCTGCGCACCGAGCAATTTCAACAGAGCCTGGATCAGGCCGTGCTCGGCAATTTCTCCATCGATATTACCGAGCTGCAGCACGGCAAGCTCGATGCGGTCGACGATGTCGAAGCCATTACCCATGCGGTCGCCAACTTCACCCAACTGCGATTGAAACAACGCCTGCAGGAAACACTGGAAATTCCACCGCTGCCCGACACCGCGCAACGCATTCTGAAACTGCGCGTCGATCCGAATGCCGATGTGCGCAATTTGACGACACTGGTCGAAACCGATCCGCCGCTGGCCGCGCAGGTCGTCAGCTGGGCCAGCTCGCCGTATTACGCCTACACAGGCAAAATTAAATCGGTGCACGACGCCATCGTGCGCGTGCTTGGTTTCGATGTGGTGCTGAACTTGGCGCTCGGCATGTCGCTCGGCAAAAGCCTGAGCCTGCCGAAGGATTCGCCGGCGGGATTTACCACGTATTGGCAACAAGCTGTTTATTGCGCGACGGCGGTCGAATCGCTGGTCGGCTGCATTGCCGTCAAACATCGCCCGATCATCGGCATCGCCTATTTATCCGGCCTGCTGCACAACTTCGGGCATCTGGTCATGGCGGAAATCTTCCCACCCTATTTCTCCAGTTATTGCCGTTTGCAGGAAGTGAATCCGCAACTCAATTACACGACCATCGAACGCCATTTACTCGGCATCACCCGCGATCAAATGGCTGGCTGGCTTATGAGGATGTGGTCGATGCCCGATGAAGTTTGCACCGGCGTGCGCTTTCAAAATGAAGCGGAGTACGCCGGCGAAAACAGCGCCTACGCCAATTTGATTTTTATCGCGATGCGCTTATTGCGTCGTCACGGCATCGGTAACGCGCCGCTGGAATCAATTCCACAAGAGATGTTCGAACGCTTGCAACTCGATCCCGACAAAGCAGTGAATGCAATTCAGAACGTAGTCGATGCAAGTCAGGAAATTATCGGGCAGATGTAAATGCTTGCCTGTTGATACGTTTTTTTAAAAAAGAACTTCAACAACAAGTAATTCAAAAGAGAGAGTGAAAAGAGAGATTAAAAAAACGCGCGCAAATCGATTTTGCGCGCAGCTTTTTATACCTCGTTAGAAATTGGTTAACGCGCTACATCGTTCGGCGTGCGCAGATAAAATACCAGCGTCAGCACAAAGAAAATAACTTCCATCGCCAGCACACCCAGCAGCGTTTGAGTGGCGCCGCCATCCACCAAAAACCCATACACGCGACCGAGCGGCACGCAGGTCATAATCAGCAGCACCGCCAGCAAGCCCAATTTAATGCGCGCGGTATTGGCACAATACAACAGGAAAATGCCGAGCCCGGCTTGAAAGCCACCGTAGTTGGCGCGAATGTCCGCGAGCGCCGGCGCGGTCAGTGCACCGAACTCCATCGGCGCGGTCATTTGCAGCGGGATAAAGATGTAAGCGAGCCCGGTGGCGAGCGCCATCAGAGCGAACAAAACCAAATAATATTTTGCGACTTTCATGCAGAACTCTCCATTAGGGTGACGGTGGCGCGCGTCATTAAACTGCATCGTCGCGACCGACACCAGCCTGTATGATGCGCGCCGCGCGCTTGGTCAAACCCACGTCAAATGCACGCGTCGTTATTTTTTCGGAGTGAACATATGTCGATTTTGCGCTGTCCCGTTTGCTCCACCGATTTGTCGCGGACCGAACGCAGTTATGCCTGCAGCAATAATCACAGCTTCGATATTGCGCGCCAGGGCTACGTGAATTTATTGCTCAGTTCGCAGCGCGCCAGCCGCAGCCCCGGCGACAGTGCGGAAATGATTGCCGATCGCCGTGCCTTTCTCGAAGCCGGTTTTTACGATCCGCTGCGCGCGCGCATCATCGCGTGCTTAAACGAATTGCAAACCGCGCTGGAGCGCCCACAGCGCATTCTCGATCTCGGCTGCGGCGAAGGTTATTACACCGCGGCTTTTGCCGATCCGGCGCGCGCTGTGTACGCACTCGATATCTCCAAACCGGCGCTGGCGATTGCGGCGCGCCGCAACACGGCGATCACCTGGTGCGTCGGCACCAGTAAAGCGTTGCCGTTTCACGACGCCAGTCTCGATGTAGTGTTGAATATTTTCTGCCGCCCGCACGCTCGCGAAACCCAGCGCGTGCTGCAACCTAACGGCCGCTTATTGCTGGTCGGACCGGGGCCGGGGCATTTGAATGCGCTGCGCGAGGTGCTGTACGAGCAGGTCAACGACGACGAAAGTCACACACTTGCGCAATTGCAGGCGGAAGGTTTTACGCTCACGCACAGTGAGCCGCTATCGATAACGCTCGAGCTGAGCGGTGCTGCGATCGGCCATCTCGCGCGGATGACGCCGCATTACTGGCGCGCACCTGCTGCGGGGCGCGCAAAGCTGGATGAGCTGCTAATGTTACCGGTGCAAGCTGAATTCGTGCTGCATGAACTGAGTATCGCGTAGCCTTACGCTGCGCCCTGCCGATGCACACCAAGATTCGCCGACGGCTGAGTGGTCTGCACGATGCAACTCCCGACCACGGGACTCACAGGGACTGAACTCACGGGCGACCAGCACATAATAACTAGCGGGAAATTCCCGTAATCCTGTGTTAGTAACGGTGAGCCATGAACGATTTAACGCAGACGCGTCGCGATAACAATGAGGCCGGCCTCGATGCCGCGCTCATGGCATTGCGATCCGATCCCGCGCTGTGGCAGCTGTCTTTCGAGCTGGCCGCTGAGCGCATTCTCGATTTTGCCCTCAGCCACGGCGGCGCCGAGCGCGCGGAACTGTGGCGCCTCGACCCCGAGCAAGCCGCGCTGCAGTGCCTGAAGATGCGTCCACAGGGTGCGATAGCCGCGGCATTGAGCAACCGCAACGATTACTTTGCCGCCTTAGCGCGCGGCGTTGGCTTTACCGAAAGTGCCGGCGGCCCCAACGACCTTAAATGGCATCAACCGATATTTGTCGAAGGTGTTTTGTGGGGTGTGCTGCTGCTGAAGCGGCCCACATCGACGCCGTGGACGGCGGCCGCACACTTCATCGCCAGCACCTTGGGCGACCTGCTGGCGCAAGCGCTGATTTTCGCGCGTGCCACTCACGCCGAGCAGCGTTTTCAGGTGCTCGCGCAGAACGCACCGGTCGGCATCTGGCAGCTCGATCAAGACGAAAATGTGGTTTATCGCAATCAGTACATCATCGATCTGCTCGGCGCCGACTATAAAAAATGGAACCGCGCAGTCTGGTCCGAACTGATTCAACCCGACAACGATCACGACATGGACGACGACGTTGCGGCGGTAAAAAATCAGGGCGAGCTGCGCTCCAGTTATCGCATCAAACGGCCGGACGGCACCGAGCGACATGTGCTGTGGCATGTGGTGGCGGAGCAGCGCGCGCCGTATCTGGGCGAAAGTATGGGGCGCGTCGGTATTGCGGTCGATATCACCGAACTGTGGGAAGCGCAGGAGCGCCTGCGCGAGTTGACCATTCGCCAGCGCGCGATTCTCGACAACGCCGCCCACGGTATTATCGCCACCAATAAAGAAGGCTATATCACGCTGTTCAACCCGGCGGCGGAACGCATGCTCGGTTACAGCGCGGCTGAGGTCATGGGCAAAGAGCCGCGCATGTTCTGCAGCCAGGCCGATAACGAGCGCATTTGGGAAATTCTGCGCAACCTCAACCTGCCGATCAGCCTGAAAGGTTTCATCGAATACTCGGAGCGCATGGGCACGCACGAGGACGAATGGACTTACGTGCGCAAAGACGGCTCACACTTTCCGGTAATGATGTCGGCGACCGTATTGCGCAATGCACGCGGTGAAGCGTTCGGCTTCATGGGACTGATTACCGACCTCAGCGAACGCAAACGCATGGTCAATATCGAACTGCGCGAACAGGCGCTGATCAGCCATATCAATCGCGGCACCAGCGCTACCATCGGCGCGCAATTTTTCAATCAACTGGTCGACGAGCTGAAGCGCGCCACCGGCGCCGACTACGGCAATATTTTCGAGCTGATTCCCGATCACCCGGAACTGCGCGGCCGACTGCTCACCGACCCGGAAATAGACGCACTGCGCAAAACGTTCGACTTTGCCGGCGCGCCGCTGGAGCCAGTCGTGCGCGATGGTCACTACCTGCGCCTGACCGATCTGCGCGCCCGGTACGGCGATCACCCCGATGTCCGGGCGATGAATATCAACGAGTTGATCGCGGTGCCGTTGTTCTCCAGTACCGGCAAGGTGCTGGGCACATTAATGGTCGCGCACAAAGATTCGCTACCGGAGCCCGACCTCGCTCAACATCTGCTGGAAATCTTCGCCGTACGCGCTAGCTCGGAACTGGAACGCCTGCACACCGAGCGCGCGCTAGAGACGCGTGAAGCCGCCCAGCGCTGGCTGTATGCGGCCTCCGAATGCATTCACGCCCAGCGCGATGTCGCCGGCGTCGCCCGCGAAGCGGTGGTCGCGGCCAGCCGCCATGCTTCGAAACCGCTCTTCGTGACAATGTCGCTGAGCAAATCCGATGGCTACCACGTGCTGGATTACGAAGGTCCGCCCGAGAATGCACCGCAGCGCGATAAGGTTTATGCAAGCCGTCCCGACCTGATGCGCAAAGTGTTGCAGACGCCGCACTCCATCCTATTGCTGCCGGACTATCTCAAGGAGCAATCCGACCCGAACTTCATCGCCGAAGCGGAAACGCGCAATATGCGCGCGGCCGTGCTGATCGCGTTGGCCGATCGCGGCCAGGATGTCGGCGTGATCACGCTCAGCTACGACGACCCTAACGCGCTGGCGCAACTCGATCTCGACAATCTGGCCATGTTCGGCCGCGCGGTAACACTGGCGCTGGGGCGCGCGTTGCACCGGCAGGAGCTGGAATACCAGGCCGATCACGACGGCCTCACCGGCCTGTTCAATCGCACCGTGCTGCACCGCGACTTCCAGCGCTGGCACGACGGTGGCGGCGCTACCACTGCGTTGCTGCTGCTCGATCTCGACCGCTTCAAAGAGGTTAACGACACGCTCGGCCATCATGTCGGCGATGCGCTGCTGCGCCAGATCGGCGAGCGCTTGCGCACCGGCATCAATTACAGCGACGCAACGCTGACGCGACTGGGCGGCGACGAATTCGCGATTTTGCTAAGCGATCCGGCACTCACGGCAGCGCAAGCCGGTTTGCACGCCGAGAACATTCTCAAAGAATTGCGCCGGCCGTTTCAGGTCAACAACGTCAATCTGGAAATTGGCGCCAGCATTGGCGTCGCGCTGTACCCGGATCACGGTGAAGACAGTCACGCGCTGCTGCGCTCGGCCGATGTCGCGATGTACGAAGCCAAACGCGGCGGCGGCATCGCGTTTTACAACCGCAATCTCGATTTCAACTCGCCCGAGCGCCTCGCGCTGATCGCCGATCTGAGCACCGGCATCCGCGAGCGCGAGCTGATTTTGTTTTATCAGCCCAAAGTCGATTTATACACGCGTCAAGTGGTCGGTTTCGAAGGCCTATTGCGCTGGCAGCACAAACGTCTTGGCCTGTTGGCTCCCGACCGCTTTCTGCCGCTGGCGGAAATGAGCGACGCGATTCACGACCTCGCGCGCATGGTGCTGGAGGAAGCCTGCGAACAGATGCAGAAGTGGTTGCAACGGGGCTGGACCGGCACGCTGGCGATCAACTTGTCGGCGCGCAATCTAATCGACGATCGCATCGTCCGCCATATCGCCGAGCTGACGCATCACTACGAAATCCCAGCCGGCCGCCTGGAGCTGGAAATCACCGAGACCGCGCTGATTCACGATCCCGAGCACGCGCTGCATTTGCTCGAACGGATCGCCGCGCTCGGCGTGCAGTTGTCGATCGACGACTTCGGCACCGGCTATTCGTCGCTGGCGTATCTGCGCCAAATGCCGATCTCGACGCTCAAAATCGACCGCACCTTTATCCGCGACATGCTTACCAACAATCAGGATCAACTGATCGTGCGCTCGACCATTCAGCTCGCGCACGGCCTTGGCCTGCAGGTCATTGCCGAAGGCGTTGAAAACGCCGAAGTGCTGGCGCGGCTGTGCGAAATGGGTTGCGATCAGGCGCAGGGCTACTACTTCACGCGACCGCTGCCGGTGGTCGAGCTGGAACATTGGCTGCTGCAAAAGTACGAATGGCGGCAGCCAGTAACAGCGCCCAAAGCGCACGAAAGAGACATGCATTGAGCCGGTAGCGGCGCGTCGCTATCGGCTCAGCAGGGCAATAGCTTCTTTGCTTTCAGAGGCACGTCAGGAACGACCGCCAGCGCCCGCGAGTCGGCATTCCAACCTTTTTCGCCGAGTCTCCCTCTCAAAATACTTACAGAAAAATCCCCAGATTCGGCATTCCTAAAACGGCTTGATCGACCAGCACATCGCGCCGCGCCAGCTTGAAGCTATGGCCGTCGCGGCGAATCCGGTCGCGCCGCTCGGCGCACAGCAACTGATACGTTTCCTGATCGAAGCGATTGCGCGCCACCAGCAGATAACTCACCACCTCGAACTCATCGGCGGTTTCGGTTTCGCCCACCGCGACGTTGGTGACGAAGCGGCGCACGCGCGAGGGCGGGTCTTCCGACCACGCACTTTTGCCGTCGACCAGTCGGCTGACGCGGCCGAGAATCGATTCGTAGTCGTCTTCCATATGACAGACGGTGTCGGAGATTTCGCGCCCAAACGTGGCGCGGTCGCGGGTCTGCCGCACCGGCACGCGGTAGCTCAGGTCGGTGGCGAGCAGACCGGTCCAGTCGCGCAGGCGCAGCGTGTCGAGCAAGTACGCCTCGTGATTCAAAAACTGCTGCACCTCGAAAAAGACAGTCGGCGATGCTGGCTTCAGAGCAGCCGGCTGGTGGCGGATATCAACGGCAGTGGCGGTCATGGTGTTCACCTCAATCAATGCGAAAAATAGTCGGGATCAGTTGGTCATCAGCGCGAAATACTGTTCCCACCACAGCCATTGCGCGTCGTCCTTGGAAAAGCCGTTGTAGACCTTGGCTTTGTCGGGCCAGTCGTCGGGCCGGTTTTCGCCGAGAATGGCCTGATACTTCAGCGTCTCCTGCCGGCCCATAAAGCCGCGCGCCGATTCGGTCATATGCGGCCAAGTGTCGGAGTCGTCCTGCTCGATCATGCCGGAGGTGCCACCGGCCTGTGACGCGGCGGCGCGCATCAGCTTTTTCACGTCGTCCGGCGTGTCTTTCTCGGCGAAGAACCAGGTCAGCCACTGAAACTTCTCGACACCTTTCGGCACAATGGTGTGTAGCAGCAGACCCGAGCCCATGGTGCCGTCGCGCAGCGGCGCATAGATAAACAGGATGTTGACGTTGGGAAACAAATTGCCGACCTGCGGCGGGGCCACCGACATGACGTGCAGCTGCTCCGGCGTCATGTTGCGTTTCATTTCCGGCAGCATGCTCGGCATGATCCCGGGAGGAGGCAGCTTCTCGAAACGCTCGTCGACGCTGAGGTTTTCCATCGACTCGCCGAGCATCAGCGTGAAGGTGGTGTTGACCGGAATGCAGCGCAGCGTGTTGCCGTTCTCGCCGACATTGATGCCGTACATGCCGGGCGCGAACTCGGCCACTTCGTCGCCGCCGGAGCCGCCCATGATGCCGCGCTCCAGCAACGAGCGGTGCAGCGTCAGCGTGTGAAAGCCGTCGCAGGCGGATTGCTCGCCGGCGGTTTTCCAGTTGGCGTCGATGGTCAGGCGCTGCGGCGGCCCGAGTACTTCCAGCCCGTTATCGGTGCGCTTGAACAGCATGTCGTAATAAAACTTCATGTCGCCGAGCGATTCTTCCAGCGACGGCGCATCGACATCCCAGTTGGCGAAAATCAGCCCGCCGTACAACGCTACTCGCGCCTTCTTCAGGCCGAGCTGCTCCTTCGATTTGAGGTCGCCGTGCATTCTTTCGCGCTCGACCGGCGCACCGATAAAGCTGCCGTCGGCGCGAAATGCCCAGCCGTGATAAATGCAGCGATGCACCTGCGCGTTGCCGGATTCGGCGGTGCAGACGTGCATGCCGCGGTGCGGGCAGACGTTCAGCGACACGTAAATCTGGCCGTCGCTGGCGCGCGTGACGATCACCGCGTCCTCGCCCATATGGCGCACGACGTAGTCGCCGCTGTTGGGGATTTCGGTGTCATGGCCGAGCAGCAGCCAGGTTTTGCCAAACACTTTTTCCATTTCGATCTGGTACAGCTCGGCGTCGTTCATCACGCTCAGCGACACTTCGCGATTGGGCCGATCAACCAAATCTTCGATGCGGGTGCCGTCGGACAGGACGCGTTTGGTTCTGGTCAACATGGTGAATTCCTCTCTCTTAAACTTATTAGATGAAGTCCGGATGGGCGATATTCGGCTCGACGCCGAGCAGGCCCTTGCCGTAAATCTCGTAGCCGACGTACGGCAGATTGGCGGTGTGGCGCAGCGCGAACACGACATCGCGGTAGAAACGCTCAAGCGGATTGGCCTCGGCGAACGCGCTCGACCCGGCCAGAAACATCAGCTGATCGACCGCCTGCGCGATCAGGTCGATGGTCATCGAGCCCTCGCCCTTGCTCTGCATGCGCTGCAGCGGGCTCATCGGTGTGCGCGTCAGACCGACCTCATCGACGGCGCGACAGGTTTTCAGCATCAGCGCTTCGGCGGCCTGCAATTTAGCGGCGGCCTGACCGAACTGGGCCTGCGCCACCACGGCTTCGGACTGCACTTTGTAATGCGTGTAAACGATCGGGCGTTTCTTTGACGCCTCGGCCACGCGCTCCAGAATCGCCAGCGCCGCGCCAGCAACCGCACCGTGCGCGGTGGCGCGCAGAAACGGCATGAACGGCCAGAAATCGGACGGTTCGCCGACGTGCTTTTTGCCGGCTTCGTGGTGACCGATACCGAGCTTGGCAACGTGGTAGAACTGCGCGGCGGGAATGAATACATCATTGGCGACGATGGTTTCCGAGCCGCTGGCTTTCATGCCCAACATGAACCAGGTGTCGTCGATGCTGTACTGGCTCGAACGCAGATAGGCGAAGCCGCCCGGCTCGACGCTGCCGTCCGGTTTGCGAATGTTCACCCCGAGCTGCGCCCAGCTGGCATGACGGCTGCCCGACGCATACGGCCAGCGCCCGTTGATGATGTAGCCGCCGTCGACCTCATCGGCGGTGCCGGGCGGATTGGCAATGCCGCAGATGACCGGATGCTCGTCGCTGCTGCCGAAGATCGCTTCCTGTAACGCATCGGGGCCGAGACTCGCCACCCACGTCGTGCCGTGCAACACGGTATACACCCACCCCGCCGATGGATTGCCCTTGCCCAGCTCGGCGCCGACCTGCGCCATCGCCGTCGCCGACGTGCCGAGTCCGCCCCAGCGGCGCGGCGCGGCCATTTCCCAAAAGCCGGCATCGGTCATCGCGTTGAAAACTTCATCCGGCAAGCGCCGGTCACGGTCGGCTTGAGCCGCCGTTTTCAGCAACAGCGGCTGCAACTCGCGGGCGCGGCCGATCAGCTCGCGATCGGCGGCGGTGTTATAGCCTGCGGTGGAAAAATCAGTTTTTATGTTCATCGCATATCCCATTCATCAATCGAGCAACCTGTGCTTCGCTGAAACGGATAAGACACTTTCTGCCAATTCCGTCTCTCACAACTCACCAGTGCAGATTAATGGCGCCGCCCCTTTTACGTATTGATCTGGATCAACACTTGGTTGCGATTTGGCGGTGAAAAGACATCGATACGTACGGCGGAAAACAAACCGATTCCGGTAAGCTAACCGCCTTTATTTTTCGGAGCGATACCATGGCTATCGATTACCCGGCGCTGCTGGAACGCCAGATCCCGCCACAAACCTGGGATTGGAACGACCGCGATTTCATCGTTTATGCGTTGAGTCTGGGTCTGGGCGGCGATCCGCTCGACACGCGCACGCTGCCGTTCGTGTACGAAGATCCGCTGCAAGATGGCGCGCTGTTAAAAGTTGTGCCGACGCAACCGACCGTGCTGGCTTGGGTTGCCGAGCCAACCTTCACCAACCTCGGCGTCGATCCCATCACCGCATTGCACGGCGAACAAAAAATCGAAATCCATCGGCCGATGCCGTATCCGGTGACAGTCTCGGTACAAGGTCGGGTTTTGGATGTGTACGACAAAGGCGTCGGGCGCGGCGCCGTCGTCATCACCGAACACGTCATCAGCGATGCCGCCGACGGCGTGCCGATCGCGACGCTCACAACGACCTGCTTTGGGCGCAGCGAAGGCGGCTGCGGTGGGTCGGCAGAGCCAGCTCCGGCACCTCACGCGATTCCTTCCCGCGCTTCCGATCACATCGTTCGTATCGACACGCGCACGGATTTGGCGCTGTTGTACCGACTGACCGGCGACCGCAATCCGATCCATGCCGATCCGGCCATTGCCCGCGCTGGCGGCTTCGACCGTCCGATCCTGCACGGCCTGTGCAGCTTTGGCATCACCTGCCGCGCGGTGCTGGCGACCTATGCCGATTTCGACCCGAGTCGCATCGCCAGCCACCAAGCGCGCTTTTCCTCGCCGGTGTTTCCGGGCGAAACCCTGACCGTCGACTTGTGGCGCGATGGCAATATCGTTTCGTTCGAGACGCGCGTCGCGGAACGCAATGTCACTGTGATCAAAAACGGAAAGTGTGTGCTGCGCGCCTAGCGAACCGCCGTTTAAGTTAAGGCGCTGAGCGGCTCCTTAACTTGCCCATTACTACAACGATCGGTAACGCCAGCGTAATGAATAACCGAAAAAACCGGTGTAGCATGCCCGGCACACTGAACTCCCCCATTCATTCGATAAATCTATAACAGGAGCACGACGATGCGCTTGGCAGGCAAAGTAGCGGTAATTACCGGAGCGGCGGCAGGTATGGGACTGGCACTGGCGACTCGCTTCGCGGCCGAAGGCGCCAGCGTCGTCGCCGGCGATTGGCATAGCGAACGCTTGGATCAAGCGTTGTCGACCATCAAAGCCAGCGGCGGCAAAATCGTCGGCGCGCAGGGCAACATCGCCGACCGCGCCACCGCCGAGCACTTGATCGATCTGGCTGTCAGCGAATTCGGCCGTATCGATATCCTCGTCAACAATGCCGGCGTGATGGATTACATGCAGGGCGTGGCCGAACTGGAAGACGACATCTGGCGCAAAATCTTCGCGATCAACGTCGATGGCCCGATGTTCACCAGCCGCCGCGCAGTGCAGGAGATGCTGAAACAGGGCGGTGGCGGTTCGATCATCAATATCGCTTCGATCGCCGGTGTCAGCGGCGCCTCGGCCGGTTGTGCCTATACCGTCGCCAAACACGGCGTCGTCGGCCTGACCCGCCAGACCGCCTGGCGCTATGCCAAAGACGGCATTCGCTGCAACGCAATCTGCCCGGGCGCGGTCAAAACCAATATCCAGGAAACGATGCCGGAAGATCGCGTCGATCAGGTCGGCTTTGCCCGCGCCTGGGAATTCAATGCGCTGACGCCGGCGTTTCTGGAGCCGAGCGATGTTGCCTCGCTGGGTTTGTTTTTGGCATCCGATGAAGGCCGCTCGATCAGCGCCGCGATTATTCCGGTCGATGCCGGCTGGAAAGCCTGCTAACTCGAACACGTAGTGATCGAAACGAAAAAGGCCTGCATTGCAGGCCTTTTTACTTTGTCGCAATGCTATTTCGGCGGCATGGGAAACTGCACGAACGGGCCTTGCGGCGTCTGCCCGGGCGGCACAAAATCCGGCGCCGGCTTACCGGTCGCGCCCAACGCACGGACAAAACGAAATATATCGCGCAGATCGCGCTCGTTCAGATCATGCAGCGCAAACCATGGCATCGGTGGACGCATCTGTGCGCTATGCGCCAGCGTCACCCATTGCTCCTCCGAAATCGTCTGCATATACAGACGCAGGTTGGTCGCGTAGGTCGTGCCCCACGGGCCGCGCCAGCCCATATCGCTGCCGGCCAGCCACTGGTTGACCGGCACCTGCCCGCCAACCATGGTGTAGCCGGCGGTGTGGCAATCGTTACAGCCGGTGATCGACACCAGGTATTTACCGCGCGCCAGCGTTGCCGCATTTGGCTTGGTATCGGCGAAAGAATGGAGAGCGCTGCCGGCGACAAGTGCAAAAGCAATTATCGGCAGCACACGAGTGCGTTTTTTCATCGTGAGTCCCTGACTATTGTTATTGGATTTTTAGGGATGGCGCCGGGCAAAACACGCTCGGCAGCAATCGGCGCGCGATTCTAACGCAGGTCAAACAATCCAGAAAAGTCGGGCACCTTATTCACTTGCCGTCTTCGTCAGACGCCGCTGCGCCGGGTCGCGCAGCTTCCTGCCAGCGCCGCCAGTGCGGTGACCACGATGCCCCACAAGATATCGGCGCCAACGATGGTGCCGCTCCAGCCATGCAGCGTCGCCAGATTGGTCAGGTCGTAAGTCATGTAGGTGAAAAATCCGAACAAACCGCCGCGCAGCGCCGCCTGCCAGCGCACACCGCGCGCGGGCATCACCGCGAATAGCTGAATGCCGATTACAAACAGAAAATAAAACAGGGCCGCAACCGGCAGCAGTGGTTTTGCCAATAGCAATGGCCCCAATTCGCGCTTATACAAATCGGCGGCGATGACCCCGAGCCACAGACCATCGAGTGCACACAGCACCAGCGCCGTGGCGATAAATCCCGCTAGATATCGAAGCATTTTTCAAGATTCCATTTCGTATTGAAATTTAGAGGTTGTGTTAAGTACATAAAGTGCCGCTAAAATCGCCATTGCTGTGTTTACGCCGAGCGGCGCCGGACGGATTGAACCCGTAACGCGCGTGCGCGCGATACCGCTCCTCACAAACCTTTATTTGCGTTGTTGTCGTATGCCGAAAAAATTATTGAAACGCTTTGCCCCGAGCGCCGACATGGTAAAAAACCATCCCTCGCTGCGCTGGTTCGCGCATTGGATGCACGACAATAATTTGTGGCACCTGAATCGTTACTCCGCGTCGCTGGCGGTTTTCATCGGTTTATTCGCTGCGTTGATTCCGCTGCCATCGCAAATGCCGATTGCGCTAGTGCTCGCCATTTGGTGGCGCGCGCACGTGCCGATCAGCGTTGCGCTGGTATGGTTAACCAATCCGCTGACATCGCCACCGATTTTTTACGGCACCTACAAATTCGGCAATTTTCTATTGCAGCGCGAAGCGCACGCACTGAACTTCGAGGCATCGCTGGCGTGGCTCGGCAGTGAACTCGGGCGTATTTGGGCGCCGCTATTAGTCGGATCGCTGACGGCGGGAATTGTAGCGGGGCTTATCGGCGCCGGCGCCGTTCGACTCGCTTGGCGCGTACAAGTAGGCATGCGCTGGAGCGCCCGCAAAAAAGCGCGTGCGAATAAATAAAGCAAAAAACAATAAAGCAAAGAAAAAACAGAGCGAAAAACGTCACCGATAATAATAATCCGCATAGGGGAAGTGTATGCCCGGCACCATCATTATCGCCAACGCAGTCGTCGAAACCTGGATCATCATTGCGGCAATCATCGCCGCACTCGTACTGTTTAAACGCAAAACGGAATACGGCGATCTGTTGTCGTTATCGGCCACTCAAGAATTAAAAGGCGTCGCCATTCTCGCAGTGCTGTTTGGTCACATCGGTTATTTTCTTGTCGACGATTATCGATTTCTGTTTCCGCTTTCGATCGGTGCGGGCGTCGGCGTAAATATTTTTCTGTTTCTATCCGGCTACGGCCTGACCGTGGGCATGCTGAAAAAACCGTTATCGCCGCTGGCGTTTTATCGCAAGCGCGCAGTAAAAGTATTTATCCCGTTCTGGTTGGCGCTAATTGGCTTTTTTATTCTCGACGCGCTGGTATTGCATCGCACTTATCCGACCGAATATATCGTGCGCTCGCTGTTTGGATTTTTTCCGCGCGCCGATATGGCGGACGATGTTAATTCAGTGTTTTGGTATATCACCTGGATTTTGTTTTATTACTTACTGCTGCCACTGGTTTTTATGCGCCGCCATGCGTGGCTATCGGCGCTGATTTTATTAGCGGCCGGACAGGCATTGGTGTGGTGGAGTCCAAGCGCCATTGAGTTAGTTACGCGCCTGTACAAAGTGCACACGGTGGCATTTCCGCTCGGCATGCTGGCGGCATGGGGATTATTTGAAAATCGCGAAACGGCGAATCGATTTGCGCAGATGCTGCGCGCGCGCCGCGCGGCGCTTTCGGTCACGCAATATTACGGCGCGCTTATTCTGCTCGCTGCGGTGGTCGCCTACAGCGCTTACGATTCCGGCATTGGCCAGAGCACCACTAAAGAACAAATAATGAGCTTGGTGACGACGCTGGCGCTGGTGCTGCTGTTCGCGCTAAAGCGTGTCGAGCTGCGCGCGCTGATGCTGATCGGAATATTTTCTTATGAAATTTATTTACTGCATTGGCCACTGCTGTCGCGTTACGACATGGTGTATCGCAAGTTGCCGGCAGCTCCAGCTACGTTTGTGTACCTGGCTATATTTATCGGACTGGGTTGGATTATTCAGCGCGCTACGGGGCCGATACAGGATTTACTCGAACGTAAAAAAATGCAGCCCGCGCTTTAGTATTTATGGGCAATCAGAAATTTATTTAAGCCAATTCTGGGCGAGACGCAGCAACTTTCACTGCGTCCGGCTCCAAGTGTTCGAACAGCGCGACGAATTGCTGCGTTAATTTGTGCGACGGCGCGAAATAAATCAACGGCTTCGCCACGTGATGCGATTCCTTCATCTTTACCGAGGCCGACAAATAATCGTCCAGCACCGGCAATTGTTCGCGCCTCAACTCTTCGATCAATTCGCGTGGCAAACGCGCCTGCGCATTGAATTGATTGATGACAATACCTTCAATTTCCAAACCAGGATTGTGATCCTGTTTTAACTCGACGGTGTTATCAAGCAATTGATACAGCGCCTGCTTTGAAAAACTATCGCAGTCGTAGGGAATCAATACACGCTGCGCGGCGATCAGCGCGGTCTTGCTGTAGAAATTCAGATTCGGCGGCGTATCGATATAAACGCGGTCGTACTCGTCGGCCAACTCATCAAGCGCTTCGCGCAATTTATAAATTTTGTAACGGCTTTCCAGCTCATTCATGATTTCGCTGAGCAGCGGGCTGGCGGCGAGCAAATCCAAATTCGGAAATACCGTTTCCTGCACAAACCCCAAAGCAGCTTTATTGCCCGCGAACCAACTGCCGGACGAGCGCCGCAACAAATGCGCGACGCTGTACTCGGAATCGCGATTTTCCGGCGCGTGTACATCGACGCCCAAATACAAACTCGCATTGCCCTGCACATCGAGATCGACCACCAGCGTACGATAGCCGCGACTGGCGCTAATCGCGGCCAGATTGCAGGTGATACTGGACTTGCCCACACCGCCTTTCTGATTGAAGATGACGCGCCGCATTCAGAAATCCTCTTTGCCAAGTGTTGCGTGCTGCTGCCTGTTTTGGTGCGAGAGTGCTGTTGCAAAAGAACATCGTTGGATTCTAATGTGCCCGCATGAAAATATCATTGCGGCACCTTTAGTATTAGCCCGCGAGTAGTATTAACCTGCGAGCATTATTTTAAGCATTTTGAATATTTGTTTTAGCGAGTTCGGATAACGTAGTGCTACTTTCGCGCAGCAAAGCGTGCGTGATTTCGATAACACGGAAACTCTGACTGAATCCGAGCGCTCTGTATACCGCTATCGCAATCGAATAATTAAATTGCCCCTGCCGCAACAGCGCCGGCGCCTAATTTAGAAGAGTGAGAACTCACAATGGATACAAGTTTTATCATTGGCGCCAACACCAGCGCGCAAGCGGCGCTGTCGCTGCGTATGGCCAATCGCCACGGCCTGATTACCGGCGCCACCGGCACCGGCAAAACCATCACGCTGCAAACATTGGCCGAAGGATTTTCGCGCGCCGGCGTGCCGGTATTTATGGCTGATGTAAAAGGCGATTTAAGCGGCACTTCGCGCGCTGCCGTCGCTAATGAAAAAGTGCAACAGCGCTTGCAGCTATTAAATATCACCGACTATCAGGCGCATGCGTATCCGGTGCAGCTGTGGGATTTATACGGCAAGCGCGGCCTGCCGATTCGTGCCAGTGTTTCTAGCCTGGGGCCGCTTCTGCTCGCGAATTTGCTCGAATTAAACGACACCCAAACCGGTGTGCTTTACGCGGCATTTAAAATTGCCGACGCCAACGGTTTATTGTTGCTCGACATGAAAGATTTGCGCGCGATGCTCAGCTGGATTGCCGATAACAACAAAACGCTACAGGGCGAATACGGCAACCTCAGCAGTACCAGCATCGCCGCTATTCAGCGTCAATTATTAGTGCTCGAAGAACAAGGCGCGCAACAGTTTCTCGGTGAGCCGCAAATCGCGCTCGCCGATTTAATGCAAAGCGATTTTTCCGGCAACGGCGTAATCAGTATTTTCGACGCCACCACACTGATGACGCGGCCGCATTTATACGCGATGTTTTTATTGTGGCTGCTGTCGGAGTTGTTCGAAGAGCTACCGGAAGTCGGTGATACCGACAAACCGAAACTGGTATTTTTCTTCGACGAAGCGCATTTACTATTTAACGATGCGCCGAAAGCATTGGTGGAAAAAATCGAACAGGTGGTGCGCTTGATTCGCTCGAAAGGCGTCGGCGTTTATTTCGTCACGCAGAATCCACTCGATGTGCCGGAAAATATTTTGGGTCAACTCGGCAATCGCGTACAACACGCATTGCGCGCGTTCAGCGCCAGCGATCAACGCGCAGTGCGCGCAGCCGCACAAACATTTCGCGCCAATCCCAATTTAAATACCGAACAAGTCATTACCGAATTGGGCGTGGGCGAAGCGCTGGTATCGGTACTCGATGAGAAAGGTCAGCCGACACCGGTCGAACGCGTATTTATTTATCCGCCGCAATCGCGTATCGGACCGCTGACTGATGCCGAACGCGCCGATCAAATGGCGCGCTCGCCACTGCGCAGCCGTTACGAACAAAGTATTGATCGCGAGTCCGCCTACGAATCGCTGGCAGCACGCGCCAAAGCGGCGGCGACACAGGCTGAAGAAACTAAAGTAAATACACCGCAGAAGCCGGCCCGCGCTGAACCGAATCCAACGGCGGATTTAATCAGCGCCTTTGCAAAAAGCGCGGCGCGCAGTATCGGCTCGCAAGTGGGACGTGAAATTTTACGCGGCGTGATGGGATCGTTGCTGGGCGGCTCGCGCAGACGTTAGCGATTAGTGAGAGATTAAATTTTTTTAGTTTTTGAAAAATAATTCGTAAAAAAATTGCTAACTAGTATCCAAAAAAAAGCGTGCAAACTGCACGCTTTTTTTTGATTTAAATAATCAAAGCATTCGTTGCGATGAAATCACGCCGGCTATTTCTTCCAACGGTAATACTTTTTGCACCGCACCGCGTTTAAACGCTTCTTTCGGCATGCCGTACACCACGCAGGTCGCTTCATCTTGCCCTACTGTGTAAGCCCCTGCCTGTTTCATTTCCAGTAAACCTGCAGCGCCATCGTCACCCATGCCGGTCATGATGATGCCGATGGCATTTTTGCCGGCGCATTTCGCCACCGAACGAAATAACACATCGACTGAGGGGCGATGGCGATTGACGACTGGTCCGTCGATTACTTCGGCAACGTATTGAGCACCGCTGCGCTTTAACAATAAATGTTTGCCGCCGGGCGCAATCAACGCTCGACCTGGAATAACACGATCGCCGTTCTGAGCCTCGCGTACTTCGATCTGACACAAACTATTTAAGCGCGCCGCAAATGCAGCGGTAAATTTTTCCGGCATATGCTGCACGATGACAATACCGGGGCAGACGCGCGGTAACGCCGTCAACACCAACTCCAACGCCTGCGTACCGCCGGTCGATGTACCGATAGCAATAACGCGATCGGTTGTCTCCGCCATCGCGTGATGCGTGCTGGCCGGCGCCAGAATCGCGTCGGCAGTTAATTTAGGTTTTACCGCAGCGCTGGCAGCAGGCGCCAAGCGTTTTGGATTTGCGAGCGCTGCCGCTTTTACTGCGCGAGTAATTTCTGCAATCGCATCGCCGAGAAATTGTTTTAAGCCGATTTTTGGTTTGGTGATGATATCGACCGCGCCGGCCGACATCGCCTGCATGGTGGTTTCCGCGCCCTTCTCCGTCAGCGTCGAACAGATCACCACCGGTGTCGGTCGCTCCGACATAATTTTGCGCAGAAAAGTAATGCCATCCATGCGCGGCATTTCCACATCGAGCACGATAACGTCGGGCCATTCCTTCTGCATTTTTTCCAACGCAAAAATAGGATCGGCAGCGGCGCCGATAACATCTATCTGTGGATCGCTTTTTAATAATTCCGTTAATACCTGACGTACAACTGCCGAATCGTCGACTACCAATACTTTGATTTTGCTCATGACGCCTCCGCACCCAGTACTGCATTATTTTTTTGAATTTGATGTTTACGCAGCCACACGTCGCCGGTGTGGATTTCGAACACTATTTGACGATGACCGTGACCGCCGAGATGCTCCGCAGTCACGGCAAAGCCGTGCCGATTAAGTAATTCACGACCGGCAATTACATTGTCGTCGGCGACATTAATGCCGCGCTTGGCCGGTAACGGCACATGCATAAACATATTGCCGCCACCGAATAATTTCACTTCGTATTCGCGCGCATTACCGCCCGCCACAGCAATTTCCCGCAGCAATAATTGCAAGGCTTCATCGGCATATTTGCCGTCCAACTCTTCCGTCTGCGCGGACCGGCGTTTAGCCAGCATGTAATGACACATGCCACCAATTTTTTGCTGCGGATGCCACAGCGTTATCGCAACACACGATCCCAGCACTGTGCGAATTCGCGTCTGCTCATCGCCGAAATAAATTTCGCCGGGCTGCAAAAAAATATCGATAGCGGGCGCAATTTTGCGCATGTCACGGCTTCCGATAAATTGAGGGCGATATCATTTTCAATTCGGATGTGATGCCGTTTAATGTTTCCGAATGACTCACTATAAAATACCCGCCGGAACGCAACAGCGGCACCATGCGCGCCAGCACTTGGCGCTTGGTATTGGTATCGAAATAAATCATTACATTGCGCAAAAAAATCACGTCGAATTCGCCGAGTGCCGGTAGCGCAGTATTCAAATTGATTTGCATGAATTTGACGTGACTGCGCAACGGCTTATCGATAATAAAATTCCCCGCCTGCGCACCGACACCTTTCAAGCAATATTTGCTTAAATGTTGCGGCGAAATATCTTTGGCCCGCAGCATTGGATACACACCCTGCGTCGCTTGCTCAAGCACGCGCGTGCTGATATCCGAGCCGAGAATGTCCCACACTCGATCGCCGAGCACATCCTGCATGACCATCGCGATGGTATAAATTTCTTCACCGCTGGAACTCGCGCCGCTCCACACTCGCACCGGGCGCGATACTTTTGCCAGCGGCGGCAAAATGGTATTGCGCAGCAATTCGAAATGTTTGGGTTCGCGAAAGAAATACGTTTCGTTGGTGGTGAGCAGATCGACCGCAATTTGCAACTCATGCGGTGCGCTGGGGTTTCGCAATAATTGAAAATAGGCGCCGTAACTTTCCAACTGATGGTACGTCAGCCGCTTGGCTAGACGGCCGGCAACCAGCGCCATTTTTTCATTGGACAAACTGATACCGGCAATTTCGAAAATCATTCCCTGAAACTGGCGAAACTCCTGCTGACTAAGCACTGGCTGCATAACGAGACCATGATGGGCGCAATTTGCGCCGTTTTCGTTATTATTGCGCCGCTGCGGTTGCTTCTTCTACGTCTTCGTCGATGCTTGCCAACAAGGTCATTTCGTCGATGGAAAGCACGCGATCGACATTTAAAATAATAATAAAACGGCCATCGATCTCAACCATACCGTCGATAAAATCAACGCGAATTTTTGCGCCAAACGCCGGTGCCGGTTGAATCATATCGGCAGCGATATCCATCACTTCGCTAACGCTGTCGACAATAATTCCGACATCTTGCTTCTCGCCGTCATTATCGATTTCGATAATGACGATGCACGTGCGCCGTGCCACTTCCGCTTGCGCGCGACCGAAACGCGCGGCCAAGTCGATAACCGGCAACACCTGACCACGCAAATTTAAAACGCCGCGAATAAAATCGGGCATCAACGGCACGGCGGTCAGCTGGCCATATTCAATAATTTCTTTAATCACAAGGATGCTGATGGCGAATGGTTCGCCACCGAGCAAAAATGTTAGGAACTGTTGCTTCTCCGGCTCAACGGGTGCTACCGCTGCGCGTTTAGAAATTGCCATGTTGATTCTCCACTGTCTTGCACCTTGCCGAAATTCTTGTGTTCACGTTGCGAGCGAATTTCAACAAGTGGCTAGAAGCGCACAAAATCTTTTTCATCGGGTGCAAGTTCCGCTGCCGCATTGGTTGCTTTAGCAGATGCTGCCGGTTTGGATACCACTGCTGCTTTTTCCACAACATCGGTTGCTTGCAATGCGCTGGCGGTAGTTTTGAAAAACTCCATCAGCGTTTGCAATTGCTCGGCTTGCGATGTCATTTCTTCCGACGTTGCCGCCAACTCTTCCGAAGCCGACGCATTTTGTTGCGTCAGTTGATTCAATTGATTCATCGCGGTATTTACTTGCGCGACACCGGTGGATTGCTCTTCCGATGCGGCTGCGATTTCTTGTACCAGGTCGGACGTTTTATTAATTGCCGGCACAATTTGATTCAGCAATTCACCGGCCTGTTCCGCCAGCGTTACGCTGTTGCCAGCCACTTCGCTGATTTCACGTGCAGCCACTTGCGAGCGCTCGGCCAGCTTGCGCACTTCCGCAGCAACTACCGCAAAACCTTTACCGTGATCGCCGGCACGCGCCGCTTCGATCGCCGCGTTCAGCGCCAGCAAATTGGTTTGGTACGCGATGTCGTCGATGATGCCGATTTTCGCGGCAATCGCTTTCATTGCCTGCACGGTTTGTTTAACCGATTGACCGCCTTCGGTCGCTTCTTTCGCAGCCTTGGTCGCCATGCCATCGGTGACTTTTGCGTTCTCGGCGTTTTGGCTGATCGACGCGGTCATTTGCTCGATCGATGCGCTGGTTTCTTCCACGCTTGCCGCTTGTTCCGATGCTGCTTGCGATAACGATTGCGCCGTCGCGTTTACCTGATCCGATGCGCCCGACAAACTATCGGCCGATACGCGCACGTCGGTAATAATCTGCGCGAGCTTCGCCACCATGTCCGCCATTGCATTGAGCAATTGGCCGGTTTCATCTTTCGCGGTCGAAGCGATTTTTACCGTTAGATCGCCATTCGCCAAACGATTTGCCGCATCAACTGCAATACCGATCGGACGCGTTACGCTGCGGGTTACCCACGCTGCGATAATCAACGCCAACACCACGCTGAGCGCAGCCAGGCCGCCGATTAAAATGCGTGTCGATTTGTATAGACTCAGAGCTTGCTTTCCGGACTCGTCCACCAAGTCACTTTGATAGCTGATTAAATCGTTGATCGCAGCAATGTAGGTATCTTGTTGCGGCGCAATTTCTTTAGTCAACAATGTGCTGGCATCGGCCAACTTATTCGCAGCAACCAATTTATTAAATTGTTCAAGGCTGGTCGCATACGTGCCGCGTGCTTCGGTCACGCTGTTCATCATTAATCTTTCATCGTCGGACTCGAGCATTTTCTCAAGATCGGGCATGCCGGAATTAATGGCATCATCCATCGTCTTCACTTTATCCAGCTGCGCCTTCACATCTTTCGAGTCGGTAAAAATAACCGCGTTGCGCATTGCAATTGCCTGCGCGTTAACGCCGTTTATGATGGCGTTCGCCACTACCGTTTTCGGAAATTGCTCGGCGACGATGCCGTTAATTTCACCATTGAGTTTGCCGAGACGCAGCGCGGAAACCGCCAACGTCGCCAGCAAAATAATTAGCACAAGTGCGAAACCAAACCCCATGCGGGTGCCGATTTTCATATTTTTTAACATTGCCTTTCCTCGTTGCCGAAATATCGGTCTAGTCGTTTATTCGTTAAGAAGTTGCAGCGGTTGCGGTTCGTTCGCCTGCACTTTCTCAATTAAGCTGCGGATATCAATAATCAATGCGACTTCGCCAGTGGCGAGAATCGTCGAGCCGCCAATACCGCGGATATGACTGAATATTTTTCCCATCGGCTTGATCACCGTTTGGAATTCGCCGTGCAGCGTGTCGACCACGATGCCGACTTTTACGCCGGCGTAGCGCACCACGACAATATTTTCGCGGCCATCGAAGCGGCCATCGATTTCGGACTCTTTACCTATTTCGAAAAATTCGCGCAGGCGAATATAAGGCAGCACCTCACCGCGCAAATTAATGTAGTTGCGCAACTGTTCCTGATCGCGATCATTAGTATTTAATTCAATACATTCGACGACCATATCGAGCGGAATTACAAAGGCCGAACGCCCCACCTGTACCAAAAAACCATCGATGATCGCGAGCGTCAGCGGCAGCCGAATACTCATCGTGCTACCGACGCCCATTTCGCTGGCGATGCTGATAGTGCCGCGCAATGCTTCGATGTTCTGCCGCACCACGTCCATGCCGACGCCGCGGCCGGATAAATTTGTTACTTGTTCGGCCGTGGAAAAACCCGCCGCGAAAATTAATTTGTAAATTTCCGGATCGGACAAATTGTGATTGGCCGGAACAATGCCTTTCTCGATGGCCTTGCTCAGAATTCTGTCTTTGTTCAAACCGCCGCCGTCATCGGATACTTCGATAACGATGCTGCCGGAATCGTGAAACGCGTTGAGCTCGATGGTGCCTTGCAGCGGTTTGCCGCGCTCCGCGCGCACTTCCGCTTTTTCGATGCCGTGGTCCATCGAATTGCGCACCAGGTGCATTAACGGATCGCCAATTTTTTCAACGACGGTTTTATCGAGTTCGGTTTCGGCGCCATTAATGATCAAGCCAATGTCTTTGCCGATCTCTTTGCTGACATCGCGCACCACACGTTGAAAGCGCGAGAAGGTTTCGCCGATCTGCACCATCCGAATCGATAACGCGGTATCGCGCACTTCTTCGATTAAATTGCCCATCAGCTCGCCGGCTTCGAGCATTTCGCTAATAGCGGAACGCTTAGCAATTAAATTAGCACCGGCACCGGCGATAACTAACTCGCCGATTAAACCGATCAGGTGATCGAGCTTGTCGGCATCGATACGAATTAACCGCTGTTGCTTATTTTTCGCGTCTTTTACTTGCTGCTGTTTTTCGACGGCGGCTTCGACCACATCCGCCTGCACTGCGCCGTTACCGATCAAAATGCTGCCGAGCGGTAAAGAAATTTCTTCGGCTAATTCCGCTTGCGCGTTAAGGCCGACATTTAATTCCTGTTCGCTGAGCGTGCCGCACTTAATCAGAATATCGCCGAGCAGCATTTCCTCTTCGGGCAAATTACGAATCAATTCGATGTAATCGGCAATGCAGCTACGTGGCGACAGAATGGTAATGCGCGCATCTTCGCGCACAAATTCAAATACGCCTTCGATCGCGGCTTTATCGACATCGCTTTTGAAATTAATTTCGAAACCGAGATAACACGACTCGGCGTCGAACGCATCGAATGCCGGCAGCGCGTCGCTGATAGTCGACACCGCCACGATTTCGCCGAGCGTGCGCAGATAACGCATGAACGCGAGCGGGTCCATACCGTTGCGAAATACATCGGTACCGAAACGCAGTGAAATATGCCAGTTGTCGGTATCGGCAACGATGCCGCTGCGCTCGATTTCCGGTGCAGCCACCACAGTTGGCGCAGCGACCGCCACCGCTTGCGGCGCGACCCCGAGATACACATTTAAACGGTCGATCAGGCCGCTACCTTTTTGTTCGAGCGCGGCATCCGGTGCATCGTTGCCATTGGCGACGTTATCGACCAGAGCGCTGATTTGATCGCAGCTTTCCAAAAATATATCGGCGAGATTGCTGTCGAGTGGCACGTTGCCGTCGCGCACTTTATCGAGCACGCTTTCGACGACGTGCGTGAATTTAACAACGTCATCTAAGCCGAATAATCCGGCCGAACCTTTGATCGTATGCGCAGCGCGAAAAATAGCGTTGATAGTGTCCGCGTCGGCCGCTTCGCTTTCGGTCTGCAACAAACGGCTTTCCATATCCTCGAGCAATTCGCGGCTTTCGACTAAAAATGTTTGCAGTGCTGCATCGAGATTCATCGTCGCTATCCTCAGCCGGCCGCGTCGGTTTGCACGCCGAATTCGGCGCTTAAATTACACAGCTGCCAACCATCCAGCACCGCCTGACTTGGCGCTAAAAACTCGATTGATTTATTGCGCGCCACGCATTCGCGTTTGGCGAGCAATAACAATTGCATGCCGGCCGTATCGATTTCGCCGATTTGCGATAAATCAATTTCCAGCGGAAGCTCCGCCTGCAATGCAGCGGCAAGTTTTTCTTTCAATTCGGCCGCCATATAAATGGTCAACTCACCTTCAAGGGTAAGTCGGGTTGCCGCTTCTTTCTTTTTCGATGAGCCCATTAATAAATTCCGCGCTACTTACGGCAATATGAGTTTGGAGACTGCACTCAACATCTGTTCGGGCTTGAACGGTTTAACGACCCATGCTTTGGCACCCGCGGCCTGACCTTCTTGCTTTTTGCCTTCCTGGCTTTCTGTGGTCAGCATGATGATCGGAGTAAATTTGTAGTTCGGCAGTTTTTTCACTTCTTTCACCAGCGTGATGCCGTCCATGTTCGGCATATTCACATCGCTGATAATTAAATGAACTTTCACGCCGTTGAGTTTGGAGAGCGCATCGACACCATCGCACGCCTCGATCACATCGTACCCGCCGCCTTTTAACGCGATCGCAACGACCTGACGCAATGAAGCGGAATCGTCAACGATGAGAATCGTTTTTGCCATAACAGAAAACTCCAAAAATCTTTAAAAACTTATGCACGATTGCAAATTTTTGCGACTCGTAGTGAGCCGCGCTGCCGCTATTCGATACCGCTAATTCTTTAACAATTTTTCTGTACCAATTGCCAATTACGATTTTCCAAAAATTAAAAATCTACCAATTGGAAAACTCAAACTTAGAAAAATGTAATTTCATCTTCTTGCGTCTGCGAACCGGCACCGCTGTGTACCGAGCGCTCTTCCGCCATTGCATAAGTGCGTTCGAGTTCGTGCAACAATTCGCGCGTATCGAGCGGTAAAAATCCAGCACCCTGTTGAACACCCGCGCAGCTGCGATCGAGATATTCGGGCACCGAACCAATGTTGTCGCGCACGTGACTCAACACTTGGCTGACACGATCTTGAAATTGCAGCTGCACCATCGCCTGCGAAATTTCATCCTTAATACCGGCGCTTTGCGTGCGCAAAATTCCGCTCGATTCGATCAGTCCTTCCGTCACTTGACGGAAATCGCTCAGCACCGATTCAATCGCTTGCTCTGAGCGAGTAACCGATTGCGATTCGCTCGATGCGGTGTGATCGGCAGCGCGTACCGCCGTGCTGATCGCATTGCTGATAGTTTCTACTTTCGCACTGATGCGTGTGCCGGTTTCTTTCGACAAATTAGACAGTTTGCGTACTTCGTCGGCGACGACCGCAAAACCGCGACCGACCTCACCGGCACGCGCCGCTTCGATCGCTGCATTTAATGCGAGTAAATTAGTTTGGTCGGCAATGCCGCGCACGTCGGCCGCCATTTGTTTTAACTCGACAATAAAATCGAGCAGCCCGCTTACTTCGCCGAGCATTATTTGTTTGTTGTCCATCGCCGCTTTCAGCGATGCAACCACTTCACTTAATTGCGCTTCGCAAGAAGCAAATACGGACACTGTTGAACCGCCGCCATCGAGTTCACCAGCGGCGTTATCGGATGCAGCGACTGCGGTTTCCAAATTTCTAACGATGCCGGCAAATTGGCCGGTAAGTTCGCATACAGCAGATTCCATTTGCGAGCGGCCGAGTTCGATCTGACGCTGCCACACCGGTACCAGCTCGCTGCTTAATTGATGCAGGCCGACCACGAATGGATCTGCGGTCGCTTGGAATTTTTGTTCGGTTTCGCGATGCGCTTGTGCAACGGCACTATTGAGCGATTCGTTCACCGAACCTTTCAACATAAATGCGCTGAAGCCTGCGGCTATAATAATTACGATTGCCAGCACGATTACCGGCCAGTCAAAACCAGCAACGATAAATACACCAATCGCGGCGAGCAGCGCTGGCGTAAACACGTACAGACCTGTTGCTTTTGCTTGCATGGAAAAATCACCTCAAGAATTTCCGCGACATTCCCTTGCACGGCCAAGCAGAGCTCGCGCTGCTGCTTATAACTTTTTAATTGCTTTTATAAAGCTCGACGACTCAAAACAAACCGCATAGACAGCAATTAGCCGCATCGCTGGTAGTGATGCTTTAATCTAGATCAAAACTGAGTTGTTTCAAGGCAGATAGAGAGCGAATAAAAATCAGCGCTGCGAAAGCGTTAACTATTCGATGCAGGAAAGCGTGTTTTTAGCGGGTATTCAGCGGTTTAGCCTAACAGTGGCGCTATGGCGCACCACTGCTGGAAAAAAAATAATTTATAAAAAAAGTTTTTGCGGAAATTGTGCTACGTCACGCGAATGGATGGCGCAGCACAATTGTTTCAACGCGATCGGGGCCGGTCGAAATAATATCGATGGGCGCACCAACCACCGCTTCGATACGCTCGATATATGCACGCGCATTGGCGGGAAGTTGCGCTAGATCGCGAATCCCCAGCGTGCTCTCGCTCCAACCGGGAACGGTTTCGTAAACGGGTAATAAACCGTCGTAATCTTCGGCATCGATGGGCGATGCAACCGGTCGGCCTTGCTTATCGGTATAACCAACACAGAGTTTTATTTCACTAAGCCCGTCGAGCACATCGAGCTTGGTGATGCACAAGCCGGAAACGCTGTTGATACGTACCGCTTGGCGCAATGCCATCGCATCGAACCAGCCGCAGCGTCGTGGCCGACCCGTGGTGGCGCCGAACTCATTGCCTTTTGTCGCAAGGTGCTTGCCGACGTCATCGAACAATTCAGTGGGGAACGGACCTGAGCCGACGCGCGTGGTGTACGCCTTGGTAATGCCGAGCACGTAATCCAGATAAAGAGGACCGAAGCCGCTGCCAGTCGCGGTGCCGCCAGCAGTGGTATTCGACGAGGTCACGAATGGGTAGGTGCCGTGATCGATATCGAGCAGCGAGCCCTGCGCGCCCTCGAACATGATGCGTTTACCCTGCTCGCGGTATTCGTGCAGCAGGCTGGTGACATCGGCCACCATCGGGCGCACAAGCTCAGCCATACGCAATGCTTCGTCACGCACCAATGCGAAATCGACCGCCGGCACTTTGAAATATTGAGTGAGCACGAAGTTGTGGTATTCCATCACCTCAGCAAGTTTTTCAGTAAAACGCTCTGGGCACATCAAATCGCCGAGACGCACGCTGCGCCGCGCCACCTTGTCTTCGTACGCCGGGCCGATGCCGCGACCGGTAGTGCCGATCTTGGCGTTACCTTTGGCCAACTCGCGCGCCTGATCGAGCGCGACGTGATACGGCAGAATCAATGGACAGGACGGACTGATACGCAGCCGCTCGCGCACCGGCACGCCGCTTTTTTCAAGCTTGTCCATTTCAGTGAGCAATGCTTCCGGCGACAGCACGACGCCATTGCCGATCAGGCACAGCACGTTCTCGCGCAAAATGCCAGACGGAATCAGGTGTAGCACAGTCTTTTTACCGTCGATCACCAGCGTGTGGCCGGCGTTATGGCCGCCCTGAAAACGCACCACGGCGTCGGCTTGATCGGTCAACAGATCGACGATCTTGCCCTTGCCCTCGTCACCCCATTGGGTTCCCAACACCACCACGTTTTTGTTCATTGCTATCGGACTCGGTTCGAGAATTACTGAAAGGATTCGGGTGGCAACGCGACTGCATGCCAGCAGCCGTCGCGTTGCACCAATTGCCGATCGCAATCGGCGGGAATAGGTTGTTGCGGCAGCGCGTAGACCACGCGCTCGCCGGTGGCACGCAATGCTTGCACGCTGCGCCACAGTTCACTGTCGGCATTATCTGGCGCCAGAATGGCGCCGCGCGGCTCGTCATCACTACCGGTGCGCAATGTGATCAGTGCTTTTAAATCGGTACTAAACCCGGTCGCCGGGCGCGCGCGGCCGAACACTTCGCCGATGTGATCATAGCGACCGCCGTTCGCTACCGCCTGACCCCAGCCGGAGGCAAACGCTGCGAAGACTAATCCAGTGTGGTAGTGATAGCCGCGCAATTCGCTGAGATCAAAATACAGATTCACCTCGGGCAGGCGCGCGCTGACCAATTCGGCCACGGCAACCAATTCGTCGATCGCCGCGATCACCTCGGCCGGCGCGTTGGCAAATGCGGTACGCGCGCTGGTGAGAATACCGGCATCGCCCTGCAACTTGATCAGCGCGTCGAACCACGCGCGCAACTGTGGCTCGCGAATCGCGCGCTGCAGTACCGCATTGATTTCGCTGCTGGCCTTGCGTTGCAACGCGTCGAACAATTCCAACTCATCGTTGGCGCTGAGCTGTGCCACGCGCACCAGTGCGCGATAAATTCCGACGTGACCGAGATCGAGCGTGACGCCATTTAGGCCCGCGACGCGCAGCGTTTCCAGCATCAGCAAAACCACTTCGCTGTCGGAAGCGAGGCCCGCATCGCCGTAGAATTCGACGCCAATCTGAATCGGCGAGCGCGAGGCGAGCAATGATTTGGGGCGCGTATGCAGCACGCTGCCGGCGTAACACAGCCGGACTGGGCCGTCGCGGCGCAGGCTATGCGCGTCCATCCGCGCCACTTGCGGCGTGATGTCGGCGCGAATGCCCATGGTGCGGCCGCTGAGTTGATCGGTAACTTTGAAGGTGAGCAAATCAACGTCGGCGCCGAGGCCTATCAGCAACGAATCGGTGAATTCAAGCAACGGCGGCATGACCAGGTCATAACCCCAGCTGCTGTAGAGATCGAGTAATTGGCGGCGCAATTTCTCGGCATGTGCGGCTTGAGCGGGAAGTAATTCTTCCACGCCGTCGGGTAATAGCCAGCGATCGACTGTTGTCATAAAGCTTATCCGCGCCTGATCCAATGCAAAAAAACAGCGCCCAAAACCATGCTACTGAGACCAAAAATACGCAACGTACGGGGAGGCATTTGCGCTGCAAGCGTCATCGCCTGTTGCCAGCGCGTCGGGCTTAAGAACGGCAAAATGCCTTCAAATACCAGCACCAGGCAAAAGGCTGTCGCCAGATCGCGCGCCAATGCACTCTCCTCACGCAATGATTTGCGCAGCGTACTTATTGATGTTTGAAAAATTCCGGCCACAAAAAACCCGGATCTGGTCGGTACCTAAGCGGGCGACCAGCCCGGGTGCGCGATCATACCACAGTCGACTTTTATTGCGGCTGTCGCCGGGCGGTCACGAAACGCTTAGCGCGTGCCGCGTTGACTGTTCAGGTATTTAAAGAAATCGCTTTTCGGATCGAGCAATAAAATATCGTTGCGACCGCCAAAGCTCTCTTGATATGCGGTGAGACTACGCGTGAACGCATAAAACTCCGGGTCTTGTTTATAGGCCTCCGCATAAATGGCTGACGCTTTCGCATCGCCTTCGCCGCGAATCGATTCAGCATCGCGATACGCCGATGCTTCGAGAATAGTTTTCTCACGATCGGCCGAGGCCCGAATTTTTTCCGCCAGCTCTTTACCGGTTGAACGATGCTCGCGCGCTTCGCGTTCGCGTTCCGACTTCATCCGATCGAATACCGATTGACTGACCTGCTCCGGTAAATCGATACGCTTGATACGCACATCGACCACTTCGATACCGAATTCAGTCTGTGCGATTTCGTTCAATTGCTTGGTCAAATCGGCCATCAACGATTCGCGCTCGCCAGAGACAACCTCATGCACAGTGCGTTCGCCAAACTGATTGCGTAAACCGGTTTTGATCCGTTGCAGCAACAGTGTTTGCGCACGCGTTTCATCGCCGCTGGTAGCGGTATAAAACCGCGATGTGTCTTTCAAACGCCACTTCGCATAAAAATCGACATCGAGTGGCTTTTTCTCGATCGTTAAAAAACGTTCGGGCGGCGACTCCAATGTCAACAGACGACGATCGAATTTACGTACCGTATGCACCCACGGAATTTTCGCGTGCAAGCCAATCGAAATATTCGGATTCACCACTTCGCCAAAACGCAGCAACACGCCGCGCTCGGTTTCGCTGATGACATATAAACTGTTGGCGAGGCCGAGCGCGATCAATACGAATAGCGCCGCTAAGCTAATTAATTTATTTCCCATGTTAGCGACCCTCCCGTCCGCGCGATGTATCGCGGCGCGTGCTCGGCAACGGTTCCATCTGCACTTCGACGCTGCCGGTACTGCTGGCACGATCGGCCGCATTTTGCTGTTCGATAATTTTATCGAGCGGTACGTACAACATATTATTTCCGCCCTGCACATCGACTAACACTTTGTTGCTCTTACTGAGCACGCTCTGAACCGCATCGATATACATGCGCTGCCGCGTTACTTCGGGCGCTTTACGGTATTCGGTTAGTTGTTTTTCGAAACGCGCTGCGTCGCCTTCGGCGCGCGACACCACTTGCTCGCGATAGGCATTAGCTTCTTCTATTTGACGCTGAGCGCGGCCGCGCGCTTCCGGAATAATTCCGTTGGCATAAGTTTCGGCTTCGTTCTTCAAACGCTCGCGATCTTCTTTCGCGCGCGGCACATCGTTAAATGCTTCCTGTACTTGCGAGGGCGCATGCGCATCCTCAATGTTCACTTTCGCAATTTGAATTCCGGTTTCATAAGCGTCGAGATATTGCTGCAACCGCAGTTGCACATCGACCGCGATTTGCTCGCGACCCTCGGTAATAATTTGATCCATAACCGCGCCGCCAACGACATGGCGCAATGCGCTTTCCGTAGCCTGCTCAAGACTGATTTCCGGCTGCTTAACTTTCAGCAAATAATTTTTCGGATCGGCGACACGGTATTGAACTGAAATCGCTACATCGACGATATTTTCATCCTGCGTCAGCATGACCGAATGCTGCCCTACCGATTGCACTTTGGTAACGTTCACTTTCGCAACGCGATCGATCATTGGCCAATTCCAATGCAGACCGGGATTTACTGTTTCCAGATATTTGCCGAGGCGCAATACAACCGCGCGCTCCTGCTGATCCAACTGATAAAAACCAAATGCGAAATACAACGCGAGCGCGCCGACGATAATAATCGCGAACAAGCCACGGCTCGGCACCTGATTCAGATTCGTACCGCCGGTTTTTTTGCCGCCGCCGAACAGGCTGTTGATTTTTTCCTGAAATTTTTTCAGCGCTTCGTCAAGATCCGGCGGGCCTTGATCGCCACCGCCCCACGGATCTTTCTGCTTACCGCCTCCCGGCTCGTTCCACGCCATAATTTTCTCCGGGTTGATGCCCGCGGCCTGTGGCCGTGAGAACGAAACAACAAATTTCGTTCAAGGTTAATGATGCTGATGCGTGCCTTATGCGGGCCGCAGTCTACCAAGTTTTGGAATACGCGCCGACGAAATTAATGCAGCTGTAATAGCTGTTGTGGATCGAGCTTTTCGTGATCGGCCAGACGCTGAAAATCGAGCGCCGGCATTTTGATTGTCAGTAATGTGCTGCCATCTTCACGCTGCGATTCGGACTGCACGGCGCCCGCTTCGTAAAGGCGCGCGCGCAACCGGCCCATATGCGCGGCGATAACGACATCGCCAACGACTACATCGCGACCGAGCAATTCGGCAATCGCTTGCGGAATTAACTCGAGACCGAGACGCTCTTTAGCGGAAACCCAGACCCGCTGCGGCCGGCCGTTTTCGTCGCGATCGATACGCGGCACCAGCTGCGGCACATCGATTTTGTTGTAAATATCGAGCCGCGGAATTTCCGCCGCCTCGATTTCTTCAAGCACATTGATGACGTGATAAATATTCGTATCGCGCTCTTCTGCCGCACAATCGATAACGTGCAGCAGCAAATCCGCGTCCGCCACCTGCTCCAGAGTCGCGCGAAATGCTTCTACGAGTTTGTGCGGCAAATGCCGGATAAAACCCACCGTATCGGCAAGCAGAACCGGACCTAATTCAGGAATAGTCACGCGCCGCAACGTCGGATCCAGCGTCGCGAATAATTGATCGGCCGCGTACACATCCGATTGCGTGATCGCATTAAATAACGTGGATTTGCCGGCGTTGGTGTAACCGACTAAGGACAACATCGGCAATTCGGCACGCTGACGTGCACGCCCGGCTTGCTTGCGTTGCACGCGCACTTTATCGAGCCGCGCGTTAATCGCCTTGATGCGTTCGCGCAATAATCGCCGGTCGGTTTCCAATTGCGTTTCACCCGGACCGCGCAAACCGATACCACCTTTCTGGCGTTCAAGGTGAGTCCAGCCACGCACCAATCGCGTCGACATATGCTGCAGCTGGGCGAGCTCGACCTGCAGCTTGCCTTCATGCGTGCGCGCACGCTGGGCAAAAATATCGAGGATTAGGCCGGTTCGATCGAGTACGCGACATTGCAATTCGCGCTCTAAATTGCGCTCCTGACTCGGACGCAGGGCGTGATTGAAGAGCACCAGTTCAGCACTGTGCTCTGCAACGGCTTGACGAATTTCTTCGAGTTTACCGGCACCGACAAATATGCGCGGATCGGGAGTTGCACGACTGCCAACAATGAATGCCACCGGCTCACCACCGGCGGAAATCACCAGCTCTTCGAACTCTCGCGGATCTTCGGCTTCTTCGCGGTTATGGAAATCGACATGGACCAGAACCGCGCGTTCGCCCGATGCGGGACGTTCAAATAGCAAGGATCACACTCACTCGACTTCGTCGCCTTCTTCACCATCTTGCGGATTCGCCATTGGTAGACGCACCACACGCGATGGAACTACGGTTGAAATGGCGTGCTTATAAACCATTTGGCTGACCGTGTTTTTCAGCAGCACTACAAATTGGTCGAAGGATTCAATCTGTCCCTGCAATTTGATTCCGTTGACCAAATAAATGGAAACGGGGATGCGCTCTTTGCGCAAAATGTTCAAATAAGGGTCTTGTAGCGTGTGCCCTTTTGACATTTTGTTTCTCCTTTTAGAGCCCTAAAACAGGGCGAAAATTAATAAATCAGCGGATTTGAGACCCGAGTTCCACTCTGCGCCTTGCGGCGAGATCCAGGCTGAGACCAGCGCTCCGCGCTACAGTTCAGCCCCAGTTCAGAAAACGGATTTCGAGTATAACGCAAGGCCTGTACTCAAATGGAGATTTGCCCGAGATATTTCAAGGCGCGTTGCAACGATAAATTATCGGTTGTGATCGCCGTATCGTATTTATCAAAACCCACGTTTTTCATAGTGTTTTCTGCTGCACCATTTAACCAACATAATTCCGGCCACGAACGCAGCCAAGTACATTGGCGCTTGGCGAGTTGGCGCGTCGCAGCAATTCCTTTTTCAATCATTTCGTCATAACTACTCTGACCCGAAAAGTAATCCCACACCTGTCTATAACCGACGGCGCGAATTGCCGGCAGATCGGCATGCAAATCGCCGCGCTCATAAAGTGCTTTTACTTCCGGTAAAAAACCTTGCTCCAGCATCGCGCGAAAACGTACAGCGATACGTTGATGTAAAACTTCACGCTCTGTCGGCGCCAACGCTAATTGAACCAGTCGATGCGACAACGGCGCGGCTATCGATTGCTGTTGCAACTGCGACATCGGCATGCCGGTCGCGCGAAAAACTTCGAGCGCGCGCCCAATGCGCTGGGAATGATTGGGATGAATTAATGCGGCCGCGTCCGGATCGACTCGCGCCAATTCGGCATGCAACGCGGGCCAGCCGAGGCGCTCGGCTTCGCTGATAATTTCTGCGCGTATTTTCGGATCTGAAGCCGGCATATCGGCAATGCCTTCGCGCAGCACTTTGAAATACAACATGGTGCCGCCGACTAACAACGGCGTCCTGCCGCGCGCGCTGATCTCATTCATCAACGGCAAGGCATCGCGGCGAAAATCGGCGGCGGAATACGGCTCGGACGGATCGCGAATATCGATCAAATGATGCGGCACTTGCGCGCGCTCGGCCGCGGTCGGCTTGGCGGTGCCGATATCCATCCCGCGATACACCAGCGCCGAATCGACACTGATAATTTCACAGGGAAAATGCTGACATAATTCAAGCGCCAGTGCGGTTTTGCCCGACGCGGTCGGCCCCATCAACGCAATGGCGAGCGGCAGTTCTGTCATCGTCCGCGCACCGTTTATTAGCGGCCCCTTAAAAATAATTTATCGAGTTCGCCGAGACTCAATTGCACCGAGGTTGGGCGACCATGATTGCATTGACCGCTGCGCTCGGTATCTTCCATATCGCGCAACAATGCGTTCATTTCGGCGACGGCCAATTTGCGATTGGCGCGAATCGAGCCGTGGCAGGCCATGGTCGACAGGATTTCATTGCTGTGCGCTTCGATACGATCGGAACTGCCGTGCTCGAGCAAATCGGACAACACATCGCGCACCAGTTGCTCAACATCGGCATCGCGCAATTGCACCGGCACTTCGCGAATTAACAGGCTTTCGGGTCCCGCGCGTTCGATGCCCAATCCGAACGACATGAACGTCGCCGAGTGCTGTTCGGCGCAATCGGCCTCGCGACTGCTGACCGCCAATGTGCGCGGCACCAGTAAGGGCTGCGAGCGAATACCCTCGCCGTCGCGCGCATCTTTCATGCGCTCGTAGGTGATGCGTTCGTGCGCCGCGTGCATATCGACCAACACCAAACCCTGCGCATTTTCCGCGAGGATATATACGCCCTGCAGCTGTGCCAGCGCGTAACCGAGCGGCGGCACTTCGCCATCGCGCGCCGGTTGCATGGAGGAAGAATTGGGCTGCAATGTATCCGCGTTATTGACCGCATAGAGCTGCCCGTAAGGTCCAAGCTGCTCGCGCACGCCGGCGAACGATGGCGCGCTCGGAATCGATTGATAGCCGAACGAACGCTGAGGTAACTGCAGCGACGACTGCGTCGGAATTGCGCTTTCCAATACCACCGAGGTTGCCGCCAGTTGCTCGCGCGGACGCACATCGGCCAGCGCGCGGTGCAGCGAGCGAAACAAAAAATCGTGCACGTTGCGACCGTCGCGAAAGCGCACTTCATGCTTGGTCGGATGCACATTCACATCGACGTTGCCGGGATCGATTTCGAGATAGAGCACATACGCGGGATGGCGGCCGTGATAGAGCACATCCTGATACGCCTGCCGCACCGCATGCGTGACCAGCTTGTCGCGAATGGTGCGGCCGTTGACGAAGAAATGCTGCAGGTCGGACTGGCTACGCGAGAACGTCGGCAGTGCCACCCAACCCCACAAATGCAAGTCGCCGACGCGGCTGTCGATGGCGACGACGTGATCGATAAACTCCGGCCCACAGACAGCGGCGACGCGGCGCTCTTTTTCCAGCTCAGTACTGGCCGCGCGCAATTGCTGCACGACACGGCCGTTGTGGCGCAGTTGCAGGCTGACACCAAAATGCCCGAGCGCGAGCCGTTTAACCGCATCTTCGATATGGTTGAATTCAGTTTTTTCCGCTTTCAGAAACTTGCGGCGCGCCGGCGTGTTAAAAAACAAATCGCGCACTTCGACGGTAGTGCCGCGCGGATGCGGCGCCGGCTCAATCGCGACCGCCATTTCGCGGCCTTCGCTGCGCGCGCACCAACCGGCACCGGCGTCTTCGTTCGGGTTGGAAGTAATCGCCAGCCGCGACACCGAGCTGATACTTGCCAGCGCCTCGCCGCGAAAACCGAGGCTCATCACGCGCTCTAAATCTTCGAGTTCGATAATTTTACTGGTCGCGTGACGACTGAGCGCCAGCGGCAGATCGTCCGGCTCGATACCGCCGCCGTCGTCGCGCACGCGCATCAAGTTCACGCCGCCGGCATCGATATCGATATCGATCCGCGTTGCGCCGGCATCGAGGCTGTTTTCCAGCAGCTCTTTAATTACCGAAGCGGGGCGTTCGACCACTTCACCGGCGGCAATCTGGTTGGCCAGTCGAGGGCTTAATAATTGAATTCTGGGGACGGGAATTCTGGGCATGGAACGCGCACGAAAAACGAAAAGGTGGCGCGCATGATAACGCAGACCGACGGCCGCTCAGGAAGGATTATGGGATGAAGCAGATTACGGCGTGGCGGTGGCCACGTTATCGGCGGCACTCACATTTTGCGGCACCGATTTGCGCCGCAACGACGCCAAGTAAGTATTTGGCGGCGGATTCTGGCTGAAGTAGCGATTCACGCCAGTGAAGATTGCACGGGCGACCCGGCGCTGATACTCGGCCGATGCCAGTTTTTTTGCCTCGCTCGGATTCGACACGAAACCGGTCTCGACCAAAATCGACGGTGTGTCCGGCGATTTCAACACCACGAACGCCGCCTGCTCGACGCGCTCACTGTGCAAATGAGTGATGCCGGACATCGAATTGAGCACATGCCGACCGATGCGCAGACTCGAATCCATGGTCGCGGTCAGCGACAAATCGGTCAGCACCTTCACCAAATCGTCGTCCCTGCCCTCGACCGACACGCCGCCGATGGCATCGGATTGGTTTTCGCTGTCGGCCAGAAACGCCGCCATGGTGCTGGTGGCACCACGATTCGATAAGGCGAACACCGAACCGCCGGTAGCGGCGCGATCGGCAAATGCATCGGCGTGAACCGAGATCATCAAATCAGCCTGCGCTTTACGCGCCAGATCGCGGCGGGTTTTCAATGGCAGGAAGATGTCAGTTTTGCGCGTCAGCACGGCTTTGTAACCGCGCTCGCGCTCGATGATATCGGCCAGCTCGCGCGCAATCGCTAGCACCACCCGTTTTTCCTGCAAATGGCCGGCACCAATAGCGCCCGGATCGTCACCGCCGTGGCCGGCATCGATGGCGATGATGACGTCGCGCTGACCGCCGTTATCGGCTGATTTCACCGTTTTGTTGCTACGTGGCGTGTCCGCAACAGCGGCTGAGTTATTGCGAACGACGGACTGCACTTTTCCCTTATTTTTTCCAGCGGCACGCGGCGTAAGATCGACCGCCAACTGCACGCCGTTATCGGTCAGCAAAGCGCTCTGCGCAGAGGTGGCGCCAGTCAGCTCAAGTACCAAGCGCGTATCGACACCATTGCGGATGCCGCTGCGGATGCGTTTAACCGGCGACCCGGCAAGGGCGACATCGGCCAGCTTCGCGCGCATCTGCGTATCACGCAGATCGATTACCAGGCGCTCGGGATTGCTCATCGTGGAAATAGTGTATTTGACCGGGCCGCTGAGATTCAGCGTCAGTCGCGCCGACTGTGAACTGCCGTCGAGCTTAACCGCTTTGATCGTTTCCGCCGCACGAGCGCCATTAGCCAGCAAAGAGCCAGCTAAGAGAAGGGGAGCAAAAAATAGGCGCAGAATCTTAAACAT
This sequence comes from Verrucomicrobiaceae bacterium, assembly GCA_028293825.1. GTDB lineage: Bacteria > Pseudomonadota > Gammaproteobacteria > Pseudomonadales > CAMLJR01 > CAMLJR01. The sequence continues at coordinate 194,274 of JAQGNY010000054.1, forward strand.
GGGATCAAGAATAATTCATAGATATCTGATATTGCTAATTTTTTTAATTAAGCTTGCGCAATATCGCGATGCCGCTGTCGGTCAAAGCCGTCAAAGCCGCCTGTCTACCACAGCTAAGCACCTGAATATCAATAGAAATATCCGGTTGCGGCAGCAGTGGATCGCCGCGCTCCGGCCATTCGACCAAACACAGATTATCCGGCCCGAAATAGTCACGCACCCCCATGTACTCGAGCTCTTGGGGATCATGCAGGCGATAAAGATCGAAATGGTAAATCGTCAGGTGCGGCAACTCGTAGGGCTCGACCAACGTATAGGTCGGGCTTTTTACCGCGCCGGAAAACCCTAGCCCATGCAACAGACCGCGACAAAAAGTGGTTTTACCAGCGCCAAGATCGCCGCTTAAAAACACGATTGCGCCGCCTTGTGCTGCCTGCCCGACCGCTGCGCCCAGCGCCAGCGTCGCCGCTTCGTCGGCGAGTTCGATGGTCAAATCTTCACTCATGGATTCACCAATTCACGCAGATGCGGCAGCAAATCGGTCGCGAGCAGACCGCGCTCGCCCGCTGCTGCCGCCGCCAGATCGCCGGCGCGACCGTGAATATAAACGCCGATTTGCGCTGCCGCCTCAATCGAAAAATGCTGCGCCAGCAAGCCGCCGATAACGCCGCTCAATACATCGCCCATGCCGCCGCTGGCCATACCGGGATTACCGACATTAGCGATGCCGATTTCAGCTTCAGCCGTCGCACCTGATTTAGTCGCAATTAAAGTACCGGCGCCTTTAAGCACTACCGCGCCGCCATAGCGTTGTTGCAGTTGGCGCGCGGCGTCGAAGCGATCGCGCTGAATAGCGGCATTGGCAACGCCGAGTAAGCGCGCCGCCTCGCCAGGATGCGGAGTAAGCACCCACGTAGGATGAAACGGCGCTTCGATGATTTGGCCCTCGGCCAGCATATTGAGCGCATCCGCATCAAACACGGCCGGAATTGGCGACGTCTGTAGATGGCGCCAGACGCGCTCGAATAGCTGCTCCGACCACGCGCTGCGGCCGAGACCCGGACCTAAAACCACCACGGTTGCCGCCGCCAGCAAACGGTCGAGCTCGCCGCCCGAGCGCACGCCATGCGCCATGATTTCCGGCGCGCGCGCGACGAAGGCAGCAACGTGCTCGGGCTGCGTCGCACACGACACCAAACCGGCGCCGACCCGGCCCGCCGCTTGCGCTGCCATCAACGCCGCACCGGCCATGCCGCAATCACCGCCGATCACCAACACATGGCCGTATAAACCTTTGTGCGCATTGCGTGATCGACGCGGCAACTGCGCATTTACTTGCTTGAGAACAATCCGACGCGTCGTCGCTGCGACGCCCTGATAGACCGCTGCCGGAACCGCGAGATCGGCAAATTCAATCGCCCCACAATGATCACCTGCATCGCCGGTAAACAAACCCTGTTTCAAACCAATGAAAGAAATCGTCGCCGCCGCGCACACCGCGCTGCCGAGCACACGACCGCTGTCGCTGCAGAGACCCGACGGAATATCGACGGCCAACACCGGCAGCGCGGCGGCATTGATCGCCGCAATCGCCGCCGCAAATGGCTCGCGTACATCGCCACTCAACCCGGTACCGAGCAACGCGTCGACGATGACGCCCGCTGTCGGCACTTCACCTGTGAACACTTTTGTCGATACGCCCGCCACTTCGGCAAATTGATTCGCCTGCAATGCCGCACCGCTAATTTTTGCTACATCGCCAACCAGCCATATCGTCACCGGCAAATTGCGTTCGACCAGCAATGTCGCGATCACAAAACCATCGCCGCCGTTGTTGCCGGTGCCGCAGAAAATATGAAAATGTTCGGCGCCAGGCCAGCGCCGCAATAACAATTCGAACGCGGCGCGACCGGCACGCTTCATCAACACAATCGCGGGAATACCGTGCTCTTCAATCGCGATGCGATCGAGTTCGCGCACCTGCGCAGCGGTGTACAGCGAAATGGGAAGGCTGGGCTCATTCATAACAATTTCTACGCTTTGACTGGCGGCCATTCTGGCAGAATTGCGTTTATGAATCCCACCGCTCCCGATTTTCACGATTTCGCCGACCGCATTCGCCAATGGGGCCGCGAGCTGGGCTTTCAGCACGTCGCGATTACCGATACCGAACTCACCGAGCACGCCACGCATTTGCAGACATGGCTCGCCGACGATTATCACGGCGAAATGAAATGGATGGCGCAACACGGCGCGATGCGCTGGCAACCCGACCAATTATTGCCGGGCACGCAACGCGTAATTTCCGCGCGAATGGATTATTTGCCACCCGACGATGAGCCCGAAGCGATTCTGGCCGACGCAAATAAAGCCTACATTTCGCGCTACGCACTGGGCCGCGATTATCACAAGCTGATGCGCAAACGCTTGGCGCAATTGGCCGAACGCATCAACAGCGAAATCGGCACGCATAATTTTCGCGCGCTGGTCGATAGCGCGCCGGTGCTCGAACGCGGACTCGCGCAAAAAGCGGGGCTCGGTTGGATCGGCAAAAATACGATGCTGATAAACAGCAAAGCCGGTTCGTGGTTTTTTCTCGGCGAAATTTATACCGATCTGCCGCTGCCGATTGATGCGCCGCAAATTACCGAGCATTGCGGTTCGTGCAGCGCGTGTATCGATATCTGCCCGACGCAAGCGATTGTCGGCCCGAATCGCGTCGATGCGCGCCGCTGCATTTCTTATCTAACAATCGAACTCAGCGGCAGCATTCCGGAAGAGTTTCGCAAACCGATGGGCAATCGCATTTACGGCTGCGACGACTGCCAACTGGTCTGCCCGTGGAATAAATTCGCCAAGCTCAGCGCAGAACCGGATTTTCAATCGCGGCATTCGCTCAGCGATATTGGTTTGATCGAATTGTTCGGTTGGAGCGAAGAAGAGTTTCTGGAAAAAACGGCCGGCTCGGCAATTCGCCGCATTGGCTATGAACGCTGGCTCCGCAACATAGCGGTGGCGTTAGGTAATGCACCGTCGACGTCTGCAACTATTGCGGCGCTGCAAGCGCGGACTTGTGATGCATCGGAATTGGTGCAGGAACATGTTGCGTGGGCGCTGGCACAGCACATTCGTAAGGCGCAATAAGCAAAACGCCTTGCGCCAATTTCCGCAGATATGGCGCAATGTGCTTCGCTTATTGCGCCCTACATTTCGTTAATTTTTATCAGGCATTCATTTTCAAAAAATGCTCACGGTAATAAGCGAGTTCGGCAATCGATTCGCGGATATCGTCGAGCGCCAAATGCGTTGCGCCTTTTTTGAAGCCGGCATTTAAATCCGGGCGCCAGCGTTTCATTAATTCTTTCAGCGTGCTCACATCGAGATTGCGGTAGTGAAAAAAGCGTTCAAGTACGGGCATTTCGCGCGCGAGAAAACGGCGGTCCTGGCAAATGCTATTGCCGCACATCGGCGATTTGCCGGCGCCGACATACGCGCTTAAAAATTCGATAGTTGCTTGCTCAGCCGCGCGCAAATCAAATTGGCTTTCGCGTACGCGTTGCGTCAAACCGGATTGGCCGTGCTGGCGCGTATTCCATTCGTCCATGCCGGCCAGAATCGCATCGGATTGATGCACAGCGAATACCGGGCCTTCAGCGAGCGTATTTAAATTGCTGTCGGTGACGATAGTGGCGATTTCGATGATGTGATCGTTGTCGGTATCGAGTCCGGTCATTTCCAGATCGATCCAGATTAAATTCAGGTCGTTGCTCATAGGAATTCCAATTTATTGCGCGGCGAAAAAACGAAAAGAAAAAACGGCAAAAAGCGAGGCGATGGATTGTAGCAAAACCAATCGGCCATAATGCTGCGTCGATTTTTCGCCCACGAGCACGCCACTTGACCAAACGCAGACTGACGCACCAGCAGACGACGCGCATTCGCCATTCGCAGCAGGAGCGCGCCACCCGCGTCGGCAGCAGCGACAACGAGTCGCGCGGCGACGATCTCGGCGTCGAGCAACAGGGTTTGATCATTGCGCACTTCGGCCGGCGCGTGGATGTCGAGGCGCTCGAAGGCGACCATGCCGGCACTCTGTTTCGCTGCCATTTGCGTACGAATATGGAAACGCTGGTCACCGGCGATCGCGTGGTCTGGCGCCCGGGTAAAGAGGATGTCGGCGTGGTGGTGGCGAGTCTGCCGCGCCATTCGCTGTTGGCGCGCCCTGACAGCCATCTGCATCAACCGAAACCTGTCGCCGCCAATGTCGATCGCATCGTTATCGTTATCGCACCGGAACCGCAGGCCTACGCCAATTTGATCGACCGTTATCTGGTCGCTGCCGAAGCCGTGGAAATTGCGCCGCTGATTTTGCTTAACAAATACGATTTGCTCGATGCCAATGCCTTCGCCGAACTCGATCAATTGCTCGAACAATATCGTGCGATTGGTTATCCGGTATTGCGCGCCTCGACCAAAAGCGAGCGCGGTCTCGACGAACTGAATGCGCAGCTACGCGACAGCACCAGCGTGTTTGTCGGGCAATCCGGTGTCGGCAAATCATCGCTGATCAACGCGCTGATTCCGGGGCTCGATATCCGCGTCGGCGAACTGTCGGTCGGCACCGCCAAAGGCCGCCACACCACCACCACCGCGCGGTTATTTCATTTGCCCAGCGGCGGCGACTTGATCGATTCGCCCGGCATCCGCGAATTCGGCCTCGACCATCTCGACCGCGGCCAGATCGAAACCGGCTTTATCGAGTTCCGCGATTGGCTAGGTCGCTGCAAGTTTCGCGATTGCAGCCACGAGCACGAACCCGGCTGCGCGCTACAACAAGCGCTGGCCGACGGCCATATCAGCGCGGCGCGCTTCAACAGCTTTATCGCGATCGTCAATCACACCGAATAAATTCGGGCTACGCTTCGGTATACCAATAAGTTCGGATTCGTCATGGCTGTACCCGCCCCCGCCTCAGGCTTCGCCCCGCGCTCACTGGCCGCATGGCTCGAATTACTCGAGCTAAAGCAACTGCCGGTCAACGAGGTCGTGCGTGCAAAAACGCTGAAAATGCTGAGCAATGGCGCCAGTGCGACGGCGATGGTGCCGGTGATTCTCGACGACCCAGCGCTAGTTTTACTGTTGTTCCGCGAAGCCAATCGCGCGCTGGCGCGCTACGACCGCGAGGCACATACGCTCGAACACGCGATCAGTCTGCTCGGCGTCGGGCGCGCGCAAAAGCTATTGGAAAAAGCCGAAACGCTGGCCGCCGACCACCCGCATGTCGAAGCCTATCGATTGGTTCTGTTGCGCAGTCAACACGCCGCCGCGCAAGCGCGGATGTGGGCCGACGGCACCGGCCTCTGGCCCGGCGAAGAAGTGTTCTGGTCGACGTTATTGGCAGCGGCGCCGCTGTGGCTGTTGCAGCTGGAGGCCGGCGATGCCGCGCATCGGCTCGACGTGTTGCGCGCTGAAGAAAGCGCTATCGGCAAGCAGCACGCGCTCGAATTATTCGGCTGCGATCCGCTCGAACTGAGCGCCATTCTGGCCGAGCGCTGGCTGTTGCCGCAGATGAGCCGCCTCAGCTGGCAGCGCAGCGCGACTGGCACGCTGCGCCAGTGGATCGCGCTCGAACACAGCGCGCATCTGGACGAGGCGCCGACCATTCCGACTCGCGAGCTGACCGAACTGTGTCATCACCCGGCGCTGATCGTCGCGCTCGCCAATGCGCTGGCAATCGAAGCCGACTGGAATTGGTATTCGCGCCGCTGCCTGCGCGTGCTCAGCATCGCCGCTACCGCCTGCCGGCGCCCGCTGTCGACATTAATCACTTACTGCCATCAAACGGCGGCTGCCATCAGCCGGGAATTCGCCGACAGCGGCCTGCCGACGCCGGGTGCAAAACTGCTCGGCCAGTGGAATGAAGCGCGACTGTGGGCAAAGGAAAAACCGCCGGCACCGAAGCCCGCCGCCAACGATGCCGGGCAGCCCGAACAAGCGACCGGTCCTTCCGCGGCCGAGCGCGCGTTGGCGGCAAACGTCAAGAAGCTGCGTACACCGACCGAGGTCAGCGGCGTGCGCGAAGCGCTGGAGCTAGGCATGAACGCGTTGCACGACGGCGTCGGCTTTCATCGCGTCGCCGTTATGTTCGTCAAACCCGGCACGCGCGAATTGCAAACCGTGCTCAGTGCCGGCGCCGAACAGGCACCCGCGCTGCGGCAATTTCGCTATTCGGTGCAACAGAGCCAGCTGTTTACGCAATTGCTGGCCAAGCCGATCTGCCTGCTGCTGGATGCCGACAACCGCGCCAAGTACACACCGCACCTGCCTGATACGTTCCGCGCCGCCATCGGCTGCGACAACTTCGCGCTGATGTCGGTGTTCGCCGGCGAGCGCCCGGTGGCGCTGATCTACGCCGACACCGCGCCCGCGCTGTTGGCGGCCGGTTCACGCCAGCACACGTTGTTCAAGCAGGTGTGTCAGCAGGTCAGTCAGACACTGGCGCAGCTCGGCTGATCATTCGCGCTGGCAAGCGCCGCCTCAAACGGTACAATTCGATCCCCTTTGGATGCGAATAAGCCGAATGCGATGAGTGCCTCCCTGCCGTCCCTGCCATTGCTGCTCGAACCCGATGCGCTCGAGCCGTTGCTCGACCACCCCGATCTGCTCATTCTCGACGCCTCCAGCGCCGCCAATTACCAGCGCGGCCACGTGCCGAATGCCATTCACATCGCGCCGCAAGCGCTGCAAAACGGTATTCAGCCGGCGGTCGGCAAGCTGCCCAGCGTCGAGCAATTGAGCGCGCTGTTCGCCAGCGTCGGTCTGACCCCGGACAAACACGTCATCGCTTACGACGACGAAGGCGGCGGCTGGGCCGGCCGCTTACTGTGGACACTCGAAGTGCTCGGCCATCATCGCTATTCCTATCTCAACGGCGGTCTGCCGGCATGGGCGAATGAGGGCCATCCGCTCGAAGCCGATGCCAGTGTCGGCGTGCCGAGCCAGTTCGTTGCGCAGATTCATCCTGAGTCCATCGCCACGCTCGACTACATTCGCGACCATCTAGGCGACCACAGTTTCGCGGTATGGGATGCGCGCTCGCCGGACGAATACGTCGGCCGCAAAGTGGTGGCCGCGCGCGGCGGCCATATTCCCGGCGCGATCAATCTGGACTGGATCGAGTTGATGGACCGTCGCCGCAATCTGCGTCTATTGCCGTTGGAAGTCTTGAGCGAACGGCTGCAAGCGCTCGGCCTGACGCCGGACAAAACCATCGTCACGCACTGCCAGACGCATCACCGCTCCGGCCTAACTTGGCTGGCGATGAAGGTGCTCGGCTATCCCGATATCAAAGGCTACGACGGTTCTTGGGGCGAATGGGGCAATCGCTCCGACACGCCGGTGGACCTTAGCTTCGCTACCCGAACGGAGATGTAACGATGAATGGATTATTTATTTTGTTTCAGTACCTGGTGCCGCAACATTTGTTGTCGCGCGCGGCGGGCTGGCTCGCCGATAGCGAATTGCCGTTGATCAAACGGCCATTTATTCGCTGGTTTATTCAACGCTACAACGTCGATATGAGCGAAGCCGCCGATCCCGAACCCGAGCACTACGCCAGCTTCAACGCCTTTTTCACCCGCGCATTGCGCCCGGGCGCACGGCCGCTCGACTTGACGCTAAATGGCTTGATCAGCCCGGCCGACGGCGCGGTCAGCCAGGCCGGTCGCATCGAAAGCGGGCGCATTGTGCAGGCCAAAGGTCAGTGGTTTTCGGCGCTGGAGTTGGTCGGCGGCGATGCCGAGCTGGCCGCGCAGTTTGCCGATGGCGAGTTCGCGACGATTTACCTGTCGCCACGCGATTACCACCGAGTGCACATGCCGTTTACCGGCACGCTGACACAGATGATTTACGTGCCGGGCGATTTGTTTTCGGTCAATCAAACCACCGCCGAAAATGTGCCGCGCCTGTTCGCCCGCAACGAGCGGCTGGTGTGTATTTTCGATACCGCGCACGGCCCGGCGGCGGTAATTCTGGTCGGCGCGATGATCGTCGCCGGTATCGAAACGGTGTGGGCCGGCCAAATCGCGCCACCGCCGCGCCGCGCTGCCACCACCCACTACGATCGGCAAGTCAGCGTGGTATTGGAAAAAGGCGCAGAAATGGGCCGCTTCAAACTTGGCTCGACCGTGGTGTTATTGCTCGGCAAGGACGCAGTGCAATGGACCGCCGCGCTTAACGCTGGCCAAAACCTGCGCATGGGCGAGCTGATCGGTCAGGCGCGTTAACCGCCACTGTCACGGCAAATACTCGCCAACGTCTCTCTAACGTCATAAATAACAACGGCAGTTTTCCGGCGCTTTAAGCCAGAGCTGCTAGACTCGCAAAACAGGGTTGGCATTAAGTCGTTGCGCCAGCAGGCGATGCCAACCCTCTGATTGGACGGCGAACTGCCCGTTTCCTACGGCGTTTTGGACAACGCAACCCGAAGTGAATCCCGTTAACCACTAGCGTGAGACGCCGAGTCTTTATTGCAATGACCAATGCTTTTGCCGCCAAACTACATCTGCCACCCCAGGACCTCGACGCGCCGTCGCTGTTTGCGCCCAACACCGGCGCGCTGAAAATCTGGCTGGAACAACTGCCCAAGGCCAACCTCGGCCAAACCACGCGCGCGCTATTCAACGCGGTCAACGAACTCAATCGCGTACGCCTGAGCCCGATGCAGCGTCTGCAATTGCTCGAATCGCTGCGCCCGGTAATTCATTTCGCCAGTGGCGGTTTACGCCGTCACTACTTGAACCAGCCGATTCAACTGCCCGAGCAGCCGCAGAAAGTCGCGCGCCTGGCGCATGTACTGCACGAACAGCTCGCGGTCGGGTACACGCTGGTCTCAGCGCATCTGAGCGCCGGCGGCAAAAATGGGCTGAGCCCAACGCAACAGGCCAGCGCCATCGCCACTGCAATCCATCGCGCGCTCGCCGAACACAGCCAGAATTTACTGCGCGACTTGCAGCTCTATCGCAATCCGCATCCCGGCTGCTGGTTCACGATTCATCAACTGAGCAAATTCGCGCGCGAGTGCAATGTGCTCGCCAGCGTGATCGGCGATACGCAATGCGGCGACAGCTCGATCGACAACGCCTATTTGCGCGCGTTATTGCTCGGCAGTGCCCGCACCAACCAGCTGCGTCAGGAAAATCTCACCATCGTGTTCGACCGCGCACTCGGCTGGGCGACCGCGACCACGCTGGATGGCGCTGAGCGCGGCATTCTGGTCGTCAACGAGGACAACGATGACGGCCCGATCTATCGCGAATTCGTCGACTCGCTCAACGAAGCGGGCTGGCACGGTCTCGACACCAGCGCGTTGGCGCTCGAACTCAATGCGCAGCGTCAGCGCGCTGAAGAAAACACCCTCGGCGACCCGGCGCTAACTCCCGAATTGCTGGCACATCTGGCGCAGACCTGGAGCTCCGCCAGCACGCGCGAATTTCTGCGCACCGCCGTGCGCGAGCCGGTCGATATCAGCGTCGGCCTGACATCGACACATCACTTTCTATCCGGCGAGCTCGATTTCAATTTGCTGTTGAGCGACGACGGCCACCAGCGTTTCGCGCAGCCCGGCGGCAATCCATTTATGCGGCCGAAGGCAAGCCCAGCGGCCGTTTCCGCGCCAAAAGACGTGTGGGATAGCCCCTACTCGGCGCACCCCGGCGTGATGAACGTGTCGCTCGAAATTCTTAATTACGAGATGCGCGTGCAGCAGCAAAAAACTGGCGAGAGCACCGAGCGCGAGAAGTTTCGCAGCGAAGCGGTCGAGCGCCTCAATGTCAGCCCGGGCGGCTTGTGCATCACTTGGCCGCCGCAAAGCAAGGTGCTGCTGCGCACCGGCGAAATCGTCGGCATTCGCGAGAATGCCCAGAAAAACTGGAGTATCGGCGTGATTCGCTGGGGCAAGTTGACCGACGACGGTCCGCGCCTCGGCATCAAATTACTGAGCCCAACCGCGGTGCCATACGGTGCACGCGTCGTCGCCAAAACTGGCGATCAGGGCGAATACCTGCGGGTGCTGGTACTGCCGGAAATCAAACAAATCGGCCAGCCGACTACACTGATTGCGCCGCGGCTGCCGTTTCGCGTCGGCCAGAAAGTGTCGCTGAGGTGTCGCAACAAGGAAACGCGCGTGCAGCTGACGCGCAAATTTGCTTCGACCGCGTCGTTCAATCAGTTTGAATTTCGGCGCCTGACCAGCACGGTGGTCGAGCCCAAACCGAACGAGACCCGCGCGGGCGAGCACGACGGCGCCTTCGATAACTTGTGGGACAGCCTATAAATGCAGGCTAACCAAACAGTTGCAATAAATTCAGTACGGCAACAGCAGTCACGGTAAACATAAGCACGGCGATAACGCAGCGCAGAACGCCTTCGCAACCCAGCAGTAACAGATCAGGTTTCTCATGGCCCGGAAAAACACCATACGACTTTTGCTGATCAACGCTTCGGACAACGATACCGAGCTGGTGGTGAGCCTGTTTCGCAGTGCCGGCCGCGTCGCCCGCGCGCAACGCGTCGATTCCGCCGATGATTTGGCCAAGCTGCTGACGCAGCCGTGGGATTTGCTGATCGCCGACGACAATCATCCCGAATTGAAAGTGGAAGCCTGCCTGGAACATTTGCGTCAGGCGAACGTGGATTTCCCCGTCATCATTCAACGCGACAGCGCCGAAAGTGCCATGCTATTCGCCGCCGGTGCCGCCGATGTGATTGCGCCGGCCGACGAGCAACGCCTGATTGGCGCTGCCGTGCGCGAGCTGGAAAATCTCGAACAATTTCGCAGCGTCGCCAAGTTGCGCAAGCAATTGCTGGAAGCCGATCAGCGCAACGCGCTGCTGCTCGGCGAAACCGATCAGGCCATCGCCTATGTCGCCGACGGCATGGTGATTCACGCCAACACGCTGTTCGCCGAACGCTTTGGTTACACCAGCCCGGACGAACTGGACTGCGCGCCGATCGTCGATCTGCTCAATGCCGCCGATCAGGACGGCTTCAAATCGGCACTGAAAAACAGCATTGAAGCCGAGTTCGGCTGCACCGGCCAACGCGCCGATGGCGAAACCTTTCACGCCGGCGTACGCCTGCGCAACGCCACTTACGACGACGATCCGTGCACGCAATTGATCGTTGCTCAACCCGCCGTCAACAGTGGCGAGGGCGGCAGCAGCGACCACGATGCCGATACCGGCCTGTTCGCGCGGGCGTATTTACTCGATCAAATTTCGCATCGCGACAGCGGCTGTCTGGTGGTATTTGAAATCGCGCGCTTCGCGGAACTGCGCAGCGAGCTGGGCTTTTCCGACAGTTTTGCACTGGCGGCGGCAGTCGCTAAATTTATCGGCGCGCACACGCCGTTCGGCCCGAGCTGTAATGCCCGCATCGCCGACGATGCCTTCGCACTGTTGATCGAAGGCGGCAACAGCGAGCGCATTCAAGAACTGACCAAACAATTGCGCGCGGCACTGGCCGAACATCGCTTCGATGCGCCGCTCGAAATTCGCGCCGGTATTGCCGCCGTCACCGGCGGCGATGCGCAGACATTGCTCGATCAGGTATTCGCGGCAGCGCAAACGGCCGATGCCAAAACCGAATTCGTCAATGTCTACCGTCCCACCGCGACCGCTCGCAGCAAAGCGCAGGCGCAAGGCGATGTCACCGGCGTCCTTGAAGACGCATTGCACGAGCAGCGGTTTGCATTGTTATTTCAACCGATTATCAGCCTGCGCGGCGCCACCGGCGAGCACTACGAAGCGCTGCTGCGTCTGCGCGGCGCCAACGATGCGCTCGAATTGCCGGACAATTTTATCGACGCGCTCGGCGTCAGCGCCGACAACGCCAAGCTCGATCGCTGGATTTTGCTCGAGGCCACCAAGCAGCTTTCCGCCAATCGCGAGCGCAGCAACGACACGCGCCTATTGATCAATCTGACGGCAAACGCGCTGCAGGATGAAACGCTGATCAGCTGGCTGGGCGTGGCGATTAAAGCGGCCGGCCTGCCGGCATCGAGCCTGATGCTGCAGTTGCGCGAAACCGACGTGCTCAACGATTTGCAAGCGGCTAAAACATTTGCCGACGCGGTGCGACAAATCGGTTGCCTGATTGCGCTGAGTGGTTTCGGCCGCATGCAGGAACCACAGAAAACACTGCGCAGCATCGGCGCCGATATCGTGCAGCTCGACGGCAGCTTCACCCGCAACTTGCTCACCAACGGCGATGCGCAGGCGATCAAAACGCTGGTCGCTGCCGCTGGCGGAATGGATGTGAAAACGATTGTGCCGTTTGTGGAAAATGCATCGGTGCTGGCGACGTTATGGCAAATCGGCGCCGATTTCATTCAAGGGCATTACCTGCAGGCACCCAGTCGCGAAATGAATTACGAATTTAGCGACATCACCTAAGCCTGCGACATGACTTAAGCCGGCGACATTACCTAAGCCGACGAAAGCTACCGCTGCACCGAATCTAACGCCCGCGCTATGCCGCAGCAATTACGCGGCATAAAAGTGCGAGTCGCGCATCTGCCAGCGGCAATTGGCGGAAAACTGCCGACTGAGAAAATCCGCCTGCTCCGGCAAAATCCGACGGCTATTCACCAGCGCCAAATATTCGGCAGGATTCGGTCGAAACGGCAGCGCCAATAATTCCAACTCGGTTTCTTCGATGCGGCGACTGCCTTTGAATTGATTGCAGCGCCGACACGCCGCCACGCAATTCACCCAACTGTCGCGGCCGCCGCGCGAACGCGGCACGATGTGATCGCGCGTCAACTGGTGGTAGCTGAAGCTGCGTGCGCAGTACATGCATTGATAATTATCGCGCTCGAACAGCGCGCGATTACTCAATGCAGGATTGGTGCGCTGGCGCGCTACTTTGTCGCCGCCGCAAGCAAGAATGGACGGCAATTCGATGACGGTGCGCTCGCCGCTTAAACGACTGCGTCCGCCGTGAATTTCAAAAATGGGATCGCCCAATGTCCACAGCACCAGCTCGCGCGAATAGAGGCAAACCGCCTCCTGCCAGCTGAGCCAGTCGATCGGTTGTCCCGCTTTATTCAAACGCAAAATCTGCACGCGCAAACTCCCAGAACGTAGTCGTTAGGAAGAAGTGCTCGCCACGCTTAACGCTCGGGTAAACGATGTTTTAATGACTTGAGCGACAGCAGGCTGGGCACAAAAAAAACACCGGCCCATTATCGACAGGAATGTGACGTTTTTTCAACCGCTCAGCGTGTGCGTTGCCACGGGATAACGCTGAAATCGCCATTGTCGTCGACGATGCGCGCGCTGATGCCGTACACATCGCGCAAATTGTCTTCGGTTAAAACTTCACGTGCGCTGCCCGCGCAAACCACACGACCATGCGCCAGCAAAATAATACGGTCGCAAAAACGCGCGGCGAGATTCAAATCGTGCAACACCGTCAATACCGCGTGCGCCGGATGCGCTGCAGTGTCATGCGCGTGCGCACGCAATAATTCCATCACATGTAATTGATGATAAGGATCGAGCGCCGCCACCGGCTCGTCGGCCAAAATCAATTGCGGTTGCGAGGCAAAAATACGCGCCAGCAATACACGCGTGCGCTCGCCGCCCGACAATGTCGTGACCAAACGCGCACGTAAATCAGCGACATCGGCCAGCTGCATGGCGCGCTCGATAATTTCTTTATCGTGTGCACGCGGGTGCTGCCACCAATCGAGATGCGGCAAGCGTCCGAGCGCAACCACATTGTCGACGCGCAACGGCCAATGTGCCGGAGCACCCTGCGCGAGATACGCGCAGCATTTAGCAAAATCGAGCGGCGCATAATTTATCAGCGGTTTTTCATCGAGCGTGACCGCGCCGTTATCGGCGGCTAACAAATTAGCCAGCACGCGCAGCAATGTGGTTTTGCCGGCGCCGTTTGGGCCGATCAAACCGATAATTTCACCGCTGCGAATTGTCACGGAAACATCATCGAGAATACGATTGCCGTCGATCGTTATCGAAACATTATTTGTGGCGAGTAAATTCATCGCGCAGCGCTCGCAACAATTCTCACGCATTTGCTTATTCGCGAGCGCTTGTTTATTCGCACGCGCCTGTTTATTCGCATGCGTTTGCTCATGACAAAAAACCACGCTGCTTGATAATTAAATGCAGAAAAAACGGACCGCCGATTAACGCTGTGACCACGCCGAGTTTTAAACCGCTGCCGGTCGAAACATGCTGCACAACGATATCGGCCAGCAACAACAACACTGCGCCGCCGAGTGCACTCGGCAACAATAATCGTCGCGGCTCGTAACCGACCCACGGTCGCAATAAATGCGGCACAACTAACCCGACAAAACCGATATTGCCGCTCACCGCCACCGCCGCACCAACCGATAACGCCACACCGATCACGATGCGTTTGCGCTGCGCAGCGGGAGAAAATCCCAGCGATTGCGCAGTATCTTCACCAAGCGTTAGTGCATCGAGAAAACGTCCGCTCGATAACAACAATAACGATCCGATCAACATGAACGGCGCGCTCATCAGCAAATCGTTATTGCTGCGATTGGCGACAGAGCCAAGCAGCCAGTACATCATTTCGCTCATCGCAAAAGGATTCGGCGAAAAATTTAATGCGAGCGCAATGAACGACGACATGATCGCGTTGATCGCAATGCCCGCCAAAATTAATGTCATCACCGTGGCGCGACGACCGGCGAGCGCAAATACCAAAACCGCTGCCAGCGCAGCGCCGATTAACCCGCCGAGCGGCAATGCCAATGCCGTCACCGCCGCAAATCCGAAATACAACGCAAGTACGGCACCGAGTGCCGCGCAACTGCTGACGCCTAGCAAATCGGGACCGGCGAGTGGATTGCGCAATAAACCTTGCAACGCAGCGCCGGCAATACCGAGCGCGGCGCCGACACACAGCGCTAATAATTCGCGCGGCAACCGCACCTGCCACAAAATAACGCCGTGCACGGAATCGCGCGGTTGTTGCAGCGCGATCAACCAGTCGAGCGCGACCGGTCCCTGCTGCAACGACAACGCAAATAAAATAATCAGCGCGACCGTTAATACGATTAATAATTTGCGATCGGAGATTGGGCGAATCGCGCTCATCGTGCCGCCACTCCTTTCTGTTGCGCCACGCCTCTTTGTCGCTCCACTGATTTTCCTTGCATCACTGCTTTTTGTTGCGCCACCCCTTTCCGTTGCGCCACTAACAGATCGATCGCATCGATCGTCATTGGACCGACGCATTCGGATAATGACGGCGGCATCGTCACGATACGTGCGTGCCGCGCAATCGATTGCAATGCAGGATGTGAAAGATACGTGTGCGCCATCGAATCACCGGTGTTTTCTGCGGTGACATCGAGCACCAGCAATTGCGGCTGCGCTACCAATAATTGTTCGAGCGACAATTGGCCGTAACCATTGATCTGTAATTCGTTGCCGAGATTGCGAAAACCCGCGCGCTCGATAATTTGCGCCAGCACCGAACCGCGCCCCACAGTGTATCCGTTAGGCGCGTAAACGGCGGCGAGCGCACGCGGTTGATCGCGACGCTGAGCATTCAATTCATTGTCGATTTTTTGCAGACGCGCATCCATCGTCGCCACCAGTTTTTGCGCTGCCGCAGTTTCTCCAACCAATGCGCCGACGCGTAAAATATATGCGCGCGCTTCGTCGATATTGCGCGGTACTTTCACCACTTCGACGCGATAGCCGAGATGGCGCAATAAACTCACCATCGCCACATCGGTGAATTCACCGGCCAGAATTAAATCGGGATTTTGCGCGAGCGCGCCTTCGGCAAGACCGCCATTCGTTGTAATGCCGCGCGCGGCAGCGGCCATGTAAGAACTATCGGTCAATGCGGCGCGGTCGGTAATCGAGGCGATGCGCGCACGCGGCACCAGCATCAACACCAATTGATCGGTGCATAAATTTAACGAGGCGATACGTTGCGGCGCTTGCGCATGCACGAGCGTCACGCACAGCAGTAAATTAATTACGCCGCAGAGGAAAAACCGTTTCATGTTTTGAACCGAGGGCAATTTGAACTGAGGGCAAGGTGCGCGCGATCTTAACATGGCCGCAACGCATCGCCGGCGAGCGCCGCGCGCGCGTTATAATGCCGCCTCACCGCAGCGGAAAACCATCATGGCAAAGAGCAAAAAAGGCCCCAATTTTGAAACCGCTTTGAGCGATCTCGAAGCGCTGGTGACCGCGATGGAAAGTGGTGAAATGAGTTTGGAGGAATCGCTGGAAGCATTCGAGCTCGGTATTCGCCTGACCCGCGAGTGTCAACAGGCGCTGACGCTGGCCGAGCAAAAAGTGCAGGTGCTGTTATCCGATAACGGCGATACCGAAGCGTTCGCGCCGCTGGAAAAACCAGGCGCAGGCGACAGCGAGGCATGAGCGCGGTGAATTCGGATTCGCTCGGCGATCCTTTCGACTCTTTCGATAGCTACAGCGAACGCTGTCGCGCGCGTATTCATGCAGCACTAGCGCTGAATCTCGGCGCCGGCGTTTCCGAATACGCCACGTTAAATACCGAAGCACATTTGCAACGGCTGTTCGACGCGATGCGTTACAGCTTGTTGAATGGCGGCAAACGCGTGCGGCCGCTGCTGGTTTACGCCGCCGCCACTGCGATCGGTGATCGAACAATTGCGGCGGCGACGCTCGATGCCATCGCCTGCGCGGTCGAATACATTCATTCGTACTCGCTGGTGCACGACGATTTGCCGGCGATGGACGACGACGATTTGCGGCGTGGCAATCCGACCTGTCATAAACAATTCGACGAAGCGACGGCGATTCTCGCTGGCGATGGCCTGCAAACGCGCGCGTTCGAGTTGCTCGCCCAATTGCCGGAGCTGAGCGCGGAAACGCGACTCGCACTGATCGCAACACTCGCCGCCGCCGCCGGACCGCGCGGCATGGTCGGCGGGCAGGCCATCGATCTGGCCGCCGTGCAGCAGCGCATCGATCTCGATCATTTGGAAACAATGCATCGCCTAAAAACCGGCGCGCTGATCCGCGCCGCGGTGCGCATGGGCGCGCTGGCCGCAAATGCCACGGCCGCGCAGCTCGCCGATCTCGACCGTTACGCCGCCGCCATCGGCCTGTCGTTTCAGGTACAGGACGATATTCTCGACATCACCAGCGATACCGCGACGCTCGGCAAACAACAAGGCGCCGATCTGGCGCGCGAGAAACCGACCTATCCGGCGCTATTAGGCCTGGAAGCGGCACGCACGAAAGCGCAGTCACTTCACAGCGACGCGCTGCTCGCGCTCGATGCGTTCGGCGCGCGCGCGCAACGGCTGCGCGAATTGTCGGCATTTATTGTCGACCGAAAAAACTGAGCGCTAAACAACCCTGCTGCGTGCGGGCCAAATACCGGCCGTTGGTTTACAATTAGCGCCCCTTTGAACACGGCAGTCCGCGTCGCGACATGTTCAACGAAATTCCGCGTCAACGCCCCATCACTCCGCTGCTCGATCAGATCGACGTTCCTGCCGATCTGCGCGAGCTCGACGAGACCCAATTACCGCAATTGGCGGAAGAGCTGCGCGCGTTTTTGCTGTACACGGTCGGTCAGACTGGCGGCCATTTCGGCGCGGGACTCGGCGTCGTCGAACTCACCATCGCGCTGCATTATTTGTACGACACGCCGAGCGACCGTCTGGTTTGGGATGTCGGCCATCAAACCTATCCGCACAAAATTCTGACCGGTCGCCGCGAACGGATGGCCAGCATGCGCCAGCTCGATGGCTTGGCCGGCTTTCCGAAGCGCGGCGAAAGTCCGTTCGATACCTTTGGCGTCGGCCATTCCAGCACCAGTATTAGCGCCGCGCTCGGCATGGCGATCGCCGCGCAGCACGAAGGTCAGGGCCGCAAAGTGGCGGCGGTGATCGGCGACGGTGCGATGACCGCCGGCATGGCGTTCGAGGCGCTGACTCACGCGGCGCATTGCGGCACGGACATGTTAGTCATCCTCAATGACAATCAGATGTCGATCTCGCACAACCGTGGCGGTCTGAATACTTACTTTTCGAAAATCTGGGCCTCGCGCGCGTACAACAATCTGCGCAGCGGCAGCAAAAAAGTGCTGTCGAAAATCCCGCCGGCGTGGGATTTCGCCAAGCGCATCGAAGAGCATATGAAAGGCTTCGTGGCGCCGGCGACGCTGTTCGAAGAACTCGGTTTCAACTACGTCGGCCCTATCGATGGCCACGATTTGCCAAATCTGGTGCACACAATTCGCAACATGCGCGCGCTGAAAGGTCCGCTGCTGCTGCACATCATCACGCAGAAAGGCAAAGGCTTCGCGCCGGCCGAGAGTGATCCGGTCGGCTACCACGCGCTGACCAAACTGGAGCCGGGCAAGCTCGACCCGACTAAAGCCGTCGACGTTGTCACCGTCAAAAAAGGTCCCCCTCATCAAAAAGGTCCAAAGTACCAGGACGTATTCGGTAGCTGGCTGTGCGATATGGCCGAGCGCGAGCCACGCCTGATCGCGATTACCCCGGCGATGGGCGAAGGCTCCGGCATGGTCGAGTTTTCGCAGCGCTTCGCCGACCGCTATTACGATGTGGCGATTGCCGAGCAACACGCGGTAACGCTGGCTGCGGGCATGGCCTGCGACGGCCTGAAACCGGTGGTCGCGATTTATTCGACCTTCCTGCAACGCGCATACGACCAATTGATTCACGACGTCGCGCTGCAAAACCTCGATGTGTTATTTGCGATCGATCGCGCCGGTCTGGTCGGCGAAGACGGCCCGACCCATGCCGGTGCGTTCGACCTGAGCTTCCTGCGCTGTATTCCGAACATGCTGCTGATGGCACCGTCGGACGAAAATGAAACGCGGCAACTGCTCTATACCGGCTTCATGCACAATGGTCCGGCAGCGGTGCGCTATCCGCGCGGCAGCGGCCCGAATGTGGCGATCGCCGCTGAAATGACCGCGCTGCCGATCGGCAAAGGCGTGGTGAGACGCGAAGGCAAGCAAATCGCGATTCTGAATTTCGGCACACTGTTGCCGACGGCGTTGGCGGCGGCGGAAAAACTCAACGCCAGCGTGGTCGATATGCGCTTCGTCAAACCGCTCGATCACGCATTGCTTGATGCCATGGCGCAGCGCCATCAACTGCTGGTGACGCTCGAAGAAAATACCGTGGAAGGCGGCGCCGGCAGTGCGGTGGCGGAATACTTTATTGCGCGCGGCAGTGACATTGCGTTGCTGCAGTTGGGCTTACCCGATACGTTTATCGATCACGGCACCCACGCGCAACAACTCGCGCAATGCGGCCTCGATATCGGCGGCGTTGAAACCGCCATCAGAAAACGGTTGGTGCAATTGGGATTGAGTTCGCCGGTCGCGCCGGTGCGCAGCGAAGTCGCACCGTAAACCGCATAAATCTGAAATTGATTTGATCTAGCTATCTATCTAAACAAGGGCGCTGCTTGCAGCGCCCGATCCCCGACAACCAACAATTTCAGCTTTCGAGCTGATGATCCAACATATGGCCGAGCTTGCCAGCCTTGGTCGTCAGATATTTATTGTTGTGCACATTGCGGCCGATTTGCAGCGGAATACGTTCCGCCACTTCGATGCCTTGCTGCTGCAATGCCAACACTTTGCGCGGATTGTTCGTCATCAGTTTCACCGAGCGAATGCGCAAATGTTGCAGCATCGGCTTACAGATACCGTAATCGCGCATGTCGGCGCCAAAACCTAACTGCTCGTTGGCCTCGACCGTATCCGCGCCTTCGTCCTGCAATTTATACGCGCGAATTTTATTGAGCAATCCGATGCCGCGACCTTCCTGACGTAAATACAACAATACGCCGCGACCTTCCGCCGCAATTTTTTGCAAAGCCGCTTCCAACTGCGCGCCGCAATCGCAGCGCAAACTGAACAATGCATCGCCGGTTAAACATTCGGAATGCACGCGGCACAGCACCGGTTCGCCATTGCCTACATCGCCGAGGCTGAGCACGACGTGCTCCTTCTCGGCATCGACATCTTCAAAACCGTGCATATCGAATACAGCCCACGGCGTGGGCAGACGCGATGTTGCGGCAAAACGAATCGTCACACGAAACTCCGGCGAACAAAAAAGGGGCGGGAATTCTAACAGGCTACCGCCGCCGCGCGATATGGGCACCCCCATGACGACGGGCTTTCGGCGCGTGATAAACTCGCGCGCCATCGTGCGGCAACCAGTATTAAATACGCGCTAAAACACTATTCGGATCTTCTATGACAGCCAGTAAATTGCCGCTTCGTCTGTTCTTCGCGCTCACTTGGGTGCACATGCTTTGGCAGACACTGCCCTTCTTTAAAAGCGCGGCGCCAGCGGCAGATTGGTCCCTGGCATTTTCATTTCATTTACTCGCATGGCTCAGCTACAGCGTTATCTATTTATTGCCCGCGGCATTTATCAGCACAGTCGCACAGCGATTTAGCAAAGCTAATTCCCATACGCCCATTGTCATTGCGATTATCGCCAGCGCCTTAACGCTTTTATTAGTGCGTATCGATCGCAGCATTTACGACCTCTATAATTTTCACTTCAACGGCTTCGTGCTGAATTTAATATTGACGCCCGGCGGCGTCGAATCGCTCGGCGGCGACAGCGACAGTTATATTTCTTCCGCGCTGTTGGTGATCGGAATATTCATCACGCAGTGCGCGCTGATGTTTGTAGCGATATCAGCGCGCCTGCAATTAACGCGGCGCACGACTCGCAGCGCGGTTGTTGTTTTTGCTATTGCGATCGTATTGACGCAGGCGCTTTACGGCATTGGCGATTTACGCAGCGATGGCGCGGTGGTCGGCACCGCCGATACTTATCCATTATTTTTACGCGTGCGCTTTCGCAAAGTCGGCACGCTGTTTGGTTTTAAAACTGCAAAACATGCGCAACTCGTTTCGGCAAAAGTAGATTCATCGCGCTTGCACTATCCATTGCAGCCGATGAAATACGATGGCGCCGTGCGTCCGTTAAATATTGTGTGGCTGGTCGCGGAGTCATTGCGCTGGGATCAGCTCGATGCCGAAATCATGCCGAACAGTTTTGCGTTCGCGCAGCAAAGCCTGCATTTTATGAATCATTACTCCAGCGGCAACGGCACGCGCGAAGGATTGTTCGGCATGTTCTACGGGCTGTATGGTTCGTACTGGGATAATTTTTTGCACGCCAATCAAGGCCCGTTACTGATCGATCGTCTGCAAGCATTAAATTATCAAATGGATTTACGCACCAGCGCGCGCTTCTCTTACCCAGAATTCGATAAAACATTATTCGCGCGCGTGCCGAAACAATTTTTGCACGAAGACGAATTCAACGAAGATGCTGCAGCGCGTGACCGCAGCAACACCTCGGCACTGATCGACTTCATTAACAAGCGCGATGTTGCCCGGCCGTTTCTGACGTTTCTATTTTTCGAATCAACGCATGCGCGCTACACATTTCCCGACGAAGCGATTATTCGCAAACCGTACCTGGAAAAACTGAACTACGCGGATATGACGCGTGAAAACCTTGCGCCGTACGCCGATCAATTGCGCAATCGCTACAGCAATTCCGCGCACTGGGTCGACATGCAACTCGGCCGTATTTATCAATCGCTGCGCGAACAGAATTTACTCGACAGCACAGTAGTCATCGTCACCGGCGATCACGGTGAAGAGTTTATGGAAAAGGGTTTCTGGGGACACAACTCAAGCTTTGTCGAACAACAAACGCATACACCGATGATTGTATCGATGCCCGGCGAAGCGCCGCGCACTATCGAGCGCACCACCAGCCACATGGATATTGCCGTGACGCTGATGCAATTGCTCGGTGCCAGCAACGATATCGGCGATTACGCATTGGGACGCAATTTGCTCGACGAATCGCCGCGCGATTTTATCGTGATCAGCGACTGGCACAGCATTAATGTAAATGCCGGCGATTTTAAATATCGCATCCCTTACACCAGCCGCGGCATAGAAAATTACAAACCGACACATCGCGACGACAGTCCATTTGCATCGAGCGAAGAAGAACGGCTCGCGATCGAAAAAAATCAGAAGGTCATTTTGGAAGCGGTAAAAAATATCAGCAAATTCGCGAAATAATAAATACTCGCACCTATGTATTGGTACGTACGTGTTGAATGCCTATTAGTGGTCTAGCCTTGTTGCATACTCACAGCTAACCACTAATTCAACGCGGTGCTTCCATGTCTCAGGCTCTGCCCAAATCCCAATATCGCGAAATGAATTGCGGCCAATGCCGCGCAGGCGCCGGCTTGGGGTTTGATTTTACCTTTGCGTTTCAACCGATTGTAGATATTACGTTGCAAAGCGTGGTTTGCTACGAAGCTTTAGTGCGCGGCACCGCTGGCGAATCAGCCGCATCCATTCTCAATCAAGTCGAAGACGAAAATCGCTACCGCTTCGATCAAGCCTGTCGCGTCAAAGCAATTGCGCTCGCCGCAAAATTAAAATGCGATGCCCGCCTCAGTATTAATTTTTTACCGAATGCGGTGTACCGACCCGAGCTATGTATAAAAACAACATTGGAGGCCGCGAAAACTTACGACTTTCCCATTGAAAATATTACGTTCGAATTCGTCGAAAGCGAGCGGCTTGAAAACAACAGCCATTTAAAAAATGTAGTGGAGTCTTACCGCGACATGGGTTTTCAAACGGCGTTAGACGACTTCGGCACCGGTTACTCCGGCCTCGCCATGCTCGCCGAATTTCAGCCCGACATTATTAAAATCGATCGCGTGCTGTTAACGAATATCGCCGAACAAAAACCGCGACAAGCTATTGTCGATGGCATCATTCATACCTGCAAAACCTCGGCATAAAAATCGTGGCCGAAGGCGTCGAAACCGCCGAAGAATTTCAGTGGTTACGCGATGCGGGCATTACATTGTTTCAAGGTTATTATTTTGCGCGACCGGGATTTGAAACCCTGCCGGAAATATCAGCGGATTATTTACGGTAAGAGTTAATTAATCCGCTGTTGTAGTTTCGTCCAGCATTTAATTTTTTGCTTTTCTTATTTTCAATTGAATTTCAATCCGCATGCCGGTCGCTAATTCCGAGCAAATACAAAATCCCGTCGAGCCCCAATGTGGAAATCGCCTGCTTGGCCGATTGCTTCACGATGGGTTTTGCACGAAACGCGATACCCAAACCCGCGATGCTCAGCATCGGTAAATCGTTGGCGCCATCGCCGACTGCGATAACCTGCTCTAACGAGATATTTTCTTTGGCGGCGATTTCGCGCAGCAGCGCCGCTTTGCGTTGACCGTCGACAACTTCGCCGACGACATTGCCCGTTACCTTTCCATTTTGTATTTCCAGCGCATTCGCAAACACATAATCGATGCCGAGAATTTTTTGTAAATGCTCGCCGAAATAATTAAAACCGCCGGAAAGAATCGCGGTTTTGTAGCCCATTTTTTTCAGTGTGGATACCAAACGCTCGGCGCCTTCGTTTAAGCGCAGGCGTCCGGCAATTTCTTGCAGTACATTTTCGTCGAGCCCTTTCAGCAACGCGACGCGTGCGCGAAAGCTCGCGGTGAAATCCAATTCGCCGCGCATCGCGCGCTCGGTAATTTCCGCGACTTGCTCACCGACACCAGCGGCTTTCGCTAATTCGTCGATAACTTCGGCGTCGATTAGCGTTGAATCCATATCGAATGCAACGAGCCGACGATTGCGGCGGAACATCGTGTCTTCCTGATACGCGACATCGATATCCAGCTCGCTCGCCAGCACCATGCAGCGGCGGCGAAATTCGCCGTCGTTGAGCGGACCGCGCGCGGATATTTCGACGCAGGCTTTATTTTGGCGGCGATCGTTGTGTTCGGTCGCGCCGTTTAACGGCACGCGTCCGGACAGGCGATCGATACGATCGATATTTAATGAGAATTCGGAAATGATCGCGCTGACACGCGCGATATGTTCGGCGGTAATTTTGCGCGCGAGCACGGTGATGATATGCCGCGATTTGCCTTGACCTGCCGCCCAGTGCTCGTAACTTTCCGCACTGATCGGCGTGAAACGCACCTGTAATCCCAGCTCGTGGCAGCGAAACAAAATGTCTTTCAACAGTGGCGACGATTCAGCCGACGGCGGCACTTCCACCAACATGCCGAGCGAGAGCGTGTCATGAATTACAGCCTGACCGATGTCGAGCACATTGACATCGAATTGCGCCAGTATCGACGTGACCGACGACGTCACGCCCGGCCGATCCTCACCGGCAATATTGATCAGAAAAATTTCGCGCACGCGCTCTCCAGGCTTTTGCTATTTATAACAGTGACATTCACTAGGGTGACAGCCGCTACGGCCGGGTTCTACTGCCGAGTGTAGCCACGACTGTTATGAATGGTAACTTTCAAGCGCGGCTATTGTAGCTACGTCAACGCGCGCAACCAATCGTGCGTTGTGCGAACGACCGCGCTGCGTATACTAGCGCCGACATTTTTCAGGGAAAAATAACTAACAATGCGCAACCTGTGGAATCGCCTGCCGCTGGCATTGAAGATGGCGTTGCCGATGGCACTGCTGAGTTTCATCAGCGCCTTCACCATCGTCGCCGTCACCCAGTACAACCAACAGCAATTACTGCACGAGCGCACCGACA
Source organism: Verrucomicrobiaceae bacterium (assembly GCA_028293825.1). GTDB lineage: Bacteria > Pseudomonadota > Gammaproteobacteria > Pseudomonadales > CAMLJR01 > CAMLJR01. The sequence continues at coordinate 218,989 of JAQGNY010000054.1, forward strand.
AACTCGGCGATGCATTAGCGTCGCGTCTGGCGGCGAGTGCAGCGCGGCCGTTGGTGCAAAGCGACGCGGTGAGTTTACAGGCCGCGCTCGCCGGTTTCGCCGAAGAACCCGTGGTGCAACGCGCGGTGGTTTTCAATGTGCAGGAACAATTGGTCGCCGCAGCCGGCGATGAGCTGCCCGATACGTTGGATTATTCGGCCACGATTCATTGGCAGGACAGCGTAATCGGCCGCACCGTATTGAGCCTAAAACCGATTGCCACCACCGCGCATTATCCGCAGCTTGGCGATTTGCTGATGTTGACGCTGATATTGACCGCGATCAGCGCGGGCGTCGGCGTAATGCTGGGCAATCGCGCCGAATCGCTGCTGGTTAATCTAACGCGCAGACTCAGCGGCGAGCAGGTCGACTTTAATTACGAAGGTACCGACGCACTCGCGCGCGTGCTAGACACCCCGCCACCGCCGCTGTTAAAGCCGGAGCCAATCACGACCGATCGCGGCGAATTTATTTTGCAATTGGTGATTCCGAATGAGAGTGAAGATAGCGGCGCCCGCGCATTGCAACTCGCCACGGCGGTAACGAATGTCTACGGTGGCAAAGTCGAATTGACTCGCGCCGGCGGCATCACCGCGCGCTTCCCGGCCACCAATGAACAGGAAGGTCCATTTCGCGCCGTGTGCTGTGCTGAGTTATTAATTCAACTCAGCGCGAATACCGATTACCGCGTTGCACTCGCGGCGCTGGCATCAAGCGATATCGGCAATGCCTGGCAAGAACAGCAATTAATCGAGCGCCTGCATCAAGCCGCAGCAACCGCGAACAGCGATTGCCGCCTGCAAATAGACGGACAACTGCAACGCCATCCAACCATTCAGGAACGCTGCACGCTGGCCGAAACGCCAAACAATTTCTGGCAAGTGATTGCGCTACTCGCACCGTACGACACGTTGCTGGCGCGGCAGATACATACGTTGCGAGAGCAATTGCCCGGCATCGCGTAATGCAAGCGGCATAATTAAAAATTGGAAAGTTGCGGCGATCTCGGCGGAGCTATAAACAGCGCGCCGACGATCAGCTTTAAGAGCCCGCGACACGCCGTTCGAAGGAGCACGGCGCCGCTGCTAAATGTGGGCCATATCTACCGATAATAAAATACGGAGAGACGCTTTTCGGCCGTTGCGGCCATATGAAGAAATTCTTCAGATATGGCCAATGCCTGCGTTAACGCTCTTCGATATTTGTCCATATCGCTCCAAAGCAGACGAAATAGAGATTAGTAGACGGACAGAAGTGAAAACATTTACCTGTAGAAATTTGGCCTGCGGCGATGCTACATATCTTCATTTTAAGACATCTGCGTACAGCTAAAAACAATCTCTAGCGAACGTGGGGACTAAAACTTCAAGTTTGATGGCGGCAACGGAACAATTATACAAATACCGCCGGTCACTATTTTTAAAAACTTTCTCTTGGATTTCCGTCCTGTTGTAAGGCCTCCACCAAATGTATATCACCAGGCGGTTGAAGCATCCCTGCAAAATTTTCTGCCGATCAAATTCTTTTAGTTAATGCGCTTTGAATAGCTGCTTAGTCCACCCAATATCGTGGTAAACATATTGTTGGCGCCAGAATAAGAGTTGGCCACCAATATATCTATGATGCCATCACCATTAATGTCGCCCAGCGCAAAAGTGTTTGGCGCTCCTGACGAATCCACATTGATTGTCCCAAATCCCGTGAATTTTTTGCCACCAGCGCTGCTTTGAATGGCAACTTGTATGCCGTAGCTTGCGTGGACACAAAGATCAATGATGTGATCACCATTAAGGTCTGCCGCAACGATAGGACCATCAAAAAGATAGGGATGAATGAGCTTATCGTACAGCGTAAAGTTTCCCGAGCCGTCCTGTGTATAAATTGTCATGAAATCGCTGGTTGCGTGGATAATGTCTAGAAGGCCATCTTGGTTGATATCGGCAATCAAGACATTTGAAAAACTAAAATTGGGCGCCGTGTCAAACAGTTGCGAGATGGTTACTGACTCATCCGCCTGTGTGAGTGCGAGCGCCGCATAGCCCGGGTTGCTGCTGACCCCAATCACCACGTCGGTTCGGCCATCGTTATTCACGTCAGCAAAGCTGGCATGTTGAATAAAATCCGTCGTGAGCTGCTTTGTGACGGCCGGCAAAAGAGAATGTGAGGTCGATTGCTTCCAGACGATCAGCGCATTGCCGCAAGAATGCAATGCCATGACGTCGAGCAAGCCATCGCCGTTGAAATCCCCAATTGCGAAATCTTTACTGTGATTGGATTGACAGCCCATATCAGGGAATGGATAGAACACCGGGGCACTTAACATCCCACTACCAGCTTGATAGTACACCGCCAATCCAGCACCACTAACCGCTGCAACATCCGGCAACCCATCTCCATTGAGATCTCCAACGGCGAGAATAGACTCAGACGCTAGTGGCTGGGAGGAAATCAATGAATAGCTCCCGTCGGCGTTTGTTTTCACCACGGCCACTCGAAAAGAATTGTTCGGATCATCAAAATATTTAATAACGAGATCGGGAGCTCCGTCGCCGGTCATGTCATGACGAATGAGCCCCAGAGCCGAAGTCGGCCCATTCACGTTGGCGTAAGTTTCGAAAGGTCCTGCGCCCACAGAGATTCGTGCGCTGCCGGAACCACCACCAGATTCCTGTGCTGAAATTGAATAAAGACCCGCTTGCGATACCGTCACTGTGGCCAGCAATTGCGAGGGATCTAAGGTCAGGGTATAGCTATCTGAGGATAATATTGGCGAACTAGCGCCCCAATTTACCCCGCCCTGCAAAACTCCCCTATTAACGGTGGCACTTTGTGCGTCGACCGGGAAAGCTTGATCCAGCGCAACAGGCCCGGCGACCTCAAGACCACCGTATAGTGTTTGGGTCGCAATTGCGGCACTCGGGTTTACGCTAGCGGCCGAGATGACGACTGTCGACTCGCTTGAGTGTTTACCATCACTTACAAGTGCAGTGAAGACGTAGTCACCAACAACATCTGGCGTAAAGCTAACTATCGGGGATGTTGGCTGCTCAATACTGACCAGACTGCCGCCCGGCTTTAATGTTAATCGCCATTGAAAACTTAGATAATCTTCATCATCATCGTGACTGAAAAGCGCATGGATTGTTGCTGGAGCGCCAACGTACGCTGTGAAATTACTACCCGTATTGGCAATGGGGGCAGTGTCGGCTAGGGGAGGTGTAACTTCCGGTGTATCTAACAAGCTCCAAGGCACTCTCCATGCCTCATCCCACACACCATCGGAATTATTATCAAACAGAAGAGATACGAATCCGCGTGAAAGCGTTCGAATCGCGAATGGAGCACCTGCATTTCCAACGGTAATCAAGCCACCGCCATTGGCGGATGTGTATCCAGAAGTTTCGTTATACGACAATGTATCCAAAGGTGTGGGCGTTGCAACGTGAATCAACCCCTGATCCTTGTCATAGATGTCGCCGATAAGTGCGCTTGCAATCGTTTGGGTAAAACCGGAGCCCAGCGTCGAAAAGTCGATTCGGAAGTGATCGAGATAGAACTGACTTTGATCAGTGTTGTCGGTTAATAGCAAGTTGGCGGTGAGTTTCTCGGAATTGCTTCCTGCGCTTTCGACTGTACCTTGCATACTGACATCAGACACCGCGTCGCTGATCCGAAAGCCATTAAACTCTACAGAACCGATGATTTCAGAATAAATGAAACCGCTAGAGGTGCCCGTTCGTTGATGAAATCGCTGAATATAGTGCCCATTAATATGGGTGCCGTCCTGGCCATAATTCTGGAAATCAGCGGTTAAGTATCCGCTCGCATCGGCATTTACGACGGCTGTTACCGTAACCTTGCCGCCTTCATTTCCCGCGGAGTCTTGAGACGCACTAGTTGCAGCCGGGGGAGTAATCCAAAAGCTTTCAGCCGATTGAATTGCAGACCTCGCAGCAATCACGCGGCTCGCAACATCCAAAGAATTGGCTTTAGTAACTGCAATAAGGTTTCGGTTACCCGAATAAGACACAGACGGTACAGTTGGCACCGAAGACGAGCCACCGCCACCGCCACCGCCACCGCCACCGCCACCGCCACCGCCACAAGACTGTAATAATAAAAGCGTGAATCCCGCAACGAATTTGATGAACGAGCAAAACCTAGTGCCAAAGTTCAACATCGAATTATTCCTTTTGTTTTTATTGGATTCCCTTCACTGCATGGATTCGATCGGGGCCCGGTCGGGCTCTTCAGTTTACGAAACCTGTACTTGAAATGGAATACGATGTAAGGCGTCGGCAGGTGCGGACAGTCTAGGTCGAGAGCGCTTAGCTCGCCGCTGGCTATGCATTGACTTAGACCACTCAAACCTTCTGCCGAGAAAGCACTCTTGACCGAAGGCTCGGAATTTTATTGTAAGCTGATGTTGGTGCTGTTCTCCGACCATAAAAAAACCATTTAGCTGTTGAGCGTTAGCTATCAGGCGATATTTTTTGCGGCTCACAAATGGCCGCTTAGGCCGAGCAAAAGACTGTCAGCACTTAAACTCGGCCAAGCCGCCTCTCGGCAATAATCCCGCGGAGAAAGGGAAATTCAACATCGGATGCGAGACGTTCCAGCTCACCGAGGTGGCGTTGCACGATGAAAGAAATGGACGTTCCGTCAGTCATAAAGCAAATTAAGAAATCCTCTCCGGAACTCGTCAGCTCCCGTAACCGCGGATACTTGCCAAAATTTATATAAAAAATTGTATCTGGAGAATGCCGGTGAATACCGGCATTCCTATCCAAACTTATGGAAGTGGCAATATTTGGATACCCGTATGACCCCACAGAAACAGGCCGATGAACGGCCGACATCGATATCGCGAGCGCACTAATAAAAAAGCCCCACCTTTTAGGACAGGGCTTTGTGTTGCTTGCAGGGCTAACCGCTTAAGTAACGACCTTTCTGTTACAGAGAATTTATTTGCGAGCGCGACGGCGGGCGAACCCCAATCCTAGTACGCCTGCAGCCAACAGCGCGATTGAGCTGGGCTCGGGCACTTTGGCGGGCGGTGCGACGGAAATCGAACCGGTGTAGCTGGAGAAAATATCTGTAACGCCGGCGATCGAATAGTAAAAATTGTAAAACGCGGGCGTAGGCGTAGCAAAATTTCCGGCTAGCCAGAAATCATTGGTGCCCCACGCTATTCCGTTAACACCGCTCAACGTGTCGCCGATGAGCCAACCACCCGTCGTACCCACTTCATTGGTCTTAAAGGTATACGAGCCAATTGTTAAATCAACGCCTGTCACTGTGCTGCCGTCCAGCGTGAAGCTGCCGGAAAGGGACTTATTTGGCACGAGGTTTCCAACAGACGAACTAAAATTGTTGGCGGTAAAATCGTAGGTAATCGGTATTGCATGAGCAACTTCGGTTGAGCCGACAATCAGGGCTGTCAGCATGCTCATCTTGAGCAACGATTTATACATTTCTTCTTCTCCAAGGATCGTACGAGTCAATATCAATGACGTAGAACGCAAGAAAGGAGCCTAAGTGATATTCTATTTACTTATCAGATGGTTAGATGTTTACGGACGAGGGTATTTAAGCATCCCTGTAAACCAACCCGACACTTACGAATACCCAATAGTGATTGATCGGGCAATGCTCGATAGCGCGAGTTCGATATAAATAAAGTACACATCGCGCTCCCAATAACCAAGCCAAAGGCCGCCAGCGGACTCGTCAAAACCAAGCGCGATTGACCTCGCCTTTTCAGTATCAACGTCGATAAATCTCGCTCAACCCCGCCCTCGCGACACCCACGCTCGACCCACCAACCCAGAAAGCCGCATTTCGCTGCAGCCAAATCCCACTTTTAAGCTCGCCCTACCTACTTCAAAACAACGATGCCGAGTCTTTTTGCTCCGATGGTCTCTCTTTTTAGGGGTATGACCCATCCGAGAGCTCCGACGTCGGAGCTTTTTTGGAGGATGGCGAAGCTTT
>JAQGNY010000005.1 GCA_028293825.1 Verrucomicrobiaceae bacterium
GTTCATGGGTCTCGTTTCGGATTGATCAGTCTTGTGCCGGTACGTCGATGTCGCCTTCGAACACGGTCGTGGCCGGTCCGGTCATGAGGACGGAGGCGTCGCCACCCGCCCATTCGATGGTCAGAAGACCGCCTCGCGTCTCGACGTCGACGCGGGTGTCGAGCAGGCCCAGGCGAACGCCGGCCACCATCGCGGCGCAGGCGCCTGTGCCACACGCCAGCGTTTCGCCGGCGCCGCGCTCGAACACGCGCAAATTAATTTCCTGCTGCGATACAACTTGCATGAAGCCCGCATTAACGCGCTGCGGAAAGTCCGCGTGCGTTTCAATTTTGGGGCCGAGTAAAGCTACGGGAGCGGTATGCACATCGTCGACCAGCAACACTGCGTGCGGGTTACCCATCGATACCGCGCCGATGTCGAAGGTTTGCGCATCGACCCGCAGCGCATAGGTAACTGCCTGCGCCGCTGCGCGAAACGGAATTTCGTTGGGATTTAATACCGGCGTGCCCATGTTTACGCGCACGCTTTTATTGCGCGCGATCTGCAATTCGATGACGCCGCCCTTGGTTTCGACGCGCAGCACATCTTTGCCGGTCAGGCGATTGTCGCGGACGAAGCGCGCGAAGCAGCGCGCGCCGTTGCCGCATTGTTCGACCTCGCCGCCATCGGCGTTAAAAATTCGGTAGCGAAAGTCCACATCGGGACGACCGGGCGCTTCGACCACGAGCACCTGATCGCAGCCGATGCCGAAATGACGATCGGCGAGCTTGCGAATGTGTCGCTCTTTTAAAATGAAGCGCTGACTGATCAGATCGAGTACGACAAAATCGTTGCCGCACCCGTGCATTTTGGTAAAGCGTAACAACATCGCGCGGATTCCATTGTGCGCTTCGCCGCGAGCGCGGGTTCTTTGCGTGTTGCAGTGCTGATTAAGCTTGAGCGCTTAAGCCAGCACCGATTCGCCACGCATTAAGTCGGCGATAGTTTCGCGCGCACGCACGAGATAAAAGCGGTCGCCATCGACCATGACTTCGGCGGCGCGAGCGCGGCTATTGTAATTGGAACTCATGCTAAATCCATACGCGCCGGCCGAAAACACCGCGAGCAGATCGCCCGCAGCCACCGTCAACTCGCGTTCTTTGCCGAGGAAATCGCCGGTTTCACAGACCGGGCCGACCACATCGTATACGCGGCTTTGCGCACCGGCTGGTGCCTGCGCCGCCGGCTGAATATCCATCCACGCTTCGTACAGTGCCGGCCGAATCAAATCGTTCATGGCGGCGTCGATCACGCAAAAGTTTTTATGCTCGTTCAACTTCAGGTATTCGACGCGCGTCAACAACACACCGGCATTGGCGACGATGGAGCGGCCGGGCTCCAACACCAGTTTCAATTTGCGCGTGCCGAGCGCGGCTAAAACCTGGCGCATATAAGCGTCGGGCTCGGGCGGCTCCTCATCGCGATAACGCACGCCGAGACCGCCGCCGAGATCGAGGTGCTCGATAACGATGCCGTCGGCGGCTAGTTCATCGATCAGCGCCAGCACGCGCGCGAGGGCGTCGAGAAACGGCGCGGTGTCGGTGAGCTGCGAGCCGATATGGCAATCGACGCCGACAATTTTCAAATTCTTCAATTGTTGTGCGCGCCGATAAACACTGCGCGCGCTGTCGATGGCGATACCGAATTTGTTGTCTTTCAAGCCCGTGGAAATATACGGATGCGTGTTGGCGTCGACGTCGGGGTTCACCCGCAGCGAAATCGGCGCGATGGCGTTCAGTGTCGCCGCCACATCTTGCAAACGTTCCAGTTCATCAGCGCTTTCGACATTGAAACAATGAATGCCGACTTCCAGCGCGCGCTGCATTTCTGCAGCGGTTTTGCCGACGCCGGAAAAAACGATTTTGTCGGGACTGCCGCCGGCCGTCAGCACGCGCTCAAGTTCGCCGCCGGAAACGATATCGAAACCCGCGCCAATACGCGCCAATACGTTCAGCACCGCGAGATTCGCATTGGCCTTCACCGCGTAACAAATCAAATGCGGCTGCGCGGACAATGCCTGCATGTACGAGTGAAAACGCTGCTCGATGTACGCGCGCGAATACACATACGTCGGCGTGCCATAAGTCGCTGCGATGCTTTGTACGGCAACGTCTTCCGCGAATAATTTGCCGTCGCGAAAGGGAAAAGGAATAGTCATTAATTAAGCCTTGTTACCGCGATGGTTTCGATGACGGCGGGGTGTCGCCGGGAATAAACAGCGGGCCTTTTTGGCCGCAGCCGGACAGTAGCGGGCCGCATAACAGCGAACACAACAGAGCGGCGATTAGCGAGAAGCGCATAGGGTGACTCCGGCACGAAAGCCGCGATTATAACGGGGCGGCGAGCGGTTGTTATACTGCGCGCGGCCCTTTTTACTGGTTGGCCGCATCAATACGCTGGTTTCATAACACGGGTTTTAAAAAATAAATCGGCATCATCAATACATTGGAGAGTGCGGGTGCAGCGACGTTATGGATTTGCGGCGGTATTGATTGCGGCCGGCGTGCAAGTACAGGCAGAAGTTATTGATGAGCCGTTGCAGCTTTCTAATCGCCAGCCGTTCGTCCAGCTTTTCAATTTGCCGCCGATGCGCAGCGCCGAGGTATTGCCGGCAGCGGCGACCGAGTGGCGCGGTGCGATTGATGTCGCCAATAATTTCGTGCGCGAGCATCGCGATGACGAACAATTATTTTTCGACGGCGAATCGCAGCGTTATGAATTAAGCGCACGCTACGGCATCGGCCACAATGTTGAGCTCGGCGTGTCGGTGCCGTGGATCAGTTGCAACGGCGGCGCGCTCGATGGTTTTATCGATGACTGGCATCGCTGGTGGGGATTGCCGCGCGGTGGGCGCCCGGATTTTCGCTCGCATCAGGTGGCGTTCAATTATCAGCGCGATGGCCATACCGAATTTAATTTCGCTAATGCCGAATCGGGTTTTGGCGATGTGCAAATCAGCGCTGCATGGCAGTGGATTAAATCCTCGCAAAACGCCGTCGCGCTATCCGGTTACATCAATTTGCCAACCGGCGATGTGGATAAATTAACTGGCACTGGAAAAACCAGCGCAGGGTTTAGTGTCGCCGCCACGCACGATCGTTTATTCGATTTGCCATTGGCGCTTTCGGCCAATATCGGCGCGCAGTATTTGCCGCGTGTCGATGTCTTGCGCGAGGAACAAAAACAATATGCTTGGTTTGCCGATACCGAAATTAATTGGGTGGTAGCGCAGGACTGGCGCCTTAAAGCGCAATTACAAACGCACAGCGCAATTTACGACAGCGGTTTGCGCGCGCTGGGAACCAACCCGGTGCAATTGCTGCTTGGCGGCTCGGTTAAATTATCGCCGCATTGGATGCTCGATACTGCCGTTGGCGAAGATGTATTGGTCGATACCGCGCCCGATGTCACGCTGCAGTTAGCATTGCGCGCAATCTATTAGCGGATGAATTTTTCGTAAATTAGAAAAGTATATTTGCGGCGAATTTAATTTTAAAAATAGAAAATTCCAACGTATTTTTTCAAAAATTAAAAGGATAAATTGTGCGCGCACTAAATGCTGTCGCTGTTCTGGCATTGCTGATTTCCTCAAGCAGTATTGCCTACAACGTTTTTGATCCGCGCCCGGATGCTGAGTTGCGCGATTTATCCACCGATCAACCCGGCACCACCGAAAGTCCGTACTCGCTCGATGCTGGTCATTTGCAGTTCGAGTGGGAGGCGGTGACTTTTACGCGGGATAAAACCGACGGTGTCAAAACCGACACACTGACCAGCTCACTCAATCTAAAAATAGGTTTGACCGATAGCATCGATGCGCAATTGATTGTCGAGCCGCGCACGCGCGTAAAAACAACTACCGATAGCGGCAGCGATACGCACATCGGCAGCAACGATACCGAAGTGCGATTTAAATTTAATCTGTGGGGTAACGATGGCGGCGACACCGCATTTGCGATTATGCCGTTTGTACGTTTTCCCACGCACGATTCCGCGTTCGGTGAAAATGGAAAAACCGAAGGCGGCATAATTTTACCGCTGGCTTTTTCGCTGCCGGGCGAATGGGATGCATCGGTTATGATTGAGCTCGACGCAGTGCGCAATGAAGAAAGCGATGGATATGTGTCCGAATTTTTGCAATCGATTTCATTCAGTCATGCGCTGGTCGGCAAGCTCGATGGTTTTTTTGAATTAGTAAATAGCAAACGCAATGAAAGCGGCGCCGAGCGCGAAGCGTATTTCGATTTTGGTGTGTTGTATCCAATCACAAAAAATCTGCAGCTGGATGCGGGCGTTAATCTCGGTCTAACCGCTGCGGCTGACGACAAATGCGTGTATGCCGGGATTTCCTGGCGGCTTTAAATAATTTTAATTTTAAAAATTAAACCACGCTCGCCAATGCTTCATTCAGTGCACGTTCGAGCCGTTGTTTATAGCGCAGGTAGTGAACGGTTTGCGGGCCATTCACGTCGTTGACGCAGCGGCTTAAATCGATATCGGTGATGTAACACGGATAGCGTTCTTTATCGCTGCGTTGCGAAAGAATGTAACGCGCGACCGTGTCGTACAGTGCATTGCCGAGTTCGAGCTCGGTAAATTCCTGCTGATCGCAATACACATTAAAAATTAAATTATTATTGAAGTCGTAGTCGGCAATCGCCTGCACGTTAAAAAATTGATTGCCCGGTTGCGGCGGCACGGTGCGGCGCTCGATATACACCGGCGTTTGCTCGGATACCACTTCGTAATATTCGATGCTGCGCGGCGCGCCGGTTTCGAGCAACACATCGTGAGTACCGCCAACGAATTCCGCCGTTTCACTCCCTTGTCTAAATAAGGCAGCGAGCATGAATTGATGCAGCGGTTGCAGCAGCGTTTGTTCATCGCGAAACGGCGTGGTGAAATTGTAGAGCGAACCCATTTCGTCGATAACGAAAACATCGGCAGCACTTTCGCGGCGTTGATAAATCACTTTAATGCAGTCTGCGCGCGCGAGTTGCGCAATCGCTTCCAATAATGAATTTGGTAAACAGTTGCGATCGAGCACGATCGGGCTATAAATGCGTTGCACGCGGCCGAGTAGTTCGAGCAGCGCGGCATAATTCGGCGCGCGTTGAATAGTCGGTTGCGCGTCCTGCCATTGCAGCATGTAAAACTCGCGCTGCATTTCTAAAATATAACGCGTCGCGGCCGGGCGTGTGCCGCTGTAATAACACGCGGCGATATCTTGAAATAATTGTTCGACGCGCGTGGCAATTGCGGCGGCGCGGGTTGGACAAAAACAGCGAATGTCGAGCGCCGGTAAACCCGGTTGCTGTTGCGGCGGCAATAATTGTAAATAGTCGCGCAGACATTGCAGCAGCGCGAACGAGCCGCGATAACTGCGCGTGCTGACATCGCCCCAACTATTTACCGTAATTTGTTCGAGTGCGAGTACGAGATTTTCACGCAGACCGCTGTACACCAACGAATCGGTTTGACTGGTTAATCGCTCCATGCCGCGCGCGCGAATTTGCGCCATCGGATCGATGCCGAGATTAATAAATAATTGCATCGAGTTCGGACGGTTCGGGCTCAAAAACCGATCGTGATTATCCGGGTCGCCACTTTCCTCACGCTGCTGCGGCAAACGTGTGCGCATTGCGCGCACAGTATTTTGCAATTCGAATTCACTGACACCATGTTCGCCCGGCACGATATACGTGCGTGTATCGGCGTCCATTAAACCGTTGATATGGCACCACGCCAACAGCGAAATTAAATCGTTCGAACGCCGCATCGGCTGTGCCTGATCGATTTCGCGCGTGTTGATTTGTTCGGGTACGACGGCCCAGGCAAGTTGTTCGTTGTGACTGCCGGGCAATTGACAAAATGTCAGCGCTACTTCGGAAAGCTTCGGTGCAATGCCGGGATTAACCCATTCGACTTTGCCGGCTTTGCGCTCAAACGCCGCGTACAGTTTGCGGCCGAGAATTGTCATGTCCTGACCGTTAATAACCGCCGTGACTTGCGTGCGCCGCGCAAACTCCAATAAAAAACGATAGCTGTTGGTCAACTCGCGCACTAATTCTTTTTGTTCGTTGAGTACGCGCGTGACTTTCCAATGCGGGCGCGCGTCGAGATTAATTAATTGCGCTTTGCTCCAGCGCCAATGCATCACCATGCGTTCGAGTAATTCGCGTTGCCACGATTTCGTGCGCTGCGACGGACCTTTACTAATCGCTTTACCGACCTTGAAATAAAAGCAGCGTCGCACTAAATCCAATCGTTTGTTTTCGCCGCGTGCAAGCAGATAACGCTCTAGCTTGCGATACATCATCACGTACGGATCGAGCTCGTCGATGTCGAGGACTTTTTTATAAATGGCGCGTTTGAAGGTGGTGCTCAGCGGTTCCACATGCGGGTATTCGCTGGCATACACTTCGGTCAGCAATAATTTGATAACGGATTTGTACGGCGAGTCGATCGCTTTATAGAGCTGCCAAATACCGGCGCCGATAAATTCGCCGGCGGGAATATGCGCGACGCTGCCAAAATCCAACGTTTCGCCGCCTCTAACGAATCGCTTATGGCGCATCTCTTCGCCGATGGCGTTGTAATCCATTTCCTGATCGGGCGGAATCAACCACCAGATCGGAATGCGCCCCGCGATTAACAAACCGGTGCGATAAAACTCGTCGAGCAATAAATAATGTTGCGCGCTGCCGCAATCTTCGCTGCTTAAACCTTCGCGTTCGCCGAGTCGAAATTTATCCGGCTCCATCAAAAAGAAATGCACTTCGAGCGTGAATGTCATCGCCCATTTTTCGATGTCGGCGCATTTGCGTTGCAGCAGAATTATTTCTTCAGCGCTCAGATCGCTTTGATGACAAATCCAAATATCGAGATCGGAGCTGTTCGATTGCGCGATGGTGCCGCACGAGCCCATCAGGAACAGGCTGTGAATGCGGCGCCGCACATTCGGCTCGCGATGATGAACGAAGCTACGCGCCAGGCGCTGGCCGCGCTCGATATCGATTTTGCTCGGGTTGTATTCGGACACGCCGCACGGGGTTTGATGCGAAACGTAACCGGGTAGCATCGGATGGTTGACGTGAAATAGCAGCGCGAGCAAATCGAGAAAGACCTGCTGGCGGGCATCGAGCGCGGATTTGGTTCGCTCCAGACGAGCTTCGTTGACCTGGAGAAATCGCTGCTTGATAACTTTGAGTGCCTTGCGGTCGAAGCCTTCTTCGAGCGCGGCGTTGGTTTGCGTCTGCATGCGCCAAAGTATAGGAGGCGATTGCCGATTTGCCGGTCCGTTGCCGTATCCTTTACGCGATTTAATGCGTGCGGCTCGAACTTGGCGGGGGCGCCCCCATATTCGCGACGCGCCGAATTTTTCCGCCCAAGTATTGGAGCCGCAATGCCGGAATTACCTGAAGTCGAAACCACTCGTCGCGGCATCGAGCCGCATTTGCGTGGCCAGCGCGTGGCGCGGGTGATCGTGCGCCATCCGCAGTTGCGCTGGCCGATTCCGACGGATCTCGCCGCGCAACTGACTGGTCATGTCATCAGCGAAGTGCAGCGGCGCGCCAAGTATCTGCTGCTGCCGTTCGCGCACGGGCAGCTGATCATGCATCTGGGCATGTCCGGCAGTCTGCGCATCGTGCCGGCGGCGCAGCCGGTCAAAAAGCACGACCACGTCGATATCGAATTAAGCTCGGGACAGGCGCTGCGATTTACCGATCCGCGCCGTTTCGGCGCCGTGTTGTGGCAGCCGACCGATACCGAACTGCATCCGCTGCTGGCTGATCTGGGGCCGGAGCCGCTGACTGATGAGTTCAACGGCGCCTATTTGTTCGAGCGATCGCGCGGGCGCTCGGCGGCGGTGAAGACGTTTTTGATGGATGGCCATATCGTGGTCGGCGTCGGCAATATTTATGCGAATGAGGCTTTATTCAGCGCCGGGATTCGCCCTGATCGCGCCGCCGGCAAGATTTCGCTGGCGCGTTATGAGGCGCTGGCGCAGGAAGTAAAGGTCGTGCTGGCGCGCTCGATCAAACAGGGCGGCACCACACTGCGCGATTTTGTCGGTGGCGACGGCAATCCCGGTTATTTCCGCCAGCAGCTACAGGTGTATGGGCGGGGCGGGGAGGCGTGTGTTATTTGTGCCACGGTGCTCGATGAAGTGCGACTCGGTCAGCGCTCGACCGTGTATTGCCGCCGCTGTCAGCGTTAAGCGCTGGCCGTAATGCGGCGCCCGATCACAAATTCGCCGGTGATTTGCGCTATGCTGACGCGTCGGCAGTTGACGTGGGTGTTGCGTTAACTAGACTTCGTAAACCATTTCCCAACAAGGTTTTTGCTGTCGCCTCAACGGACAGCAGTGCGCACGGAGATTTTGCACATGCGAGCAATCGCGAATAAGAACAGCCTCACCACATTCAGCCGCCTGCTCACTGCTACGACGCTGTCGTTCGCGTTGCTGGCACCTCAAATCAGCGTGGCCCAGCAAGTCGATGAAGATCCTTCGGCATTGGCGATGGTCGGCGATGCGCTTATCGCGCGGCCGCTGGGTGTTGTATTCACTGCGGTGGGCGCGGCGCTGTACGTGGTAACGCTGCCATTTACGCTGGCTGGCGGCAACGCCAAGCAGGCGGGAAAAGAGCTGGTAGTCGGTCCGGCGGAAGCGACTTTCGTACGCTGCCTGGGCTGCACTAAGTCCGGTTACAAACAAGACCCGGCTGAATAACCGGGTTTAATTGCCCGCCGCGGTGCCTTCGCGGCGGGGATCAGCAACGCCCGTCAGTATTTTTCGATCGATAAAAATTCCATTGAGGCCACTGCTCTGCGGCACTTCTTTTACGCTGTGTCCGAGCGCCATCAATGCGCTTTTTTCCGCATCGCTTCGCCCCGGCTCCAGTTCGATACCCCGATTTAACGAGATGATGTGAGGGCTCGCTATCGCATCGCTCAGCGGCAGGGTGCCGTCCAGCACATATACCAGTGTCTTTGCCACGTAATCGATAATGCGCGCGCTACCCGGCGAGCCGATCAATAGCATCGGTTTGTTGTCTTTGAAAACCATGGTCGGCGCCATCGCCGAGCGCGGCCGTTTTCCTGGCTCTATGCGATTGGCGACGCGCTTGCCGTCGGCATCGCGCGGGGTGAACGAGAAGTCGGTGAGCTGGTTATTTAGGATGAAGCCGTCGACGAATATGCGCGAGCCGAACGCCGATTCGACGCTGGTCGTCATCGTAAAGGCGTTGCCAAAGTTGTCGACGATGCTCAAATGACTGGTTGATAACAGCTCGGGCGACGCGCTGGCTAGGTAATTCACACGTTGCGCGGCCTTCGGCCATTGCACCTCACCCGCTGTAGCCATGGGCATTGTTTTGGCCGGGTCGATCAGCGCCGCACGCGCCGCAAGATAATCGGGGGCGACTAAACCTGCGGTCGGGACCGAGGTGAAATCGGGATCGGCCACATAGGTGTCGCGATCGGCAAAAGCGAGCGCCGAGGCCTCGGCAAATACATGGTAAAAACCGGCGCTAGAGGGCGCGCGCTGCTCGGGTGAAAACTGCTGCAACATGCCGAGTATCGCCAATACGGTGGTGCCGCCGGATGAAGGGGGCGCCGCGCCGCAGACGGTATAGCTCAAATACGCCGCGCAGATCGGATCGCGTTCGACGGCCCGGTAGTCAGCCAAATCCTTTAGCGCGAGTTTGCCGGTTCTATTGGCGTTGAAATTCACCGCTGCGACCATGTCACCGGCGATGGGGCCGCCGTAAAATGCCGCTTCGCCGCCGCGCGCTACTTGCTGCAAAGTTTTGGCGTAGGCCGGGTTTTTTAGCAGTGAGCCAATCGGTTTTGGATTGCCATCGGGCAGAAAAAAGTGCTCGCGCAAGGCGCTGCTTTCGAGCAATCGCGGCGTTTCTTTCAACACGGTGTAGAGGCGTGGCGAGATTGCGAATCCATTTTGGGCCAGCGCGATAGCCGGCTCAAACAGCGTCGCCCACGGCAGCTTTCCATAGCGTTTATGTGTCAGCGCGAGCAGCCTCACCACGCCGGGTACGCCGACCGAATGACCGCCGATCACCGCATCGGCGAACGGCATCGGTTTGCCGTCATCCTGCATGAAATAGTTTTCATCGACAGCGGCTGGCGCAGTTTCGCGCCCGTCGAAGTAATGCAGTTTCTGCTTGCCGCTTTCCCAGTAAAGCGCAAACGCGCCGCCGCCGATGCCCGACGATTGCGGCTCGGTCAGACCCAGCACCAATTGCGCGGCAATCGCGGCATCGACAGCCGAGCCGCCGCGCTTAAGCATTGCTGCAGCGGCGGCAGTGGCATGCGGGTTGGCGGTGACGGCCATGTAATGCGTGGCGCTGGCGCTTTGGGTGAGGTTAAGCGCGCTGGCGGCTTCGGGAATGTTTGAGTTATCTGCGGCGAGGGCGACGTTGCCGCTCAACAGTGCCAGTACTACTAAGCGTTGAATCGATTTCATCGTTGTACCGCGATTAATTGTTCGTATTTTTGCTGCAGCTGGTCCCGGCTTTCGACGTGATTCAGATCGAGCGGAATACAGTCGACCGGACACACCTGCTGGCATTGAGGTTCGTCGAAATGGCCGACGCATTCGGTGCATTTGTTCGGATCGATGACGTAAATATCGATGCCCTGCGAGATTGCCTCGTTCGGGCACTCCGGCTCGCAGACATCGCAGTTGATGCAGTCATCGGTGATGATCAGTGACATGAATAGCCTTGCCTCGTTACGCGCCGCTGCCGAATTTATCGTGCAACGCCTGCGCTACCACTGGCGGAACGAACTGCTCGAACTGTCCTTTCATGCCTGCGATCTCGCGCACCAGCGTCGAGGAAATAAACGCGAAGCGCTCGTTCGGCGTCAGGAACACCGTTTCCAGCTCGGCATACATCGCGCGATTCATGTTGGCCAATTGCAGCTCGTATTCGAAATCGGCGATCGCCCGCACGCCGCGCAGTACAAAGCGGCTGTTGTGTGCGCGCGCGAAATCGACCAGCAGATTGTTGTAGCCGAAGAACTCGACATTGGGCACATGCGCCAATGCTTGCCGGCTTAGATCGATACGCTCGTCGAGATTGAACAGCGGGCGCTTTTTCTCGCTGAAGGCGATGGCGAGAATCACGCGGTCGAAAATGGCCGCCGCGCGCTCGACAAGATCGACGTGACCGTTGGTGATTGGATCGAAAGTGCCGGGATAAATGACGGTTTTCATAGCGCGGGCCGCATTGCTCAAAAATAAAAAAGCAGTGGCAACAACGAAGCGTCGAACACCTCAAATGGGCCGCGATTCGTTACTGAAGACAGTTCGTACTGAAATTCGTCACCCAAAAAGCAACGATAAATAAGAGCCGTGAATACTAGCCGCTTGGCGTGGACGCGGCAACGCGCTGGAACAATCGATAAGCGACCTGGCCGGCGCGTTTGTCGCGATATAGCGTCCAATTGCTCGGCAGCGCAGGCAGTGCTTCATCGGCGCCGGATTCAAGATAAATCCAGGCGCGCGCGGCCAGCCAGCCGTTGTCCTCGACCGCGACGCAGCAGTCGCGCAGAAAATCCTGGCGAAACGGCGGGTCGAGAAAAACCATATCGAACGGCGCTTCGTTACCCGGTTTATGCGCCAGCCAATGCGCGACATCGCTGTGGCAGACCTTGCCGTCAGGCGAGCCTAACAACTTCAAGTGATCGTTGATGCGATCACAGGCCGCGCGGGCACTGTCGACAAACACGCTGTGCGCCGCGCCGCGCGATAACGCTTCCAGCCCGAGCGCGCCGCTGCCGGCGAATAAATCGAGGCAGCGCGCGCCGGGCAATTCCGGGGCGAGCCAGTTGAATAAGGTTTCGCGCACGCGGTCCGGGCTTGGGCGCAGTCCCGACAGCGGCGGAAAGCGTAGTTTGCGCCCGCGCCATTGGCCGCCGATGATGCGCAGTTCGCCATCCTCGGCGCGAATTTCGCGGTTGGGGGCTTTTCTAGCAGAGGGTTTATTTGTTTTTGCCACGCGGGATCGGGACCGTTCGTGAAGTAACAAAATTAAGGGGTGGAGTGATAGGATACGCGCTTGTTTGCGGGGCGCTTTTTCGGCGCTCAACGCAGGAAGCAAGCCCACTTTACCATGATTCAGCTGTCGGACTTTGATGAAGTTTCTCGATCGTTTTCGCAAAAATAATCCCCCAGCCGAGCCCGCTCAGCCAGAGCCGATAATCCCGGTCGCGCCGCCAGCCCCAGTGTTTATTGAGCCGCCGCAGCCGGTAGTTTCCGCGCCGCTATCCTCGTCCACTACAGACGAGCCGAAGGTTGGTTTTTTTCAGCGGTTGAAATCGGGCTTAAAACGCACCAGCAGCACTTTTTCCGAAGGCGTCGGCAATCTTTTTCTCGGTAAGAAAATTATCGACGACGATCTGCTGGAAGAGCTGGAGACGCAGTTGCTGCTGGCCGATGTCGGCATCGACGCGACTCAGGAAATCGTCGGCAAGCTAACGGCGCGGGTGTCGCGCAAGGAATTGGCCGATACCGATGCGCTGTATCGCGCGTTGCAGGACGAGCTGAAAGCATTGATCGCGCCCTGCACCGCGCCGTTGGTGATCGATGCCGGTCGCAAGCCATTCGTGATTCTGATGGTGGGCGTGAACGGCGTCGGCAAGACCACGACCATCGGCAAGCTGGCCAAGCATTTTCAAGATCAGGGCAAATCGGTGGTGCTGGCAGCGGGCGATACTTTCCGTGCGGCGGCTGTCGAGCAATTGCAGGTGTGGGGCGAGCGCAACAATGTGCCGGTCATCGCGCAGCACACCGGTGCCGATTCGGCCTCGGTGTTGTTCGATGCGTTGCAGGCGGCACAGGCGCGCGGCACCGATGTGCTGATCGCCGATACCGCCGGGCGTCTGCATAACAAAGACAATTTGATGGAGGAGCTGAAGAAAATCGTGCGCGTGCTGCGCAAGATCGATCCGGCCGCGCCGCATGAAGTAATGCTGGTGCTCGATGCCGGCACGGGCCAAAACGCATTGGCGCAGGCCAAGCACTTCCAAGAAGCAGTCGGCGTCAGTGGTTTGGTGCTGACCAAGCTCGACGGCACCGCTAAAGGCGGCATCATTTTCGCGATCAGTCGCCAATGTAAATTGCCGATTCGCTTTATTGGCGTCGGCGAACAGGCGGAGGATTTGCGCCAGTTCGATGCCGACGATTTCATTCGCGCGTTGTTTCAGCAAGAATCCAATCGTCAGGAGTCGGGCGCACCGTGATCGAATTCGAGCGGGTATCGAAGCGTTACACCGGCGGCTTCGAGGCATTAAAAGAAGTGAGTTTCGCCATTCCTCGCGGCGAAATGCTGTTTCTGACCGGCCGCAGCGGCGCCGGCAAAAGCACGCTGCTCAAATTGATTATGCTGATGGAGCGGCCATCCAGCGGCCACATCGTCGTCAACGGTCATCAGCTCGGCAAATTGCCTCCGCGCAAAATTCCACTTTTACGCCGCGAGATCGGCGTTGTGTTTCAGAATCACCAGCTTTTATTCGACCGCACCGTGTTCGATAACGTCGCTCTGCCGCTGATGATTCTGGGTTATCAGCCCAACGAAATCGGCCGTCGCGTGCGCGCCGCGTTGGATAAGGTTGGGTTGTTGAGTAAGGAAAAAAAGAACCCGCAAACGCTGTCCGGCGGCGAGCAGCAGCGCGTCGGCATCGCCCGCGCGGTGGTGCACAAACCGCCGATTCTGCTGGCCGATGAGCCGACCGGTAACCTCGATCCGGAGCTGTCGCGCGATGTTATGCAGCTGTTCGAGCAGTTCAATCAGGTCGGCGTCACCGTATTGATCGCCAGTCACGATCTAGGCTTGATCGCGCGCCTGCCGCATCGTCTGCTGACCTTGCGCGATGGCGAGCTGGTGCGCGGCGTCGGCATGTCGAATGAAGAAGGCTTCGACGGAGAGCTGGCTCATGTCTGAAATGTTGCGCGCCGACGTGCGCAAATCGGCCGCCAGCCCGCGCCGCATCAACCGTCGCGATCGTCTCGCCGCGTATTCATTGCACCATCGTCAGGTCGCGCGCGATAGTTTGTTGCGGCTGCTGCGCAATCCGTTCGGCAGTCTCGCCACCTGGCTGGTGATCGGTATCGCGCTGGCGCTGCCGGGCGCGTTGTATCTGGCGCTCGGCAATCTGGCGCAACTCAGTGGGCGCTGGGATGGCGCGCCGCAAATCTCCCTATTTTTACAGTCTTCATTGGATGAAGCGGGTGGGCAGGCTCTGCAGCAAAAAATTTCCCGGCGCGGCGATGTCGCTCACGCTGAATATATTTCGCGCGAGCAGGCGCTGGCGGAATTTCGCAGTCAATCCGGCTTTGGGCAGGTGATCGATCAACTCGAAACCAATCCGCTGCCAGCGCTGATTTCGGTGCGCCCGTTAGTCGGCCAAAGCGGCGCCGATGCGGTGCAGAAGTTATTCGGCGATTTGAAGGCGATGCCGGAAGTGGAGCGCGCACTACTCGATATGGAGTGGGTACAGCGCCTATATGCATTGCTCGATATTGGCCGTCGCATTGCGTTCGGTCTGGCAACGATGCTCGGTGTCGGCGTGGTGCTGGTGATCGGCAATACGATTCGGCTCGCCATCGAAAGCCGTCGCAACGAGATTCTGGTGGTTAAGTTAGTTGGCGGTACCAATGCCTTCGTGCGCCGGCCGTTTCTTTACACCGGCATCTGGTTTGGTCTTGGCGGCGGCATCGTCGCCTGCCTTATTTTGTCGATTGCGCTGCTTTGGCTCGGCGATCCGGTGGCACATCTGGCCGCGCTTTATCACAGCGAATACGCGCTGACCGGGCTCGGCGTGGAAAGAGCGATCACTCTTTTGGTCGGCGGTGCGCTACTCGGCTGGCTTGGTGCCTGGCTGGCGGTCGGTCGGCACTTGGGAGCAATCGAGCCGCGTTGAGTGTCATAGCTCTGCGCGCTGAGCTTCTTTCCATCGCTAGCACTTAGAGCCAAAACAACGCTGCTGAACTTTTAGGTCATTAGCACTCTAATTGCTCGAGTGCTAAAATGCTGCAACCTTGATGCGAATCCGGTCTTGTCGGCACGTAGCAAGAATGTCCCAGGAGGATAGCAATGACTCACAATATGATGCCCATACCGATGGTGCCCGGCGGTAACCTCGCGGCTTACACGCAGGCGGTAAGTGCAATCCCCGTGCTCACTATCGAGCGCGAGCGCGAGCTTGCCGAAGATCTTTACTACAACGGAAACGTCAGCGCGGCGCGCGATTTGGTCATGGCGCACCTGCGTTTCGTTGTCCACATTGCCAAGTCCTATATGGGCTATGGTTTGCCGCTGGCCGATCTGGTTCAGGAAGGCAATGTCGGTTTGATGAAAGCGGTAAAACGCTACAACCCGGAAAAAGGCGTGCGCCTAGTCTCGTTCGCGGTGCATTGGATCAAAGCCGAAATGCACGAGTTCATCTTGCGCAATTGGCGCATCGTGAAAATCGCCACTACCAAATCGCAGCGCAAATTATTCTTCAACTTGCGCAGCGCGAAAAAACGCCTGGCGTGGTTGACCAATGACGAAGCGCATGCGGTCGCGCTCGATCTTGGCGTGGCAGTGAACGAAGTTCGGCAGATGGAAGGCCGTCTGGCGGCGAGCGATATGAATTTCGATGTTGGCGTCGATGATGACGACGATGCGGTTGCGCCAATTCACTATCTGGAAGATCGTCGCGCCGATCCGGCGTTGCAACTCGAAGAAAGCGATTGGGAAGAAAACAGCAATCAACACCTTGAGTTGGCGTTGGAGAAACTCGACGGTCGCAGTCGCGATATTTTAGCCAGCCGCTGGTTGGGTGAAAGTAAAGCTACGTTGCACGATCTGGCTGATCGCTATGGTGTGTCGGCTGAGCGTATTCGTCAGCTGGAAAAAAATGCGATGAATAAAGTGAAGGCAATTTTAGAGGCGTAAATTATCGCTTCTGAATTCGTGTTAAATAGAAGCCGCCTGCGGGCGGTTTTTGTTTTTATAAAAATAGCTCGTGTCAGCTCATCGCAAAAAATCCGCGCAAATTTTTAAAATGGATAATCGGCAATGGCAAAAATTTATTTATTGATCGGTGCATTGAATGGCTTTATAGCCGTCGCGCTCGGTGCTTTCGGTGCGCATGGTTTGAAGCAGCGCTTGAGCGCCGATTTACTCGCGGTTTATCAAACCGGTGTGCAGTATCATTTTTATCACACCTTTGCGCTGTTGATCGCCGCCGCGTTGATGCTGTACTGGCCGCAAAATAATTTGCTGCGTTGGAGCGCTTTATTATTTTGCGTCGGTATCGTGATATTTAGCGGCAGTTTGTATGTATTGAGCCTCACCGGCATCCGTTGGCTGGGCGCAGTGACACCGCTCGGCGGCGTTGCTTTTCTCGCCGGTTGGATTGCATTGGCGGTTGCCGTTTGGAAAGCAGAAATACTGTGAGCGATTTAGAAAATACAGAAGAACAAACCTTATCGCGTCGCATTAAGAGCTTTGTGTTGCGTGCTGGGCGCATGACGCCGGCACAACAACGCGGGCTCGATCAGCATTGGCCGCAAAAAGGGTTGCTGCGCGAAAGCGGCGTACTCGATTTTGAAAAAACATTTGGCCGCCGCGCGCCGAATATTCTCGAAATCGGTTTTGGCATGGGGCAGTCGCTGTGGCAGATGGCACAGCAGGCGCCCGATAAAAATTTCATCGGCATTGAAGTGCATCGCCCCGGCGTCGGCAAACTGTTGCACAGCATGGAAGAAGCTGGCGTCGAAAATATCCGGATTTATTGCGATGACGCGGTTGAGGTTTTGCAGCAATGTATTCCCGATGCCAGTCTCGCCGCCGTACAGATATTTTTCCCCGATCCATGGCATAAGAAAAAGCATCAAAAGCGGCGTCTGATTCAGGCTGAGTTCGTCGCGTTGTTGCGCGCTAAATTGCAGCCACACGGCGTTTTGCATATCGCCACGGATTGGCAGGATTATGCCGAGCAAATCTTAAGTGTCATGAGCGCCGCGCCCGGCTTTATCAATCAAGCCGGAGCGGGTTACGCGCCGCGCCCGGATTATCGGCCCACCACAAAATTCGAGCAGCGCGGTGAACGCTTAGGTCATGGTGTGTGGGATGTATTGTTCGAGAAGATCGATATCTGAAATCTTTCTCTTCAGCTCAACCGCGCTCTATTAGGGCGCGGGTTCACGGATCCCTGTCGAAAGATAGGGCTTTTCCTATCCGGGCTACCAATTCATCGCTCATGACCATTTCCTCGTCAGGTTTGCGACGTCCTGTTCGAAAAAGTCCACCGCCGCGTCCTTTTTGCTAGGAACCATACGATTTCTCGGGCGAAAGCTCAGAACGCCGGGGCGTCCAATGTCTCCGCTATGCCCGCACCCGCACCGGCAAAATACTTGGCGAGCATTTGAAGGTGCGAACCGCGCTTGCATTTTTCGGTCGGAAGATAGGACTTTCCCTGCTCATAATTGGCGCAGGATGTTCGGCGACAATAACCAAGGAACCCCTATGAGTCAGCCTATTCCATCGTTACCGTCCCATGTTCCGCCGGAGCTGGCGTACCCGTTTCCGTTGACGCCGCGCAAGGCGGGTCTGGTAAACCCGTTTACCGACCTGATTCCGAAAATTCACCAAGGACCGGCGATTTTCTACGGCACGGACATTTTCCCAGGACCTGGCGGCGGTGGTTGGGTGATTCGTCGCAGCGAAGATTTAAAGGCGGTTTACAGCAATACCACCGAATTCATCAAGAAAGGCAACGGCCAATTTGCCGCGATGATCGGCGAAAGCTGGGATGTGATCCCAACCGAGCTCGACCCGCCGCGCCACACTGCGTTCCGTATGTCGCTGAACCCTGCGTTCACGCCGCGCAAAATGGCGGAGCTCGACGGCAAGGTGCGCGATCGCGCCCGTTCGCTGGTAGCGAAATTCAAAGATCAGGGTCATTGCGACTTCGTGAAGGATTATGGGGTGCCATTCCCGATTTCGATCTTCCTCGACCTGATCGGTCTGCCGCAGGAGCGCATGGACCAATTCCTCGATTGGGAATTCTCGTTACTGCACACCAACGACATGGAAGCTCGCGGCGCCGCTGTGCGCGCGGTCAAGGCGATGCTGCTTGAGGAAATCGAGAAGCGTCAGAAGAATCCGACCGATGACATGATCAGTAACACGTTGAAGCTGATTGTCGATGGCCGCAAATGGACCACGGAAGAGGTGTTTGGACACTGCTTCAACCTGTTCCTGGGCGGACTCGATACAGTGACCGCGAATCTCGGCCTGCACTTTTTCCATCTGGCGACCAATCCGCAGATGCAAAGAGAGTTGCGCGAAGATCCGACCAAGATTGACGCAGCGCAGGAAGAATTATTGCGTGCCTACTCGGCCGTTTCGACGATGCGCATTTGCCACCAGGAAATCACTATCCACGGCATCACCATCAAGCCTGGCGATCGCGTGCTAATGTCCACGCCGCTGGGATCGAATGATCCCGAGGTATTCGAAAACCCAACTGTGGTGGATATCAACCGCCGACCGGTTCACCTAACGTTCGGCTTCGGTCCGCATCGTTGTTTGGGTGCCGCCTTGGCGCGTCGCGAACTGGAAGTTTCCTATCGCGAAATTCTCGGCTCGCTGCCTGAGTTCCGGCTCGCGCCGGGTTTCCAAGTACCGTTCTTCCTCAGCAATATTATTCACATCGACGAATTGCAATTGGTGTGGTGATTTGAAAAGGGCGGGAGTTAAAACTCCTGCCCTTTTTTCTCTTCTTTCTTTACTCTTGTCTTTTTATTTTTATTTTTGTTTGTTCGTCTGATTTTTTTTCTGCGCAGTTCAAACTTTGATTGATACGTTAGCGACATGAACGCGTCGAGCGATATGTATTGCCGAAAAAATGATTACGTTAAATCGCGTCGTCCGACGTATCTTTATGCGGATATACCCGCACTAATAAAATTCGCGGCCCCAACATTTTTTTTACGACCACATCGAAATTATCGAACGCGATACGCTCGCCTTCTTTCGGTAATTCGCCGAGTTTCCACAGCACCAATCCCGCCACGGTTTCCGCGTGTTCGCTTTCGATGTCGAGACCGAGCGTGCGCTCCAAGGTGAAAATCGGCAGGCTGCCTTTGCCCATCAATGAGCCGTCGTCGAGTTTTATCCATTCATTGGTGGTGCGCCGAAACTCATCGCGAATTTCGCCGACCAGCGGGCCGAGCAAATTATCGAGCGTGAGAAATCCGCGCGGGCGTCCGTCTTTGTAATTGGCAATGGCAAGATGCGGTGCACCTTTTTGAAAGCGGCGAAATAATTCGGTCGCTGGCATCGATGCATTAATTATTGGTGCCGGATGCGCAATTTCTTCTAAATCTTTCAGCTGCGCATTTTTGTGCAACGCGATCAATAAATCCTTTACGTGAACGATACCAATGACGCGACCTTCTTCGTTCAGCAATGGATAGCGACTAAAGCGATGCTGCGCGATTCGTTCGAGATTTTCGGCCAGCGGAATATTTTGCAGCAGCGAAGTGGCTTCCGCGAACGGGCGCAATAAATCCGCCACTTCGAGATCGCGAAAATCAAGCGCCTGCGCCAGCATGCGCCACTCATTACCGGTTACCTGATCGTCGGCGCGACCGCTGCGCAGAATTAATTTTAATTCGTCGACTGAGTAATGCGTTTCGTGCGGGCCGTCGGAACCGAGGCCTATCAACCGCAGCAGTGCGTTGGCGCTGTGATTCAACAACCAGATCGCCGGATACATCAACCAGTAAAAGCCGTACAGCGGTGTTGCGGTCCACAGCGCGGCACTTTCCGGTTTGCGAATCGCCCACGATTTCGGCGCGAGTTCGCCGGCGACGATATGTAAAAAAGAAATTGTTACGAAGGCGATAAAAAATGAGACGCCGTGAATAAACTCCATATCGACCACGCCGATCGCTGCGAACATCGGCTCCAGCAAACGCGCGAAGGCGGGTTCACCGATCCAGCCGAGGCCGAGCGAGGCGAGCGTTATACCGAGCTGACACGCAGATAAATAGGCATCCAAATTGCCGTGCACGCGGCGCAATATCAATCCGCGCCAACCTAACGTTTTTGCCATGGCGCGCACGCGCGTTTGGCGCAGTTTCACCAAGCCGAATTCGGCGGCAACGAAAAATCCATTCAGTAGCACGAGCAGCAGCGCTGCAATAATTAACGCCAGATTTTCACCGATGGCCATTGCAGTGCTCTTTTATGGGGGAATAAATTTTTATCAGTGGGGAAATCATTCGTGGTGGCGCGTTAATTTATCGAGCATGCCCATCGCAAACGCGGACACGACGAATGTTAAATGGATACTAACGTACCACATCAATTTATCGTTCTCGATTTGTTCGACGCGCATAAATAATTTAAGCAAATGAATCGATGAAATAGCGACAATCGATGAGGCCACTTTATTTTTTAAGCTGGCCGCATCCATTTTGCCGAGCCAACTGAGTTTTTCAGCGTCTTCACCGATATCGAGTTGCGACACGAAATTTTCGTAGCTCGACAGCATCACCATCACGATCAAACCGCCGACTAATGCCAGATCGATCAGCGACAAAATAACCAATACCAGATCGTGCTCCGCGACGGAGAACAGTTGCGGCACGACATGCCACACTTCCTGGAAAAATTTCACGCCCAGCGCGACCAGCGTCAAGCTCAGCCCGAGATAAATCGGTGCGAGCAACCAGCGCGACGCATACATAAAACGCTCGATGACTTTTTCCATAACCACTTTTGTCCTGATGAAGTAACGCGGCTATTGTACGGGCAGCAGTGCTTCCCTCAAGTAACTTTTTTTTGGGCCGAAATTATGTCGGATATACGTTATGCCATTGATGCGGTGATCGACGCCGCGCAGTTTCGCGATGTATTAGTGCGCTCCACGCTCGGCGAACGGCGCCCGATTGATGACGCACAATGTTTGCAGGGAATGCTGCAGCATGCCGACATCGTGGCCACGGCGTGGGATGGCAATAAATTAATTGGCGTATCGCGGTCGCTCACTGATTGGAATTACGCGTGTTATCTGTCTGATCTTGCCGTCGACGTGGCCCATCAACGGCGCGGCATCGGCAAGCGCTTAATCGATTTAACGCAGCAACAATTAGGACCGCTGTGCAAAATTATTTTATTGGCGGCACCGGCGGCAAAAGAGTATTACGAAAAAATCGGTTTCGACCACAACCCGCGCGTATGGATGCTAGACCGCACGCAGCGCACGCGTTAAATGCAGCAGAAATTAATGCGGATATTGTTCGTGCGTGCCGGGTAATAGTGCGGCGACCCGCGCAATAAATGGATCGCTCTCGCGGTCGCCCAAATCGGCAAAATCAATCATATCGTAATGCAGTAAATCGTGGCGCGGCCACGTGCCCGCCGCGAGCGATTGCGTCGCCATCAATACTGTCGTTTCGCGACGAACGCCATTGCTGACGATTATTTGCGCGGGCAGGTTAATATCGGTGCGCCAGATAATGTCGTAATTCGATGTGTCGATTCGCCCCTGCAAATGCCGAAATTGATAACCGTCGCGCCAGCCTTCCTTCTCTTTGATGGAGGTTTTTTTTATGGCGAATTGTTTTGTGGATGGCTGTTTTGTGAAGGGTTGTTGTGACGATTGCGGCTGCGCTGCCTCTTGCTCCGATTCCTGTTGCATCAGCGCCAGTAAGATTTTCGGATCGATCAACAGCGCCGGTTGCGGCCAGTTCGGTTTAATTTCAAGCACCGCAAAATCGTCCATGCGGTATTCGACGGCGCGTTGCTCGTGGTGAAACAGCTTACGGAAAAATAGCGTTGTACCGTCGTGTTGCCACAGTTCGCCGGTTTGCGTGGCGAGGTCTTCAATTTCGACGCTGTCGTTGTCGCGAAACAGCCGCCACTCGATTTTCGCTTGCGCATTGGAGCCACCCGCCGAGATAAATTCGCGTTGCGTGCTGTACTGCGCGGCAATGGGTGGCAGCGGCGCGGACAAGTCGATTGGCG
Source organism: Verrucomicrobiaceae bacterium (assembly GCA_028293825.1). GTDB lineage: Bacteria > Pseudomonadota > Gammaproteobacteria > Pseudomonadales > CAMLJR01 > CAMLJR01. The sequence continues at coordinate 22,092 of JAQGNY010000005.1, forward strand.
GCACCGCCGGCGCGGCGAGAACATCCACTGCAACGAACAGCGCGAGTGTGGGTAGCAATGGACGCATCGGGATTCCTGATTTATCGCAGCGGGTCGAAATAGCAAAATCCCCGGCGCTGTACCGCCAAGGATCGGCCGCTTAGTCGTTTCTTACCAAGCGCGGCGGTTATTGAAGCCCAGTGCCTCGGCCATCACGTGATAAATCACGTTCTGCTCCTGCGTGCCGTGAAACAAAAACGCGTGCGGACCGTCTGCGTAAATGCCTACGTCTTCGCCCGCATGTGTTTCGGCGGCCATCGGCACTGTAGCTTCCTGCATGTAATTCGGTTGCGCTGTATCGACCAGCGTGAGATCCGGCCGCAGCGCAGTGCCAGCGTAATTAGCCGGAACCGTGGCCTCGTTCGCTGGGTTGTATTCCTTGCGCTGCAAGCCGCCGGTCCAGCCGACGCCGTTGGCGTACGACAGCGTCGTATACGGCAGGCCGAGCGCATCTTTCTGCTCGACGCCATCGACGGCGACCTTGCCCAGAATCGGATTGCCGCGCGACGGATAACCGGCGATGGTGAACACGTGGCTGTGGTCGGCGGTGACGATGATCAGCGTATCTTTGTCGTCGGTCAGTTTCTTCGCCAGCGCGACCGCGTCGGATAGCGCGATGGCGTCAGTCAACGCGCGATACGCATTGCCGGCATGGTGAGCGTGATCGATGCGGCCGCCCTCGACCATCAGGTAAAAGCCTTTTCGATTATTGCTGAGAATCTTGATCGCTTTCTCGGTCATTTCCGCCAGCGACGGCTCCCCGGCCGTATCGTCGGCGCGGTCGGCTTCGTAACGCATATGCGAGCGTTCGAACAGGCCGAGCAAATGCTTGGTCTTGTTCGGGTTGATGCTGTCGAACGCGCCTTTATTCCACACATACGCCGCCTGTGGAAAGCGTTTGGTCCATTCCGTCGTTAGATCGCGACCATCATTGCGGCGCCCAACCTGGGTCGGATATTCGGGGTCTTTGGCGGTGTTCGGGGTGAAATAACTACGGCCGCCGCCGAGCACCACATCGATGCCGTCACCGTACGGAAACTCAATCAGCTGCCGCGCGATGTCTTTCACGGTGGCGCCGGCCGGCACATTGCTGTCGGCTTCCCAGTCGCGGTTGCCGATATGTGCGTAATTCACGACCGGCGTGGCGTGGGTGACGCGCGCGGTGGTGACGATACCGGTGGCGAGACCGCGCTGCTCGGCCTGTTCGAGAATCGTGCGCACGCTTTTCGCGGCGGTGACTTGGGCGCTGGGTTCGTTGCGGTTGATCGATTGGTCGACCGAAATCGCCCCGTCATTGGTTTTGATACCCGACACCATCGCGGTGGCGGTCGGTGCAGAATCGGAGGTTTGCTGATTCGCGCTGGCGGTGACCGAATGCGCCAGCGTGGTGAATTGTTCGAAGCTCAGACGGTTAAATTCGCCATCGCGGCCCTGCAATTGGCCCTGCAGAATGCGCGCGGCGGTAACGGTGGAAATGCCCATGCCGTCCCCGACAAACAAGATTACGTTTTTAGCGGGGCGCAGATTGGGCCGTTCGCGCTTGGCTTTGCGCACCGCCTGCTCTCCTGCGGCAAACCATTCGTCGCCATTGGTGGGCACCGAATCGTTACCGGCTTGGGCGGTGAAGGCTGCGCCGATAAGCGTCAGCGTGGTGGCGAAACGTTTGAGCGGGATGTAGGTCGTCATGATGGTTCCCTGTTATCGGTGGCGATTGCAGAGAACGGTATCGGTGAGATATGACGCGGTGATGAATTTTTAAAGCGAGAGCCAACCGGCGCTCAGTCCTGTCGGCGGTACACCTGCTGGAAGCGCGCATTTTCGACCACGCCGTAATCGCCCTGCGCGTACTCCAATAGCCAGTCGTCGGCGTTGCCGCGCAACACATCGCCGCCGTTGCTGCGTGCGACAGTGAACGGATGTGACAGCTGTTTCGCCAATACCGGAATCGGCTTATTGCGATAGCGGCCGGCAGCGCCGAAAACAGTTGGCGCCACCGCTTCATATTTCGCGTCGAAACGATCGCGCGACACGCACCAGCGATCGCCGGTGGAGCCGGTAATTAATGCATCGCGCGGGGCGTAGCGATTCGGTCCCTCGCGGCTAATTAATTCGCCTGTGGCTGTAGCGAATTCGACGTCGACGATTTCATTTTTTACATAGCTGTGACTGTGCGCATCGCTGCGCAAATCGACAACTTCGAGGTGAATAGGGGCGTTCATCGGATACCTTTGCAATATTGATTCGGGTCGAAGCGCTCCATAGCGTCGCCGCAGAGCGGTCATAGTAAAGATCGGCGCGCCCGCTGTAATTACGCATCGGTGATTAATTAACGATTAGTGTCCGCAACGTAGATTTGAAGCGAAAAAAGGAGCCCGTGGGCTCCTTTTTTTATGGCTCTTTTCTATTTTGGGTTTCTATTTCTGACCTTATTTACAGCGGTATTTCCGCTGATGTGGCGTTGCGATCGCGGTTACAGGAATTGCTTGGCGAGTTTCTCGATCGCTTCACGCGCTTCCGCGACCGAGGCAATTTCCGGCAGCGTGATGGCCAGCCGATCGGCGCCGGCCTGCTCGTAATGCTTGGCGTGCTCGGGGGTGGAATCGGAGCTCAAAATGACGCCGATTTCAAATTTCTCACCGACGCGGCCCGCGTCGCGCGCGAACTGTTCGATTTTGGCACGACCGTATGTCACATGCTCCGGTCCGCTCATCGGAATGCCCAGAAACGGGAATATTTCCAAACCTTCGTACGCCGGGACCCAGCCGTTGCAATGTTCGCCGACGCGTTTCAATACGGTGTCGGCATAACCGCCGAGCCAAATTGGCGTGTGCGGCTGGCGTGCGGGGCGCGGTGCTAAACAGACCGGCGGAATATCGAAGAACTCGCCTTTGAATTCGAAGCGGTCCTGCGTCCACAACCCTTTCATGATTTGCACGCTTTCCATCGTGTATTCCCAGCGCCGCTCGAAGCTGCCGCCGGTGATTTCGATTTCGAGCCGACTGGCGCCGCCGGTGCCGAGGCCCAGTGCGAAACGACCGCCGCTGTATTGGTCGAGCGTGCCAACCTGTTTGGCGAGTACGACAGGATGTTGCATCGGCATGATCAGCACGCCGGTGGAGACCTCGATGGTTTTGGTCATTGCCAATGCGCGCGCGGCGCCGATCAATGGATCCTGGTAATAGGGCACGCCGAAATGCGGCGGTTTTACCGGCTCGTCAAGCGGGCGCACGGTGTGATGACCGTACGTGACCCAGTCGAATCCGCACTCCTCGGCGATGACGCAAACGGCGCCCATATCGACATCGGGAATCGGAAAACCGGGATCGCCATAAGGGCGGCTGAGACCTAATTTCATTGCTCTACTCCTTTCGGCATTGCGCCAGGTATCTGTTTATTGGAAGGCGTTGCGTAGCGATTCGCGCTTAAAAATTGTTATCGGTGGCGCGGCAGGCGCCAGATAATGTCCGTTTTGACCGGCTTTGAGTAGTTAATAAATGTTTAGGATGGCTGTCTTAAATTACTCGCGGCAGATACGCGTTCGCAGCCCGCAGGGTGCTGAGTTCGCAACGTTGAGGGCGCTCCATAAGCTCGTCATTTCAGGTCGAGCGCCAACGCGGCCTCGACGTTGGCGCGCAGATGGTCGGGATTAATCGTTCCGACGATCGCACTGCTGACGCCCGGATGACTCAGCGCGAATTGCAGCGCGGCGACCGGATCGGCGCTATGGCCGGACGCGAACGCTTTTTTAATCAGCGCGCCTTTGCGGTGAGCGGCGCAGTAGTCAAGCACCTCGCGCTCGGCGGTGAAATCCGGGTTGTAGGTCGCCATTACTGCATCGGTTTTAGTGGCCGCGGCGATGCCACCGACAACGGTTTTAGTCGAGATGCCAAAGCTGCGCAGCAAACCCTGTTGTTTGCAGCGCGTTAATTCATCGAGCACTTCGCCACGCTCGATAATGTCGGCGTCATTGCCGTCGGAATGCACCAGCACGATATCGAGATAGTCGGTGCGCATTCGCCGTAAACTGCGCTCGATGCTGTAGCGCGTATGCGCAGCGCTGAAATCGAAATGCGATACACCGTTGTCGAATTCCTCGCCGACCTTGGTGCAGATCACCCACTCGGTGCGCTGGCCGTGCAGCAAATGGCCGATGCGTTCCTCGCTGCTGCCGTACGCAGGCGCGGTGTCGATTAAATTGATTCCGAAGCTTTTTGCCAGCGCGATTAAATGTGCGGCCGCGTCGTCATCCGGCAACGCAAATGCTTGCGGGTATTTCACGCCTTGATTGCGGCCGAATTTGACCGTGCCGAGTCCGAGCGGGCTCACCTTGATGTCAGTACTGCCGAAAGTGCGATGCATCAGTTTCAAAACAGTAATTCCCAGCAAGGTTGCGCCAGTGGTGGCGCTTTCATTTCATTGCATGCAACGGGCAACGACGCCTGCGGCGGTTTTTTTACATCAAGTAATTGAGCGTCGAGCAACTGGTCGACTTCATCGGCCATATTTGGCGCCAACGTCAACTTGGTCGGCCATGCAACGATGACATTGTTCGCACCGGCGGCGCGCGCAGCGAAGGCTTTGTCCGGCTTGAGTAGACCCTTTTGTTTGGGTTCGGCGCGGTCGATCCGCAACGTCGCCCACTCGGTGTGGCCGAAATTCACCCATGGAAACAAATCGGCCAATTCGCGCTTGGCTTTGTCGATCAGTTCGCCGGCGCTGGCATCGATATTTTCCGTCGCCAGATCGCCGCCGAGGTACCAAACCCATTTGCCGTCGCGCAGTGGATGGCTGGAAATGGTCAGGCGCGGCGATGGATTGCCGCCGGTGCAATGCGCATAAAGCGGATGTGGGTAATCGTGCTTTACCAGCGCTTGATGTAAAGGCCGACGCTGCATTTCCGGTTTGTCGCTGCCGAGCTTTTCCAGCAGCGTTTCGTTACCTTCGCCGGCGCTGAATACGAAGCGTTGCGCGCGGCAATTGAACGCGACACTGTCATTGGTGGCGCGCAGCGCGGTGGCATTGCCATTCGCAGCGCGCTCGAAATTGATCGATGCGGCATCGAGCGCAAAAATCCGTCCGGCTGCGTTGTCGCGCAGTTTCTCGATCAGCGACGGCACGTCGAGCACCATGTCGACCAGCTTATAGAGATTGCCGCGAAACGACGGATTCTGAAAAATTTGATGGCGATTCGCTGCGGCGACGGTTTCGACGCGACCGCGCGTTAATTTGCTGGCGAAAAACGAGGTGAGGCGCGAGGCGATGTTGTCGCTCGACCATAAATAGAAGTGATCGCTGAGCAATTTGACGCCGCGCAAATCAACATCGCCTTCATTGCGCAGGCAGCGGCGCCAGTGCTCCGGCATATCGGCGATGGCTTCGGACGAACCGGTCAGCGCGCCACCCAGCGCGTACTTGATGCCGCCGTGAATCATCCCCTGCGAATTAATGCTCTGGCCGCCGCCGAGTGCCGCGCTTTCGAACAGCGCGGCGTTGTAGCCGCGCGCGAGCAATCGGTTCAGCAGCCACAGGCCGCCGACGCCACCGCCAACGATGGCGATATCCACATCAAAATCAATCACGCGAAATAGGCCGACTCGAAGAATTGAGGCCGCAGTATATCGCGGCGATTGTTGGTTCGGCGTCCGCGCGGTGATTAGTCGCAGCGATCAGGGCAGTCCATCAATCCATTGGTCGATCAGCGCGACGGCGGCATCGTCGATGGCGTGGCTGGCGAGCGGCGGCATACGTCCGGCAGCCGGATCGGTCAGGCGCATCCGTTGCCACAGTACGCTGCGCTCCTTACTGCCGGGCGCGACAATGCGGGCGTTGGCTACGCCGAGGTCGCCAGCGGACGGTGCGATATCGATCGCATTGATCGCGCTGTTGGCCGTACCGGAGCGCAGGTCGATCGCCACGCCGGTGCCGCCGCCGGGTCGATGGCACTGCGAGCAATTGGCATCGAGATAATCGCGCGCGCGTTGTTCGACGCCGGCACTGGCGTTATCGAGCGCAGCGGACGCGCCGTATTGCGCGGCATCGCCGATGTCGGTGCTGAATAACGCGATGTGATTGAAGCTGCGCAATTGAGTGTCGGTGACGGCGCCGTAATTAAAATTGCGATTGAGCTGGCGCGTGCGTACGCCGAGCAAGGTGCCGGCGGCATCGGTGTGGCAGCTATGGCACTGCGCGCTGCTCGGGTATTCGTATTCGCGTGTAACCGCAGCGCCACTGCCATCGATCAAATTTAGATTTTCGGTCGCGCCGACGGTGAGCAAATCGGCATCGGTTTGCTGCGCATTCCAGCGGTAGGTGTAACCGGCCCAGCCGCTGCTTTCGTGAATCAATACGCGCGTTTCAAGGTTGTGCAATTGGCTCGGCTGGCGTTGATCGAGCGCGACCGCAAAATGTTTGACGACCACACTGCCGACCGGCAATTGCCACGCGTCGGTGGCGGAAAAAGTAATTTTGCCGTTGGCCGGCAGCGCGATCCAGCGGCGCTTGTTGGCGCCGTCCGACCACAGCGGCGTGTTGACGTCGTATTCGATCAGGCCGGTTGCGGCTTGCAATTGCGCAACCGGCGCGGCGAATAAACCGGTTTCGGATAAGTGTGTGGGCATGGTCGCGCCGCTGACGGTGCTGGCGTCGATGCGCAATAAACGCCCGCCGGAATAATCGAGCGCGTAAATTTCGCCGTTTGCGTCCTCGCCAAAACCGCCGATGGATAAGCCCGAGCTGGCCAGCGCCTGATTGGTGAAATTAACGCTGTCGAGCGCCCAGATCGTGCCGCTGCCGAAATCGGTATAAATGTATTGTCCGCGCAGCGCCGGAATGGCATTGCCGCGATACACATAACCGCCGGTGATCGATTGGCCGGCGGTGTGGTCGTATTCCCACACCGGCTCAATGGCGTTTTGTGCCGTCACCGCAATGTTGTAAGCGTGTTTGCCTTCGCGGGCGTTCCAGCCGTAATTGCCGCCGCCGGTGACGATGTCGATTTCTTCGTAAAGGTTTTGGCCGACATCGCCGGCCCATAATTTCCCGGTTTGCCGATCGAAAGAAAACCGCCACGGATTACGCAAGCCGTAAGCCCATATTTCAGGTCGCGCGCCGGCCGTATTAATAAATGGATTGCTGGGTGGAATCGCGTAAGGATCGCCGCTGCGCGGATCGATGCGCAGAATCTTGCCGAGCAGCACGCCGAGATTCTGTGCATTGCCATTCGGATCGCCGCCGCTACCGCCGTCGCCCATCGCGATATAGAGATAATTATCCGGCCCGAATGCGAGCATGCCGCCTTTGTGATTTTCAAACGGCTGCGAAATTTCGAGCAGTACTTTTTCGCTGCTGTTATTAACCGTGGTGTAAACGAAATTATTGTTGGCGTCTTTATTTAACGTGAAGCGCGAAATTCGCGTGCAGCGCGGATCGGTCGCCTGCGCGCAGCGACCAGCAGTTTTGCTCGATATGTAATCGACATAGAAATAACCATTGCTGGCGATATTGGGATCGAACGCCAATCCCAATAAACCTTGCTCGCCGCTATTTAGTGTCTGTGCGGAAATATTCAGCAGCGCACCTTGCGCGGTGAAGTTCGCATCGAGCAACGCAACCGTGCCGCGCTGTTCGACAACTGCATTGCGACCACCGCTGGCGGGAATCGAAACCATTAATACCGGGCTGCTGAAACCGCTCGCTAATTGATTGAGTTGAATCGCGTTACTGCCGTTCGTGCTGGGGAATTGCAGCATTACCGCCGCCGGTGCGACGGTTAAACCATACGCAGGTGTTGAATTGTTCGGCGGTGGTGTCGATGCACTGCCGCCACCGCCACCGCAATTTATTAATGCTGAATTTATTACTAAGAGAGCGAGCAAATTGATGGTCGATCGTTTGCCGATACGAACGGACATAACGCATCCCTCAGTCGCTTTGGAGCAGAAGTGATATCGCGTAGTATAAGACGCTCGTTCGAGCCCTAGATTAATTCAACGTCATTCTTCGGGAGTTCCGTTTGCCATTCGCGCGCTGGTGTTACACCGGTCTGTTTTATTTGTTGCTGCCGGTTATTTTATTGAGATTGCTATGGCGCGCGCGATTGGCGCCGATGTATCGCCAGCGTATCGGCGAGCGTTTTGGAATTTTTTCGTCCGCAGTTTCTGCCGGTGGTATTTGGGTGCACGCGGTATCGGTGGGCGAAACCATCGCCGCCGCGCCATTGATTCGCGCGCTGCAACAACGTTATCCGCACTTGCCGATTACTGTGACGACGATGACACCGACCGGTTCCGAGCGCGTGCGCGCGTTATTCGGCGATAGCGTATTTCACGTTTATGCGCCGTACGATTTGCCGATTTTTCTCGCGCGGTTTCTGGCGCATATAAAACCGCGCCTATTAATAATTATGGAAACCGAGTTGTGGCCGAACACCATTCACGCCTGTGCGCAGCGCGGCATAGCTGTGGTGTTAGCTAATGCGCGGTTGTCGCAAAAATCGGCGGATGGTTACGCGCGTTTGCGTGCGGTGGCAGCGCCGATGCTACAACAAATAACTAAAGTGGCTGCGCAAAATGCGAAGGACGGCGCGCGCTTTTTAGCATTGGGGGTGCCGCAAAAAAATCTGACGATCTCCGGCAGTATTAAATTCGATATAGAACTCGGCGCCGAATTGATCGAGCGTGCACAGCAAACTAAAAACGTCTGGGGTAACCGCTTGGTCTGGATTGCGGCGAGTACGCACGCCGGTGAGGATGAAGTTATTCTGCGCGCGCACATCGAGTTGCGTAAGCGCCATCCCACTGCATTATTAATTTTAGTGCCGCGCCATCCCGAACGATTCGACGCCGTGGCGCGTTTAATCGAACAAAATAATTTGCCTTATCAACGCCGCTCCGCGCAGCGCGATGTGGCCGAAAATTCCGTCGTACTGCTCGGCGATACGATGGGTGAATTATTGTTTTTATTGGGCTGCGCCGATGTCGCGTTTGTCGGTGGCAGTTTAATTGCGCGCGGTGGTCACAATACTTTGGAGCCGGCGGCGTGGGGTTTGCCGATTATCACCGGCACCAGCGATTTTAATTTTCGCGAAATTTCCGCGCTGTTGCAACGCGCTGGTGCATTGCAGATTGTGCAAGATGCAGACGCACTCGCGCAGGCAGTGATAGATTTAATGGCAAGCGCCGATGTGCGTAAGCAGCGTGGTGAAGCAGCGCGGCGCGTGGTGGAAAATAATCGCGGCGCGCTGAATAAATTGCTTACTGAAATCGATTCGATTATTGCAGAAAATTAATTAGCTGTTATTTTTTTCTGACAAATAAAAATTAATTAGTTTCGCCGCTATTTTTTAGCGAGCTGATTTTAAATGTACTGGCCTTCGGCGAATCCGGCTCCACCAGCCACTCGTTTAAATCGTAAATATCTTGCGGGCTCAGCGTGCCGGCTTGTTGTTTTAGCCGCAGCATGTCGAGCACGTAATCGTAACGCGTGTTGGCGTAATCGCGTTGCGCTGCATAAAACGTGCGTTGCACTTGCAGCACATCGACGATATTGCGTGTACCGACTTCGTAACCCGCCTGCGTTGCTTCCAGTGCGCTCTGCGCCGACACAATCGATTGCGAGCGCGCCTTAACGCGTTGCACATCGGTGGTGGTGGCAATATGGCGCGCACGCGTGCCCTGAATGACGTTGCGCTCGGTATCGATTTTTTGTTCCAACGCTGCATTGTATTGTTCGGCCGCCTGCCGTTGCGCGGAACTGGTGTAACCGCCGCTGTAAATCGGCACGGTTAATTTCAATACCGCAGCCCGCGTTGTGGTATTTGAATCGGGCGGCAGATCGAATAGCGACTGCGGTGTGGTATCGACCGAACCATCGACATAATCTTTTTGGTAAGTGAGATTTCCGCTTAATTTTGGCGCGTGTTCGTAGCGTTTCGCTGCAGCATTTTCTTGCGCGGCGTCCATACCGAAACGCGCGGCTTTTAATACGTAGTTATTATTCAGTGCAAATTGCACCCACGCCGCGCGATCGTTCGGCTCGGGATCGGTAATCGGAATATCTTTTTGCAGCAGCCACAAATTGGCGTGCGTTTGGCCGGTCAATGTTGTCAGCGTTTCGTACGCGGTGGCGACATTGCCTTCGTCAGTCAATCGTTCGACCACGCTGCCGTCGTAAGCGGCGCGCGCTTCGTGCACATCGGTGATGGCAATCAAGCCGACATCGAAACGTTGCTGCGCTTGATCGAGCTGGCGTTTATCCGAAAGCTCTTCAGCCTGCGCCACCTGTAAATTATCGAATGCGCGCAACACGGTGAAATATGCATCGGCGGTGCGCACAATTAAATCCTGTTGGTCGGCAGCGAATTGCGCCTCAGCTTGACGCCCGATTTCTTTGCCGCTTTTAAAACTGAACCACGCCGGCAAATCGAAAATTTGTTGCGATAGCGTCACGCTCCAACTGCGGTTGGTGGTGTTGGTGTGCGTGTTGACATCGCCAAATAACGGTGAAAAATTCGGATCGAAACCGGTGATGCCCTGCGCATCTTCATTGCGACGATTGCGTCCGTAACTCGCTTCGCCATTCACTTGCGGAAATAAACGCGAGCGCGCCTGTACTTCCGTTTCCTGATTGGCTTTGTAGGTCGCTTGCGCGCCTTTCAATTTCGCGTCGTTTTTTAACGCGAGATCGTAAATATCGCGCAACGTGTCGGCATTCGTTGTGCAGGCGGCGATTGCTAATGCAACGCCAGCGCAGAGCGTGCGCATACGCAGTGAGCTCATCGATCGAGAAACCTTAAATAATTGAAAGGGGCAAATCGCGGGCGAGTGTAGCAAAAGGAATACTGTCACCAAACACTGTTCGTCGAACGTGAATAAACGGTAACCTGTGATAGGCTTGAAGCAATGCAGATTCACTCAGATGCGTTCGAGGTGGCGGTGGAATTAGCGGTGGCGGTATACAAGCGGCGCTATCAGATTGATCTCGCGGCGGAGCAAGCCGAATGCGAGATCAACTACGCGCGCTTGTCACGATTATTGCGCGGATATGTAGACGAGCATCACACTTTTGATGTCGGCAGTAATTCGCACATGCACATTCGTATTGTCGAGCGTTGTCCTTACACCAGTACGCTTGAAATCGCGCAGGCTCCGAGCATGATCGCGGCGTTTGCGCCGCGCCTGACGGTGCGTGTTTATCACGATGCGCGGCTCGCCGAAGTCGTGGCCTTCGCGCCGTGGCGCCGGGCACTACCGCGTTACGAATATCCCAACCCCGCGATGCATCAACCCAATGAAAAATCACAGTGGAACCATTTTCTGGGCGAATGGCTCAGCCATTGTTTGCAGCATGGATTCCCGCTGGATCGATCTTTGTCCACGTTTTGTGAACTTTAACCACGTTAATGCTATGCAGTCGCTGGCACGGTGCAATGCAGACGGTTATAAATAAGATAAATCGTCGTCCTTGCGCGCACGCTGGAACTCACGATGATCGAATTCGCTGCTGGCCGATCAAGTTTGTATGACTTAATTGCGAAATTCGCACGATTAATTGAATGTGTGCGCATTAATTTAGACAGCCGTTGGCGCCGGATCGATGCCAAAGCCCGCTTAACCTTAAACCGATATCGGTTTCAGATCGTACGAAGTTGTTAAACCAACGTTCGCTGGAATTCGGAATGAGCAAGCCCACGGATCAACAATTGCCGCTGCGCGTGGTACAGATTACCGATTGTCACCTCGGTAAAGTCGCCGGCAGCCGTTTGTTGAATCTCGACACTGATCAAAGCCTTGCCGCAGTAATCGAGCTGGTGCGCGCGCAGCAACCGCGCATCGACGTGCTATTGGCTACCGGCGATTTGTCCGATCAGGGCAGCACTGCTGCATATCGACGTTTTTTAAGTGCGACCCGCGATTTGGCCGAGCACACCCGGTGGCTGCCCGGCAATCACGACGATCCCACCGTTATGCGCGCAGCGCTCGGTGCGGATTCACGTATGCAACGCAATTTAGTGCTCGGCAATTGGCAAATCGTCATGCTCGATTCGAGTGCGCGTGGTGAAGTTGGCGGTTATCTGGCCGCGGAAGAGCTGGATGCGCTGAAATTATGTCTCGATGCTCACCCCGAACATTTTGTGTTGATTTGTCTGCATCATCAGGTCGAGCCGGTCGGCTGCGCCTGGCTTGATCGCCAGCAGGTGGCGAATTCCGAGCAACTGTGGGATGTGATAAAAAATTATCCGCAGGTGCGCAGCGTGGTATCCGGCCATGTGCACCAACGTTTTGACGATCTGCGTCACGATGTGCGCGTAATAACGTCGCCTTCGACCTGTGTGCAATTCGCACCCAATAGCGACGATTTTAAAGTCGATAACGAAATGCCCGGCTATCGCTGGTTCGAGCTGCATGCGAACGGCCGCATTTGTACCGGCGTCGAACGCGTGTCCGGCTTCGATTATGAAATCGACTTAACCGCCACCGGTTATTAAGCGCGCTCCCAACTATTTTCAAGAATTGCCTAGGGCTTTCTCGAATTGCCAGTGCTGTGTGCGACCAGTAGAGTGCGCGCATGACCGCACCGCTGTTTATTTATTTCCACGGTTTTCTCAGCTCACCCGGCACGCGCAAAGCCGCGTTGCTGACGGAATATCTGCGCGCACAGCAATTAGAGATCGATTTGCGAGTTCCCGCATTGCCGGATAAACCCGCCGCTGCGCTGCAGGCAGCGACCGCGTCAATTGAGGCCGCGCAAAAAGAAGGTCGCACTAGCATCGGTTTGCTCGGCAGTTCGATGGGCGGTTTCTACGCGACAATCCTGGCGCAGCAGTTCGTATTGCGCACGGTATTAATTAATCCGGCCGTGTCGCCGCAGCGGTTGATCGCCGGTTATCTCGGGCCGTTGCGCAATCCGTACACCGGTGTCGAATTCGAATTGAACGACGCCGACGTCGCCGAATTGCAACGCATTAATCCCACGCTGCAGCGCGCGGAATTATTTTGGCTGCTGGCGCAGACCGGCGACGAAGTGCTCGACTACCGCGAGGCGATGAATTTCTACGCCGCCTGCCAACAAACGATCGAACCTGGCGGCGATCATCAGTTTCAACATTTCGAACGCTATTTGCCGGAAGTCGTTAAGTTCTTACAATGCGCGCCTGTTAACGCACGCTAATTAATTTTTCGGAGTTTGCATGTCTAGTACTTACACCGCCGAATCCATCGAGGTATTGACCGGTCTCGATCCCGTGCGCAAGCGCCCCGGCATGTATACCGATACGTCGCGGCCGAATCATCTGGCGCAGGAAGTCATTGATAACAGCGTCGATGAAGCGCTCGGCGGTCATTGCAACCAAATCGATGTGGTGCTGCACAAAGACAATTCGCTGACCTGTACCGATAACGGTCGCGGCATGCCGGTGGATATTCATCCCGAGCAGGGCAAACCCGGCGTCGAAGTTATTTTGTGCACGCTGCACGCGGGCGGAAAATTCTCCAATACCAGCTATCAATTTTCCGGCGGCTTGCATGGCGTCGGCGTATCGGTAGTGAACGCTTTATCGAAAGTGTTAGAGGTAACGATTCGCCGCGACGGACAGATTTATCGCATGGGTTTCGCCAATGGCGACAAGGCCAGCGATTTGGAAGTAATCGGTACCTGCGGCAAACGCGACACCGGCACCAGCGTGCGCTTTTCCCCCGATCCCAAATATTTCGAAACGCCGAAGTTTTCGTTATCGCGCCTGCGCCATGTACTGCGCGCAAAAGCAGTGCTGTGTCCGAAATTGCGGATCACGTTTCTCGATGAAGCCAGCGGTGAACGCGAAGAATGGTTTTATGAAGATGGCCTGCAGGATTATTTGAGCGGCGCCACTGCGGAGTTCGACGTGCTGCCGGCGACGCCATTTGTCGGCAGTTTTAAAGCCACGCGCGAAGCGGTCGATTGGGCGGTGCAATGGTTGCCGGACGGCGGCGAACTTATTACCGAAGCCTACGTGAATTTAATTCCAACCGCGCAGGGCGGCACCCACGTCAATGGTTTGCGTTCGGGCTTGCTTGATGCGATGCGCGAGTTTTGTGAGTTTCGCAATTTGTTGCCGCGCGGTATCAAGCTCGCGCCCGATGATATTTGGGATCGCTGCTGTTACGTGCTCAGCTCGAAAATGCAGGACCCGCAATTTTCTGGTCAAACCAAAGAGCGTTTAACCTCGCGCGAAGCATCTGCCTTTATTGCCGGTGTCACCAAAGATGCGTTCAGTTTATGGCTGAACCAGCACACCGAAGATGCGGAAAAACTCGCCGAGTTATGTATCAACAATGCGCAAACGCGGTTGCGTAAGTCGAAACAAGTTACGCGCAAAAAAATCACGTCCGGTCCGGCGCTGCCGGGAAAGCTGGCCGATTGTTCCGGCAGCGATATCACGCGCAGCGAATTGTTTTTAGTCGAAGGCGATTCCGCTGGCGGTTCGGCGAAGCAGGCGCGCGACCGCGAATTTCAGGCGATTTTGCCGCTGCGCGGAAAAATTTTGAATACCTGGGAAGTCGATGTGCTCGAAGTATTGGCCTCGCAGGAGGTGCACGATATTTCCATCGCGATCGGTGTCGAGCCGGGCTCGGATAATCTCGACGGTTTGCGTTATCACAAAGTCTGCATTCTTGCCGATGCCGATTCCGACGGCGCGCATATCGCGACCTTGTTATGTGCGTTATTCGTGCGGCATTTTCAGTCGCTGGTAAAAGCCGGTCATGTGTTTGTCGCAATGCCGCCGCTGTTTCGTATCGATCTGGGCAAGGAAGTGTATTACGCGCTCGACGAAGCTGAGCGGCAGGGCGTGCTCGATCGTCTCGCTGCAGAAAATAAACGCGGTAAAGTACAGGTAACGCGTTTTAAAGGTCTCGGCGAAATGAATCCGTTGCAATTGCGCGAAACGGTAATGGATCCAAACACGCGTCGCTTGGTGCGCTTGACCGTCGAAGCGGGCGACGACACCAATCAGTTAATGGATATGTTGCTTGCGAAGAAACGTGCCGGCGATCGTAAGGCGTGGTTGGAAGATAAGGGCAATATGGCCGAAGTGATTTAGTGTAAATTTCATCAAAAGTTTATAAAATTTTACGAGAACATTATAAATATTTAATGAGATATTTATAAAGTGGCGTATATTTGGAGCATGGAAGCTCGGAAGCCGCCTAGAATGACAACCCCCGCTCGCAAGTTAAAAAGATCCGCTGTTAAGAACATCGTTCGATTTCCCGCCATGAAAGCAAATGGTGGAAAAACCATCCTCGTTGAATCAATTCTTGAATCTAAGTATTGCCTGCATCTGGAATTCAATCCCGATGTCTTGCGGTATTACCCCAACCCAAAACCTTCAGGATTCCAGATGTTGATCTTGGCGAAACGATCTATACGCCTGATTTCGAGGTGCATTACGTATCTGGAGTAATTGGCTTTGTGGAGGTAAAGCCTCTAGCGCGATCACGCACCGATCACTATCAGCGGCTTTTCACCTGCTTTGAGTCGATTCTAGATGGCTCTAATGCGGTGTTTTCTGTCGTGGATGAGATTGCCATCGACCAACAGCCGAAACTCCATAACTACGAAAAGCTTTATCAATACAGAAAGCGTCCAACATTGGATATGGCCAGACTGCATAATTGCTCGAACTTTAAAAAAGGAAAAATAAAGTTGGCGAGACTCGTTGCGGATCTCGGAGGGCAAGTTTCGTTGCGTGAAATATATTCCTGGATAGCACTGGGATATCTAATGTTCAACATCGATTCTGAGTCGTTGACTATGGCCACAGAGGTAGAATTCCATGTCAGCTGAACTTTGGGTTGAAGGTGTAATTATCGAATTTAAAGACGGCAAGCCATGCAATAGAGCTATGGTGAGAAGGGTTGGAAAGCACGAAATTGTGATTGCCGATATTCAGGATGGTGCGACGTATCGAGTAGAACAATTTGATCTGAATGAAAAAAAACAACGCGGGGAATTGAGATTTCTTGCGGAGGTTCGTGATTTTGGTGATTTATCGTTCATTGATTTGAGCGAAAAAGAGCAGCGTGAGGTAAATCGACGCTTTAAGTATATTAGAGGCCTTAAAGAGAATGGCATAGCCAAAATAACGGAAAAAAATGCATGCAATATAATTAAAGAAATAGCCAAAAAACTGGGAGAAAAATCACCACATTGGCAATCGGTAAGAAGCTGGAATAAAAGCTTTATTGAAGCGGGCCAAAAAATGCGTGGGTTATATCCACGACATCGATATAAAGGATCTAGAGAATCAAAAATTGATGACAGAGTCGTTGAAATAATCAATCGAGAATCCAGCCGATACTTCAAGCTCAGTCAACCTACAATTGCATCCATAGTAAGAAATATTGAAGCAAAAATCATCGACCATAACCTCAGCAATCCAGAAAGCCCCCTTAAAGCCCCGACTTTTTTGACAATTCAGAAACGCATTCAGGATAAGTCATATCAAAATAAGCAGAAATCAAGAAAGGGAAAACGAACTCTGGCAGCCGAGCTGGCGGGTTCCGATAGTGGCATTGTAACGAGCCGGGTTCTTGAGCGCGTTGAGATCGATCACACTCAGTTAGACATACACGTTTTACATGATGATCATAAAACCCTTCTGGGTCGGCCATTCATCACCGTTTTAATCGATCACCACTCGCATATGGTTCTTGGGTTTCAAATGTCGTTTGAAAATCCTTCATTCGCATCGGTCTGTATGGCATGTATGAATGCCTTCTTACCCAAAGATGATTTTATTTCGAAAATGAAGTGTGATTCCAGCTGGCCAGCCCATGGCATTCCGAGCACGTTAGTGACGGATAATGGTAACGAATTTTGGGGGCGCCACTTCGCATCTGTAGCTGATGAGTTGGGGCCAATATTTCAATACTGTCCGATTAGAAAGGGGAATTATAAAAGTAAAGTTGAACGATTTTTCGGAATGGTAAATTCGCTCGTGCTAGATGATTTACCTGGAGTCGTCAGAAAGCCTGGTAAATGTGGTGAAGGGTATGACGCTCGTCAAGAGGCCAAGATTACCTTTACCGAATTCAAGCGATATTTCACGAATTGGCTGACTGAGATTTATCATAATTCACCGATTGATGAAACGGGAATGACTCCAAATGAACTTTGGGTACAATCCGAAGATGATTTACCTATTCCATTTGAGAATGAGATGGAATTGATACCGATTCTTATGGCGACAACTACACGAGAGTTAAGTGGGGGCGGCATTAAAATATTCTCCCTAAATTATGATTCGGCTGTTCTAAAAGACATTTACCGGAGAGACGGCCCCTGCAGCGTAACCGCTAAGTACAACCCCTTTGATATCGGATCAATATTGGTTTTAGATGACCACAATAAAACATATTTAAAGGTAGATTGCGCGAGATATTCGTACGCTTCAGGGCTGTCTGAGTTTGAAAATAAAAAGATACGAGAAGAGGCAAGGCGAAATGGTCAAAATAAATTAGAAGATTTCGATTTGCAGCGGGCGAAGGTAAAGCTAGCCGAGGAGCGTGATGAGCTTCACGCGAGAAATATGCGTCGTAAAACGCAGGTGACTGTATCGAAAGCAGCTAGATCAGAACAAATTGGCGTGGAGTCGCCAAGGCTCGTCATTGACAATACTAAAAATATTACCGTCATCGCGGGGGAGTTGGACGAGGAGTTGGATCTGGACGGCTGGGAGGTTGAATGATGGATCAGAATATTTCAACAAAGCCATTTGTTTATTTTCCTAGAATAAATGAGTTGTTCTCTCTTTTTGATTTGTTGCGTGATCAAAATATTAGGCATGACGCAGTTTCATGTGCATTGATAACCGGCGAGTCAGGTAGTGGAAAAAGTGAAATTGCCTCTCGCTACGTTTTAAAAAATCCCGTAGTTGAGGAAGAGGAAAGAACCTTTAAGCCGGTTGTTTGGTATGAGTTGAAGTCGGTTTCTAACCGTAAAGATTTCATCATAAAGCTGCTTATAGCGATTGGGGATCCTCAGCTAGGTAGAGGTGCGAAAAACGAAGGTGAGCTCTACGATAGGCTTATATTACAGTGCCGTGTAATTGGGTTGGAGCTGCTGATTTTAGATGAAATTCAAGTGATCATAGAAAGACGAAGTCAGAGTGTAATTTCTGTTCTTGCGGATTTGTTCAAGGACTTAATTAAAGATCTAGGTATTCCCATCGTTTTTATGGGGATGCCATGGAGTAGGCACTTAATAGATTCAAATAAGCAGCTCAGAGGGAGAATAAGCTATAGACACGTGATCCCATCTTTCCGTGTGAGTATGCCCGAATATTTGAACGAGTTTAGAAAACTATTAAAAAAGCTATCTGATCATTATCAGTTATCAGAAGATGTTGGAATTTATAAGCAAGATATGGCGCTGAAAATATTTTCTTTTTCAAGCGGAAACTTGAGGGATACGGTAATACTCGTGCGCGATGCATATACTCAATCATGTCGCGATGGTAAGGCTGTTTCGTCAGCAACATTTAAGAAAGTTTTGCGGGGCTATGGAGTCCCAGATGAGCAGAATCAATTTATCCAACAGTTAGAAAGATTGCAATTTAGAGAGCTGGTATGTCATTCAGACTGGAATTTCGGAGCAAGGACTAAAGAGAATTCCATAGTTGATGGAAAGTACGTCACATTTGGTGTTTCAACGGATAGGAAAATATATAGCTTTCATGGGGCAGCATAAGGTCTTTAATTTAATTTATCGAGGAATTAAAAAAAAGGATGAACTTACTATTGATTACGTCCAGCGCTTAGCCAGAATCAATGGGTTTTCAAAAATTGAGATATTTGAAAACTATCTCGAGCGAACATATCATTTGAACTGTTGCGATTCCAATGGCTCGAGTAAGTACAATAAATGCAGAATTGCTTTGGAGGGAATTTTAAAAAGGAATATTCCAGAAGGCTGTCTTGATAGAATTAGATTGGGAAAGGGAAATAGTTGGTCTAAATGCGTAAAGGTTTGTAAGGCTTGTTTGCAGAAGAGCGATTACATTCGATTTTATTGGAGGCTTCGTAATTATAAAAAATGCCATCTCCACGGCGACTGGCTTATTCCATTGGCGGAAGAGTTGGATGATTTTAGTAAAGATGACGCTGAATTTGAAAAATATCCACCACTTTATATTTATGAATTAATTGACTCAAGTCTAGATGATGAAAAATGTCAGGATAAAATTGTAGATGAATTAGAGATGGTTGAATACGAGCGGGCAATAATACGTGCGCTAAAACTAAATCTATCGTTAGACGGCGTGTATAAATTAGATTTTTCAAAGGCTTTTGCTGGATCAGCATCAGGAAGATATTTAGGGTTGTCTGCACAAGATAGAGTTTTCACCATTGTTCACGATCTTGATTCGACAGGTCTGTACAAGCAGGTATTGCTTAGAGTTATAGCGTTGATGATTTGCAATCCGCGGCGAGAAGGTGCTTTTTGTAAAATAACATGGAGGGAAAAGCATGACGATTATCGTAGATTTTCTATGTTATTTCTTGGATCAGATAATCTGCTTTCTGCACTGTTGTATAAAATACGTGATTTTTCGTCTTTGGATATTGATGAGATTCCGATTGTAGATCTTGTGGACGGAGGGTGCGTCGGGGTCGATCTTTTAAGCAAAAAAATTAAGTTGGCTTCGTATTATTGTAGGTTTTTTGATAGTGATGTGGCGGAGTCTTTAAGGATGGAATCAAGCCTAGTAGGCGGTCCTCATCGAAAGCCTAGTTTGTATCAGCGGTTTTTAATATCAAAACGCCTTGGTTATAAATTAAAGCTTTGAAGGTCATATAGGTGTTGTTATCCAGGCCAAATTTGCACTTCGATGAGTGTCCTGTAAGTTATCTGATCAGGGTATGTGAGCAGAATGGTTTCCGGCATATAGGCCATTTGCTGCATCATGGAGGGTTATCCTGGAAGAATGCGCGAGCACCAGTGCATCAAATTCTAACTGGCGAGTTCGATTTATCGTAATATCTTATTAATTTAGGTCTCGATCATCCACTATTTAAAACTGCTGAAATATATTCGACTTTTCGTCGAGTAATTGATACTCCGCATCTTTTTGTAAAATACCCCAGGGTGTGTCCAGAGTGCATTGCCGAAAATGGATATTGTAAGTTGCAGTGGGCCATTCTTCCTATTTTAGCGTGTGTACAACATAAGCGGATGTTAGTCGATACTGAAAGAGAAACTGGGGACAGGTTGGGTTGGTATAGGGGAAAAATTGATAAGTTCTGCCATGCACTAAAACAGGTGAGGCCTGGCCAGCAGCCTATTTCACCATCTGTTCTCCAGTTCAGCAAATACTTTGAATCATTAATCTTAAAGAGCGGGGTGTGTGCAAAACCGCCGTCCGCGATGTCTGAATTGGGCTTTCGTGAAGCGCTAACTATGTTCAATTTTCTGGCGCACTATCAAGCACGATTGCTAGGTGACGCTTTTTCGCCGGTTTCGTTAGATGGCTACTCGCTAGCTAAACACTATGATGGCGTTTGGCGAATGATATGTAATTGGCCTGACGATTTTTATTTTATGCTCAGCCAGTATATTGATAATCCAATGAGTGCGAGAGGAGTCTCCGGAGTCAATAAGCACTATCGAGATTTATACGAGCGCCTGCATCGACAGCAGAGGAATGAAGGCGTCGCACGAATAAAATTTGAGTTTGACCGCTACATCCAGACCTACTGGCCTGGACTTCTTGAGGCGGATCGCATGACCAGAATTAATTTAATATTGCCAAGGAGTCGTATTGTTTCAAAAAATGAAGCGGCCAGAATCATAGGATGTCGCCCTGAGCGTATAGATAAGTATGTTCGAACCGAAAGGCTGTCCCGAATTATATTTAAAGGAAAAGCGCATTATAGCCGCTGCGAAAGTGAGAAATTGGCGAGCTTAATATCATCTAACTGGACGGTAACCGAAGCTTGTGAGGCGTTGCAGATTACTCGTTACCAGCTCAAGCAGTTATTGGATGCAGAAGTATTCCCTGCCATTCAGCGACCGAATAAATTTGATCGGGATTGGATTGTTGACAAGGCTCGATGTCAGTTTTTGGTGGATAGGTTACTTCTGCGTGTTGATGTTTTGGGCGCGAGGGAATTGTCCTTGTCAATGGGTGGTATCCAAAGACGGGGGTTTTCGATCGTACAGCTAATTTCTGCTATGCAGTCTGGCCACTTAGAATTCAGTGTGCGTCCAGATAAGACGCATCCGTATAGCTTGAAGCAATTTACGTCGTTTAAATTAAAGTTAGTATGACAAAGCTTCGGTGGAATGTAGTGAAAATAAGCGCTTCTATTATCTCCCCGTGAATGCGGTTGAAGTGGACATACTCCCCGGCGGCTGCCTGTTAGTTGAATCACTGCGGACACATTTAGGACTTCGTCTCATGGCAACAAACTCCCAGCGACTCAGAACAGCTTTGGAGGAAACCCTTCAACTTCAGAGTCCTGAAAGCGACGAATACAAGCAGTGGCTGCACGGCCCGCGCAGCTCTCCAATACCGCCTTCAGTTCCAGCAGGCGGCGGTAGTTTCTACCCGACCACAGATCGTGCACTTGCCTGCATAACGGAAATCATCGACAGCCTTCGCGACAACGATGTTGTACTCGCCCGAACTCTAAGCCGAGATGAAATGTTCAAGCGCGCGACGGGCACTTTTGGGGCAATGCTCTCATCGCTCATCCGAGAGGCGGATGACAATGACCGATGGAAGCAATACCGCGGAGCTCTCACCAGTGCATTCGCCGGTCTGCCGACGTCTCAAACCGTTTACATCCCGACATGGCTTTTCATCCGGCAAGAATATGGAGCCTTCTCCGTTGGGCCGGTTGAGTTCATGGATCGCTCAGGATGGCTCGACAAAGTAGAAAGCCTTCGCGGATGTCGTCCGGCATGGCGGTCAGGGGTTGAAGAAAAGTGGGGTTTAAATAGCAGCGCGGACAGTAGCGTCGAAGGCGATGATGGTGCGCAGATCAAGTTTGCCATGTCGACCGTTACGCGTTTCGCGACAGTTGAACAGCAGATTGCATGCGTAGCCGTTGCTGGTTTCGATGACCGCGAAGCTGGTCGCCGAGCTTTGCTGGCAACCAGAATCGCTATCGATGCGATACGCCTGCTCATTCCGGGACATAACAAGAAGCGGGTGTCTACATCTTCTGATCACGGCCCACCACTCGGCATTGAACGACTGCGGCAGACCGCCGGACATGATCTGGTTGCTGGATCAGAAGCCGATTTGCCCGGAGTAGGTGGTACCCCCGGTTTGGCTCAAGAGGTAATTGATACGTCGGCGGAGTTCCGGTTGGCTGCGGGAAATTGCATCAAGATCATTCTCAGCCCGACTCCTGCGCAGGAAAGTTTGCCGGAGCTATCTCAACGATGGGGCAATGCCATTCACTGGTATGGGCGAGCCTGTGTTTCCGACGTCGACTTCGTCGCACTGCCGATGTTCGGCTTCGTGCTCGACATCCTGTGTGGCGGCAAAGAGGAAGCTGGAATTCGAGATTTAGCCTGCGCACTCTTCGAGAAGAGGCCCGAAGATATTGTTGGGGCGAATGGCATGACGCTTAAAGCTGCAGTTCGGAAAGTGTACGAATGGAGATCAAAGATCGCACACGGCTCCATGCTGGCAATTGATCTAAGCTTTGAATCAGAACGCGTTTTCGCCGAAAGCATCGCCAACCCAATGCTTTTCCAGTACGCGATGAATCTGGAGCAATATCGTTCTAGCGCATCTCCGCTGGACACGGGCGACAAGTTCCTGAAGTGGATTCAGCAGAACCGACCTTCGACTCCATAACTGGATTCCGATGGCAACTGCGCAGGACAGCGTAGATTAAACCAATGATGACGACTGTTTTCCGCCCAAAACTGACCCACTTATGGGCCGCACTCAACAATTTGGGCGATCTGCCGCCAGCGGTGTACCGACTGAAAGTGGAAAATTCTAATTTAGCGCTGCCTCACTAGTGGGGAAGTGGGCAGGCAGTTTTGATTGGAATGACTGGCTGACTTTGAACTGGAATGGGTGTCGGCTTTGAATTGGAAGGGCGGCCGGCCTCTCGCAATCACATATACATTCAGTGCGATGGGGTACTTTTGAATGTAGATGAAGGTCAATTTACGTGCGTAAAACGGCAAGTAAAGTCTAGCGAGCGTCAGTCCCGCATACTTGGATGGATTGGCTGCTTTTTGTTCTATTTATAATGTTATAAAAATCAATAAGTTGTGGGCATGTCTTTCTGCGGTGGTGGAGGCATTGGACAGTTAATATGGGTGCAACCATACTTGCTCCAAACTGGGTGCTTACTGCACCTAAATCCATGTATTTAATCTCCAGTCATTTGTTGTGCAAATGCATAGCTGCGCAGCAGAGTTCACTATGGAGGGGAAACTTTGACAACTGGCGATTACCTCGATCTATTTGACGCGAGCGAGCTTTCTCGTGAGCGATTTTCTGATCTCAAAGATAATTCTTTCTGGAACAAC
The DNA here is from genome assembly GCA_028293825.1 of Verrucomicrobiaceae bacterium. Classification (GTDB taxonomy): domain Bacteria; phylum Pseudomonadota; class Gammaproteobacteria; order Pseudomonadales; family CAMLJR01; genus CAMLJR01. The sequence goes on from JAQGNY010000005.1 coordinate 45,669, forward strand.
TCCAGTGAGAAGGAGCTCAAACTTCATCGCATACACGCGTATCCTGCGAAGTTCCCCGCATTTATCACATCGAAAGCTTTTGATTATGCTGCGGCCCATAATATTAAGGTAAAAACAGTCGCTGACGTTTTTTGCGGTTGCGGTACGGTAGCCTTTGAAGCAAGAAGAAATTCGATTGATTTTTGGGGTTGCGACATTAATCCTGTTGCAACGCTAATTGCCACAGCGAAAAGTAATTCTTATACATTAAAAAAATTAGAAGATTATTATGAAAAAATAATGATCGCTTTTCCTCGCGCCAGTAAAAAAGTTGATCTAACAAAAAGTGCCATTGAGCGCCTGAATTATTGGTATCACCCTGAGCAGCTCCATGATTTAGCGAAATTGCTGAATGCAATAAATGGAACTGTATCTACTCGCAGCCATTACCGCGCTTTTTTTCTCTGCGCATTTTCAAATATTCTTAAATCCGCATCAAGGTGGCTTACGAAATCAATTAAGCCACAGATTGATCCGGTTAAGCAGCCAGCTAATGTATTGGCTGCGTTTTCCGTACAATTTTCTTCGATGGTTCGTGCGTGGGAGCAGACAGATTTAAGCTCTACAAGCACCACAAAGATCGTAAACGCTAATGTTTTGGAAATTAGTGCACCTCCAAAAGCAATCGATATGATCGTGACGAGCCCGCCTTACGTGACATCATACGAATATGCCGATCTTCACCAGTTGTCCTCGCTTTGGCTTGGATATGCTTCCGACTACCGAGATCTGCGCACAGGCTCAATAGGTAGTACGCAGCACTCATTGGACTTTAATAGGGAAGTTAAACGCTTAAACCGCGTTGGATCCGAAATCGTATTCAGTCTTTTCGATCGAGATCGAGCGATAGCTAAATCGACGGCGAAATATTTTCTGGATATGCAGCAAGTGACTAAGCGTTGCTATAAGTTTTTAAAGCCAAAAGGGCTTGCGCTATTTGTTATTGGAAATACCGAATATAAAAGTATACGTATCGATAATGCTGCGCATTTAAGTGAATCTCTCCTCGGTAGTGGATTTTCCAAAGTCCGTGTGGCGAAACGACGCATTACAAATAAAATACTTACGCCGTATAGAACTGAGCAGGGAAGGTTTACTCGAAGTGATACTGGCCGCCATGTTTATGGCGAAGAATTTATCTTGATTGCGTCCAAATGACTCCTAAAAATTTACAGTTCCGCCCTTACGCTAGATTGCTAACAATGCTTGGCGATCAACTGATTAAGAACGAGCGAATTGCATTAATAGAAATCCTTAAAAATTCATATGATGCCGACGCATCGTGGGTAAGGGTTACATTTGATGGATTTGGGGATAATTTTGAACATAAAACTGGCGCCAAAATAATCATTGAAGATGATGGCGTTGGCATGACTGAGGAAGTAATAGTAAATCATTGGGTTAATCCGGCGACCCCGCTCAAAAAAATCGGGAAAGTCTCTAATGACGAAACTGTCAAAGGCAGAAAAATTCAAGGTGAGAAGGGTATTGGCCGATTCGCCATACTCAAGCTGGGTAAGAAAGTTACGATTACTACTAGGCCAAAAAAATCCAATCTTGAGTATGAGTTAAAACTAGATTTTTCAGCTTTTGATGATGACTTTCTCAAAGAAAATGGCCGCGAAAATGTTAAGTTTTTGGATGAGCTGAATATAGATTTTTCCGAGTCTGATCAGCCTAGATTTATGCAGGCAAAAGAAATTACTTTGGGTGCAAGAAAGTTCAAGCGAAAGCCGCAGGGTACCCGCATTGAAATATCCCACTTAAAAGGAGTTTGGAGTACAAAAAAGGTCGAAGAGGTTTACAAGGATTTGGTTCGATTGCAGTCTATTTTTGATGACCAACCTGAGGACGAGTTCGAAACCTCTTCCAGTACAGCTTTTAAGGTCTTTATATATCAGGGAGATCACTATAAAAACCTCTCCGACCAATACCTTAGTAATCTGCAAACCCTTATAAAAGAAAATTCAGTATTTCGAATAGAAAAAGGAATATATAACGAAAGTTCGAAAGAGTTTGTTTTTAGCTTGAATGGACAGGAAAAGCGTTTGCCATTAATGGATCCTGAAATCTCCGGTATGCGAATATTTCGCGAACGGTTTGGAGATGGTGCTGAGGAATTGTTGCTTCGCGGGACAAAGTGTGGGTCATTCTCTTTTGGCTTTTATATTTTTGATTTTAGTTCTGATGCGAAAGGAAGGTATGAGCTAGATAAGAGCGACAAGAGCATTATCAAAGAGCATCGAATATATTTGTACAGAGATAATATTCGGGTATATCCATACGGTGACCCGGAGGACGACTGGCTTCAGATTGATGCATATCGCGGCACTATTAGTGCGGGTCAGTTTTTAAGTAACGATCAAGTTGTTGGGTTCGTAAACATCACTCAGTCTGAAAATCCTCAACTAACCGACAAGACAAACCGTGAGGGCTTGATTGATACGGGAAATCCAACCTCAGATTTTCTATGCCTGATAAAGCTTTTTTTAGCCTGGGTGCGGAAAAAGCCATACGCGCAATATCGCGCGTCTGTGGCAGTAAAAAATGAAGTTGAGATATTTAAGAAAAATCAAGTTACTGAAGGAATCCAATCTCTCGAGAAAATTGTCGAGGACAGCAAGCCCGCTAAAGAAGCGCTTTCGGAGATATCTAAGCTTTATAAAGCTGAGCGGAACTATTTAGTTAAGCGTGCAGAGACAACTGAGCATTTGGCAGGTGTAGGCCTTTCTGTTGAGACAGCATCCCATGACATTATGGCTGTAATGGGGCGGCTGCTCGCGATAAACGATGGCCTCATACGAGAGACCAATGGCAGGGGAGAGGTAAATAAGGAAGTAATTAACAGGGAGCTTACGACAATGCGCGGCATGCTGTCATTTGTCGAGTCTCAACTTAAAGACCTTCAATTACTTTTTAAGTCCACGAAACAACGCCGCAAAGATATTCGTGTCCGTGAGGTGATCGAAAAGGTGCATCGTCTTTTCGCTGGTGTTCTTTCTAAGCAAAATATTGGATTTGATATTTTAGAAAAAGGCTCCCCGTTAGTCGCGAAGACAACGGATGCCGTCCTGCTGCAACTATTGCTTAATTTATTCGACAATTCGATATATTGGCTTCAAACAAAGCACGATGGCAAAAGAAAAATAGAAGTCCTTCTAGATGGTGATGAGTCCTGCTTTGTTTTTTCTGATAACGGGCCGGGAATTAAATCGGATGACGCTCCTTATATATTTGAGCCCTTTTATTCTGGTCGCGGTGAGGAAGGTCGAGGGCTTGGACTTTATATCGCGCGACAGTTGTTAGATCGTCATGACTATGCGATTGATCTGGCTGATATAAAAAGCCAAAAAATATTGCCCGGTGCCAATTTTGTAGTTTCGTTTGTGAAGGATGACAAATAATGCCGCATAGAAGCCTTTTTTATGGAGCAGCCGTTTTTATAGACGATCATTTTCATGCGGGTGATCCGCGGGTCACATCTATCAAAGAGCAGATAGAGCAGGCTGGTTGCCATGTGGTGGGAATGACAGGGTTGCCCAAAGAAAATAGCTGGGAAAATCTTAAATTTGCCTCGTTTTTTATTGTTGACTGGAAGTTGCACGAAGGAAGTTTTACAGATGAAGGTGGTGTTCCAATGGCGCGAGCATCTGAACAGCTAGATGCGCAGCATGTTGCCGAAACCATTGAGTTCTTGAAGAAGTTAAAAGAAATTAGATTTGCGCCGGTATTCATTTTCACAAATGAGGATGTGGAGTCGGTCCAAGAGCACATAAAGAAATGCCCCGAATTAAATGGTGAGAGTGGTCCATCTCATATATTCGTTAAAAATAAATCTGAGGTTCTCGAACGTGGTGTATTCGATGTCCTCTCTGATTGGCTAAAAACCGCTCCATCGGCCTATGTTCTCAAAAGATGGGAGCAAGAGTATGAGCGCGCCAAGAATGCTTTGTTTTTGGATTTTTACAACAAAAGCGTTTATTGGCCGTTGATTATGTGGAAAACTTTTGAGCAAGATTCGGTTCCTCAATCTATTGAGTTAGGCAATCTAATCGGAAGAAATTTAGCGTCACGTATGACACCTTTCGATTTTGATTTAGGCTCATATGTAGATGCTTTCGACGCACATATGCCAGTCAATCAAAATGAATATCGCGCCATGCTACAAAAAGTATTGTCGGGTGAACGGTTTTTAGATATTAAGTATTTACACGAAAGCTCAGTTTCTCCAGGTGATATTTTTTATGATGGGAAAAAGTATTACTACATTAATGTTCGACCTGAATGCGATTGCTTCCCCAGAGGGGAGGTTCAGCTTGATGACTTACCTATTTATCTTTTGAGGGGCGCTAAACTTAGCCATACAAAGACTATAGAGAAGTATGACAAAGCTTATGGTTCATTACGCGAAAGTGATAATGAAGCGGTTTTATTTGGATTGTTGCCCGATACTACAATAAGTTTTCGTTTCAGCGATTTAAAGATTGAAGTTTGGAAAGATTGGAAGGAGAAGCGTATTGGGCGCTTATTGCCTCCCTTCCTAACTAGGCTACAGCTTCGCTACTCTGCATATCTTCAGCGACCAGGGCTTCCTCGTGTTCCGCCAGAAGCGATAAAGCCGATAGAGGAGAATCAGCAAGCGACTCAATAAGAGCTGATTTGGAGGTATCACGTCACGCTCAAAGGTGCTGTGCTCGCACAGATGGATGAGCGGAATTATTGGCCGACTTTAAACCGGAATCAGTGGCGGGTTTGAGTTGGAGCTAGTTAGTGGCAGTTTTGGGCCGGAGTACGCGTTTAATTATGCAATCGATGTTGGAATATTAAACCTGATCGTCGCTATGCTTCATCTTGACTGTAAGGGTTGTTCCAATTCGAACCCCGATATTTACTAGCTCATCAAGAGAAAACCGCGAGACTTTATTTTTTAGCAGCTCCATCAAACGCGGCAGCGTAATACCACAGTACTTTGCTGCTTCAACCTGCGTCCAATTGCGCGCTGCGATTGCTTCAATGATGTTATCCATCAGCTCATTTCGGATTCTCCAGCTCGCAGCCTCTTCGATACTATCGGCCAGCGCATCCTCCATGCGATTGAAGGTCACAGCATCTAATCTGCTCACACTTCACCTCGTGTTACCTGGTTGAACCGATTTTTCTCTTGTTTGAGCTCCCCTTTTTGCTATTGCTTGCAAAAAGGCTCGATGCTGTCGCCGGATAAAATAGTCTTTTTATTTTCTACTATAGCTTTCGCGCGAGCGATCACCTCTTTCGGATGCTCAATGTAGCCCGCATCGGACGTTTCCAGAGCGTCGGCCATGAAAAACGCCATATCCTCCACAGTGATCAAATGCTCTGCCGCATTAAACGTGCTTAGTTTTTCGAGCATTTCATTTCCTCTCCGCTCAGTTGCACAAGAATATACAAATTGTAATTTTAATTCACATGTAGCCAAGCACAAAAATTCTTTTGAGCGTTATTCATCACACTACATGGTTTTAGGTCACGGTCGAAGGCTAGAAAGAGGGCGATTGATTGGAGAGAGCTGATTTAACGAAGGTGCAACTCAGCCGTACCGTACATTTTCGCGTCCGCGAAAATTAGGATGAAGAAAGTTCGTCGTTTTGGGCAGACCTGCAATCTAGCCGTTTATCGCAAAAAGGTAAGTTAGGTGGCGTATCGAGCTGGATCATCAGCGCAGTGGGTCACAAACACTGGAGCGGGTGGATCAGAACCTCTAGCGCAGGAGGGTCAAATTCAATGGAATACAGGGCCAGAATTACCAGCACCCACAACTTTAGAAATATTTTATAATCTTTTGGTAAAAATTCGTTTAAAAAGTTTTGATGAAATCACAATGGTGGGCCCATTTGTTGGGTCTCTTCTTATAGACTTCTGGTAAAAGTGACATTTAGTAGCAATTGCCATCGCCAATGGCGCAAATGCGATCTCTTTTCTAAAATGATCCAAGTGATAAATGTACGACTGCTAGTTTTAGAAACGCTGCATACTTGTTGTAGTAAATAGATGATGGACGACGGATGGCTTTACGCCTTAAAAGCAGAGAAAAGGGAAGGCACGGAACGCGTTAAGGTTGTACCGTCCTTTCGTATCAAAACCCTCCGGGTTTTAGCGCCATAAAAAATATAAATAGCTAATTTTGCGTTGTTTTATTTTCCTAAAAAAATAGCCGTGTAGTCATTTGACAGGCTTGCGTCAGCAAGGACCTGTCAAATGAGCGCAATTGCTAATGGACAAATAGGCCAGCAGTTCTGGCATTGCTGTTTTTCGAAGATAACCCGGATCCACATGGATGATTGAACGAGGTTTTTAAGATGATCGCCATCAATAAACTAACGAGTATCGTTCCGCTTGGTATTGGCATTAACGGCCGGTTGCAGGCCAGGGCGCTCAATTTATTCGATAAATTATTGCCCGCCAAAATCGGTATGTTCGAAATCGGCGAAGGTATACGCGTCGATACCAGTGAAAATAGCGAAAGACTTTTGCGCTACTTTCTTTACAACGTGTTGCGGTATTACCGCGCCAGTCCGTTGTTTAGATTTATGCAAAAGATGTTAAAAGACGACGATATTTTTTTGGATATCGGCGCCAATCTCGGTATGTACAGTTATCTCGCCAAAAAATTGCAGTGTCAGTCCTATGCGTTCGAGCCGGAACCCGCGCATGTCGAATTCCTGAAACGCAATCCGAGTATTTATGATCGGCTCTTCACTGTGGCAGCCAGCGACTCCGATGGAGAATGCGATTTTTTTGTCGCCGGCAAAATAAATCCGGGCGGCAGCTCGTTGGTTGCCGGCAGCGCAGCGCTTAGAAATTCGATGTATGCGCGAACGGTTAAAGTAAAAACACAGCGGATCGATGCAGCGATTACTGACGCCAATGTCATCGAACGCATCAAGTTAGCGAAAATCGATGTCGAGGGCGCAGAGGAGCTGGTTGTCAGCGGCATGACCGGACTTCTTAAAAAAAATCCATTCGCCATCTGGTGCGAGGTGCGCGGACCGCAGTCCTCGCGCAACCCAAACTCATGCCAGAAAGTAATCGATATTTTGGCGCCGCTCGGCTACCACGCCTATGTGTTCGAGGGGCGCTCGCTCGAGGTATTTTCTGATCGGCATGTTCAGCAGGTTTTTGATTTGATCTTTCTGCAAAACAAATCTGGCAACATTGCGTGAATATCTGTTCAGTCGCTGCTGTGTAAAAACGCAATAAAAAATGGAGCGAAAAAGACGGACAGCCCGCTTAACGAATTTATTTTGCAAGATAAGCACAGTAACCGGGACGCGGTCCGACGCGTGGATGATTGCGACAGGTCTGCGGGCGTTTTTCATAAATGGTGCAGCGGCGCGTGTGCGTGTCGAGATAAATACAATCCCCATTAGCTAAGCGCGTCAGTGTGAAAATTCCGCTGGAAAAATTAAAGTGCTCCACCACACCTGACTTCTTCAATTTTTTTGCTAATTCTTTTGGCGGCTCGTCGGCTTCGAACGCATCGAGCAATTGCATTCGCACCAAATCGGCAATGTTAACTTCGACCGGCAGCGTGCAACAGCTCGCCTTGCAGCTCGCGCACATTGTTGCTTTGTATTTAAGCCACGTGTCGAGTCGCTCTATATCGGCTGATGGCAAGTTGCGTTCACGCATCGTTGTGCTGCGAATCGATATCGACATAATTTTCCGGTACGAAGCGCGGTGTACACAGCGCAAGAAAAATTAAATCGTCAGTGCCGTTATTGTGAATACGCTGTGCGCAATCGGCCGGAATAATAACCACGTCGCCGGCTGTAACCTGTTGCGTTATTTCATTGCCGACTTCGACAATGCCGCTGCCTTCGATAATCACATAGCGTTCGACGGTATTTGTCAGCTTGTGCCAGCGCGTTGTTTTGCCCGGTTCGACGCGTGCGCGCGCAATCGACAAGGCCGGATTGTCGACGCAATTATCCAGCTCAATGATGTGGCAGCCTTCGTGGAAAAAATATTCCGCTGCCGGCGTGAACGGTTTTATTTGTGATTTCATTCGATGCATCAGTTTCGTTTGGCAACGTCATTTACTGCGTCGCGATAATTTTTCTGCACATGTGCAGTCCAGCGCAAAGCCAATCTAGCGCAAACCCTGTCAGCACGGTAGTCTGCGCGCTGCATGAGACAAGGTGAAAACTGCATGAAATCGTGGCGACTCGCAGCAATTTGGCTTGCAATCGCATTGATCGGAATTGGCCTAGCGTGGTATTGGCACCGCAGCGGCATTGAACGCGCCGCGTTAGCTGCGCGCGATGTGCCGGTCGTCACCGAAGGCGGTTCAGCAACGGCCAGCGCCGAATTTTATCGCGATGTGAAACCGATTTTCGATCGCCGTTGTCTGGTCTGCCACGGCTGTTACGACGCGCCGTGCCAGCTCAAACTCGATTCACCGGAAGGTATTCAGCGCGGCGCCACCAGCGCCAAAGTTTACGACAGTTCGCGTTTGTTCGAGAGCGCGACAACGCGCTTATTCGTCGATGCGCAAAGCGCCGCGCAATGGCGCGATAAAGGGTTTTTCAGCGTATTGAACGAAGGCGAACAAACCAGAGAAAAAAATCTCGACGACAGTGTGTTGTATCAAATGCTGGCGTTAAAGCAGGAGCATCCCCAACCTGAAGATACGCTGCCGACGTCGATCGATTTATCGATTGAGCGCAAAGAGTTTTGTCCCACCGCAGATTCATTTTCCGAATACGCGCAAAAACATCCGTTGCAAGGTATGCCATTCGCGTTGCCGGGGTTGTCGGCCGAGGAATTCGCCACGATGAAGCGCTGGCTTGAAGGCGGTGCGAAGGTAACTGCACCGACAACAATTTCTGCCAGTGCGCAACAGCAGACGACAGAGTGGGAACGGTTTTTAAATCGAGACGATGTTAAAACGCGGTTGATGAGCCGCTATTTATTCGAGCATTTATTTCTCGCCGATGTGTATTTCGGCAATGACGATACGCGCGAATTTTTCAAGTTAGTGCGCTCGCGTACTGCACCCGGTACGCCGATCGATCTTATCGCGACGCGGCGTCCATTCGATGATCCCGGCATCGAACGCGTGTTCTATCGCTTGCAACCCGTGCGCGCCACCTTGGTGGCAAAAACGCACCTACCGTATTTGTTCGACGCGAAGCGCATGCATCGTTTCGACGAATTATTTTTACAGCCCGACTACCGCATCGATAATTTGCCGTCGTACGCGCCGGAAACTGCTGCCAATCCGTTTATTACTTACGCGGCGCTGCCAGTGCAAACGCGGTATCGGTTTATGCTCGATGAGGCCGGATTTTTTATCGATAGTTTTATTAAGGGCCCGGTGTGTCGCGGCCAGATTGCGCTGAATGTTATCGACGATAGATTTTGGGTCGTGTTCGCCAACCCGGATGCTGAGACAAAAGTCGATGCGCAATTTCTCGCGCAGGAAAGCAAACAGCTCGCGGTGCCGAGCGAGTTGGGCAACAAGCCGCTGGGTTTCACCCAATGGCAAAAATACGCAGACATGCAGGCGGATTATCTCGGCGCGAAAGAAAAATTTCTGTTCGATAAATTCGGTGCGGCGCACGCGGTAACGCAGGATTTAATTTGGAGCGGTGACGGCGGCAATTTAAATGCGGCGTTGACGGTATTTCGCCATTTCGATAACGCCAGTGTGGTGCAAGGTTTGGTTGGCGAAGTGCCGAAGACCGCATGGGTGATCGATTATCCGATGCTCGAGCGCATTCATTATTTATTGGTTGCAGGTTTCGATGTTTACGGCGATGCCAGCCACCAACTGGTAACGCGTCTGTACATGGATTATTTACGCATGGAAGGTGAAACCAATTTTCTGAGTTTTCTGCCGAAAAATAGACGCGAGGCCGAGCGCAATTCCTGGTACCAAGGTGTCGGTGCGAAAACGCGCGATTCGGTGTATCGCAAGGTCGGCAATTATCAACGCGAGACCGGCATTAGTTACCACAGCAAAAATCCAAAACAGGAATTTTTCGATTTATTGAAAGCGCGGTTTGGTGCAGCGCTATCGCAACATTACGCGATGAACGATGCATCGCTGCCGGAACCGGCGCGCACCGCGTTGGAAAAAATCGGACGGGTACGCGGGCGCGCCGCAGCGTATTTACCGGAAGTGGTATTGCTGCGCGTGGTAATTCGCGGCGATTCGGATCGGCTATATACGATTTTGCATAATGCCGATTACGCGAATGTCGCGCTGTTATTTTTAGATAAAGAACGGCGGCGTCCGCAGTTCGATAATGTCACCTTGGTGCCGGGAATTATCGGTGCGTACCCGAATGCATTCTGGGTCGTGAACGAAACTGATTTGCCGCAATTAGCGCGACAACTCAGTGCGGTGGAGGGGCCGAATTCCTACAACGCGGTGGCGCAACGCTTCGGTATCGCGCGCACCAATCCGCGCTTTTGGCAGGAGAGCGATTGGATATTAAATACCTATCGCAATCTGGAGCCGATCGAATGGGGCGTGCTCGATTACAACCGCTATGTGCGCTGAATTACATTGTATTTTTAGCGGTTGCAGGCATACATCGTTAACGTTCTAAGCCAATCTTCAACACGCCTGAAGCGCGTGTCTATACTTGCGCAATCGCAAGTATCGGAATGGCTTCATGCTTTCATGGATAAAACGTGTTTCCGCTTTTAAACCGCATCGCGGTGCGCTGCGGATTGCATTCGTTTATGCGGCGGCGGGCGTGTTGTGGATCACCTTCAGCGATCAAGCCATCGCGCGTTTTATTTCCACGCGCGCACTCGCCGAATGGATCGCGACGGTTAAAGGTTATGGCTACGTCGCCGTCACCAGCGTGTTGCTCTACGTCGCCATCTGGCGGTTGCATGCGCAACACCGTCTGACGCAGGCGCACCTGCAGCGATCGGAGCGCGCCTATCGCACCATGTTCAACGATAACCCCAATCCGATGCTCGTTTACGATCCGCACACGCTGCGCTTTCTCGAAGTGAATCGCGCCGCCATCGCTAAATACGGTTACACGCGCGACGAATTTTTAGCGCTGACGTTGCGCGATATTCGCCCGCCCGAAGCGCAGGCGCAATTTCAGCGCGATCTCGATGCCAGCAAACACTTCAGTGATTTCTTGGTGGCAGGTCCGGTCCCGCATCAAACCAAGCAGCACGTCGTGCTGAATATGGAAGTGACGATCTCAACGCTGCGTATGCAGTCGCGCGATGTGCAATTGATGATGGCGCAGGATATTTCTCTGCGCGTGCAGGCCGAGCGCGAATTGCTCGAATCGCGCCGTCAATTGAAAGAGGCGCAGCGCATCGCCGGGTTCGGCTCCTGGTCGGTCGAGCACGACTCCGGCGCGCTGACGTTTTCATCGCAGATGTATCAATTGCTCGGCATCGATGTCGACGCGCAGACGTGGACGATGCAAACGCTCTTTCAGTTTGTGCATCCGGACGATCGCGCGGCGCTGCAGAAGGGTTATGACGATGCATGGCGCGGCCAGCCGCTGCAAATCGAGCTGCGCTTGTTGCGCGCCAGCGGCGATATTCATTACGTCTTAATGCGCGGCGAACAAGTGGCGCGCGCCGACCGTGCGCGGCAATTGATGGGCACGATTCTCGATGTCGACGAGCGCAAGCGCTACGAGAAAAAGCTGCAGGACAGCGAACGTCAATACCGACAACTGATCGACAATTTGCCGGAAGCGGTAATGATTTATGGCGATGGCAAAGTCATTTTCGCCAACCCGGTGGCGGCGACGTTGTTCGGCGCGACCACGCCGGACCAATTGCTCGGCTTCAACGTCGAAGATTTTATTGCGACGCCGAGTAAAACCGCAGCGCGCTCGCGGCTGGAATGGCTGCAGGGCGGGGTCGATCGCACCGATAGTCATTTTCGCGAGCGGTTGCTGCGCAAATTGGATGGCGAAATTTTTGCGGCCGAGGTGGCGGCGCGCTCGACCATGATGAACGGCGCGCATTGCATTCAAGTGCTGGTGCGTGACATCAGCGATCAGAAAAAAAGTCAGCAGGATTTGCGTCAGGCCAACGAACGGCTGCTGCATTTATCCACGCATATGTTGGAAGCGGCCGAAGACGAGCGCCGGCATTTATCGCGCGAGCTGCACGACGATCTCGGCCAGTCGCTGACCTTCATTAAAATGACCGCGGCGTGGTTGCGCAAACGGTTGCAGCACGACGAACTCAGCGAGCGCATCACGCAGGTGCATGTGGCAGCGGGCGAGGCGCTGGAAAAGGTGCGCAATTTGGCGCTGGCGTTGCGCCCGGCGCAACTCGATGGACTTGGCCTGAAAGCGGCAATGGAAGATCATTTGCATAAATATTGCGACGGCAGCGGCGTCGATTACGCGGCGCGGCTGGAAGACTTGCAGCCACGCCCCGACCCCGATATCGAAACCGCTGTGTTTCGTATTTTTCAGGAGGCGGTGACCAATATTTTTCGGCATTCGGGCGCGAGCTTTATCGAAATCGAATTGGCGCGTCGCGACGGTGTTATCGAGCTGCGCGTGGTCGATGACGGGCGCGGGTTCGATGTGGAAGAGGCGTTCGCGCGCGGCGCCAATCTCGGTTTGCACACGATGCGCGAACGCGCGCAGCAATTGCGCGGCGAAGTACGGGTGCATTCCGTAGTCGGCGCCGGCACCGAAATGTCTGTCACGATTCCGGAACAGGTGCTGTGAATAGCGTGCACAACGCATTAATCGGCGTGCTTGAAATGGAGCGCGGTCAAAGTGGAGAAAGCGACGAAGTGAACAAATCGACCCAATGAAGAAGTGGAGCGGGTTGCGATGAGCGACAAGAAACGCGTCGTGCTAGTCGACGATCACACACTGGTGCGTGCCGGCTTGCGCGCATTAATCGATGATCTGGCCGGTTACGAGGTGGTCGGCGAGGGCAGCGACGGTGCGGAAGCATTGCCGCTGGTGCTGGCGCAACAGGCCGATGTGTTGGTGATGGATATCAGCATGCCGCGCGTGTCGGGTATCGATGCAATGGCGTTGGTGCGCGCGCAACTGCCGCGCATGCCGGTGATTATTCTGTCGATGCATGCGACGCGCGATTACGTGTTGCGGGCGATTCGGGCCGGCGCGTCTGCGTATCTGCTGAAAGAGGCGGCGGAAAACGAATTGGAATTGGCCCTAAATGCGGTGCTGAGCGGTCAGCAGTATTTGAGCCCGAAAATATCCAGCACCGTCATCGACAGTTTGCTGCAGGGCGAAGCACAGGCAACCAGCGATACGCTGACCGCCCGGCAGCGCGAAGTATTGCGGCTGCTGGCGTTGGGACGCGGCACTAAGGAGATTGCGTTCGAGTTGGAGCTGAGCGCAAAAACGGTGGAGTCACACCGCGCGCAAATCATGGAGCGGCTGTCGATTCGCGATGTGGCCGGACTGGTGGTTTACGCCATCCAGCACGGCATTATCAATATCGAAGAGCGCTCGCATTAACCCGCTTTCAGGCCGCAGAGGGCGCGATTTATCGCGCCCTTACAAGATGTGATCGAAACGAGTCGCGTAGCTTGAATTTGCGCTCATCTAGGTAGTTAGCGCCATCGCGTAGGTAATTTCACTGACAGGAAAAGCCCTAGTCAATTTCGGAAATAGCGCATACCGCCGCGTACCCCGACCCACTAGACTTTGCCCATCGTCCTGATTGGGCAAATCGAGTTCCCGGAATGACTCTAGATTCTTTACGCCGTGTGCTAACGCCGCGCGCAATGCCCGTCACACCGACCTTACCGACCAGCGGCTTAGTGGCGCTGGCGCTGCCGTTCGTGTTGTTGAGCGTGGTGTTTAACGGCATGAATATCGATGTGCCAAGCCTGATCGCATGGGTTGCCGCCATCATCATGGTCGCGTTTGCGTTGCCGGCGCTTTACGCGGCGATCGCCACCTTTGGTGCTATCGCCGGCGCACTGCTGTTGTTGCGGTTGATGGGCACCGCACCGTCGGAGTTTTCCAGCTTTGAGCTGACCGCATTTTTTTTCGCGACTGCATTGGCCTGGGTGGTCGGTCAATTGTTTGCGTTGATCGTGCAAAAGCGTGCGGCGCTAAGCGCCAGCAATATCGATTTGAACAGCTACGAGAAAACCTTATTTGCGGTGCTGGAAAACAGCCGAGAGTGCATCAAATTAATTGCCGCCGATGGCACTATTCTAGCGATCAATGAGCCCGGTCTGCGCCTTGCCGGTGCTACCCAAGAAAATCAAATGCTCGGCCAGAATTGGTTTTCGCTGTGGGATGCCGAATCGCAGAAGACGTTGCAAACTGTCTGGCAGGGCGCGCTGGCAAAAGGTGCGGGCGAATTCACCGGCAATTGCCGCATTTTTAGCGGCGAGCGGCGTATCTGGCAAAATGCGTTCAGTGCGATTCAACTGCAATCCGAGCAACAGCCAGCGCTACTGTGTATCTCGCGCGATATCACCGACAGCCTCGCCGCGCAGCAAACCTTAAAAGCCAGTGTCACCCAGCTCAATAGCTTGGCCTGCAATATCGACGATGCATTCTGTTCGCTCGATAGCCACTGGGCGATTACGTTTGCGAATGCCAGTGCGCAAAAGATGCTCGCCGCTGAAAACGACCCGGCCATCACTGGCCACAATTTCTGGGAATTTTTTCGCTCCTCGAAAGATGACGAAGGCGCGACCTGCATTCGCCGCGCGTTCGACCAGCAAACGGTGCAGCGCTGCGATTATTTTTGCGTGTCGCGCCGTGCGTGGCTCGGCATCACCGCATTTCCGCACGCGGCCGGTATCGGCGTATTAATTCGCGATTTAACCGCGATCAAATCGGCCGAAAAAACTGCCGCCGAAGAAAATACGCGGCTGCAAGTAGCGCAGGATATTGCCGGCTTTGGCGATTGGTCATTCGATTACGATTTGGGTCTGATGAAGTTATCGCCACGTGCGTTGGCGTTGCTCGATCTGGCCGAATGCCCGGTGCACGAACACAAAAAACAATTATTGGAGCGTTTGCATCCACAGGATCGCATGGCATTGGTGCAGGCCATTATCAATAGTTCGAGCGAAGCGTCGCGGCTCGATCTCACCGTGCGCATGCCGATTGCCGATGGCAGCGGCGATCGTCACGTGCATTGGATCGGCCAACTAATTGCCGACGAATACGGCAATCCGGTGCGCATGATGGGCGCGGTGCAAGACGTCAGCACGCACCTGAGCGCGCAGCAGGCCATCGACAAAGCCCGCGCATTGGTGCGCGACATTATCGACGTGTTGCCGATGGGCATTGGCGTGCTCGATGCGCAAGGTTCGTTTGTAGTGATGAATCGTGTGTTCAGCGATGTGCGCCGCGATCTGCATGGCACCGAACCGCCATCGAATCAGCCGTTTGTCGATCAGAGTATGTATAGCCCGATGCTGAGCGCTCTTACCACGGAACTTGAATCGGTCGTAGGCGATTTACTCTCGGGCAAAATCGACCATTTTCAAACCGATCATCGCGTGGTGATCGATGGCGAAGCGCGCTGCTACACAGTGCATGCGCAGTTGTTGGAAACTAGCGGCGAGAAAATGGTGTTGATCTCGCACAACGATATTTCGTCGATTGTGCGCATGACCGAAGCAACCGCGCAGAACGCAAAACAAATGCGCGAACTGCTCGATAATCTGCCGGAAATTTTTTGGATTTACGATCTGGAAGCGCAGCGCTTTACCTATTACAGCTCGGCGGTGGAAAAAATCACCAAGGTGCCGCGTGATCAATTAGTTGAAAATCAAAGCACGATGGATTTGATCCATCCGGAGGATCGCGAGCGCTTGAATAAACTGATGCCGCAACGGCTCTCCGGCAACGTCGATATCGGCGAAGTGCAATACCGCATGATCGACGCCGATGGCGAGTTGCACTGGCTGAGCGGCAACACCATTCCGATGCGCAACGAACACAATGAAGTGACCAGCCTACACGGCGTGTTGCGCGATATCACCGCGCGCAAAATTTATGAAGAGCAACTAGTCGCGGCGGCGTATGTCGACGATTTAACCGGTCTGCCGAATCGCAAAGCATTGCTCAACGAAATGTCTGTGCGCATCGAGCAGGTCGCGTTAAATCCATTGGCACTCATGTTGATCAATATAGATCGCTTCAAAAATATCAACGACACGCTCGGTTACAGCAGCGGCGATTTGTTGCTCGATCAAGCCGGCAAACGGTTGCGCTCGGCGCTCGATCCCGAAATCTATTTAGCACGTTTCGGCAGCGATGAATTTGCAGTGATTTGTCCGCAGCAAAAACAGAGCGCTGTCGGTGCAACCATCAAACATTGTTTCGACACCGCGTTTGAATTACATGCGGAGCGCGCGTTTTTGACCGTGTCGATCGGCGCGGCCAGTGTTGAAAATAGTGGCGATGTCGATCAGTTGCTGCGTTTTGCCGGCATAGCGTTACAGCGCGCAAAAGCCGGTGGGCGCAATAATTTCCAAGTGTTCCAAGACACAATGATGCTGCCGACACGCGAACGGCTCACGCTCGAAAATGAATTGCGCACTGCGTTGCAAGACGGCGAATTCGAATTGTTTTATCAGGGTAAATTCGCGTTGGCGACCGATACGTTAATCGGCGCCGAAGCATTATTGCGTTGGCGCTCGAAAACACGCGGATTGGTTTCGCCAATCGATTTCATTCCATTGCTCGAAGAAACCGGGCTTATTTTACCGGTGGGCGATTGGATTTTGGCGGAAGCCTGTCGGCAAGTGCGCACTTGGTACAAACGCACCGGCACCTGGTTGCCGGTGGCAGTGAACGTGTCTGCGCTGCAAATCGTTAATCGAGCCTTCGGTGAAAATGCGCTGACGATTCTGCAAAAAAGTGGCGTACCGGCTGGTGTTATCGAACTTGAGATTACCGAGTCGGCGTTGATGTCCGATGCCGCGCACGGCGGCCAATTAATTAGCACGCTGAAAGCAGCCGGATTTGCGATTGCGCTCGATGATTTCGGTACCGGGTATTCAAACCTGAGTTATTTGCGCCGGTTCGCGCCGAATACGTTAAAAATCGATCGCAGTTTCGTGGCCGAGTTGACCGCTAAAAATAGCGACCGGGCCATCGTCGAAGTGGTATTGCAATTGGCGAGTGCGCTGCAAATCGATGTGGTTGCCGAAGGCATCGAAACCATCGAGCAGCAAGCCATTTTATGCGAAATGAATTGCCATTTAGGGCAGGGCTATTTGTTTTGCAAACCGCTGACGGCACTGCAATTCGAGCAGGATGTAATGCGGCTGCCGGCACCGCCGCGCACGAATGCGCGCTGGCGTTGATACAAGCAAATAGTAAATACGATCACTCGACAGCTGTGGTGTCGGGCTTGATCGGCAACGGTGCGTTATTGGCGAAATGAACCGTGCGCGTCGGAAATGGAATGCGATCTTCGTTGTATCGAAGGCCAATTTAATTTCTTCATGCAAGCTGTCGCGCATGTCACCGTGATTTTCGCGCGCCGCCCACACCGGTAACTGAATATCCACTGACGATTCGCTGAAGCCCTGAAATATAATTTGCGGGCGCGGCTCTCAAGACATAGCGGGTTATCCGTCGCCATTTGCTGCAATACACGCGCGCCAGCGCAATATTCCGAGTTGTACGCAATCGATGTTTTTAAATCCGAGCGGCGAATTTGAAACTTGCTCAAATTAATCACGTCGGTTTTTATAAGGGTTTCATTCGGGATACGCACATAGCGGTTGTCGAACGTACGCAATTTTACCGACAGCATATCCACCGATAACACTTCGCCGGTGTGATTGCCGACTTGAATAATATCGCCGATCAAAAAGCTCCGTTCGCTGATGACGAACAACCCGCTGATTATATTGGCCGCCGATGTTTGTGCGGCGAAACCAATCGCGACGGAAAATACGCCGGCCGCACCGAGCACACATTAATTTTGAAACCGAGTTGATGCAGCGCCGTGTCGATGAATATCGCCAGAATCAACCAGCCGCCGAAGCGCGGCAAATGACTGAGAAAGCTGCGGCGTCAATCGAAAATAAAGCTGCGAAAAAACGATGCCCGCAACAATTAGCATTGCCGTGCGCAACGCGTTGGCCGTATCGATCGAATTGATGACGTGCTGAATCGAGTTTATAAAATAAAAATTAAGCTGATAAAAACGAGGCACTTTTTTTGGAGAAGCGCCAGGTTTTGTATCGATCGGGTGAATGTCGGTTAAGTGTGCCGTTTAATTTATTGCGGAGCGGGTTTGGCGCTACCGTCTTTTACCGGCGGCGCTGCATCCGCTTCACTGACGGCGTTTAATGCCGCGTCCAATCCCTGTTGCTCGAATACCGGTTTTATTGCATTGAACAAGGTCAGGCTGACGACAATGCCATCGACCGCCATGTCGTTGATTAACCAATCGCCGCCGCTGTTCGATAAGGAAAAGTCGACCTGAATAATTTGACTGTTGGGGCGGCGAATGCGCGTGCGCGCCTGACTTTTATCGCCGTCTTCTTTCACGCTGATCACGCTCAGCGTGTCGCCGGAATAACTTGAGAGCGCCACAGCGTACGTGCGCACCAGCGAGTCGATCACGCGGCGCGTCGCATCGTCCTGTTTATTGGCCTTCACAATTTGCTGCCAGTACTGCCGAAACACGCGCTGCGTCAGCCGTTGCTGGTCGATGTGCGGCACGATTTCGGTGCGAATCATTTGTTCGAGCGCAGGGCGATCGCCGATGCGCTTGGCTTTGTACAGTTTGTCGAGTTCGGTGGAGGTTTGATCGATCAGCTGTTTAATCACGGCCTCTGAATTATCGGCGGCGAAACTCGCATGCGGCGCGGCAAATAACAGGGCAATCATTACGCTGCGTAAAACCAGGGTGGGAATTATCGATAGTTTCATGTGATTCCTCGCTTATTAGAATAAATCGAAAAACTCAAACGGATTTCTGCGGAGCGCCGCCTTCGGTCAAGCGCTGCGGGTCCAGCAATTGTTGGAGTGTTTTTTTATCGATATTACTCAGCTCGGCGGCAATTTCAATAATCGGGCGCTGTTCGGCCACCGCGCGCTTCACGATTTTCGCGGCTAATTCGTAGCCCAGCTCCGGCGCCAGCGCGGTGGCGAGGATCGGATTGCGCGCGGCTGTGGCGGCCAATGCCGCGCGCTGCACGGTGAAATCGGCGATGCCGCCGCGCCCGGCCAGCGCGATGCAGGCGCGCGCCAAAATGCCGATCATCTGCAGCAAGTTGTCGGCGACCAGCGGTAGCATCACATTCAATTGAAAATTGCCGGATTGGCCGGCTAGCGCAATCGCGGTATCGAGCCCTACGCAGTGCGTCGCCGCCATCGCACAGGCTTCCGGAATCACCGGGTTGACCTTGCCCGGCATGATGCTGCTGCCCGGCTGCAGCGCCGCCAGTTGAATTTCGCCAAGACCGCTAAAAGGTCCGCTGTTCATCCAGCGCAAATCGTTGCTGATTTTTATCAGCGCCAGCGCCAGCGTGCGCAATTGGCCGGAAAACTCCACCGCGCAATCGACGCTGCTCATGCGCTCGAAGCGATTGCGGCAAGGCTGCAGTTCGAGGCCGGTGCTCGCAGCCAATTGTGCAATGACGCGCGGCGCGAAGATCGGATCGGCGTTGACGCCGGTGCCGACGGCGGTGCCACCGAGCGGCAATTCGCCGAGGTGTTTCGCGCTGATCGCTAGGCGTTCACGCGCATTAATAATTTGCTGGCGCCAGCCCGATAATTCCTGATCCATCCGAATCGGCATCGCGTCCATTAAATGCGTGCGCCCGGTTTTCACTACATCGGCTAATTCGTGTGCGCGGCTTTCAATGACTGCACTGAGTTTTTCGAGTGCGGGATCGAGCAGTTGCTGCCATTGCAATAACGCACTTAATTGCAATGCGGTGGGAATGACATCGTTGCTGCTTTGGCCGGCGTTGACGTGATCGTTGGGATGCACGCGCTGGCCGCTCAACGCGCTGGCGCGATGCGCCAACACTTCGTTCACATTCATGTTGGTGCTGGTGCCGGAACCGGTTTGAAAAACATCGATGGGAAATTGATCGGAAAACTGTCCGCTCAACACTTCATCGGCGGCGCTTTTAATCGCATCAGCAACGGCGTTGTCTATCGCACCGAGCTCGGCATTAACGCCGGCGGCTACGCGTTTAATTCGGCAAACCGCGTGCACAAACACTGTCGGTAAGGCGCGCCCGGCAATCGCGAAATTTTCAATGGCGCGCTGCGTTTGCGCACCGAATAACGCGTCGCCCGGAACGCTGACACTGCCGAGGCTATCGCTTTCAGTTCTGCTCGTCGTCATGGACTTGCTCCGCATCGTAGAGGTTGGGCGAGAATAGCACCGAAGATACTCTGCTCAGATCTAACAACAGATACTTTCCTCGCATCTAACAACTTCACTATGGTTTTCATTTCGCTCGCTATACTGCAATTTTACGTCTGTGTAATGGAGTTCAATCTTCATGTTCGGTTGGCTGCAATCGTTGACCAACGATCCCGGTTTTATGCCGCACGGCCATTGCTTTTTGTGGACGCCCGCATTGCTGTGGTTGTATCTGCTCGCCGATGGTTTGATCGCGGCGGCGTACTTCAGTATTCCGATTGCACTGTGGTATTACGCGCGCCGCCGTCCCGATTTGCCGTATCGCTGGATCGTCCTTTTATTCGGCGCATTTATCATTGCGTGCGGTGTTACGCACATCATTAAAATTTGGAATATCTGGAATCACGCGTATTGGATTGAGGCGGTATTCGCCTTGATAACGGGCATTATTTCGATGGTGTGCGCCATCGTGTTGTGGCCGATTATTCCGCAGGCATTGGCGTTGCCTAGCCATGCGCAGCTGCGCAAAGCACACGACGATTTACTGCGCCGCCACGAACAACTTACCGAAAGCGAAAACAGTTATCGGCTGCTGATCGAAACCGCCGAAGAGGGCGTTTGGATGCTCGATCGCCACGGCGTTACCACGCACTCCAACGACATCATGCAGAAGTTGTTGGGCTGCCCAGGGGCGTTGCTTGGGCACAGCGTGCTGGAGTTTGTGTTCGAAGAAGACCGCGCTATCGCGCAGGAAAATTTGCAGCGGCGGATGCTGGGTGTCGCCAATAAATACCAATTCAGTTTGCGCCGCGTCGACGGTGGCCGTGTGCATGTATTGGTGTCGTCGGCACCGGCGTTAAGCCGCGATGGTGAAGTCACCGGCATTCTCGCGCTGGTCACCGACGTCACCGAGTTAATTGGCATCCGCCATGAATTGCAGCAGCTCAACCGGCAGCTGGAAGCACGCGTCGAAGAGCGCACCCGCGCGTTGGAACTGAGCAACAGTGAGTTGGCGCGCGAAGTCGTCGTGCGCGAATACACGCAGCAGGAATTGCGTGAAAGCAACGAGCGCTTGAATCGATACCTGCGCGAGTTGGAGCGTCACAACGAGGACAACACCCGTCTCAATTTACTCAGCGATCAATTGCATTGCTGCGACAGCCACGCCGAATTACAGAAAGTACTGGAGCGCAGCTGTAGCGAAGTGTTCGGCAGCGAAGGCGGCGCGCTGTTGCAGTGGTGCGATGACGAGCTGTGTCTGCTCGGCGCACCGTGGGGCGCAGGTGTCGGTCAGAACTGGCAATTGGTCGCGGCGGCGCAACTGGCGCTCAAACGCGGCCGGCTGTTCCCGGCGTTTATCGAAGAGCAGGGCCAAGCCAGCGCGAATGTTTTTCAGGGCAATTGGCAGTTGCTGTGCGCGCCGTTGCAATCGCGCGGCAGCAGTATCGGCGTGCTGGCGCAGTTGCGCTCGACGCCGTTTTGGACCGGCGATTCGATTGCCGACGATAAGCTTGAACAAATGCTGCGCGCGATGGCCGATCACACCGCGCTGGCGCTGAATAATCTGAGCCTGCGCGAACAATTGCGCGAGCAGTCGCTGAGCGATCCGCTGACCGGGCTCTATAACCGACGTTTTATGTATCAGCAGATGGACCGGCTGGTGTCGCTGTGGGAGCGCAACAATCAGCCGTTTGCGCTGATCCTGCTCGATGTCGATCATTTCAAATCGGTTAACGATCGCTTCGGCCACGACGTTGGCGATGAAGTGTTGGTTTGTCTCGCCGATATGTTGGGTCATCAGGTGCGGCGCAGCGATGTCGCCTGCCGCATGGGCGGTGAAGAATTCGTCGTATTAATGGGCGGCGCCGAGCAGAAGCAGGCGCTGGAGCGGGCCGAAGCGATTCGCCTTGCGATCGCGACTATGCGCGTGGTGGGCGCCGGCGACAGTCAAATTACGGTGTCCGCCGGGGTGGCGTTATATCCCCAGCACGGCGATGACGCCTACATGTTGCTGCGCGCGGCAGATCGCGCGTTGTATGAGAGCAAAAATCAGGGCCGCGACCGCATCACGCTGGCCTCGCGCGACGTGCCGTGAGCTGCGCCAAATCGCGGGCAAAAAAAAAGCACCTCGGAAGGTGCTTAGGCGCTGTTCAACTGGAGAGACCTGAATGGATAACAGCATGTACGAAGCATAGACACGGCTAGCGCTAAATAAATCCGTAAATGCCCGTATGGCCTGGTTTTTCGTTAGAGGTGTCGTCTAATAGAAAGGTTTATGGCCCTGTTTTTTAGGGTTGATTAGTCAGCAGAAAATGGAATGCTGACTATAATCTTGTGAACCAGTTCCCCATTCCCAACCTATCGGCGCCTCTGACCGAAGGAGTTTCCATGACATCACATCGTCGCAAATTGCTGCCGCTCTGCGTTGCGCTTGCCTTGCTTAGCGGTCACGCCGGCGCCGTTGGATTGGGAGAAATCCAGCTAAGTTCATATCTCGGCAAGCCGTTGCAGGCTGAAATCGCGCTCAACGATATGGGCGATTTAAGCAGCGACCAGCTGAAGGTTCGTATCGGCAGTGAAGCCGATTATCAGGCGCTGGGCGTTGAGCATACTTATTTGCACAGCCAGCTGAAGCTCGAACCGTTTGTGCGCAACGGCCACGGCTATGTGCGTATCAGCACGCGTGAACCGATCAGCGAGCCGTTTCTTAATTTCGTGCTGACGCTGCAATGGCCGAAAGGGCAGGTGGTGCGCGAATTTACCGTATTGCTCGATCCGGCTCCCGTATCTGCAGTTGCAGCTGTACCCAGCGCGATAGCGCCGACATCGGCTTTTGCCGCCAGCGAATCCACTGCCGAACCGCGCGAAATGGCCGCGACCGCACCGGTAGCTAAAGAGCACGCTCGTCATCGCCCCGTCCGCTCCCAGCCAAGCATCCCGGCAAGCGAAGCGAATGTTGAGTTGACGGCCGCCCACGATGCGTATGTCGTGCAGCGCGGTGACAGCCTGTGGCGGATTGCTTCCAAACTGCGCCCCAGCGGCGTGTCGTTGGAGCAAACGATGAGTGCTATCGCTGCCCGTAATCCTGATGCATTTATCAATGGCGATCACGGCAAGCTGAAAGAAGCCGCGCAGATTATCGCGCCGAGTGCAGCTGAAATAGCTGGCGGCGCTCCGGCAGTTGCGCCGACGCGCGCAGTTGCCAGCGCACCTGCAACCTCCAGCGCGAAGATCGATGGAGCGGCTGTTGCGAGTGCGCCACTGGCAGAAGAAAATGCATCGCTTAAAGCCCAGGTTAGCGATTTGTCCGGCAATGTCGCCGCGTTGAATCAATCGTTGGCCGAGTCACAAGAGCGCTTGCGCACAATGGAGACGCAGCTCGACAACGTGCTGCAGCAGTTTCAACAACAGCGTGCCACGATTGCCGCGCTCAGCAATGGCGGTGAAACACCGGCTGCGAATACTAATGCTGTAGTGCCGGTGGGCGGATCGATGATTAGTCACGTCAGCGCGGCGGAATTGCGACCCACGCCAGTCGCGCGCATGCCGTGGTGGATGCATTTGGTTTATTGGCTGGGCATTGGCGCCGCTGTTACCTGGGCGATCCGTGAACACTTCTGGCCGCAGCGCCGTCTGGCTCTGGTCGGCGTCGGCAGCGAGGACGGTTTTCCCATGGCCGCGCGCGGCAGCGTGGCACCGGTTGCCGTGCGCGAGTCCCGCACCGTAGTTGAATCGACTAGTTGGCAACACGATTCGATCGACGACATCGTCGCCGCCGAACCGAGCGACGACGAAATGGTCATGACATCGGTGCCGGCAAGCGAGCCGGCTCCATCGCTGGAACGCCATGTCGACGATCCGGTCGATGCCAGCATCAGCGCCGGTGTGTTCGTGGCATTTGGTCGCTTTGATGAGGCCGAGCGCTTGTTGTTGGACGCGTTGAAGCAAGTGCCAGAACGCACCGATCTGAAACTGCAGTTACTCGATGTGTACATGCAGGCGGATCAGCGCGAAGCGTTTGAAGTGCTAGCGCACGAGATTGAACAGGGGCCTACCACGCCGGAAGTTATCGCCGAGCTGGCGGTGCTGCGCGACGGTTATCGGTCGCATCTGTAATTAGCTTTTACAATCGGCTAATTCACTCAACCGCTAAACAATACGTTTATATCAGTGCCGGCGCAGCTTCACTGCGTCGGCCGACCTCTTCGCACTCTGCCGCCAACACTTTAAAAAACGGCGGCAATTGTTCCAAAAACCAATTCTCCGCCCGCCCACGTGGCTCGACGCGCGACGCCAGAAACAGTTCCACCTGATCGATCGCGACCGGCAGCGGAATCCGTTTCAGGCTGCCGCGCGTCAGCGCAGTGCTGGCCAGCGCGGCAGGTACGGTGCCAATGCCCAGCCCCGCTTCAAGCGCCGCGATCTTCGCGGTAAAACTGCTGACGGTGAGTGTCGGTTGCTGCGTGCCGACCCGCACCGTGCGCGGCGCGCGCTGGCGCGCGGTATCGGCGACCACGATGGCGCGATGGTCGAGCAAATTGATCAGCGCGTTATCGCCCTGAAACACGGCGTGACTCGGTGCCGCCACATAAATAAATTCGACGCCGCCGAGCGCGACCTTGCGAAAAGTATTCGGCAATGCCACCAGCTCGGAGCCGATGGCGATATCGGCGCGGCCCGATTCCAATGCATCCCACGCGCCGACCAATACTTCCGCGCTGATACGGACATTGGTATTGGCGCCAGTCGGTGCCTGCTCGTCGTAAAACTTTTTTACCAGCGGCAACAGCAATTGCTCGGGGTAAACCTGATCGAGCGCAATGGTCAGGCGCGGCTCCCAGCCGCACGCCACCGCGCGCGCGTCCTCGACCAATTGCGCCGAGGCGGCCAACAAATCACGTCCGCGTTCGACCAGCAGCTTGCCAGCGACGGTTAATTTTGCGCGATGGCCGGAGCGATCGAACAGCACGATATCGAGATCCTCCTCCAACTTCTGCACCGTGTACGACACCGCCGACGTAACGCGATGCAATTCATCGGCGGCGGCGGCAAAGCTACCGCGCCGGGCAATGGTTTCAAGAACGCGCAGGGCGTCGAGCGTGAGCGGCTGCTGAATCATGTCGATCAGATTTTTTGATAGAGGAGTTCGAAACTTATCGCTTTTTGCGCAAAGGGGGAAGCTCTAGCATGGCTCCATCACTTACAGGAGGTTCACCATGTTGATTCCCTTTAGCGCAGAACGTCGCGGCTATTCCAATCTCGATTGGCTGCAGAGTTATCACACATTCTCGTTCGCCGAGTTTTATGATCCCGAGCGCATGGGCGTTTCCGTGCTGCGCGTGATCAACGACGACACGGTGGCTGGTGGCGGCGGTTTCGGCACGCACCCGCATCGCGATATGGAAATCATCACGTACATGGTCAACGGCGTGATTGAGCATCGCGACAGCATGGGCAACACCGAACAGATCACCGCCGGCGAAGTGCAACGCATGACGGCAGGTAGCGGCGTGACGCACAGCGAGTACAACGCGTCGGGTGAAAAACCGTTGCGGCTGTTGCAAATTTGGATCAAGCCGGCCCAGAACAATTTGCCGCCGTCGTACGAGCAAAAACTTATCGCTCCGCAGGTCGGTTTAACCTGGATCGCGCGTGGCGATAGCAATACCGACGGCGTGCATATTCACCAGGATGCGCATATCGCACGGATCAGCGGCGCCGGCGAACATGTTTTACCGTTGGGCAAAGATCGCATCGGTTTTATTCAGGTAGTGCATGGCAGCGCGCAAATGAATGGCGCGACGCAACAAGTCGGTGATGCGGTGGCAATGGTTGATGAAGAAAATCCGGTGCTGACATTAGCCGACAACGCCGAGGTTTTATTTTTCGATCTGCCGCCCGTGCAGCGCAAAGCGGCTTAAGTTAAGCAACGCAATAAGAGCCGCGTAACAAAGCGGCGTAAATAAAATCAAAGCGTATCAATGGAGAATGTGGCGATGACAATGCAACGCGAAAAATACACAGCCACCGCGATGTTATTGCACTGGTTACTGGCGCTGTTAATTATCAGCGCCTTTTTTCTCGGCCTGACGATGACCAACATGCCCGGCATCACGCCGACCAAACTTAAATATTTTAATTGGCATAAATGGTTGGGGGTGACGATTCTGGCGCTAGCCTTTATTCGCGCGCTGTGGCGGTTATCGCATAAAGCACCGCCATTACCTGCGACGATTCCGCGCTGGCAACACTACGTTTCCGCCGCCACGCATTTAGCGCTGTACGTTTTAATGTTTGCGGTACCGTTGTCGGGTTATTTTTATTCGTTAGCGGCGGGATTCAAAGTGGTTTATCTCGGTCTATTTCCGCTGCCGGTATTAATCGATCCGAATCCAACGTTGAAGCCGATTTTAAAAGCGACACATTACTGGCTAACGATGGGAATGGCGGCGCTGGTAGTGATGCATGTCGGTGCCGCGCTCAAACATCATTTTTGGGATCGCGATACAGTGTTGTTGCGCATGCTACCCGGTCGAAAAAAATTGCCAGGTTGAAAAAATAAATCAATTTATTCCCTGTTTTTTTAAATAGCTTCCTAAATAGGTTTTTAAACGGAGATAAACCATGAAACAACCAAAAGCTTTAGCTTTGTTGGTTCTATTTGTCACGGCATTTTCCGCGCTGGTATTTGCGGCGGCGAATAGCATCGATAAAAAAACCAGCGCCATTGAAATCACCTTCAAGCAAGAAGGCGTGCCAGTATCGGCAAAATTCAACGATTTCTCGGGCAGTATCGATTACGATCCGGCGAATATCGCGGCGGCCAAAGCGCAACTCGTGGTGCAGTTGACCAGTTTCGATATCGGCGATGACGCGTATAACAAAGAAGTACAGAAGAAAACTTGGTTCGATACCACGCAATTTCCGCAGGCCACATTTACCAGTGCCTCAATCAAAGCGCTCGGTGCGGATAAATTGCAAG
Source organism: Verrucomicrobiaceae bacterium (assembly GCA_028293825.1). Lineage (GTDB taxonomy): Bacteria > Pseudomonadota > Gammaproteobacteria > Pseudomonadales > CAMLJR01 > CAMLJR01. Next base: position 73,036 of record JAQGNY010000005.1, read on the forward strand.
CGCAGGGAAAGCTCGTTATAAAGGGCAGATCGCAGGATATAACAGTGCCGATTACGCTCAAGCAGAATGGCAATATAAAAATATTCAGCGGTTCGCTGCCGATCAAGCGTCTCTATTTCAATATCGGCGATGGCGAATGGAGGGATACCGATGTGCTCGCCGATGAAGTCATTATCAAATTCTCTATTGCTACAAATACCGGGTCGTAATTTTTTTTCGATTGGTTTCGTTTTAAATTGTTGTTGTGCGCATTTTTTTAAATCCATTACGTTCATTCAAAAAAGGAAATAATGTCATGAAAAAAAATCTATTCACTGCTCTGGTTAGCGCTTCCGTGTTGAGTGCTGCGATTGCCACCTCCGCGATGGCGGCACCTGTTACTTACAATCTCGATCCCAATCACACATACCCCAGTTTCGAAGCCGACCATTTTGGTGGTCTGTCAGTATGGCGCGGCAAGTTCAAACAGTCGTCCGGCAAAGTTGTGCTCGATCGTGCGGCGAAAACAGGCACGGTTGATGTAACGGTACAAACCGATTCGGTGGATTTCGGTCACGAGAAAATGGACGCGCATTTTAAAGGCGAAGAGTTTTTCGATACCGCGAAATATCCAACTGCAACCTATAAAGGAAAGTTCAGCGCATTCAATGGCGATGTTCCCACGGAAGTGCAGGGCGAATTCACGTTGCACGGCGTCACCAAGCCGCTAACGTTGAAAATCAATCAGTTCAAATGCATCACCAACCCGATGCTGAAAAAGGATGTCTGTGGCGCGGACGCTTCTGCCGATTTCAAGCGCAGCGATTATGGCGTTAATTTTGGCGAAGCTTACGGCTTCAATATGGATGTGAAATTGCTGATTCAGGTTGAAGGCATTAAAGCCGATTAATTTCGATAAACCGTTAAATAAAAAAGCCGCCAGCTGGCGGCTTTTTTATGCACGATGAAATCAGGTTTTAACGCGAACCGATTTCCAATAGGTGCGCAACCAATATTGGTCGTCGAGGTTCGAAATCATTACGCCTTTCTCCGTCGATGCATGCAAGAATTTTCCGTCTTCCAGATAGATGCCAACGTGGCGCATGGTTTTCCCCGTTTTAAAGAAAATTAAATCGCCGGGAATTAAATCGCGCTGCTGAATAGTGGTGCCGACGTTTACTTGGTCTTCGGTACTGCGCGGCAATTTAATGCCGAAGCGCGCATCGAAAGTGAGAAACACAAAGCCGGAGCAATCGACGCCGCCTTTCGACAAACCGCCGCCTTTGTATTTCACATTTTTCCAGTCGCTGTATTGCGCGTACAGCGTTTGCTTGACCCAGCTTGAATTGTTCAGGTCATTGCGCGAGCTGGATACAGGCGGTTGCGGCTGTGTTTCAACGCGCTGTCCCGCGCAGCCGGCGAGCAGTGCAGTCAGTACGAAAAATACAATAAACGGTAACGAGCGAAAACGCATGATCGACGGGCTATCTAAATAAAGTCGATTGAGTATAGCAACTGTCATAAGTGGACCATTAATTCACTTCCATCGTAACGGTGGCGCCGGGAGTTTTATCGGCGCCAATATCAACCGGTTTAACAAATGCGCGATCCGCCGCGAGTCCGATGTCGGTTACCAACAATTGTTTCACCGCCAGCGCGCGGCGATTGGCGAGTTCCGACAATGCGCTCGATGGCAATTCGACGTTGTCGCGCATCGCATCGTTCATTTGCATCGGTTCCAGCTTTTCGGATTTTCTATCGGGAAAGCGATTGCCAAATAGTTTCGCCACCGCGCGCTGCCAGTTTTTTGATTGCTGCTGAATATCCGCTGCATTCAAACTACCTAGCGCGATTAATGCCGAACTTAAATCGCCGTCGCGCAGCGCTTCGATATCGCGACTTGGACTGACATGACCGGTGAGTCCCAATTTCAATGCGGATTTTTTATTCAGCGCATCGACCAGCGTGTGTAGTTTTTCTTTGTGCTCGCTTGCGATCTGATCACTGCCCGCAGTGAAATCGACGCGGTCCAAATCGTCGTGATCGCCGCCGCCGACTAAATTCGCCAACGCGCGAAATGGCGACGTCACCGTTTTCACAATCACGTTGCGAAACGCTTTCCAGATAATACTGCCTACGCTGAAATCAGGATCGTCGACACTACCGGTAACATCGACGCCAAGGTCCATGGTGCCGTTCGAGTCGGTCAATAAATAAATCGCAAAGCGCAACGGCAAATCCATCACTTTCGGCCCACTAACCTGCGGCCCCAATTGCATTTGGTTCACCACGATATGGTTGGTGCCGACAATACGATTGTCCTGCAGCGTATAAACCAACTGTACGCTCAAGCGACCGCCGTCGATTACATAACCGGCGTAGGTGCCCGAATACGGCGTCAACGTGGCGAGGTCGAGGTTGGTGATGTCGAGCGCAATTTTCATTGCCGGCGGTTTGCCGAATGGATTAATCGTGCCCGACAGCGCCACCGGCGCGTAGCCATCGACGGTGCCTTTCAGTGCGACTTTTGCATTCTCACCTTTCGCGCGATTTGAGATGCCGGAAATATCGCCGGTGAAATCCGCGATATTGGTGCGGAACGCGCGCGACAGCGAATCGTCGCGAAAATCGAGATTGGCTTTTTCGATATGCACCGTATCGATGGCGAGTTGCCACGGCTTGTCGTTTTGTTTCGCAGCATTTTTCTGCGGCGCAGGATTTTTATTAGCCGTTTTTTGGGCGTCGGATTTCTGTGCGGCTGGCTGCGTAATTATTAATTGTTGAAAATTATTAGTGCCGCCCTTATTGATGCGAAACTGTGCCCACGGTTGGTCAATGGAAGCTAACTGCAGTTGCAATTGCTGCTTCGGTAAATCGACCGCGAGTTGTTTCCATTGCAATTGATTCCACGCCAGCAATTTGCGCTTTTCCGGCAGACTTTGTAATTCGAATTTGTCGACCGAGCCTTCGCTCTGCAGCGTAATCGGCGCGCCTTGTTCCAGTGTCGCTTGTACGCGCGCGCTTAGCTGGCCGCTGTGCAACGTCGCGTGCATGTATTGGCCGAACAGCGTATTCGCCCATTCGAGCGGCAGGCCGCTGACTTCGCCGTTAATTTTACCGGTCACTTCAGCGGGAATTAATTCGCCCTGCAGCGCGAGTTTGGCGGTGTCATTGATGGTGGTATCGAATTGTAATTGCAGCGGTGCCGCTTGCGGCCACAACACATGACTAACATGTGCGCTCAGCGGTGCGATCACTATGGGCAAATCGGGTAATTGACTGGCCTGCCAGTGAATGGCGCCGCCCTGTGTTTCGATGTCGTCGATTTGAATCTGCCACGGCGGCGACGTGCTTTCTTCGTCAGTGCTGGCAACATGCAGCATATCGAGCACGCTGATTTGCATGTCTTGATTCGAACCGCTCAGCGTGAAATCGCGCAGTAATATTTTGGCAATTTTCGCCTGCGGTTGCGCGCTGTCGACCGCAACGCCATCAATCTGTAAAGCAGCCAGTGCGATGTTGGTTTTGTCATCGAGCTTCGATTGCAATTGCACGTCGTGCAAATTGAGACGGCTGTTGGTCAGCGCGTAATGCAACGGCTCGGACCAATTTACGTTGAATTGCATATCGCCATCGAGCGCGGCGCGCTGTGTGACGAACGCAAATTTCGGCGACAGATAACGCCAGGCGGGTACCAGATCAAGGTTGCGTAATGTAACCGTGCCACTGCTGTGTTTAGCGCCGAGCGCAGCATTGGCTTTGACATTGAGTTGACCGCCACTCGCATCGGTAATAGTGAGCGACAGCGGTTGCTCCTGGGTTGCGCCCAGCGCAATTTCCTTGCTGGCGATATGCAAATCTTTCAACTGCGTAGCGAACGGTTCCTGTTCGCGCAGTAATTTAATGCCGATACTTTTTAAAGCGATATCAATTGCACCGGTGCGCAATGGCGATTGTTTGCTGTCGTTGTTTTTTTCTGCAACCGTGGTGATATCAGCGAGTTTAATGGTGGTGTCGTTGAGATCGAGCGCAAATGGTTCGCTCAAATACGGCGCTTTAATACCGATATGCGCCGCCGAAAAAATCACACTCGAAATATCGATTGGAAAAATTGCAGTGCTGTCGTCGGTTTTTGTTTTTGGCTGCGCGGTAGCAGGAAAATGTTGCGCGCGATAAGCGAGAATTTCGCTGAAATTAAATTGCTCAGCATTCTTTTGATCGATCTGCAGATTCAATCGGGTTAATTGCAACTCATCGAGAACGATGTGTCGCCGCCAGATGCTCGCCAGCGCCACATTCACGCGCAATTGTTGCAGCGACCAGAATGCGCTGCCATCGCTATTAGCGCTGGAGGCGCCGCGCACATTGAGTGCGAGCGTGAATGGGTTTATCCAAATAATTTTATCGAGCTTGAGTTCGCGGCCGGTTTGCTCGCGATAAATTTTCGGCGCGAGCAGATTGAGCGCAGGCATCGCCACGAGCATCAGCAATGCCAGGTAGGCGAGATAAATAAGTACGATTATTTTTAGGCTGCGCGGTACGCGAACGGCGATCATGTTTCGCTCTCTTGATTTTTTATCGGCAACGAACTGTGTCGCTCAATGTGTTTCGTTTATGCGGCGGCGCTGTTCGTGTGCGTTGTCGAGCAGCGAGTGTAACGCCGCTGCGCACAAACCTTCCAGTACACAACCGACAAGTGCGGTAGCGGTCGCAGGCAGCGCGGGGTAAAGTGGTCGCGCTTTGCGATTTAAATTAGGAGAATGCAGCATGCGTCGATTTTGGTTAGCTCTCACATTAACGTTGCCGTTATTGGGTGGTTGCGGAGTCAACAATATTCCCACCCTGGATGAGCAGGTAAAAGCCGCGTGGGGACAGGTTGAAAACCAATATCAGCGCCGTGCCGATCTGGTGCCGAATTTGGTCGAGACGGTGAAAGGTTATGCAACGCAAGAGCGCGAAACGCTGACCGCTGTGACCGAGGCGCGCGCCAAAGTTGGATCGATTCAGGTCGATAGCAAATTGCTCGATGATCCGCAGCGGCTTAAACAATTTGAAGAGGCGCAGTCGCAATTGCGCGGCTCGCTGCAGCGTTTAATGGTAGTCGCCGAGCAATATCCCGATTTGAAATCGAATCAGAATTTTCTCGCGCTGCAATCGCAACTCGAAGGCACTGAAAATCGTATCGCGGTCGCGCGTCGCGATTACGTGGCTGCGGTGCAGCAGTACAACACCGAGATTCGCACGTTTCCCGGCAGCATTTGGCACAAGCTGATGTACAGCAGTCTGCCGGTGCGCGAAACCTATCAGGCCACCAGCGACAATGCCGAAAAAGCGCCGGCGGTGAAATTTAATTGATGCCTGCTGCAATGTCCGTGACGTCGACCGTGGCGCGCTGGTTTGCGCTGCTGTTACTACTGTGCAGTGTTTCTGTATTCGCCGCGCCGCAATTTCCCGCATTAAGCGGCCGCGTGGTCGATGCAGCCAATATTCTTAGTCCGGCAATGCAGCAACAATTGGCGGCACAGCTCGATGCGTTCGAGCGCGCCAGCAGCATTCAGTTAGTGGTGGTGACGCTACCTGATTTACAGGGCTATGAAATCGAAGAGTTTGGTTATCAGCTCGGCCGCGAATGGGGTATCGGTCAGAAGGGAAAAAATAATGGCGCGATGCTGATCGTCGCGCAGGCCGAACGTAAAGTGCGCATCGAGGTCGGTTACGGTCTTGAGGGCGCGCTGACCGATGCGCTGTCTGCCAACATCATCAACACGGTCATCGTGCCGCAATTCAAGCGCGGTCAATTCGAAGACGGCATCGCGCAGGGCACCGCTGCAATCATGGCCGCGTTAAAAGGCGAGTATCAGCCGCAGGCCGCTCGACCGACATACGGCGCGCGTGGCGGCAGTGTGTTTTGGTTCATTTTGGTGGTTATCGGCGTAATGTTTTTTCGCGGGTTCGGTGGCCCCGGCGGATTTGGCGGCGGGCGGCGCGGAATTTTCATTCCCGGTGGTTTTGGTGGTGGTGGCTTTGGCGGCGGTGGTGGTTTCTCCGGCGGAGGCGGTGGTTTTGGCGGCGGCGGCGCGTCGGGGGGGTGGTGATGACATTGTTGACGGCAGCCGAAAAAGAGTTAGTCGCGCAAGCGATCGCGGAAGTCGAGCGTGAAACCGATGCGGAGTTGATTACGGTGCTAGCGGCGCGCGCCGATGATTACGCGCATGTGCCATTGCTGTGGGCCGCAGCGCTGGCGTTGTTAACGCCGGGCTTGTTGGCGCTGACACCGTTCTGGCTGGATTTATGGAACGTATTAATTTTGCAGTGGCTGGTATTTATTGTGTTGGTGCTGCTATTTCGGGTGCCCGCTTTGCGTATGGTTTTGGTGCCGAAACCACTCAAACGCTGGCGTGCCGCGCAATTGGCGCAGCGTCAGTTTCTCGAACAAAATCTGCATCACACGCGCGGCAATACCGGTGTACTTATTTTTGTTAGCGAAGCGGAACACTACGTCGAAATCATCGGCGATAAAGGCATTGATCAGCATGTCAGCGCCGCCGAGTGGCAGCGCATTGTCGACAATTTCACCGCGCAGGTGCGCGCGGGTAAAACACTGCAGGGATTTATCGATTGCGTGCGCGGCTGTGGCGAATTATTAAAAACGCACGTGCCGGTCAGCGATCAAAAAAACGAACTACCGAATCATATGGTCGTGCTGGACTGAGTCGACGCTTGCATTGTTTCTTGCGACACCTCTGGTGGCACTTCAGCAACAGCTATCGGGGCGAGCTGAAAACTAATCGCGCGTTTTTTCATATCAATAGCGGTGATGGTGACATCGACTTGCTGCAATAGAAGAAATTGCTGCGTTGCCGAACTCAGGCGCATATAGACATTATCGAAACTGAATTTCTCGCCACTGCGCCGCGTATCCACTAAACCCTGAATACCGTTGTCGAGTAGCCGCACCACGATACCGCTGCTGGTGACATGCACGATTTCACTGCGAAAAATCTGGCCGGGACTTTGTTGCAATTGCTGTTGCAGGTAGACGCAATCGAGCCACTGCTGCGCTAGATTGCTCGCCTGCCGCGCGCGATCGCCGCAATCTTGGATGTGCTCGATTTGTTCGACGGCAATCGGTTCGGCTGTTTCGCCGCGCAATTTTGTTTTGATCGCACGCTGCATTAAATAATCGTTGAACTTGCGAATCGGCGACGTCACCGTCGTATAGCAGGGCAGGCCCATACCGAAATGCGGCGTCGGTTTATTACTGAATTGGCTGCGTTCCAGCGAGCGGAATAAAATTTCGCGCAGTGGTAATTCGTGCTCCAACTCCGCCAGCGTCTGCATCAATGCGGTATAGCCGTCGAGCGTGGTGACATCGCGATCGGCGAGTTCCGGCAATTGTTCGTTTAACAAGCGCGTGACGTTTTCCAGACGCTCGGGACGAAAACCGCGATGCGCGACAAACAGCGCGACCGAATTTGCCAGCGCGTCGTTTTTCAAAAAATCCGCTGCGCTGCGATTCACCGCGACCATGCATTCTTCGACCAGTTGCTGCGCGCTGTTTTTTTCCTGGCGCGAATAACTGGCGATTTTGCCGTTTTCATCGTAGTGCGCCCGATAATCGCCGCGCTCGGGCAGCACGATATGATCGCGTGCCCGCTGCTGTTGCAACTGCTGCGAGATGGCGAATAACTCGCGCACGGAATCGCTCCATGCATTTTCTTCTGTCACCGTCTGCGTGTTTAAAAATTCACTGACGTTGTCATAGCTGAGTTTGGCGCAAGAGCGAATAAGCGCTTCGCTGAATTCGTAATGCACAACCTTGCCGGTATTGTCGATTTGCAATTCACAGACGATGGCCAGACGTTCGATATTCGGTTGCAGCGAGCAACGATCGTTCGCCAATACATCGGGCAGCATCGCCACATTAAGACGCGGCAGATAAATACTGCTGCCGCGCTGCGCAATCGCCAGCTCAAGTTTGGAGCCGGGTTTCACCCATGCGCTGGGATCGGCGATAGCGACAGCAAGCTTCCAGCCATCGGCATTCTTTTCTGCGAATAGTGCGTCGTCCATATCGCGGGTTTCAGCGCCGTCGATAGTGACAAATGGCAGCGCAGTGAGGTCGCGACGCGCGGTGAAATCCGGCGTCAGTAAATCGTTTTCATCGATCGGCAACGCGCGATCGTGCAAGCGAAAACGGGTCAGAGCGTAATTGGCTTCGATGCCTTTTTGTGCGGCATCGCCAATCACTTTTTCAACACGCGCCTGCGCGCGGCCGTCTTCGAATGGATGTCGCGTAATCGACGCGCGCACAAAATCGCCGTGCTTGGCATTCATGCGCTGCTTCGGCGGAATAAATATCCAGCGGCTTAGGCGCGGTAAATCCGGTTCGACGAAATGTGCGTTGTCGCGCACCACATATTGACCGGTGAAATCGCGCAGCTCAGTGCTGGCGAGTTTTTCCAGCAATGCCACTGGTTTACCTTCGGGACCGGTGACGATTTCGATATCGATGCAATCGTCGGGAAAAACGTGCTGCATTTGTTCGGCCGGCAGATAAATTTCGCGACCATCGGCCAGCACCGCAAAACCAAAGCGACCCTGTGTTCCGCGCACCGTACCTCGCGCGTGCTCTTTGTCGTCGAGGATTTGCTGCTTCAGCGAGCGCAGTTGCGCCAGGGCGTCATTGTTTAGCATGGAAAAAATTCGGCATGGGAAGAAATCAACATGGAAAAATTGCGATGCAAGAATGAATCGGGGCGCCTAGCCTAACGGAAAATACCTGCGATTAGCACGTCGAGTTTTCATGTTTTGGGCAAATCAACGAATTCTTTTGCCCGGGCTAAATAATCCAGTGGCAGCCGTTGACAAACCGGGGCCGCGCTCAAATAATCCAACGACGTTCCATTCCAGGACTACTTCGTTGCCCCGACCGTTTTTGCAGCGCAATCGGTTAAGGTCTGTCTGGAGCGTTTGCGCTTGATTTATTCGCGTTCAGGCGCCGCTTTACCAGGCCCATTCGCCGCTTCCTTGTGGCGTCGCTATCGCGCGGCGTGGACATCGCACCTTTCGCACTTACAACGTTGCACTTCCTTTCTAAGCTTTTTTTCCGAGGCTTTCTTTTTACGTTTCGCAACACGCCGCAAAGTAGCTGTGGGTTACTCGGCACGCGTTTGTGTTAATTCGGCCGGCCGAATTAATTTTCCGTTAGTTGTTGTTCCATCGTTTGTCTATTCCTTCCATCCGTTGTTTAACGTTTTAACACGCAATTGCGCGGAGAATGTGTCATGAAAAAAAGCGCCGATATGGAAAAAATTTACGTTCTGGATACCAACGTATTGCTGCACGATCCGCTCGCGTTGAGTGCGTTCGACGAGCATCGCGTGGTGGTGCCGATGACGGTGCTGGAAGAGCTGGATGCAATTAAAGATCGGCGCGATAAAGATGTGAGCCGCGAGGCGCGCATCGCGATTAATGCGATCGATAAAATTCTCGCGAATGCTTCGCCGAAGGAAATTCAGGAAGGCGTTGAAATTCCAGGCAGCGTGTTGGGCGGACGGGCCAGCGGCAGATTATCGGTTTTTCCCGATCAATTAATTCATCTCGATCACAAAGCGCCGTATTTGGATGGATCGTCACAGCAGGCCAATGACAACCGCATTATCAATGTCGCGCTGCATTTACAGGCGACGAATCTGGGCGCGTATGTTTGTCTCGTCACCAAAGACATCAATATGCGCTTAAAAGCAAAAGGCTCGGGACTGCAAAATGTCGAGGATTACCGCAAAGATCGCGTACTCGACGATATCGATTTAATGGCGAAAGGTTTCGATAAAGTCGAAGGCGACTTCTGGTCGCGCGTCGATAAAGTAAAAACATTTCGTCGCGGTATCGACACCGTGCATTTAATTGCGCGTCATGTTTTGCCCGATGCTTATCCGAATATGTTTATCGTCGACGACACCAAATTTGTCGGCTACATCGAGCATCTCGATCACGAATTTATCGAGTTGGTCGATCTGCATGTTGATCGCTTGATGTCGCAGCGATTGTGGGGATTGACGCCACGCAATCTTGAGCAGGCGATGGCATTTTTTCTGATTCAACGTCCCGAGGTGGATCTCGCTGTGCTAACGGGCCCGGCGGGTTCCGGCAAAACCTTAATTGCACTTGCATACGGGTTGCACGCAATTATCGAGCAGAAGCGTTTCGATAAATTAATTGTCGCGCGCTCGACGCCGCCTATCGCCGAAGACATTGGTTTTCTACCCGGCACCGAGGAAGAAAAAATGGCGCCGTGGCTGGCGGCGTTCGATGACAACTTGGAAGTGCTGCACGGTGGCGACGATTCGCCGACGAGCAGTATGGAATACGTTAAACAGCGTGCGAATATTCAATTCAAATCGCTGAATTTTATGCGCGGTCGTTCATTCAATAATGCCTACATTATTATCGATGAAGCGCAGGGTCTGACGCAGTTTCAACTTAAGTCGATTATCACGCGCGTCGGCGTCAATTCAAAAATTGTTGTGCTCGGCAATTTGGCGCAAATCGATAATAAATACATATCACCGCTGACATCGGGTCTGACGTACTTGGTTGAAAAATGTAAAGGCTTCGAGCATGCGGCGCTGATGCACGTGATGGGTATCGAGCGCAGTCGTCTCGCTGCGTTTGCGGAGGAAAATCTTTAATTAAAAAACCGGATCGGTCTGCTGGCCGATCTGCTCAAGCTTATGTCATATTACCCCTGTCGATCACTAAGCTTCATTCTCTGTTACAGAGGGTGAAGTTTTATCGCGTTAATAACTAAGTGTGGAAAAAACCAATGGTGGAAATCATGACCGCTATAAGGTGGGGCGACGGCCGGCGTGCGGATTCTGATTTCGCGCGCGAACAAATACTCGATGCAGCGTGCAGTTGCTATGCAGCCAATACAATTTATAAAACCAGCATGGATAATATCGCGCGCGAAGCAAAAATTTCACGCACAACTATTTATCGTTATTTTGAAAATCGTGACGAAGTATTAACCGGCGTGTTAGTTCGCGCTGTTGCCGAAATTAACGCGCGTATTCGCGAGCGGGTAGAACCGTCGGAAACGTTCGCCGAGTATTTGGTGGAATCGCAGGCGCTGTTGGTGGAAATGGTGCCGCAGGTGCCATTGTTCGTGTTGTTTCTGCGCGAGCAAAGTGCGGTGATGAGCCGCATCTGCATCGGCTCGGCTGAAGTTGCTGCGCTGATGATCGATTTTTATCAAGACCGTTTTATCGCGGCGCAAGCTACCGGTGAGGTGCGCACCGATGTCGATATCGGCCAGATGATCGACTGGATAACGCATATCTCCAGTTCGTATTTGTTGTCGCCAACATCTTTACGCAGCGGTGGTTACGACTGGCGTGAAATGTTACAGCAGTTTTTATTGCCGGCAATTTTAAATGAGCGCGTTTCGCGCTAATAAAAATCGATTAAATTTTAAAGCCGTGCTGCAATTAAAAATAAATACCGCGGGCAAGCATTTTGATAATAAAAAATAGGGAGATGGGCTGTGGTACTTGAGCTTGCAATATTACATATTCGATCCGGGCAGTCGTCGGAATTCGAAAAAGCTTTTGCGTCTGCGCAAAATATTATCGCGTCGATGCCGGGTTATTTAAGCCATGAACTACAACACTGCGTTGAGCAGGCGGATAAATATCTTCTGCTTGTTCGTTGGCAAACGCTTGCCGATCACGAGCAGGGGTTTCGCGGATCACGTGAATATCAACAATGGAAGCAACTGCTGCACCATTTCTATGATCCCTTTCCCATGGTCGAGCATTTCGAGCGGGTCAATTTTTAAAATAGGAATGCAGCGATGCGCAGTATTGCCAACGCAAAAAAACCGGCAATCGCGTCATCAACCATAATGCCAAAACCACCGTAAATATTTTTATCGCACCAGCTAATCGGCCACGGCTTCCAGATATCGAATAGGCGAAATAATAAAAAGCCGGCGACGATCCAAAAAATATTGGTAGGAATCCACGCTAGCGTGATCCACAGGCCGATAAATTCATCCCAGACGATAGAGCCGTGATCGTGCGTGCGCAAATCGCGCGCGGTTTTTCCGCACAAATAAATGCCGACCGCGAAGCCAAGAATAATGACCAGCCAATAATAAATCGGATTTAAAAAGTGCAGCGGCCACCACGGAATTAACGCGGCGAGTGTGCCGAACGTACCGGGTGCGCGCGGCGCCAGTCCGCTGCCAAATCCAGCGGCGATTAAATGAATGGGTTTGCGAATATCTGGCTTTGCCATTGTGGTGAGTCGCTGAAGTCGAGCAATCATTATAAGTGGCGGATCAATCGATTCGCTCATCGAATGCCGCACTGGCGAAAATTAACCTGAAGTGGTTACATTTTTTTCATTATGAAAAATGCGTGTAACCGGCACTGATGATCGGTTGCAGATTGCCGTTCGCGCGTGCGAATAATCCAGAGTCTTTAAAAATCTCGCCGATCGCTGTAATCGGTATCGAGAACTTCTGCGCGAGCGCGGTAATTTCTTCAACGCGAGATTTTGCAGCGGTAAAACATAATTCGTAATCGTCGCCGCCGTGCAGAGCGAATTGTTGTGCGTCGTTATGAATTTTAAGTGCGGTTGAAATCGGTAAATTTTCAAGCTCGATTTGGGCGCCAACATTGCTGCGTTCGAGTATGTGCGTCAGGTCCGCGCTCAAACCGTCGGAGATGTCGATTGCAGAGTTGGCAATGCCACGCAGAGATTGCGCAAATTGCACGCGCGGAGTCGGTGTGTAATAGCGCTGCAGAAAAAATTGTTGTGCTTTATTCAGCTTTTGCATCGGTGTCGATAAATAATCGAGCGCCGCGCGCGCATCGCCTAAAGTGCCGGTGATAAAAATAATATCGCCGACGTTTGCGCCGCTGCGAGTTAGCGCTGAGCCGTTTGGAATCGAGCCCATCACTTGAATCGTGATTACGTGCTGCGGACCGCGCGTGGTGTCGCCGCCGATTAATGCGATATCGAATTCCTGCGCGCATGCGCGCAAACCGCGACTGAATGCGGCGAGCCATTTTTCGTTGGAGTTTGGTAGTGTTAACGCCAGCGTAAATGCCAGCGGTTGTGCTCCCATCGCGGCAAGATCGCTTAAGTTCGAGCGCAAGGCTTTTTGCGCGATTAATTCAGGATTACCGAGTGCGGGAAAATGCACATCTGCAACTAATGTGTCGACAGAAATAGCAAGCTGATGGCCCGCTGGTGGTGTGATTAACGCGCAGTCGTCGCCGACACCTAAATCAATATGCGAAGAATGGCCAATGCCGGTGAAATATTTTTCGATTAATGCAAATTCACCGATGGCCATTCCGTTCTCCTGCACGCGTCGTTACCGTTTGTTGGCAGCGACTTCCACAGCGCGCGAAGTTTTCGCGACATTATCCAAAATGCTGTTGATGTATTTGTGGCTTTCGGCGGCGCCGAATTTTTTCGCCAGCGATACGGCTTCGTTGATCGCGACTTTAAATGGCACATCGATGCGATGGGCCAATTCGTAAGTGCCCATGCGTAGTAATGCGAGTTCGATCGGGGTGATTTCTTTGATCGGGCGATCGAGATGCGGCGAAAACAATGCGTCGATAGCGCCGAGTTGTGCGGGAATGTTGTGCAGTAATTCTTGGAAAAATTCGAGATCGACCTGGCTGAAATCGTATTCGGCGCGAAATTGATTTTCGATTTGCTGCAGCGCATTGCGGCTGATTTGCCATTGATACAATGCCTGCATCGCGTAATGGCGCGCTTTGTGTCGCAGCGCCGCATTAAAGCCGGTAGGTTTAGCCACAGCAATTCTCTCTCTCAAAATAAAGAACACGGAAATCGTTTCGATTCCGTTACCACGTTAAAACTTGCTTGAATTGTCGATGCTAATAGCGACATCGAAACGCCCCGTGCGAGGCGTTTATTTATCGGCTTACAAATTGCCGAGCAGGCTGACCATTTCGAGCGCGGACGTAGCAGCCTCTGCGCCTTTATTGCCTGCTTTGGTGCCGGCGCGTTCAATCGCCTGCTCGATGGTATCGACCGTGAGCACGCCGAACGAAACTGGAATGCCGTATTGCAGCATTACTTGCGCGAGGCCTTTAGTGCATTCACCGGCGACGTATTCGAAATGCGGGGTGCCGCCGCGAATCACCGCGCCGAGTGCGATGATGGCGTCGAATTGTTTTTTCTCCGCGACTTTCTGACACACCAGCGGAATCTCAAAAGCGCCCGGCGCGCGCACGATGGTGATTTGATCTTCTTCGATACCGTGCCGACGCAATGTATCGACCGCGCCGCTGACCAGGCTTTCCACAACAAAGCTGTTCCAGCGGCCGACCACGATCGCAAAGCGACCTTTGGTTGCCGTGAAATTACCTTCGATGGTTTTTATGCTCATGGTTTTCTCTTTGTCTCATCAAGATTTGGCAATTGAGATTTGTTAATTCGCAATTCGTATTTGCACGTGACAAGTAGCGCGGACGAATTCAATTGGGTGACGATCAATCGGGATCGACATAGTCGATGACTTCGAGATCAAAACCGGAAATCGCATTGTACTTGACCGGTGTTCCCATCACGCGGAATTTGTGCAGACCCAAATCGCGCAGAATTTGTGAGCCCAGGCCTATCGTTAACAATGTGCTGCGCCCACCGATTGCAGCCGGTGCTGGCGTGTCGCGTTTGCCGAGTGCGATGTCGGCGCTGGCGAGCAAATCGTCGGTCGATTCGCTGCCGGCTAACAGCAGCACGACGCCGCCTTCTTTGGCGATGCGCTCGAGGCAGCGATGCGTATTCCAGCTGCTGTGCCCGCGCGGCTGCGTGCCGACCAAATCGCGCAGCACGCTGCTGAACTGCACGCGCACCAGCGGTGCTGGATTGTTTTTCAAATCGCCATTCACAATTGCGAAATGAATATCGTCGTGCAGATGATCGCGGTAGGTGTGCAGAATAAAATCGCCGTAGTCGGTATGAATCGGACCTTCGTTGATTTTCTCGATGCTGCTTTCATTGACGACGCGGTAGTGAATCAAATCGGCGATGGTGCCGATTTTTAAATTGTGTTCCTGCGCGAATTTCTCCAGGTCGGGACGGCGCGCCATGGTGCCGTCCGGATTCATCACTTCGCAAATAACGCCCGATGCTTCGAAGCCTGCTAGGCGTGCCAAATCGCACGCGGCTTCGGTGTGGCCCGCGCGCACCATCACGCCGCCGGGATCGGCCATCAGCGGAAAAATATGGCCGGGCTGCACGATGTCTTCGGCCTTCGCGTTGCGCGCGACGGCGGCGCGCACGGTGAGCGCGCGATCGGCAGCGGAAATACCGGTACTAACGCCGTGCGCGGCCTCAATCGAGACGGTGAATTTGGTGCCGAAGCCCGATGCATTGCGCTGCACCATCAGCGGTAAATTCAATTTCGCGCAGCGCTCGCGCGTCATCGGCATGCAAATCAGGCCGCAGGCATAGCGGGCCATGAACGCGATATGTTCGGCGCTCACGCACTCGGCCGCCATCACCACATCGCCTTCGTTCTCGCGATCCTCGTCGTCCATCAGGATCACCATTTTGCCGAGGCGAATGTCCTGGATGATTTCTTCGATCGTATTGAGCGCCATCTTTTAAGCCTTATTGTTTTTGGCCGAATCCGTTTTCGGCGAGAAATGCTTGGGTGATGCCGCCGCTGCCCTGCGCGGCTTTTTCGCCGAGCAATAAGCGCTCAATGTAACGCGCAACCACATCGACTTCGAGATTCACGCGCGTGCCGACGCGGTAATTGCCGATCACAGTAACGCGCGCGGTGTGCGGGATGATATTCAATTCGAAATCGGCGCCGTTGACCGCATTGACGGTCAGGCTGATGCCATCGACACAGATCGAGCCTTTGTGCGCGATGTATTTGGCCAGCGTCGCCGGTGCGCGCACGGTCAGGCGAATCGAGCGTGCATCTTCGCTGCGGGCGACGACTTCGCCGATGCCGTCGACATGGCCGCTGACGATGTGGCCGCCGAGCCGCGATTCCGGCGTCAGCGCGCGTTCGAGATTGACGCTGTCGCCGACATGCCATTGCTCGACGGTGGTGAAGGCGATGGTTTCGCGCGATACATCCGCCCAATAGCCGTCGCCCGGTAATTCGACCACCGTCAGGCATACGCCGTTAGTGGCGATGCTGTCGCCGATGGTGACGCCGTTTAGGTCGAGTTCGCCGGTGGCGATATGCACGCGCAAATCGCCCGAGCGCGGTTGCAATGCGACGACGCGGCCCATGGCTTCGATAATTCCGGTGAACATGTCAGAGCACCTCTAAAGTTGTATTTGCGTGCGCCCGAAGCTTAAGGCTGCAGCGGGCTGGCGTCGATGCGCCAGTCGTTGCCGACGGCGCGCATATCGTGAATGACCAGGCGCTTTTGCTCGCGCATTTTTTCCAGCGGCAAATCGAGCAACGGCCGACCGGCACTGCCGAGTAAAGTGGGCGCCATATAAATCGTCAACCAATCGACCAGACCCGCGCGCCAGAATGCACCGGCCAGCGTGGCGCCGGCCTCGACCAGCACTTCATTGCACTGCTGCTGGTTGAGGTAGTGCATCAGCGCATCCAGATCGATGCGGTTGTCGCGGCCGGGCAAATGCAAGATCTCGCCACCGGCATCGACCACCTGTTCCCAGCGCCGCTGTTCTTCGTTCAGCGTGGCGATGGCGAGCCGGCCCGGTTGCGCGAAAATCCGCGCCGGCGGTTGCAGCCGCAGTTTCGAGTCGAGCACCACGCGCAATGGCTGTCGCTGCGCGATGATTTCGGCGTCCGGTAGGTTTAATTCTTCCGCGCGCACACTCAGCGCGGCATTGTCGTGCAAAACGGTGTCGACGCCGCTGACAACGGCGCAGCTGCGCGCGCGCAGGCGCTGCACATCGGAGCGCGCGGCCGGGCCGGTCAGCCACTGGCTTTCGCCGGAGGCCATCGCGGTGCGGCCATCCAGGCTCATCGCCAGTTTCACCCGGACCCACGGCCGCTTGCGTTCCATACGGCTGATAAAGCCGACGTTCAGTTGGCGCGCTTCCGCCTCCAGCAAACCGCTGTCGACGGCGATGCCGGCATTGCGCAAATAAGCGATACCGCGCCCCGATACCAGTGGATTCGGGTCCTGCATCGCGACGACCACGCGGACCACGCCTTCGGCCGCCAGCGCCTCGCAACACGGCGGTGTTTTGCCGTGATGGCTGCACGGTTCGAGCGTCACATATACGGTGGCGCCGCGTACATGGCCGTACATTTTTTTGGCTTCTTTGAGCGCATTGATTTCGGCATGCGCGGCGCCGGCCCACTCGTGCCAGCCGCGTCCAAGAACTTTACCATCGCGCACGATCACCGAACCGACGCGCGGATTCGGCGACGTAGTGTAAAGGCCGTTGTGCGCGAGCTGCAGCGCTTCGGCCATGTATTCGCGATCGGCGATGTCGCTCATAGTCAGCCTGCGCTGGACGGTGGCTTCTGTTCACCAAGCTCAGGTTCTTGGGTGAGTTTGTCGATTTCGGCGCGAAACTCCGCCAGATCCTGAAAACTGCGATACACCGAAGCAAAGCGCACATAGGCGACGTGGTCGAGTTGCCTCAACGCTTCCATCACCATCTCGCCGATCACGCGCGAATCCAGCTCGCGCTCGCCGGTCGCCTGCAATTGATGTTTGATCTGGGTGATGACGGTTTCGATTTGCTCGATGCTGACCGGGCGCTTCTGTACCGCGCGCAGAAAACCGTTGCGCAGCTTTTCTTCGTCAAACGGCTCGCGCGAACCGTTGGTTTTGATCACGCGCGGCATCAGTAATTCGGCGCTTTCGAACGTGGTGAAGCGTTCTGCGCAGGACAGGCATTCACGCCGACGCCGCACTTGGCTGCCTTCGGCAACCAGACGCGAGTCGATTACTTTAGTGTCATCAAAACCGCAGAAGGGACAGCGCATTGGGGGCTCGTTGAAAGAGGAGGTCTGACGCCGGCGTGGTCAACTTCCCCCTTTGAAAAAGGGGGATTGAGGGGGATTTGGCCGTCCCGAAAATCCCCCCTAGCCCCTCTTTAATTAAAGGGGGGGATGAGATCGTGCTAGACGCTGAGCTATTTGCCATACACCGGAAAGCGCGCGCAAATCGCCAGCACTTTTTCTTTCACGCGCGGAATCACGGCTTCGCTGGTGCCGTTTTCGAGGCTATCCAACACATCGCAAATCCAGTGTGTCAGTTCGATCGACTCCGCTTCTTTGAAGCCGCGCGTGGTGATTGCCGGGGTGCCGACGCGTAAGCCCGAGGTAATAAACGGCGAGCGCGGATCGTTCGGCACGGCATTTTTATTCACGGTGATGAACGCGTTGCCGAGCGCGGCATCGGCGTCTTTACCGGTGTATTCCTTGCCGATTAAATCGACCAGCATCAAATGGTTGTCGGTGCCGCCGGAAACGATTTTCAGGCCGCGCTCGACGAAGGTTTTCGCCATCGCGCGCGCGTTTTTCACCACTTGTTGCTGATAGGTTTTGAACTCGGGCTCCATCGCTTCTTTAAAGCTGACTGCTTTGGCCGCGATCACGTGCATCAGCGGGCCGCCTTGGCCGCCAGGGAATACGGCGGAGTTCAGCTTTTTCTCGATGGCTTCGTTTGCTGCTGCCAGAATCAAACCACCGCGCGGGCCGCGCAAGGTTTTATGTGTGGTCGTGGTGACGACGTGCGCGTGCGGAATCGGGTTTGGATATTCGCCCGCCGCAACCAGGCCGGCTACGTGCGCCATGTCGACAAACAAGTACGCGCCGACCGAATCGGCAATTGCGCGAAAACGTGCCCAGTCCATCACGCGCGAATACGCGGAAAAGCCGGCGACGATCATTTTAGGTTTGTGTTCTTTGGCCAGACGTTCGACTTCGTCGTAATCGACTTCGCCGGTCTCGTTGACCAGGCCGTACTGCACGGCGTTATAAATCTTCGCGGAAAAGTTGGCTTTGGCGCCGTGGGTCAAGTGACCGCCGGCATCCAGGCTCATGCCGAGTACGGTATCGCCCGGTGCGCATAGCGCTTGGTAAACGGCCGAGTTGGCTTGCGAGCCGGAGTGCGGTTGCACATTGGCGTAGCCGGCGCCGAACAGCTTTTTGGCGCGTTCGATGGCGAGTACTTCAGCCTTATCGACGAATTCGCAACCGCCGTAGTAGCGCTTGCCCGGATAGCCTTCGGCGTATTTGTTGGTGAGAACCGTACCCTGCGCTTCGAGCACGCGCGGGCTGGTGTAGTTTTCCGACGCAATCAGCTCGATATGCTCTTCCTGGCGGTGAACTTCCTCCTGAATGGAGCCCCACAGTTCGCTGTCAAAACTGGCGATGGTCATGTCTTTAGTAAACATCGGAGTCCTCCGGAGGAATGCACTGAAACTGGCGGCCGAAACGGGCTTGGCCACGGAAAAGGGCGCAATTGTAGCGTATTGAGCTGGGGCGGCATACCTGCAGATTGCTCAGGAGGAGCCGATTCGGCAGGGAGTTTGCAGAGACCGTCGGCGGCATGGATACCCATGACAGCTGGGCACAAGTGCTGCCGTCGAGCCTCCATGGATGGATTTACGGCGCGTCGTCGCAAACTCCCTGACGGAGCGGCGCATTAGCGGCGAGAAACCTTTCGCGTCGATTGCTTCCACTGGGCGGATTCGGTACCTTCCCGCCAACTGCTAATTCGAGGTATTCCACGGCATGGCCCAATACGTTTATACGATGAACCGCGTGAGTAAGATCGTGCCGCCCAAGCGCGAAATTCTCTCCAATATCTCGCTGTCGTTTTTCCCCGGCGCCAAGATCGGCGTGCTCGGCCTGAACGGTTCGGGTAAGTCCACGCTGCTGCGCATCATGGCTGGCGTCGATACTGAAATTAACGGCGAGGCGCGTCCGCAGCCCGGTATCAAGATCGGTTATCTGTCGCAGGAACCGCCACTCGATCCGACCAAGGACGTGCGCGGCAATGTCGAGGAAGGCGTCGCCGACGCGATCAACGCGCTCGCCGATCTGGAGAAGGTGTACGCCGCGTATGCGGAGCCGGACGCCGATTTCGACGCGTTGGCAAAGAAGCAAGAGCAGCTCGAAAACATCATCCAGGCGCTGGACGCACATAACCTCGAACACAAACTCGAAGTCGCCGCCGATGCACTGCGGCTGCCGGCGTGGGACGCGGATGTCACCAAAATTTCCGGTGGCGAGCGCCGCCGTGTCGCGCTGTGCCGCTTGTTGCTTTCGAATCCCGATATGTTGCTGCTCGACGAGCCGACCAACCACTTGGATGCCGAAAGCGTCGCGTGGCTCGAGCATTTCCTGCTGGAGTTCCCCGGCACCGTGGTCGCGATTACTCACGATCGCTACTTCCTCGACAACGCCGCCAGCTGGATTCTCGAACTCGACCGCGGTCGCGGTATTCCGTACGAAGGCAATTATTCCGCCTGGCTGGAAGCGCGCGAGCAGCGCCTCGAGCGCGAACAGAAACAGGAGGTTTCGCACCTCAAGTCGATGAAATCCGAATTGGAATGGGTGCGGCAGAACGCGAAAGGCCGGCAGGCGAAAAGCAAAGCCCGCTTGGCGCGCTTCGAGGAAATGCAGTCGCAGGAATTCCAGGAACGCAACGAGACCAACGAGATTTACATTCCGCCTGGACCGCGCCTCGGCGATGTCGTCGTTGAGCTCAATAACGTCTCCAAATCGTATGGCGATCGGGTGCTGTTCGAAAACCTCAGCTTCAGCGTGCCGCAGGGTGCACTCGTTGGCATCGTAGGTGGTAACGGCGCGGGTAAATCGACGCTGTTTCGCATGATTGCCGGTCGCGAGCAACCCGACAGCGGCAGCATCCGCGTCGGCGACACGGTGCAGCTCGCCTACGTCGAACAGACCCGCGAAAAACTCGACGACAGCAAAACGGTGTGGGAAGCGGTGTCGGAAGGCTCCGATATCATCAAGATCGGCAACTACGAAGTGCAGTCGCGCTCTTACATTGGCCGCTTCAACTTCAAAGGCGGTGACCAGCAGAAGCGCGTCGGCGATTTGTCCGGCGGCGAGCGCGGTCGTCTGCAGCTCGCCTGCACGCTGAAAGAGGGCGGCAATCTGTTGCTGCTCGACGAACCGTCGAACGATCTCGATGTGGAAACATTGCGCGCGCTGGAAGAAGCGCTGCTGGCATTTCCCGGTTGCGCGATGGTGATTTCGCACGATCGCTGGTTCCTCGATCGGATTGCGACCCATATCCTCGCCTACGAAGGCGATTCGCAGGTGCTGTTTTTCGAAGGCAACTACACCGAATACCACGCCGATTTGATCAAACGTAAAGGCGAGCAAGCCACGCCACAGCGGATGAAATACCGTCGTCTCAAGTGAGGCGACGCGTTCTCGTCTACGCTGTCAAAACTTAAGATTCGATAACGACCCAAGATTCAATAACGAGTAGAAACCATGAGCGATCAACCGCAAGAGCGCCGCCAGTTCAGCCGAGTTGTATTCGATGCCTGGGCCGAACTGCAGCAGGGCGATAAATCCTGGCAGGCGGCGGTGGTGGACGTGTCGCTGAAAGGGCTGCTAGTGCGCGAACCGGCGGATTGGCAGATCGATACCGCGCAGCCGATTCATGCGGCGATTCGGTTGGATTCGAGCGCCACTATTCAAATGTCGGTGCTGGCGCGCCATCAGGAAAATGGTTTGATTGGGTTCGAATGCCAGCACATTGATATCGACAGCATCAGCAATTTAAGGCGTTTGGTGGAGTTGAATCTCGGCGATCCTGAGCTGCTGGAACGGCAATTGGGTGCGCTCGGCGGAGTTCACTGAGTCCAAACCGCTTCGCGCGGCAATAAAAAAGGCGACCCAAGGGTCGCCTTTTTTATTGCGCACAAATTGAGAATTAAAGCGGGTAGTGCTTCGGGTATGGCAGACGCGCCACGCCGGATTCGACCGCCGCTTGTGCCACCGCCGCAGAAACGCGGCTGAGCAGGCGCACATCCATCGGTTTCGGAATGATGTATTCGCGACCGAATTCGAGATGGGCCAAGTTGTAAGCGCCCAGCACTTCGATGGGAATGGGCTCTTTAGCCAACGTGCGAATCGATTCGACGGCGGCGATTTTCATCGCTTCGTTGATACGACGCGCGCGCACATCGAGCGCGCCGCGGAAGATGAACGGAAAACCGAGCACGTTGTTTACCTGGTTCGGATAATCGCTGCGGCCGGTGGCGATGATGATGTCGTCGCGGGTGGCGTGGGCGAGTTCCGGGCGAATCTCCGGGTCGGGGTTCGAGCATGCGAAAATAATCGGGCGCGGCGCCATTACCTTCAGCATCTCGGCGCTCATCAGGTCGGCACCGGACAAGCCGACGAACACATCGGCGCCATGCAGGGCGTCAGTCAATGTGCGCGCGCCAGTGTCATTGAGGAATTCTTCTTTGTATTGGTTCAAACCTTCGCGACCCGGGTAGATCACACCGCGGCGGTCGATCATGTACAGATTGCTTTTCTTCGCGCCGAGGCTGACCAGCAGGCGCATACAGGCAACGGCGGCAGCGCCGGCGCCGAGACAGACAATTTTTGCTTCGTGCAGCGTTTTGCCCTGGATTTCCAGTGCATTCAGCATGCCCGCCGCAGTGACGATGGCAGTGCCGTGTTGGTCATCGTGGAAAACCGGGATATCGCATTGTTCGATCAATACGCGCTCGATTTCAAAACACTCGGGCGCTTTGATGTCTTCCAGATTGATGCCGCCAAAGGTGTCGGCGATGCGGGTGACGGTGTCGATAAAGGCCTGCGGGCTTTCCGCGTTGACTTCGATATCGACCGAATCGATACCGGCGAAGCGTTTGAACAGCAGCGCTTTGCCTTCCATAACCGGTTTGCTTGCCAATGGGCCGAGATCGCCCAGGCCGAGAATCGCGCTGCCGTCGGAAATAACGGCGACCAAGTTGCCTTTGCCGGTGTAACGGTATGCGTTGGCGGGGTCGCGCGCAATTTCGCGCACCGGTTCGGCGACGCCGGGGCTGTAGGCAAGCGCCAGTTGCGCTGCGGTCTCAGCGGGCTTGCTCAGTTCGACACTGATCTTTCCGGGCTTCGGAAATTCGTGATAATCGAGCGCCGCTTGCTTGAGATCGGTCGACATAGACATACCATCTTGGAAGGGGAAAAAGGCCTCGGATCATATAGAAAAGGCCTATTTCTAACAAGCGCGCTGATCGGCGTCAGCCGCTAACGACGATTGCTGGCGCAGGTTCTCGCGACATATTGCGTCACATTGTTCGATGCTTTGAGCGTTCGGCAATCGCAGCGCTTGCCGGGACGCTTGCCATAAATCCGCTGCGCCGACACAACGACAAATTTCACATAGCAAAACGCCCGGCAGAACCGGGCGTTTTCGCGACCAACCGACGCTTACGCGGGCTTGGTGGTGCGTGCACCGAAACGCTTGCGGAAGCGATCGACACGGCCGCCTGCATCGGCAACTTTCTGTTTGCCGGTGTAAAACGGGTGGCATTGCGAGCAGACGTCGAGGTGGATGTCTTTACCCAGCGTGGAGCGGGTTTGGAACACCGAGCCGCAACTGCAGCTGGCGGTGATGAGCGTGTAGTTCGGATGAATTTCAGCTTGCATGGCAGTTGTCCTAGTCTGTGGCGCCGCCACCCGATCCTGCGTCGAGTACCGCACCGAGCTATAGCGAGTCGGCGATGGGCCGGCGCGCAAAGGGCAGGCATAGTATCAAAATTTGATCATCTGGCAAGTGCTGTAGGTATTTCTCGCAAAATAGCCGCGAAGGATGTGGCGCCGGACCCTCTGCTAAACTGCGCCACCTTTTGCCGACGCTGAATGCCTGTTGTGACTGTGATATTGCGCGTGGCGGTGCCCAGCCCGCTGCGCCGTCTCTTCGATTACCTGCCGCCCGCCGCTTGCGCCACCGAGGATTTAGTTCCCGGTCTGCGCGTGCGCGTGCCGTTCGGTCAGCGCGAATTGATCGGCATTTTGATCGAAGTCGCCGATGCCACCGACATCGGCGCGGGCCAATTAAAATCCGCCACCGAAGTACTCGACCGTCAGCCGATTTTCTCGCTCGGTTTACTTTCTCTGCTGCGATGGGCGGCAGACTATTACCACACGCCGCTGGGCGAGTGCGTTGCGCAAGCCTTGCCGACCTTGCTGCGTCAAGGCGAATCCGCCAGCTCGCGCGAAACCCATTGGCGTCTGACGATTGCCGGCATGGCCTTGCCGGAAGGTGCGCTTAAGCGTGCGAAACAACAGGCACATGCGCTCGCGCTGCTGCAAAAACAGGCAAGCATCAGCACCGACGAATTAAAAGCGGCGGGTGTGGAAGCGCCGCATCTGCGTGCGCTGGCGGTCAAAGGTCTGGCGGAGCGCTTTGAAATCGATGTCGAAATGGCGGCGCCGTTAAAGTCTGCGCACCACGAATCGCCCTTGCAGTTATCGCCCGAGCAGGGCGCTGCTGTGGCCGCCGTGACGGCCGATTTCGATACGTTTCGCTGCCATTTATTGGAAGGCGTTACCGGCAGCGGTAAAACCGAGGTGTATCTGCATTTGCTGGCGCAGGTAATTGCGCGGGGCGAGCAGGCATTGGTGTTGATTCCGGAAATTGGCCTGACGCCGCAAACGCTGGCGCGCTTTCAGCAGCGGCTGCAAACGCCCATCGCCGTGCTGCACTCCGGCCTCAGCGATAACGAGCGCCTGAAAGCATGGCGACTGGCGCGCAGCGGTCGCGCCGGTGTCGTGCTTGGCACCCGTTCCGCCGTATTTACTGCATTTGCGCGACTGCGGCTGATCATCGTCGATGAAGAGCATGACGCGTCGTATAAGCAGCAGGATGGTTTTCGCTATTCGGCGCGCGATATCGCAATCAAGCGCGCCGCCGATGAAAACATTCCAATTCTGCTTGGCTCGGCTACGCCCAGTCTCGAAACGCTGCACAACGCATTGAGCGGTCGTTATCGGCACTCGCCATTGCGCGAACGCGCGGCCGGTGCTGCGCAGCCGACGCTCGACGTTATCGATATTCGCCATGCGCCGATGCGTGAAGGCTTGGCGCCAGCGGTGGTCGATGCGCTGGCCTCGACGTCGCAGCGCGGCGATCAAGCGCTTGTGTTTTTGAATCGACGCGGCTTCGCGCCGACGTTGATTTGTCATGACTGCGGTTGGATCGCGCAATGCCCGCATTGCGATACGCGGCTGACCGTCCACGTCGGCGAACAGCGGTTGCGCTGTCATCACTGCGGGCACGTGAAGCCGCTCGTTAAAACCTGCCCGGATTGTCGCAGTACGCAATTGCAGTTTCGCGGGCCGGGCACTGAGCGCTTGGAAATGGTGTTGACGGCACTATTTCCTCAGGTTCCGGTGGTGCGCATCGATCGCGATACCACGCAGCGCAAGCATGCATTGCGCGACAAAGTGGCGACGGTCAGCGCAGGTCAGCCCTGCATTCTGGTCGGCACGCAGATGTTGGCCAAAGGACATCACTTTCCCGATGTAACGCTAGTGGTGATGGTCGATATCGACGGCGGTTTATTCAGCGCCGATCTGCGCGCGCCGGAGCGGATGGGGCAGTTGCTGACGCAGGTTGCCGGTCGCGCCGGTCGCGCGGAAAAAAGCGGCCGCGTGCTGATTCAAACGCATTACCCTGATCATCCGTTGATTACAGGTTTGGTGCGCGATGGCTATCACGCATTCGCATGCAGGCTGCTCGATGAGCGGCGCATTAGCGGCGCGCCGCCGTTTGGGTTTTTCGCGCTGGTGCGAGCCGACGCGCGCTCGCTCACCGAGGCCGAGCAGCTGTTGGCGGAGTTTCGTCAGGCAGTGACAACACAGGCGGGCGTGCAGGCGTTGGGTCCGCTGCCGGCACCGCTGAGTCGTCGCGCCGGCATGTATCGCGCGCAGTTATTGCTAACGGCGATGCAGCGGGCGGCGCTGCATCGCGCACTGCACAAAATCGTCGAGCATGCCGAACGCGAGCCGTTGGCGCGGCGCGTGAAATGGTCGATCGATGTCGATCCGGTCGATTTCTCCTAAGCGTATTTTTATTGCCGCGCACGCTGAATTTTTGGCGGATTTCAAACGGCCGCGACAAATCCTTGCAGTACATCAATTGATCGTTCCACTGCGCTATGCGAAGCTGCGGCTTCCTACTTTGTTGTTCAACGCCCCCAAAACTTTTAAAGAAAAATAAAGGACGTGACCACTATGTCGCTTCGCCAATGTCAGCGCTTGCGCGCGCTTTTTACCGTCAGCTTTCTCGCTATTACTTTCGTTGCTATGCCGCACACTGCCAACGCCGGCACCGATGAAATGTGGGAAGTCACCACCAAAACCGAAATGGCGGGAATGCCGATGGCGATGCCGGCGATGACGAATCAAACGTGTTTGCCGAAGGATCGCAAATCCGACGATGCCTTGGTGCCGAAGGATAAAAACAGCGACTGCAAGATGGATAGCCTGCAAACAAGCGGCAACAAAACCACGTTCAAAATGACTTGCACCGGCAAAAATGCAATGTCCGGCAGCGGCGAAATCGAAAAATCGGCGGACACCTATCGCGGCAGTATGCATATCGTCGGCAATGCCGAAGGCCGGCCGATCGATATGACGCAGAATTTTTCCGGTAAAAAAATCGGCAGCTGCACGTACGAGGATGTCGGCAAAAAAATCGTCGCACAGCAGCAGGCGTATAACGCCGAGATGTGTCGCAAAGGCATCGACGAATTGCAGCCGCTTGTATTTTCCGACGCCAAACAGTTCGAGGCGTGCAAACCGTTTAAAAAAGAATTTTGCGCGCGCGTGACCAAAGTGTCCGCTGAGATGCGCGATCCCGATGGTTTTCGCAATCTGGTGAAAAAGCAAAGCGATTGGAAAACGTTGCTGACGACATGCGGCATCGAACCGCAAACCGTGCTCGACGACAGCTGTAAAAAAGGTAAGGCCGCACAGGACTGGAATTTCATCGTCGATTATTGCCCGGCAGATGCGAAAGCGCTCGCCACCGAATACTGCGCCGGTCGCGACTACACCTCGGCGATGACCGGACCTTACGCGCCGCTGTGTCGCAGTTACGGGCGCAGCCAATTGCAAGTTCAACAAGATCAACCTGCAGCGCCGAGCAAAGAAGAAGCGCTAAAAAACGGCGTCAGCGAAGGCGTCAATAAACTCAAAAAATTATTGCCATTCTGAGTCCGCAATGACGAGCTGTGATGGTTGTCGTTGAATATGCGTAGGGGCTTGTCTTACTCGACTTGGCCGCTGCGCGAGCGCAGGCTGTGGCGATGATGCAAGCACAGGTGGCAGCATGAAACAGCCGGCGCACGATCTAACGGTTTTAATCAGCGGCGTGGCTTTATTGCTGTTGACCGCCATTGTTTATTACAGCGCGCTGCCCGGCAGTTTTCAGTTCGACGATTTTAATGTCATCGTCAATAACGCCAAAGTACATTCCTGGTCGGCGTGGCGCGCCGAATTGCCGTCGATGCGGCCGCTGTTAAAACTTTCCTATCTCGGCAATTGGTTGCTCGACGCGCGTCCGTGGGGATTTCACCTATTCAATGTGTGCTGTCATGCCGTCAACGTATTGTTGGTGTTGGCGCTCGGCCGCCAGTTGTTTGCGGCTCAACCCGATGGCGTGTTGATCGCAATTATCGCGGCCGCCATTTTTGCGTTGCATCCCGCGCAAACCGAAGCCGTGACTTACATCAGCGGTCGCTCGATAACATTGATGGGTACGTTTTATCTGGGCAGTTTGGTCGCCGGTTGCAGCGGCTATCGCGCGCTGCGCTTGGTTGTATCGCCGCTGCTGTTTGCCGCTGCGTTATTGACGAAGGAAATTGCCTGGACGCTGCCGCTGGCACTGCTGTTGATAAATTATTTGCGCGTGATGCCGGCGCGCGAAAATGTGCTGCGAGTTGTACCGCATGCGCTTGTCGGTCTCGCGGTGGTCGTACTGTTTTTCTTCACGCCGGCGTATCAGCGCTTGTTTCAGCACAGCATCTCGATTCGTCCGCTGTTGGATAATTTGGCGCTGCAGGTCGATGGCTGGTTTTATTTAATTACCCGACCGCTGCTGTTGCTGCAGACCAATATCGATCCCGAATTGCCCGCGCATCCGCTGTTTTCGACATTCTGGTTCGCGCAGTTACTGGTTTTGTTCATCGTGTTGTTACTTGCATTGCAGTGGCGTCAGCTCGTGTTCGGGTTTGGTCTGCTGTGGTTTTTACTGCAATTGTTGCCGACCAATTCGCTGTTGCCGCGCAACGACATCGCCAACGATCGGCAATTATATTTAGCGCTGCTGGGGCCGGCGTGGATGCTGGCGAGCGGTTTGGTGACGGTGGTGACGCAAAAATTAATAATTCCGTTTGCGACGTTGTTGATGGTTTCGCTCGGTATCGCGACGATGACGCGCAACCGCGATTATCTCGATGAAATTCAATTGTGGCAGTCCACGGCGGATCAATCGCCGACCAAAGCGCGGGTCTGGAATAATCTTGGCTATGCGTATCAATTGGCGGGATTTAGTGCGGAAGCGCGCGTGGCGTATCAGCATGCATTGCATTTAGACCCGGACATGGATCGCGCGCGGATTAATTTATTGTTGCTCGAACCCATTGCCGCACCGGCGAAATAAGCCAGCTTTCCTGGGTTTTTGCGCGCGTCGTACACAGTCTTGATGAAGATCGCATTGCAAAAGCCAGATTTTCCGCAAATTTTTTATTTTAAAACTTGCGTCTCATCGAAAAAACATCTGAAATGTTAAGGGCTCGGTGCTTCAGAAAGCGATAGGTTCGGAAATAGGTTCAATAAAAACAAAACCTGCCTGCTCCCGCTGATGCTAAGTCGTGCTGTTTTAACGGTCGGACGCGCAGATAACACCAGTTATGAGAGTGGCAATTGCGCGCTCGTAGTTGGCGGCTAGCTTGATAATGGGTTGGGTGGAATGAACACATCGAAGACACGCTTTCTTACGCTGGTGCTGTGCACGCTAGCGTTTATTTCCAGTGCGCACGCTGGAACCGCACCCACGTATCACCCCGCCGTATCGGCTGGTTTGGTCAAATTACAGAATCAAGTGTTGTGGGAACAGGATGCCGATGAGCGTCTGCCGCAAGCCAGCCTCACCAAAATCATGACCGCGTTGCTGGTGCTCGAAAAATACCAGCCCGATGCCGTCGTCACCATCAGCCCCGAAGCCGCCGCCGCGCATCCGACCAAAATCGGTTTGCACAAAGGCGATCGCATGCGTGTGGCCGATTTGTTGGCGGCGACGTTGATTCACTCCGCCAACGATGCCTGTCACGCGCTGGCCGATTGGCATTCCGGCAATGAAGAGAAATTCGTCGAGCGCATGAACGAGCGCGCCAAGCAGCTCGGCCTGCACGACACCCATTTCGCCAACGCTTGTGGCTTCGACGCGGAAGGTCATTACAGCAGCGCGCACGATCTAGCCAAACTGGCCGATCTAGCATTGCAGAACAAGACGTTTAGCCGGCTGGTGACCAAACAGAAAATGGTTATCCGCACTGTCGATGGCAAACGCAAATTCATATTCCAAACCACCAACGCGCTGATCGGCAAATACGACGGCGCGATGGGCGTGAAAACCGGCTTCACCTTCAAAGCCGGACCGTGCCTGGTGGCGATCTCCAAACGCAATAATGTGCGCGTGATGATCGTGATGCTGAACGCCCGCAACCGCTGGCCGAATGCGCGCGAAATGTTCGATCTCGCCTTCCAGCAAGCGCCGCGTCTGCGCGAACAGCGAGTCGCGTCGCGCGTAGTGTCGTCGGAATCCAAATCGCTTTAATTGCGCTGCTGAGAGGCGATAGTTTCAACGCTATCGCCTCATCGAAACGCGATACTGCTCGTCAAAACTTACCCACCGCACGCTAATCGCTACATTCCTTTTGCTTCCCTAGCCGCATCACGGATAAATGGGGATAATGGCGCCCTCGCGCAGGGCACCTCTCTGCATCGTCGTTGCCGGCGATCCGTCATTTCCTCAATGAAAAGTATCTGATGAAAAATCACGTTGCCGAATTGATCGGCCAAGCTTTGGCACAACTGCAAGCCAGCGGCGATCTGCCGGCTGATGTTGTCGCCGCGATCACCATTGATCACACCAAAGACAAAGCGCACGGCGACTTCGCCAGCAATATCGCCTTGGCGCTGGCCAAACCTGCGCGCAAGCCGCCGCGTCAGCTCGCTGAGTTGATCGTTAAGGCGCTGCCGGCCTCGCCGCGCGTCACCAAGGTGGAAATCGCCGGCCCCGGTTTTATCAATTTCTTTTTGTCCGGTGCTGCGCAAACAGCCGTTGTCGCCGAGATTCTCGCCGCCGGCAGCGAGTTCGGTCGCAGTGCCGATGGCGCTCGCCGCAAAGTGCAGGTCGAGTTTGTATCCGCCAACCCAACCGGACCGCTGCATGTCGGCCACGGGCGCGGCGCGGCGGTGGGCGATTGCCTGTGTCGATTGCTCGAAGCCACCGGCTGGGATGTGACGCGCGAGTTTTACTACAACGATGCTGGCGTACAGATCAGCAATTTGGCACTGTCGGTGCAGGCGCGCTGTCGCGGTATCGGTCCGGACGATCTCGACTGGCCGGCCGATGGTTATCGCGGCTCGTACATTCGCGACGTGGCCGATTCCTACATGGCCGGCGAAACCGTCGAGGCCGACGACAAGCGCTTTACCGGCACCGCCGATGTTGAAGACCTGGACGCGATCCGCCATTTTGCGGTCGCATATTTGCGCCGCGAGCAGGATTTGGATTTACGCGCATTCGGTGTTGGCTTCGATGTGTATTTTCTCGAATCGTCGCTGTACGCCGAAGGCAAAGTGGCGGAAATCGTCGAGCGTCTGATTGCTAGCGGTTTCACCTATGAAGACGGCGGCGCGCTGTGGCTGAAAACCACCGCGTTCGGCGACGACAAAGACCGCGTCATGCGCAAACAGGACGGCACCTTCACCTATTTTCTGCCCGACGTGGCCTATCACGTCGCCAAATGGCATCGCGGTTTTCAGCGCGTCATCAACGAGCAGGGCGCGGATCACCACAGCACAATCACGCGCGTGCGCGCCGGTTTGCAGGCGCTCGATATCGGCATTCCGCAGGGCTGGCCGGATTACGTGCTGCACCAGATGGTCACCGTGATGCGCGGTGGCGAGGAAGTGAAAATCTCCAAACGCGCCGGCAGCTATGTAACGCTGCGCGATTTGATCGATGAAGTCGGTCGCGATGCCACGCGTTATTTTCTGGCGGCGCGCCGCTCCGATTCGCAGCTGACCTTCGATATCGATCTCGCCCGCGCGCAGACCAACGACAACCCGGTCTATTACATTCAATACGCCCATGCCCGCGTGTGCAGCGTACTGCGCCAAGCACAGGAAAAAAGTCTGACCTGGAATACCGCCAACGGTCTGGCCAAGCTGGAAAAACTCGACAGCGAACACGAGCAGGCGTTGTCGAATCAACTCGCGCGCTACCCCGAGCTGGTGGCAATCGCGGCAAAAAATCTGGAACCGCATCTGGTGGCGCAGTATCTGCGCGATCTCGCCGGCAACTTGCACGGCTGGTATCACGCTGAGCAATTTCTGGTGGAAGACGCCGACGTGCGCGATGCGCGTTTGGCACTGGCGGTAGCGACGCGGCAGGTATTGCGCAATGGCCTCGACTTGCTCGGCGTGTCCGCGCCTGAGGAAATGTAAATGCCCAGCCCGCAATACAATCCGCGCCGCCAAAACAAACCGGTCGAGAAGAAAAAGCCAAAACGCAGCGGTGCCTCGTCGTCGCGTTCAGGTGGCGAGTCGGTCAACGTGCCGTGGTGGATCTGGCTGGTCGGTGGCGTCGCGGTGGGGGTGTTCGTCAGCTTTCTGATTCGATTGACGCATACGCCTCCAGCAGCAACGACCGATCCGGTAAGCATGCAAAAAACGCCGGACAAAAAAGTGCTGCCACCAGTCGATGTAGTGAAGGTCGATAACGCCAAGGTTGATGGCAAGGACAATAAAGACAGCAAAGACAAAGGCGCCGATAAGTCAGCGCCGGACGACGCCAAAACCGTCACCAAATTCGATTTTTATACGCTGCTGCCGGAGCGTGAAGTAATCGTGCCGAACGAGCGCGATGCGGTCAAAGCCGTCGATAAACAAAAGCCGCAAACAGGACAAGCGGGTGCGGCCGATACCGTCGCTCCGGAGCAATTGCTATTACAAGCCGGCTCGTTCCGCTCCGCGCAGGAAGCCGAGCGTCGCCGCGCGCAAATCGCCGCGTTGAGTTTGGAGGCCAAAGTCGAATCGGTGCGCGCCAACGGCGATACCTGGTATCGGGTGCAGGCCGGGCCGTTTACCTCGCGCGATCAACTCAGCAAGGCGCGCGATCAGCTCGGCGCCGCTGGTATCGAATCGCTGCTGCTGAAACAAAAACCCTAGATCGCCGCGATCACGACAGGCCGTGGCGCAACTGATTAATCCGCAGCGCTAAAAGTGCCGGTGTTATTGATATTGAATCGGCGGTGCCATTGATAGTGAAAGTGCCGCGCTAGCGATATTGAAATAGCGCCGGCCGCCCCCATTTCATCCTGCCCATTGCTCGCGGCGCCGCTGCGCAAAGCAATGGTGCATTCCCGCTAATCGAATTCCTGACATTCCGCGCCACGCGCCGGAATCATCAGCGAGGATTTCATTTTGGAACAATATCGCGGTACCACCATTCTCTCCGTGCGTCGCAAAGGCAAAGTCGTCATCGGCGGCGATGGTCAGGTTTCGATGGGCAACACCATCATGAAAGGCAACGCGCGCAAAGTGCGGCGCTTGCATCACGGCAACGTCATTGCGGGTTTTGCCGGCGGCACCGCCGACGCATTTACGCTGTTCGAGTTATTCGAAGGCCAGCTCGATAAACACCAGGGCCATTTGGTGCGTGCCGCCGTCGAACTCGCCAAGGCGTGGCGCACCGAGCGCTCGCTGCGCCGTTTAGAAGCGCTGTTAGCGGTCGCTGATAAATCGACATCGCTGATCATTACGGGCAATGGCGATGTCATCGAACCGGAAGATAATTTAATCGCGATCGGCTCTGGCGGTCCGTTCGCGCAATCGGCGGCGCGCGCGATGCTCGACACCACTGAACTCGGCGCGCGCGACATCGTCGAAAAAAGTCTGGGCATCGCCGCCGATATTTGTATTTACACGAACCACAATCGCACCATCGAAGAATTGGATTGCTCGCAATGACGAACACTTTCCGCGAAACCATGACGCCTCGAGAAATAGTCAGCGAACTCGACAAACACATTGTCGGCCAACACAACGCCAAGCGCGCGGTGGCAAATGCGCTGCGCAATCGCTGGCGCCGCATGCAATTAGGCGAAGGTCTGCGCGCCGAAATCACGCCGAAAAATATTTTGATGATCGGACCGACCGGCGTCGGCAAAACCGAAATCGCGCGCCGTTTGGCGAAAATCGCCGACGCGCCATTTATCAAAGTGGAAGCGACAAAATTTACCGAAGTCGGTTACGTCGGTCGCGATGTCGAATCGATCATTCGCGATTTGGTTGAAGCTGCGATCAAAATGCATCGCGAGCGCGAACTGGATCGTGTGCGTGAACGTGCGCTCGACGCCGCCGAAGATCGTGTGCTCGATGCATTACTGCCAGCGGCGCGTACGTCGTTCGGTTTCGCCAGCGAGCAGGAAGCAGCGCCGGAAAATTCAACGCGGCAGCTATTTCGCAAACGCCTGCGCGAAGGCGAACTCGACGACAAAGAAATTGAAATCGAAGTGAGTGTTGCGCCAATCGGTGTCGACATCATGGCGCCACCCGGCATGGAAGAAATGACCAGCCAGCTGCAGGGCATGTTTTCCAATCTCGGCGCGGACAAAAAGAAAAAGCGCAAATTGAATGTGAAAACCGCGTTGAAAAAAATGCAGGACGAAGAAGCCGCGAAACTCGTCAATGAAGAAGAGTTGAAAGCGCGCGCGATTACTGCGGTCGAGCAAAACGGCATTGTTTTTATCGATGAAATCGACAAGGTTTGCCAGCGCGGCGATATGAGTGGCGCCGGTGTGTCGCGCGAAGGTGTGCAACGCGATTTACTGCCGTTGATCGAAGGCAGCACCGTTACCACCAAACACGGCACGATCAAAACCGATTACATTTTATTTATTGCATCCGGTGCGTTTCATTTATCGAAGCCGTCCGATTTGATTCCCGAATTGCAGGGTCGTCTGCCGATTCGCGTTGAGCTCGATGCATTAAAAACCGACGATTTTGTGCGTATTCTCACCGAGCCAGACGCGTCGTTGACCGAGCAATATCAAGCGTTGTTGGCTACCGAAGGATTGAGCGTAACGTTCAGCGCCGACGGTATTCGCCGCATCGCCGAAATCGCGTGGGAAGTAAACGAGCGCACTGAAAATATCGGTGCACGCCGTTTGCATACCGTGCTCGAACGGTTGCTCGACGATGTATCGTTCGGCGCCTCGGACAGCAACGAGAAAGAATTAATAATCGACGCAACCTATGTCGATAAACAACTCGGTGAACTCGCGCGCGACGAAGATTTAAGTCGTTTCATTTTATAACGATGAATCGCGACGATGGCATACAAGGGCGCAATTCATTGCGCCCTTGTTTTCGTGAATTTAAATTTGTTCGCAGCGGAATTTAAAACAATGAATAAAAAAGCGCCGCCCTTGACCTCGATCGAATTGCATCGACAATCGCGCACTCTCGATTTGAGTTATAGCAACGATGAGAAATACACGCTCACTTGCGAATATCTGCGCGTGTATTCGCCATCGGCGGAAGTGCGCGGCCACGGTGAAGGGCAGGAAACTTTACAGGTCGGAAAAATCAACGTTGCGATTACCAATATTCAGCCAGTGGGTAATTACGCGGTGCAATTGACGTTCAGCGATGGCCACGATACCGGGTTATATTCGTGGGAATATCTTTACGAGCTATGCACACAACAGTCGCCCTATTGGGATAAATATTTAAAACGCTTGCACGATGCCGGCGCTGGACGCGATCCCGAAGTGCAAGTGGTACGTATTGGTTTGGGTTCTACGCTTCAGCATTTCACGCCGGAAAAAAAATAAGCGAATGGCGTATTACCAGTGCGATATTCGCGAGTAAATATTGGCTATCGAAAAAGTGCGGCTGGTTACACCAGCCACTGAATAGTCGATCCATGCGGATGGCCGCTGGCCAATAAAATTTCCTCTCCGTGCGGCCATAATGTCAATTTCAATTCTGTTGCCCGCGCAGCCAATTCAAACCGCAACCAAGCCAGCGGTGCCTCTGCACTCGCTTGCGCGCCGGATGCTTGCAGCAGTTTTTCAATATGCTGCTTCGTCGTTTCTGGAAAATAACTCCACGTGATCGAATGAAACAGCACGCGCGTGCTGCCAATACGTGGCTGCATAAATTGCGCGCGCTCCAACCATTGCGCGGCATCGGCGCATTCAATGGTCGGTGGATCGCGCAGCCATAATGAAATCGCCGCATCAAGACGCTGCAGCCTGTCGGTTTGATCCGCCCATACGTACGACAGTAAGCGTAAGCGCGCAGCTTCATTTTTCAAGTCGATCGGGTTTATATCCACGCCTTCACGCGACTCGATATTTAAAACAGTTTCGACGAGAGGCGCTGCGCCTTGCCATTGTGGTTTTATCAGTACCGGCGACTTTGAGTCGCCCCATTTCGCGGCGCCAAACTGGTAGCGATAACGGTCGAGAATTAGATTAAGTCCGGCGCTCGCGCCGATTTCATAAAGTGCTAGCGGCAATCCAGTAATTGCGGCAATTTTTAGCAGACCGGGCAGCAACGCGGCCGATCGCATTACCTCATTGGTTTGCGGTGGCCCGGCCAAGTACTCGCGAATAATTTCATCGCATTCGATAAGTGCCGTGCGAATAGACAGCCACAATGAGTCGTCATTCGCAGCATGCGGTGGATAAACGTTGCCGAGAGATGACGATTTTTTATTGCGCGCCACATAGTGCAACGCACCGGCTACGCGCAATGGCAAGGAATCCGCTTTGGCGGAAGGATCGCCGGGCCAATTTAAAATGGTGGCGGCGACTGGAATATCGGTGCGTAAATTTTCTGCAATTAAACGACATACACGTGCAGTAAATGGCGATCCTAATTTGTCGCACCATTTGGCTTGATTGTTAAAGGCTTCGCGCACGATAGTGCTCATGCAAGCTCCTCCGGCTCTCTCTAAATTTTGCTGAGTCGTTTGGTGAGTTGGCTTTTTCACAAACAATGTAAAGCGGCGAAATGCGTTTGAAGATCAGTTGCTTGGTTGTGCCTGCCGCCACAATACTTCCTGTCCGCCATCCCTGCGCGCCAGCGAGCGCGCCAGCACAAATAAAAAATCCGAAAGTCGATTAACATAATGCCGGCCGGCTATGTTGATTTCATTGTCGCTGGCGAGTGTCACTAAATCGCGCTCGGCGCGGCGACACACCGCACGCGCGAGATGACACACGGCCGCACTGCGCGAACCGCCCGGCAAAATAAAATTCTTCAGCGGCGGCAGCGGTTCGTTTAATTCATCGAGCAATACTTCCAGCGCGGTAACGTGTTCGGGTTTAATCATCACGTAGCTGGGAATCGATAATTCGCCGCCGAGATTAAACAGATTGTGCTGTATCGCCGACAGCGGTTCGCGCAGCGCATCTTCGACAGGCAATTCCGCAATCAGCATGCCGATCAAACTATTTAATTCATCGACACTGCCGATGGCTTCCATCCGCGGGTGATCCTTGGCGATGCGTCCGCCATCGCCGAGCCCGGTGGTGCCGTCATCGCCGGTGCGGGTGTAAATTTTCGATAAGCGGTTTCCCATGATTCTTCCTCGCGCCAGAATGTCTGCTCCGAGTTAATATACCAACTTCGCCCGTGGCTCGGCGCGAAAATATCTCCCCATCGGGCATCACGCTTAACAGGCATTAACAGTGATTGAATTAATTCTTGGCGGTGCTCGTTCCGGTAAAAGCCGGTTTGCCGAGCAGCGCGCGCTGGATAGCGGCAGCGAATGCATTTATATCGCCACTGCGCAGGCCGGCGATGGCGAGATGGCCGCGCGTATTCAATTGCATCGCGAGCAGCGCAGCGGTTTCGCGCAAACCATTGAAGAGCCGCTCGCATTGGCACAAATAATTGCCGACGCGATGCACGATTCGCGTTGTCTGCTTGTCGATTGTCTGACGCTGTGGCTGACCAATTTATTGCTGGCTGAAAATGCCGCTACGTTTGCCGACGAGCGCGCGCAATTATTCGACGTGTTATCGCGCGCGCGCGGTCGCATCATTTTTGTCAGCAACGAGGTCGGGCAGGGCGTGGTGCCGATGGACGCATTGAGCCGTCGCTTTGTCGATGACAGCGGGCGCCTGCATCAAGCCATCGCGCAAATAGCTGATCGCGTATTTTTCGTGACCGCTGGGCTGCCGCAATTATTGAAAGGCGCCGTTCAATGAAAGCGCTGCATGAAATTTTTCAGCGCACTTTTTTTGGCAGCGAAGGTTTTGCAATGAAAGTTTTGCAACAAAAATCTCATAACGAAAGCTTTCGCAAAGAAATTAATTTGAACCCAATTTATAGGAATCAAAACAGTGACGCAGTGGTTTGAGGAAGACGCTCGCGTAGTGAGCGAAGTGCATCGACAAAACGCGTTGGCTCGGCAGAATCAATTGACCAAGCCGGCCGGCTCGCTCGGCGTTCTGGAGCATTGCGCCGTGCAACTCGCGGCATTGCAGCAGCGCGATCAACCGACTGCCGAAAAAATCAGCGTGCGTATTTTTGCCGCCGATCATGGCGTGGCGAGTGAAGGCGTGTCGCTATTTCCACAAGCGGTTACCGCCGAAATGGTGCGCAATTTTTCTGCAGGCGGCGCCGCGATTACGGTGCTAGCGCGCGAGCTTAGTGCCGATTTTCAAGTGATCAATGTCGGCACGGTCGGCGTGCTGGAGAATCTCGCGGCAGTTGTCGATAAACGCATCGGTGCTGGCACGGCTAATTTGCGCGTCGCACCGGCCATGTCGCCCGACGAATGCGCGCGCGCATTAGCGGTAGGTCGCGATGCAGTCAATGCGCTTACACCTACCGATATTTTTATCGGCGGTGAAATGGGCATCGCGAATACCACCAGCGCTAGCGCACTGGCATGTGCGTTATTGAATTTGCCGCCGCAGGATTTAGTTGGCCGTGGCACTGGTGTCGACGACGCGGGCGTTGCGCTTAAAGCGACGGTCATCGGCGATGCACTGCAATTGCATCGCGCGCATTTAAATGCGCCGCTGCAAGTGCTGCAATATCTCGGCGGTTTTGAAATTGCCGCATTGGCAGGTGCGTATATTCGCTGCGCGCAGCGCGGTATTCCAGTGCTGGTCGATGGTTTTATTTGCACGGCGGCAGCATTGGTGGCAGCGCAGCTGAATGAATCCGTTAGGGCGTGGTTATTGTTTTCACACGCTTCGGCAGAGCGTGGCCACCGGTTGCTGATCGAGCATCTCGACGTGCGGCCATTATTGAATCTCGATATGCGCTTGGGCGAGGGCAGCGGTGCGGCGGTGGCGGTGCCACTGTTGCGCATGGCGTGCGCGCTGCACAACCAAATGGCGAGTTTTGAAAGTGCGGGAGTCAGTCGTGAATAAACAACGCGTGTTACCTGCCGATGTGCAAATGACCACCATCGATTTGTTGCGTCATGGCGAATGCGAAGGCGGTGAAATATTTCGCGGTAGCACCGACGTGCCGTTGATTGAAGCCGGTTGGGAACAAATGCGGCAATCGCTGCAGCCGCACAGCGGTTGGGATTGCGTGGTCAGTTCATCGCTGCAACGCTGTCGTTTATTCGCCGAACAGTTTTCGACGCAACACGAATTGCCGTTAAGCGTAAACGCGAATTTCGCGGAAATTCATTTCGGTGATTGGGAAGGTCAGAAAATTACCGACGTCGAGCGTGAGCATGGTGCATCGCTGTGGCGTTTTTGGAATGACCCGGAGCGCTTTTCGCCGCCGAATGGCGAAACCATGCATGTGTTTCGCGATCGGGTTTTGGCGGCGATAAAAGAAGTGCTGGTGGAACACGGCGGCAAACACATTTTATTGATTTCGCACGGCGCGGTTATTCGCGCGTTGCTATGCGATTGGTTGCAAATGCCACTTACTGCTTTTTCGACGATTGCGGTACCGTATGCGGGGTTATCGCGGATTCGCATTTATCGGCGCGGCGACGAGAAGCCATGGATACAATTTGTATTTCATCGCGGCGAATAGATTTCGCCGTATTCGTTTTAATGCGATTCAAAAAATTAATTGTTCGATCAGCGCGAAATTAATATTTTCCTCAACCGAATCGGCTAGCCGATTTATATCGGCTTCGCGGCGCGCGTGATAATCGAATTCTTCCGTAACCTGTAAACCGGCCCAGCGCAACAACGCATCGCGCGCTGCGGTCTCATCGAAAATACCGTGTAAATAGGTGCCGGCAATGTTGCCGTCAGCGGAGATAGCGCCGTCGTTGCGCCCGTCTAAGTTCACTAACGGATTTTGCAACGCGATGCCGCTCGTAACACCGGCGTGGATTTCATAACCGGTAGTTACTGCGCCTTCCAATGCTAGTTTTCCGCTCACACGTTCTAATTGTTTTTCTGGCTCCAACACAGTTGTGCAATTTAAATAGCCCAGCGCGGTATCGGTTCCGGCCGCGCCTTCTACCGCGTGCGGATCAGCGATATGTTGGCCGAGCATTTGAAAGCCGCCGCAAATACCCAGCACTTTGCCGCAGTAGCGTAAATGCTTGGCGATGGCAGTGTCCCAGCCGTGGCTGCGCAGTGCGGATAAATCGCCGCGCACATTTTTCGAGCCCGGCAAAATAATTAAATCGCACTCCGGTATTGGCTGGCCCGGTTTTATCATTTGCAGATCGACCTGCGGATGCAAGCGCAGCGCATCGAAATCGGTGTGGTTACTGATGCGCGGATAAACCGGCACCGCTACCCGCAGAATATTTTTGTCGCGCTGCACAATTTGCTGTTGTGCGATCGCATCTTCTGCTTCCAAATGCCAATCGGTTAAATACGGCAACACGCCCAGCACTTTTTTATCGGTGTATTCTTCGAGCCAATCGAGGCCGGGTTGCAACAAACCGATATCGCCACGAAAACGATTTATCACAAAACCTTGCACGCGCTGCTGTTCGCTCGGCGATAACAATTGCAGCGTGCCCACTAAATGGGCGAACACACCGCCGCGATCGATATCGGCAATCAGCACCACCGGACAATCCACCGCTTCGGCAAAACCCATATTGGCGATATCGCGATCGCGCAAATTAATTTCGGCAGGGCTGCCG
This sequence comes from Verrucomicrobiaceae bacterium, assembly GCA_028293825.1. Classification (GTDB taxonomy): domain Bacteria; phylum Pseudomonadota; class Gammaproteobacteria; order Pseudomonadales; family CAMLJR01; genus CAMLJR01. The sequence goes on from JAQGNY010000005.1 coordinate 113,430, forward strand.
GCACCTTCGACAATAATCACATCGTATAGCGCCGATAAGCGTCGATGCGATTCGAGCACCGCTGCCATCGCGGTACTTTTATATTCGTGATACGCACGCGCTTTCATCGCGCCAATGGCTTTGCCATGAATAATGACTTGCGCGCCGATGTCGCTGTTCGGTTTTAATAACACCGGATTCATATCGGTGTGTGCGTCAAGAAAACACGCCTGCGCCTGCACCGCCTGTGCGCGACCGATTTCGCCGCCATCGACGGTGACTGCGCTATTCAGTGCCATATTTTGCGGCTTGAATGGCGCGACTTTAATACCGCGCCGCGCCAGCACGCGACACAGGCCCGTGACCAATGTGCTTTTGCCGGCATCGGACGTGGTGCCTTGAATCATCAATGTTTTTGCCATTTCGAAAACCCGTTCCGCGACGTGCAACCGTATGGATGCCGCGAGATTCCTTGACCGCTATAAACACGAAAGATACAGTGCCTGACGTTATTTATCCGCTATTTTTTCCGAGAATTTTGTTATCAACGCGACTTATCAATGTCCCGCCCTTCTGCTTTGCGCGCCCGGTTCCGGCCACGGTAAAACGTCGATCACCGCCGCGCTCGCGCGCTTGCATAATCGCAACGGTTTGCGCGTGCGCTGTTTTAAAGTCGGCCCCGATTTTATCGATCCCACCATTTTGCTGCAGGCATCGGGACAGCCCGTGTACAACCTCGATATCTGGATGATGGGGATCGAACACTGCCGCGAATTATTATTCGAGGCCGCACAAAGCAGCGATTTAATTTTGGTCGAAGGTGTGATGGGTTTGTACGACGGCGAGCCGAGCAGTGCCGATGTCGCATTGCAATTCGGTTTGCCGATTCTGCCGGTGATTAATGCAGCGTCAACCGCGCAAACATTCGCTGCAATATTGCACGGCCTGTCCACCTACCGCGATGGTTTGCAGATCGCTGGCGTTGTTGCCAATCGCATTGCATCGCCGCGCCATGAAGAATTAGTGTGCAGTGGATTACCCGCATCGTTACCGGTGACGGTTGTTAAACGCAGCGATGCAGTGAATTTACCGGAGCGCCATCTCGGTCTGCATATCGCCGACGATATCGATGATTTGGATTCGCGTATTGATGCGCTTGCCGATTTACTCACCGCAACGGCGCTAACAAATTTACCGCCGGTGATTGAATTTTTCGCACCGCAGCAAACATCGACAGTGGCGCAGTTGCTCGATGGCATTTCAATTGCGGTGGCGTGCGATCAGGCATTTTGTTTTTTGTATTTAGCCAATCTCGAATGGCTGCAGCGCATGGGCGCGCATCTGCACATTTTTTCTCCGCTCGACGACAGCGAATTACCCGACGTCGACGCGATTTATTTACCCGGCGGTTATCCTGAATTACACGCGCAAAAATTATCTGCCAATAGCGCCATCGCCGATCAGATTCGCGCACACGTTAATGCCGGCAAACCGTTGCTCGCCGAATGCGGTGGTATGTTGTATCTCGCCGATGCGTTGATCGATCTTGACGGAAAAAAATTCGCCATGCTCGGTTTGTTGCCGGGTGAAGTGACGATGGGAAAACGACTCGCATCGATCGGCCCGCAACAATTAATCGCCGATGGCGAATCGATTCGCGGACACACGTTTCACTATTCGAGTTTTAATACGGAAATAGCGCCAATCGCGCGCGCGACCACCGCTAACGGTCGCGATGGCGAAGCAGTTTATCAAATCGATTCGATTGTTGCGTCCTACGTGCATTGGTATTTTCCGTCGAATCCAACGCGCGTTGCGCGCTGGTTGTTAGGTGAAGATTGAGCGATGTTTATTTCGCTGATTATTTTAGTCGTCGCATTGGTGCTCGATCAGTTGCTGGGTGAGCCACGCCGATTTCATCCGCTGGTCGGCTTCGGCAATATCGCCAATCGCGTCGAGCGTTATTTAAATCGCGGCGATCATTGGGGCGAGGAGCGTTATTGGCGCGGCGTATTCGCTTGGGTGGTAATGGTGGCGCCCCCCGTTATTGTCGCCATCGTATTGCATTATTTTTTATTGGAATTTTCTCCAATAATTTCAGTGCTTGGCGAAGCGTTAATTGTTTATCTCGCGCTGGGCCGGAAAAGTTTGATCGCCCACGCGCGCGCGGTATATTCCAAGTTGCAGCAATTCAATATGCCGGGTGCGCGACGCGCGGTCGGTTTAATCGTGACGCGCGATACCCTAGCGCTGGATGAAAACGGGGTTAGCACAGCGGCTGTCGAAAGCGTGTTGGAAAACGGCAGCGATGCAATATTCGCCAGCGTATTTTGGTTTGCACTGGCGGGAATTCCCGGTGTGGTTTTGCACCGCGCCGCTAATACGCTCGACGCCATGTGGGGTTATCGCAATGAGCGGTTTGAAGAATTCGGTTGGGCCGCAGCGCGCTTCGACGATGTGTTGAATTATATTCCGGCGCGTTTTACTGCTATCAGTTATGCGCTATGCGGCCAGCTTAAACTGGCATTGCGCAGTTGGTACAAGCAGGCGCCGCAATGGTCGAGCCCGAATGCAGGGCCGGTTATGGCCGCCGGTGCTGGCGCGTTGGCTATTCGCCTTGGTGGCGCTGCGATTTATCACGGTGAAAGTGAAGAGCGTCCGCAATTAGGTTTCGGTCGTCCGGCGCAAGCCGACGATATACAGCGCGCATTGATATTGCTCGATCGCGCACTGATGTTGTGGGTGGCAGTTCTATTGCTGGCAGCAGCTTCGAATCGCTGGTTGTTTTAATTTTCCCTTATTTTTAATTTTTTTTGCAAAACTAATTGATGATAACGCCTAACGAATTATTGCCGATACCGCCCGCGCACGGCGCCGATCTGGCAGCTGCTAGTCAGCGTTACGGTATTGCGCTGTCGGATTGGCTCGATGTTTCCACGGGCATTAATCCGCGCGCCTATCCCGTTGGCGCGATCGATCCTGCGTTATTTCAACATCTACCGTTTGGCGATGATGAGTTGCGCAGCGCTGCAAAAAATTATTGCGTCGCACCGGCGTTACCCATTGCTGCAGCTGGCTCGCAAACATTGATCCAATGGTTGCCATTGGTGAAAGCCCAGCTAACTAAAAGACAATGCCGCGTCGCGGTACCGAGCATCGGTTACAGTGAACATGAGTTTCGTTGGCGCTGGGCGGGCCATGAAATTATTTATTACGATCCGCGCGATTCGCGCAGCATCGATAAATTATTGGATGAAAGATCCATCGATGTATTGGTAGTTATCAACGCGCACAATCCGCTTGGGTCGCTGATTTCAGCGGAGCAATTATTAACATGGCAGCAACAGCTTGAAAAAAATGACGGCTGGTTGATTATCGATGAAGCATTTATCGATGCAACGCCTGAATACAGCGTCGCCGCGCATACACAGCGTGCTGGATTAATTGTGCTGCGTTCGTTGGGCAAGTTTTTTGGTTTGGCGGGTGTACGCTGCGGCTTTGCATTTGCGTGCGATGAAATTCTGGCGCCGTTGCAGATTGCAATCGGTCCGTGGAATGTTGCCGGTCCAACCATCGCGATTGCCACGCAAGCATTACGTGATAATAGTTGGCAGCAAACAATGCGCATCGATTTAAAAACTATCAGCGCTGAAAATGTCGCACTGTTGCAACAAAAAAATTGGGCCGCCAATAATCCGTTTTTACGCAACGCATTATTTAACAGTATCGAGTTGCCGGTAGTGCAGGCAGCGCAGATAGAGAATAAATTGGCACAGCGCGGAATTCGCGTACGCAGAATCGAAATAAATGCCGGGTTTAATTTACTGCGCTTCGGCTTGGTCGATCCATCCCAAAGCGATACGTGGCGGCGCTATAAACAAGCATTAAATAATCTCTAATTCGAAGGCGGGAATACAGAATGAAAAGCTGGCTATTTCTCTCCATCGCAATCGCTGCAGAAGTTATTGCGACTTCCGCGCTTAAAACCAGCGATGGTTTTAGCAAATTATGGCCGTCGGTGTTAGTCGTTGTTGGATATGGCACTGCTTTTTTCTTTATGTCGTTGGCATTGCGCACGTTGCCGGTCAGTATCGTTTACGCGGTATGGTCCGGCGCTGGAATTGTTTTAATTTCATTAGTGGCGTGGTTGTTCTTCGGACAAAAGCTTGATTTGCCGGCCATTCTGGGCATGCTGTTGATAATTTCGGGTGTCGTCGTGCTAAATGTCTTCTCTAAATCGGTTCCGCATTAATTCTTAAAACAGGTTCTCAGGCGTTTAATAAAATCGGAGAATCGAATTTTAGTATCAATTGTCTTTCAATCGGGAGGTTCGCTTGAACGGTCCGAATCCCTTCGACAAACATCCAATGACGGGCTTTCCACAAGTCTGTTTTATTAAAAACACCGTCACCAATCCCAATATCATTATTGGCGATTACACCTACTACGACGACCCGGACGATTCCGAAAATTTCGAGCGCAATGTTCTCTACCACTTTCCATTTATTGGCGACCAATTAATTATCGGTAAATTTTGCGCGTTGGCTCGCGGCGTAAAATTTATTATGAATGGCGCCAATCATAAAACTTCGGGCATCTCGACATACCCATTTCAAATATTCGGCAATGGCTGGGAAAAAGTAATGCCGCAGCCGAGCGATCTGCCTTATAAAGGCGATACCATTGTCGGCAATGACGTTTGGATCGGTTACGACTGTTTAATCATGCCCGGTGTGAATATTGGCAGCGGCGCGATTATTTCGTCGCGATCAGTTGTTGTCGGTGATGTGCCTGCTTACACGGTTGTCGGCGGCAATCCGGCAAAACCAATTAAGCCGCGTTTTTCTGTGGAAGTTATTGCAGAGCTTGAAGCGATTGCATGGTGGGATTGGCCGATAGGAAAAATATCCGAGCATTTATCCATTATTGTGACGGCTGATATTGAAGCGCTTAAGGCATGTGTTGATGAGTGAATTTTTATAAACCGCTGGTATAGATTGGCACTGGATCGTTGGAGTCATAGAGTCATCGAGGAGAGTCGCCATGTACATACCGCCGGGCTTTAATACAGTTACTCCGTATTTTTTCGTCGCCAATGCGGAGCGCTTCGTGGCATTTTTAATCAACGGTTTGAGTGGCATCGAAACCTGTCGAACCTTTCGCGCCGATGGCTTAATTGCCAATGTGCAAATTAAATTAGGCACCTCAACGGTAATGATCAGCGAAGCCAGCGAAAATTATCCACCGATGGCCGCCGCTTATTATCTGTATGTGGAGGATGCTGACGCAGCAATGGCGCTCGCGCTTAAGCATGGCGCTACGGCGGAGATGGAAGTAAGGGATATGCCGTACGGTGATAGACAGGGTGGCGTCAAAGATTCGCACGGCAATATTTGGTGGATTTCGCAGCGCATCGTGCAGGCGCCATATTCGCCTTAATACGCTTCAAATTAATCCTACGATTTAAATTAAAACTCAATTCCCTTTTGCCCTTTCACACCCTGCTCTTTGTATGGATGTTTAAGGGGTCGAATATCGCTGACCAAATCCGCTGCTTCGATTAGTGCATCGGGTGCATGGCGGCCAGTAATGATTACGTGTTGCATCGCTGGTTTTTTGCTGAGCGTTGCCAGCACCTCGTTCACACCGACGTATTCGTATTTCAAAATCGTGTTTAGTTCGTCGAGTATCACCATGTCGTAATTACTATTGCCGATTAATTGCGCCGCCTGCGCCCAGGCTTTTTGCGCGGTGGCGATATCGCGCTCGCGATCTTGTGTAACCCAGGTGAAGCCGTCGCCGATGGTAAACCAATCGACATTTGGAAATTGTTCGAACAGCGTGCGCTCGGCGGTGGGTTTCGCGCCTTTGATAAATTGCACCACGCCCAAACGCATGCCGTGGCCGACTGCGCGCAAACCCATGCCGAGCGCGCTGGTGGTTTTACCTTTGCCGGTGCCGGTGATAACAATCACTAAACCTTTTTCCAGCGTGGCCTGCGCCTGTTTTTTTTCATAGCCGGCGTTGCGCTTCTCTGTCATACGTTGGTGCGCGTCGTTATCCATGTTGATCTCCCGGTCGGCTCGATAAGCCGACGTTAAAAATAAGATTAGAAATTGATTAAATAATCAGATCGTTCAGTGTCTGATAATCCGCCTGCCAATAGTCGGCGATTTTCTTGCAACGATTTAGCGCAATGCGTTGCTGCTCGCAATCGATCACCATTAATACATCGGCGTGTGCAGGGCGCTCTGGCATTTCATTGCTGCGACCGTCGCTTAACAGCCACAGCCAGCATTGTTGTTCCGGCTTGCGATATTTCCGTTGTGCGATTAATGCATCCGCAGCGGTGACACCGCGCGCAAATGGTGTACCGCCACCCGCTTGTAACGCGGGCAACCAAGCGTTGATATGCAGCGTGTTAAAAGGTCGGGCCGCGGTCGGATAAATACGCGTGATGGCCTGCTCTCCGGCGTAGCTAATTAACGCAATGTCCGCACGCTGTTGGTACGCACGCTGATGCAAATGACGCAATGCACCCTGTGCCAATGCCAATTGATTGGCTGCGCGCATCGAACCAGAGCAATCCACTAAGAAAAAATGCAACACGCCGCTGCGTGCAATTTTAGTTTTATATTGAAAGTGTTCCGACGACAACGCGCGCTGTTTTTTTTCGATTAGCGTGCGCGGCCAATGCAATTTATTGCTTAGTTCACCACGCAATGCAGCGCGATTTTTGCCGAGCGCACGCGTGCCGTGTTGCGCCTGCGTCGCCACCCGCGCGGGATGGCTCAGCGCTTTTTTACCGGCAGCGGTTTTACTCCTTTCACCACGATGGCTTCGACAGATTGCGGCGGCATTTCTCCCCACGTCTCGGGTTGCTCAGATTGCTGCTTTTCATTCGCTGTGTTTTGCGTTGACGCAGCGCTGTCATTTTGTTGTTTGCGCGATGATGTCTGCGGCGGTGCGTGTCGGCGATGATGCAACGCCAGCTCTGCAATTGCATCGACATGCGCAACGGTGATTTCGGTGTCGCCCTGCAGCGCGGCTAATGCGCGCGCGGCACGTAGCATCACTAAGTCGGCACGCAGGCCATCGACCTGCGCGGCGATGCATAATTCGCTGGCGTGCGCGTACACGGCATCGCTGAATATTAATTGCGGCAGATTTGTGCGCGCGCGTTGAATGGTTGCCGTCAGCGTTTGTTGTTGAGCGACGAAGCGTTCACGAAAGACGGTGGGATTGTTATCGAATTCGATGCGTGCTTTCACGATGCATTGACGTTGCTTCGCATCATTATAGTTTTCAAGCGCTAATGCCAAGCCGAAACGATCGAGCAATTGCGGGCGCAGCTCGCCTTCCTCGCGATTCATCGTACCGATCAATACGAAGCTCGCTGCGTGCGCATGCGAAATGCCGTCGCGTTCGATCACGTTGACCTGGCTGGCGGCGACATCGAGCAGTTGATCGACCAACGCATCCGGCAGCAAATTCACTTCGTCGACATACAGCACGCCGCCGTGTGCTTTCGCCAATAAGCCGGGAGCGAACTTCACCTCGCTTTTTTGCAAAACATTTTCAAGATCGAGCGAGCCGAGCAATTGTTCTTCGCTCGCGCCCAACGGCAACGTCACGAAATGACTGTCCGGCAATAATTCGGAGAGCGCACGTGCGCTGGTGGATTTCGCGGTGCCGCGCGGGCCTTCGATTAAGACGCCGCCAATACTGGGATCGATGGCACTCAATAATAAAGCGCGTTGCAAATTTTCTTGGCCGAGCAGAGCGCTGAACGGAAATAGCGGTGGTTGCGACATTATATTTTCTCCGCCAGCGTATCGGCTTCCATGCGATTTTCGCTGTCGAGTAAATGATGTTCAATTTGAGTTTGAAATTCGCCGGGGTTTTGCCACAGGCCGCGTTGAATTGCTTCAAGCAAGCGTTCGCACACTTCGCGAAATGCGGCGGGGTTGTGCTGTTGCATAAATTCGCGATTGGTGTCGTCGTTAACGTAAGCATCCGTTACCAATGCGTATTGATAATCGCCGACTACGCGGGCAGTGGCGTCGTACGCAAATAAATAATCGACCGTCGCCGCCATTTCCGCAGCGCCTTTGTAGCCGTGGCGCTTTACGCCGCTCAACCATTTTGGATTGACCACGCGCGCGCGCACCACGCGACTGATTTCTTCCTGCAGCGAGCGCACTTTCGGCGCAGCAGGATTGCTGTGATCGGCGTGATAAATTTCCGGCTGCGCACCGCTGAAGTGGCGCACCGCCGCCGTCATGCCGCCTTGGAATTGATAATAATCGTCGGAGTCGAGTAGGTCGTGCTCGCGGTTATCCTGATTCTGCAAAACCAAATCGATAGTGGCGAGCCGTTCGCTAAAGCGTTCCGGTGCTGTTTCGCCGTAATGATTTTGCGAATACGCGTAGCCGCCCCAATTGCGATACGCGGTGGCGAGATCTTCGTCGTCATTCCAGCAGCGTTCGTCGATAAGTGCTTGCAGGCCCGCGCCATACGCGCCGGGTTTCGATCCGAAAATACGCAGGCCGGCCTGGCGTCGTGCTTCTTCGCTAGACAGGCCGCGTGTAATTAATTCTTCTTTTTCTTTTAACACGCGTGCGCGTAACGGATTTATTTCAGCAGGCTCATCGAGTTCCGCGATTGCCTGCACGGCGCCGTCGAATAATTGCATCACGTTGGCAAACGCATCGCGAAAAAATCCGGAGACGCGCAGCGTCACGTCGATACGCGGGCGATCGAGCAACGACATCGGCAGAATTTCAACGCCGGTGACGCGATGACTGCCAGTCGCCCATTGTGGCCGCGCGCCGATCAATGCAAATGCCTGGGCGATATCGTCGCCGCCGGTGCGCATGGTCGCGGTGCCCCACACCGATAAACCAATCGCGCGCGGATAATCGCCGTGATCCTGCAAATAACGTTCGAGCAAAATGCTCGCGGATTTCAAGCCGAGCGTCCACGCGGTCGGTGTTGGGATCGCGCGCGTATCGACCGAATAAAAATTGCGGCCGGTGGGCAATACATCGGGACGACCGCGCGTCGGCGCGCCACTGGGGCCGGGCGCAACGAATTTGCCGTCGAGGCCGTCGCGTAAACCATTTAATTCATACGCGCCGCACGCATCGATGGCGGGCAATAATTTTTCGCGGATACGATTCAGCACGCGCTGCGTTTTTGGCAGCGAAGAAATTGCTTCTTCGGTGTCATTCCCAGACGCAATAATCGTTTCAATCAATTGGGTGGCGAATAATTCCAAACGCTCGCGCGTATCGCCGCAATTGCGCCACGGTTCCGCGCTGATGGCCTCAAGAATTTTTGGTTTTTCACCGAGCCACGGTGCCGACCAATCGGCATCGAGCGGATCGAAATCCTGTTCGCGCCCAGCATCGGAATATAATTCGAAATCGCAGGCCAGCGCTTGAATCAAACTCGCGCCGCTGTCGTTGTTATTTGCTCCCGATGGAAAACGCGCCAGCGCCAACAATGTATCGCGCTGTTGAATACCGGTCGGCGAGCGCCCGAAAATATGCAGGCCATCGCGAATTTGCGATTCTTTCACTTCGCATAAATAAGCATCGGCTTTGGTCAGCAGCGCATCTTCGCCGTTGCGATCGCGTGGAATATCCAGCCCCAAATCGCGGTGCAAATTATTGTCGACGATATTTGCGAGAATATTTTTGCGCAGCAGCAGCGCGCGTTTCGGATCGACCAGCAGTGCTTCGTAATATTCGTCCACCTGGCGTTCGAGATCCTGCAGCGGGCCGTAATTTTCGGCGCGCGTCAGCGGCGGCATCAGATGATCGATAATTACTGCCTGCGCGCGGCGTTTGGCCTGACTGCCTTCGCCGGGATCGTTGACGATAAACGGATACAGATGCGGCAAGGGGCCGAAAATTAAATCCGGCCAGCATTCGTTGCTCAGTGCAATAGTTTTGCCGGGCAGCCATTCCAGATTGCCGTGCTTGCCGACATGGACGATGGCGTCGCAATTAAATGCGCTGCGCAGCCAAAAATAGAAGGCGAGGTAGTAATGCGGCGGCGCCAGATCGGGGCTGTGATACGTCGCGTAAGGATCGAGGTTGTAGCCGCGCGACGGTTGAATGCCGACAAAAATATTGCCGTAGCGAATACCGGCAATCATAAAACGCGGTTGATTATTCGCATCGTTGCGCAACATCGGATCGACGTCGGGCGCGCCCCAACGCTCGATAATGGCGTTTTTATTTACTGCCGGTAATTGCTCGAATAATTTTAAATAATTGGCAAGGCTGAAACTTTGCCGTGCCGGTCGCAGCGCCCACTGCTCGGGATCATTGGTGACACCGCCGAGCAATTCGCGCAGCAGAGCATCGCCATCGGCCGGAATAGTGTCGGTTAAATTGTCTTGGGTTCGATAATGCTGCGCTTGCAGCATCCGCAAAATACTGATCGCCGAATTCGGCGTATCGAGCCCGACGCCATTGCCAATACGGCCTTCTTTCGCCGGATAATTCGCGAGAATTAATGCCACGCGTTTTTCGCAGTTTTCCAGCGTACGCAAGCGACACCAGCGCGCTGCGAGTTCAACCACAAAGGCCAGACGCTCCGTATCGGGTTGATACAGCACTACATCGGTTTGTGTTTTTTCGCAGCGATAAGCGAGGCCTTTGAAGCTGATCGCACGCGTAATTATACGGCCGTCAACTTCCGGCAATGCGACCTGCATGGCGATGTCGCGTGGATTTAATCCCTGCGTATCGTCCTGCCAACTTTCGCGGTCGCCGCCGCTTAAAATAATTTGAAATACCGGTGCATTGCCGGCGAGGGGTGCGTGCGTATTTCCATTACTTTCAGTTTCATTAATCGAGGCGACGCAGAACGCGGTGGTATTTAATACCAGTGCGACGGCGTGATCCGCACACAACTGCTGCAAGGTTTGCATGCACAGCGGATCTTTCAGCGACGTCAATGCAATCGGCAGCGGATTCAGATATTGTTTTTGTAACTCGGTGCAGAGCGCATCGAATACCAGCGTATTGCCGGCCTGCAAATGCGCGCGATAAAAAATAATGGCAACGGTTGCCTGCTCGGCACGCCATTCTTTTTTCCAGTCGTCGATGGTGGCGATGCCATGGGCCGGATGATAAATCGCGATATCCGGCAACGGCTTTGGCGGAAAAATTAAATCGTCGCGCTGAAAAAATTGCTGACCGATAAAATTAAAAAATTGCTGCGCATTGTCGGCACCGCCTTCGCGCAGATAACGCCAAAGCTCGTGGCATTGTGCCGGTGCTGCGGTGCTTTTATTGATGAGGTTGGCGTCTTCACTGCGATCGCCGGAAAACATCACCAGCGTTTTTTTATGCGCGTGTGCCAGTTGAATTAATTGTTCGGTGCCGTACGGCCAATACGATTCGCCGCCGAGGTGATCGACGATAATCACACGTGCGTGTTGCAGCACTTCGTCGAGGTACATATCGATGCTGGCGGCTTGGCGCAAATACAATAAGTTGCACAGGCGCACGCTGGGAAAATCAGCCGGTAATTTTGCATGCGCCGCCGCCAACAATGCGAGCGTGGTATCGGCGGCGCTGAGAATAATAATATCCGCTGGATCTTGTTCGATCCGAATCAATCCCGCCGTGTCGTCGGCGAGACCGCCCGGTCGCGTCGCCAGCAAATGCATTAGGCGGTCTCGGTCAGCGCCGTGTGCTGCAGCGCTTTTTGTAGAACGGCTTGATCGAGCTCCTGACCGATCAGCACGATATGCGTGCTCGGTGTTTCATCGCTGCGCCAGGCGCGATCGAAATAACTGTCGAAGCGACGACCGACGCCGTGCACGACCAAACGCCGTGGTTTATCCGCCAGTGCGACAAAGCCTTTGACGCGATAAATCGTGTGCGCTTCGACCAGCTCGCGCAGCGTTGCCAGCAATTTATCTTTATCGACCAGCGGCAGCTCGACCACGACCGAATCGAATTCGTCGTGATCGTGATCTTCTTCCAGATCGTGATGGCTGGTGCGCAAATGAATGTTGTCTTCGGACGCGCTGTTCAGGCCGAGCAGAATATTTAAATCGATCACGCCCTGATTGGCGCTGGTGATTTTTACCGACGCCGGAATTTCCTCGCGTACTAACACTTCGACTTGGGCGCGCTGCGCGGCATCGATCAAATCGGTTTTGGTCAGTATCACCAAATCGGCGGCGGATAATTGATCGGCGAACAATTCGTGCAGCGGCGATTCGTGATCGAGGTTCGGATCGGCGCGGCGCTGTTCGTCAACCGCTTCGGGGTTTTCGGCGAATTGGCCGTCGGCGGTGGCGGGTGCATCGACCACGGTAATGACGGCATCGACGGTAAACGCGCTTTTAATTTCCGGCCAGTTGAATGCCTGCACTAACGGTTTCGGTAAGGCGAGGCCGGACGTTTCAATCAACAGATGATCGATTTCATGGCGGCGTTCGGCCAGTTTTTGCATCACCGGGAAAAACTCTTCCTGCACGGTGCAGCACAGGCAGCCATTGGCGAGTTCGTAGAGTTTGCCTTCGGTCTCCTGTTCTTCGCAGCCGATGTCGCAGCCTTTTAATATTTCGCGATCGATGCCGAGTTCGCCGAATTCATTGATGATGACGGCGATGCGCAGTCCCTGGTTGTTGGCCAGAATGTGGCGCAGCAATGTGGTTTTACCGCTGCCTAAAAAACCGGTGACGATGGTGGCGGGGATTTTTCCAGTCTTCATCTATTTGTCCTCAAATCACACATCCTCGAAGGGCGGCGTGCGCGCAATAAAATGACCTTTGATTCCTTGCGGCCAAGTGCTGTAGGGCACCTGGCCGGTCTCGGATTGCTGGTATTTGCCGACGTAGTCGAGCAGTGTTGCGGCGCATTCCGCCGTGGGTTCGAAATCGCCGATGACGTAATTAATTTTGCCGGGCGCGCGTAAATGCACGGTGCAATGGCGCGTGCACGACATCAGGCAGCGCGTTGCTGTTACTCGAATATCCTGATGCGATTCGCGCGCGAGCTGGTGCTGAATCTGTTCGAGAAAAATCGCGCCGCCATCGCGGCCGTCGTGAGTGCGGCTCGCGGTGTTGTAACGGCAGGTTTCGCATACGTATACGGTGGTGATCATGCTGAAACCCGATGACGGTCGCTATTGAATTAGCCGACCGATTTAATTAGCTGGCAAACGGTTGTTGGCGGGAAAATTTTTGCGATGCCAGCGCGGAAATGGCGCCGAGCAATAACCAGAATGCCGCATTGCAAACCGTCGTCGCCACGCGGAAATGCGTTTGCAGAGTCTCGGGCGCAAGGCTCGCTTCGGTGGCCAGGTGCGGCGCGCCGATTACATGCGGAGCCACTAATACCGCGACGCCAGCTGCGCGCAACAGCCAGTTTTTCTGCGCGAATAACAGCCCCAGGCCAATTGCGGTGGCGATGGCGGTGCCGACCCACCATTGTTGGCGCGCGGCTAAGGCGGCGGCTTCGGTGCCGGGCAATTCCGGCGGCAGGCCGAGACCCGGTGCGGCGAAAAATACCGCAAATCCCGCCAGTCCGAATAACAGCCCCTGCCCGATACCGCGTGGGCGCTGCCACAGCGTGTAAATGCCGACCAATACCAGCGCGTAGCCAACGCCCATCACGATATTGCTGACCAGCGTGAACGAGATGCGCTGCCAGCCGTTGTCCGGCTTCCATTCGTCGGCATCGTGATGATGCTCGTGCGCATTTTCAGGCTCGTGTTCGACGTTCGCCATAACGCCGTGTTCGTCGGCGTGCTCATGGCTGTGTTCGTGTGCTTCGTCGTTATGCGTGTGCGCGACAGGCGCGGCTTCGGCGGCATCTTCGTAGGTTTCGGCTTGCAATATCAGCGGTGAAATCCACACCAGTTGCGCCACCGTTAACACGAGCGCGGCGAACAAACCGGCAATTCCCGCCGACAGCAAAGTTTCACGAAGCATGTTGGGTTATCCGTATTTCAGAAATAAACAAAACAAAAAACCCGGCGCGCAACGGGCCGGGTTTTGAGTTCAACCAATCAATGGCAGGGAAACGCGGCGCTGTGGCGGGTGTCGTGCGCAGCGTTGTGCACGGCCGGCAGCGGCGCAAAGCCGACTAAAAACAGCAGTGCCGAACCGAGCAGCATGGCGGCGCCGCCGGCTGCCAAACGGCGCGAGCCCGCTGCGGAGGTGGAAGTGGTTTGCGAAATAGTTTGAGTGGCCATGGAGTGATCTCCCGTCGCTAAAAGTGAACCGGCAAATGCCAAATCGAATTAGGCGCGGGACAAACAATAAATAGAGAGGGTGGGCATCGACCCAACACACCAGCCCGCATCCGCCCCACGCGGATCAGTACTTTTTGTTCAGGCCGGTCTCCGGGCTTGCGAGCGGAAGTGTTCATTCCAGAGCACCCCGCCTTCCCGCCGAATTTCATCGCGGCAGTGGCATATGGGGTGTTCAAACTCGATTACCGTTGCGAGGGCAGCGCCGGACTAGCTGCAGAAACTGTGCTGCGGAGCGCACCGGCTTCCCGTTTCACCCCGCCGACGACTGTCGTTGGGGCACCTGAAGTGCAGCCATCATAAAGAGGCGAGCGGGGCGCGGTCAAACGACGCGATGCCGATAACGGATCGAATAACAAATCCAGCGCGACCGACTGCGCGAATTTGCCGGTTGGCAGCGCGCTGTCGAGCCGATAAATTGCAGGCTCCGCCATCCCATAAAACGAAGAGACTGCCATGCCCCACGTTTTAATTATTCATGAAGTCGAAGATTATTCAGCGTGGAAAATAATTTTCGACAATGCAGCCGGCATTAGAGAAGCCGCTGGCGAGCGTTCATACCAAGTGCTGAAGTACGAAGCCGACGCCAATAAAATCGTGCACTTCTCGGTATGGACCTCGCTTGCCAATGCGAAGCAATTTTTCGAATCCGCCGAATTGATTCAAATTAGAAAAGACGCAGGCGTTAAAGCGCCTGAATTTATTTATCTGGAGCAGCTCGAGGCGGGTGCGCTTTAATGGTTTGAGTCGTTATCGCGCAATGCTGAATTTGTTGCCGTGGTAGGAAATATTTTATGGCTGAGATTCTGATTAATATCGATGTTGGCGGTATCGACAGCGCCATTAATTTCTATACAGCGGCACTCGGTCTGCAACTCGGACGCCGCCTATTCGACGGCACCGTGGCGGAAATGCTCGGTGCTTCATCGAAAATATATTTGTTGCTGAAGAGTGCCGGCTCACTGCCCAGTGCGGAAGTAATCGAATCTAGAAATTACCACCGTCATTGGACGCCGGTACATATCAACTTTGTCGTCGAAGATATCGACGCCGCCATTAAGCAGGCGCAAGCGGCTGGCGCAAAACTCGAAAGCGAGCCGCAGTCTTTTGCGTGGGAAAAATTGGCGACGTTGAGCGATCCCTTCGGCCACGGCCTTTGCTTGGTGCAATGGTTGGGCGCTGGTTACGATGAAATTGCGTAGCGGCTACAGCATCGCTAATAAAGTTGCTGTTTAAAAGCTGCAAACTAAAAAGTGGAGCGTCGTATGAGCGAATCGAAAACGTACCGCACGTTCAATGAATTTTATTCGTTCTATTTGAGTGAGCATGCCAACACAGTTTCGCGCCGACTTCATTTTATCGGCACCAGCATCGTGGTTTTCTTAGTCGTTACCGCGTTTGTGATGCATATCTATTGGCTTATCGCTGTGGCCTTTGTGCAAGCATATGCATTCGCGTGGATCGGACATTTTTTCTTCGAGCACAATAAGCCCGCGACGTTTAACTATCCGCTGTTCAGTTTATTGGGCGATTGGCGTATGTGGTGGGAAGTGTTAACGGGGAAAGTACGGCTTTAATTTTAAGACGATTTAATCGCGCGTCGAATATCGCGACTATTCAAATGAAATGCAGTTTTCAGATCAATTTTCTTACGTTCGATTTTTTCAGTCGCAGTACGTTGAAATAAAATTATTTCCTGTTCGAAATACGCCAAACAATTTTCCGGCGTCGGCTCGAATCCCAGCAGCGTTCGAAACGCCCGCCGATGCACCACACATAACCCTTCATGCCCTGCCGGCCGAAACGCCAGCGATTCGATGTCCTCTCGCCAAAAGCACGCCGTTTTTTGTTCGTTGGCGCTCATGTGTTTTTATCGAAGCGATATAATTTCGAATCCGAGAAATCATTGGCGGTTAACACTTCGCCCACCACGATTAACGCGGTGCGCTGAAAACCTTTCGCTAACACTTTCGCTTCGATATCCGCGAGCGTGCCGAGTGCGTAATCCTGATCGGGCCAACTGGCGCGATGCACCACGGCGACCGGGCAATCGGCGCCGTAATGCGGCAAAAGCTCTTCGACTATATTGTGCAAATGCGGAATGCCGAGATGAATCGCCATGGTCGCGCGATGGCGGGCGAGATCGTGTAATTGTTCGCCGGCCGGCATGGTGGTTTTGCTGGCGTGGCGCGTGAGAATGACTGTTTGCGAAATATCCGGCAGCGTTAGTTCAATACCAAGCAATGCAGCGCTGGCAGCGGTGGCGGTGACGCCTGGAATAATTTCGTACGGAATATTTAATACACGCAGCCGACGAATTTGCTCGCCGATGGCGCCGTACAAGGACGGATCGCCCGAGTGCACACGCGCAACGTCTTGATTTTTTTTATGTGCGGTTTCGATCAGCGCGATAATTTCATCGAGCGTTAAATCGGCGCTGTTGACGACTATCTCGGCGGTGTTGCCTTCAAGCAACGCGACCGGGACCAGCGAGCCCGCGTACAGAATCGTCGCACAGCTGCGAATTAAACGTTGGCCGCGCACGGTAATTAATTCCGGATCGCCCGGGCCGGCGCCAATAAAATAAACCGTCATGCCGGATCTCGCTTAACAGATAAATTAATACGCGCGACCGCGCAGGTGGCATCGGAATTTTTTAATTTATTGACGATTAATTTCGGCAGTTCGCCGCGTGTATCTGCCAATGCCAGTGCCAACGCCAGCGCGCTGGCTTCGGCGACGCTTTGCGTGCCCGTGGTTTCCAATACATTGGCGGAAGGATCGCTGACCCGGTTGGAAAAAGTATTTAAATGTTCCGCGGGGAAAAACGACAGCGGAATGGTCAAGCTCTGCGCCAATTCCAATAAACCGGCTTCGTCTTTTTTTGTATCGATACTAGCGAGCCCTTCGATCTGTTCGATGGTTATGCCGCATGCGCTTAACGCTTGTTGCAGCACTTTGCGCAAGGATTTTTCTGGGCAGTCGCGACGACAACCGATGCCGACAAAATAAGTGGCTGTGCTCATCGTGAATCCTCGTGCAGTGCGGCAATTAATTCGTCGCTGGAATTAAATTCGCGGGTCGCGAGCGGCAGCGCCGGGCGCTTCAAAATCAATACCGGTAATTGGCGCGCGCGTGCGATTTGCAATTTCGGTTCGGTGGCAACGCTGCCGCTATTTTTACTAATTAAAATATCGAAATTATTAGTCGCGAATAAGTCGCGCTCGCCGTCGAGCGTAAATGGCCCGCGCGCGCCAATCACGGTTGCACGCGCATTGCCGGGTTCGGCGTCGAGACAGCGAATGGTCCAATGCTGGGTCGGTGGAATTTCATCGAGATGCGTCAGCGGTTCGCGGCCCAGCGTAAAAAAAGGGCGTTTAAAGTCGGCGAGCGCCGCGATAATTTCCGACCAGTTTTCAACATCGCGCCAATCGTCATCGGCTTGCGGCTGCCAATCGGCTCTGCGCAATGCCCAATACGGAGTTTGCGTTTGCTGCGCGGCGTCTGCTGCATTCGCGCTGATTTGCGCGGCATAGGGATGCGTGGCGTCGAGCAGCAATTCGATATTTCCCGCGCGGATAAATTCAGCTAATCCCACGGCGCCACCAAAACCGCCGACGCGCACCGTGCAAGTTAAATCGTCGGGGACTTTGCCGAGTCCGGCGAGACTGTAAATATCCAATGATGTGAGCTGGCGCGCGATGCTCAATGCTTCGCGCGTGCCGCCCAACAACAAAACACGTTTGCGCCGATGGCTTTTACTCATCGTGAAAGCGCCGCTTGTTGGTGGTTTCAAATGCTTCGCCAACGATATTGCCGACGCGATCGATGGCGAATACTTCGATACTCACTTCCGTCGGCACAATGCTGCGCGCGAAATTTAATGCGTGCGTACAAACGGCATTGCCGAGCGCGATATTTTCCGCGCTGGCCAATGCGAGTGCCTGCTGGCTGGTATTGGCCGCGCGTATCGCATTTTGCAATTTGTCGTGGGCGCCAAGTTGCGCCGCCCACGTTGCGAGTTGCGGCAAATCGATGCTCGAATTGCGGCTGTGCAAATCCATATTGCCGGCGGCCAGTTTGCTGATTTTGCCGAAGCCACCGCACAGGCTGAGTTTTGTCACCGGTGCCTTGCGTAAATGTTTGAGCACGGCGCCGACGAAATCGCCCATTTCGATCAATTGCGTTTCGGTTAATTGGTAACGCGCGCGCATCGCATCTTCGCTGGCGTTGCCGGTACAGGCGGCGATATGTGAAAAACCATTGGCGCGCGCGACGTCGATGCCCTGATGGATCGATGCGATATAGGCCGAGCATGAAAACGGTCGCACGATGCCGGTGGTGCCGAGGATCGATAATCCACCGAGAATTCCCAGCCGCGCGTTCATGGTTTTCTTCGCGAGTTCTGCGCCGTTCTCAATGCCGATGGTGACGTCGAAACCGCCGGCGTAATTAAATTGCGCGGCCAATTGCGTCAGATGCGTTGTCATCATTTGCCGTGGCACCGGATTGATTGCCGGCTCGCCGACCGGCAATGTCAAACCGGGCAATGTCACCGTGCCGACGCCGGGACCGGCAAAAAAGCGCACGCCCACATCTTTGGTTAAACGTACCCGCGCAAATACGATGGCACCGTGGGTGACATCGGGATCGTCGCCGGCATCTTTAATTGTGCCGGCTTCGGCGCCACTTTCTTCATCGCTGTCTTTACTGCTTTCTTCGCTGCTTTTTTTACTAAAAGAAAACGCGCGACAAAATTCCAAACGCATCAATACCTGCTGACCTTTCGGCAGCACGATTTCCACGGCGTCGTCGGCTACACCGCTCAGCAAAAATTTCGCCGCAGCGAGACTGGTCGCGGTGGCGCAACTGCCGGTGGTATAGCCGCTGCGCAAGGGCGCGGGCTGTTCGGGTGTTTCGTCGCGCATGGTCATGTCTGTTGATCGACGTCTCTCGATAATGGATGACGCGTTATCGCTGCATTGTGCCGATTTCGTACGGGCGCTGCTTACGCCTGTATTTTTTCATGACATTTCACAGCAGCGCACGGCAAGCGGCGCCCTTACGTTTATAGCGCGATTGCTGTCGCTTCGCGCAAGCGTTTGTTGTACAGCGCCAGAATCAAATCGGATTGCGTGACCATACCGACCAAGCGCAAATCGTCGTCGACAATCGGAATGTGATGATGACCGGCTTCGGCAAACAGCGGCACCAGATCGATCACCGATTTGTGGGCGGACGCAATCAGCACGCGCCGCGTCATGATCTGGCCGACCACATCAGGCTTGTCCGCGTGCACCGTGCGCACGCGCTGCACAAATGCCGCCAGCCGCACCGCCAGCGTTTTATGCGAGTGCACGCCAGTGTGTTTGAGAAAATCCGCCTGCGTAATAATTCCCACCACGCGTTTGGATTTATCGATCACCGGCAGCGCTTTGATGCCGTGTTTGATCAGCAGCGACCACGCATCTTCCAGCGAATCGCCGAACGCGACCGTGACCACCGGCGTCGTCATCACATCCGCGCACGTGGTTTCGCCAAATCTACGCCGATACGCATTGGCCTCGGCTTCATGCAGCAGCGTTTCCAGATCGTCGCGATTGATATCGAGAATTTCGTTGTAATTCTTCAACGCCAAATCGAGATCGCCCGAGGTAAATCCCAGTTGCGCCGATTGCTTAGTCGTCGGTGCCGTTTTATGCGCGACGTGCGGGTAGCTGTGGCGCGTCAACGCGTGGTAGATCATCGCCGCGCCTAACAGCAATGCCGAATTAATCGCGACCGGCATCAGCACGAAGTGATAACCCGCTGCATGCACGCTCGAACCACCGAGCACCGCCGTCAGTGCCACCGCGCCGGCCGGCGGATGAATGCAGCGCAGCGCGAACATCGCCGCAATCGCCAATGCAATCGCAACGGCGGCGGCGAGCAGCGTGATATCGAACCATTTCGCACAGGTCACGCCGACCAGCGCTGCAATAATGTTACCGCCGAGAATCGACCACGGCTGTGCCAGCGGACTGGCCGGCACCGCAAACAATAAAACGGCGGAGGCGCCCATCGGCGCGATCAGCCACGGCAGTTCGGTAACGCTGCTCGGAAATAATCGGTGCGTGATAAAACCGGCGATGGCGATGCCGATTAATGCGCCGCAGCAGGCGCGCAAGCGTTCTTGCCAATTCACTGCAATCGGCGCCGGATAAAAACGCAGCAGCCATTCTTTAAATAATTCGATCGACATACAGCTTCTTAAATTACGGAAAATTTTAACGGTGAGTGGTCCGCGCTAACGCGGTTTGTGAATTTCCAGCAGCGTGATCGGCAGCGCCGCGCGCCAGGTATCGAATTCGCCGAGCGGCTGCGCCTGCGCGACCGTGATTCGAATTAATTCGCCGCCGTGTTGCGCGCGAAAATTATGCAGCACCATTTCGCTTTGCAGCGTCACGGCATTGGCGATCAGGCGCCCGCCGCCGCGCAACTGTCGCCAGCAGGTTTCGAGCACATCGGGCACGGTCACGCCGCCGCCGATAAAAATCGCGTCGGGTGTTTCCAAGCCGGCCAACGCGCGCGGCGCTTCGCCGTTGATTAATCGCAGCGCGGGCACGCCGAGCGCATCGCGATTGTGCTCGATCAACTGCTGGCGCTCGGTGTTGGCTTCAATCGCAATGGCGCGGCAGCGGCGGTGCGCGCGCATCCACTCGATGCCGATCGAACCGCAACCGGCGCCGACATCCCACAATAATTCGCCCGGCTGCGGTGCCAATCGCGCCAGCGTGATGGCGCGCACATCGCGTTTGGTCAGTTGGCCGTCGTGACGAAAGGCGGAGTCGGGCAGACCGACCGTGAGCGCTAAATGGCGCGCATCAACATCGGCAACGCATTCGACCGCGACGATATTTAACGCTGCGGCATCATTTTTATCGAGCGACCATTGCTGCGCGAGCGCATTGATACGCCGCTCCTGCTCGCCGCCTAAATGTTCGAGCACAGTGAGTTTGCTCGCGCCGAAACCGCGTTCATTTAACAGCGCGGCGATGGTGCGCGGGCTGCTGCCGTCGTTGCTCAGAATCAATAAGCGCGCGCCGGCAAAAATCGCGATGTTCAACGCGGCGACCGGACGCGCGACCAGCGACAGCAACTCGACATCCTGCAAGGCCCAGCCGAGACGAGCCGCCGCCAATGAATAAGAAGAGGGCGCAGGTAGCACGTTGATTTCAGCGCTGGGAATTTGTTTGGATAAACTCGCGCCGACGCCGAACAACATTGGATCGCCGCTCGCCAATACGCAGGTCGGGGTACCGCGTTGTTCGAGCACCGGCGTCAGCGCGAACGGGCTCGGCCATGGTTGTTGCTTGGCGACGATGCAGTTCGGCAATAGCGCGAGCTGACGCGGGCTGCCGAAAATCACTGTGGCCGCACGCAATGCCGCGCGCGCGGCTTTGCCAAGCTCGGCATAGCCGTCTTCGCCGATGCCAATAATGGTGAGCCAGCGCGCGGCGCTGGTCGGGGTGTCGGAAGGTGGATTCACGTTCTGGGGTGCCGTCGATCGGACAAGCGGGCATAATAACCGCCCCTGCAACGCTCTGCAGCGCTGCTTCCCGCGCCCTGTGCACTCAATTCCGGACCCTTACTTGAAGCTCGAACCGTCCACGCCCACGCAATTCAGCCCGGTACGCCCGTCCGCGTGCCCGGGATTGTTGCGCATTGTGGCGGCGCGCGACGGCGGCATTTGTCGCATCAAACTGGCGTGCGGACAAATCACTGCGGCACAGGCCTTGGCGATTGCGGCGGCAGCGGAAAATTGCGGCAGCGGCGTTATCGAAATTACCAATCGCGCCAATCTGCAAATTCGCGGCGTGCGCGCCGAGTGCTCTAACGAATTGATTGAGGCGCTACTGGCGGCGCAGCTCGGCCCGCAACATCCCGGCGCCGACGATGTGCGCAATTTGATGGTCAGCCCCAGTGCGGGCATAGATACGAAGGCGCGCATCGATGTCGCGCCGCTCGCGTATGCGCTGCTCGATTTATTGCAGTCGCAAGCGCGCTTTCAGGAATTGTCGCCGAAGTTTGCGCTGCTGCTCGATGGCGGCGAGCGCCTGGCCATGCTCGAACATCCGCACGATGTGTGGCTGTCGGCAACGGCCGATGGCGAGCATTTTGTTTTTGGTTTCACCGGCTGTCCCGCACGCGATAATCCTGTCGCCAGGGTTTCGCGCGATAACGTGTTAGCGTTGGTCGATGCGGTGCTGAATAAGTTTCTCGATCTCGCCACGCCCCAGCAAACGCGGATGCGGCATTTATTGCAGAGCGTTTCGGCGCATGAATTTTTAACGCAGGTACAAACGCATTTGCCGTTTGCATTGAGCGTTGATGTAGACGCCTGGCAGCGCGAACCTTCGATCGCGTTTGCACATATCGGCATTTATCCGCAACGCCAGCATGAAATGCGTTATGTCGGCGCTGCGTCCGTGCTCGGGCGCATCAATTCGACGCAATTACGCGAGTTGGCGGCGCTCGCTGAAAAATATGGCGATGGCACGCTGCGCTTTACGCCGTGGCAAAGTGTATTGCTGCCAAATATTTTTGACGCAAATGCAGAAATAGTTCTGCGTGAATTAAATCAGCTCGGCTTGAGCACGCACATCGACGATCCGCTGGCGCATGTCATCGCGTGCACTGGTTGCAGCGGTTGCGTTAAAGGTTTGGCCGATACCAAAAGCGACGCCTTGCAGCTGGCCAAATTGCTCGCGGAAAAATCGCTGCTTGCCGATGTACATTTAACCGGCTGCGCGCGTTCCTGTGCTGCCGCGCATATCGCGCCGTTTACGTTATTGGCCGTAGCGCAAGGTCGTTACGATTTATTTCAACGCGATTTATCGACGCATGGCTTCGGAAAATTAATTGCACGCAATTGCGATATTGAAACCAGCGTGGCGCTGCTGACAAATAGTGCAGACACGCGGTGATGTAATTGCAGGCATCGCAGTTCGGTTCGCTTTAAAAAATTTAACCTTGGATTTAACGAATGATTGATTACATCCGCGATGGTCAGGAAATCTATCGTCGCTCTTTTTCGATAATTCGCAGCGAAGCGAAGCTGGAGCATATTCCCGCCGATCTGGAAAAACTCGCGGTGCGAATTATTCACGCCTGCGGCATGGTCGATATTGTTGACGATTTGCAGTTTTCGGTAGGCGCAGGAACGGCGGGACGCAACGCATTAGCCAACGGCGCGCCGATTCTGTGCGATGCACGCATGGTCGCCGAAGGCATTACGCGCACACGCTTGCCGGCCAACAACAAAGTCGTTTGCACATTGCACGACGACAGCGTGCCGCCGTTGGCGCGCGAACTCGGCAATACGCGCTCGGCGGTTGCGCTCGAATTATGGCGCGAGCAATTGGCCGGCAGCGTCGTCGTCATCGGCAACGCGCCGACTGCATTATTTTATCTATTGGAAATGCTCGACGCCGGCGCACCGAAACCGGCATTGATTCTCGGTTTTCCGGTCGGCTTTGTTGGTGCGGCGGAATCGAAAGAAATGCTCGCTGCCGACAGTCGCGGCGTACCGTTTGTGATTGTGCGCGGTCGGCGCGGCGGCAGTGCGATGGCCGCCGCCGCAATTAATGCGCTTGCAACAGAGGTGGAATAAATGGAACGCGAACAACAAAAAGGACAATTATTCGGTTTGGGCGTTGGCCCCGGCGATCCCGAATTAATCACCGTGAAAGCACTGCGTTTATTGCAGGCGGCGCCGGTCGTTGCGTACTTCGTCGCGAAAGGCAAAAAAAGTAATGCGTTCGGCATTATCGAAAATTATCTGAAGGCTGAACAAATAACGGTGCCGCTCGTTTATCCGGTAACAACGGAAAAACTCGAACCGCCGCTGTGCTACGAAAGCATCATCGCCGATTTTTACGACACCGCCGCCGCGCAACTCAGCGCCTATTTAAATGTCGGCCGCGATGTTGCGGTGATCTGCGAAGGCGATCCGTTTTTCTACGGCTCGTACATGTATCTGCACGATCGTCTCGGGGCGCGCTATGTCACCGATGTAGTGCCGGGCGTGTGTTCGATGCTCGGCGGCACTGCCGTGCTGGGCGCACCGCTGGTGTATCGCAATCAAAGTTTATCGGTGTTGTCCGGCGTGTTGCCGCATGACGAATTAAAACGCCGTCTCGCCGATGCCGATGCCTCCGTGATCATGAAACTCGGCCGCAATTTTCACAAAGTGAAAAACGTGTTGGATGAATTAAATCTGAGCGGTCGCGCGTTGTACGTTGAGCGCGCGACGATGCAAAATCAGCGCGTCGTGCCGATTAACGACGTCGATCCGATGGCCTCGCCGTATTTTTCGTTGATCGTTATTCCCGGTGAAAAATGGCAGGGCTAACCGTGGAAACCGCGAAGAAAGGCGCAATGAGGAAAATAGCCATCGTCGCGCTCGGTAATGGCAGCGCTGCGACCGCGCGAATAATTAAAGCGTTCTATGCGCAGCAAGAAAATTCGCACGTGCGAATTTATGGTTTACAAAATCGTGTCGATAACGCCGATATTTTTTATACAGAGTTCGGCGCGACTGTACGCGATTTGTATCAAAGCGACACGGCGATAATTGCATTATGTGCGGCCGGAATTGTTATTCGCACGCTGGCGCCGCTATTAAATGACAAGGGCGTCGAGCCGCCGGTGCTGGCGATTGCGGAAGATGGCAGCGCAGTGGTGCCGTTGCTCGGCGGCGTCAATGGTGTCAACGCGATGGCGCGCGCTATAGCTGAAGCGTTAGATGTGAATGCGGCCATCACTACCAGTGGCGAATTGCGTTTCGGTACTTGTCTGCTGAATCCGCCGGCCGGTTATGCGCTCGCCGATATCGAGCAAGGCAAACGCTTTGTCGCCGATTTGCTTAATGGCGAACCGGTAAGTATCGATGGCGACGCACCGTGGTTGAACGATGCCGATTTACCGCTCGCGGCAATCGCAGCGCATCGCATAAAAATTACCACCGCCGCGCAACTCAAAAACTCAAACGAATTATTAATTCATCCGCGCAGTGTCATTGCATTGATTGAAACGATTAGCGCGGAGCCGGCTGAAGATATTAAACATGCTTTGAGCGCAGCCAATATTGCGCAGCAGTCGTTGGCGTGCGTAGTCGCATTGTCGGACGCAATGACCAACATGTTGTTGAGCGATGCAGCTAATAAATTGCAGGTGCCACTGCGCTTTGTCTCTACGCACGCCGCTCTTATTCCTCGCTCGCAAAACTCGCTGTCCCCTTTGTTTAAGGAGGCTAAGAAAAACGGCGTTTCGTTGTTTATCGCAGAGCAGCCAATCGATCCAAATTCAATTGGAATTCAACGCGGCAATTTAACCGTAATTGGTCTCGGCCCGGGTGCTGCCGAATTTATGGTACCGGCGGCAAAGCAGGCACTCGCCGCAGCGCAAGATATTCTCGGTTACGAAACGTATGTGAATATGGCGGGACCGTTTCGCGCCGATCAGGTGTTACATTGCACCGATAATCGCGAGGAAATGTTGCGCGCGCGTCACGCCTTCGAATTGGCGGCACAGGGCCGCAATGTTGTCGTGGTTTCATCGGGCGATCCCGGTGTATTCGCGATGGCGAGTGCTGTGTTGGAAGCGCTACACGAATCGACCGATCCGCATTGGCATGCGCTTAATCTGCAAATATTTCCCGGTGTTTCTGCCGCGCTTGCTACCGCTGCGCGCGCCGGTGCGCCGCTCGGTCACGATTTTTGCGTGATGTCGTTATCGGATAATTTAAAGCCGTGGGATGTAATCGAAAATCGCCTCGATCATGCAGCGGCGGCGGATTTTGCGCTGGCATTCTATAACCCGATTTCAAAAACGCGGCCGTGGCAATTGGGACGCGCGCTGGAAATTATTGCGCAGCATCGCAGCGGCGATACCGTGGTAGTGCTGGGTCGCGATATCGGTCGGCCGGCGGAAAAATTAACCACGCTGACGCTGGCCCAATTGCGACCGGAACATGTCGATATGCGCACGCTGGTCATTATCGGTTCGTCGACGACGCGCACATTTGCGCGTGGCGATAAATTCTTAGCCGATGATTCTTCCGCGAGCAATAACGGCGATTGGGTTTATACTCCGCGCTGGTATCCGTTGCCGCCCGCTAAATAGCGCGGTTGTTGCGACGATCAATTAGCTATTTTGCAATTCGGTGTAAAAGAAATTTTCGAATGCTGAAAGTTTCAAAATGATTATTCAGAAATAGAAAACACAACAGGTGTCTCGATGCTTTTCTGTGTCGAGGTGAAACGGGAAGTCCGGTGACGCGTGGTTTTATTCGGCAACTTATTTGTCGATAACAGCCCGCCAGTCCGGTGCAGCCCCCGCTGCTGTAAGCCTGACGAATTTGCGCAATGCCACTGTGAAAGAAGATTTCATGGGAAGGTCGCGCAGAGGAGGACGAAGGCGAGCCAGAAGACCGGCCTGTTGTGTCTATGTGTGCAAAACCCGGGGAGCGGTTTTTGTCTGCGTGAATGCGCCTGCAATCGATATATTTTTATTCATCGATAGATATCCTCTGCTGTTTTTTTAAGAGGTGATCGCGGCGTGTTTGATTCAGCGAGCTATTTTGATTCTGTGCATTTAAATCGCGTCAATAAAATTGGCGCTGCTTGTGTACGTAACGAATCGACTTAATTTCGCGGTAATCGCGCGGTATAAATTAATCACTCAAGTTCCGGGAGTTGCACAAGGCCTCAGTTACATCGCGGTTGGCGATGCACTGGGATTTGACCATCGGCAATCTTGCCGCCGGAACATGAGGTTCACGTGAGTATCTCTACGAAATATTTCGCGTTATCGCGAAACAAATTGTTGTGCCTTTTTTTATTCAATACGTTACCCGCAACGGCCGATACAAAACCGGTAATCGATGAAGTTATCGTATTCGGGCGTGGTGAAAACCTGGTCGGCATTGCGCCAGCTGCGAGCGAAGGTGCGGTCAGCGGTGCCGATTTAACGGTGCGACCGTTATTGCGAGTCGCCGAATTATTGGAAGTAGTGCCGGGCTTAATCGCGGCGCAACATTCGGGCAGCGGTAAGGCCAATCAATATTTTTTGCGCGGTTTTAATCTCGATCACGGCACCGATTTCACCGCGTACATTGACGACGTACCGATGAATTTGCGTACGCACGGGCACGGTCAAGGCTATCTGGATATCAACGGTTTAATTCCGGAAACGGTCGAGCGCATCGATTACCGCAAAGGTCCGTATCGCGCCGATGTCGGCGATTTTGCGATGGCGGGCGCATCGTATTTACGCACCGTGCAACGTCTCGATACATTTATCAGCGCCGAAACCGGCAGCTACGGTTGGCGTCGTGTCGCCAGCGGCGGTACGTTCGATGCCGGCAGCGGCAAGCTCACTGTAGCCGGCCAATTAAAATCCTACGATGGGCCGTGGCAAAAATCGGAAGATTTAAAACACGAATCGGTGTACGGAAAATACGCGCAAGACACCGCAATCGGCGATCTCGAAATTAGTTTTTCCGGTTATCACGCGACGTGGGACCCGACCGAACAAATTCCCGAGCGCGCGATCGGTACATCGGTATGCGACGATGAATTTTGTGCACTCGATCCATCGGCTACCGGCAAAACGCTGCGCTTTATTACTTCGGCCCGATTAACTGGCGATGACTGGCGCGCGACGCTGTACGCACAGCGCTACGATTGGAATATGTTGTCGAATCCCACTTACGATTTTCAAATTAATCAATTCGATCAGCGCTGGACTTACGGCGGTCGCTACGAGAAAAATTTCACGCTCAACCCGGTATTGGATTTAACACTGGGCAGTGAAGGTCGTTACGACGATATCGGCAAAGTCGGCGTCGAACACACCGATGCGGCGCAATTCGTTTCACCGATCAGCAAGCACGCGGTGAAAGAAGGATCGCTCGCGTTGTACACCGAAGCGACGTGGAAACCGATCAACGGTCTGCGCGTACTCGGCGGCTTGCGTGGCGATTCGTATTCGTTCGATGTCACCGCGCTGGAAGATAATCTGGCAGAAGGCAAAAAAGCCGATACGATTTTTTCGCCGAAAGTAGGTTTGGCGTACGCGTTAAATTCCAACATCGAGCTGTACGCGAATTGGGGTAAGGGTTTTCATTCCAACGATGCGCGCGGCGTGGTGAATAAAGAAACGCCGGTGCGCGGCCTTGTGCGCGGCGAAGGAAAAGAGACGGGTGCGCGTTTGCAAATCGGCAATATTTCGTTAACGACAACTTACTGGTGGCTCGATCTCGACAGCGAATTAAAATTCGTCGGCGATTCCAATTCGGTGGAACCGTCGAATCCGACCCAGCGACGCGGTTATGAAATTGTCGGCTTTTGGCGGCCGATTTCCTGGCTGGCAGTCGATGCGGTATGGACTGGCAGTCACGCGCGTTCGCAAGACAGTCCCGGCGCGGAATATGTACCGGGTGCAATCGAGAGCGCGGGTGAGTTAGGTATTACCGCGTTGCACGAGCGTTGGGAGGCCAGTGTGCGTGTGCGTCATCTCGGCCCGTATCCATTGATCGAAGATAATTCGCAACGCGCCAGCGCGGAAAATATTGTCAATTTGCACGCGGCCTGGAAGCCAGGGCATTACACCGTGTATGGCGAACTGTTAAATGTGCTCGATCACGACGGCAAGGATATCGTTTATTACTACGGCAGCAATGTGGCAGGTCTCGATCCCGCCGGCGAGCAAGTGGACGGCCGCTTGAGTCGCGCGGTCGAGCCACGTACGTTGCGCGTCGGTATTAAATATACGTTTTGATAATTTTATTCGCGTAAATATTATTTAATTTTTTAGAACGTTCCCACATCGTTTTCTCTCCTTGCGCAGTGTTTTTCACTGCGCTTTTTTGCGTTTATTTTTTTATTAATTGAAATACTTTTCGAATAAATAACGACGATCGAAATTATGTTTTAGGTTTTTTTCGTTGACAATCGATAGTTAAAAAAACTACATTCATTTCCAGCAATGCGCTCCCTCACGGGATTAATAGGGAATTCGGTGCGAATCCGAAGCTGTCCTCGCAACTGTAAGCACGGAGCAGATTTCCATAAAGTCACTGTTGTTTTTTTGCATTTAGAAAAAACGATGGGAAGGCGGAATGATGCAATGATGTGCAAGCCAGGAGACCTGCCTTTGCGATTCGTTACTGTGCCTTCGAGCGTGGACTCTCGACGGACGGCAGATCAGCTGCAGTAGCGTAAACACATTCTTTGTTTATGCTGTTGCAGCGAGAGAAATCCTCAGACATATCGCATTCTTTTAATTTAATTTCGACGCCATCGGCATTTTTTAATGTGCCGAGTTACGCATGTCATCTGTTTTATGACGTGTGCGCGTTTCATTGCGATCGTTTGCAGACTCGCTCCGCAGCTTTTTTGTGGAGAAGTTTTTATGCAGTTATTAAAGCCGTTTATGTGCGGCGCGCTGGCCGCGTGTTTATTGCCGGGTTTGGTTTTCGCCGATGAAGCGAAATCGAAAACCGATGAAGTGATCGTCAACGGCGATCGTATCAATCTGCCTAAACTCACCGACGAAACTGCCACCGGCAGTCGTTTAAATATCACCGTGCTGGACACGCCAGCCACCGTGCAAACAATTTCTGGTGACGTCATTCGTCTGCGTGGCGATACCGATATCGTCACTTCGGTTACGCGCGCTGCGGGTATTACATCGTCGGCTTCGACCGGCAGCGGCGGCTTCGGTTTCGCCGCGCGCGGTTTTGGTTCGGCATCCGTCACGCTGTTGTACGACGGCATAAAAAGTTTGATCAATGTCGGCAGCGGCACTTATCCGTATGACACCTGGAACGTCGAGCGCATCGAAGTATTAAACGGACCGGCGTCGGTGCTTTATGGCAGCGGTGCGATTGGCGCGGCGGTGAATGTGATTCCGCGCAAACCCAGCGCCGTGCAGGAAAATACCATTCGTCTTGCCGCCGGTTCGCTGGATACCTACAGTGCCGCTCTCGATAGCACCGGTCCTCTGACCGATAAATTGTTGTATCGCATTGATGCCAGTCGCAATACCTCCGACGGTTACGTGCAGCGCGGCGAATCGCATAGCACGGCTTATTCCGGCGCATTGAAGTACGAGATCGCCGACAACTTAAGTGTGACATTGTCGGGCGATTACGCCGATCGCGAAAATATCGAATATATCGGCTCACCGCTAATTGATGGCAAGGCAAAAGAATCGCTGCGCCATATTAATTATTCGACCTACGACGGCGAAGTGCCGTTCACCGACAGTCGCGGTCAATTATTAATTGAGTGGCAACCGAGTGATGTGATTCACGTGCGCAACGTTTCCTCCTACGTGCGCGGCGAACGCTTATGGAAATACGCGAGTCGTTTTGTTTATCGTCCGGCCACCAACGATATTTTGCGCAGCGGTTACGGCACGTTTACGCAGCATCAGGATCAGATCGACAACCACAGCGAAGTGGCGTGGCAGCACACGCTGTTCGATTTGGAAAATACACTGTCATTTGGCGCGGATTTCGTGCGCCTGTCGAATGATCGCTACGTCGATAATTACGCTGGCTCCGATATTGTCGATTTGCGCAATTCCAATCCCGGTAAATTTCCCACCACGGTAAGCACGCGTAATTATCAGGATATGAATGTCGATCAACGCGCGTTATTTGCAGAAGACCGTTTGCAATTGACGCAGGATTGGTCGGTGATCGGCGGCATTCGTTTCGATCACTCCGATGTGCATCGCAAAGATTTGGTGGCCGATACCATCGTCAGCAAGTTGTACACACCGAAGAGCTGGCGCGTCGGTAGCGTGTATCAATTAACACCGCAATTTAATGTGTATGCGCAATACGCGACGGCGGTCGATCCAGTCGGCAATTTGTGTTGCATCAGCGCAGCGCAAATGGCATTTGCGCTCAGCGAAGGCAAACAGGCCGAAGTTGGTTTGAAGCAGGTGACGTGGGACGGAAAACTGGAATGGTCTGCCGCCGCTTATAAAATCACAAAAAATAAATTGCTGACCCCCGATCCGAATAATCTCGGCCTGTCGTTGCAGGTCGGGCAGCAATCATCGCGCGGCTTGGAAGCAATGATTGCGTTAACGCCGCTCGAAAATTGGCGCGTCGAATTGAACGGCACCATTTTAAAAGCACAGTACGACGATTTTGCCGAAGCAGTTTCCGGACAATTAGTGTCACGCGATGGCAATCGTCCGACTAACACACCGCAGAAATCGGCGAATTTGTGGGTGACGTGGGGCTTTGCACCGCAGTGGCAGGCGCAAGCGGGTGCACGTTATGTCGGCGATATTTATGCGAACACCGATAACACGCAAAAGTTACCGGGCTTCACCGTGGTCGATGCGGGATTGCATTGGGATGCGGCGTTGAATATAGGTATCGATGTGCGCGCAAAAAATGTGTTCGATAAATTTTATGCGTACACCACATCGAGCAATGGTGCGAATGGCGGACAGTGGGTGCTCGGTGCGCCGCGCACCGCTGAAGTCGCATTGACTGCGAAGTTCTGACGATGCGCGACAATTCGGCGGCAAACAATTATTCAGCGGTGAAAAGCTATTCGACAGTGAATGCAAGGCGATCGAAGAAACTTAATGTGCGCGGTGTCGTTGTTTTTTTACATCGCTACATGGGTTTGGCGCTGGCGCTGTTTTTAATTATTGCCGGCGTCACCGGAACTGCGATTGCGTTCTACAAGGAGTTGGATCAAGCGCTGAATCCCGAGTTGTATCGAATCATTGAGCGCAAGCAACCGGTACTGAATGCAGACGCACTCGTGCAGAAAATTGCGCAGGCGTACCCGCAGGCGTTCGTCAATGTAATGATGCTGGATCGCAGCGTCGGTGAAAGTGTGCGGGTGCGGCTATCGCCGCTGCGCGACCCAATCAGCGGGAAATATTTTGTTTTAAATTATAACGAAATTTTTCTCGATCCTTTCGATGGGCGCATTTTGGGTGGACGCGCTCACGGCGAGTTTCATTTCGATCGCGCGCATTTGATGCCGTTTATTTATTCGGTACATTACTCGTTGTATATGCCGGATAAATGGGGCGACTGGTTGATGGGGATTGTCGCGCTGATATGGATGTTCGATTGCTTCGTCGGTTTTTATGTGACGTTGCCGGCGCGTGCAATACGCTCCGGCAGTTCACGCAAAAATTGGTGGCAACGTTGGAAGCCGGCCTGGCAAATAAAGCGCGGTGCCAGCGGCACGCGATTAAATTTCGATATTCACCGCGCCACCGGTCTATGGTTATGGCTGGTGTTATTTATGCTCGCATTCACCGGCGTCTATTTTAATTTAACGCGCGAAATATTCAGACCCGTGCTTGGTTGGGTGGCGCCGCTGACGCCCGAAACAACAACCATTTTGCAGCAACAACCGCAGGCATTTGCGCCGTTAAAAATTTCGTTCGAACAAGCCATCGCGGCGGCACATAAAGTGCGCTCGCCGCTATCGCAGCGGATGGTACTTTCCTATATCGGTTTGACGCCCGATGCGCCCGGTATTTATCGCGTGCGTTTCGCCGATGCCAACCGCGGCGATGCCAACTGGAAATTTCACTATGAAAATTTATTTATCGATGGCGCTACCGGTGCGTTAGTACGGCGCGTCGGGTACGACAGCGGCACAGCGGCGGATAAATTTATTCTTTGGCAATATCCATTGCATTCAGGACAAGTGTTTGGCTTTTGGGGTCGCGTATTTATCGGTGCGACCGGCATCGCGGTAGCAGTGCTATCTATAACCGGCATTATTATTTGGTGGCGCAAGCGGCGCGCTTTGCGCGTGCGCACCGTTGTGCTGGCAAAGGTTCTACTAAAGATGTCGGCAGATTTGAAGGCTCAGCAATTCAGTTAGCGAATTTAATTATTTTATCGAGGTTGCTCAATGGTGCGGATCTCTGTGCGGTCGGCGCAAATCCGAACGCACAGCACTACGTAGATTTGAAAAACTATTTTCTACAATGTTTTCAGCGGCGGCAAATTCGCGGGCGACCACTTTTCATCGCGGCCGGTGGACCACACCGTAATGTTGATGTCGCTCGTCATGGCTGTGTCTTCTTTTGTTAAATCATATTTTTTGACAAAGCGAATGATGAAATGGCCGTTGTCGCGATATTCGGTAGTCGCGCCATACATCTGGCCCAGTAGTGCCATCGCCCATTCGGCAGTCGGTTGGCTCAACGCTTCTTTTATTTTTGGCAACATCACTTCGCCACCGGCATCTTTCGCTGCGGTCGGTACAGCATCGACAGTTAGTTCTACACCACAGCCATCGCTGCCATCATCGAAAAATTTAGTTTGATCGCTGCACAGCAGCGGGCGCGACATGGTGGGCTCGGTATCTACTGACTTTCCGCCAGCCGTAATTTTCGCCGATTGCGTGCCGGCTACAGAGGCGTGAATATTTATTTGCACACTTAAGCCATCGCCGATACTCGATGGCTGCGGCATTGAAATGGTGAAGATGCCTTTGTCGGGTTTAGCTAAATTAGCGAAGCTCACCGATTTATCGTAGTTTTCCTGCAATTTGGTGTCGCCGCTATCTAGATTGGCAGTGCCCTGTCCGTGAACAAATCCCTGCACTTTTTCAGGCGCGTTTTCCTCCTGCATGTAGGTTGCAGATTTGCCCTTGCCATCGCGCCGCGCGGGTTCTTGAATTTCCAGCGAGAAAATCGATTTCGATTGCGATAAAGCGCCGGAGTTAGAGGTGCTGACATAGTCTATGCGCGCGTGCAGCGTAATCGGTTCGGTGCCGTCATTTTGTTCTGCGGGCGCGGTGCTGGCATCGGTTTGCGTTTCCGGTGTGGGATTCGAGGGACGTCCGCAGCCATTCAACAAAAATGTACTCATCATTACGGCGCTTAAAAAAATTAATTTCTTCATAATCATTCCAGCTGATTTAAATCGGTAGTCGAGGTTGCGCGCGGCGCCGACGGAGTATATCAACTGAAATATTACGGCTGCACGCACTCAGATTTTCACGCGTGCTGTAGTTCTAAGCTTTCTTCGGTACCGATGGTCCGGTCATTGCTGTACCTTTAGCGAACTGTGCGTTGGTCATAAATGACGAATAATTTATAGCGCAGCTGTTCTAATGTGATTGGCTCGGGAGCGCGATATGAGTACCTCGTTATGGATCGTCGTCGGCGTGGCCGCATTTTTCTTGGTGGGCTTTATTTTGGCGATGCGCTCGATTCTCAGCGAAAACCGCGAAATCGATAAACATATCGATTACAGCAAGGTTAAGCCCTGGGTCGATGATGATGAAGAAGAGGACGACGATAAATAATAGCAGGAAGTTATTTACCCGGCCCAGTTGCGGTTGTTGATAAATTTGCAAACCCTTTGCAATTACTACCATCAATGATCGAATAATTTCCCCACATTCATCGACTTTGCCACCGCGCTTTCATTTGCAGGGCATAACTATTGCTCGAGGTGGTAACGTCTTTAATTATTTATTGTCTATCCCTTTCCTTTTGCAACTTGCGGCAATCCAGTTATGGCTTCACGTATTGAGGATTATGCAATTATCGGCGATTGCCAAACCTCGGCTTTGGTGGCGCGTAATGGTTCTATCGATTGGCTGTGTTGGCCGCGTTTTGATTCCTCGGCGTGTTTTGCTTCATTGCTCGGCGAGAAGCAAAATGGCTATTGGAAAATCGCACCGCTCGACGAGCCGACACATATCACGCGGCAATATCGCGAAAGCACATTAATTCTTGAAACCCAATTCGAAACCGAAACCGGCGCGGTATTGGTAATCGACTTTATGCCAATGGGCGCCGCATCCACGAGCATTACGCGCTTGGTCATCGGCAAGCGCGGGCGCGCCACGATGAATTGCGAATTAGTCGTGCGCTTCGATTACGGCAACGCAGTGCCGTGGGTGACGCGATTATCCGATGGCGATGGCATCAGCGCGATAGTCGGGCCAGATATGGTGGTGTTCCGCAGCCCGGTGCCATTATCAGGAAAAGACCTGACCACGCAATGTCAGTTCGATGTTGAAGAGGGGCAGTGTTTTGCGTTTGCACTGAGTTACCAGCAATCGCATTTGCCGGTTGCAGGTCCATTCGATATTAAATCCGCGTTGGAAAATACCGAAGCATTTTGGCGCGATTGGTCGTCGCGGTTTAGCGATGGCGATGAATTGCACGGTGTGATTGAACGCTCGCTGATTACATTGAAAGCGCTGACGTATGCGCCCACCGGCGGAGTGGTCGCGGCGGTGACGACCTCATTGCCGGAACAGTTGGGCGGCACGCGCAATTGGGATTATCGGTATTGCTGGCTGCGCGATGCGACGTTGACATTGATGACATTAATGAATGCGGGTTATTACGAGGAAGCGGAGGCGTGGCGACGCTGGTTGGTGCGCGCCGTTGCCGGCAGTCCGGAGCAAGTGCAAATCATGTACGGCATCGGCGGTGAACGACGGCTCGAAGAGTGCGAAATTTCCTGGCTGGCCGGTTATGAAAATGCCAAGCCGGTGCGCATCGGCAACGCCGCATCGAATCAAATGCAAATCGATGTCTACGGCGAATTGATGGATGCGTTGCACCAAGCGCGTAAGGGCGCTCTCGAAATCGATGAAGCGGCGTGGAGTATTCAATGCGCGCTGTTAAAACATTTGGAGACAATTTGGAATACGCCCGATGAAGGTATCTGGGAAGTGCGCGGCGGTCGCCAGCATTTTTCGCATTCGAAAATAATGGCCTGGGTTGCGTTCGATCGCGCGGTGAAATCGGTCGAGGAATATGGGCTCGAAGGGCCGCTGCAACATTGGCGAGAATTGCGTGATGAAATCCATCGCGATGTCTGCAAGCGCGGATTTAATAGTGCGATGAATTCATTTGTGCAGGTGTACGACGGCGACACGCTCGATGCGAGTTTATTGCAAATTGCATTAGTGGGTTTTTTGCCGGCGGATGATTCGCGCGTGATTGGCACCGTTGCGGCTATCGAGCGCGATTTGATGGTGGACGGTTTGGTGCGCCGCTATCACACGCATGAAGTGGAAGACGGTTTGCCGCCCGGCGAAGGAGTTTTCTTAGCCTGTAGTTTTTGGCTGGCGGATAATTACATCTTGCAGGAGCGCTATGGCGAAGCGCGCACTCTGTTCGATCGACTGGTGAAATTAAGCAACGATGTCGGTTTGCTATCGGAAGAATATGAACCGGTCAGCGGTCGTTTGGTCGGCAATTTTCCGCAGGCGTTTTCGCATCTCGCGTTAATTCATACGGCAATGAATTTGGCGACGAAAGGAAGAATAGCTAAAAATCGCTGTGAGAAAGCGGCGTAACTTTTTTATTCATCACAACCACTGTAACGAAACGCTTTTTTCTCGACCGAGGAAAAGCGTTTCGTCTTCTCTAAATTATTTAACCAGCGCGTACCGGCCATTTTTATTGCCGAGATCGGGCAATAAAATTGTTAATACACCGAGCAGCGGCAGATAAGCACAAAGGTGATAAACGTAAACGATGCCGTGCAAATCCGCGACCTTGCCGAGCACCGCTGCGCCAATGCCACCCATGCCGAACGCAAATCCAAAAAATAATCCCGACACCATGCCGACTTTTCCCGGCATCAATTCCTGCGCGAAAACTAGAATCGCGGAAAATGCCGAGGCAATAATAAAGCCGATAATAAAAGTCAGGATGATCGTCCAGTGCAGATCGACATGCGGCAATAACAATGTAAACGGGGCGACGCCGAGAATCGATGCCCATATCACCCGTTTGCGGCCGATGCGATCGCCAATCGGCCCGCCCAACACCGTGCCGGCGGCGACAGCGAATAAAAACACAAACAACGGTCCTTGCGCGGCCTGCGCAGTCAGCTGAAATTTCTGCATCAGATAAAATGTGTAATAGCTGGTAAGACTGGTTAAATAAAAATATTTAGAAAACACCAGCGCCATTAATACCGCCAACGCGCCCGCTACTTTGCGCGGCGACAGCAATGGTTTAACCGCGCGCTGTGCATCGCGTTGCTTGATATGTTGCGTCTGCGCGTGACGATACCAGCCGGCGATTTGCACCAGAATAAACATGGCGAGTAATGCCGCTAAAGAAAACCACGCGATGGTGCGCTGCCCGTGCGGAATAATAATCCACGCGGCCAACACCGGGCCGAATGCACTACCGGCATTGCCGCCCACTTGAAATACCGATTGCGCGAGGCCGTGTTGTCCGCCTGATGCAAGACGCGCGACACGCGATGCCTCCGGATGAAATACCGACGAACCGGTGCCGACCAACGCCGATGCAACCAATAGCATGGTGTAGTTTGGCGCAACCGCCAACGTCAGCAAGCCGATAAAAGTAAATCCCATCCCGACCGCGAGCGAATACGATTTTGGATAGCGATCGGTATGCAGGCCCACCAACGGCTGTAACAGCGACGCGGTAATTTGATACGTCAGCGTAATTAATCCGATTTGCGCAAAGCTGAGCGCGAATGTTCCTTTCAATAGCGGATAGATCGCGAGCAACAGCGACTGCATTAAGTCGTTTAAAAAATGGGAGAAACTGATAGCGCCTAAAATTTTGAAACGCATGGTCTCAATTTCAGGTGCGGTAGTGGCGGCTACGTTAATTAACGCTTGCTCCGGCGCGGCTGAGTCGCGCGCGGGACTGGCACTGCTTGGCATGATGACCTCCTAAATTAAATGGCCGTTGCGGCAAAAGCATACTCCGCAGTGTAAGGCTACCGCGACAAGGAATGCCTGTCCTGCGAGAATATGGCAGCAACCTTCGAGAAACGGACATGCCCTTCCACGATAAGCGCTATCAGCAATTCGATCGAACCTCGTTGCCGGTGACGGCGCTGGCGGAGGATTACGACGATGGCTATCGCACGCCGACGCATCACCATCCGAATGCGCAGTTAATGCACGCGGTGCGCGGCGTAATGGTGGTCAATACTGAGCGCGGTCAATGGATCGTGCCGCCTGCGCGCGGACTGTGGATACCGGCCGGCATCGAACACGCGATTCGCATGGTGGGCGAGGTCCATATGCGCACCGCATTTATTCGCCACGACGCCGCGCCGGATATTCCGCAGCAATGCGTGGTGTTGAAGATTTCCGCCCTGTTGCGCGAATTAATTTTGGCAGCGATCGAAATTCCGCTTCCTTACAGCAACGATTCGCGCGATGGGCGTGTCATGCAATTAATTCTTGATGAGATAAAACATCTGCCGTCGCTGCCTTTGCATTTACCGCTGCCGAGTGATGCGCGGTTGCTGCAAATTTGTAGCGCGCTCACCGATACACCAGACGATGCAACCACGCTTGATGTATGGGCACAGCGTTTGCAAATAAATCCCAAAACCGTTCAGCGTTTATTTATGCGTGAGACCGGTATGACCTTCGGCCAGTGGCGCATGCAAGCGCGCTTGCTGGTGGCGCTGGAGCGCTTAGGTAGCGGCGCAAAGGTGATAGATGTTGCATTCG
Source organism: Verrucomicrobiaceae bacterium (assembly GCA_028293825.1). Classification (GTDB taxonomy): domain Bacteria; phylum Pseudomonadota; class Gammaproteobacteria; order Pseudomonadales; family CAMLJR01; genus CAMLJR01. The sequence goes on from JAQGNY010000005.1 coordinate 152,228, forward strand.
ATATGGGTTACGAAAGCCCGAATGCATTCGCAACAATGTTTAAAAAACAATTTGGTGTGACGCCAAGCCAGTTTTTCAAATCATGAACTTTTTACATAATTGGTAAGGATTCATGAAAAATTTGCCATCAAAGCGTCACGACCTAGGTTGTACGGTAGTTGAAACCGAGCTGCATGTAGTTAAAAACAAGCTGCATGGTAGTTAAAACAAGTCGCACGGTAGTTAAAAACAAGGTGTACGTATTTAAAGCTCTGGGTAATTTTTGTGGTTTTAATAATTTAGTTTATCGAGCAGTTAATAATCCAAGGAGAAAAAAATGAAAGCACTCATCATGACGTTGGCGTTGGTAGGTTTTGTGGGTTCCGTTCATGCCGATGAAACGGTTAAAGAGAAAGCGCAAGCCACTACTAATGACGCAACGCGCAGTGTTAAAAAGGGTGTTCATCGCGTTGAAGAAGCGGTGTGCACCGAGGGCGACGCTAAATGCTTAGCTAAAAAAGCCGAGCACCGTGCCCAAGAAGCAGGGGATTACACCAAAGACAAAGCCTCTGAAATTAAAAATGACGTCGATAAAAAATAAGATAATCAAGGCGCCATGTTAATTGGCGCCTTGATTATGCTGTATCTAATATACAGGCCAAACATCCACTCGTTTACCCCGATACATTGCCAGCCACATCCTTTTAATTTCTATGATTCATTTAGGTAGCACACTGAGAAATTCCCTTCGTTGTTCCGATTAAGGAGTCATTATGAAAAAGAAAGCTTGGGCAGTTTGGAGCGGCAGTCTGAAAGACGGTCTTGGTTCGATTTCTACCGAAACCGGCGTGCTTAAAGAAGCGCCTTACGGATTTAAATCGCGGTTCGAAGGCGGCAAAGGCACAAATCCTGAAGAGTTAATCGGCGCTGCGCACGCGGGGTGTTTTTCGATGGCGCTATCGATGATCCTTGGCAATGAAGGTTTCACCGCCGATAAAATTGAAACGCATGCTGAAGTGACGTTGGAAAAAGTCGGCGAGGGTTTTGAAATTACCGCGAGCCATTTAATTTTGACCGCGAAAATTCCCGGTATCGATCAGGCCAAGTTCGACGAAATTGCGAATAAAGCCAAAGCGGGTTGTCCGGTGTCGAAATTGCTCAACGCTAAAATATCACTGGATGCCACGCTGACGTCTTAATTGAGGTCCGAGTGGTTTTGCAAAGCAAATGATTGCAGTTTTGCAAAGTAAGCGGTTGCAATAGAAAAATGTTGAATAAAATTTTGCGCAAGAAAGTTTTCAGAAAATCGATCCACGTTTTCATTTAATGGATAAGTGGATCGATTAATTAATACTGTAATTTTCTAATTACACACCTAGCAATTCGATTTCAAACAGCAGTGTGGCATTAGGCGGAATTGAGCTACCTGCGCCGCGCATGCCATAGCCCAGTGCGGATGGCACGATGAGGCGACGAATACCGCCGACGCGCATACCTTGCACGCCTTCATCCCAGCCTTGAATAACCTGTCCCATGCCGAGTGGAAATTGAAACGGATCGCCGCGATCGCGACTTGAATCGAATTTTTTGCCGGTGCTGCCGTCGCGGCTTTTCAACCAGCCGGTGTAATGCACGGTGACCTTCATGCCGGAGCGCGCTTCTTTACCGGTGCCGACTTTTATATCCTCGTATTGCAAACCAGACTGAGTGACGACGCGTTGCGGGGCAGCGGTCGTGGTGCTGGCCGCGGTATTGTCGGTGGCTGTTTGCGCATTAGCAGTGCCGATCAAACACAGCGTGGCAATGACACAGGCTGAAAGGGTACGGCTATATGGAACGATGTTTTTTTTAATCTGTGTCATGGGATGAGTGGCCCGGTTGCTAGCGAGCGGCAAATCATACCGATTTAAAATGCGCGGCGAAATCGAAAAGCTTTCGACCGGAGCGGCTGTTACTTATCGCCGTCAACGTCTGTCGTTGCCGTCCAATAATTTTCCATCAAGCAATGCGCGAGCGCATCCGGCTCACGCCAGCGCTCCAGTTGCAGCATCGGGGCGGAATAGAACGCGTCGACATGGCCCAAACAAATAATCGCAATCGGTTCGCTATCTTCCGGCATGCGCAGTAGCTGCGCGAGCGCGGTTGGCTCGAACAGTGAGACCCAGCCCATGCCGAGTCCTTCCGCGCGCGCGGCCAACCACAAATTTTGAATCGCACAGGCGGCCGACGCTAAATCCATTTGCGGCAACGTGCGTCGCCCAAAAATATGCTGCTCGCGGCGATCCATCAGCGCGACGACGAATAGCTCGCCGCAATCGCGAATGCCTTCGACTTTCAGATTAAGAAACTCATCCTCGCGCTCGCCTAACGCATTGGCTGTGGCGCGACGCTCGGATTCTGCCAGTGCGTGAATTGCGGCACGCAAAGTGGCATCGGTGATGCGAATAAATCGCCACGGTTGCATCAGCCCGACACTGGGTGCGCAATGCGCTGCGTGCAACAGGCGCAGCAACACATCGTCAGCGATTGCCTCGCGCTTGAAATGGCGCATATCGCGCCGTTCTGCAATGGCGCGATAAACGGCGGCGCGTTCGCTTTCGGAAAAGGCCAGTGGATTAGTCAAATGCGATTTTCCAGAGCGGGCAATTCGGGCCGATGAATGACGTTATGTGCATTTAAAATTTGTAGCCCACGGTTAAATAAGTTTGGCGTTCGGCGGCTGGATATGCGTACTCCGAATTGCCGAACGAAGAAATAAATGCGCCGCTAAAACCATTGTATTGTTTGGCGGTTACATTATTGATGCGCAGCGTCGCGTACCAGTGTTCAACATGCCAGCGCAGATTCGCGTTGTAAATCGTATAGCCGCCCAATTGGCCGAGAATATTGGGATCGTCGCCGGAACGATAACGTTGTCCGGTGTACTGTGCATCGGCGTAAATATCGAACATAGCACTGAGTTGCCATTCGATACCGAAATTGCCCGTGTATTTTGCGGCAAATGGAACGGCGCTGCCTTTAAAACTGCCGGCGCGAGTTTCGGCATCGACATAACCGACGCTGCTGCGCACCGTAACGGCTTCATTGATGGCCCAGTTCAGATCGGCATTAACACCGTCGCGACGCGATTTTGATAAATTGATATTGGCGCCGAAACCAAAGTTCTGCGCGGGATCGAATAACAATTCGTTTTCGGTATCGAGTCGATACAACACAACACTGGCATCGATCGCTGCTGCGTGCCAGTTAAAACCCAATTCATTGGAGTCGCTGGTTTGCGGTTTTAAAAAAGTAACGCCGGGTAAGGTGTAACCGTTTTCATCGGCGTTCGCCCAGCGAAAACTGGAATCGCGCCGCACAAAAATCCGTGCATTGCTATCCATTTGCCACGACAGTCCAAAACTGCTCACCGTTTTGCTATCGCTATTGGATGCATCGGTGACGCGATTTTTTTCATCGAGCTTGCTGCGACGTGCACCGACGGTTGCGGTGACATCGGTGTAAACAGGGAGTACCAGCTGGCCGTAAACGTCGTCGATATCCTGCTCGATTTTGTTGAAAGTGAGCGTCGACTGATAATCGCTGTTCTGTGCGTCATAACCGAACGTTAGTGTGGAGAGACCAAAGGGCGTATCGAAATTGCCAATGGCGCGCGGTGTAAATTCTTTCACGCGAGTCGCGTCGGTAAATTGCGTGCCGAAGAAAATGCCGGTGCTATCGGCATCGCGGTAGCTGTATTCGGCAGCCAATTTCCAGTTTTTGTTGAGCGCGATTTCAGTGCCGATACGATGGCGATTAGTATCGATATTGGTGAAATCGTCAGGATGCGTGGTCTGTCTGCGATCCTGTGCGATTTGTGCCGGCGATAACGAGCCGGGCAAATTCATATTGTCGTTAATTTGCTGCGCTTCGCCGAACACGCGAAAGCTCGCAGCGGTGTAACTGATATTGCCGAGGATATTGTCGTAACCGGATTCGTTATTGTCGCGGTAGTTATCGCTTAAATGTTTTTCCGCAGAAAGGCGATAAGCAAGACCATTGTCGAATGCTTCGCTGACATTGCCGCGATACGATTCCCAATCTTCAGTGCCGCGTCCCACTTCTAGATTCACGCTACGTTGTTGCGGTCGCTTGGTAATAATATTGATGACGCCGCCGGTGGCCTGATCGCCGAATAACACTCCGGCGCTGCCTTGAATAATTTCGACGCGCTCGATATCGGCCATCGAAATGCTGGAAAGATCAGGTGCGGCCAGCGACGGATTGTTGAGTTTCTGCCCATCGAGCAGCACCAACGTGTTATTCGCCGCATTGGAGCCAAAGCCGCGCATTACCAGCGTCGTACCGCGCCCGCTAGAGCCGACCACATCCTGCACCTGAATGCCGCCACGACTGCGCAATAATTCGGTTAGGGTTTTCGCGCCGCTGTGTTCGATGGCGGCGGCATCGATCACTAAAATATTGGCCGGAATATTTACCGCTGTGGTTTGTTCAAACCGCGTGGCGCTGACAATAACCTGTTCGGAATTGGTTTGATCGGCGAGTGCAAGCGCTGGCCAAAAAGCGACGGCTAGCAGTTGCGGTGCTGTCGTTCGCAGCGAAATAATTGTTCGCATCGAAATAAAAGCCGGTCTATTTAATAAAGTCGATATGGAGAGGTCGGGCACGGAAAAATAGCGAGACATTTCAAATCCTCAATTCGTCAAAGGGCGAACGAGGGAGAGCAGCAAAGTGGGAGCACAAAAACCGAATGGACCCGAACCGGGTGCGCGGTGCGACCACCGATGACGCCCTCCGCATCATCGTTGTAGTGGAGTTCAACAAACAGATGTTTTGCTGAAAACCGTGTGCTGCATCTGGCTGGTATCGGGCTGGAAGTTTTTCGAAAAAAACTTATTACCGTTGCGGGGGCAGCGCTGGTTTTGCGGCGGATCGAAATTGGAATCCGCTCACCAGACTTCCCATTTAATACAGTCCGAAAAATGAAGCGGGCTGTGAACCAGGTGCAGTGGGGGCGAACTGTACGGAGGGGTGGTAGGGGTGTCAAGTTACATGAAGGTGTGTTCTTTTTGCTTGATGGCATCGAATAATTTCGCGTGCTCGGGGCAGGCAATATTGTGCCGCAACGCGCGTTGCACGATAAAGCCGTTGATGTAATCGATTTCGGTATGGCGCTTGGCGCGGATGTCTTGTTGCATCGATGAATAATTGGCGGCGGTATCGCGCATGACTTGTTTAATTCGCCCGATTAAAAATTCGGTTGAGAATATGTAACCTTCCGCCTGCGCCAAGGCGTTAAATTCATGGCTCAGCAGCGCGATAACTTCGTCAATATTGGCAAGCTTCAGTAATTCGCCATTGCGGCATTGACGCAGCGCGGTCAACGGATTGATCACGCTGTTGATCGACAATTTCAACCAGAGTTGTTGCGCGATATTTTCTTGCGCAGCGATAGGTAATTCGCACTGCAGTGCCGCTGCTGCGTCTTGTGCGTACGGCTGCTCGGCGAGCTCCATTGCGCCAATTAATGTATTGCCGGTACTCGCGTGCACGATATGAAAAGCGGCACGTCGGTAAGCGCCTTCGGTAGTTATCGCATTTAATACGATGGCATCGGGAATGAGCTGCAAAATTCGTTCGCGAATGCCCATACCATTTTGCACAAGAATTAATATCGGTTTCGGCGCGAGGTATTTTTTCAGCGCGCTCAGCGCCGCTATCGTTTGCGGTGCTTTCGTGCAGATCAAGCAATGCGTAATCGCAGTGGTGATTTTCGTCGGTAGTACGCCGGATATTGGAGTGGAAGCTGTTGTTTCCGCGCATTCCAGTAATACGCCGGAATTTTCTTGCAGTTGAGAGAGGCGAACACTATCGCGCACGATTAATTCGACGCGGTGCTGCGCGCGCTGCAAATAACTGGCGAACAAGCAGCCGATGGCGCCAGCGCCCAAAATATGCCATGTGGGTTGCTCTGCGGTCACGACGGAAAACTCCTCGTATGGGAAGCGATTGCCGGCAATGGTAATATCGCCGCATCCAGCGAACCAGCGCTTTATTTCTACCTCTTTTAGTTTTGGAGAAAATACCATGCCGTCATTCGATGTCGTTTCTGAAGTCGATTTGCATCAATTTACCAACGCTGTCGATCAGGCTTCCCGCGTGGTAGAAACACGTTTCGATTTCAAAGGAATCGACGCCAGTTACGCACGCGATAAATTAACGTGCACGATTACCGCGCAAGCTGATTTTCAAATCGATCAAATGGTGGATATCCTGCGCGGCACTTTGATCAAAAGTAAAATCGATCCACTGGCAATGGAAGTGGGTGATTTACAGGCCACCGGCAAGCTCGTAAAAAAAGAAGTGACGGTTAAGGATGGTCTAGAAATTGAGCTTGCAAAAAAAATCGTCAAATTAATAAAAGAAGGTAAAACAAAAGTACAGACGGCGATTCAGGATGAGCAGGTACGTGTCACCGGGAAAAAACGCGACGACCTGCAAGAAGTAATGGCGATGCTGCGCGAAGCAAAATTAGATCAGCCGCTGCAGTTTACTAACTTCCGCGATTGATTCGTTGCCTGGTATTGAATTGCCAGTATTGAATTCATAGTCGCTAACGGATTGATTCAGTCGTCGTTCAGCCGGTTTTTTCTAGTTTGGCTTGGTATTTATCGTGTGCTGTTACTTAACCAACAGATAACGACAGATAAAGCGCGCAGAGATTTTGCGCAACCAGTCTTTTAGGGGAAATGTTATGGCCAGCAATATATCGGGCGTTACGCCGATTATGGATGAATTCAATATGCGCGAATTGCTTGCGCGCAATATCAAGCGCGATTTGCGTAGTTTATTAATTGCCACGGCGCGCTCGGTGAATAAACATCCGGTTTGTTGGAGTGACGTCAAAGCGATGATGCCAATTCCTGTCGATAAATCGTTAGCGATGACACTTATCGCGGAAGAAGGTGTCGTAGAGCATTGGGATATTTAGCACCGTTAATCAGGTGCATTTCATTTAAAACCGCGCGGCATTACGCGATTTGTGGGCCAGCGCTGAGTTCTACAGGTTATCGGTTGATAAACTCGATAATGAAATCTGTGGATATAGGAACGCGCCATTTATGTTAAATATTCGCCCGATAGTTTTGTCTTCATCGTTACGCACTCGTTTATCCACTGTTGTTTTCTGTATTGTGTTAACTGCCTGTCAAACAACTCCAAAAACTCAAGCGCCAGCCGCGCCGCTGCGGCCGGTCGCAACACACGCGTTTACATTGGCGCAGGATGGCGACGACGTAGTGGGGCGGTTGCAAGTAACGCGTGCACACGATGAAGACACGCTGTCTGATATCGCACGTCGATTCAATATCGGTTACGAAGAAATCGTGCGCGCCAATCCGGGTGTCGATCCGTGGTTGCCGCGCGAAGGCACACCGATCGTGTTGCCGACACAATTTGTGCTGCCCGCCGCGCCCCATAGCGGTATTGTTATAAATCTCGCTGCATTGCGAATTTATTATTTCCCGCCGCGCAAAGGCGATGAGCCGCAAACGGTTATTACCCATCCGATAGGCATTGGCATGATCGGCTGGTCGACGCCAATCGGCACTACCAAAATAGTGAGCAAACGCGCCGATCCGTGGTGGTACCCGCCTGCTTCGGTACGTAAAGAGCACGCCGAGGACGGCGATATTCTGCCGGCCAAAGTAAAGCCGGGGCCGGATAATCCGCTCGGCCGCTTCGCCATGAATCTCGATTGGCCCAGCTATTTAATTCACGGTACCAATCAGCCGTATGGTGTCGGCGTGCGTGCGAGCCACGGTTGTATTCGCTTGTACCCGGAAGATATTGCGCAATTATTTGGCGACATTCCGATTGGCACGCCGGTGACGGTGGTTAACCAATCGCAGGTATACGGCACCTACAACGGTGTGCGCTATTTGCAGAGTTATCCTGTATTTGAAGATTACGCCGACAAAAAATCGATGGCGGCAAAAAATAGTACAGCTAAAAAAGATGTAGCGAAAAAAGATGCAATTAAGAAAGAGACGGCAAAAAAAGACGCATTGGCTATCGCGAAAGCAAACAAGTCTGATGCAACCAAAGGCGCGGCGAGTGATGAAAACCTAACAATACTGCCACCGCAAATCGACAATCCGGTGGTGACCGATTTAATAAAAAATCCACGCGGTATCGCCGTGCCGGTTTCGACGCCCCAAATCAATTTGGAAAAATTAATTGCGGATGCACCGCGTGTGGAAAATCGCCTGCCGGAAAATGCGACGTGGGATGGCGTGGAGTAACTATTAGCCGGTAGATTAAGGCGGATCAATTGCGCTATCGTAACTACGGTTGCAGTCGGTACAAATTCATAATCAGTAGAAATTTACGATCAGCATAAATTTAAATGGAGAGTTAAATGACATTCGAAGAATCGATAAAAACCTGTGTCACCCAAAAATATGCGGACTTTAACGGCCGGGCTTCGCGTTCGGAGTATTGGTGGTTTGCACTCTGTATCGCAATTGCCGGGCTAGTGCTTTCGCGCGTTAGCACCACACTTGGACTGCTATTTAATTTGGGTCTATTGCTGCCGTCGCTAGCTGCAGCCGCGCGCCGGCTACACGATACCGGCCGCAGCGGCTGGTGGCAGCTGATTGCATTGATTCCGGTTCTTGGCTGGATTGTGCTGATTGTTTTCTTAGCGCTGGAAGGTGAGGCGCAGGACAATCAGCATGGCCCGCGCCCGCTCTCTTAAGGGCGTTCCTACTCATCGCCTCTGCCGTCGGTACTTAATGTTCGTCGGCGGAGGCTCCTGGTAACCTCTCTGTAAACACCGAGCGCTAACAACAAAATTGGTATTCGTTAGTGAGTCGTGTGCTCGATAAATGGCTGATAAATCTGAGTGACCGAGAATTTCTTCGGTGATGGAGACGGCTTAATAAGCTGCATCCGCCGATAATTTTACCAACCGTCAAATACAAAAATAAAAAGCATCGTACATTCGCTATTCAATTCCGTTACTCTCTACCGCGGTAACTGCGCCCACGGCGTATGCCGTATACCAAGTCTTTATAACAATAATTTCAGCACCATTTCGGAGATCTCCATCGTGATCAAATCTCTGCATGAACATATCGTTAAAGAAACGCGCAATTCATTCCTGATCAACCTTGCCATCAATGGCAGCTTGGCCTGGTTTATCTTTCGGCATCGACCGACTCTGGCGTTATGGGGGCCGAATGGTTTCGGTCAGGATATGTTGGTAACGGCATTGTTATTGTGGCTGTTGCTCAGCGTGATTGTGATTGCGATCAATCGCAAAAAATCCAAGGCCGGTGAATTTCCGCAAATTGCCGCGTCGGATTATCCATTTATGCGGCGCGCATTGCGTTGGTTGCCGCGCGGTATTTGGGCGGCATCGACCTGTTTGGGTTTCGTCGGCGTCATCCTGTGCGCACTGCCGCTGCTGATTGCATTTCATGTGCTTGATGTATCGATGATGAGCCCGCTGAACTATTCAATATTCAAAGGACTTTGGGCCGGTGCCATGGCCGCAGTTGCAACACCGATTGCGATTTTATTTCCGCTGTTAATTCCGGTGGCTATTGGTAGAACCAATGCGTCAGCGTGAAGTTAAGTCGATCAGGATTTTTTGCTGGATCAAAATTCGTAACCATTCATTTCTGAAGAAGTTAAAATTAAGTTGAATTTTGATTTCTTCGTTGTCTCTTAAAATAAACCACTAACCCCATCACTGCGCCCGAGACGGCGCCGTATAGGTGTGCGTCTACCGCGACTGGCATTTTATAGCTCAGCCACGTTGCGGTACCAATGCCGAGATAGTGTTCTCTAATTATTTTAGATATCAAAATAAAAAAAATAGCTGAACCAAGGACGCGTATCTTGCCAATGTTCGAAATAGAAAAGTAGGCATAAAGGCCAATAAGAACTCCCGAGTAGCCGAGATACCAATCAATTTTCGGCGATAGAAAATAAATCGAGCCCCCAATCAATATCGTCAGTAAAAAAACGGTAATGCCGTGCTCTCTGTGTAAAAAATTTTTCGGATAAAGCAAAAATAAGAGCGCATATCCTAGTAGATTTAGCATCAAATGCTGCCACGAAAGATGAATAAAATGGCAAGAAAATAATCGCCAAACTTCACCGTTATCTACATCGCCTCTATTGAATATCAGGCGATTAGTTATTTGATTTGAAAATAATTGCAAAGCAGTCATTGCAGCTGCTGGCAGCACAATTGCTGCTATGGGAAACCAGTCTCTTTGTTGTCTCCAGATCACTAATGTACCTCCTGATTACTGTGATTTCGATAGCATTTTTAGCAAATCGCTTGCCGTATAATCTGCCTCTTCAAGGAATGATACGCGCCATCATGGAAGAGGGCATTCGTTTATCTTTGCCTTCCAGTCGCCTCATCCTTGATTCCGATGAATGCTCATTTGAGCGTTTCCCTATTGGGAAAATAATTTGAATTATGGAGAAAGTTATGCACCTCAAGGAAGGGCGTTTGCTCTCGGCAAGAACAGCGATAGTGTCGGCAATGATGGGTTGCGTATTAAGTGGCGCCGTTTCAGCGGCGCCGCTGAGCCATGTACAATTTTTAGGCGACAACACCAATGGCACCAATCATATCTCCGCACTACAAGGAACCGTGACCAGCATCGACGGAAACTTTGTTTACGCGATTTCAGTGACAGAAGGTGCGATAACGATTTTTTCACGCGATAAAAGCTCGAAACTGCTCAACTTTGTCGGTGAGGTAATTGAAAATACGTCGACTCACCAAGGTATTCACAGCCCTACAAGTATTCTCGTTTCACCCGATAACAAATATCTCTACGCGATAGGCATCGAAGCGGGATCTAGCGACCACATTATCGCGGTCTTTGAGCGCGATGAATTAACCGGTGGGCTGACTGCGGTTCAGTCTTACAAAGGACGCGGCTTAAACAACCCTGCAGAAATTATTGTTCCGAAAGACGGCAATCAAATTTATGTATCGAGCTGGAATGGGAATTCCTTCACCGTGCTCAAACGCGCAGTGAACGGCATTCTCAGTGAGTTGCAATTTATTCTAAAGCCTTCGCAAAGTGTGCCCAGTACTTATGACTATGTTCATTGCGCGACACTTTCGCCGGATCAAAGCAATGTGTACGTCGCGCTTGAAGATACAAATATTCCCGGTGCCACAATTGTCCACTATCGGCGTGATCTTGCTACCGGGCTGTTGACGTTTGTCGACAAAATTGACTCGAGCGTTGCCGATCTGAAGAAAGCCGACACCATTACCGGTATAGAAGTAAGTCCAGATGGAAAATTTCTTTATGTAACTAATACGGGCGGTGGGAATGGCGCCGACACGGTTCCTGCAAATATTTTGTCTTTTTCCATCTCCGCAACGGGTTCTTTAGCCCTGGTGGACCGCTATTTTGTAAACGATCCGACTGGAAATCCGATCAAGCTTTATTGGCCTGAAAATATCGAGATCAGTAATAACGGCAAGCTGGCCTATGTAGCCGATGACGTCACCGATTCGCTGGTATTGTTTTCACGAAATCAGATTACGGGCGCACTGACTTACTTCGGGGCGGAGCACAGCAATAAGGACGGCGTTGTCGATACCCGAGAGGCAAAGCGAGTTGAGTTGTCGCCCGATAACACGTCGGCATTTATTTCCGGGCAGTGGGGTCTTACTGTATTTGACGCGTATACTTCGTTGTCGATCACGAACACGCCGTCAGCGGCGAGCGTTGCGCCCGACGCAACAATTTCATACAGCTTGCAGGTAACGAATAATCACAGCGCGGTCGCCCATCATACGACGATTACTTTCACGCCTCCTGCCGGCACCTCAATTGCCACGATAACGCCCTCCAGTAGTTCAACAATTTGCTCTCAGGCCGAGGGTGTTGCTTCTTGCGAGGTCGGAAATCTTGTAGTTAAAGCTGCGGAGAAAATTGTTATTACTATTATTGCGCCTGCTTCGGTAGGATCAATTAACGCTACCGCCAGTGTTGCAGCCGATGAGGTTGACGACAATCTTGGCGATAATTCCGCGACAGCGAGTATTTCCATTGCAGATAGTGCCGCCCCAGCTACAAGCCCCGGCTCCGGGGCTAGCGCTGGAACGAACACGGGAACGAGCGCTTCAACGCCACCGACCGCAACCAGTAGCGATTCCGCCAGTCCAGCTCCGAAGAAAAAAGGTGGGGGCGGGAGCTTCGATTGGATAACTGCAATCGCAACTTCTTTATTGGCTTTATATAGTGCGATGAAGCGGATTGGAAAATAGCTTTTCGATATCAGGATTAGCTAGAAAAATTAGCCGGCTGTTAATTACATTAATTAATAGCCGGCCATTGCACGTTTAATTAGCTACACACTCGCTACACAATCCACGAAATACTCGCTGCGACCATCGGTCACTACTTCAACCAAGCCGTGAATATCCGTTTTCAGGCCGGGGAATTTCTCGTTGAATTCGCGCGCGAACTGCAGGTATTGCACGATGGTTTTGTTGAAGCGTTCGCCGGGAATTAACAATGGAATTCCGGGCGGATACGGCGTCAACAAAATTGCAGTGATGCGGCCTTCGAGAGCGTCGATCGGCACGCGGTCGATTTCGCGGTGGGCCATTTTTGCAAACGCATCGGTCGGTTTCATCGCGGGAATCATGTTCGACAAATACATTTCGGTGGTCAGACGCGCGATGTCGTTTTGTTTATATACATCGTGAATCTGGCGACAGAAATCGCGCAGGCCGATACGCTCGTAACGCGGATGCGCGGCGACGAAATCGGGCAGCACACGCCACAACAATTGATTGCGGTCGTAATCGTCCTTGAATTGCTGTAACGCCGTTACCAGCGTATTCCAGCGACCTTTGGTGATGCCGATCGTGAACATGATGAAGAAGCTGTAAAGGCCGCATTTTTCGACGATGACGCCGTGCTCGGCGAGGTACTTGGTGACAATGGCGGCGGGAATACCGAAGTCGTCGGAGAATTCGCCATCGACATCGAGGCCGGGCGTGATGATGGTCGCTTTAATCGGATCGAGCAGATTGAAGCCCTCGGCCAAATCGCCGAAGCCGTGCCATTTTTCACCCGGTTTGAGCATCCACGCTTCGCGCTCTTCGATGCCCTCTTCGGAGAGATCGGTCGGACCCCACACCTGGAACCACCAATCGCTGCCCCACTCGGCATCGACTTTGCGCATGGCGCGGCGAAAATCGAGTGCTTCGGCGATTGATTCTTCGACCAGCGCGGTGCCTCCCGGCGGCTCCATCATCGCGGCTGCGACATCGCACGAGGCAATGATCGAATACTGCGGCGATGTCGACGTGTGCATTAAATACGCTTCGTTGAACGTGTGTTTGTCGAGCGAGCGGGTTTGTGAATCCTGCGCCAGAATCTGCGACGCCTGCGATAAACCGGCGAGCATTTTGTGCGTCGATTGGGTCGAGAACACCATCGATTCGACACAGCGCGGACGGTCGGCGCCAATGGCGTGGAAGTCGCCATAGAAATCGTGGAACGCGGCATGCGGCAGCCACGCTTCATCGAAATGCAGTGTGTCGATTTTGCCGTCGAGCATTTCTTTAATTTCTTCTACGTTGTAGAGCACGCCGTCGTAGGTGCTTTGCGTGATCGTCAGTACGCGCGGTTTGCTGGTCGAATGTTTTGCAAACGGATGCGCGGCGATTTTCTTCTGAATATTTTCCCACTCGAATTCCGCTTTCGGAATCGGACCGATGATGCCGTAGTGGTTGCGCGTCGGCATCAGGAATACCGGAATCGCGCCGGTCATGATGATGGCGTGCAAAATCGATTTATGGCAGTTGCGATCGACCACGACGATATCGCCTGGTGCAACGGTGCTGTGCCAAACGATTTTGTTCGAGGTCGAGGTGCCGTTGGTGACGAAGAACAAATGGTCGGCGTGAAAAATTCGCGCGGAGTTGGCTTCACTCGCCGCCACCGGGCCGGTGTGATCGAGCAGCTGGCCGAGCTCATCGACCGCGTTACACACATCGGCGCGCAACATGTTTTCACCGAAGAATTGGTGAAACATTTGCCCGACCGGGCTTTTCAAAAACGCGACGCCGCCGGAGTGACCGGGGCAGTGCCATGAATACGAACCGTCCTGTGCGTAATGCAGCAGCGCGCGGAAAAACGGCGGCGCCAATGTATCGAGATACGTGCGCGCTTCGCGCACGATCATGCGCGCGACGAATTCCGGCGTGTCCTCGAACATATGAATGAAGCCGTGCAGCTCTTTCAGGATGTCGTTGGGAATATGGCGCGAGGTGCGTGTTTCGCCGTAAAGAAACAGCGGGATATCCGGGTTGCGGCGCCGGATTTCGATCACGAAGTCGCGCAGTTGCTGCACCGCGATATTGGTCGATTCCTCGGATTGGAATTCCTCATCGTCGATCGACAGGATAAAACCGGAGGCGCGGCTCTGCTGCTGCGCGAAGCTCGACAGATCGCCGTAGCTGGTCACGCCGAGCACTTCGATGCCTTCTGCTTCCACCGCTTCTGCCAGCGCGCGGACGCCAAGACCGCTGGCGTTTTCCGAGCGGAAATCCTCATCAATAATCACAAGGGGAAAGCGAAACTTCATCGATCGGGCCTCTCATGGGGCGGGGTAAACGAGGTGCGGATTCTCGCATGAATCCTGTTACAGGGGCGATTCTTGCGGCGGTTCAATTCGGCACTATTTTAGGTTGGGCGTAAATCGGATTTATGTCGGGCGTATTTCAGGTTTGCGCGCGATTTTATGCGGTTTTTAGTGAGAGAGCGGCGCCGCTCGAATGGGTGCGGCGCTGCTTGAGGATGCGACAGTTTCAACGACTACCGCGTTGTGCCAGCCATTTCTCGCAGCAAATCGCCGTGTTTCAACGCGTCGGCAAAGCGGTGCGGCTGGGAGAAATCGCTGATCGCAGCCCAGTTTTTGGCAACGTCATCGGCATTGCAATCAACGCCTAAGCTGATGCCGCGCGCGCCGACCATCTCCGCACAGGCGTAGACACCGCCGCCGGCGGTCAGAATTTTGCCGTTGGGTGCATCGCGGCTGGCCAGATAAACCACCCCTGGCGTGACGAAATCCGGGCTGAAGTCCTTGGCGAACGCATTCCATTCGGCTTCTTTAATTACCGCGTCGCGACCCATGCGCGTGGCGGCAATCGGGCCGATGGCATTGATATGAATACCGGCCGCTTCACCTTCCATGCGCAATGTATTCAGCACGCCGATGACGCCCATCTTGCCGGCGCAGTAATGGGCGTCGCCGCCAAGTCCAAACAGACCGATGGTCGATGTCGTCATTACCACGCGCCCATAGCGCTGCTTTTGCATGTGCGGCCATACCGCTCGCAACGGTTTTACGGTGCCGAGCAAATGCATTTCCATCACGTCTTGAAATTCGGCGACGGTCATATCGGCGAATTGCGCGCCGCGATGAATACCCGCGTTGGCGACCAGAATATCGATACGACCGAATGCACCGATGGCCTCATCGATCAAACGCGCGACGCCGGCGTCATCGGTGACGGAGCTACCATTGGCGATTGCAGTGCCGCCGAACGCTCTAATTTCATCGACAACTTTTTGCGCGACCGCCGGATCTTTGCCACTGCCGTCGCGTTCGCCACCTAAATCGTTAACAACTACTTTGGCGCCGCGTCGGGCCAATTCCAATGCATAGGATTTGCCCAGACCATTGCCGGCGCCAGTGACGATGGCAACCTGATCGTCGAATCGAATTGTCATTATTTTTATCCCCTAAACAACAGTGACAGAGTTTTGTTGACGCGTAGTTTGAAGCAAAGCAGTAATTTGCTCGACGCTTACTGTTGGTCGATTGGGCAAATAGTGCGCGTGCTTAAGTAGGTATAAATACTGGGTAGAAAAGAAACAAATATAAATGGGGCGGAATTGATAGAAAATTAAAAATCTGTTTGAAAGGGTTTAAAATTTTAAATTTATTTAAATGCATTAAATTATTTTTTAAACATTCGTGTAAATTTAAAGCTGTTGGTGCCTAATTTTTCGAGACTTTCTTTAATTTATGAAATTAAATCGGACGGAAAGATGTAATCGTCGAGCTCGCGGCGAGCAGTCTTTTAAAACTATTTAATTGGGCCAGTGGAAGTTCTTATCACCGTTACTATAGTACACATACACCGCACGAAAAATTGTGGCGGGCCGTACCTCTAATAAATCCTCATGATGAGAAAGCTCGACGTTTCTGGATCGCAAGATTCTCAGGATGTGTTCGCTCGCGTACCGAATTAGAAGAAGAGGTTACAAGATGTCTTTAAAAAGTCGGAGTATGGCTTTGAGTGGCGCGGAGCGCCGTTGGTTGCCGTGGTTTAGTCGCAACGGAAAATTTTCGCTGGGTTGGTCCTGTTTTTTAAATAGACACACCTATGCAGCAGTCGAAAAAACCTTCGAAGGTATTGCGGCTACGCGCGTTAAATTATTGGTCGCGTGGACCGAAAGTCAGTGGGAGCATTTGCGCGCCTTAGCCGATGAGTTAGCGACGCAGCTACCGACTATCGATGCAAAATTATTGCAGAGCCGCCGTTTGCAGGCGCGCGATTTTTCCGAATTGTTTTTCGTCGATGTACAGGGGCGCGTGGTCGCGTCGACGTATGCCGATCATATCGGCGCCAGAGATTTATCGTCGAAGGCATTGGCCGAAGGTTTAAAGCAACCTTTCTTGCAGGGTCCGTATTGCGATCCGCTTACTAACAGCATCGGTCCGTCGTCGTCACGCTTTCACGATGCAGTGACACTGATGTTTTATTTTCCGGTAATGCGCGGCAATGAATTGCTCGGCTGTTTATGCGGCCGCGTGCCGAACGATGTCCTCGGCGATTTAATTCAGCGCGAAGCGGGGCATGTGTATCGCGACTCCGGCGATAATTATTTATTCATGGTGAAATCGAATTTCGATGCAACGATAAAACCGGGCACCGCATTATCGCGTTCGCGTTTTGAAGACAGCGCATTCACGCTCGGTGATAACTTGAAGCAAGGTGTGCGTACCGATTGGGGCACGGTGCGAATTAAAACGCACACCGAACTCGAATTGCGTTTTACCGATCCAGCCACCAATGAATTACATCCCGGTGTGCGCGAAACAATTCGCAACGGCGAAAATTTATTTGTCACTTATCCTGGTTATTCGGATTACCGCCATATTCCAGTGATCGGCAAAGGCGTGACATTTAATTTGCCGGGCTCGCCGGATCGCTGGGGCATGATGTGCGAAGGCGATCTGGAAGAAGTGTATCGCGGTCGTTCGCTGAGTTTTAAATTAATGACGCGCTACGCGTTGATCAGCGCGGTTGTATGGGGCGCGAATGCCGCGCTGGTGCAACTCACAAACTTACCGAGTGCGGTTAACGAATTACTGACCGCTGCGATGTTGGTGTTGGGTGGAGTAATTTTTAACGGCGTCGGCCCAAGTCGCTTAGCGCGCGTCGTGCGCGAGATGACCGAAGTGATTCGCGTCATCGCCGAAGGCGGTGGCAATTTGCAACAGCGACTCGATGCAAAACGGCTGGGCTCGGATGAAACCGGCGATATGGGCCGTTGGATAAATAGTTTTATCGATAATTTAGATGGCACCGTCGCGCAAGTCATCGATGTGTCCTCGGAGGTGCGCCAAACCAAAGGCGTACTGATGCAACGCAATGAACAATTCAGCGCGACCACTTCGGCGGTGCTCGATGCCATTCAACAAATGCTCAGTCAGATCGAACGGCAGCTCACTGAAATTCAACGTGCATCCACCACTGTCAATGAATTGCGTGGCGGCATGGACGGCGTTATCGCCAACACCCGCGTGCAGTTTGAAGCGGTGCGCACACAAACGCAGAATATTCGCGATTCGGTCGGCGCATCGGTGGCAAAAATTCACACGCTGAATCAATGCGCGGACGAAGTAGGCAAAGTGGTGGGATTAATCAGCTCGATTGCATCGCAGACAAATTTGTTAGCGCTTAATGCAGCCATCGAAGCGGCGCGCGCCGGCGATCAGGGGCGCGGCTTTGCCGTGGTTGCAGATGAAGTGCGCAATCTGGCCGGGCGCACATCGTCGGCGACTGAAGAAATTCGTCAGATCATGGGCAAAATTGAAGACAACGCGCAGGACGCGGTAAATACGATGGAAAGCGGCGTGCAAAATTTGGAGGAGGGTTTGCGCATGGCAGAATCGGCTGCGTCGGATAATTCCGGTGTGAACGATTTGGTCGCGCGCATGTTGGCAACACTCGAACATATTGCCGACAGCGGTGACAGCCATTTGGAAAGTGCGCGCGGTTTAGCCGCAATTACCGGCGAATTGAAATCGTCGGTGATTGAAGTGAAAGCCAGCACGCATTCGGTAAATAACACCGCCAATCGTCTCGATAAATTGGTCGGTCAATTTCAGGTCAGCCCGCGTCGTTAATTTTGTAAGCTCGGTGTTGGTTTTTGAAAATGGTGTCGTATCGATAATTGTTTAAATGGTTCTATAAATAGCTTCAGTCAGCTTACGTTCAAACTCAATGCGGCTTAATCGCCGCGTTGAAGTTATAGAACAGATCGGCTGCTATCATCTGTCCCTATGATTTTTCCACGAAAAACTCGGTCATCTTTAATTTCGATCACAATAAATTTTGAATGTCGGTCGCTAACAAGCTCGGCGGCTACTGAATAAAGCAGCGGAAAATTATTATGCCCAAAGCCATTCGTAGACATCATCGCGAGCGTTTGAAAAATAAACGACGTTTTCATTGGGGGCGTGATTTGCGTGCGGAACAAAAAGCGTTAGCGCAGGCGATTGACACGCCGGCACCTTGCAGCTGCTGGATTTGCAAAAACGGTCGCAGTGGCGAAGGGCGGACGTTGCAGGAATTAAAAAGCGATAGCAATTATTGGTGGTGATTTTCCGTTTTTTTTGGCTTTTGTAAAAATTTTTCGTGCTGTTTTTTATCTTCTCTTTTTTCGCTCTTTTTCTTTATTTTCTTCTCGCACTTTCCTTTCCCACTACGCCCTCAACGGCTTCGTTCAATGTGCCGATCGTTTGATATAAATACCATTTAATGTAAAGCTCGCTCGACGAGTCGATTGCCGCATTTTTGCAATGCTCTGACGCATTTAATTAGCACGTCGTTAATAAATGAATTAATTAATTTGTGAAGTTTTCTTTACGTGGCGTATTTCAACGCGATGAAAAAAATGAAGCTTAAGCAGTGGCTATTTTTTAACGTGCGCAATTGCGTGGTCGTCGCGTTGAGTGTTGTTGCCTCTTTTTCTGTACAGGCGGCAACGGCGCCGGCACAGAGCTTGGTCGTCATTCCCGGTATTGAGCCGGCGTATTGTTTGAAAGTTGCCAAAGGTGCGGCGCAGGCGAATCCCGCCAAGTGTCCTGGATTTATGACGGAAGGTCTGGCCGCCAGTGCCAAAGAATGCGGCGAAGTCGGCGGTACGTTAAACGGCGAACAGCAGGGCACCGTTTATTCGGTGGATATCGACGGCGACGGCCAGCCGGAATACCTGTGGCAATTCAATGCTAATTTCGCGTGCGAGGGTGCGGCCTCTTATTTCTCCTGCGGCAGTTCGAGTTGCCCGTTTGCCTTGGTGCGCAGACAGTCTGGTGAGGGGATGCCTAAACAATCGGATGAACAGTGGCGAGCGCTCGGGACGATTCCGATTACTTCCAGCATTACCCCGGTACCGAACACCGGCGTGCCGCATTTTCCCGATTTGCAGATTGGCTGCGAGGAGTCCTCGTTCTGCGACACAGCGCTTTTGCACTGGAATGGCGAGCAATACGAGTCGATCTCGGTGGTATTGCACAGCGTGACGGTGACGTTGTTTCCATCGTCCGCGCTGGTTTCACCCCCGCAGGCGGTTGGTGTGTTGGCATCGCCGGCGCGCAATAGCACCGTAATCGGCAACTACGGAGCCGATGCCATTTTCGCGGTGCTCGGGCATGTCGTAGGAACCGCCTATCTGCTGGTGTCACCGTGTAATGCGTGTGCGGCCGGCTTCATCGAGCGCCAAATCCTGTATCCAAACCCCAGCGATAAGTAACTGCTTCGATAGGGGTTTTTACCATGCCGAGTATGTATTGGCGGCATTGGTACTACTGCCTATAAGTAAAATCCACCGCTTTTGATACCGAAAAAATGTGATCCAGTTCCGTTAGCGCTTGTACTTACTGGCTTACGCACTTCCTCCCCGTCGTCTACGCAATGTCCCTTAGCGCACAAACAGGCAAAGTCTTAAAAAACATTGAGTTAGGTGTTTCTATTGAGGCTGGTCGGCATTTTTTTACTTTTTGACAATATCCCCGCAACGTCAAGACTCATTCTCGATGAAACAGTTCTCGCGTTTTGAGCTGTTGCATGCGGGCGCTGAGTCCTGGGACCAGCGGCGACGTTTTAGCGATTAGGAGATGACCATGTTCAATCGAGCGTTAGGGTTTGTTTTAGTTTGCTTGCTGGCGGCTTCGTCTGCTTTCGCGCATAGCGCGGGCGTCGAGGCGCAGCTGCAAGCGCGTCTGGTGGTGCTGCAGGCCGATGGCAAAGAAAGTTACCGCGCGGCGGATACCGCCGGCCCCGGCGCTGTAGTCGACTATCAGGTGACTTACTCGAATCGCACTGGCGCCCCGGTTGCCCATGTACTCGCGACATTGCCGATTCCGGCCGGCGCGATGGTGTATCTGCCCAGCTCCGCTAAACCCGTTCAAGTTCTCACCAGCATCGATGGCACCACCTTCGCGCCGACGCCACTGCGCCGCACTGTCGTCAATGCGCAGGGCGCATCGGTGACGCAAATCGTTCCGGTCAGCGAATACCGTTTTTTACGTTGGGACCTCGGCACCTTGGCTGCCGGTGCATCCAGCATTGTCAGCGCTCGGATGAAAGTGATCGACGCCGACACCGCAGCTTCTGTTTCTACCACCACCAACAACACCGATAGCGCTGTGTCTGGAGCACGGAAATGATGACCTTTGCCGCAATTAAACGTCGCGCCGGCCTTAGCCGGTTTTCTAAATTGGGTGCTGCGGTGGTATTGGCCAGCGCGCTGATCAATTCGATCGGCGCCGCGTTGGCCGCGCCAGCCGCCGGCACCAGCATCGGCAACCAGGCATCGGCCACGTATTCGGACGCGTCCGCCACCGTGCGCACCGTGACCAGCAATACCGTCATCACCATCGTGCAACAGGTGGCGAGCCTGACGTTGACCGCGAACGGCGCTAAAAATGTCGCGCTCGGCGGGCAAGTCAGCTATCCGCATACCCTGACCAACACCGGTAACGGCACCGATACGTTCGCGCTGTCGGTCGGCAACACCGGTGCTTTCAGCATGACTAGCGTACTTCTGTATGCCGATGCGAACGGCGATGGCGTGCCCGATAACGCCGTGCCGATCACCACCAGCGGCGAATTGGCCGCTGGCGCGATCTTCAAGTTTGTCGCGGTCGGTGTTGTGCCGGTCTCGGCCGTGGCCGGCAACACCAACACGATCACTGTCACCAGCACCAGTACCTTCACCGGTTCAGTGACCGCCAACAACACCGATGTCACCACCGTGTCCAGCAACGCGGTTATCAACGTCACCAAGGCCATCGACGTTGCCGCCGGCCTGCCAGGCTCCGGTCCGCGTACATACACGTTGACTTACACCAACATCGGCGTCGGCGCGGCTACCAACCTGACCTTGGCCGACGTGATCCCGTCCGGCATGACCTACGTAGCGGCCAGCGCGCGTTGGAGCAGCACCGGTGCGACCGTCCTCACCGATGCCAACGCAGCGGATAACCAAAGCGGCGTCATTTACGACTTCAACGTCACCACTGCCAACCGCGTTACCGCTGTTATCGCGTCGGTCCCGGTCGGCGCCAGCGGCACGTTGAGCTTCCAAGTGAATGTGAACGCGAATGCGTTGCCGGGTGCGAACGCTGCGACCTTGAACACCGCGTCGTACACCTACAACGACGGCGCCGTGACGACCTCCAGCACCAACACCAACAGCGTGCAGTTCGTGGTGACGCAAGCGGCGGCAGTAACATTGAGTGGTTCGACCGTCGCCAGCGCCCCGCAAGGCGGCACTGTGACCTTTACCGACACAGTCACCAACACCGGCAACGGCACCGACAGCTTCGATATCACCACCGGCGTTTCGACCTTTCCGGTCGGCACCACCTTCACGTTGTACAAAGCCGATGGCGTAACCCCGCTGATCGATAGCAACGGCAATGGCGTACCGGATACCGGTCCGCTGGCCCCGGCAGGCACGATGAATGTCGTGATCAAAGCGAACTTGCCGGCCGGCAGCACCGGCGGCTCGTACACCGTCAAAGCGATTGCGGTATCGAAAGTCGATCCGACCAAAACCGCCAATGCCGATAACACGTTGACGACGATCGCCACCAGCACGGTCGATCTGACCAACAACTCGTTCGGCGTTGGCGCTCCCGGTTTGGGCGCAGGTCCGGAAGGCAGCCCGGTCGTCACCGTCAGCGCCACCGCCGGCTCCATCGCGCACTTCACCCTGTATGTCGCCAACGGCAGCGGCGTGGCCGATACCTTCAACCTGCAAGCCAGCACCGACGTGAATTTCGCCGGCCTGACCTTGCCAACCGGCTGGACGGTCGCGTTCAAGGACGTCAACGGCGCCATCATCACCAACACCGGCGTGATCAATGCCGGCAGCAATGTCGCCGTGTATGCCGATGTCACCGTCCCGGCGGGAACGCTGGCCGCTACCACCGACGTGTTCTTCCGCGCACTGTCGCCTACTTCCGGCGCCAATGACCGCCTGCACGATGCCATCCAAATCAGCGGCGCCCGCACGTTGACGCTGACGCCGAACCACACCGGTCAGGCTTCCAGCGGCGGCACCGTGGTCTACACCCACACCATCACCAACAACGGCAATGTGTTGGAAGGCGATGGCGTGATCAGCCTGGTTGCACTCACCACCGCCGATTCCGGCAGCGGATTCAGCTCCACCGTGTACTGGGATCAAAACAACAACGGCGTACTCGACGTGACCGATCCGGCCGTGACCACTCTCGCGCAATTAGTTGGCGGCACCAACGGCGCCAGCACCGCGGCCGGTTTGGCCCCGGGCGAGAAAGCGACGCTGTTCGTGAAAGTGTACTCAGCGCCGGGCGCCGCTACCGGTGCCAGCGATACCGCGACCCTGACCGCAACCGTTACCGGTTTGGTCGGCGGCGTGGCGGTACCGGCAGCGGTGTCGGCAGCGGTGTCGGTAACCGACAGCACCACCATCATCGCCGGCGATCTGCAGCTGGTAATTCTGCAAGCGCTCGACGCCGCCTGCGATGGCACCGCCGATACTGCGTTCGCGGCGACCATCATCAGCGGCGGTGCCATCCCCGGTGCGTGCATTCGCTACCAAATCACCGCGACCAACGTCGGCTCCAGCGATGTCACCGCAGTGATTATCAGCAACGCCACCCCGGCCAACACCAAGTACCACGCCACTGTGGCGGCGACGACTTCGCGCGGTTCGGTAACCACGCCGAGCGCCAATACGGTCGGCACGGTACAGGCGACGGTGGGCACGCTGACCCCGACCCAAACCGCCGTGCTGACTTACGGTGTGCGCATCGACCCGTGACAATTCGCGGGGCAGCGCCCCGCTGATTTTCGCACCAACTAACCACGCAATTTAACGCCTCGTCTTTCGGCCTCCCAACTAGCTCTGGGGGCCGGACGAGGAACGCTCGCGCCTAAAAATTGAGTTTTCTCAACTAAAGCGCGGCGAAGCTGACAGGGAACCGCCATGCTCCGCACTGCTGCCCAACAACTGATCGCGACGGTGCTGCTCTGTGCAGCCATCGTTGCGCCGGTCGTTGCGGCGCCGGTAGCAGGCAATAGTATCGACAACCAAGCAAGCGTCAGTTATGTCGATCAAAGCACTGGTTTAGCCGCAGTGCGCACCTCCAGTATCGTCAGCACCATCGTCCAAAGCGCCGATGTCACCCAACTGACACCGGATCGCACCCTCGCTCGCCCGCAAGGCACCGTCGTTACGTTCGCGCATACCCTGATCAACGCCGGCAACGGCGCCGCCACTTACGCGTTAAGCGCAGTATTGGTCGGCGGTGGCACGGTGAATCTGACCGATCTGCATATCTATCGCGACGCCAACGGCAATGGCATGCTCGATCCGGGTGAAGCCGAAATCAGCAGTGCTGTGCTGGCGGTCAATCAAAGTATCGATCTCATCGTCAGCGCACAGATTCCCGCTGCTGCAGTAGTAGGCCAACAGGGCCAAATCCAGCTGCGCGCGCAGAGCAATCTGCAAGCCGCTGCCGTTATCGCTACCGATACCGTGATCGTCAACGATGGCGCTTCGGTGACGTTAAGTCTGTCCACGCCAAATGCAGAGCGCGTGCGCAATCAGAAAATCCCGCTGCAATTACTGATCAAAAATATCGGCACCGACGCGGTCGGCATCCCGGTCACCGTCGATGATGTCGCGGTCAATCGTGTTCTGGTCGAAATGACCATTCCCGTCGGCACCACATTTGTCTCCGCCGAGGCACCGGCTGGCGCGCAAGTGCTTTTCCACCGTGTAAACACACCACGCATGGTGCTGGTCAGTGTTGCGCCGGAGCCGAAAAACATCGACGGCGTGTTTTACTCATTCACCGAATTCAACGCCGGTCGCAGCGCGGAAGTGACGTTGACGGTGAATGTCGAAAGCAACGTCATTTCGCAGATTCAATCGACAGCGCAGGTCTGGTTTGACGACACCCACGCGGCGCAAATCGAAGGCACCCCGGCGGATATCGACTGGGCGCAATCCAATACCGTGCGCGTTGCCGTGACCGCGGCGCCGGCCGCGATTCACTACTACAGCAACGATCAGTTCACGACCGAAGCGGCGACCACTGGGTTAGGCACGCCGCTGCATATTCAAGTCGATGCCATCGCCTGCAACCAAAATCCGGCTGCCATCGATACGATGAAAATGACGATTCGCTCGTCCTGGTCGGGCGAATCGGAAACCTTCACCGCCACCGAAACCGGCGCCGATACCAGCGTGTTTCGCATCAATACGGTCGCTACCGTCGATGCCAGCAATGGCGCTACCAAACCCGAGAACGGTGTCGTCGAAACCGTCCACAACGATACCCTGACCGCGACGATTAGCGGCTGCGGTGTCGGCGATATTTGGACCTCGATTCTGGTCGATCCGGACGGCGTCGTATTCGACAGCAAAACCAACGAGCCGATCAGCGGCGCCACCGTGCAATTGATCGACGTCACCGGCGCCGGCAATGGTGGCAGTGCCGGCGGCGCGGCGCGGGTATTTTTCGAAGACGGCGTGACCCCGGCGCAAAGCGTGGTTCTGACCGCTGCCGATGGCATGTTCCGGTTCCCGTTGGTCGCTGCCAGCACCTATCGGTTGAAAGTCAGCACACCGCCGGGCCATGCCTTCGCATCGAAAGTGCCGGCTTCGTTGTTGCCCGCTGGCCGCGCCATCGATAACTCCGCGTCCTACGGTGGCGATTTTGTCGTCAGCGGCGCGATGGCGGCAGTGCATATCGATCTGCCGGTCGATCCCGCTGCGGTCGATGGTTTGCTGGTCGAAAAAACCACCTCGCGCAGCACCGCTGAGATCGGCGATTTCGTCGACTACAGCGTGCAGGTTAAAAACAATTCCGGCACCACGTTCAACCGCCTCGCCGTACGCGACACGCTGCCGCACGGTTTTGCCTATCAGCCCGACACGCTGCGTCGCGACGGCGTCCGCGTGGCCGATCCGGTCGGCGGTCGCGGCCCGGTGCTGAGTTTCGCTATCGATTCGCTCGTCGATGGCGCCACCGTCAAACTGACCTACCGCGTACGCATCGGTGTCGGCGCGCAATTGGGCGACGGCATCAACCGCGCGCAAGCGACCAGCACCGCGCCATTGGCGATCAGCAACGTGGCCGAAGCCAAGGTGAAAGTCGAAGGCGGCGTGTTTAGCGATCGCGGTTTCGTGCTTGGCAAAATCTTCGCCGATTGCAACGGCGACAAAATTCAAAACGCGGGCGAGCCCGGCGTTCCCGGCGTGCGCGTATGGCTGGAAGATGGCACCTACGCCATCACCGATGGCCTCGGCAAATACAGCTTCTACGGTTTGAGCCCGCGCACCCACGTCGCCAAAGTCGATCCGTCGACGGTGC
The DNA here is from genome assembly GCA_028293825.1 of Verrucomicrobiaceae bacterium. GTDB lineage: Bacteria > Pseudomonadota > Gammaproteobacteria > Pseudomonadales > CAMLJR01 > CAMLJR01. The sequence goes on from JAQGNY010000005.1 coordinate 178,442, forward strand.
CGGCCGGCGCCACTTTCGCCGTGCTGGATCAGCGCAATGCCGGCGTCGGTGACAGCCGCTTTATCGATTTGAAAAATGGCGAACTGGCGCGCGCCGACTTCGCCTTGACGCAGTGCGACAAAACGCTGCTCGACACGATTGCGCAACGCCGCGTGCAGGCCGAGCAACATACCGGCGAACTCGAAGCCGGCGTCAACGTTGCGCTGACTTTGGACAACAACGCTGTGGCCGATCCGCGCTCGAAAGCCGCCAGCGGTTTGATCGCCGACAACAACGCCAACCCGCAGGCGCTGGCCACTGCCATCGCCACCGTTGAAGCCGCGATTCTGGCGCAACGCCCACTTGCCGAAGTGGCCGACGCGCTCGATAACAGCACCGATTTCGTCGGCCTGAGCGATGGCGCCGCGGTCGCCGGCACGCAAATTCGGCTGCTGGTAAAAGGCTTGCTCGGCGCGTCGCTGAATGTGTTGGTCAACGGCGATGCGATTCCCGACAGCCGTCTCGGCACCCGCGTTACCCGCGCCGAAAAACAACTCGAAGTGCTCGAATTTATCGGCGTCGAATTGAAGCCAGGCAGCAACACGCTGACGCTGGAACAGCGCGATCCGTTCGGCAATTTGCGCGCAACCAAAACCATCAGCGTGCGCGCGCCGGGCGAGCTGCGCCGCATCCGTATCGAGCGCGTGGCGACCGACAGCGCGGCTGCCAACGATGCCAGCAACGCAAATGTCAAAGTCGCGGTTTTCCTCGAAGATAAAGACGGCTTGCCGGTTTCGTCGCGCACCGCGCTGACGTTGGAAACCAGCAACGGCGCCTGGGCTGCGGAAGATTGCGATCCGACCGAGCCGGGCACGCAGGTGTTTGTCGAAAGCGGCCGTAGCGAATTCGTGCTGCGCGCGCCAGAGCAGCCCGGCAGCGCCGAGGTGAAAGTATCGAGCGGCAATTTAAGCGCCGAAACCCACGTCGATTTTCTGCCGACGCTGCGCGATATGGTCGCCGCCGGTGTGATCGAAGGCACGTTGAAATTGGACAAACTCGGCTCCGGCGCATTGCAGCCGGCGCGTCAGCAGGACGGTTTCGAGCAAGAGTTAAAACAGTTTTCGCGCGATAACGGCAAAGCCGCCGCGCGCGCTGCGGTATTTTTGAAGGGTAAAATCAAAGGCGATTACCTGCTGACGCTCGGTTACGACTCCGACAAAGAAACGCGCGAGCGTTTGTTCCGCGATATTCAGCCCGATCAGTTTTATCCGGTGTACGGCGATGCGTCGATCAAAGGTTACGACGCGCAATCGACGCAGAAAATGTACGTGCGCATCGACAAAAATAAATCGTGGTTGCTGTACGGCGATTTCAACACACCGACCGCGACCAGCACGCGCGCACTGACCGCTTACAACCGCAGCCTGACCGGCGTGCGCGAGCATTACGAAAACGACAAAGTCGCCGTGAACACTTTCGCCAGCCGCGACAGCACCCGCCAAGTCGTCGAAGAATTACGTGCGAATGGCACCTCCGGTCCGTATGCGCTGAGCAACAGCGATCTGATCGAAAATAGCGAGCAGGTCGAAATCATCACCCGCGATCGCAACCAACCGGCGCTAATCATCAAAAGCGTGGCGATGTCGCGCTTCGCCGATTACGAACTCGAACCGTTTACCGGTCGCATTCTGTTCCGCGCGCCGATCGCCAGTGTCGATGCCGATTTAAATCCGAACTCGGTACGTGTCACTTATGAAGTCGATGCCGGCGGCGCGACCTTCTGGGTTGGCGGTGTCGATGCCACGATGAAAGTCACCAAGAACATTGCCGTCGGCGCGGTCGATATCGAAGATCGCGATCCTATCGATACCGGCGCATTGCGCGGCGCCAATATGACGCTGACGTTCGGTGGCGAAAACGGCGCGAAAACTACCGCAATCACCGAAGTCGCGCACAGCGATCGCTTCAGTGTCGGCAGCGGCGACGCGCAGCGTATCGATATCAAACACGACAGCGACACGCTGCAGGCACGCGTTTACGCCGGGCGCGCCGATGCCGATTTTTATAATCCGTCGGCCACGTTATCGAGAGGCCACTCTGAAGCCGGTGCCAAAATTTCGCGCGCAATCGACGAGCGCACACGTTTAGTGGCCGATGCAATTCACAGCGGCGACGATATCAACCGCGGCCATCGCGAAGGCATATTGGCCGGTGTCGAGCACGCGTTCGATGGCAACGTGAAGCTCGAAGTCGGCGTGCGTCGCACCCACGAAGAAGCCGGTTCGATCAACACCGGCACACTCGACGGCGTCACCATCAATCCAGCCGATGCGGCTGCGCCGGGCACCACCCAAGACACCACTAGCTACCGCGCCAAATTGGGCGCGCCGGTTCCGGGTCTGGCCGCTGCATCCGTTTATGGCGAAGCCGAGCAAGCGTTCAACGATGCCGATAAAAAATTACTGGCGCTCGGCGGCGAATACCGCATCAACGATAAAAGCCGTTTGTACGGTCGCCACGAATTTATTTCGTCGCTGTCCGGCCCGTACGCGTTCGATACCAATCAACGCCGCGACACCACGCTGTTCGGCATCGACAACGAGTACATGAAAGATGGCCGCGCCTACAGCGAATACCGCGCGCGCGATGCGTTCAGCGGCCGCGAAGCGGAAGCGGCGATGGGTTTGAAAAACCAATGGGCTGTAGCCGAAGGCGTGCGTATCAACACCAGCGCCGAGCGCGTGCGCACCATCGCCGGCACCGACGACGACAATGCATCGAGCGCATTGGCCGGCGGCGTCGAATACACGCGCAATCCGAACTGGAAAGGCAGCGCGCGTTTGGAATGGCGCAATGCACCGGGCTCGACCGGCATCCTCAACACGCTCGGCTTAGCGTGGAAACTCGATCAAGAGTGGACCTTCCTCGGCCGCAATATTTTGAACAAAATCGATAACAGCGGCGCCAATAGTGGCGATCGGCTGCAAGATCGTCTGCAATTAGGTTTCGCGTATCGCGATGCCGATACCAACGTGTGGAATGGACTGGGACGTTATGAATTCAAACACGAGCAGGACGACACCGCCGTTACCGGCTTCTGGCATCAGGCGCATATCGTATCGGTACAGGCCAACGTGCAGGCGCAGCGCGCGGTGGTATTCAGCACGCGCTACGCCGGCAAATACGCGATCGATCAAACCGGCGGTATCGATAGCCGCAGCGTGGTGCATCTGGTCGCCGGTCGAGCCACGTGGGATTTCGCACCGCGTTGGGATGCCGGTGTGCAAGTCAGCTCGCTGTTTTCCGCCGGCAGCATGCAGAAGGGTGTCGGCGCCGAAATCGGCTATCAAGTTAAAGACAATCTGTGGGTCTCGACCGGCTACAACGTGTTCGGTTTTCATGATCGCGATTTGGCCTCGGAAGACAACACCGAGCGCGGCGTGTATTTTCGAGTGCGCTTTAAATTCGACGAAAACACGCTCGGTTTAAATTGAGCAGGCATTTGATGGAAGCGTATGCAGCCGTGACTTTATTGCTCGAATCAGCATTGCTCAAATCAGAGCCGCTAAAAGCAGCGCTGAAAAAAATCGGACTGGCGCTGTGTCTGAGTTATTTCAGCGCGTTGTTTTTTGTATCGAGTGCGACCGCTTGCACGGTCGGCGCCTGTCTTTCCGCCGGCCCACGTTTGGCCAGTATCGATACCGCGCACAGCGCGTTATTAAATGGCTTGCTGGGCAGTTTGTTAGGCAGCGGCAGCGGTCTCTCGCTCACCGCGCTCGATTGGAATGCCATCGCGCAGAGCAATATTAATTTGTCGGTATTTTTAAATGCGCTGCAAGTGCAAACCAGCACCGCGAGTCCAGCGGCTGCATTAAATGCAAACGCGACAATTGCACAAATACTCAACGCCGCGGTGACTGCCGCGACGGCCGATAGCAATACTGCGGCAGTGTCGGCATTGGGCAATGCGATTACCAAAATCGGTGCACTTGGCGGCTCGATAAAACTCGGCGATTTATTGAATGTGTCGTTGCCGACCGGTGCGCTCGCCACCACCAAAATAAATCTGCTTGAATTAATCACTGGCAGTATTCAATTAGCGAATTACAAAAATGTCGCGACCACGCCGACGCCGATTGGCGTTTCGGTTTCCGCGCTCGGTTTAAGTAGCACGTTAACCGGCGTTAATTTATATGCGCAGGTGGTTGAGCCGCCGGTTTACATTTGCGGCGGCACTGGGGTGCAGTTTTACAGCGCAGCTATTCGCATCAAATTAAATATGACGCTGTTGTCGCTGACACCGGATACGGCGTTATTGAATTCAATTGCAGGTTTGCTCGGCACCAGTTTGACGGTCGGCCAGTTGCAGATTTATCTCGATGTGGCAAAAGCGCAGGGCACGTTGAATTCGATTAATTCGTTGGCGAATGCAGTGGTTGTGCAAGCCACGCCCGGTGTTGCGAATTTGTATTTGGGCAGCATGACCGATTCGGTATTTTTCACGCGCACGCATGCAATAAATGTTGCGGCCGATTTGGGTTACGCCACCATCGCCAATTTAACGGTAACGCTGCCGATTGTCGGCGCCACGGTGGTGGCGGTGCAGGCAAAAAGCGCGGCATTGGGCACCGCGCCGCTTAGTGATTTTCTGACATTTACTGGCCCGTTTCCGCAGACGAAAACATCGGGAACATCGACCAGCTTCATCGCGAATTTATTAAGTTCGCTGGCGACAAATCTGCAATTGCAATTGACACCCAGTTTGGGGGGGATTCTCGACGCGGCATTGCTGACGCCGCTGAAAACAATTATCAACGGTGCCATCACGCCGGTGTTGACGACGCTCCTCACCAGCCTGGCTGATCCATTATTGGAGTTACTCGGTGTGCGTATTGGCGAAGTCGATGTGTCGGTAAACGGCACGGGTTTGGTTTGTAGCCTTTCCGGTTACGGCTACAACGACGCCAATCACAGCTCGTCGCGCGACAACGGTGAGATCGGTTGCGGCAGCACTTTGTACGCGAAATTAATTCCGGCGAGTACGCCGAGCGGTCCCGCTGTCGACGCCGTTGCAGTGGATACCAGCACCGGCGCCTACAGCTTTTCCAATGTGTATAACGGCAATTACACCGTTGTCATCGACAACAACGCGACGCTCAGCGATATCACACCGACCATGCCGTCAGGCTGGCTCGGCACCGAAGCGCCAACGCAAATACGCACCGTTGCGGTGGTCACGGATGTATCGAATCAGAACTTCGGTTTTTTCAACGGCAGTCGCATCAGCGGCAATGTATTTAAAGACAACGGCATTAGCGGTGCCATTCCGAACAATGGCATTCAAGAGGCGAGCGAAAGCGGGGTCGCAGCTGTCATCGTAAAAGCGATGAACAGTGCCGATGCAGTGCTTTACGACAGCACGCCGACGACAACCAATGGCGCTTACACATTGTGGGTGCCGGCCGCAGCGGGCAATAACGCGCTGCATATTATCGATGTGCGCCCGGCCGCAACGATTGCGGTGAGCGGCAATGTCGGCACCACCGGCGGCACGTTCACACGCACTACCGATACCGTTAATTTCACCAACACGATTGGCACCAGTTACAGCGGCGTTAATTTCGGTTTGGTGCCGGACAATAATTTCAGCAACGACAATCAACAAACGATATTGCCCGGCGCCATCGCCTATCACCCGCATGCATTTATCGCCGGCGCCGCAGGGCAATTAACTTTTGCCAGCAGTGGTGTCGCCACGCCCACCAGTGCCTGGGGCGCAATAATTTATCGCGATACCAACTGCAACAGCGTGGTCGATGCCGGCGAAGTGGCGATCACTGCCGCTATTGCCGTCGTCGCCGATCAGAAAATTTGCATCGTGATAAAAACCACATCGCCACCCGACGCCGTTTACAACGCGCGTTACGTGCAAACCGTTAGCGCGAGTTTCGTTTACACCACGGCAGCTTTCAGCGGCTTACAAAATCGCACCGATATCACCACCGTCGGCCGCGCTGGCGACGCCGGTTTGAGCTTGGTTAAAACCGTCGATAAAGCCACCGCAAAAACCGGCGATGTGATCACATACACGATTCGTTATGAAAACAAAAGCAGCGGCGATTTACAAAATTTAAAAATTTACGACGCAACGCCCGCGTTCACTGTATTTGGCTCGGCACTCTGCGGCGCGTTGCCAACCGGATTAACCGGCTGCTCGTTAACAAAACAACCGACCGCTGGAAACACCGGCGCATTGGAGTGGACATTTGTCGGCGCACTAACTTCCGGTTCGTTCGGTACAGTTACTTTTAATGTGACGTTGCAGTAATTGTTGCTTAAACTGAGCACGTCTTCGCCAACAAACACTGCCTAAATTCCGGTGCTGAAATCAATAAGTACACACAGAGCGATAGGGATATTAACGTGGAAAAAATAATGAGCAGCAAAGCGGTGGTTTTGCTAATTGTGATAATGGCAAACGGTTTGCTGACGGGGTGCCTAGCGCAATCGACGCTTCGTGAAAGTGCGGCAAGAAATGATGCGCTCTCTGATAAATATCGGTCGCCTAATGCCGATGAGCTTGACCTGCATTGGTCGAAGGCCTACCGAGAGCAAGCCGAACAAGATCGACGCGATTCGAATAAGCTTTCCATTGCGGATGAATTTTTCGGCAGCCTAATGATTTTATCGTTTGACGCTCTGATCGGAAACAACAACGATAAGTCGCCGAATTTAATCTATCGTCCGTAGACAATTATTTTTTTCGCGGAATTTAAAGTTGTGATTTAGTGGAAAGGTTTTACTAGATTGAAATTCATTTAATTTTTATCTGTGATATCTGCTAACGAAAAAAATAGATGTTAATTCTGCGCCAAAAAATTCAACACCATTGGATTCACTAATTCGGGGCGCTGCTCGAAGGTGGCGTGTCCTGTGTTTGGCAGTACGGATAATTGTGCCTGCGGCAGGGCGCGGTAAATTTCCATGGTGTGATCGAGTTTGATGACATCGTGATCGCCGGTTAATACCAATACCGGTTTTTGCAAATGCTGGAGCAGCGCTACATTTAATTCGGTAATGGTCGGCGCGGATGCCCACAGCTGACGTAGCTTTTCGTCGATAGTGGCTTTCTCATTGATCGGCGCGTTGTCCGCAACTTCTATTTTTTCAGAGTCGATGCTTGTCGCGGCGGTATTGCGTTGATCGCTTCTGTCGCTGTCAAGTAATCCATCGGGCGCAATGTTTACGCCGCTAATAACTACGCTATGCACCAGATGCGGATATTTAACGGCGAGCATCAGCGCGAGAATACCGCCGTCGCTCCAACCGACAACATCGACGTCGGTGACATGTAATTGTTCAAGTAACGCAGCAGTGTCTTCCATCATTTCGGTGTACGACAGAGGGCCGGAAATGTCCGGTGAGTGACCTTGACCCACTTGTTCGGGCGCGATGATTTTATACGTTGCGGCGAAGGCATCGATCTGCCGCGAAAATGAGGCCGAAATACTGGCGCCGCCGCCATGCAACAACAGCAGTGGATGTCCGCTGCCGCGAACTTCGTAATAAATCGAATGCCCACGCACATCCGCCCAATGCGCGGTGGCATCGGAAACCGGAATTGATCCAGCGGCTAAGCCGATCAATAAAAATGCAGTGGCAAAAATAAATGTTCTCATCGACTGGCTCGGTGAGCTCGCAGTCCGTGCGAAAAATAAATTCAAAATGTGAAAAACGATTTGCTGACACCGCCGCGTGGCGCGATGCCATTTCGGCGAAGAGTCGACAATATTGACTCAGCAGTAAATGGAGTGGCAGATTTCATGCCATGGCGTGATTGCAGGCGCCGGCGTACGGTTTTATCGCGCAGTTTGTAAATTGAGCGATAAAACCGTCGGCTTTTTGCCAAAAAGGAAGGGCTTTCATTTACCTCGCCGCATGGGTTTTCGAAGGCTGCGGTGTGAGGCGTGTCACGTTTGTGTGCGTGTTGGTTGATTTTGCACCAGTGCAATTCACGCTCAGCTGGTTCGATTAATGATCACGCATGGTTTATTTCACTCGATTGCGCGCTGCTGGCTGCAGCCAGCGCGAGCGCGTGCTTGCGAATGTCTGCCGGCCATTTCGCCAAACTTGTTTGAAACGTATCGATATCGCCAGCGAATAGCGCGCGCGTTGTGTCTTCGAACGCGGGCTGATTACCTGCAATTGCCGTCATAAATTTATACGCTGCTTCACGCGCCTGGCGAATACGATCGTCTTCTTTGCTCGCACGCAGGGCGTGCTCGACCAATTTGCGCAACGCCACCGAAGCGCCGCCGGTTTGCGCGGCTAGCCAATCCCAGTGCCGCGGTAACAGCGTGACTTCACGCGCGGTGACGCCGAGCTTGGGGCGACCGGCAGTGCGCGGCGCCTCGGCAATTTCTGCTTCCTCTTCTGAATCGGCGGCACTGGTGTGCGGATAAGTAATTGCCAGACGCTTTAACACGGTAGTTAGCGAGCCGCGCAGATCCAGTTCGATCGGTTGGCTGCTGGTGGCATCGAAAATCAAAATGCTCTGTCGATTATCGGTATCGACAAATGTTTTTACCTTGGTTGTGACGTCGCGTGCGGGACCAGAGGCGATACGTTTGTTACCGGCAAAGGCGATCCAAGTCGGTTGAGAAGTTATTGTCATCGAATTAACTGCCATTGAAAGTAAGCTGAAATTATACCCGGGTAAAATATGGTCAGTCAATATTACCCGGGTAATAATTATCGAGGTCATCGGGCAGCCTTCAGCCCCGGTTCAGCATGAACTCTATTAACTCGCGCCACTCTTATCTCGTACTGCTCGCCCTGGGACATTTTCCATGAGTCATTCAATTACGCGCGTGCTGGGCTTTATCGGCATTTTTATTTTTGCAGTGCCGGTATTTGCCGATCCGCCGGCGCGCGTCGGTCGCATCAGTTATATCGAAGGCAAGGCGTCGTTTAGCGCGGGGCATGCGAGCGCCGAAAATGCCGATGACGATGCGAATCGAGACGATGCCGATCAAGCCGGCGCTAATCAAGAAAGCGCCAATCGAGACAATGTCGATAGAGACAGTACCGATAGAGGCAGTGCCAATCAAAGCGGCGCAGCGGATGACGATCAATGGAGCGATGCGACGCTGAATTATCCGATAACCACCGGCGATAGTTTGTGGACCGAGCCGAACGCGCGACTTGAATTGCAAATCGGTTCGGCGGAAGTACGCATGGATCATTCGACCGAATTCAATGTCGTGCAACTCGACGATGACGCGACGCAATTGCGCGTCGATCAGGGCGTGATAAATGTGCATTTACATGCGGTGCCGACCGGCGGTATTTCGGTAATAACCCCGCAGGGCCGAATCGATTTAGTGAAACCCGGCAGCTACCACATTGACGCCGGCTATCCGCCTGCCGATGAGGTGACCGATAACAACGCCGGCCAAAATAATTCCTCCGCAAATAACGACGATTTACAAAACTCAAAAGTAAGAATCACCACGCTCGAAGGCGAGGCGCAAATTAACGAAGCACGCGCTCATTTGGTGATATTGCCGGGCGAAGGCGCGGTCATCGGCGGCGATCCGGTGAATTACACCTTGATCGAAGATAACGCGACGCCGTTCGACGATTGGGCGCTGGCGCGCGAACATCGCGAAAGTGCCGCTGAGTCGACCCGTTATGTATCGCCGGAAACGACCGGTTACGAAGATCTCGATCGCAACGGCCAGTGGGTGCGCGATAGCGATAACGGCACGGTGTGGTATCCGGCGGCGGTCGCGGTGGATTGGGCGCCGTATCGTTACGGCCATTGGGCGTATGTCGGCCCGTGGGGCTGGACCTGGATCGACGACGCCTCCTGGGGCTTTGCGCCGTTTCATTACGGCCGCTGGGTGCGCGTGCACGAGCGTTGGGGATGGTGCCCGGGTGCAATTGCGCCGCGCCCCGTTTATGCGCCGGCATTGGTGGCTTTCGTCGGCGGCGTGCACGGCAGCGTGTCGATCGGTATCGGCGCAACGCGCGGCCCGGTCGGATTCCATTGGGACCGCGCGAACCGTTTCATCCCTATTACAGGGCGAGCCCGAATTACATCCGCAACGTCAACATTACGCACGTCGATAAAACGGTCATCAATAACATCACCGTCCATTCGATTCAGCCGGGGCATTTTGCCAATCAACATGCCGCGACAGTGGTATCGGCGGAAACCTTCACGCATGCGCGACCGGTTCGCGGTGCGGTAATTTCCGTGCCGGAGGGACAATTAGCACAGGCGCATACCTTGCCTGCGTTAAATCATTTGCCGCCTGCGCGCAGCTTTAACGCCAGCGCATCACAGCCCGGATTTAATGCGCCACATCCGCGCGACGAACAACCTTTTTCGCGTGACGAGCCGCGTGCTTATGAACAACCGCGTGCTGCCGCTTCATCTCCCTCACCGCGAGCGTTCGACCAGTCGCGCTCGGTGCCATCGAACATGCAGTCGCGTCCTAACCCTGGCAATAACCCCGCAGAATTTCCCCACCCACGTCCGCCGGTGAATGCGCAGCGGATGCCGACTGAATCGGAACGCCCGCGCCCGATTGCGCGCCCGCCCGAACATCGGCCTGCGGATATGCAGCGCGCGGCACCGCCGCCGCATCCGGTGCAAAACTCGCAAATTAAACCGTCGCCGCAAGGTTGGCAGCGCGTGCCGGTGCAGCAAGGACGTGGCGCGGTGCATGAACAAGCGCATGCGCGCGAGCATCATCACGAGTGAATATCTGAACAGTTTCGTGCAGTCAGTATTAAATCTGATTGGCGTGTATGGGCGTGTGCGAATTGCGGCGCAAAAATCGTTAAACAGGATTGCGCCGCGCATTGAATAATTAGCTGCTCGAAAACTTAATCATCGATTTTAATTTCGCGCGAAATCATTCGTAGCGCGCAAGTCCAAAACCTTACATTCAGCTGACAAAAAATCGCGCTCCCTTCTCCGAAGTAATAATTAACCGCACCGATTTAAATCCCGTCGTAAATATTCGACTCGATCGTTATTGACCGAGCGGTTGCTATGAATTTAATAATCGCGCGAAAAATCCAATAACGTTAAATTGCGCGAGCGTTATGACGTCGATAAATTCGGTGCGATCTTCGCTCGGCATACAATTCGCATGACGCCGCAGGGTGTTAAAGCACGAAGCGTTTAGAAAATCAGGCGATAAGATATTGGGATGAGGGCGCAGATGAGAGCACAGACCAGAGTGCGCGCTGAAATTTGCGTTATAGTCGCGCGAAATTTGCGACAACGAACATTTACAACAACAATGCCGCCCGGCCGATATTACGTCGATAACTCGACACTTCATTCCACCCCCATTTTTTGGAGTAGGAGACCGCAATGAAAAAATTCTGGACCTCTTTAATCGCCGTCGCTGCGGCGCTGAGTGGCACCATCGGGAGCGCGCACGCGGAGGAGGAAAAAGTCCTCAATGTCTACAACTGGTCGGATTACATCGCCGAAGATACGTTGCAGAAATTCACCAAAGAAACCGGCATCAAAGTCGTCTACGACGTGTTCGACAGCAACGACACGCTCGAAGCTAAATTGCTGGCGGGCAACACCGGTTACGACGTGGTGGTGCCATCGCTGAATTTCCTCGGCCGCCAGATTCAGGCCGGCGTGTTTATGCCGCTCGATAAATCCAAATTGCCGAACAGTAAAAATCTCGATCCGCAATTGATGGCGCGCATCGCGACCAATGATCCGGATAACGCGCACGCGGTGCCGTATTTAAAGGGCACCACCGGCATTGGCTTCAATGTTAAAAAAGTGAAAGAGATTCTCGGCCCGAACGTGCCGCTCGATAGTTGGGACCTGATTTTAAAACCGGAGAATATCGCCAAGCTGAGCAAGTGCGGCGTGTCGATGCTGGATGCGCCGGCGGAAGTTATTCCCACCGTGCTCAATTACCTCGGCGAAAAGCCCAATGGTTTCGACCCGGCATTAATTCAGGGCAAGGCGCAAGAGTTGTTGATGAAGCTGCGCCCATCGGTGCGCTACTTTCACTCCTCGCAATATATAAACGATTTGGCCAACGGCGATATTTGCGTGGCATTGGGTTGGGCCGGCGATGTGTTGCAGGCGAAGCGTCGCGCCGAGGAAGCGAAGAACGGTGTTGAGATTGCGTACATCATTCCGAAAGAAGGCGCGGGTATTTTCTTCGATATGCTGGCGATTCCGAAAGATGCCAAGCATCCGCAAAACGCACTCAAGTTCCTCAACTTTTTGATGCGGCCGGATGTCATCGCCGATATCTCCAATTTCGTTTCGTACGCGAATGCAGTGCCGGCGTCGAAACCGTTATTGGATAAGAAAATCCTCAATAATCCGGGCGTGTATCCGTCGCCGGAAGTCCAAGCGCATCTGTTTACCTTTGCCGTGGTGCCGCCGAAAATCGATCGAATTTACACGCGGGTCTGGACCACAGTCAAAACAGGCAAATAAAATAGCCGCCTTCTGGAAAGGGGTGCTCCGGCGCCCCTTTTTTGTTTCAAGTAAATCAGCGTATTTGTCGCCAGTAAGCGCTCGCATTAGTACGCTTATGGCAGCGTGTTGAAAATTTGCCGGCGGCGATCAGCAAGGCGCTGAGCTAATCTTGGTTTTCAGCCTGTCGGGAATTACGCGATGTTGTTGGTTGCGAGCTACTGTGCACACTAAACGAATGGAGAGATAAACGGACAATGACCGCTGCCAAGGCTGCTGCGCCGAGCCCCGTATTGCCGACGGATAACTACGTCACCATCAACAACATCAGCAAAACGTTCGACGGCTTTCGCGCCGTGCATGACGTGAGCTTCAGTATTCGCAAAGGCGAAATCTTCGCGTTGCTCGGTGCATCTGGCTGCGGCAAATCAACCTTGTTACGCATGCTGGCCGGCTTCGAAGCCCCGACCGCCGGCACTATTTTGCTCGACGGACTCGATCTCAACGGGCTGCCGCCGTACCGGCGCCCGATCAACATGATGTTTCAATCCTATGCGTTGTTCCCGCATATGACGGTCGAGCAAAACATTGCGTACGGCCTGAAGCAGGACAAATTGCCGAAGCACGAAATCAACGACCGCGTGCAGGAAATGCTGAAGCTGGTGCGGATGGAGACTTACGCCAAACGCAAACCGCATCAGCTTTCCGGCGGCCAGCAGCAGCGCGTCGCGCTCGCGCGCAGTTTGTCGAAAGGCCCAAAATTATTACTGCTCGACGAGCCAATGGGCGCACTCGATAAAAAATTGCGCACGCAAATGCAGCTGGAAGTGGTGCGCATCATCGAGCGCCTCGGTGTCACCTGCGTGATGGTGACGCACGATCAGGAAGAGGCGATGACGATGGCTCATCGCATCGCCATTATGGAAGCGGGGCAGATCAGTCAGATCGGTACGCCGGCTGAAATCTACGAGCAACCGAATTGCCGTTACACCGCGAGCTTTATCGGCTCGGTGAATTTATTCGAAGGCACGCTCGACGAAGATCAAATCGATCACTGCACGATAAAAACCGCCGACCTCGACGTGCCGATTTATGTCGGTCACGGTGTCACCGGCATGACTGGAATGCCGTGCGCATTCGCGGTTCGTCCCGAGAAAGTATCGATGAGTAAAACCCGCCCCGAGCAGATGCACAATCACGTGGCCGGCATCATTCAAGACATCGCTTATTTGGGCAGCGAATCGGTTTATCACGTGCGCTTGCAGAGCGGCAAAATGGTGCAGGTCGAACTCGTCAATGCCGTGCGTTGGGGCAGTGAACGCTTTGCGGCGGACGACGCCGTGTGGATTTATTGGGAAGACGAAAGCGGCGTGGTGCTCACTGCATGAAGTCGCTGTTTAATTCACTGCGCGCGTCGTCGTCTTTCAAAGGCATGCACTGGCTGGTTACCGGTTTTCCGTACGTATGGTTGCTGCTGTTTTTTGTGGTGCCATTTCTGATTGTACTGAAAATCAGTTTTGCGGAAGCGGCCATCGCGATGCCGCCGTTCACCGATATTCTCAGCTACGCCGAGCAGAAGCTGACGATCAATCTCAATTTCGGCAACTACGCGTATCTGTTCGAAGATGCGCTGTATGTCGATGCCTATCTCGGCTCGCTGAAATTCGCGGCGGTGTCGACGCTGCTGTGTTTGCTGCTCGGCTATCCGATCGCTTACACCATCGCGCGTTTGCAACCTGCAGTGCGCAATGTGTTGTTGATGTTGGTGGTGCTGCCGTCGTGGACGTCGCTGCTGATTCGCGTGTACGCGTGGGTCGGGATTCTCAAGGACAACGGCTTCATCAATAATTTTTTAATGTGGCTCGGCGTTATCGATCAACCGCTGCAAATCATGTACACGCCGGTGTCGGTGTATATCGGCATCGTATACGCGTATCTGCCATTCATGGTGTTGCCGCTATACAGCAATTTGGTGAAACACGATGTGCGCCTGCTGGAAGCGGCGAGCGATCTCGGCGCGAAACCGTGGATGACTTTTCTTACTGTGACCTTGCCGTTGTCGCGCGCCGGAATTATCGCCGGTGCGATGTTGGTATTTATTCCCGCCGTCGGCGAATTTGTTATCCCGGAATTACTCGGCGGCCCGAGCGTATTAATGATCGGCAAAATATTGTGGCAGGAGTTTTTTAATAATCGCGATTGGCCGGTGGCATCGGCAGTGGCGATGGTGATGCTGGCGATTCTCACCGTGCCGATTGTTTTGTTTCACCACTATCAGGCGCGCGATTTGGAGGGGCGGCGATGAACAACGGTCCCGCTCGTATTTCCAAATTTTCGTACGCGGCGTTAATTGTCGGTTTTATTTTTTTATACGCGCCGATGCTCAGTCTGGTTATCTACTCGTTTAACGAGTCGCGTCTGGTAACGGTATGGGCGGGCTTTTCGACAAAATGGTACGGCGAATTATTTAACGATCAACAAATTATGCAGGCCGCGTGGCGCAGTTTGCAGCTCGCCGCATTTACCGCAACGGCGTCGACTATTCTCGGCACGCTATCGGCAATTGTGATTGTGCGTTTCAAACGCTTTCGCGGCCGCACGGCATTTACCGCAATGATCACCGCGCCGTTAGTAATGCCTGAAGTCATCACCGGTTTATCGTTGCTGTTGTTATTTGTGTCGCTCGGGCAGTGGATTGGTTGGCCCGAAGGTCGCGGTATGCACACGATCTGGATTGCGCATGTCACGTTCACTGTCGCCTTCGTCAACGTAGTGATTTCATCGCGCTTGCAAGAGATGGATATTTCGCTCGAAGAAGCGGCAATGGACCTCGGCGCCAATCGCGTGAAAACTTTTTTCACGATTACCTTGCCGATAATTTCACCGGCGTTGATTTCCGGTTGGTTACTCGCCTTCACATTGTCGCTGGACGATTTAGTCGTCGCCAGTTTTGTGTCGGGACCGTCCTCGACCACATTGCCGATGGTGGTGTTTTCCAGCGTACGCTTGGGTCTCAGCCCAAAAATCAATGCGCTCGCGACGATTCTAATTAGTCTGGTATCGATTGCTGCGTTTATCGGCTGGTGGTTGATGTGGCGAAAAGAGCGGCAGCGTTTGCGTGATATCCAAGATATTACTTCCATCTAAAAATTTATTTGTATTAAGGCGCCGCAATTATTTTTGCGGCGCCTTAATACAGCAATTAAAACTCGATTCGCCCATCGCATTAAAACGACCGCGCTCATCGGTTTAATTCAAAGTCCATTTTCTAGCGTATAAAAATGAGTGCGATGTGATTGCCGGCATTAATGCTATTTAATTAAATCGCCGATCGGGTCTGCCCACCATCGATGCGAAAATTGGCGCCCGTGATGAAATCGGCATCGGCTGCAGCCAAGAACGCGACAGCTCGGCCAATATCTTTCGGACATCCCAATCGATCAACGGTGAGATGCATATCCTCCTTGATAAACCGCCGCTCCCAATCGGCGAATTCGCCGGGCCAACCGCGTTCGGACGCCAACAGAATAATCCAGCCGCGCTGGCCTTCGGTGAGAATCGGCCCCGGCGTCACGGTGTTAACGGTAACGCCGGTAGACGCTAATGCGCGTGCTAGCGTCATGGTCATTGCGTTGAGCGCGGCCTTGGCGACTGAATAATCCGGCGGCACTTCATCACCGGGTTGGATGCCGGCGGAGCTCGAAATATTAATGACACGGCCCCAATGGCGATTGCACATTGCCGGTACCAGCAAATCACACAGACGCTGCGCGCTAATCACATTTTTATAAAAAGTTTTTTCCCAATCGATGGTAGGTACTTCCAACCACTTGCGCAGCACGCCATCGGTATTGGACGGATTGCCAACATTGTTGACCAGAATTTCCACCGGTTGAATGGCACTCGCGCTGGCCGCTAGTGCATCGATACCGGCGTTATTTTCAACATCGCCGACGATGAAGCGAACGTTTAAATTTTCCGCCTTTAATTCGCGCTCAGTGCGCGCGCCGTCTTCGGTATTTCGACCACAAAAAGTAACACTGACACCTTCGGCAGCAAGCGCGCGCACAATGCCAACACCGATGCCCTTGCTGCCACCTGTTACCAGGGCATGACGCCCTTGCAAACCTAAGTTCATCGCACTTTCCTCTTATTATTTCGGTTAGTTTAAATGTCTTGGATGACTCGGCACTTTATCGAGAAGTGCTCAAAGCCGCGATAATAAACAACGCCCCCGCGTGCGGCGCTGCAAATATAAAAGCGAATTTAACCTTGCCGTGAATACATTCTTTGCGCGCTCAACGCAGGAAATCCACGATGACGGAAACGGTCGCCGCAGGTTGTTCTTCCATCAGCCAATGACCGGCGCCGGGAATGACCGCGCCCTTCACATTGGTTGCGGCGGCCTGTGCCACAGTGGCCATCATCGGTCCAAAAGATTTTTCCCCGCCGATGGCCAACACCGGCATTGGCAAAGGCCCTTTGCTTAGAAATACTTTGTTGTCGATGGCGTCCTGATCGAACGCGTGAAACTGTTCGAACCCCGAATGCATGGCGCCGGGAAGCGCATAAAATTTCGCGTAATGCTGCCGCGAGGCTTCGTCGAAGTTTTTCGGGTCCGCAGAAAACTCATTCCAGAAGCGATCAAGGTAAATGCGCTCGCGTCCTTTCACGAGTCGCTCCATATCCGGCCCACCGAAACGAAAATGCCAAAGCAATGGGCTTTTTAATATTTCATCCCAAGGGCCGACGCCGGGTAACGGCGCATCCATTAAAACAAGTTTGCTTACCCGATTCGGCTCTTCAGCGGTGAAGGCGTACGCGACCATATTGCCGATATCATGCGCGACCACAGCAACCTTGCCGACCTTGAGCGCATCTAACACCGCGGCAATGTCGCGCGCCTCGGTCTTTTTGTCATAGCCCGTCGCCGGGTGATCCGACAGACCCATACCGCGCAGATCCGGTACGATCACCGTGTGATCGCCGACCAGTTTGGCGGCTAACGGTTCCCACATATCGCCGGTCTCGCCATAGCCATGCAGCAGCACGACCGCCGGCCCGTGACCACCCACTCTGACATAGATATTCGCACCGTTAGTGCTGACAGTTTGCGTCTTGAAGCTGGCCGGAAAAGGTTTGACGTCTGCCATTGCAGGTGTGGCTAGAAGCGAAGCGCTCAACGCTAATGAAGTGAATATCGACCGCATGGCTGAATTCCTTTTTTGGGGGTGGGGAGTTATCGGCTTGGAATGAGCAGTTTGCATCAGATTATTGGTGTAATGAATATCACATCGCGTGTTCGATTGAACGTTTAAAAATCATCGTGCCGACGATTGGATATTAACTGACGAAAACTAAAATCATTGCCTCGCCCGCAAAAACTTTATCGCGCGGCGTCTTATAGTATCCGGTTTGATGATGGTGACATCCCGCCGATAACGTTGAATTCGCTAGATGTTAAAGCTCCCGCATTTTTGGGCGTTTCAACCCACGAATATCGTAAGAGTCGGCGATGCCATGAATTACTGAAGGGAACACAAAAAAATTATTGTGTTATGAGTGATATTTAGTAAGCGTCGGCCATACGGAAATATTCAGAACGGCGAATTATCTTTGTTGAATACAATACTGTTACAAGCGAGAACAACGATGCCTTGAGCAGAACAAGGCATCGCTGCGTAAATTATTGCGCGTTACAACCCCAGACTCTTACTACACACTGCGATCCGCCATTACCGCTGCAATATTGAAGCGCGGCATTTTGTGCTTGGCCGCCATTCAATCCGGTTCCCCATCCATAGACAGTGCTGCCTTGCGATTGATCTGCCGCGTAAGCGGCACAGCCATTTGAAAATACTTCGACAACGCTGCACCCGCTGCCGCATTGACTTAAAGCCACTTGTTGAGCCGCGCCCATGGAGGGTTGGTTGTAGGAAAATCCGTATTGATTACCTTGATTGCCGTCAATGGCAAGCGCGCCATTGGCGAATACATTATTCGCGCACAACAATGCGCTGACAAATACGAGCGAAACTTTTCTAAGCATGTACAACTCCGTGGCATTTTTAATTTTTGTAACTTGAGCAATACACGATAGATCAAAATTCACGGTACTGAAGTTTTTGGGTAATTAATTTCTAAGGCACCGCTATTAAAAATTTCCCCCTTAATGCTTAGGCTCGAAAAATAAAAGCTCCGTAGCAATCGATTTCAGAGTGGCCCTCATTAAATTCGTCTATTGGACAAGACGGTAAATAAGGGCAGGGGGAGGAAGTTTTTTGGATGCGCGGCCCATAAGTTAAAGCATGTTGGCCACGCTAAAATTTTTTTCGGTACTTAATCATCTGCTAATTGTTGGTCGGGAAATAATGATTCGTTAAAGCCAAATTTGGTCATGTCGCGAATGCGCATTGGATACAAAATGCCATCGAGATAATCGCATTCGTGCTGCACCACGCGCGCATGAAAATCTTCGGCGATGCGTTCGATAGGATTTCCTTTGATATCGAAACCGGTATATTTCAGTTGACGAAATCGAGGCACCAATCCGCGCAACCCGGGCACCGATAAGCAACCCTCCCAGCCATCCTCTTGCGCAGCGCTTAACGGCGTTAAGATCGGATTGATTAAAATTGTTTGCGGCACTGGCGCTGCATTGGGATAGCGGGGATTCGAATCGAAACCAAAAACAACCACACGCAAGTCAACGCCAATTTGCGGTGCGGCTAAGCCAACGCCATTGGTGGCGCGCATGGTGTCGAACATGTCGGCAATG
This sequence comes from Verrucomicrobiaceae bacterium, assembly GCA_028293825.1. Classification (GTDB taxonomy): domain Bacteria; phylum Pseudomonadota; class Gammaproteobacteria; order Pseudomonadales; family CAMLJR01; genus CAMLJR01. The sequence goes on from JAQGNY010000005.1 coordinate 197,677, forward strand.
AGCTGATGCAACTCGTCGGTATCGAAGTGTTCGACGTCCTTCGCAACGCGCAATAAACGCGGGTCACCCATTCGCAAAATATTGTGAATCATATTGTCTCCACAAATTGACGTCTTAAAATTCTTTAAAGCGCGCGCCTGCGCGTTACTGATCGCGCTCCGAAATCACAATTTTTCGTACAATTATTTATCGGTAGACGGTAGTCAATCCTACCAAATTTCGCGACGAAATCTGGAATGAGCCGTTGAGATCGGGCCAGCAGGGGCCAGCGACCGATACGGTGGCTGGGCCTTCAATTGAGGCGAAGGTTCGTGTCGCCCGGAGATGCGTACTGGCGGCATGGCCCGCAATTCAAGCTGCAAGGTTGTAGTGATATTCGCAGTGGCCACATTCCCCTTCTCAGAAGTACCCCCTCCCACTTCAAAGCGAGAAAATCCTCGCTCGGAGCTCCGAAGTCCTCCCAAAAAGCTCCGGCATCCTAGTAAAAAGCCCCGATGGCGGAGCTCAAGGATGGGTCGTACCCCTAAAAAGAGAGGAGTTCCTCGTTCGGAGGGAGGATTTCCTCACTTCGAGGTAGGTCATCGGAGCAAGAAGGGAGGGCGCCGGAGCAAAAAGGCTCGGCATCCTTGTTTCGAGGTGGGTGCGACTTGTATCAGTGAGTATTGTTAAAAGAAATGGAGAAAGGAATTCCTATATCCAGTTCAACTTCAACGGCAAGACCTGTATCAAGTCATCAAAAACCACCAACCGCATAGCGGCTGAGAAAATGGAGCGCGATTGGAAAGCAGAAATTCATGCACAACAGGAATTAGGTGAACGACAACGCTTTACATTGAAAGATGCGTTGGAGAATTACGTAAATAATAAAATCGATACCAAGGCATATGGTTACGCAAAACAAAATACCAATATCCTTAACCAAATTTCCTACCGATTTATACGTTGACGAAATTCGTGATTGGCACCTGACGCAATTCAAATCTCAGCGTGAGCAGGAGAATAGGCATTGAGAGAGTCCATACATATTGATGGATTTCTTACTTTCAACGAAGTTATAAAGCTGCGCCAGCGCAAGAGCCGGTGTTTGTGTTAATTTTTAACTCACCTAGGCCATCATTAACTGCTCAAAAAGATTCAATGTCTTCGCGTTCATCTCGCGGTATTCAATATGGTCTGCTGCCAGATTTTCGGCCATTCCTGAACCCAACAACACATATGGTCAAAATCTTCGAATCTTCGAATCTTCGAATCTTCGAATCTCCGGACGTGGGGGATCAAATGCATTAACGAAACTCTCTACCACGATAGGTGGCACAACATCATCTTTGAGCCCGACAAGATGTATTTGCGGCAACATTTTTAACTGCGCCACAAAGTCGATGGGATTTAACGATTTAGAAAGCGGTAAAAATCGATGAATTGAGGCCCAGGTTGTTGTGTCCAAATTACCCGCTACCGTAATAAGCTGACTAACGTCATCCCGCTGTGCGGCAACTAATGCGGCTATTGCACCCCCGCCAGAATAACCTACCAATACGATTTGCTTTGAGTTGAAGCGGTGTTTAAGCACACTCACCGCGTTATTCATCGCATGCACGACGCGAGCAGAAAAACGTTCATCGGTCCATATCGCTTTCGAGCAATCATGAGCATTTTGATTTGAAACGTATTGGCAGGGTCTCGCCAAATAAGCCGATACGCCATTAGGCTGCGCGAGGGCCAATTGCAAAGCCAGGAAATGTGTCGGTGTCGGATCCGTCGAAGGTATATCGCTTGCAATCCACGCCAGCCCGTCCCCCTCTATGTATATCGATAAAACACTGGTTTGCGAATAGGGCGGCGCAAAAGTCATTACATCAAAGTCCGCACCTTCAATTATGTTGGCCTGCCACTGCCGCTCATTGGCGGTGTTTTTCGCTCGCTCAAATCTCTCAGCTGGTGTCGGCATTGAGCGACAGGCAGCGAGCGTTAATAAAAACAATGCAATGAAAATACGAATCAGCCTAAAACCTTGAGCACGCAAGCGAATAAATTCCATAGGCGACACGGACGCTGTGATTCGCATAAAACATACGGCCTATTGATGGCACACGACTTTAAGCGTGTGGCCGAGGAATATCGATAGTATTAATGCTCCGTAAGCGGATTGCATTATTATCTCGCCCCACTCCCTACATCAGCCTCGTTGGAAATTACGAATCAAAAAAAGGGCTGCATAAGCAACCCCATATACCATCTGCTCGCGCTTTAGAACGGCATGCGTAATCGCGCGGAAAACGTTTGGTTAAAAAATCCGGAATCACGCCCTTCCACGTCATAGCGCACAGAGAGCTCTATACCCGTCGCTGTAGTGGAAACGATACCTAAGCCCGCGCGCTCAATCACCGGCGACGCATCAAGACCGTTCGTCACGAATGCAGAACCGCCGCCGACAAAAGCCGAGGTCGATTGCGAATTCTGATTAATGAAGTCATACGCAAGTGCAATGTTGCCCACCAATTTAATTGCGTCGGTTAGCTCGTGCGTAATCTTCACGTCGACAGAGGCTAGCAGCTCCTCATAGCGGGATGAGTCCACTTTGAGGCTCAATGATTCAGCCCCTTTTTCGGTATAACTTTCCGCATCCACCCGTGTGTAATCTAATCGGGTTGAAGGTGTGATGGTCGTTTTACCGGACAGATTATAAAATCGGCCAATACCGATACTTGCATGCGCGGCCCAACTGCCGTAATCAGATTTCGCGGTGCGACTCAAACCGCCGAAATTAATGCGGCGCTCCCCATCATTGGCGTTGTAACCAACATCGAGTTGATAGTTGATATCGGTAACCGGATCAAGATTGTAACTACCATAAGTGACGAGTTGGTACGTATCAATATCGACCTCTTGATGCGTTTCGCCATTGTTGGAAACGTTACTATTGGCATAGGTGAATGCCGCGCCCACACGCATGCGATCGTTCGCCACTCCATCCACGCCCACAGCGAAACCATTCGTGCGCGAATCGAAACCGGTGACTCCATCGCGATCATCTTGTTGAGCACGCGAAACGAACGGTTTTACCCAAACCTGATCATTGCCGATGAATTCCTCGCCCGAGGAAAGTCCTCGGTTGCTCTCGATACGCGCTTGAATAATACGGTTCATGCTGTGCAGCGCATTGTTGGTCGCCATAGTCCCTGCGCCTGTCAACACCGGCAGCGTTTGCCGCGCGGCATCGGAAACCTCCTTAGCTGTCGATAAGCTGCCTAATGCCGTGATGACCGTGCGCACATCGGCATTGGTGCTGCCGCCGACAACAAAGTTATCGAGCACGTGCGCTGCTCCGGCACTTGGAGAATTGTTGTTCTCGATCACCGCCATTAGCACCGAGTTATTTCCAACAATCGGGGTTGGCGTAGGTGTCGGCACTGGAGTGGGTGTCGGTGTCGGTACTGGCGTCGGAACTGGAGTAGGTGTCGGCGTCGGCACTGGTGTCGGAACCGGAGCGGGTGCAGGTGTCGGCACTGGTGTCGGAACCGGAGTGGGTGCCGGTGTCGGCACTGGCGTCGGATCCGGAGTGGGTGCAGGTGTCGGTACTGGCGTCGGAGCCGGAGTGGGTGCAGGTGTCGGCACTGGCGTCGGAACCGGAGTGGGTGTTGGTGTCGGTACTGGCGTCGGAACTGGAGTGGGTGCCGGGGTCGGCACTGGCGTCGGAACCGGAGTGGGTGCCGGTGTCGGTACTGGCGTCGGAGCCGGAGTAGGTGTCGGCGTCGGAACCGGTGTCGGTGTTGGTGTTTGGGCCGCAACAATGACTAAATCGACCACTTTCGGATCGCGCGAGGTATCGGCGGTAAAGTTGAAGAGATAACTATTATCTGTGACGTTAATCGTGCCATTCGTCAACGTGCCGCCGGCTGTGATTACGTCGCTCACTCGCGCATTGTTGGCAAGTGTAGGGGAGCCGATGACATTGACATCAATGCCCGTACCATCCGAAAGAGTGACGTTTCCGGAAACATTGAGTTTGCCGTAATTCGACGTCGCATCTGCGAGCGACATTCGGAAGACACCTCCCGCCGTTTGCGTATAGTTTCCTGTAACGGTCAAAAGTCCGGCCGGCGACGATCCCGAACCGATCGATAACACGCCGTCATTTGTCAGGTCGCCAATGAGGCTGGCATTGCCGCTGTTGAACTCAGCGCCGCTGCTAATGGAAGTACTACCCGTCAGCGCTGCGCTATCCGCAAGTGCCAAGATTCCAGTCGATACCGTCCATAGGTTACCGGTCGTACCGCCGGTTCCGGTGAGTGTCCACGTGCTGGTGTCTTCTTTGCTGTAGCGCGTAAAACCTCGGTACTGAGCTGAGGAGCCAATCTGGGCGAGTGAGAAGGAACCGTCGACGCTGCCACCCAAGCTGAGAGTGTCTCCGCCACCCGAGCTGCCACTCGAGCTCGCCACGTTGCCGGTGATGACCGAGCCCGACTGGATGACGAGTTGATTGCCCCCACCTGAAAGGCTTATGGCATTGGTATAGGCGCCCGTGCCTTGGCTGGCGCGACCCGCCGTGATGGTTCCCGAATTCAGGATGGTCGAGCCACCCGTGGCATTGATTGCTGCGCCGCCTGTTCCTGCGGCCCGTTGGTGAGCGTGCCCGAGCCGCCATTGCCGCCGTTACCGCCGGTAATCGTTCCGGTATTCGTCAGTGAAATGGCAGAGCCGGTCAGCGTGCTGCCGCCGAGGCCGCCGGCACCACCGGTGCGACCCGAACCGCCGTTGCCACCGTTGCTGCCTGTCAAAGTGCCCGCGTTGGTCAGGGTGATCGCCGAGCCGCTGACGGCTGCAGCACCTGCTCCGCCTGCGCCACCCGTATTCGAGCTGGCACCGGCTGTGCCATTGCCCCCGTTGCCGCCGGCAATGGTGCCGCCCAGGATGTTCGAGAGGGTGAGCGTCGTGCCGGTGAGCCCGACCCCGCCCGCGCCACCCGCACCGCCGACCGCACCACCACCGGCCGAGCCGCCAGTGCCGCCTGCGCCGCCCTTGACGCTGCCGCCATTCGTGACCGACGAGCCCGTGCCACTGGCAATGGCGTCCCCGCCCGCACCGCCGGTGCCGCCGGATCTGCTGGTGCCGGCGTTCCCACTGTAGCCATTGCTGCCGGAATAAACGCCACCGCCGGCCCCCCCATTGCCGGCCGTGCCGCCTACGCCACCCACGCCACCCGCCCCGCCGAGGATCTGGCCGGGCGAGTTGTTGATGACCGTAAGGCCGGAGCCCGACGTGCCCGCTCCCCCCGCGCCGCCCGTGCCCGCAATGCCGCCGCTGCCACCGTCTCCGCCTGTGCCGCCTTGTGCGCTGCCGTAGCCACCGCGCGATCCAGCCCTGCCAGTAGTCCCATTGCCACCCGCGCCGCCCGTGCCGCCGCGAACGAGACCGCTATTGGTCAGAAAAAAACCTGTGCCGGTGACAGCCGTACTCCCTGCGCCGCCAAATCCGCCATTCCCGCCTGTGCCACCACGCGCGCCGGTCACCCCGGTGCCGACGCGATAACCGGGGGTGTAGAAGCCGTTGCTCACGAGGCCTGCAAGCCCGGAATTACCACCGTTGCCGCCAGCGCCGCCGGCCCCACCGAAAATCGAGCCCGCAGTCACCATGTGGAAAGCTGTGCCAGAGAGCCCCGCCCCGCCGGCGCTACCGTTGGAGCCAGCCCCGCCGTTGCCGCCATTGCCACCGATGCCGGCCGGTGTGTTGTAGCCGCTGCCGCCATTGGCACCATTGCCACCGGCTCTGCCGATACCGCCGACCCCGCCTGCAACCGTGCCGCCGCTCGACACCGTGTCATTGTTGGCGCTGCTCATCCCAGCGACAGCGGTGGCACCACCCGTGCCAGAGGCGGCGCCCGCGCCATTGGTACCCGAAGTGCCATCGGGCGACCCCGAGGTTCCGTTCGATCCGGGTGTGCCGTTCGTGCCGATCGTGCCCGAAGTGCCCGCACTGCCTGTCGAACCAGCCAAGTTTGCCGCAATGCTCTGCTCGCCAGATAGCGCCAAGAAGGCCGTCAATATCGCACTGGCCAAACTCTTCATGGGCACGCCGCCAACTGTAGCGGCGCCTTGCGATAAATGACTTCTGGCAATTTCCGGAGCAACAGCCCACTCGCCAGACTTATTCTTCACTAATCGATAAATTCTGTTCATTTATTTCTTCCCAGCAAACACCAACGACAGGTTCAAATAATTCTGACGTTGTGCGGGTTAAATTCCGGATTTTTCCAAAAGGCATCGCTCGCAAATCTGTTGAAAATATCGGGCGGCAGGATCGAGGTCCGATGGTTCGGTGCGACGCGTTGCCTCACCGCGTGCAGGCCGGGTATTCCCGCTTTGCGATCAAATTCTTCCGCGTCGAACTCAACATTCTCGGAGTCATGTTTAAACGCCGGCTCATGAATGAAGTCATAAATAGCATTCAACACGGTCTGCGGCTCAGACGTCAGCGTCTCGTACTGCACGAGCATTAGATGCTCGGCATGCTCGCTGTAAAATGCTTCTTTGAGGGCGTTGTAGGCATAGCCCAACATGCCGCCGGGGCTGGCCACGGTCTCAGCACGGGAATACACCGTCCCGCCGCCTTGATAATTAAAAATGGAGGACGGTGTCATGTTGTTCTTGCGAATCAACCTCTCGATGCTATCGACGACCCAGCTCGTATCACGTACGCAGGCAATGATTTTCGAACCGGGGAAAATCGTCTGTAGTAACGGCATGCGCGCACACCAGGCGCGGTTGGTATCGAAGACAATGTCGGGACAGGCCTCACCGTAGTAGCTATCGAAAATTCCACGAAATATCCGTTGCCGATGCTCGTCTTTGATAAAAGACGAGAACTCGTTGTTATCCGCCATGTGGTCGACCAATGTGCCGATTATCCCGCCGACGGGACCGCTCATGCTGGCGAACACATCTGGATTTTGCCGCAACAATGCAGCCAGCAAGGTAGAGCCAGCGCGGGGTAGGCCGGATATGAAATGAAAACGCCGATTAATTTCGAAGCTCCTTGAGATAGGAATGCAGGGTAGCTTCGAGAATAGCACCGAACCTTGAAATGAGCCGGCAGATGGGCGAACCAGACCTTGAGATACTTTAGAACGCAGCAGTGTTGATAACCGCCTAAAACAACCAGCCGCAAAATGGCTGAGAAGATGGAGCGTGATTGGAAAGCAGAAATTCATGCGCAACAGGAATTAGGTGAGCGACAACGCATTACATTGAAAGATGCATTGGAGAATTACGTAAACAGTAAAATCGATACCAAGGGATATGGTTACGAAAAACAAAACACCAATATCCTTAACCAAAACTCCCTACCAATTTATTCATCGATGAAATTCGCGATTGGCACCTGACGCGATTTAAATCTCAGCGTGAACAAGAAAATATCGGTGCTCAGACGATCAAGCACAACTTTCAAGCGATACGAAATGCGTGGACGTGGTGTAAGGACAATGGCTATTTGGTTAAGCCACTTGAATATCCCAAGATGAAATTACCGAAACATCGATTTGCGCTACTTACTTGTTGGATGAAGAAAAGTGATTGCTGGATGCGCTGGACCCAAAGCTCGAATTTAAATATCGACCAAAATACGAAGATCGTCCTGATGAAGAAAATAGACATCGCCAGGATAATTACGATTTGGTCGTTTGTTGTTGGATACCCGATTTTAATTGCCTTGCGAGAATTCGTACGGTGGTGAAGCCGCAGAAATTGTGCGGGTCTCAAACCACACAAACTCCACGCTAGTCGGCAGTTCAATGAGTTCCAAAAGCGTGGACTAGAAGATAATTGTGGTACCAGTGGTATTAGTAAGTAACTGCTAGGCGGAAGTGCTGCGTAAATTGCGGCGATAACAATAATTAAATTGAAGCGTTGGTGTAACGATTTTTAAAATCGGTTGTTCCAAGCTGTGAAGAGGTGGTGGGCCTTCCCGGACTTGAACCGGGGACCTGCCGATTATGAGTCGGATGCTCTAACCAACTGAGCTAAAGGCCCTTCTGTTGCAGAAACTGTTTGCGTGGATTCAATACTAACAACGCTTAAAAACAAACGCGGCGCATTATAGAGCGCCGCGTTGTTGGTGCAAAGTTACTATGTTCTTTTCACTCTTTGTTTATTCGTCGAGGAAGCTGCGCAAATGATCGGAGCGGGAAGGGTGACGCAATTTGCGTAACGCTTTCGCTTCGATCTGACGAATACGCTCGCGCGTTACGTCGAATTGTTTGCCGACTTCTTCGAGCGTGTGGTCTGTGTTCATGTCGATGCCGAAACGCATGCGCAGTACTTTTGCTTCGCGGGCAGTTAAACCTGCGAGAACTTGACGCGTTGCTTCGCGCAGGCCTTCGCCGGTGGCGGCATCGATCGGTGAGGCGATGGTGGTGTCTTCGATAAAATCGCCCAAATGCGAATCTTCGTCGTCGCCGATCGGTGTTTCCATCGAAATCGGTTCTTTCGCAATCTTCAGCACTTTACGAACTTTATCTTCCGGCATTTCCATGCGTTCACCGAGTTCTTCCGGTGTCGGCTCGCGTCCCATTTCTTGCAGCATTTGACGCGAAATACGATTCAGTTTGTTGATCGTTTCGATCATGTGCACAGGGATACGAATTGTGCGCGCCTGGTCGGCGATCGAACGTGTAATCGCCTGACGAATCCACCATGTCGCGTACGTCGAAAATTTATAGCCGCGACGGTATTCAAATTTATCGACCGCTTTCATCAGGCCGATATTGCCTTCCTGGATCAGATCGAGAAATTGCAGGCCGCGGTTGGTGTATTTCTTCGCGATCGAAATTACCAAGCGCAAGTTCGCTTCGACCATGTCTTTTTTCGCACGACGCGCACGCGCTTCGCCGATCGACATGCGGCGATTTACTTCTTTGATATCGGCAATGGTCAGATCAGTTTCTGTTTCAATCGCTTTGACCTGTTCTTGCGCGGCCAGAATGCGATCTTTAACTTGATTGAGCTTGCTCGAATAACCTTTGCGCGCGTGTATATGTTTATCCACCCATTCCAGGTTGGCTTCGTTGCCTTGGAAATCGCGGATAAATTGTTTGCGATCCATGCCGCATTCGCGCACGCAAATTTGCAGGATTTCTCGTTCTTTCTCGCGAATTGTGGTGAGCGTTTGGCGCACGCGCAATGTCAGCGGATCGAATGTGCGCGGTGTCAGTTTGAAGAATTTAAACACCTCGCCGAGCTGCATTAATTCTTTTGCAGTTTGTTTGCTGTAGCGGCCGTTTTTCTTGATCGATTTCTCGACCTTTTCAAACTGTTCGCGCAGCTCGCCAAAACGGCGCGCCGCTTCTTCGGGATCGGGGCCGCTGACGGTCTCTTCTTCTTCCTCGTCGGTCGCCGCTGGTTCTTCTTCCTCATCGGCAGCCAGTTCTTCGTCTACCGGAATTTCTTCGGTGGGCGGAGCAATTTCAGCGACGGGATCGAGATAGCCGACGAGGATGTCGCCCAAGCGGCGACCTTCTGGAGCGACTTCACCATAGGCGTCGAGCACGGTTTTAACGGTGCCTGGAAAATAGGCGAGGGCAGCCATTAACTCGCGAATGCCTTCTTCGATCCGCTTGGCGATGACGATTTCGCCTTCGCGCGTCAGCAGCTCGACCGTGCCCATTTCACGCATGTACATACGCACTGGGTCGGTGGTGCGGCCGGCTTCGGTTTCGACGGCGGCGAGCGCAGCGGCGGCTTCGGCAGCGGCGATGTCGTCGGGCGATTCGTTGTCGGCCAGCAATAATGTGTCGGCGTCAGGAGCTTCCTCGAACACTTGAATGCCGAGGTCGTTGATCATCTGAATAATGTCTTCCACCTGCTCCGGATCGGATATATCCTCCGGCAGGTGGTCGTTCACTTCCGCGTAGGTCAGAAATCCCTGCTCTTTGCCTTTGGCAATGAGTTCTTTAAGCCGGGATTGCTGTTGTTCGGTATCGCTCATGCTGATGGGTTCCCGCGGCAAGGAGTTAAAAATATAGCCGGCCATTATAGCGCAACCTGGAATTGGCCGACTAGCTAAGTGGGGTTCGTGAGGCCTTTTTCCAATCCCTGAAGGTCAATGTTTGCTGTCTTTTTGTGATAATAGTTGCCGAATTTGCTGTTTTTCCTGCGCATTCAGATCGCTGCCCTTCCTTAGCAACGAATCCAACTGCATTTCAATATGACTCGATTCGAGGTGTTTCAACGTGTCTGTGAGCTCGCTTTCGACACCTTCCTCGGCGGCGAGGTTCAGCTGTTCGACGTTTTCGAGCAATAAACTCACCTGATTAAATGCTTCCTCCACGCGATGCCGCCAAGGCTCGTCGTACCAATGGCCGAGTAAAACGTTGGTATTTGCTTCCGGGCGCTTGTGCAACAAGTCGAGAAGATCGCGCAATAGCGTGGCAGTTTCGCCGCTTAAATGATTGAACTGGTTCGACGGCGGCGCGTGTTGCGCCAGTCGCGGATGCAATAGCAGTAGCCCGATTGCGTGCAGAATCGGGTGCAGATGGATTTCATTCCTCGGCGGCAGCGGGCGGCGTTGCAGCGGTTTTACATTGGGCTTTGGCGAAGGTTTTGCTGGCGCGGCGGGTTTTAGCAGCGCGTCCAATCGTTCATTGCTTAAGCCTGTACGTTGGGCGAGTGCATTTAGCATCAGCTGCTGAAACACACCACTCGGCAACTTGCCGATCATCGGCGCCGCCAGTTTGCTCAGGCGTGCGCGGCCTTCAAGGCTATTTAAATCGATACCTTCGCCGGCGCTGTCGAATAGATAGTCGGCGAGCGGCTGGGCGCCATCGAGCAACCTCTCAAAGGTTTCCGTGCCGCGCGCGCGCACCAGCGTGTCGGGATCTTCGCCTTCGGGCAGAAACAAGAAGCGCGCCTGACGGCCGTCTTCCATAACCGGCAATGCCGATTCGAGCGCACGTTTCGCCGCTTGGCGCCCGGCTTTATCGCCATCGAAGCAGAAGATAACTTCGGAGCAGTGCCGGAAAACCTTCTGCAAGTGCTCGGTGCTGGTTGCAGTGCCGAGCGTGGCCACGGCGTAACGAATGCCGTATTGAGCCAGTGCGACGACATCCATATAGCCTTCGACGACGACTAACCGTTGCAGGTGCCGCAGCGCTTTGCGGGCTTGGTACAGGCCATATAATTCGCGGCCTTTGTGAAAAATTGGCGTTTCCGGCGAGTTGAGATATTTGGGCTTTTCATCGGAGAGGACGCGCCCGCCGAAGGCGATGACGCGGCCGCGGCTGTCGATAATCGGAAACATAATGCGGTCGCGGAAGCGGTCGTAGGTCTTGTTGTCCTCTTCCTTCACCACCAGCATGCCGGCTTCGAGTAGGAGTGCGCGCTCGCTGTCGTCTTTGCCGAGTGCCTGCAATAAGTTATCCCAACCCGGTGGCGCGTAACCGATGCCGAAGTCGCGCGCGATAGCGCCGGTTAAGCCGCGATCCTTCAGGTAATCCACTGCGCGCTTGGCTTGCGGGTGGCGCCGCAAGTGTTCGCGATAGAGGCGAGCGGCTGCATCCAGCGTTTGGTATAGATCGCGTTGCCGTTTTTGCTGCTGTGGTGCTTGTTCGGATTGAGCTTCGCGCGGGACTTCAAGGCCGGCCAGTGTCGCGACTGTTTCGACGGCCTGCGGGAAATCGACGCGGTCGAAATCCATAACGAAGCCGATCGCGTTGCCGCCGGCACCGCAGCCGAAGCAATAAAAAAACTGCTTATCGGGGCTGACGCTGAAAGAAGGCGTTTTTTCCTCGTGAAACGGGCAGCGCGCGGAATAATTGCGACCACTTTTTTTCAGCGGCAGGCGGCGATCGATAACCTCGACAATGTCGACCCGTTCCAGCAGGTCATCGATGAATGCTTGCGGAATGCGACCGGCCATAGCTGCGCAGTGAGTTCAGGTAGAGGAAAGGGCTAACTTTACAATGGGCGCCGCAAATCGCCTATCGCGAGCGGCGTTTTACTAGCCGAGACGCGCTTTTATCAATTTACTGACGGCTGCCATATCGACACGGCCCTGAGCGGCGGGTTTGACCAGCGCCATAACCTTGCCCATATCGGTGGGGCCGGTGGCGCCAACTGCGGCAATCGATTGGTCGATCAATGCAGTAATTTCCGCTTCGCTCAGCTGTTGCGGCAGGAATTCTTCGACAACGGTTAGCTCGAACGCTTCTTTATCGGCGAGATCGTTGCGACCGGCGCCGCGAAATTGGCTTATGGAGTCGCGCCGTTGTTTAGCTATTTTGTCGAGAATAACGAGCACGCGCGCGTCATCCAAGTCGATACGTTCGTCGACTTCGATGCGCTTTATATCGGCTAAAACCATTCTGATGGCGCTCAAGCGTTCTTTTGCTTGCGCGCGCATGGCCGATTTCATTGCCTCGGTGAGGCGTATTTTTAATGCTGAATCGGCCATTGCGGGTGTCCTCGGTAGAGGAGTCCTTCGATTAGAACGGACGTTGCAGTTTTTTGGCTTCGCGCTGCAGTTTTTTCAGGTGGCGTTTTACGGCTGAAGCCGCTTCGCGCTTGCGGATCGTGGTGGGCTTTTCGTAGAACTCGCGGCTGCGAATTTCAGCGAGAACGCCGGCTTTTTCGCAGGAGCGCTTGAAGCGGCGCAGGGCCACGTCGAACGGTTCGTTATCTTTCAGTTTTACTGATGGCATCTTTACCTATCCACAGGTTGTATCGATCAATACGGGAGGAACGGTCTATCCCTTTGGAGATAGCCCCATTCGAGGCCGCGCATTCTAAACCGCGAATCGCCGAATTGCAAAGCCCGCCGCTGGCGGCCGCGATGCCGAGCCGATATCATGCGTTCCCCCAAGCGGCAATGACCCCCATGCGCGTACTAGGCATCGAAACCTCCTGCGACGAAACTGGCGTGGCAATCTTCGACAGCGAGCGCGGTTTGCTGGCCGATTCGCTATTCAGCCAGATCGCCTTACACCGCGAATACGGCGGCGTCGTGCCCGAGCTGGCGTCACGCGATCACGTGCGTAAATGCCTGCCATTACTGCGCGAAGTATTTGCCAGCGCTGGCCTGCAGCCCGGCGACATCGACGGAGTGGCGTTTACCGCAGGCCCTGGCTTGATCGGCGCGCTGATGGTGGGTGCGTGCATCGGCCGCAGCGTTGCGTACGCCTGGGGTGTGCCTGCGCTCGGCGTACATCATATGGAGGCGCATTTATTGGCGCCGATGTTGGAGGCCGAACCTCCCGCATTGCCGTTTGTAGCGTTATTGGTTTCCGGCGGACATACACAGCTAGTGCGCGTCGATGGTATCGGTCGCTATACCTTGCTGGGCGAGTCGCTCGACGATGCCGCCGGTGAAGCCTTCGACAAATGCGCGAAAATGCTCGGTCTTCCTTATCCCGGCGGCCCGGAGCTGTCTGCACTGGCTGAATCCGGTCACGCGCGCTTCGATTTACCGCGGCCGATGGTCAATCGCCCCGGTCTCGATTTTAGTTTTTCCGGATTGAAAACCGCCGTATTAACCGTTGTACGCGAGCAGAGCGCTACGAGCGGGCAGCTCGATCTCGCGACCCGCGCTGATATCGCCGCCTCGTTTCAGCTGGCTGTCGTCGAGACGCTGACGATTAAATCCCTGCGCGCATTGCAGCAAACCGGCCTGAAAACGCTAGTGCTTGCCGGCGGTGTCAGCGCTAATCGTTTATTGCGAGAGCGGCTCGAACGCGAGCTTGTCGCCATCGGCGCCCGCGTGTTTTACGCGCGTCCAAAGTTCTGTACCGATAACGGCGCGATGATCGCGTACGCAGGGTGCCAGCGTCTTCTCGCCGGTCAGCATGATGCGTTGGCGATTCATGTGCGCGCACGTTGGCCGCTAACTGACCTGCCTGCGTTGGGATAAGCCATGGATATCGTATTTATTCGTGAGCTGTGCATCGAGACCATCATCGGCATTTACGCGTGGGAGCGTAAGGTGCGTCAGTGCGTGGTGCTGGATCTCGAGATGGCGACCGATATTCAAGCCGCAGCAAACAGCGGCGCGATTGCCGACACGCTCGACTATCACGCGATTTCTACGCGCCTCGATGCCTATGTTAGAGAGCAGCAGTTTGAATTGTTGGAAACGTTGGCCGAGCGCTGCGCCGAATTAATTCGGCGCGAATTTGCCGTGACCTGGCTGCGCCTGCGCGTGGCGAAGCCGACGGCAATTGCCAGTGCACAGGCTGTTGGCGTTGTGATCGAACGCGGAGTAAAGCCGACATGACGCGCGTTTATATCGGCATTGGCAGCAACATCGAGCGCGAGCTGCATATCGTGGCGGCACTTGATCGTCTCGACGCAGTCTTCAGTGATTTGTTGATCTCGCCCGTTTATGAAAGCGAAGCGATCGGTTTTGCCGGCGCCCCTTTTTTAAATTTAGTCGTGGGCTTCGATACGTTGTTATCGGTGGCCGAGCTGTTGTCCCTGCTACGTCGCGTTGAGAGCGACAACGGCAATGAGGGCAATCAGCCGAAATTTAGCGCGCGCTCGCTGGATTTGGATTTACTGCTTTACGGAAATTATTGTGGTGTCATTCACGACATCGTTCTGCCGCGTGCCGATATCACCGATTACGCGTATGCGTTGTGGCCGCTGACCGATATTGCCGGCGAAGAATTGCATCCGCGATTGCGAAAAACCTATCGCGAGCTGCGCGAGCAATTTGGCGATGCGCAAAAACTCTGGCCGGTCGCTTTTCATTGGCGCAATAACGATCTTTCCGCTGTACAACGCGCCAGCTAGTCCTTCTTGTTTTTATCCATTCCAATGTATTTGAATGGCGGTTAGGCGCTCATGTTGCAATTGTTCGCCTAATGCTTTGCCGCTAAATCCCCGCTGCACTAAAGGCTCTGCCGTCACCGCCACCGCTGCGACAAGGGCGGCTTGTAAGCGCAAAATTTGTCGTGTGGGAATTAATAGCGCCGCACAACTTTTCAATAATAATTCGAAGCGCTCGGGCCTGCGCAACGCATCAGTTTTTTGAAGAACATTCATTGCAGTGATCGGATCGCTGCAAACTGAAATCGTCGCCGCCTGCTCGATGCATAGCAGCGCGAGCTCGCGAAAATCATTAGGCGCTTTAATTCGCTCGCAGAAGTTCAATAATGTTTTTTTATCGAGCGTAGCACACAGCACAGCAAATCGAATCGCTAACGAATCCATTTGCTGAGCGCAGCGAGCAAGGTCCATTAAGCTCTGCGAATTTTTATCCAGCTCGGGACACAGCCGTAACAGCGCGCCGCAATCTTGCAGCGCTTGAAAATAAATATGGGGATCGCGCTCGCCCAATGCGCGTTCGGTTTCTTTCCAGACGCGCTCCGCAACGAGAAATTCCATTTCGCCGGCATCGACAATATTGCGCATCAGCGCGAGTGTTTCCGGCGCTATACGAAATTCCAAATGATGGTAGCGCGCGGCAAATCGAGCGACGCGCAACACGCGCAGCGGATCTTCCGCGAATGCAGGCGCCACATGGCGCAATAAACGCTCGGTAATATCGCGCTGTCCGCCATAAGGGTCGACCAAATTGCCGTCGTTATCCTGTGCGATGGCATTGATGGTGAGATCGCGTCGCGATAGATCCTGCTCGAGCGTGACGTCGGGGCTGCTTTGAAAAGTAAAGCCATGGTAGCCGCGACCGCTTTTGCGTTCGATGCGCGCAAGTGCATATTCTTCGTTAGTTTTTGGGTGTAGAAAAACCGGAAAATCGCGTCCGACCGGCTTAAATCCAGCGCTCAACATTTCTTCGGGTGTGCTGCCAACCACGACCCAGTCACGTTCGTGAAATGGATAGCCGAGTAATTTGTCGCGAACGGCGCCGCCGACCAGATAGCACTGCATAATTATTTCGCGTAATTCGCGCTGAAAAATGCCAGCGCCTGTTTCAGAAAGAGCTCAATACATCAATGGATGTATTGAGTGGCCATTTATTTTTCGACGTAGTTAATTGCGGTGAAATTATAACGAGTCGGTGTGGCTTGCAGCTAGGCG
Organism: Verrucomicrobiaceae bacterium; assembly: GCA_028293825.1. Taxonomy (GTDB): domain Bacteria; phylum Pseudomonadota; class Gammaproteobacteria; order Pseudomonadales; family CAMLJR01; genus CAMLJR01. The sequence continues at coordinate 213,702 of JAQGNY010000005.1, forward strand.
GATTCTTCGCTGCGCTCGGGGCAGCGAAATGTCGCGGTGACTTGGCCATCCTGCAGCGATTTCATGTGCACATCGAAACCCCACAACTGATGCAAGTGTTTCAGCACTTCTTCCGTATTCGCATCGAGCGGACGTCGATTGTGTTGCGTGTGCTGCAAATACATGGCGCGATCACCGCGCATATCGATGTCGACAATCTGAATATTCGGCTCGCGATTGCCAAGGTTATATTGCCCTGCCAATTGCTCGCGCACCAAGCGATAACCTTGATCGTCGTGGATCGCCTCGATTTCAATTTCATTATTTAAATCGTCGTCGAGCACACAAAATAATTTGAGATCGCGAATAACTTTGGGCGACAAATATTGCAGGATAAAACTTTCATCCTTGAAATTGCGCATCGCAAAATGCAAAGTATCGATCCAGTCTGCACCGGCAATATCAGGAAACCAGCGGTAATCTTCTTCGGTCGGGTTTTCGCAGATACGGCGAATATCGGTCATCATCGCAAAGCCAAGCGCGTACGGATTCATGCCGCTGTAGTACGGACTGTCGAATGCGGGCTGAAATATCACGCTGGTATGCGATTGCAAAAACTCCAGTATGAAACCATCGGTAACTTTGCCGCGCGCGTAAAGCTCGTTGAGTAACGTGTAGTGCCAAAACGTCGCCCAGCCTTCGTTCATTACCTGGGTTTGACGTTGCGGATAAAAATACTGCGCGATTTTTCGCACGATGCGAATAATCTCGCGCTGCCACGGCTCAAGCAGCGGGGCTTTCTTTTCTAAAAAATACAGTAAATTTTCTTGCGGCTCTTCAAGAAACGGTTTTTGTTTGTCGCGTTTGCCGGCATTTTTCCCCAGCGGAATTGTACGCCACAGATCGTTAATTTGTTGTTGCAGATATTCTTCGCGCTCCTCTTGCCGGCGTTGTTCTTCTTCGGCGGAAATTGGATAAGGGCGCTTGTAGCGATCGACACCGTAATTCATCAACGCATGGCAGGAGTCGAGAATACTTTCGACAGCATCGATACCGTGTTTTTCTTCGCACTTGGATATGTAATTACGCGCGAACAACATGTAATCGATAATCGAATCCGCTTCGGTCCAAGTGCGGAATAAGTAATTACCTTTAAAAAAAGAATTGTGTCCATAACAGGCGTGCGCGATAACCAGCGCCTGCATCGTCATCGTATTTTCTTCCATTAAATACGCGATGCAAGGATTCGAGTTGATAACAATTTCATACGCGAGCCCCATCTGGCCGCGGTTGTAATTGTTCTCAGTGCCAAGGAAATGTTTGCCGAACGACCAGTGCCGATAATAAACCGGCATACCGGAGGCGGCATATGCATCCATCATCTGCTCGGAGCTGATGATTTCTATTTGGTTGGGATAAGTATCTAATTTGAATTCTTCGGCGAGCTGCCGAATTTCGCGATCGTATTCTTCAATCAGATCGAAGGTCCATTCCGAACCTTCCGAAATAAATTTCTTTTCACTCATGCAATGCTGCCTCTCACGCAGTCCGGTTTCTATGCGGTTCGCTTTTGAAACAACTCACGAAACACCGGGTAGATATCTTTCAAATCGATAATCTGCTGCATTGCAAATGTCTCCGGAAATTGTCCTTCAACCTGTTCGTATTCGCTCCATAGGGCTTGATGCTCGCGCGGTGTGATTTCGACATACGAGTAATGTTGTAAAAACGGCATAATTTCTTTGGTCAGCAATTCGTAGCATACGCTCGAATCGTCGTTCCAATTATCGCCATCCGAGGCCTGTGCGCCGTAAATATTCCACTCGGAAGTGGGATAGCGATCCGCGATAATTTCTTTCATCAAACGCAGTGCGCTGGAAACAATGGTGCCGCCGGTTTCTCGCGAATAAAAAAACTCTTCTTCATCGACTTCTTTCGCGCTGGTGTGATGGCGAATAAAAACCACCTCGGTATGATCGTAAGAGCGCTTCAAAAATAGATACAACAAAATGAAGAATCGTTTAGCGATATCTTTGGTTGCTTGATTCATTGAGCCCGATACGTCCATCACGCAAAACATGACAGCTTTCGATGAGGGTTGCGGGTCTTTAATGCTGAGATTGTATTTAATATCGAATTCATCGATAAACGGCAGCTTGTCGATTTTACGTTTCAACAACGTAATTTCATCTTCGATTTCAGTGATGCGTTTTTCATTGCGCAGAAGAAGTTCGACGGCTTGGAGCAGCAGTAATTCTTGTTCAAGTTCGCGAATACGTTTGCGCTTGGGCCCGCCCAGTGCAATGCGGCGTGCATTGGCGGCACGTAATGAGCGCACGATATTAATTTGATTGGGTGTGCCGGTACTGCTGAAACCGCCGCGCTTGTAACGAAATACATCGCTACCGGCGAGTTGGCGTTTAACTAAGTTGGGCAGTTCCAAATCCTCGAACATAAATTCGAGAAATTCTTCCTGCGTGATTTGGAATGCAAATTCATCGACGCCTTCGCCGGAATTGCTGGCGCGTCCGTCACCACTGCCGCCAGCCCCACCGCCGCCACGCCGTTGGACTTTGTCGCCGGATACAAACTCTTTGTTGCCGGGATGCACGATGGTACGTTTGCCGCCTGTGCCATGGCCTAATACCGGTTCGCTTACATCGCGACTGGGAATGGTGATGCGCTCACCTTGTTCGATATCGGTGATCGAGCGTTTTCCGACCGCTTCGGAAACGGCTTTTTGAATATGCTTTTTGTAGCGACGTAAAAAGCGCTGGCGATTAACAGCACTTTTGTTCTTGCCGTTCAAGCGCCGATCAATCAGATGACTCACTCTGTGTCCTCCACCCCGCGATTAACGGCTGAAATCATGGCGCTGTTCACGTCGTAACCTCAACCGTTATCGAGTACAACTATTGTCGCGATACAACTTGCGTTGTAACTGGGGTTCGCTGTGTTAGGGTTCACTGCGATTTGCGTACGCGCAAATACCATTCGGACAGCAGCCTTACTTGTTTCTCTGTATAGCCGCGATCGACCATGCGGCTGACGAAATCGTTGTGCTTCTTCTGATCCTCGTTCGAAGCCTTCGCGTTGAAAGAAATAACCGGCAGTAAATCCTCGGTATTTGCGAACATTTTCTTCTCGATTACCGCGCGTAGTTTTTCATAGCTGCGCCAATCGGGATTTTTGCCATTGTTGTTCGCACGTGCTCGCAACATAAAATTAACGATTTCGTGACGAAAGTCTTTTGGATTGCTAATCCCTGCCGGTTTCTCGATTTTTTCGAGATCTTCATTTAACGATCCACGATCGAGAATCTCCCCGGTTTCAGGATCGCGATATTCCTGATCCTGAATCCAGAAGTCTGCGTATGTCACATACCGATCGAAAATATTTTGGCCGTACTCAGAATAAGATTCGAGGTACGCGGTTTGAATTTCTTTGCCGATAAATTCGATGTAATGCGGCGCCAAATATTCTTTGATGAACCGCAAATATTTTTCGGTAATTTCTTGCGAATATTGCTCCTGCTCAATTTGCTGCTCGAGCACGTAGAGCAAGTGCACCGGGTTCGCTGCAATTTCCGTCGAGTCGAAGTTAAAGACTTTGGACAGAATTTTAAAAGCAAAGCGTGTGGACAAACCGTCCATACCTTCGTTAACGCCGGCGCTATCGCGATACTCCTGAATACTTTTCGCTTTAGGGTCGGTGTCTTTTAAATTCTCACCGTCGTATACGCGCATTTTCGAATAAATATTCGAGTTCTCTGGCTCTTTCAGGCGCGATAACGAAATAAATTGCGCGAGTATTTTCAGTGTGTCGGGTGCGCAAGGCGCTTTCGATAGCGAGCTGTTAATAAGCAGCTTGTTATAAATTTTAATCTCTTCATTAACGCGCACGCAGTACGGAACTTTTACGATGTAAACGCGATCGAGAAAAGCTTCGTTGTTTTTGTTGTTTTTAAAGGTTTGCCACTCGGATTCATTCGAGTGAGCAAGAATGGTTCCTTCGAACGGAATCGCACCCATGCCTTCAGTACCGTTGTAATTCCCTTCCTGCGTCGCCGTTAATAATGGATGCAGCACCTTGATCGGTGCTTTAAACATTTCAACGAATTCCATAATGCCTTGGTTGGCGCGGCACAGACCGCCCGAAAACGCGTAAGCATCCGGATCGTTTTGAGGGAATTCTTCGAGTTTGCGAATATCGACTTTACCGACCAGCGCGGAAATGTCTTGGTTGTTTTCGTCGCCCGGCTCGGTCTTACTCACTGCGATTTGATCGAGTCGCGACGGGAATAATTTCACGACCCGAAATTGACTGATATCGCCTTTGTATTCGTGCAGGCGTTTTACCGCCCATGGCGACATGATGGTTTTAATGTAACGCCGAGGAATGCCGTAATCCTCTTCGAGAATTTGGCCGTCTTCGTCAGGATCGAATAAACCGAGCGGTGATTCGAATAATGGCGAATCTTTCAGGCAATAAATTGGTTGCAGCTCAATTAATGCTTTTAAACGTTCGGCAAGTGATGACTTACCGCCGCCGACTGGGCCGAGCAGATAGAGAATTTGTTTTTTCTCTTCGAGGCCCTGAGCGGCATGGCGAAAATACGAAACGATTTGTTCGATCGCTTCTTCCATGCCGTAAAACTCATCGAACGCTTTGTAACGGCGAATGACTTTATTTTGGAAAATACGGCTCAGGCGTGAATCGCGCGATGTATCCACCATTTCCGGCTCGCCGATAGCTAGCAGTAACCGCTCGGCCGAGCTCGCATAAACAGAACGATCTTTTTTACACAACTCCAAATACTCTTGCAGTGTGTATTGCTCCTCCTGTGCGGCTTCGTAGCGGTCACGGAAATGATTAAAAATGCTCATGAACGTACCTCTTGCGTCGGCTTAACTGGAACTGGAATTCGGCGGTGTGCTCTCAATGCTAAGAATAGGATGCAAAGTAACTAAGAGCCATAGCATTGATAAATTAGACCGAGAAAATACTAAAAATTTTGTCGCTTAAAAATTAATAACTTCGTTTGCATCATCGCCCTTTGTTTTAGGCAGCGCAATGTTTTGATTAATAGAAATAAGAGTGTTGTCGCCGTTACGCCGGAAAAATAAGTGCGGGTATTAATAAATTAATGTGGCGAATTGCTATGCCAAATGAGGGCTCTATTCTTCTATCTATAGAAGCAAATAGTTTAAGCGAGGAGGATTAACAATCGCAGTGTGTGAGTGCTTGAGTTTCGAGATTTAATAAAGTGAGTCTCTGGCCCCATACACAACCGGTGTCTAACGCAAATACGTCAGCGCGATCTGCGCGGCCAAGTAAGCTTGCCCAATGGCCAAAAATAAGATTGTTCGATGCGCTATTTCGAGATGGCACCATAAACCAAGGCATAAATCCGGGCGGCGCGGTTTCGGCGCCTAATTTGTTTTTGAGATCGAGTTCGCCGCGTTCCGTGCAGAAGCGCAGGCGCGTGAAATAATTCGTGATAACGCGCCAACGTTCGATACCTTGCAGATTTTCATTCCAGCAATTGGGCTCATCGCCGTACATTCCATGCAGGAATTCGATTAATTGTGCGCTCTGCAATACCGCGCTGATCTCATCCGACAATTGCTGCGCGCGCAATAAATCCCATTGCGGGGCCAATCCAGCGTGAACCATAGCGTAATCGTGGGAAGGGTCGCGATAAAATAAAGGCTGCCGCGTTAACCAGGTTAATAATTCGTTGCGATCAGGCGCGTCGAGAATCGGTTGTATCGTATCGCCGCGTTTAACTTTGCGAATGCCATGCGCGACCGCGAGCAAATGCAGATCGTGATTGCCGAGAACGACGCGTACGCTGGCACCCAAATCCTTAAAGAAGCGAAGACATTCGAGCGATTGCGGGCCGCGATTAACCATATCGCCGACCGTCCACAACTGATCATGAACCGGATCGAACTTCACTTTTTCCAGTAGGCATTGCAGCGGTTGCAAGCAGCCTTGAACGTCACCTACTGCGTAGCGAGTCATGGCTTCGCTTAGTGGAGGGCGCCGGGCTGGGCCAGCGAGAAGACGGCGATCGGTGCATTAAAGCCCTGGCCGGATGCGCTCATCATCGAGTAACTGCCCTCCATGGTGCCGACTGCGGTTTCGAGCATGGCGCCGCTGGTGTAGCGGTAGTTTTCGCCTGGGGCGATGAGTGGTTGCTCGCCAACGACACCTTCACCACGGACTTCTTGCACGCGGTTGTTGGCGTCCGTGATGCGCCAATGGCGTGACAGCAGCCGCACTGGTTCGGCGCTTTCGTTGGAAATCGTAATTGTGTATGAGAATACAAAGCGGTTTTCGGCGGGCGCCGATTGGTCCGCCAAGTAGCGTGTTGCTACATCGATTTTTATCTCGCTGCCATCGGTCATCAATCTGCTTCTTGCTCGTTCAAACAATCGGCCAGCGCGACAAACGCACCGAGCGATAGTGTTTCCGGCCGTGCGCCGGGATCGATGCCCAATGCGGAAATTTGCTCCACATTCAGCAGTGTTTGTATCGCATTGCGCAATGTTTTACGGCGTTGATTGAATGCGGTCCGCACCATGTTCTGCAATGCCGTAAACGAGCGCGCCGGATGCGGCAGTTGCTGATGCGGGGTCAATCGTACCACGGCAGATTGGACCTTGGGCTGCGGTGAAAATGACTCCGGAGGTACTTCGAATAAGGGTTCGATCCGGCAGAAGTACTGCGTCATGATGCTGAGGCGGCCGTAGTCGCGATTGCCCGGTCCGGCCGCGAGTCGCTCGACAACCTCTTTCTGCAGCATGAAATGCATGTCGACGATAGCGTCGCTTTGCTTGAGCAAGTGGAAAATCAGCGGCGTCGAAATGTTGTAGGGGAGGTTGCCGACAACGCGCATTTTTTCCGGCGAAATCGTATGCAAATCCACATCCAGCGCATCGCCCTGTTGCAAGTGGAAGCGCGGATTGGCGCCGAACTGGGTCTGCAGCATCTGCACCAGATCGCGGTCCAACTCAACTGCGCGCAACGTGCATTCGGTTTCCAAAATTGTTGCCGTCAGTGCGCCCTGGCCGGGGCCGATTTCGAGTAACACGTCGGTGGCGCGCGGGCGTATTGCCGAAACGATACGTTGAATGATGCGTTGATCGTGCAGGAAGTTTTGGCCGAAGCGCTTGCGCGCGCGATGTTCGGTCACTGCGTTGATTCCATAGTATTCGTTACCTGTTGACGATTTTGCACCAGCGTAATCGCCAGGTTTAGAGCCTGTTGCAGACTGCCGCCATCGGCGCGGCCAGTGCCGGCGAGATCGAGTGCGGTGCCGTGATCGACCGATGTGCGAATGACCGGCAACCCCAGCGTGATATTCACCGCGCGGCCAAAGCCCTGATACTTCAGCACCGGTAAGCCCTGGTCGTGGTACATCGCGAGCACCGCATCGGCCTGTTCCAAGTGCTTAGGAGTGAATGCGGTATCGGCGGGCAGCGGTCCGATCAGTGTCATGCCCTCACTGCGCAAGGCCTGCAGGCAGGGTTCGATCACGTCGATTTCCTCGCGCCCGAGATGGCCGCTTTCGCCGGCGTGAGGGTTCAGGCCCAGCACTAAAATCCGCGGTTGTGGCAGGCCGAATTTTTCGCGCAGGTCGCGATGAAGAATACGCAGAACCGCTTCGAGACTGGAGCGGGTAATGTTTCTTGCGACGTCGGCCAGCGGCAGATGCGTGGTGGCGAGCGCGACGCGTAAATTATCGGTCGCCAACATCATCACCACTTTCGGCGTATGCGTGCGCTCGGCAAAGAATTCGGTATGGCCGCTGAAGGCGACGCCGGCATCATTGATGATGCCTTTATGCACTGGCGCGGTAACTATCGCGTCGAATTCGCCGACCACGCAGCCATCCAACGCGCGCTCCAAGGTATGCACCACGTAAGGCGCATTTCCCACGTCGAGCTGACCGGCGATCACTGGACGAGCTAATTTAATTGGCGCCACCAGCAGTTGACCGGCCGCGCTGGATCGCGGCGTCAGTTCGGGATGCCAGTCGATAAGATGTAGCGGAAGTTGCAGTTGCTGCGCGCGCTGGCGCAGCAAGTCGGGGTCGGCAATGGCAATCAGTTGCGCGGAGTGCGGCAGTTGCGCCAATGCAACGAGCAGATCGGCGCCAATACCCGCCGGCTCGCCTGCGGTGAGGGCGATGCGGGGAATGGATTGCGCCGTCGTGCTCGCTGCATTCATCAAATTTTCTTGATATCGACAAAGGCTTCGTCGCGGATGCGGCGCAGCCAGGCGTCGAGTTCGTCCTGGTATTTTTTCTCGTGCAGATAATTGCGCGCCATCGTGTGCCGCATCTCATCGGTCACATCCTGCGTGCGACGGTCTTCGACCTTCACGATATGCCAGCCGTAGCGGCTGTGGAATGGCTCGCTGATGGCCCCTTTCGGGGTGTTATCCATCGCTGTTTGGAACGTGCCGACTAATTGGCCCGGATTGGTCCAGCCCAACTCGCCGCCTTCCATCGCCGAGCCGATGTCTTCGGAATATTGTTTCGCCAGAGCGTCGAAATCGGCGCCGGCAAGAATCCGTTGGCGCAACTCAGCGGCCAGTTGCTGGCACTGAGCTTCGGTACGGATGGCCGATGGCTTCAGCAGAATGTGGCGCGCTTTGGTTTGTTGAATGATTTCGCCCTTGCCGCGCACTTCCACCACTTTCACGATGTGGTAGCCGCTGGGGCTGCGCAGTGGCTCGGCCACTTCGCCCGATTTGAGCGTGGGCACTAGGTCGACAAGCAAGCTCGGAAGGTTGTCGCTGGTGCGCCACCCGAGATCGCTGTTTTGCACTTTAACCGGACCGGCCGTAGTCATGACGCGATTGAAGTCTTCCCCTTCGCGAGCGCGGGTATCCAGCTGCATGGCGAATTGTTTGACTTGCTCGGGATCGGTTTTATCGGTGATCGGAATCAGCGCATGCAGTACGTGATATTGCGGGGCGATGCGCGCCTGGCCTTCGGCAGAGGCAAGAAAATTCTCAACTTCCTGATCGGTGATTTGCACGCGCTCGGACACGCTACCCTGCTGCACGCGCTGAATGAGCAACTCACGACGCAGCTGTTCGCGCGCTTGTGCGTACGAAGTGCCGTCCTGGGTCATGACCTGCGAAAACTGCTCGAGCGTCATGTTGTTTTGCTGCGCGATGCGGTCGAGCGCTTCATTTAACTCGGTGTCCGACACGCGTACGCCGACCCGATTGGCAATTTGCAGCTGCAGGCTTTCCAGTACCAATTGATCGAAGATCTGACGCCGAAATTGATCCAGTGGCGGTAGTTCGCGCTTACTCCGCGCTGCGTTTTCCTGCGCGCGCGATACCGCTGCCTGCAGCTCGCTGCCGAGAATTACGTCCTCGTCGACTATCGCAATGACGCGGTCGAGCGATTGTTGCTGTGAGGAATTGTCGTCGCCAGCCGGTGCTTTGGGCGCGGTTTGCGCCGCCAGTGTCAGCGGCAGCAGAGCGCAGCTCAACAAAGCAGTGCGTCGAAGTGTGTTAATAACGGTCACGATACCCCCAGATACTTTCTTCAAGCAGCTTGTTGACCTTGCGGCCCAAACCACCCAAACCTTTCAGTTGAAATTCGACCAGAATAGTTTGGTCGCGTTGCGGGATTGGCTGCCCGATCGTATTTAATTCTTCGCCGAACAGGGCGCGCTGATAAACCAAGCGCGTTACCCAGCAGCAATCTTCGTATTCGATACCGACCATATCTTCGAGCGTTGTGTGCAGGTCGAGATCGTAGTTAACCCGGGCAAGGAAGCGCCAGTGTGCGTTGAGCGGAATCGCCGCCGACGCGTCGGCTTGGCGCAAGCCATTAGCAAGCGTAGACACCGTGGTATCGGATTGGTTGTAACGATAACCGAGGTTGTAGATACCGCTGTTCGAGGCGTCGTAGTGCACGTAAAAGTTGCCCTGTTCGACGCGGTTGTTACTTTGATCCCACAGCACATTGCTGTTGGCCCAAAACGATTCTGTTGGCTGCAATGTAAGCTGGCCGGCAATTGCAGATTTCGCCTGCTTGTCGGTCGACTCGACTGTCGATGCGTCGACTTTGCGGCTGCCAAAATAAAAAATTTGGCCGACGCTGGCATGGCCCAATTCGCGGCCGGACGCATCTTCAATCAGGCGTGAGGTAACGCCGCTGGCGAGCTGATTGAAATCTTCGAGTCGATCGTGACCGACCAGGCGTCGTGGCTGAAACAGCTGTTGATAATCGAAGGTCAGCGGGCTGGTATCGAACAGCGGTTGATCGATCTGTTTTTGGTACGGGCTATATAGATAGTAGAGGCGCGGTTCAAGCGTCTGCTGGAAAGCGTTTTCGCCAAAGTTAACGTTGCGCTCAAAAAATAATCCCGAATCCAGAATGGCTTCCGGTACTGCGGTCTGCGGGTGATTTTCCCCCGGCTGTGCGTCCGGTCGATCCAGGTTATAGCCGACATAGCGCATGCGTACTTCCGGGTTAAAGAAGCTGGCGCTCCAGCGCATCGGAAAGCTGATACCGGGCTCGACATACAAGCGATCGCCGGTAATCCACGGGCCGCCCGGATCGAGCGCGGAGTTGGCGTCGTTGTGCGCAAAGCGAGTCATCTCGGTGGTAATGCTGTAATCGAGCTTGAAGTTCTCGCCGCTGGCGCTGCGGCCAAACGTGAACTGCGGCATCTTTTTATAGGGCTCGGCGACTAGCTCATCGATAATTTGATATTGCTGGACTTGCAGCGACGCAAACCAATTCACGTAATTCATGTTGATCGAAGCGGATTCGTTCAACGAGGTTTGACGCTTGATGTTTAAGCTGTTGATGCTGAAATCGTGAAAATAGTTGTTATCGCTGACGCGGCTATAGTCGATGTTGGTCGAAAAATAGCTGTTTAAATTACCGCTTTCCTGCGCTCCAAAAAACCAGCGGTCGTCGCCGGTTTTATTGTCGCCCTGCAAATCGGCGCCACTGAGCAGCCAGTTGCTGGAGCGGCCCAAGTAGCGGCCTTCTGCTTCTACCATCGTGCCGCGATCGGTGATCTGGCGCGGTGTCAGCGTCGCATCGTAATTGGGCGCCAAATTGAAATAGTAGGGCAGCGCGGCATCGATGCCGGACGAGCTGCTGCCGATCATCGGCCATAGAAAACCGCTTTGGCGGCGATCGTCGATTGGGAAATTCATGTACGGCGAATAAAACACCGGCACGTCTTTAACGCGGATCACGGTGTTGGTCGCTTCGCCGCGGCCGGTGTCCTGATTCAGCCGAATATGTTTGGCCGACAGGCGCCAGTCTTCGGCATCGGGCGGGCAACTGGTGTAAGTGGCGCCGTCCAGCTCGATAACATCTTCTTTGCGCCGGGTCAGCTTATCCGCAGTCACGCGCATACCGGTTTGATAATCGAGCAGACGCGCGTCGGCGACGTGGCCGAAACTGTTGGTGGTCGTCATGTCGGCGTTGCTGCCGCTGATCTTCGTATGCGGCTGTTGCAGAACGACGTTGCCGTACAGATTGACTTCGTTGGTGCTGCGCTTCATATCGGCGCGATCGGCGGACAGCTTGGTGTTGCCCTGCGTGACTACCGCGCCACCGTCCATTTTTACGAAATCGCCTTCCAGCTCGGAGTGCGCTGCAGTGGCGTGAGCGGGTAAGTTCTTTGGCGATTTATCGGCGTCTTCCCAATCGCGCATCGGCTCCGAATAATAGCCTTCGCAAGCGCCATTCGGTTTGCAGCAGGCGCCGGGTGCATTGCTGCGCACCCAATCCCAATCGTTGTTTGCAGGCGCGGTGGTCGCGACCGGTGTTGCAGCAGGAGTCGATGACGGCGCTGCAATCGGCTTGATCGGATCGAGCGGTGGCTCGATTGGTGCACTCGCAGCTGATGGCAGTGGCGCACCAACCGATGCCGGCGGCGCAGCTTTATTAACGACTGGCGCGGCTTTATTAATAGCGGGAGAAACTGGTGCTGCAGCTGGCGGTGTTGCCGGAGCAGGCGGCGGTGCAACTGGAGCCGGTGTTGGCGCAGCGGAAGCGGGCGCCGCTGGCGTTACCGATTTTGGATTGCAGGCCCAGCCGCCATTGGGGGCTGGCTGACAGGCCCAACCCTGCTCGGCATGCGCAGCCTGAATCGACCACGGCAGCAACAAAAGGCTGGCCGAGAAAATAAGTGTCGGCCGCGACGAATTAGTCAAATGCTGGCTCACGAAATTCTTCTAATTGGAAAAGGCGGTCAAACACGGCGTACAGTGCCGGTTTTGCCTGAGTTTTAGCGAGCGTGGATAATAAAGCATTCACTGCGCGATGGCTAAACTTGTTGTCCGCACCCTGCCGAGCCGAATGTTTATGTCTGATTTTCAGCGCTGGATTGCCGCCGTTTTAAACGCCGCTGCCGATTCTTTCGAGTTGCAACCGGCTTCCGCCGACGCCAGTTTCCGCAGCTACTATCGCGTGCTGATCGATGGCCGCAGTCTTGTCGCGATGGATGCCAGCGCCGAGCGCGCCAGTTGCACACCGTTCGTGAATATCGCGCGGCTGCTCGCCGGCGGCGAGGTGAATGTGCCGGCCATCATTGCCGAAAACCTCGACGCCGGTTGGCTACTGCTCAGCGATCTCGGCTGCCAAACTTATCTCGACGTATTAAATACAGACAATGCCGACGAATTATTCGACGCCGCGATCGGCGCATTAATCGCGCAGCAGCACATTGCCGCGCCACCCACTTTTCCGCAATACGATGCGGCATTGCTGCGGCGCGAACTCGAATTATTTCCAGAGTGGTATTTGCAGCGCCATTTGGGCTTAACGATCGACGCTGCGTTGCGTGTGCAGCTCGATACTATTTTCGATACGTTGATTGGGCAGGTGTTGAAGCAATCGCGCGTGCTGGTGCACCGCGATTTTATGCCGCGCAATTTAATGCTCAGCGAGCCATTGCCCGGTGTGCTCGACTTTCAGGACGCCGTCGTCGGCCCGATCAGTTACGACGCGATTTGTTTGTTTAAAGATGCATTTATCAGCTGGCCGGAAGCGCGCGTTGAGCGCTGGTTAAAAAATTATTGGCAGCGGGCGCGCGAAGCGCAGTTGCCGGTGCCGAATTCATTCGCCGATTTTTATGCCGATTGCGATTACATGGGCGCGCAGCGGCATTTGAAAGTCATCGGTATTTTCGCGCGTATTTGTCATCGCGACGGCAAGCCTAAATATGTCGGCGACGTGCCGCGCTTTTTTAATTATTTGCACGGCGTGTGCGAGCGTCGACCGGAATTATCTGCGCTGGCCGCTTTGCTCGAAAAAATTTCCGCATTATGAAAGCGATGATTCTCGCCGCTGGTCTCGGCACGCGCATGCGTCCGCTGACAGACCACATACCGAAGCCGATGTTACTGGTTGCTGGCAAGCCGCTGATCGAGCATCACGTACAGCGTTTGGTAAAAGCCGGTGTTACTAACATCGTCATTAATCACTATTATCTCGGCGAACAAATCGAAAATTATCTCGGCGATGGCGAGCGCTTTAATTGCCATATTCAATACTCGCGTGAAGAGCAAGTGCTCGATACCGGCGGCGGTATTTTTCGCGCGCTACCATTGTTGGGTACTGATCCGTTTATCGTCATTAATAGTGATGCCTGGACCGATTATCCGCTGCAGAATTTATTCGATAAATTATCCGGCCATGCGTATTTGGTGTTGACGGATAATCCGCCGCAAGCGACCGGTGAAAATATTTTTTTGCAAAAAGACAGCACGCTAAATATGAGCGGCAACGGCACGCGCTTAACGTGGACCGGTATTCGTGTACTGCATCCGGCTATTTTCGACGGCTGCATCGACGGTGCATTTCCGTTCGTACCGCTGTTAAAGCAAGCGATGGCTGCAGGTTTAGTGAGTGGCGAATATTACGGCGGCCAATGGCTCGATGTCGGCACGCCGGAGCGCTTGCTCGAAGCGAATCATTTTGCCATTTCCAATCGATAAAATTTCAGCGCGGGAGCTTTATGATTTTTAGCAAATATCAAGCGCTGGGAAATTCTTATCTGGTACTGCCCGTCGACCGTCTCGGTATGCCGCCGTCGGAAAGTGAAATTTCGCGATTGTGCGACAGGTATTTCGGCGTCGGCAGCGATGGCGTGTTACTCGGGCCGTTGCCCTCCGCTGTGGCCACGTACAAATTGCGCATCTTTAATCCCGATGGCAGCGAAGCAGAAAAAAGCGGCAATGGCTTGCGCATTTTTTGCAGATATTTATGGGATCAAGGTTTAGTTGGCGATCAGTTGTTTTCAATCGAGACGCTAGGCGGCGTGGTCGCCGCACAGGTACTCGATAGTGGTCTTCGCGTTCAAATTGAAATGGGTAACGTCAGTTTTTTAAGTACAGATATTCCGATAACCGGAACGTTGCGCGAAGTGATTAACGAAACCATTGCAGTCGATGGCGCCGAATTTCAATTTTGCGGCGCTACGGTGGGAAATCCTCATTGCGTAATTCCAGTGGCGCAAGCGTCTGAGGAGATGGCGCGTCGTTATGGGCCGCTGCTCGAATGCCATTCGCTATTTCCCAATCGCACTAATGTTCAGTTCCTGCAAATTATCGATCGCAATAATATTCGGATTGAAATTTGGGAACGCGGTGCCGGCTATACCTACGCATCGGGCAGCAGTAGTTGCGCAGCGGCGGCGGTTGCTTATCGATTGGGGTTGTGCGATCAACATATTGCAGTGCATATGCGCGGTGGAATTATCCATATCGCGCTTGATAAATTATTCAATGCCGCGATGACCGGCCCCGTGATTAAAGTGTGCGATGGTGCAGTTGTGCCGGAATGTTTCAGCTAATGGATCCGCATGCTTCCAATTGCGCCGTCTAAATATATTAAGTAATTAAAATAAAATGACCCGCTCGCGAATTATTATTTTTACCTGTTTGGCGATGTTGGCTTTTGCCAGCAACTCGCTGCTGTGTCGGCTTGCGCTAAAACATACTGCTATCGATGCCGCCAGTTTCACCGCCATCCGATTGGTGTCCGGTGCGGCCACGCTATTTATTCTGGCGCGCTTGCGAAACAACAATGCGCTCGGTCGCGGCAATTGGTGGTCTGCGTTGTCATTATTTATTTATGCGGCTGGATTTTCTTTTGCCTACGTGAACTTGCCTGCGGCGACCGGTGCGTTGCTTTTATTCGGTTCCGTGCAAGCCACCATGATCGGTCATGGTCTTTATGTTGGCGAACGCTTTTCACGCTTGCAGATAATCGGTCTCGCATTGGCGTGTTGCGGGTTAATCAGTTTGTTGTTGCCGGGGTTGTCGGCGCCACCGTTGCGCGGATCGTTGCTAATGCTGAGTGCTGGATTAGCGTGGGGCATTTATTCGTTGCGCGGGAAAAAATCGGGCGATCCGATACAGGTTAATGCGGGCAATTTTTTGCGCGCCGTACCCATCGCCATCGTGTTGAGTTTATTGACGCTATCAACGGCTTCCTTCGATATGGCGGGAATTGGTTTTGCGATTGTTTCTGGCGCAATTGCTTCCGGTATCGGCTATGCGGTTTGGTACGCGGCGTTACCTGCATTAAAGGCTACGCATGCAGCGATTGTGCAGTTGAGCGTTCCAATTATTGCGGCGGGCGGCGGCGTTATTTTTTTAAGCGAGCCCATGACAATGCGTTTGGTGCTGGCGTCAGTGGCGGTACTGGGCGGAATAGCGCTGATTATTACCGCAAAGACAAGTGCTACGAAAGGCGCTCACTGAAACTGCGCAATGAACAATAAGCGTTAAAAATTCGGTGAATAAAATAAAAATAAATTTTCAGAAGGCGCCTCTAAAAATAGAGGATAAATACGACGATCTAATTTATAGAAAACTGGTGGCGACTCGTTGAGGTTTTATTTTTCATCTTTATCGGAGCCATTTTGTTGCAGCCACGCTCGTATTCTTTTCACCATTAAGCTGTGTTGCGCATCGCTGGTTAAATTAATCGGCGGCAATTCGACTTGTCGGTAACTGCGGTTGCGTTGATGCAATACCGCGCGGCGGCGCGCTTCGGCTTCGGCTTTTGTCTGCGGTTCGCTGTCTAAAATAATGTCGAGCGCCGGCGCTTCGGTGGTCGGCAATATTTTCGGTAAATCGTTTTCGATGCCGGTTAATTTATTTAACGGCATCACCATCACCAAGCCTTTTATCGGATCGAGCTTGCCCGAATTCGCGGTCGCATAAACACGCAGAAATTCCGCGCTGCGTATCGCGCCACTGCCAAAACCAATCACGATGACATTCTTCGCCCGCCGGTCGGAAAAATATTTCAACGCGGCGGCGATGCGTGCTTGCACGCGTGGTTCGGTGCCAGCTGCGGGCGCGGCGGGTGTAGTTGGTGCTGCTGTCGTGGCCGGTGGCGATGCAGCGGGTGGTGGTGTTGCGGCGGTGCCGTTCGCATTGGTCGGTTGCGCTGCAATATCGGGCGCGGGTAATTCGATGCTCAATGTATCCCAACCGCGCAGCGGTAAATCGTCGCTCAGCGCGGCGGCGGTAAATGGCCACGCCGGATTTTGCGCGGAGTCGTGCAGAATAATTACCGCACCGCGCGGTTGACCGGAAAGATCGGAAATGTGCCGCGCGAGAAATTTTTCGCCGTTGGCATCGAGCGTCATTATTTGTTCGGGCGGAATGCGGTCGGTGTAAACACTATTGCGATCGCCAACGCTGCCGGTATGTTGCGGCGCTGGCGCCGCTCCTGCAGCGGGCGTTGTCGCTGCCGGTGTTGCGGCAGGCGCGGGCGCTTGTTGCGCGAGCGCGCTGCCGATTAAACCAATGGCGATAATTGCCGCAGCAAAAAACTTTTTCATTGCCTGTCCAATTTTTGATATGCGCTTGGCGAAGGGGAGAGGATATCGCCGCTTTGCCGTATCGCTTTAGAATAGCGGCTTTTATCGTCGACCCCACAGGTGTGTCATGACTGATTATTGGATCGCGCCCTCGATTCTTTCCGCCGATTTCGCGCGTCTCGGTGCTGAGGTGGACAGCGTGCTTGCCGCTGGCGCCGATATTATTCACTTCGATGTGATGGACAATCACTACGTGCCGAATCTGACCATCGGCCCGATGGTGTGCACGGCGCTGCGCAAATACGGCGTCACCGCGCCGATCGATGTGCATTTAATGGTGAGTCCGGTCGATCAGCTGATCGGTGATTTTGCCGAAGCGGGCGCGTCCTACATTTCATTTCATCCCGGTGCATCGACGCATGTCGATCGCTCGCTGCAATTAATTCGCGATGCCGGCTGCAAAAGCGGCCTGGTATTGAATCCGCATGTCGGCCTGGAGCCACTGCATTACGTGTTGGATAAAGTCGACATGATTTTATTGATGTCGGTGAATCCCGGTTTTGGCGGCCAGAAATTTATTCCATCGACCATCGAAAAAATTCGCCAGGTGCGTGAGTTGATCGATGCGAGCGGCCGCAACATTCGGCTGGAAGTCGACGGCGGAATTTCCGCGAAAAATATTCGCGAAATCGCCGCTGCCGGTGCCGATACCTTCGTGGCCGGTTCGGCGATTTTCAATTCGCCGGATCACAAGGCAGCGATTGATTCGATGCGCGCGGAACTCGCTGCCGTATGAAATTGAAAAGTCTGTGTGGCGGCGAGTTACCAAGTGCGCTGTTATTCGATCTCGACGGTACCTTGCTCGATAGCGCGCCCGATCTTGCCACCGCAGTCGATCGTATGTTGCTCGACTTGCAGTTCGCGCCGGCCGGTATCGAGCGCGTGCGAAAATGGGTCGGCGATGGCGCACGGCAATTGGTGAGTGAAGCATTGCAATTCGCGCAGGCCGAGATCAGCGATAGGGCTGTCGATGCAGCGCTGGAAATTTATCAGATGCATTACGCCGTTTGCTGTACCGAGCGCAGCGAACTATTCGCCGCCGTGGTGCCAACGTTGCAATGGTTTCACACCCGTGGCATCCCAATGGCCTGCGTCACCAATAAAGGCGCACGTTTTACCGAGTCGCTGATCGCGCATTTTCAGTTGCATGAGTTTCTAACAGTGATTGTCAGCGGCGATACATTGCCGCAGCGCAAACCCAATCCGCAACCGTTGTTATTTGCTTGCGAGCAGTTGCAGGCTGAGCCGCGCCGCGCGTTGATGATTGGCGATTCGCGCAACGATGTGCTCGCCGCGCGTGCGGCCAAGATGCCGGTAGTGTGCGTCGACTACGGCTACAACCACGGTCGTTCGATTGCGCTGGAGCAGCCCGATTTAATTATCGCGTCGCTGCTCGATTTGACCGTTTAGAATTTTTGCTTTGCCCGCTCGGGGCGCTCCAGTACAATCCGCATTCCCTCCTTACGTCCTGGAGCAAACGGTGAGCGCAAACGCTCCGATAAAACAGATCGCACTGCATGTGCGCGAGGTAACCCGCTGGCGATGGTAATTCGCGCCTGAGTTGTTTCGATTTCTGTTTAACCGTTTTTCTTCGAGGATATCGCCATGGATTCCCGACGCTTTGCCGAATTGGCAGCGCAAAATTTCAATCGCATTCCCGTATTTCGCGATGTGTTCGCGGATTTAGACACGCCTTTAAGCGCCTATTTAAAGCTCGCGCGCGGCCCGTATTCGTATTTGTTCGAGTCGGTGCACGGCGGCGAAAAGTGGGGTCGTTATTCGATCATCGGTCTGCCGGCGCATACGTTGCTGAAAGTATTCGGCCGCGACGTACGGATGTATCTCGACGGCGAAGTGATCGAGCAGCACACCGAGCAGGATCCGCTCGCCTTCGTCGAAGCCTTTCAGCAGCGCTATCGCGTCGCGCCGGTCGATGGTCTGCCGGTTTTTTCCGGCGGCTTGGTTGGCTATTTCGGCTACGACACCGTGCGCTATGTCGAAAAGCGTTTGGAGAAGTCGTGTCCGCCCGACGCGCTCGGTACACCCGATATTTTGTTGATGGTGTCCGAAGATGTGCTGGTGTTCGACAACCTGGCCGGCACGCTGAAATTAATTACCCATGCCGATCCATCTCAGCCTGACGCTTTAGTGTCCGCCGAAGCGCGTCTCGATGTGCTTGAACAGCGGCTGCGCGCATCGGCACCGCAGCTGCCAACGTTATTGCCGCAACCAGGCGAGTTGCACGAAAGCGCATTCGAATCGTCTTTCGGCGAGCAACAATTTTGCGCGGCGGTTGAAAGCATCAAGGAATACACGCTGTCTGGCGATGTCATGCAGGTGGTGCCGTCGCAGCGTTTGTCGATAGGTTTTTCGGCCGAGCCGCTGAATCTGTATCGCGCGTTGAGGCATTTGAATCCATCGCCGTATATGTACTTCCTCGATCTCGATGATTTTCAAATTGTCGGCTCCAGCCCAGAAATTCTGGCGCGCTCCGAGGGCGGCGAAATCACCGTGCGGCCGTTGGCCGGCACGCGTCGACGCGGCCATACCGAAGCCGAAGACAAGGCGCTGGAGGTCGAGCTGCTCGCCGATCCGAAAGAGGTCGCCGAACATTTAATGCTGATTGACTTGGGCCGCAATGATGTCGGTCGCGTGTCGCAGGTCGGATCAGTGGTGGTTACCGATCAGATGGCGATCGAGCGCTACGCCTATGTCATGCACATCGTGTCGAACGTCACTGGCAAACTAAAACCGGAGTTATCGGCGATGGACGTGCTGCGCGCGACGTTGCCGGCGGGCACGTTGTCCGGTGCGCCGAAAGTGCGAGCGATGGAAATTATCGATGAGCTGGAGCCGGTAAAGCGCGGCGTCTACGGTGGCGCGGTCGGTTATCTCGGCTGGCACGGCAACATGGACACCGCGATTGCGATTCGCACCGCGGTGATCAAGGACCAGCGTCTGTATGTACAGGCGGGCGCAGGCATTGTGGCGGACTCGGTGCCGCGTCTGGAGTGGGAAGAAACCATGAATAAGGCGCGCGCGATTTTTCGCGCGGCTTCGATGGTTCAATCCAACTCTAACTCGACGCAGAAATGAGGACACCGCCATGCTGCTGATGATCGATAACTACGATTCGTTTACCTACAACATCGTGCAATACCTTGGCGAATTAAAAGCCGAGGTAAAAGTCGTGCGCAATGATGAAATCAGCGTCGACGACATCGCCGCGCTGGCGCCGGAAAAAATTGTGATATCGCCCGGCCCATGCACGCCGAGCGAGGCCGGTATTTCGATGGCAACGATTGAGCGCTACGCCGGCAAAATTCCGATTCTCGGCGTCTGCCTCGGCCATCAAAGTATCGGCCAGGTGTTCGGCGGCAATGTCATTCGGGCACGTCAGGTCATGCACGGCAAGGTGTCGAAGATTTATCACAATGGCACCAGCGTATTTCGCGGCTTACCGAGTCCATTAGAAGCGACGCGTTATCACTCGCTGATTATCGAAAAAGAAACCTTGCCGGATTGTTTGGAAATCACCGCGTGGACGCAGCACGCGGACGGCTCTGTCGACGAAATCATGGGCGTGCGCCATAAAACGCTCGCGATCGAGGGCGTGCAGTTTCATCCCGAGTCGATCCTGACGCAGTTCGGCCACGACATGCTGCGCAATTTTTTGCAGGGTTAAGAACTGTGGGTAGCGACGCTTTGATGCCGCGGACCGTCAGTTCGCGCGGTGAAATTCGCCAAGCTGGAGAGCACAATGGATATTAAAGAGGCAATCGCCCGCGCCGCTCAGCATCTCGATTTGAAGACGGCGGAGATGCAGGACGTCATGCGCGCCGTGATGACCGGCGAAGCGACCGCCGCGCAAATCGGCGCGTGGCTGGTGGCGCTGCGCATGAAAAGTGAAAGCCTCGATGAAATCGAAGGCGCCGCGTTAGTGATGCGCGAATTGGCGACACCTGTCGATGTCAGCGGCTTACCGTATCTGGTCGATATCGTCGGCACCGGCGGTGATGGTGCCAATCTATTTAATGTTTCCACGGCCGCGACCTTCGTCGCGGCGGCGGCCGGCGCGCATGTGGCAAAGCATGGCAATCGCGCGGTGTCGTCGAAAAGCGGTAGTGCTGACTTGCTCGAAACTGCCGGTGTGCAGCTTGATCTGAGCGCTATACAGGTGGCGCGCTGCATCCGCGAAGTCGGCGTCGGCTTCATGTTCGCGGTCAATCATCACGCCGCGATGAAGCATGCGATCGGCCCGCGTCGCGAACTTGGGCTGCGCACGATCTTCAATATTCTCGGTCCATTAACTAACCCGGCGTTGGTGAAGCGGCAGGTGGTTGGTGTTTTCAGCGCCGAGTTGTGTCGGCCGCTGGCCGAGGTGCTGCTGCGCTTAGGTAGCGAGCACGCGCTGGTGGTGCATGCGCGCGATGGGCTCGACGAAGTGAGTCTGGCGGCGCCGACACATGTTGCCGAGCTGAAGCATGGCGCGATCCAGGAGTATGATGTGCAGCCGGAAGATTTCGGCATTCGCAGTCAGAGCTTGATTGGGTTGTCGGTACCGGATACGCAGAGCTCGCTGGCTTTGATCAATGCGGCGTTTGCGCGGCAGCTCGACGAGACCAGCGCCAAGGCGGCTGACATAATCGCGTTGAACGCCGGCGCCGCGCTGTATGTCGCGGGCGTAGCCACAGACTGGAAGTGCGGTGTGGCATTGGCGGAAGATGAAATTCACGGTGGACGCGCCGGCGAGAAGCTTGCAGAGCTGGCCGTGTTCACGCAGGGGTTGAGGCTATGACGGATACAGCAACGCCGACGGTTCTAAAGAAAATTATTGCGCGCAAGATCGAAGAAGTCGCCGAACGGCGCCTACGCGTGCCATTTTCCGAGCAGGAAAAACGCGCGAGTGCGCAGCCGCATGCACGCGAATTTGTCGAAGCGGTTGCCGCGCTGGTCGATAAATCGCAGCCGGCGGTCATTGCCGAGGTTAAAAAGGCGTCGCCGAGCAAAGGCGTGATTCGCGCTAATTTCGATCCCACGGCAATAGCGAAAAGTTACGAAGAAGCCGGCGCAGTTTGTTTGTCGGTGCTGACCGATATCGATTTCTTTCAGGGTAGCGATGCGTATTTGCAAGCCGCGCGCGCCGCCTGCTCATTGCCGATCCTGCGCAAGGATTTCACCATCGATCCGTACCAGGTGGTCGAAGCGCGCGCGTTGGGTGCGGATTGCATTTTGTTGATCGCGGCGGCGCTGTCGGACGATCAGCTCGATGAACTCAGCGATGTGGCGCTGCAATGGGGGCTCGATGTTCTCGTTGAAGTACACAATCGCGACGAGTTGGAGCGCGCGATTCCACTCGGCAATCGCTTGCTCGGTATTAATAATCGCGATTTACACACCTTTGAAACTACGCTGCAAACCACTATCGAGCTGCTCGATGATTTACCCGACGATATGATCGTGGTCAGCGAAAGTGGCATTCACTCGCGAGATGATGTGGCGCTGCTGCGCCAATACGGCGTTAATTCATTTTTAGTGGGCGAGGCATTCATGCGTGTGCCCGATCCTGGCAAAGAGTTGCGGCGCTTGTTTTTCTAAATACAGTCGGATAGTTGCAGAAAATAAAAAGGCGCTCTAAGCGCCTTTTTTATTGCGAACTATTTTCTCGGACGCGGTATCAGCGGGTACCGAATACCACCATCGTTTTTCCTTTGACGTTGACCAAGCCTTGCTCTTCCAACGTTTTCAATACGCGGCCGACCATTTCACGCGAACAGCCGACGATGCGTCCAATTTCCTGTCGCGTAATTTTAATTTGCATGCCGTCGGGATGCGTCATGGCGTCCGGTTGTTTGCACAGCTCGAGCAACGTGCGCGCGACGCGACCGGTGACGTCGAGAAATGCGAGATCGCCGACCTTGCGTGTCGTCAGTCGCAACCGGCGCGCAAGTTGATTGCTGATCGCAAATAAAATGTCGGGATGACGTTCGCTTAATTCGCGAAATTTCGCGTAGGAAATTTCTGCCACTTCACACTCGGTTTTCGCGCGAACCCATGCGCTGCGTGAATCTTCCGGATCGAATAAACCCATTTCGCCAAAAAAATCGCCGTCGTTCAAATACGCGACAATCATTTCGCGGCCGTCGTCATCTTCGATCAGAACCGTGACCGAACCTTTGATGATGTAGTACAGCGAGTCGCTGGCGTCGCCTGCGTAAATTACAGTGCTTTTCGCAGGGTAACGCCGACGATGGCAATGGCTGAGGAACTCTTCGATATTCTTGATAGTAGGTTTCAGCGAGACAGTGACCAAGGCCTAACCCCTTTGCGCTTTACAATGAATGTCAATGATAGTCGGGCCGCCGCAGATTGCCAGAAGTGAGGGGAGGGCCAAGGCCCATATGATAAGCTGTTCATGTTTTGAGGATGTTGATGGACTTGGCGAATGATGAAAGCTTCAGTGAAATGGATCGGTGGTTCAGCGTTTGTCGGCGAGGGCGGTAGCGGTCACGCCATCGTGATGGACGGCCCCGCCGATCATGGCGGCCGCAACATCGGGATGCGTCCGATGGAAATGTTATTGCTCGGTGTCGGCGGTTGTTCCTCGGTCGATGTCATCGGAATTTTGCAGAAAGCGCGGCAGGATATTAACGACTGCGTTGTTCATATCGAAGCGGAGCGCGCCGACGCGGTGCCGTCGGTATTTACGAAAATTCATTTGCGGTTTGTCGTGACCGGCAGCCAATTAAAAGAATCGCACGTCAAACGCGCGGTGGAATTGTCCGCTGAAAAATATTGCTCGGCATCGATCATGCTCGGCAAGGCCGGCGTTGAAATTTCTCACAGCTATGAAATCGCCGAGCGCTGAATAATGAACGGCACGCGTCCCGCGCCTACCGCCGGTATACGTCACGTCGCATTGTTCTCCGCGCACTTCGATGAGTCCGTTTATTTTTATACCGAGTTAATGGGTATGCACGTCGAGTGGCATCCCGATGCGGACAATATTTATTTAAGCTCGGGCAATGACAACTTGGCGCTGCATCGTTTTCTAGGCGGCGTGCGCCAACCGGAGCAACAACGTCTCGACCATATTGGTTTTATTGTCGACAGCGCCGATGAGGTCGACGCGTGGCATGCGTTTTTAGCCGCAAATGACGTGCGTATGAAAAGCGTGCCGAAAACCCATCGCGACGGCGCGCGCAGTTTTTATTGTCTCGATCCCGACGACACTGCACTGCAAATCATTCACCACCCGCCGATCAGCGGCTTGCGGTTCTCGCGCTAAAAATTATTTTCGTCGATTAAATTTGGCGGACTTAAATTCTATAAGTGGTCGCGGTCATCGCTTTGGAAGCCTGCTTCATCGCGCGTTTGATCCAGCGCGGAAAGCGCGTGCCGCCAGCTTCCAGCGCCACTGTGCCGTGCTTCTCTTCATCGTCGAGCATCTGTGTCAGCACCGCGCGATTGGCCTGATCCTGGATCGGCAATTGATCCAGATGTTCGCGCAAATGGCGACATACTTGCTCTTCAGTCGCCGCCACAAAGCCCAAACTGATTTTATCGCCGAGTAAACCGGCCGCCGCGCCCAAGGCTAACGAGGCGCCATAGAACAGCGGATTGAGCACGCTCGGCCGGCTGTCGAGCGCTTTCAACTGCTGCTCGCACCACGCCAGATGATCGACCTCTTCCTGCGCGGCTTGGCTCATGGCCGCGCGAACTTTGCCGAGCTTGGCGGTCAACGCCTGACCCTGATAAAGCGCCTGCGCGCAAATTTCGCCGGTGTGATTGATGCGCATCAGCCCGGCGGTGTGGTGGCGCTCTTTCGCATCCAGATCTGCTTCGAGTTCCGATTTGGCCGGATTGGCGCGCTGGGCGCGGGCGGTGCCGGGGACTAACGTGTGCAAGGCCTGATCGAATTGAATCAGCGCGCGGTCGAATGCGGACAAATGACGAGATGACATAATGGATTTCCTCAGCGGCGCTTCAGCAGTGGACGAGCATACCCCAAGTTCGTTCGAGCGCCATTTTATGGCGCTGCGTTAAGCGGCGGTAACTGGAGCGACTGGAATGATCTTGCCGGTCCAGCGCTCCAGTAAATTGCGCAAATCCTGCAGATTGACCGGCTTCACCAGATGGGCGTCCATCACTGGCTGCCGCGCTCGCTCGCCCAACTCTTCGACGGTATTGGCCGTCAACGCGATGATCGGCATCGGCGTCAGCCCGCGATTTTCATAGCTCTCGCGAATGCGCCGGCTCGCTTCCCAGCCGTCCATCACCGGCATATCGCAGTCCATAAGCACGATATCGAACACATCGCGCTGACACGCCTCAACCGCTTCCTGACCGTTTTCAACGCCGCTGAACTCGACGCCGAGTTTGGTCAGCATCGACGCCAGCACTTTTGCATTGATGACGTTGTCTTCGGCGAACAGGCAGCGAATTGGTTGTTCACGCGTACGCGAGTTGGCGCGCACCGGCTGCGCGCGGTGTTTGAATTCTTCGGCCAGGGTGATTTTCAGGCTGTTGTGATTGATCGGCTTTAACAGAATATGGCGCACGCCGAGCTGGAGCATGGTGGGGTCGTCCAGCTCTGGGTGGCTCGACAATAAAATCAGCAGCGGCATCGCCGGAATTTCCGCGCGCACGCGCTCGATCCAATCGCTCTGCTGCAGCTCCGGCATATCGGCGTCGGCTAGCACCGCGTCGATTGGCTGCGCCAGCGTAACCTGATTGCGCAGCCGCGCGAGGCCCTCGCTGGCGCTGGTCGCGATATGCACGACCATGCCCCAATGGCCGGCTTGGCGACGCAGCACTTCGCAGAAGGTCGCGCTATCGTCGATTACCAACAATTGTTTGCCGAGCAGAACCGAGTCGTGCTCGGAGTTTTGCCGGCTGCGGCTGACTTCCGGCAGCGGGAGGTCGAACAACATTTGCTGCTGACCGTCGTTGAATTCGCGCAATGTCAGTCGGCCGCCGAGTAGTTCGATCAACTGCCGCGCAATTGCCAACCGCATATTGGCCGAGCCCGGCGGATTGATGCGCTGATCTATTTCACTTGGCACACTGCGCGCGCCGCCGGCATGGGTTTGAATGCCGAATTGCAGCCAGTTCGGGCGCGGCAACGGCTGAATACGAATGACAATTTCGCCGTGTTCGCGCTGACTGATTGCCTGATGCAGTAATTGCAGCACGATCTGGCGTACGCGGGTCGGATCTCCGCTGACATAGGCCGGCAGCGCGGGGGCTGGATCGCTGATCAATTCAAGATGATGCGCACGCGCCAGACTGCGAAAACCGTCCACACATTCGGTCACCAATGCCTGCGGATCGAATGCGGTTTGCGGCAGCGCGCCGGATGCACTCTGCAACTGGCTGATATCGCTCATCTCATTGACGAGATTCAGCAGCTCGTTGCCGGCGCGGCGGATGGTGGTTAAGTGATCGAGCTGCGCCGCCGACAGCGGTGTGTCTTGCAGCATATCGAGCATGCCGATCACGCCGCTGACCGGTGTACGAATCCGATGGCCGACTTCCGCGAGCACTTCAGTGCGGGCGCGGCCTTCGGCGGCGAGCCCGGTGATTTCGCGTTCGTCGCGCGCGCGGGCGCGATCACTGTGAAAACTGCGCGTCAGCAGCAGGCATAGCATGCCGAGTGTTTCGGCCAGGATGGTGATCGGCATCAAACTCAACAATAGCGCTTTGGCATCGCCGCCGGCGCGCCACGCCAATATCGTGCTCAGCAATAGCAGCACCATGATCGAGCGCACTAACGCATAGCCGAGCAATTGCCGCCGGTGCGTCGCCAGAAAATTATTTAGTGCGATGGCGATGGTGGAAATCACCGTGAGCAGCGAAATCAGCAGTACCAGCGAGGCGGCAGTGACGCGTGGCAGCGCGATCAAAACTGGCATTGCGATCAGATTCATCGCCAGCAACGCCCACAGCCAGTAGCGCGCGTACGAGCGCACCGTCGCTGGTCGCTCCACAATCGGTAGCCGCTGCGCGAGGCGCACGCTACTTAAACCCGCCAGCAAAATCATCTGCGACGTGGGATGCAGAAAGCTCCAGCTGCGCGCGAACTCGAAAAACCCCGGGCTGATATCGGTGTTGAAGTACATCAGAAATAATTGAAACATGGTGCTGTGCAACGCCAGCCACACGTAAATGGTTTCGCGGCGCAGCAGCGCGACAATGACGGCGAACAACGCCAGCATCGCCAAGCCGCCCTGGCGCAAACCGCCAATCCACGATGCATCGCGCAGCGCCGTCAGCATGTGATCGATGCTGGACAGCTCAATCTGCGCCATTTGCAGACCGCCCGGGCCAACCCGCAGATAAAACAACTGCTGCGATTGCGCCGGAATAATCAATTGGAATTTGGGCGCGGTTAATTGCGGCAGCTCGCGCAGTGTGGCGCCGGAGAAAATACTGATTTTGCCCGGCTGCTGCATACGAAAGTTCAGCGCCAGCGTGCGCGCGTCGTGCGAGGCATTGCTGATACCGAAGCGCAGCCAATAGGCGCTGCTGATTTGCGTGTGCTGAAACTCGTCTGGCCGGGCCGGCTTGAACGAGTTGACCAGCGGCTCCTGCACGATATCGGCAATGGCTATCTCGCCGCTGGGGTCGGCGAGCAAATCGACGTTGGCGGCGAGATCCACGCTATCGAAATCGGCATCGACGGTAATCACGGATGCCGCGAATAACGGCTGACACAAACATAACCACAGGCCGATCAGCGTCGCCCCGCGCAGCCATCGTGTGCCGCTTAATTTAAAGCTGTCTTGCAATCCACGCCGACAGAGCGCCATGTTTCATTCCCTTGCGATGGCGCGATAACCAATATCGCGCCGTGAAAAACCACCTTGCCATTTGATTTGATCGAGCTGCCGATACGCATTTTGCTGCGCCTCGGCAACACTGGAGCCCAGCGCCGTCACGCACAATACCCGACCGCCGCTGGTAACGACTTCGTTATTCAGCAGTTGGGTGCCGGCGTGGAATACTTTGACGTCGGTAGTTTCGGCGCTCGGCAAGCCACTGATGACATCGCCTTTGCGATAGTCGCCGGGGTAACCGCCGGCTGCGATAACAACGCCCAGCGCCGGCCGCGCATCCCATTCGGCGCTGACTTGGTCGAGCCGACGATCGAGCGCGGCGTCGACGAGTTCGGTCAAGTCCGAACGCAGGCGCAGCATGATTGGCTGCGTCTCCGGGTCGCCGAAGCGGCAGTTGTATTCGATCACTTTCGGATTGCCGGCAGCGTCGATCATCAGTCCCGCGTATAAAAAGCCGGTGTACGAATTGCCCTCGGCGGCCATGCCGCGCACGGTCGGGTAAATCACTTCCCGCATCACGCGGTCGTGCACCGCTTGCGTGACGACCGGCGCCGGCGAGTACGCGCCCATGCCGCCGGTGTTGGGACCGGTGTCGCCGTCGCCGACGCGTTTATGGTCCTGGCTGGTCGCCATTGGCAACACGTGCTCGCCGTCGACCATCACGATAAAGCTGGCTTCTTCGCCGCCGAGAAATTCCTCGACCACGACGCGACAACCCGCCGCGCCAAACGCATTGCCCGACAACATATCGCGCACGGCAGCTTCGGCATCAGTCACAGTTTCGGCGACGATGACGCCTTTGCCGGCAGCGAGGCCATCGGCTTTAACGACAATCGGTGCGCCGTTTTTACGGATGTAGGCGAGCGCCGGTTCGATCTCGGTGAAGTTTTCGTAGTTGGCGGTGGGAATGTTGTGGCGCGCGAGAAAATCCTTGGTGAAGGCTTTCGAGCCTTCGAGTTGCGCAGCGCCTTGGCGCGGACCGAAGCAACGCAAGCCCTGCTGCTCGAAGGCATCGACCACGCCGGCTACCAGCGGTGCTTCCGGTCCGACGATGGTCAAGCCGACATCGTTGTTTTTTACGAACGCGATCAGCGCAGCGAAATCGAGCGGATCGATCGCGATATTTTCGACTTTATGTTCGCGCGCGGTGCCGGCATTGCCTGGTGCGACAAACACTTTTTCGATGCGCGCGGCTTGGGCTATTTTCCACGCCAGTGCGTGTTCGCGTCCGCCGCCACCGATGATCAATACATTCATGCAGCACTACCTAATTAAAAATAACGAATTAATTCTTGCTGGGCTCTTCGCGCTGCTGCCGGTATTTATCGTAGGGCTGATGCGCATTATCGAGGCAGCGCGCGCGTTCGCCGCCGTCGATTATTTTCTGGCACTTTTCGTCGCGCGCGCCCTGCATCGAGTTATACAGTTGTTCGTGACTGCAGCCGCCGAGCAGCATGACGGCTAACAAAATAGCGCAATGAGTTCGCATAATTTCATCCCTGCGTGCGTTAAAAATCAGTGTCGCTTTCTCAGTGACGAAAGTGACGCATCCCGGTCAGCACCATCGCCATGCCGTGCTCGTCCGCCGCCGCAATGACTTCGTCATCGCGAATCGAACCGCCCGGTTGAATCACACAGCTGATGCCGTTTTTCGCCGCATTATCGATACCGTCGCGAAACGGAAAAAATGCATCCGACGCCATTACTGCGCCTTTTACTTCTAGCTGCGCGTGTTCGGCTTTAATCGCGGCGATGCGCGCGGAATTAACGCGGCTCATTTGCCCTGCGCCAACACCGATGGTGCGACCGTCTTTGCCGTAAACAATCGCATTCGATTTAACAAATTTCGCGACTTTCCACGTGAACAGCAAATCGCGAATTTCGCTGTCGGTCGGTTGGCGTTTGGTGACGATTTTCAAATCGCTCGCAGTGATCACACCGAGATCGCGATCCTGCACCAGCAAGCCGCCATTGACGCGCTTGAAATCCCACGCGGGTTGCGGCGCCGTCTCTTTGTTGCTGAGAAAGGTTCCGCAAATTAATAACCGCACATTTTTCTTTTCCGCGATGATTTCGCTGACGCCGGACGCAACGCTCGGCGCGATAATCACTTCGACGAATTGGCGATCGACAATGGCTTTTGCGGTGTCGACATCGAGCTCGCGGTTGAACGCGATAATGCCGCCGAATGCCGATTCGGTGTCGGTCGCAAAAGCTAAGTCGTACGCGGCGCCAATTGTTTTCGCCACGGCAACGCCGCACGGATTGGCGTGTTTAACGATGACGCAGGCCGGCTCGTCGAATTGTTTCACGCATTCGAGCGCGGCATCGGTGTCGGCGATGTTGTTGTACGACAGCTCTTTGCCCTGCAATTGCTTCGCGGTGGCAATGCTGGTTTCGGCGACATTTTTTTCCATGCCTCTTTTTTCTATGTAAAAGGCAGAGCGTTGATGCGGGTTTTCGCCGTAACGCATGTCCTGCGCTTTCACTAAATTCAAATTGAATGTGCGCGGGAACGGATCGTTGCCGCCGGGAACGAGACGGCCGAAATAATTGGCGATGGCACCGTCGTACGCGGCGGTATGCTCGTACGCTTTGATCGCTAAATCGAAACGCGTTTTATACGTGGTCGCGCCGTTGTTGGCTTTTAATTCAGCCAGAATCGCGCCGTAGTCCGCCGCGTTAACGACGATATTTACGAAGGCGTGATTTTTTGCGGCGGCGCGCACCATGGTCGGTCCGCCGATATCGATATTTTCAATCGCGTCTTCGAGCGAGCAATCCGGTTTCGCCACGGTTTGCTCGAACGGATACAGATTCACCACGACCATGTCGATCGGTTTGATGTCGTGCTGCGCCATCACCGCATCGTCCTGACCGCGCCGGCCGAGAATGCCGCCGTGAATTTTCGGATGCAGCGTTTTTACGCGACCGTCCATCATCTCGGGGAAGCCCGTGTGATCGGATACTTCGGTCACTGCGACGCCGCTGTCTTTCAGCAGTTTGTAGGTGCCGCCGGTGGAGAGAAGTTCGATGCCGAACGCGCTCAGGCTTTTGGCGAAATCAACGATGCCGGATTTGTCCGATACGCTGATCAGTGCGCGTTTGACGGGAATAAGATCGGTGTGGGTGCTCATAAATTTCTCGACCGATAAAAATTAAACAGGGCAAATATCGAATGGGCAAAAATAATTAAGGGGTGAATGCTCACCCCTTAATGCGTGCGTTAGATGCTTACAGCAAATCGTATTGCTTGAGTTTTTTGCGCAGCGTGCCGCGATTCAGGCCGAGCATAACGGCAGCCTTGGTTTGGTTGTTGCGGGTGTAACGCAATACTTCTTCCAGCAACGGCGCTTCGACTTCGGACAGCACCATGTTGTAAACGTCGGTCACTTCCTGGCCGTCGAGGTGTTTGAAGTAATTGCTCAATGCGATCGCTACGCTGTCGCGCAGCGTTTGCGCTTGCGAAACCGGCGCATGCGTCAAATGTTGTTTTTGCAGATCGGCGCTGCTCAGGGTGCCGTTCGGCACTTCGTTAATAAAGCGTTCGCTGTTGTTCATGCTGCTTGTTCCTCATCTGTCGTCAATCTCGCAAACCATTGGTTCAGAACGCGATGTTGTTCGGCGGCGGTTTCCAGCTGGTTGAACTGGCGCTGAAATACCGCTGCCTCAGGCTGGTGTGCGAGATACCAACCCACGTGTTTGCGCGCAATACGCGCGCCCATCGGCTCTCCGTAAAATTCGTGCAACTGTTGCAGGTGATCGCGCATGACCTGTTGCTGCAGCTGCTGGCTTGGCGCTGCAGCGTAGGTTCCGTGCTGTAAGTAGTGCGCAATCTGGGTACATAGCCACGGCTGTCCCTGCGCGGCGCGTCCGATCATCACGCCATCGGCGCGGGTGTGATCGAGCACGGCGCGTGCCTTTTCCGGCGAATCGATATCGCCATTGGCCAATACCGGAATGCTGATCGCCGCTTTCACTGCTGCGATCGTGTCGTACTCGACGTCGCCTTCGAAGCGGCAGGCGCGGGTGCGTCCATGTACGGCGAGTAACTGTGCGCCGCTTTGTTCCGCAATCCGCGCGATGCGCACTGCATTGCGCTCCTCGGGCGACCAGCCGGTACGTATTTTGAGAGTGACCGGCACTGATACTGCTTTAACCACCGCTTCCAAAATTGCCGCGACTAATTTTTCATCGCGCAATAAGGCGGATCCAGCCGCGCGCTTGCATACCTTCTTCGCCGGGCAACCCATGTTGATATCGATAATTTGAGCGCCATGATCGACGTTCAAACGCGCGGCTTCAGCCATCTGCTGTGGATCGCTGCCGGCGATCTGGACCGAAATCGGCGCCGTTTCGTCGCAATGATCCATGCGCAACCGCGATTTGCGGCTGTGCCAGAGACTGGAATCGCTAGTCAACATTTCGGAAACTGCCAGCCCCGCGCCAAATCGGCGACACAGTTCGCGAAACGGGCGATCAGTGACACCAGCCATCGGCGCCAATACCACGGGACTACTTAATACGTAGTGGCCAATCGTAATCATTGGGCTTACCGAAGGAGCGGGGAACGGCGAAAAAGAGGGCGCTATGATACCTGCTGAGAGTTTTCGATTAAAGGCTTTCGCGCAGCTTTTAACCAAATTTACGCAGTAAAACTGCTGGTTTTTATGGCGCGGTTGTGGGTACGACGGTGAGTAAATAGTTCACCGCGCGCGGCCCCGGATCGAGTAATTCGAGGGCGATATGCACCGGCTGCTGCACCGGCATCAGGTGCGAGCCTTTGAGCTCGCCACTCAGGTATTCGGCGGGGCTGAACTGCCTGCTAGCGACCGGGGCGCCATTCAGATCAGTAAATTGCAGTTGCAGTTGTGGATAAACCTGCGGGAAGTCGGCCTGATTGGTGATGATGGCATCGACCGCTAGAGCGCCGCGTTGGGTTGGGTGACTGCGCACGATCAAGCTATTAGTGCGAATCTGCGCTATGTCGGATTGCGGCGGCAGCACGCAGTTGAAAACCTCGCAGCCGCGCGTCAGCCACGGCCGCAGTTCGCCGCGCGACAATGTAGTGAAATTGAAATACACGTATTGACCGATCGCGAGCGCGACCATCGCGGCTAAACCAATGCCCCACAACACCTTCGGCCAGCGCGGTTCATTGACGAATTGATGCAGACGAATCGGTTCTTGCTCGATACCTTCAAGGCTAAACAGCGGCCGCGGTGGTGCGTTAATCGGGCGGTCGGTATGCAGCGACTGCAGCGCAATTTCTTCCGTGTGCAGGTCCAGATCGAATGCGGGTGCGCGCACGGCGGGCTTGTCCGTGTCGATATCGAGAAATTCGTCCGACAGCTCGGCCGCATCGGCAGTCTCCGCTGTCTCTTCGACTTCCGGTACCTCGCTCAGGATATCGCCGTATTCTTCGAAGATATCCGAGCGCGCCGGCGCGTTAATCACGCTGGCGATTTTCTCTTCGTCGTCTTCCAGTAATTTGCGCGCCCACTCCTGCTCGTCAGCCTGTTCCTTGGCGTCTTCATGGCTGTCGCGTTTTTTGTTGAAAGAGTCGTTACCGAAGTTGCTGCCGGAGTCGTCACGGGCATCGCTGAAGCTGTGGTCGCTGTCCTGCTCCCAACTGTTCAAGTCGAGGAAGGTTTCGGAAAAGGAATCTTGCCCGGAGTCGTCGATTGCCTGGAAGTCGTCATCGACGGGATTGAAAATGGTGCCGCCGCTGGCTTTGGCTGGCGCTTCGTCGTCATCGAACAGCGGCGTGTCATCGTCGAACAACGCGTCATCGTCGATTTCGATATTTTCAATGTTGCGCTTAGTCAGCGGCGTTTCCGCTTTAACCGGTTCGGGCGGCGCCTCTTCCAGCCAATGTTCGCGCGCATTGAAAATGTGCAGGCAGGAACCGCAACGCACGGCGCCGGCAGCCACCGCCAAGTGAGCTTCGGTGACGCGAAACGAGGTCCCGCAGCGCGGGCATTGGGTGACGCGATGGTCCATGGAGCGGAATCGATCCTGATTAGTGGCTGATTAAGGCCGGCCCTGGATTAACAATCGACTGCTTGCAGTGCAATGAGCCGATTCTCGTTTATCTATGCATCACGGCTATTGCTGTGCGTTTACTGCTTTATGTTTTTTCAGCTCAAGCGATTCACGCCCGAGGCCAAATCTTAACGCGCTTTCACGCCATCGATACGCGCCCATTGTTGCGCGGAGTCGGATTCTTGTAGCAAGGTCGGTGCCTGCAAAGTAAAGGCGTCACGATAACAGGCGGCAACGGCTTCGGCCTGCTCGCTCAAGATTCCCGAAATCGCCAATTTGCCGCCGACGCTGGTTTTCTCGGTAAGCAGCGGCGCCAATGTTTGCAGCGGCCCGGCAAGAATATTGGCGACGGTAACAGCGAAGCGCAACTCGCTCGGCAATTGCTCCGGCGTAAAGGTAAGTAAACGCTCGGCGGCGATGCCGTTGCGCTCGGCATTGTCGCGCGTGGCAATCAATGCTTGCGGGTCGTTATCGACCGCAACGGCGCGCTCGGCGCCCAACAGCAGTGCGGCGATCGCGAGAATGCCCGAGCCGCAGCCGTAATCGAGAACGTCGCAACCGGCCAAATTCAAACCGTCGAGCCAGGTTAAACACAGGGCCGTGGTCGGATGCGTGCCGGTGCCGAAGGCAAGGCCGGGATCGAGCGCCAGTACGATGGCTTCCGGGTCCGGCGCCTGTGCCCAGCTTGGACACACCCACAGCCGTTGGCCGAAACGCATCGGCTGGAAGCTATCCATCCAGGCGCGTTCCCAGGCTTGATCGGCAACTTGCTCAATCTGCCATTGCGGCAACGTGTCGAATTCGGAGGAGAGCTGCGCGATGACCGCGTCGATATCGGCGTCCGCATCGTAAAGCGCGACCAAGCGGGTCGCCTGCCACAGCGGACGCTCGCCGACGCCCGGTTCGAGCACCGGCTCATCGGCGTTGTCTTGCAGTGTCACCGACAGCGCGCCAAGTTCAAGCAGCGCATCTTCCAACGTCGCCGCCTGCTCGCGATTACTCGCAAAAACCAATTGCTGCCAACTCAATGCGCGCGTCTCGCTCAGGCTTTCAGTTTATTTTCGAGGTAGTGAATGTTGACACCGCCTTTGCGGAAACCGGCGTCGCGCACCAAATCGCGTTGCAGGTTCTGGTTGGTGCGAATGCCTTCGACCACTAACTCATCGAGCGCCTGGCGCATACGGTTCAGCGCCTCTTCACGGGTATCGCCGTAGGTGATGATCTTGGCAATCATCGAGTCGTAGTTCGGCGGCACCGTGTAGCCACTATATAAGTGCGAATCGACGCGCACGCCCGGTCCGCCCGGCGCGTGGAAATGCGTGACTTTGCCGGGGCAG
This sequence comes from Verrucomicrobiaceae bacterium, assembly GCA_028293825.1. Lineage (GTDB taxonomy): Bacteria > Pseudomonadota > Gammaproteobacteria > Pseudomonadales > CAMLJR01 > CAMLJR01. The sequence goes on from JAQGNY010000005.1 coordinate 248,799, forward strand.
GGCACGAAGGTTTTCGGGTCTTCGGCATTGATCCGGCATTCAAAAGAATGACCGTGAATTTTCACGTCCTCTTGTTTGATGGTCAGCTTTTCGCCGGAGGCAATACGCAGCTGCTGTTTGATGATGTCGATGCCGGTGACCATTTCGGTGACGGGGTGTTCGACCTGCACGCGCGTGTTCATTTCGATGAAGTAGAAGCGGTCGTTCTCGTACAAAAACTCGAACGTGCCGGCGCCGCGATAACCGATGCTGACGCAGGCATCCACGCACGATTTAGCGACTTCTGCCCGAATTTTGTCGGGAATTCCCGGCGCTGGCGCTTCTTCCAGTACTTTTTGGTGGCGCCGTTGCAGCGAGCAATCGCGATCACCGAGCGCAATGGCGTGACCCTGACCGTCGGCGAGAATTTGAATCTCAACGTGGCGTGGGTTTTCCAGGAATTTTTCCAGGTACACGGTATCGTCGCCGAACGCTGCTTTGGCTTCGGACTGTGTGACGTAAACGCCATTGAGCAGCGCCGCTTCGCTGTGGACGACGCGCATACCGCGACCGCCGCCGCCAGCCGCCGCCTTAATAATGACCGGATAGCCGATTTTACGAGCAACCTTCAGAGTGTGTTCCTGGTCTTCGGTAATCGGGCCGTCGGAACCGGGCACGGTCGGCACACCGGCTTTTTTCATCGCCGCGATGGCCGATACTTTGTCGCCCATCAGGCGAATCACGTCGGGGGTGGGGCCGATGAAAACAAAACCGCTTTTCTCGACCTGTTCGGCGAAGTCGGCATTTTCGGCCAGAAAGCCATAGCCGGGGTGAATCGCCACAGCGTCGGTAACTTCGGCAGCGCTGATAATTGCTGGGCCGTTCAAATAGCTTTTCGGTGACGGTCCCGGGCCAATGCACACGGACTCATCGGCGAGACGCACATGCATCAGATCGCGATCGACGGTTGAATGCACAGCGACGGTTTTAATTCCGAGTTCGCGGCACGCGCGCAGAATGCGCAATGCGATTTCACCTCGGTTGGCGATAACGACTTTTTCGAGCATGGAATATCCCAATAATCAGTCAAGAAGCGGCGAGCGAGGCTCCGCCGCTATGCCAGGAGGTCAGACGATCGTGATCAGCGGCTGATCGAATTCGACCGGTTGGCCGTCTTCCACCAGGATGGCTTCAACCACGCCGGTTTTGTCGGCTTCGATCTGGTTCATCATCTTCATCGCTTCGACGATACAGATGACATCGCCGGCTTTAACGTGCTTGCCGATATCGACAAACGCGGGCGAGCTGGGGGAAGGCGAGCGATAAAACGTGCCGACCATTGGCGATTTGACGATGTGGCCGTTACTTACCGGCTTCACATCAGCCGCCACGGGCGCTGCGGCAGGCGCTGTGGCGAACGGTGCTGCCATTTGCGGCGGCGCGGCGAAATACTGTGGCTGCGGGTTGTTGCGATTGCGGCTGATGCGAACCGACTCTTCGCCTTCTTTAATTTCGATTTCGTCGATGTTCGATTCTTCGAGCAGCTCGATCAGCTTTTTGACTTTGCGAATATCCATCGTCTCTCTCTGTCGTTGCAGGATTTTGGTTTATAGGGATGAAGTGATTGGAATCAAGGGCTGCTTAGTTTGGCGCAGGCCGCTTCCAGAGCCAGCTCATAGCTCTGCGCGCCAAAGCCGCAAATCACCCCGACAGCGATGTCGGAGAAATACGAATGGCGGCGAAATGCTTCGCGACTGTGCACATTGGAAAGATGAAGCTCGATAAACGGAATGCCGACGCCAAGTAGCGCGTCGCGCAATGCCACGCTGGTATGCGTAAAAGCGCCCGGGTTGAACAGGATGAAAGCAGCTTCTTCCTGACCCGACCGATGGATGCGGTCGATCAGCTCGTGCTCGGCATTACTTTGAAAGCTTTGTAAGCGATGGCCAGCGCCATCGGCTTGTAAGCTCAGGCGGGCGTTGATATCGGCAAGAGTGGTGGCGCCGTAAATTTCGGGTTCGCGAGTTCCCAATAAATTAAGGTTGGGTCCATGCAGGACCAGTATCAGCGCCATGCGCACTCCGAGAATTCACCGCCGCTCTAGGGCGACAACGCGGCGGATTGTGCATGAAAAGCCAAAGTGTGTCCAACTCAATGCGCGAGGATGCCCGCCTATTTCCAGTAAATAGCGCGAAATTGGCCGTTTCGATTCTGCTAAGACTTTGGCGCGGCGGCCGCGACTGCCTCAATAACCCGCGTCGGGCTTAGCAATTGCGGCAGTACTACTGGCTCTGCTTTCGGGTCGGAGGGAAACAGTACATAAAGCGGAATTCCGTTGCGGCCGAACTCGGCGAGCAGCGCGGTAATGGCTGGATCGTAATTGGTCCAATCGGCTTTCAAATAGGTCACGCCGTGTTGCTGAAACGCCTGTTTGACTGAATCGGTGCCCAGCGCGACTTTTTCGTTGGTCAGGCAGGTGATGCACCAGTCCGCAGTGACATTCAGAAATACCGGTTTGCCGGCAGCGCGCAATTGCGCCAAGGTTTCTGCGCGATAGGGTTGCCAGGCTTTGTCGGCAGGCGCAGTAGTCAGCGATTGCTGGCCAGCTAATAAAAGAGGACTGCCGAGCACGGCCAACGCGAATGCCAAACTCGCGGCAGCAAATGCGCGCGCGATGATGCCGAAGCGCCACAGCCATAGAGCCAGCGTAATGGCCAGCGTGCCGCCTAATATCACCGCCATGCCGCTGCTGCCGGTTTGCCGGCCGACAATCCAGCACAGCCAAATCGCCGTTGCATATAAAGGAAACGCCAGCGCCTGTTTAAAGCGGTCCATCCATGCGCCGGGTTTGGGGATATATGCCAGCAAGCGCGGGCTCAGGCTCAGCAGCAACATCGGCAATGCCATGCCGAAACCGAGCGCGGCGAAAATCGACAGCGATTGTAGCGGCGGTTGGGTCGCGGCAAATCCCAGCGCGCTGCCCATAAAAGGCGCGGTACAGGGGCTGGCGACCAGCGTCGCGAGCACGCCAGTAAAAAAGCTGCCGCTGTAACCGCCGCGCGTCGCGAGCTTATCGCCAAATCCCATCCAGCTGCCGCCCAGCTCCCAAAAGCCGGAAAGACTCAGCCCCATCGCGAAAAACAAATAAGTCAGACCGCCGACAAACCAGGGTTGTTGCAGTTGAAACCCCCAGCCGATGGCTTGCCCTGCCGCTTTTAATAGCAGTAATACACCTGCGACCAAGACAAAGCTGAGGATCACGCCGAAGGTATAAACAAGGCCATGCAATCCCTGCCGCTGGTCGCGATGGGCCGCAAAGCTGAGAGCCTTCAGACTGAGCACGGGAAACACACAGGGCATTAAATTCAAAATGCTGCCGCCCAACGCGGCAAACAGCAGTATGCCCAGCCATTGTCTAAGCGAAGACTCGGCAGCAGGAACATTCAGTTTTGCCGCTGCGATGGATTTAGCGACTGGCGCTGCTGTTGGCGTGACCGATTTGGCGGCTGGATCGACGCGAAAATATACCGTCGCCGGTGGATAACAAAGCCCGGCATCGGCGCAGCCCTGCGCGGTAACGCCCAAGGTAAATGTCTGGGCGGAGGCCGGTTTCACCACGATATCGATGGCGTGGTAGTACACCTCGACATGGCCGAAGTATTCGTCTTCCTTGCTTTTGCCGGCGGGAATGTCCGCCGGGACCGCAGCGCCGTTCTCGGTTTTGAACGCGAACTGATGTCGATACAGGTAGTAACCGTCTTTGATTTGCCAGTGCAACGTCAGCGCGTCGTTGACGAATTGCGCATCGAGCACATAGGCCTGTTCGAACGGCAGAAACTCATCTTTGGTGACAACGCTGCTGGTCTTGAACGGATCTGTCGCCGCGTGTGCAAAACCGGCGGTCCATAACAGCGAAACCAACAGCATAAAGAAGTAGCGTGACATGGCAGGAGCTTTCGCGTTGCTTCGAGAGAAGCGGTTTTCGACTGCTGTAATCGACATAGTTTCATCGCAAAGAATTTTTCGTGGCGCTAATTGTAGTGGATGGCTTGGTCTGTCACGTCGACAGCGAAAGTTTTGTCGTGCGCGCACGATGCGTTGTGACGCAGCGCGCACTCGGCGCGCGTTTGTGAGTCTTGTCGGTCCGCGAACGCGATGCTGCTATCATTGCGCAAAATTTACGGCGGCTGATGTTGCGG
>JAQGNY010000052.1 GCA_028293825.1 Verrucomicrobiaceae bacterium
TATGGCACCAAAGATTACCGCAGCGTGGAAGGCGCCGTTAACTTCCCGATCATCGAAAATAAATTGGCGATGCGTATCGCAGGCCAAGTTCGTCGCGGTGACGGTCTAAATAAAAACATCAGCGGCGGGGCAGACTTCGACAACGTTCATACGAATAGCTACCGTATTTCTTTGCTGTGGCAACCGACCGACAAAATTGAAAACACCACGGTGTGGGATCATTTTCAGGCCGATGAAACCGCATCGATGCTGAGTTTGTTCCGTATAAATGAGCCGGCGCTTGCAGGCTTGGTGAAAGGGTACAACGCCGCTTTCGGGCCTTCGCTGGTTGGTAATCAGGTAGATGCAGGTACGCGCGCGCAATTTGCTGCGGCTCAAGCAGCGGGCTTTCATGCAGGTGCTTCCGATGTGGATGGCGGTTTCGCAAAACGTCATTCGTACGGCGTTTCAAACGACACATCAATCGATCTTGGTTTCGGAACTCTGCGCAATATTTTCGGTTTCCGTCGGCACGATTCCGATGAGCTGATTAACACCCCAGGCACGGGGCCGATGACGGTGAATCTGGGACCAACTACCTTCCCATTTATTTTCTACCATGCCTCTGCTGTGCGTTCCCGTACCTACCTGTCCGACGAGGTTCAATTGTTCGGCACTGCATTCGACGACAAGCTCGACTGGATTGCCGGCCTGTTCTACAACGATGACAAAGCTAAAGATCCTAACGGAAGTCAGAGCGATCGCTTTCGTGTAGTGGGTCTGACCCCGTTGCCAACGTTCGTGTCTGCAAATGTCGAGAACAAAAACAAGGCTGTGTTTGCGCAGCTGGGTTTAGATATTTCAGATTGGGCGCTTGACGGTATGAAAGTGACCGCAGGTGGTCGCTGGAGTAAGGATGAAGTTAATGCATGTGGCGGCGGAAATGCCACGCATTACATGTCCGAGAGTGAGTGCGAGGATGTTTCAAAAAATGGCTTCCCCGGCTCGACTAAACCGATCAACACCGACGGAACTGGTATCACCAAAACTGACGATATCGCCGGCAGTTTTACTTTGGGTCTGGATTGGCAAATCACACCTGACACCCTGGTGTATGTAGCGCATCGCCGTGGCTATCGCGGTGTAGCTGCCAATACACCTACTTTTGAAACTGCGTACACCACCGGCGGTAGCCCGGCCCAAGTTGCTGCGCAAGGCTTTACGGTTCCCTGCACGCCGGGCGGCGCGGTAAGTGATTGTCCTAACCTGTTACCGTTTCAATCGACTAAGCCTGAAACGCTTACCGACTGGGAAGTGGGCGTCAAAAACGATTGGAATATCGGCGATATTAAAGGGCGTATAAACGTTGCTGCGTTTCAGACCGATTATAAAAATGCGGTGCAGTTCATCAACGTCGTAAGCCTTAGCGGTATTCCTTCTTCAGCGCCAGATCTGCCGACCAACTCATCGGTTGGTGTCAATGCAGCGAATTTGACGATCAAAGGTGTTGAAGCTGATTTAACTGTTATCCCCGTTCCGAGCCTTACATTAACGCTGTCGGGATCGTACGTGGATCAAACAGTTGATTCTGTTAGCTCTCCGTCCAGCTTTATTAAGCTATCGAAAGACGAGATTACACTCCCAAGTCCAAAGTTCTCCGGTACTTTTGCGTTTAATTGGACGCTGCCAGTGAATCCGCTGGATGGAGATCTCGTCCTTAACGGCGATTACTACCACACCGACAAGTTCAGTGGTCAAGGTGGTGAAAACCTGCCGGGATACGATATTGCCAACTTCCGTTTAAGCTGGAATGGAATTGCCAAAACGCGTCTTGATGTCGCCGCCTATGTTAAGAATGCGTTCGACGAAGAGTACTACTCCTCACCTTCGGTATTGCTGAGCGTGTTTCCCGTTAGCACGGCGCTTCCGGGTGATCCGCGCACTGTGGGTGTAGAGGCAACCTACCGCTTCTAAATATGAGTAGCTGAGGGTTCGAAGGAGCCCTCAAAGCAGCAGAGCAATTCTGTCGCTTTGAAAATGAAATGATAAAGAAAATAAAAACCCGAATCGCGAAAGTGCTTCGGGTTTTTTTATCTAAAACATTTTTCTCGCTCTTTGAAAGATAAGGGCGCCGAAAACGCCAAGAACTTTATAGCGATAGTTAGCTGCGATCAGAAGAAGCTGGGGCGAGCGCTGATTTTTTCGCTTTCGCACGCGCGATAGCGTCGCGTACCTCATCTAATTTGCTTTTAGGCTTTAACGTCTCTGTGGTTTTACTTTCAAGCTTTTGTTTGCGCGATGCGCGAAGCTTTTCGCGCTGCTCGGCTATGCGTTGCAGTCTACTGTTGCGCGCAAGCAAGCGGGTTTTGTAATGCATCGGCTTGTCGAGCTGATCGGAAATCGCGGGCAGCATATCGATGCAATCGACCGGGCACGGATCGACACACAAATTGCAGCCGGTGCATTCATCGATAATAACGGTATGCATATGTTTGGCTGCGCCGAGAATTGCGTCGACCGGGCAGGCGTCAATGCATTTGGTGCAGCCGATACATTCTTCTTCGCGAATAAACGCAACCGTTTTTGGTTTAGTGATGCCATCGAGCGGCAAAATATCGCGCTGTAAAAAAGCCGCGAGTGCAACGATGGTTTTATCGCCGCCGGGCGGGCAGCGATTGATCGGTTCGCCTTTGGCTATCGCTTCAGCATAAGGGCGACAGCCCGGGTGGCCGCAGTCGCCGCATTGGGTTTGCGGCAGCAAATTGTCGATTGCTTCGATAGTGTCTATTAATTCCATCGGAGTGCTGTCGCCGTTGTGCGAGAAAATAATAGTGAAGCGTGATTTTTTTCCAACGTAACCGCACGCGTAAGAGTTTTCACGGTGGCGTTATTGAAAGCTTCAAGCACCACAAATTGTCCTCGCCGCCAGATTATTTCACTTTCATGCCGGGGGTGGCGCCGCTATCCGGTGACAGCAGGAATATGTCTTTTCCACCGGGCCCTGCTGCTAATACCATGCCTTCGCTCATGCCGAATTTCATTTTGCGCGGCGCGAGATTGGCTACCACAACCGTAAGTTTTCCAATCAACTGTTCGGGCCGATAGGCGGATTTAATACCGGCAAAAACCTGTCGATTTTCCTCGCCGAGATCGAGCGACAGCTTCAATAATTTATCCGCGCCTTCAACATGTTCGGCCGAGATTATTTTCGCGATACGCAAATCGATTTTCGAAAAATCGTCAATGGAGATTATTTCGGCTTTTTCTTCCACAGCTTTTGCTTCCGGTTTTGCGTCAGGTTGTGTAGGTGTGGCTTGCAGCGAATCACGATTGGCGGCGACTAAAGCATCGATTTGTTTTTGCTCGATGCGAGTCATCAAATGTTTGTATTCGTTAATTTGGTGGTCTGCGGATAGCAGCCTTTTCGCATCGGCCCACTTCAATTCGGGAATATTTAAGAACTTTTCAACACTTGCTACAAGTGTCGGCAAAATCGGCTTTAAATAAATGCTTAGCAAGCGAAACATGTTAATTGCATTCGTGCATACCCAGTGCAAATTTTGAATATTGCTGGGCTGATCGGCGATGGTTTTTGCAATCTTCCATGGCTCTGCGCTATTTACGAATTGATTAACTTCGTCGGCAAGGCTCATAACTTCGCGCAGAGCAAAGCCGTAATCTCTCTGCTCATACATCTTCTCTAAAACTTCTGAGTGCGCCTGAAGTCGGTCTATAGGATAAATGGGTTCGCCCCCGCTCAACTTGCCATCGAATAATTTGGTAATAAATCCCGCGCACCGACTCGCAATATTGATGTACTTCCCCACCAAATCCGAATTCACACGCGCGATGAAATCTTCCAGATTGAGGTCGATATCTTCCATCGTGCCGTTCAGCTTCGCGGCGAAATAATAGCGCAGCCATTCTGGATTTAATCCGGCGTCGATATACGATTGCGCGGTGATAAAGGTACCGCGGCTTTTCGACATTTTTGCGCCGTCGACGGTAAGAAAGCCGTGCGCGTTGATCTGTGTCGGTGTGCGATAGCCAGAGTTTTCCAGCATTGCCGGCCAGAACAGCGCGTGAAAATACAGAATGTCTTTACCGATAAAATGCACCATCTCGGTGTTTTCAGTTTTTGCTTTTGCAGCATCGAGAAAAGCGCTTTCATCGATTTCTATGCCGAGCGCTTTTTGCTTCTGCACATAATTGCGAAAGCTGCCGAAGTAACCGACCGGCGCATCGAGCCATACGTAAAAGAATTTATTGTCGGTGCCGGGGATTTTAAAACCAAAGTACGGCGCGTCGCGCGAAATATCCCAATCGGATAAGCCGGCGGTAAACCATTCGTCGAGTTTATTCGCCGCTTCGTTTTGCAGCTTGCCTGGCTCGCGGGTGAATTCGCGAAGAAATTGCTCGCAGCGGTTATCGGATAATTTAAAGAAATAATGTTCCGATGCTTTGCGAATTGGTGCGGCGCCGGAAACCACCGAGTACGCATTTTTTAAATCGGTGGGCGCATAGGTCGAGCCGCATACTTCGCACGAATCGCCGTACTGATCTTTCGCGCCGCACTTGGGGCATTCGCCTTTGATAAAGCGGTCCGGCAAAAACATTTCTTTAACCGGATCGTAAAATTGTTCCACCTCGCGCCGCGCGATTAAATCGGCTGCTTCGAGTTTGCTGTAAACGTCTTTGCAGAATGTTTCGTTTTCCGCCGAATCGGTTTCGTAGTAATTATCGAAACTGATGTGAAAGCCGCCGAGCAAATTTTCATCGCGCAAATTTGGATTGGCCGGGTTGCTGGCGATCCATTGTTGCTGCGCATCGAGGCCGCCGAAGAAATCCCGGGTGTGATCTTTTAATACGTTTTCCACCAACGCGCGCGGCGTCAGTCCTTCCTTTTCCGCCCGCAACATAATCGGCGTGCCGTGTTGATCGTCGGCGCCGACGTAATGCACTTCATGCCCCTGCATCCGTTGAAAGCGCACCCAGATATCGGTCTGAATATATTCGACCAGATGACCGAGGTGAATCGCGCCGTTGGCGTAGGGCAGCGCGCTGGTGACGAGAATGCGGCGGGACATAAATTTCCTTGAAATAAGCGGGTTTTTTAAAACTTGGGAAGTCGTGGAAGGGGCGATACTATAGCGCACCTCGGGGTTCGGCCCAACCGGCGACCCGTTGCGATCCAGCCTTCTGCAGGAGTTTTCATGTCCGCGTTTACTCGCACCCAAGTTGAACAAGCACTGCGCGCATGGCGCGATCCGCATCTGGATAAAGATTTATTGCTGACCGGCGCGCTGCGCGATATCGCGATCGACGGCGAGCATATTCGCATTGCGGTAACGCTGGGTTATGCGGCCGCTAGCGTTAAGGCGCAGTTGATCGGCGAAATCGCCGCCGCTGTGCAGAAGCAATTGCCGGGCAGCCAGGTCGAGGTCACTCTCGATTGGCAGATCGAGGCGGCGAAAGCGCAACAAAATCTACCAAATATGCAGCACGTGAAAAACATCGTGGCGGTTGCCTCGGGCAAAGGTGGCGTCGGCAAATCGACGACCGCGGTAAATCTCGCGCTGGGACTGGCTGCCGAGGGCGCCCGCGTCGGTTTGCTCGACGCCGATATTTACGGTCCCAGCCTGCCGCTGATGTTGGGCGTGGCGGAAGATACGCGGCCGGCACAGCGCGGTTCGCAAATGCTGGAGCCAATTGCTGCACACGGCCTGCAAACCATGTCGATCGGCTATTTGCTGACAGAAAATACGCCGGTGGTATGGCGTGGGCCGATGGTCAGCGGCGCGTTACAGCAGCTGCTCAATCAAACGGCGTGGGAAGATTTGGATTACCTGATTATCGATCTGCCGCCGGGCACCGGCGATATTCAACTGACGCTCGCGCAAAAAGTGCCGGTTGCCGGCGCGGTGATCGTAACTACGCCGCAGGATATTGCGCTGCTCGATGCGAAAAAAGGTATCGAGATGTTTCGCAAAGTCGATGTGCCGGTGCTCGGTATTGTCGAAAACATGGCGGTGCATATCTGCTCGAATTGCGGTCATGCCGATCATTTATTCGGTGAGGGCGGCGGTGAAAAAATTGCGACCGAATACGGCGCGCCATTGCTCGGTTCGCTGCCGCTAGCGCGATCGATCCGCGAGCAGGCCGATAGCGGTAATCCCACCGTCGCTGCCGAACCCAACGGACCAGTCGCCGCAATTTATCGTGATATCGCGCGCCGTATGGCCGCGCATTTGGCATTGCGCGCGCAGCAGCAGGGCAATCCATTTCCCAATATTGTTATCAAGAATGACTAAGCAGTAACGTCGAACGCGCGTATAGAAATCGCCGCGCACTAAACGATTGTTAAGTTTTAATCAGCGCATCGAGCAACAAGCGACGAGGAATTTGCAGTGAGTATCAAATCAGATAATTGGATTCGTAGAATGGCGGCGGCGGAAGGAATGATCGAGCCATTCGAGCCGGGGCAAGTGCGCGAGAGCGGCGGCAATCGAATTATTTCCTACGGTACATCGAGTTACGGTTACGACGTGCGCTGCGCCGATGAATTTAAAATTTTCACTAACGTGCATTCGGCGACGGTCGATCCGAAAAATTTCGATGAAAAAAGTTTTGTCGATATCAAAGGCGAGTTCTGCATTATTCCGCCTAACAGTTTCGCGCTGGCGCGCACGGTCGAATATTTCCGTATCCCACGTTCCGTGCTAACGATTTGTTTGGGCAAATCCACGTACGCGCGTTGCGGCATTATCGTCAACGTCACACCGCTGGAACCGGAATGGGAGGGGCACGTCACGCTGGAGTTTTCCAACACGACCAATCTGCCGGCAAAAATTTATGCCAACGAAGGCGTCGCGCAAATGCTGTTTTTTGAATCCGACGAAGTGTGTGCAACCAGCTATAAAGATCGCGGTGGAAAATATCAGGGGCAGCGCGGCGTTACATTGCCAAGGACTTAAATTGCGGCCCATTCAAAACGCCGGCTACAAAGTGTACGGAATCTACTCAATGTCAGAATAAATAATGCGAGGCATGCGCCTCGCGTTATTTTTAGCTCAACTGTTTTCTAGTTCAACACAGAGCTCAACGACTTTTATTTACCGGTGACGGCTTTATCGCCAACAGTCGCCTTCACCAATTTCAACGTATACAAATCATCTTTATCGTATTGATCGATACGCACGATCAAACAGCTCCAATCCGCTGCCAACCAAATTTCCGTCGGTTTGCCGTCTTGTTTATCCGGGCGAAATTGGCGCAGGTGAATCGTGTTCAGCGTGCCCACTTCGGTTTTGAGCGTGTCCTTTCCAATCAGCTCGACGCGATAGGTTTTCAGGCGATTGCGGTCGACCAAATCGAAATTGTCGCCGGCGTATTTATCCAGACTCGCGCACACGTTTAATTGCAGTTGCAGCTGATAGCTGAGCTTGTCGTACGCATTCGGCGTTAATGGCACAACGGCTTGATTGACGGCGTTGGTCACCGAATTATTCGACCAATCGAACGTTAGTGCCTGGCTTTTGTTTTTGCTGAAAGGATTGTCGAAATTGTAATTAGCCGCTTTGACGTGCGCATTCTGGAAAGTAAACGTCGCATTTTCGTTGATGTCGAAATTCATCACGTGCGCGTTGCTTTGTACTTTCCATTGATTGTTCGGCAGCGCTTCCAATTTGCGTTCGCCACGCGCCGATAAAAAACCGTAACTGGTTTCGTAAATGGCGGAAAACGGTTTCAAGTCGGCGGCGTTAGCCAGCGCTGCGCAGCTCATCAATAAAGCGGCGATTAATTTGCGTTTTAGCATTTGTTTAATCCTGATAAATAAAACCAGTATTTGGCAATGGCGCGCCGTCGAGAACAGCGCGGTCGTTGTAGAGCTGCACGCGATTTTCGGCAAACCATTGCGCGGCTTGCGGATAAATACGGTGCTCGACCTGTAATACGCGCGCCGCTATTTGTTCGGCGTTGTCGCCTGCGAGTATCGGTACACGCGCCTGTAAAATTGCCGGACCGCCATCGAGTTGTTCGGTAACGAAATGCACGGTGGCGCCAGCTGCATTGTCGCCGGCATCAAGCGCGCGTTGATGCGTATGCAAGCCCGGGTATTTCGGCAGCAGTGAAGGATGAATGTTCAATAATTTACCGGCGAAGGGTCGCAAAAAAGCCGGCGTTAATATGCGCATGAAGCCGGCGAGAATGACGAGATCGGGTCGATAACTTTGCACGCGTGCGCACAGTTCGATATCGAATTGTTCGCGCGTCGCAAATTGTGTGTGATCGATTATTTCAGTCGGAATATTCGCCGCTTGCGCGCGTTGTAAGCCGGTCGCGCTGGCTTTATTGGTAACGACGCCGACGATGCTGGCGCGCAATTCACCGCGCGCGATGCTATCGATAAATGCCTGCAGGTTTGAGCCGCTGCCGGAGATCAACACTACCAGGCGGCACACTTCAGGCATTGGTGCGCAAACCGAGTAACTGCACTTGTTCTTCGTCGGCGGCGCGGGCGGCAATCGAACCGATCACAAACGGTGCTTCGCCTTGAGCGCGCAGTTGTTGCAGCGCTTGCTCCTGCTGTTCGACCGGTACACAGATCACCATGCCGACGCCGCAGTTAAACGTGCGATACATTTCGCGCGCATCGACACCACCTTGTTGTTCCAGCCAATCGAAAATAGCCGGGCGCTGATACGAAGCGAGATCGATCACCGCTTTGGCGTTGTCGGCGAGCACGCGCGGCAGATTTTCCAGCAAGCCGCCGCCGGTGATGTGACACAGCGATTTCACTGTGCTGGTTTTCATCAGCGCCAATAGCGGTTTGACGTAGATGCGCGTCGGCATCATTAACGCCTGCGCGATGGTGGTGTCGCCGAGCGTTTGCTGTAAATCGGCGTTGCTGACTTCGATAATTTTGCGAATCAGCGAATAGCCGTTCGAGTGCGGGCCGGACGATGGCAGTGCGATCAGCACATCGCCCGCGATCACTTTGCTGCCGTCGATGATTTCCGATTTTTCGACGACGCCGACCGAAAAGCCGGCCAGATCGTAGTCGTCGCCTTCGTACATGCCGGGCATTTCAGCGGTTTCGCCGCCGACCAAGGCGCAGCCGGCCAGTTCGCAGCCGCGGCCAATGCCGGTGATCACTTGCTCGGCGGTGTCGACATTGAGACGACCGGTGGCGTAGTAATCGAGGAAAAACAGCGGCTCCGCGCCGGCGACAACCAGGTCGTTGACGCACATCGCGACCAAGTCGATGCCGATGGTATCGTGAATGCCGAGCTGCATTGCCAGCCGCAGTTTGGTGCCGACGCCGTCGGTGCCGGAAACCAGCACCGGCTCGCGATAGCCTTTCGGCAATTCGCACAGCGCGCCGAAACCGCCCAGTCCGCCCAGCACTTCCGGGCGCCGCGTACGTTTGGCGACGCCTTTGATGCGTTCGACCAGGGCGTCGCCCGCGTCGATGTCAACGCCGGCGTCTTTATAGCTAAGCGAGGGGCGGGGGTCGGTCATGGGTAGGGTTCCGGCGCTGAGGGATTTTTGGGGAGCGCCATTGTACAGGCAACGCCCGGTCTTAACATCTCGGCGTAAGCGCTGGGCTGATGCGATATTGGCAATTACAATGCAGGCCTGATCCGAGGAGAGTGCAATGGCGTCGCGATGGCTACGTTTGATGGGCCTGCTGACTGTTTTATGCGCCGCGAGTTTTGCGGTGCGTGCGGAAGTGGTGCCGGATTTATACGCCGTCAGCGTGCCGGTGTCGGGGCAAAACGCGCCGGAATTGCAGCGCGCGGCGGCCAGCGGCCTGCGTGAATTGGTGGTTCGCATCAGCGGTCGCAGCGATGCCGAGAACAATCCCGCGCTCACCGCGGCGTTGGCCTCGGCCGATCGCTATCTCGAGCAATACCGCTACGAACGCAATTCGGCGAGCGATGCCGGCGGCGCGCCGTGGCTGGCGCAACTGCGCTTTAGCGTCGGCCCGGTCGAACAATTGCTGCGCGGCGCAGGGCTGCCGATTTGGGGTGCCAATCGACCGGCGCTTCAGCTGTGGCTGGTTGCCGATGACGGCAAAACGCGGCGCTTCGTCGAGGAGGGCGATGCCGTTATCGGCGCGTCTATTCGCCAGCAAGCGCAGCGTCGCGGTGTGACGATTCGATTTCCGAAAACCTTTGCCGGCGTTTCGACCGACGATGTGATGCAGCTAAACAGCGCGAAAATCCAGGCCAGCGCGCCGCCGCAACACGGTGAAATACCGTTACTCGGTCAGCTCGCATCGAGCAATGGCGCCTCGTGGAAAAGCCGCTTGGCATTGACGACAGGAGCGCAAACGGTGAGCGCTGAAAACGATGGCGCTACCTTGGCGGAAGCATTACGGCCGAGCATCGATAAGTTGATCGACGGTCTTTCGGCGCAGTACGCATCGGTGGCAAGCGCGGCGGCGGAAGGTGTTTCGCTGCGTGTGTCTGGTATAGAAACTTTCGATGATTACACCGCGCTGCTCAATTATTTGAGTCGGCTGGCTGCGGTTAAAAGCGCAAATCCAACCCAGGTTGTTAACAACGAGGTTGTTGTGCAGCTGAAAATTCAGGGCAGCATCGAGCAATTAATGCGGCAATTTGCGCTGGAAAGCCGACTTACGCCAGTGGACGCAACGGCGATGGCAGCGCCGTTACTGTATCGCTGGACGGCGCCGCGAGGCTGATATGCCACAACAATTGCCGCTGTTTCGTCCGCGCACCGATGCCAGCTTCGATAACTTTGTCGTCATTGACGCCAACGCAACGGCGGTGCATGCGTTGCGGCAATGGTTGCTGCAAACCAACGGCTACGTGTTCTATTTATTCGGCAGTAAAGGTTGTGGGCGCTCGCATCTATTGCAGGCGGCGTGTCGCGATAGCGCGGCGATTTACTTGCCTATGCAAGAGTTGAAAACGCAGAACCCGCAGGCGGTATGCGAAGGTCTCGAGCACGCTGAAATTGTATGTATCGATGACGTCGATGTAATTCTTACCGATTTGGCGTGGTGCGAGCAGCTGTTCCATCTTTGCAATCGACTGCTTGCCGCGCAGCGAAAACTGCTGGTCAGCGCCAGCAGCGCCGCGGCGACAGCTCCCTGTGTACTGCCTGATTTACAGTCCCGATTGAGCTGGGGCGGCAGTTTTAAGCTGTTGCCGCTCGACGACGACGGCTTGGCGCGCGCACTTAAAATTCGTGCCCGCGAGCGTGGGTTCGACCTCGATGGCGAGGTAATTGCTTACATCCTCGCGCGGTATTCACGTAACATGGAGGCGCTGCTTGCCTTATTACATGAACTTGATCGGCATTCCCTTGCAGAGCATAAACGCATTACCATTCCTTTCGTGCGCCGCTTCATCGATGCGGTGGACGCCTCGGGAGAAACGTGAGTTGAGCGCGAGCAATCGCATAATTCGCGATTGTATCTATCGCATAAGCTCACATAAAATCGCCGCCCCACAAATTGTCGGTTTCTCCGATGAGCGCGGGTGGGCACACAACAAAAGGTTGGAGGACGTATGAAAGCACGTGCATTATCTTCGGTTATGGTCGCAGCGATGGCGTTTGCACCCGTCGCAGTTTTGGCTGAACCGGGCCAGTTCTATTTGAATCCATTTATCGGCCATCAGTGGTACGACAACGACAGCGGTGTTAAAGACGGCTCGTTCTGGGGCGTCGGTTTCGAGAAACAATTTACCGATCAGTACGGTGTTGAAGTGCAATACCTGCGCGACATCAACGGCAAAGCTCGCGATGGCAGCACTGGTATTGATGCAGAGCGCATCCTCGTCGACGGTATTTACTACACGCCGCGGTTCAGCATGTTCCAGCCGTATCTGAAATTAGGTGCAGGTCACGTACGTTACGCCGCTAACAGCGGCGGCAACAGCGATGGCACCGAACTCGGCGCTGGTTTCGGTGCTCGTCTGTTGTTCAATGAGCACTGGTCCGCACGCGTCGAAGCGAAAGCATTGCACGAGTTGGACGACAGCCTGACCCACGGTTTGGTATCGATCGGCGTGAGCTATGCGCTGGGCGACACGGCTAAACCAGCACCTGCGCCGAAACCTGCTCCGGTTGTTGCACCGCCGGCTCCGCTCGATAGCGATGGCGACGGCGTCACCGACGATATCGACAAGTGCCCGAACACACCGCACGGTCGCGAAGTGGATTCGGTTGGTTGCGAATACCATCTCAACAAAACTGAAGAGATGAAACTCGACATCCTGTTCGCACACGATAAGTCTGACATCACCGACCAATACACCGGTGAAGTTGAACGCGCTGCGAAATTCCTGAAGCGTTATGCCGATGTGAAAGCAGTGATCGAAGGTCATACCGACAGCGATGGTACTGATGCGTATAACCTGAAACTGTCGCAACGTCGTGCTGACGCCGTGAAGGATTCGTTGGTTACGCGTTACAACATCGATGCATCGCGTCTGAGCGCAGTTGGCTACGGCGAGTCGCGTCCAGTTGCCAGCAATGCAACGAAAGACGGCAAAGCACAAAACCGCCGTGTCGTTGCAGTGTTCCAAGCTGAAACAACTGTTCCGGTCATGAAGAAGTAATTCGTCTTCGGATGAAATAAAAATCCCCGCTGCGGCGGGGATTTTTTTGTCTGTCTTTTATCGTCGCGACAATTTTTAAGCTTCGATTTCCATTTGACTCGCAACTCAAATTTAAAACAGCAGGCCGAGCCAGTTGAACAGATTGGGAAACCAGCTGCCGTCCTGTGCGTCGAGTTGCTGCGAGGCGCTGGCCAAACGCGTTTTCTGTTCCAGCGTAAACTTCGGATACTTCGCCAAAAAAACTTGAATCGACTGCTTCTGCAGCGACGGGCAAAAAGCGCTACGCTGAGTGGTGCACGTGCTCGGGTCGGTATTGTCCGCGCATTGCGCTGCTGCATTTTGCAGACATGTCGCCGCTTGCGTTTGCAGTACGCGGCACGCTTCGATAATTTCAGTTTCGCATTGCGCTGAGTTGCTCGCTCCCGAGCAGGTTTTGCTGATCGATTGATTGCACACGTGCTGCAATGTCAGTTCGCGCAGCGCGCCATTTTCCAATTGCTTGCGGCGCGTTGCCGTGCGGTGTGCTGTTTCAAGCGTGCTGAGGTGAAAATTCTCTTCGAGGAATTGTTCGTCCCAGCATTGCTCGGCGCGGTATTGCAGTTCGCAGCGTGCAATCGTGTTTTGGCGCCAAGAGAGATTCGGCGTGCTATCGGTTTCGTCTTGCTGTGCACCAGCGGCGGCGGAAAACAACGCAGCGATGAGCAGTAAGCGGGGGTGAGGGGTGGTCACTGTGCGATATCCCGATCGGAAAAGTGCAGTCAGTATAGAACAGGCTTTCCATCGCACCCGTTTAGCGAATCGTGAAGTCGATATGGTCGCCGACGGGTACTTTACTCAATGCGACATTGGTCACATGTGCGTATGGCGGTCCGCGGTGCAGCGCAGTCGCGACCTGCTGAACCGCGGTTTCGTCGCCGCATAAAAACACTTCGACACGGCCATCGGGCACGTTGCGCGTCCAGCCGTTGACGTCGTGATGCTGAGCCTGCGTCGCGACAAAAGCGCGAAACGACACGCCCTGCACCCGTCCGCTGATGTAACCGTGCAAGGCAATTCGGCTCACGGCACCGCGACCGGCTGACCCATCGCCGCCGCTAATGAAGCGCCGGTTTGCGGTCCCACTAGCGTCGCTTTGAGTTCACCTTCTGGATTAAAAATAAAAGTGGTCGGCAATGCTTCCGGGCGCTGATAGCCGAGTTGCACGGCCGGGTCCTGCAGTAAAACCGGTAATTCAATATGCAGCTTTTTGATTTGCTGCTGTAGTTTATCGTCTTGCGCGTTGTCGTAATTCACCGCAAATACAGTGGCGGTCGACGCGAACTTCGCACCGAACTGATTGAGCTCCGGCATTTCCTCGATACACGGCTTGCACCATTCAGCCCAGTAACTAATGACTAACCATTTGCCACGTAAATCGATAAAACGACCGCTGGCACCATCGGCGGTGTGGTAATCGGGTTTGCTGCAGGCCGTCAACAGCGCGCAGACGCAAACAAATAACGCGATACTTTTAGGTATTTTCATTGCTGTTGTTAGTGACATTGTCGTCCTCAAAAATAGAAGCCAAAGGTAATTGCAATTGCGCACTTTGATAGTCATGCAATTGCGCGAAGCGTTGTTGGAGATTTCCAAGCCATTGGGGGCGCGCGGGCGGAAAACTCTCCGCTAGACGCAACGAGTTATCGAAGCACTCGCACAATTCGCGCAGCGTGTAATGGTGCAGGTTGCGCGCCAATACGAATTCACCGTGTGTGCCGTCTTTAATTAATCCTGCCCGCAGCAACACATCGCGCACCCGGGCCCATTGTTCGGCGGACAGCGAGCAGTGCCCGAATAAATAATGACGCTGCAATACTTCGCGCTCGGTCAGCAGCGCGCCGTGTTCGTATTTGCGCCACAGCACTTCCAATATGCCGAGCGCCGCGATCACATCCGGCAGCTTGCTGCTGCGATTGCCGTAATTGGCGATCGCGTGCGCCGTTTCGGCGCCAGCCAATACGATCACCCACGACGTGTAAATCCACAGCAGAAATAACGGAATCGCCGCGAATGTGCCGTAAATAAATTGATAGCTGGCATTAGCCATCACGCGTGCGAATACATATTTGGCAATTTCAAAACACAGCGCACTGGCGAGTCCGCCGGTGGCGGCGTCCTGCAAACGCACACGCGCATTTGGAATGGCGACAAACAGCAAAGTGAAGGCGCTGGCAGTGAGCACGTACGGCGTGACGACCAGCAATAATTTGCGCACGCCGAAAATATCGACCTGATCGAACATTAAATGCAACGAGGCGAGATAGGTGCTGATACCGATTGCAAGACCAATAAAAAGCGGCCCTAAGCTGAGAATCGCCCAGTAGCGCAAAAAACTGCTCAGCCCCGAGCGATTTTTATGCGCTCGCCAAATCGTGTTGAACTCCTGTTCTATTTTCATCAGCATCGTCAGCGCAGTCACCGCTAAAAATGCGATGCCGATACCGGTGAGCTTGCGTGCCTGTTCGGAAAACGTCAGTAAATAGCTTTCAATTTCCTGGCCTGTGCTGGGCAAAAAACGCGAGAAAATAAATTGCTGAATTTGCGAGTCGGCCTGCGAAAACGCCGGCACCGCCGACAGCATCGCGAACAACACCGTTAATAACGGCACCACCGCGAACAGGCTCATATAGGTCAGTGCCGCGGCCGTGCGCAAGCAGCGATCGGCTTGAAAGCTCTGCCACACGTGCCAAATAAAAGCGCACAGCGGATAGCGCTGTAATTGTCGGGCGAGATGAAAAAATCGATCTTGCTTGGTCACGCGAAAGCGCCGTGTATAATGATTGCGGCCAGTATATCAGAGCTTTTTTGCTCGACTTTTCCCCACTTTAAAGAAGCCTCAATGAGCGATTTCAGCATTTATCACAATCCGCGCTGCAGCAAATCGCGGCAGACTTTATTGCTGCTTGAGCAGCACGGCATTACCCCGGAAATCGTGCTTTATCTCGAACAGCCACCTTCAAAAAATCAACTCAAGACCTTGCTGCGCAAACTTGGGCTCAGCGCGCGCGAATTATTGCGCAGCGGTGAAGACGAATACCGCACGCTCAATCTTGGCGATCAGAGCTTGAGCGAAGACGCATTGCTCGACGCGATGCATACGCATCCCAAATTAATCGAGCGTCCGATCGTGGTACATGGTGAGCGCGCAATTATCGGTCGGCCGCCGGAATCTATTCTCGAGTTAATTGCCTGATGTCTGACGCCGCTAAAGCAGCTCTTGTGGTTAACGCAGAACGTGCGCGCAAAATGACGTTAGTCAGTTTGGTGTTGATATTGCTGTTGGTCGCGATCAATACATTAATTGCGCCGACCGGCGGACGCAGCGCCAATGTCGTCGTATGGATCGCGCTGTCGCTGCCATTGCTTGTGGTGCTACCGGGAGTATTGCGCGGCGGTCTCACCAGCTACACGTGGCTCGGATTTATTTCGTTGTTGTATTTCGCGCAGGCGGTTAGCGCGCTGTTTTCGTCGGCGTCGCGCCGGTACGATATTTTGCAGTTGATACTTTCAATCGCGCTATTTTTCGGCGCGTTATTTTTTGTGCGGTGGCGCGCTCGCGCCAATCGTATTGCTGAAACGCTTTGAGGTATTTTCGTTATGGAAGATAAACGGCCTGGTTTGATCAAGCGTACCTTTCGTTTTTTCTGGCGCTTGCTCAATGGATTTCGGCGACTGGTTTTCAATCTGATTTTTTTAGCCTTTGTTATTTTTATCGTGGCCGGTCTTTTTCATAAAGAGGGTGCCGCAGTGCCGGCCGGCAGCGCGTTGGTTTTGAATCCGTCCGGTGCGCTGGTCGATCAAATGAGTTATTCCGATCCATTCAGCGGCTTGCTGTCCGGTAACGATGCGCCGGCGGAAACCTTGCTGAGCGATATGATTAAAGCGATCGATGTCGCAGCCACCGACGACCGCATTAAATTAATCGTGTTGCAAACCGATGCGCTGCAACACAGCGGCATTAGCAAAACCGAAGAATTGAGCACGGCGCTGCAACGTTTTCGCGAGCATAAGAAAAACGTGATCGCGGTCGGCGACAGTTTTAGTCAGGATCAATATTTGCTCGCGGCGCAAGCCGATCAAATTTATATGAATCCGATGGGCCAGGTATTGCTGCAGGGCTTTGGCGTTTACTCGAATTATTTCAAATCGGCACTCGATAAATTATTGGTCAGCGTGCACGTGTTTCGCGTGGGTGCATTTAAATCGGCTGTAGAGCCTTTTCTGCGCGACGACATGTCCGACGAGGTTAAAGAAAATCACCTCGTTTGGTTGAATACGTTGTGGAACCAATACAAAGGCAACGTGGCCACGCGCCGCCAAATCGCGCCGGAAAAACTCGACGAATACATTAATAAAATCGACGAAGTATTTGCCGCTTCGCAAGGCGATACCGGCAAAGCAGCAGTGAGCTGGCATTTGGTCGACGCGTTGAAAACGCGCGATGAAATAAATGAGTTGCTGGTGAAACAAGTCGGCGCGGATGAAAACGGCGATTTTCGTGGCATCGATTTTCGCGATTATTTAACCGCGAATAATCATCTCAATGTCGGCACGCACGGCGATCATGTCGGTGTGATCGTGGCGAGTGGCGTCATCCTCGATGGCGAACAACGCGCCGGTCAGGTCGGCGGCGATACGCTGGCAGGGTTAATTCGGCAGGCGCGCGATGACGAACAAGTCAAAGCGGTGGTGTTGCGTATTGATAGCGAAGGCGGCAGTGCGTTCGCCTCGGAGATTATTCGCCAGGAATTATTGTCGCTGCAGAAAGCGGGAAAACCCGTTGTTGTTTCGATGGGCAGCATCGCTGCTTCCGGCGGTTATTGGATTGCGGCATCGGCGGATGAAGTGTGGGCAACACCCGGCACCATTACCGGTTCGATCGGTATTTTCGGTGCATTTCCAACAATCGAAAAATCGCTGGATAAGCTCGGCATTCATACCGATGGCGTCGGCACCACGACAATGGCCGGCGCAATGCGCATCGATCGGCCGCTCGATCCTATTACGGCGCGCGCCATTCAAAGCAATATCGACAGCGGCTATCAGCATTTTCTAGCAGTGGTAGCAGCGGGTCGCGAGCTTGATGTCGCGGCGGTCGATAAAATTGCACAGGGACGCGTGTGGTCCGGTAGCGATGCGGTAACAGTAGGATTGGTCGATAAATTGGGCGGCTTGGAGGAGGCCGTTGCTTCCGCTGCGGCGCGTGCGCAACTTAAAACGTATGACACCGAGTGGATTGAACAACCGCTCAGCATGCCGGAAATATTTATTCAAAAATTAAGCGGCACGCTCAGTTATTTCAAGCCGGCTGTCAGCGCCCGTTGGTATGGCGCTGCAGCAATTTTGTCGCCGCTGCGGCCGTTAATCGCCGAGGCACAACGCTTCGCGCAGCTTAACGATCCGAAATCTATGTACGTTTATTGTGTGGCCTGCGCACGTTTATAGCGTGCGGCTTGGCCGGTGCCGGCGTTCTAAATTATTTAATGAAGTAGGCGGATAAATTAAATGCTGTCGCACGTCTGTGCGAGAGCATTTCAATTTTGCATCGGTAATTTGAATTGCTGGTAGTTGGAATTAATAGTGAGCAATTAATAGCGCGGTATTTATTGCCTCCTTATTTAAATCGTAACCGGCAGTAAGTTTTTACACTCCTCGAAGCCGCCATCCAAACTGTAAACCTCCGCAAAACCTTGCTCGGAAAAAAATTGCGCCGCGCTTTGGCTGCTTATGCCGTGATAACAGCACACGATCAGTGCCGTATCTTTATTGGCGCTGTCGATAAAGGTGCCGACGTTGCTGTTGTCGAGACGCAACGCGCCTTGAATATGCCCTTGCGCGAAACTCGCTTCGTCGCGGATATCGATCAGTGCCGCGCCCTGCTGCAATAAGGTCTGGGCATTTTCTGCGGAAAGATGTTTGAACGTTGTCATTGGCGAACTCTGACGCTAACAGTTGGGGTCGGCTATCTTAGCATCGGCGCTGCTTTTTCAAACTTTTGCTAAACTCTGCGCCACTGCTCCCACGGATATACAAAAAGAATTATGCAGTTCGACGATTTGAAATTATCGCCCGGCGCGCGCATGAAGCTGGTGCTTTCCGGCGTCGGCGGCGATCAGGCGAGTATCCAGAGCAAGTTTATCGGCGCTTATCCGCAGCACTCGATTATCGCAGGGGTGCCGGCAACGGCTGCGAGCGGTGCATTGGAGGCGGGCAGTAAAGTATTGGTGTCGATGGTGACGCCGACCGATATCGTGACATTTATGACAGCGATTGAAGCGGTTGCTGTGACACCGTTTCCGCATGTTTTTCTCGCGTATCCGGAATCGATTAATGTGCGCACAGTGCGTTCGGCGGCGCGTGTTAATGTCGGCGTGTCCGCGCAAGTAACGAATTTAAGCGCGGATGATTTGGTGGAAATGCACGAAGCGCAGATCCTCGATATGAGTGTCAGCGGACTGCGTCTCGCATCGAAAGAAGCGCTCGGCGCAATCGGCGACGAATTGGCATTGCATGTGCAGCTCAGTTTCGACAATATCGAACGCAATATCATGTTGGCTGGAATTATTCGCTCGTTGAGTGTTTCGCCCGTGCGTGGTACGCCGTTTCCACAAACGTGCGGCGTTGAATTTACCTCGATGGCCGACGACAAACGCGTAGTGCTTTACGCCTTCGTGTTTTGCATGATTCAACGTTTTGGACCGCAAATGTAATTTCAATGCTGGTTTGTAATCGCGATCCGGCTAGAATTACAGCAATTATTATGAATTGCCGGCGCTACGAATTTTACTGACACGAATTTCCGGCAGCACGATTCACCCCGTCATGACGACTTAAACCGGTAGCTTTGCATTCATTATGGATTTTGCTGATTTAAGACTTCCCGTCGCCACCCGCATGCAATTAAATTTTATCGGGCTCGATTACAAGCGTTATCCAAGCGAAGCATCGCTGCTCGGTTATCGCGCACGCGAATCCGTTCTGGTGTATTTGCCGAAGAAACCGCCGCAGGTGTTATTGCGTGAGGGCGTTAAGCTCGAAGCGAAAACCGTGTTGCAAATGGGCATCGTCAGTTTTTCATCGACCATCCAATTGATTTGCGAACAACCGTACACGTATTTGCATTTCACCTGGCCGCATAAAGTCGAACTCGAACCGCTGCGGCGCTACCCGCGCTTTCCGCTCGATACCGCGCTGACGTTGACTGCGGTGAGTGCGCAGGGCATTGCCACCGCGCGGCTGCGTGGGTGTTTTCGCGATATGAGTTTGCAGGGCGCGCGCATCGCATTGGAAAAAGCATTGCCGGAAAGTTTGAGCAAGGTATTGATTCACGCGAAGGTAGCAGTGGCCGGAATGAACCAGTCGCTAGAGCTGCACGGTGAAGTAAAACGCGCCTTCGGCCGCGACGAAAAATCCACTGATCCGAATTTTCATTACGGCATTTCGTTTACCGAATTGCCGCCGCCGCAACGCTTGTTATTACTGGCGTTATGTCAGGAGTTGCAAGGCGTGTCGATGCACGGCGGCATGTAAGTCAAAAGCCCATTTACAGAATGGGCGCCAACAAATAAGAACAGCGCACGGCAAGCCGAAATAATATTCCGCGCTTCGCCACTTCACCACGCGGCAACAAGCGACTGCGGCTGAAATCCCGCTCCAGCATCGTTTCAACCTGCGTGGCAAAGTCGCTGTCGTTCGCAATGACTCCAATTTCGAAATTCAAGCGGAACGAACGATTGTCCAGGTTCGCCGTACCGATCAGCGCGCACTCGTTATCGACCAGCCACACCTTTTGATGCAGAAATCCAGCTTGATAGCGATACACCTTTACACCGGTTTCCTGCACTTCATCCAAACTTGCGAAAGACGACAACCACACCATGCGCTTGTCGGGTTTTTCCGGTAGCAGGATGCGCACGTCGACGCCGCGCAATGCCGCCAGTTGCAGCGCATTAATAATCGATGGGTCCGGCACGAAATACGGACTGACAATCCACAGCCGTTTTTTCGCCACCTGCGTCAATTGTTGAAACAGCAGCAGACACGTTTCCATGTGATCGGCCGGCCCAGTGGGAATGACCAGCGCATCGATGGCGCCGGCGCCTTCAGCCGGAATATGCCAGTTCAGTTCCGGCACCTGCTCGCAGGCCCAGTACCAATCCTCGACAAAGGTCAGTTGCAGCGCGTGCACGGCGGGGCCTCGAATGAGCAGACTGGTATCGCGCCACGGCGTCAATATCGGGTGCTTATCGAGATATTCGTCGCCGATATTGCTGCCGCCCAACATGCCGATTTCGCCGTCGACCACGACAATTTTGCGATGATTGCGAAAATTCAATTGCAGCCGATTACGCCGGCCCTTGGTGGTATGGAACGAGCGAATATCGACGCCGCCCGCGCGCAGACTATTGATGTAGTGGCGCCCGAGTTTAAAGCTGCCGACTTCGTCGTAAAGAAAATAAACCGTTACGCCCTGTTGCGCTTTCGCGATTAATTTGTCGCGCAGCTGACCGCCGATATCGTCGTCGCGAACGATGTAATATTCGAGCAGGATGTAATTTTTAGCGCTGTCGATAGCGGCGAATAACGCAGCGAAAATGTCGATGCCATTAATTAGTAAATCGACGGCATTGCCGCGCGTGTACGGCATTTGCGCGAGACGTTCCAGCACGCGTTGATACGCTTCGGTGTGCTCGGGAACTTGTGCGTGCAACGCGCGACGGGGGATATGTACGCAGGACTTACTGATGCGCCGCGCCTTCGCATAACCGCGAAATTTGCGCCGTCCAAAAATCCAGTACAGTGGCAGCATTACCGTCGGCATCAACATCAACGACAGCGACCACGCCAGCGCGCCCTGCGCCGTGCGCGTTTTTAAAATCGCTTCGATGGCGGCGACAATCGCCAGCAGCTGCACCGCGATCGTATAAATCGCAATCGCGGCCAAATCAAGATTGTGAATCCAGTGTTTCAGCGTGTCGATCATGTGCGTTGAGTGATGTTGCCTCGATCGTTATTCTGAGTGCCCTGTGGCGCAGCGATGAAAGTGCCTGTAAGTGAAAAGAACAGCAAGTCGAAAACGAATGGTGCGTTGAAGCTAAACGGTAAATTGAAAATGAATGGCCAAGTGAAATGAATAATACGGCGAAAGTGAAGCGTAACGGGAGAATACATTGAGCGCGATCAGACCGGCAGCAACCGTAGTTTTACTGCGGGAAAATCGCGGCAACGTCGAAACGCTGTTGTTGCAGCGTCAAGCAGCGGTGCAATTCGCCAGCGGCATGTGGGTATTTCCCGGGGGGCGCATTGATGAAACCGATTTCGACGGCGCTAATAACGACATTGTCAGCGCTGCCAAAAAGGCCGCGATCCGCGAAACGCGCGAGGAAACCGGTCTCGATATCGCCGATTGCACGCTGGAATTATTCGCGCACTGGACCACGCCCGAAGGCGAAGTTAAGCGCTATGCGACGTGGTTTTTAATCGCGGCCATCGGCGCGCATGGCGATGTAATTGTCGACGGCGGTGAAATCGGCGCCTATCGCTGGCTGACACCGGCGGCGGCAATTGCCACACACCGCGCCGGCGATTTAAAAATCATGCCGCCGACATTCACCGTGCTGCACGAAATGAACAGCTGCGCCAATATCGCCGCAATATTCGCGATGTACCGCGCGCGTCCGTTACTGGAAATTCATCCGCGCCGTATAAAAACAGAAGCTGGATTAATCACCCTGTACAACGGCGATAGCGGTTACGACAGCGGCGATACCGCACTGCCCGGCACGCGCCATCGCATGCTGCATCTTACCGATGGTTTGCACTACGTGCGCGATGTGGAGTGATCGCGCAATAACTAGAAATGATTTTTTCCCGAATTAAATGCTGCAATTAAATTCAACGGAGTGAATACGGTGAAAGCGTTTTCAATAAAACATGTTGTTGTAAGCGTTGCGATATTTTCGCTGACTTTATTTTTCGCATCGGTACTTGCCGCTGACGATATCGAAACCGAGGGCCGCCGCGTGCTGTTTATGAACAAAGCCGACGCGGCGAAAATCGCCAGCGTCGTTTACGACGAAGCGGGCTGGCTGCAATTCAAAAGCGCAACGTTATACATTTGGCAGGGCGGTGTGGCCTCGCCGATGGGGCAGGCGCATCTGTTGCGACCGGGCGATTTAAATATCCATCGCGATTTGGATACGCTCACCGCTTTCTACAACACGCCCGTGCTTAAAAAAGCATTGAATGCAGTGGGTTTCACCCCGCAGACCTACGCTATCTGGGATAAAGGATTGATCGCGAATAGAGTTGCCGTGGGTCTCACGAAGGGCTTCGTAAAACAGCCGCCGCCCGCCAGCGCTTACAACACGCACGATGCGAATTACCGATTCGTATGGAATCATCGAGACGACATCGACGCCTTCGATGCGCAGTTAATGCAGGTGATGACCGAGGGTGCTATCGATGATGGCGAAGATAAAAATTGATTGTGTATGCCCGTTCATACGAGCGTGCCAATCTAATAAAACCAAGCACCGGCTAATAGTTAATTTAATCAATGCGGACAATCCCGCCATCGAAAGCAGACATCGCACCTGTTTGCCGTTTTTTTATTCGTCGGCAGATTTATTCACGGCTTCGATTTTCACTTCACGTTGATGCGCAGGTCCGTCGCTGAGGCGCATATTTTCCGGCAGCGGACGATGCTTGGTGAGGCCAATCCGTTGCGCGCGATAAATACCGCTATGTCCCGAGAATAAATAACTGACGACGCAGGCGATGCCGGCGTAAGAACCAATTTCGCCGCCGAATAACTCCATTGCCATGATGGTCGAGGCCAGCGGGGTATTCGCAGCGCCGGCAAACACGGCGACAAAGCCGAGCCCTGCGAGCAGCGGAAACGGCATCTGCAACAGCGGCGCCAATGCATTGCCGAGCGTCGCGCCGATATAAAACAACGGCGTCACTTCGCCGCCTTTAAAGCCGGTTCCCAATGACGCGATGGTGAAACCCATTTTGCCGAGGAAATCCCATGGCGCCAGCGGCGTCTGAAACGCATCGACGATAACGGGGATGCCGAGGCCAATGTAGCGATCGGTGCCGACCAACCACACCGCGATCGCCACCGCGATGCCGCCGCAAAGCGGGCGCAGCGGCGCGTACTTAATCCGCTTTTTAACGACAGCACTCAACGCATGCGTAGCGGCGGCGAATAGCATGCCGACCAAGCCGAACAGCACGCCGGCAATCAATGTCGCGCCGATCGTCCACGCAGTGAGCGGCGGAACAAAAGGCACGCTGTAATGAGTGTGGTGAACGCCCCAGCACAAACCGACTTGATCGGCCACAATTGCCGCAATAAAGCACGGCAGAATCGCGTCGTAACGCAGCCGTCCAATCGCGAGCACTTCCAACCCGAATACCGCACCGGCCACCGGCGTTCCAAACACCGACGCAAAACCCGCGCTAATGCCTGCCATCAACAAAATGCGCCGTTGTTCGTGACGTAATTTAAAAACATGCGTGAGCTGATCGGCCAGCGCCGCGCCCATTTGCACCGCCGTGCCTTCGCGGCCGACCGACGCGCCAAACAAATGCGAAATCAACGTGCCGCCCAACACCAAGGGCGCCAGCCGCAGAGGCACTACTTTTTTCGGGTCGTGAATTTCATCGATGATCAAATTGTTGCCGGCTTCGACATCCGCGCCGAAGCGCAAATAAATCCAGCCCACTGCAAAACCCGCGACAGGCAGCAGCCCAATCAACCACGGATACGCCTCGCGCGTATGCGTGACCCACTCGAGCGCGAACAGAAAAAATGCTGAGGCTGTGCCGGCGAGTGCGGCCACCAAGCAGGCAAAGAAAATCCATTTGCCGATATAGGGCAGCAGATCAAATTGTGCGAGATTTAAAAAGCGTTTCATGCAATCCCAATTTGTCGGGTGAGCAAACTTGGGCGAGGGGAGCTGTAGGTACGGACCGCATTTGCAAGCCTGAGTCTGCGAACTACAGCGCCTCGGCTGACCCAAGATCGGCTGTAGGCATCATCAGCCACCCGAGCGGTGGCGGCTCAAGGAGGCATGCCATCTCCTGCGGCGAGAACTATAGCAACGCACCCTACGTGAAACAACCTAAGCCAATAATCGGCGCGGTGCTAAAGCGGCGCCTCCGATTGCCGATATACCCACAAAGTTCGCGCAAAAAAATGACGATACCCTATGACCGTAAATGGAATTGGCGCCGCTGCCACAGTCGGGTTTACACGCGTGCCACCTCGTTCGAAATCGACAAGGGCACTTCGGCGATAACTCCATCAAGCAGCGATGCCGCGCTGTCGTCGATAATGTCACCAGCCGTTGAAATCACGCTCGGCAATACGCCGGCCACCGCCATCACCTACGACAAAACAATAACGAGCAAGGCCGAACGACTGTGGTCGTCGCCACCGAGCGATGACGTCAGCCGCGCGATGGCGAACAATTTAACGACGCATGCGAGCCTGGGCACATTGTCATCGTTGCTGAATGGATTGGGCTCGAAGTTAATAAATGGATTTTTAAAAACACAAAGTAATTTTGAGCAGACGGTTGTTGCCTATCGATACGGCGCGCGCGGCGCATCCGCACTCGATGCCACTACCAACGCCAGCGCGATAAAAAGTGCGAAGAATCTTTCCAACAACATCAGCCTGAAAATTCATACCGCCTCCGGCAAGGACGTTGAAATCGCCATCACCTTCGGCGGCGACGGCCAATCGATTCAAGACAGCTTGAGCGTCGAGATTCACAGCTCCGCCAAGTTAACCGCTGCCGAGCAAGCCGCCATCGCCAAATTATCGAAGGGCTTCGACGCGGCGCTACAGGGCATTGGCGGCGACGCACCTACTGTCGATGTATCCGGTCTGGTCGATTTCGACACCACGGTTTTATCCGGTGTTGATTTGAGCGTGCGTGCCACCTCAGCGACGAACGGTTTGCAGGCGCTGGATTTTCACGCGGATGCCACACGCAGAAGTTTAACGATGCAAAGCGCGGCAGGTAGAGTGGGGGTGGCCGTCGATTTATCTGCGCCGGCAACATGGGGATCGCGAGCGCAACAGCAAAGCGCTGTGCAGAATTATTTAAATCAGTTCGACGCCGCCAATAAACGCGCGCACGCCGGCCTGGTTTTGTTGGAGCAATTCAAAGATGCGTTTGCGCAACTTAATTCCGATTACCCTTCTGCGAATCAGACGAAAGGCACGTTGCCCGTATTGTCACTGAGCGACAAAGACCGCTCGGTTTTATCAGGGCTCGGCGATTTTCAGGCATCGATGAGAGGCGATTTCTATAACGGCTCGCCCACACATGTCATCACCGAGGCCGGCCATATCGATTATCAAATCTCGCAACACACAAAAACCAACGGCGAATTCAAAAGCCGCGATTTATCCGTGGCGCAAACGCAATCGGCTAAATTGATTGCGAGCTTTGCCAAAAGCCGCAGCGGCGCCATGCTCGATCCCAAAGCCGGCAACTACGACATCTACCGTATCAACGACGAGAACACCGCGACGACTGCCTTTGAATACAGCAACGGCGAATTAAAAAACGCCTTCGTCAAAACCCTCACCAATCAATCCGAGCATTACGAAAAACTCCTCAACCATAAGATCGTCGAGCAAAAAGAAACGCCGTACAAGAACTTCACCGTGCGGGATATCACGGAGATTTTACGGAAGGCGGATTAGGGATTTCGGTGCGAAAAATATTTGCTAGCGCATATTTAATAGTATTCATTGACGGTATAACTCTCAGGCGCACCACCGTCGTCATCTGAAATGCGTTTAGCAAAAATTTCCTGGAGCTCTGAATTGTTTTGCAGCGCAGTGAAGTATCCACGGGCTGATACGACAAGTGCCGCGTATAAATCCTGTGCGTTTAGCATTGTGACGCTATGATTCTTGGAGAGGTGTAGTCGAGACTGCCCCGAAACTAAGCCAAAATTACCCGGATTGAATGAATGAACCATTAAGTTTCTTGCCTTCCATAGATCGGGGCCAAATGGTCGCAGCTCAAGGGGCAGGAATAGTCCAGCGAAAGATCGAAATCTCAGTCCAGGTAGTTTTTCAGCAGAATAGGCTCCAGCAAGTACATCTAAAGCGGTAAGAAATATAAGAAACGCGAGGAACATTCCAGTTTCATCGAGGAGGCGCGGAATACAGTCGAGGTACAACTTGTCAAAGTTCAACTGGAACTCGTAAATGTCTTTGTGCAACTGATCTGTGATGGACACGTAATTCCGCCTCAATACTCAAAAAATAGCCGGCTCGGCTGCTTTGTTGTTTGGCCCACTCAGTCTTTCGAGTCCGCCGGAAAAGGAATGTGTGCTTTATGGACCCTGCTTAAACCGCTTGTAAACCAAAATGTCATCCCGACCATATAGCCGCTAACTAGCATCGCTATGTAGAGATTTAACGAATTATTTTCGACCGTGGGTTGATTAAACTCGAACCACGTAGAGAGAATGAAAGTTGGTATAAATGCGGCCCCCAAGCTAACGGTCCAAATATTTATACTTCCTAATTTTCGCATGAAGATATAGGCGGGAACTCCAAGCACTATTTCTAACAAATAACCGCTCGGAACACCCATCACCATAAATAGTACGAAAAATGAAATTAAATCTTTGAAGTTTTTGTAGTTCCACTGATATTGCTGATGCCCTGAAATTAATCCCGCCGAAAATACAATGAGCAGCAGAGTAATCGGTCCAACTAATGGGGAAATTATCCCGGCAAATATTAATTTATCGGCCCTATTTTTCATTTCGGTATATGGCCCCTGAATTAAGGCGCATCAACGCGATTCGACAAGAAAACAGATAAAGCACTACTAACTGAAGCATTGCTTTGAGCGCAAAAATGGACCACACTTTTTTTTCCAAAGACACCTTATGCGCTTCAAAATTTTTCGCGAAATTTTTTATCGATCCATCAATTATTTCTTCGCGAGTGGAGTTGGGAGAGGCTTTACACTCAGGGCTACTTCTCACTTGTACCAGGTGAGATTTGAACACTAAATTTCGGGAATTTTGAATGCAGCGCCGATCAGAATGCACAGGAAAACTCCTAAGAGGATCTGGCAAAAAACCGAAAGTGCAGTCTTACTTGGCTTGTATTTGCTCATATCCAACCTAGTTATTTGCTGAGGCCGCACGATTATTTAAAAAGCTGAGCGCGAAGCGGCGATTGATTTGTCTTTTGGCTGTGAATACAGATACGCTGTTTATGCAATCCATTCTCACAGCCTCTCAAAACTCTCTAGAAAGCTGCAACAACGTAAGTGATTGGGTTGCTTTCCGTAGCCGTGTGAAGAGTTAGTTGGAACTTCCGAGTCTGTCTACTTAACGAAATGAGCAAGTCGTGTGATTGGCGCAATATTATTGCGCGCTACGGGTTGGATTAATAATTCGCAGTAGTGCGCAGCACGCCATACATCGTGGAGCTAACCAATACCGCGCCGAATAAAACGATGTAGCGCATGCGAACCGCTTGTACTGAATTAAATAAAAAAAGATTGCCAAATATGCAGATGACTGCGAGGAGAAAGCCGTACATGTGTGCGTTTGTATCGGGAATAAATTTCGATAAGAACGATGGCACGGCGATGCTGCTAAATAGAATTAAAAAGAAAAGCCATTTGGATACGTGTTGCTTGGGCTTCGATAGACGGCTGAAGGGGGTGGTGCTTAACATTTTACTGACTCCGTGTAAGTGTCTAATGCAGTGCTTGCGATAAGCGGCGAGCGTTAGCATAAATGACGCATCAAGCGACTGAAAGTGTTAGAGAAAATTCCACATACAGTGCGAATGTAAACCAACGCTACTGGACAAAGACCAACAACGCGCGCCGCAAAATAAATTCATTCGATGCTTTGTTATCTCGTCGATATGGGTTTTTCGCAGTATTGGACGAAGCCGCTGGAGCTGCGCCAAACGATGGACCTGCTGCGAAAAGTACTTGCGGACGAGCCTGCGTGAAATTAAATAATCGGTCGTTCTTTACCGTTATTGGCTCTTATCGCAACTGACTATCCTTGCTGCCTCGTCGGTTGTAGCCGCTGAAATGTTCATCTTCTTGATCTGCAATTTCCTGACACTTCACGCACAGGCGCACGCCGGGTACGGCTTGTTGGCGGGCCACCGGGATTTTCACGCCGCACTCCTCGCAATGTGTCAGGCTCGGACCTTTATTTAAGCGCGCGCGGGCGCGTTTCACTTCGTCTTCGATGGTGGCGTCGATCTGATCCTGGACCGCGCCTTCAGGTGCCCAGCCGGTTGCCATGATGTAGCCCTCGCGATTGGTTAGTTTTTTATTTCGGTGCGTGCACTGCGTGGAGAATGATAGTGATAGTGATTCGATACGGGCAGGGCGAGAATAGTTTCATCGGATCATTTCGCTGCGCCCCGGGTCATATAGCGGGTACGTTACATTTGAGGCTATTCAGAGACTGTGCTGTTAGAGCCAGGTCTGCCACACATTCGCAATCCGGAGAGAGCTCATGCAAAAACGCACATTGGGCGATAGCGGTTTAGAGGTTTCAACGCTGGGATTGGGCTGTATGGGCTTGAGCTTCGGCTTCGGACCCGCCACCGACAAACAGGAAGCCATCGCGCTGATTCGGGCGGCGTTCGAGCGTGGCGTTACGTTCTTCGATACCGCCGAAGTGTACGGACCTTTCACCAACGAAGAGATAGTGGGCGAAGCGCTGGCGCCATTTCGCGACCAGGTGGTGATCGCCACCAAGTTTGGCTTCGATTTCGATCCGAGTGCCAACCTGCGACCGGGCGCCGGTGTCGGCGCGCTCAATAGCCGACCCGAACATATCAAGCAGGTCGCCGAGGCATCGCTTAAGCGTCTTAAGGTCGATGCCATCGATCTGTTCTATCAGCACCGCGTCGATGAATCCGTACCGATCGAAGACGTGGCCGGCGCGGTGAAAGAGCTAATCCGCGAAGGCAAGGTGAAGCATTTCGGACTGTCTGAAGCCGGTGCCGCGACGATCCGCCGTGCGCATGCGGTGCAGCCGGTCGCGGCGCTGCAAAGCGAATATTCGCTGTGGTGGCGTGAGCCGGAACAGGAAATTCTGCCGACGCTGGAAGAGCTTGGTATCGGCTTCGTCCCGTTCAGTCCGCTCGGTAAAGGCTTTCTAACCGGCGCCATCGACGAAAACACCACGTTCGCCAGCAGCGATTTTCGCAACGTCGGCCCGCGTTTTACGCCGGAAGCGCGCAAGGCCAATCAGGCCGTGGTCGATCTGCTGCGCGATATCGCCACTCAACATCAGGCGACGCCGGCGCAAATCGCGCTGGCGTGGTTACTCGCACAAAAACCGTGGATCGTACCGATTCCCGGCACCACCAAACTGCATCGGCTGGAAGAAAACGTCGGCGCCGCGAAGCTTGAATTGTCGGCGGCTGATCTCGCCACCATCGAGACCGCCGTGGCCAAGCTGTCGGTGCAGGGCGCCCGTTATCCCGAGCAATTGCAGAAGCTGGTTGGGCGGTGAGGAGATGCTTTACAAGTCACGGTCGAGGTAAGGCAACGGCTTTGACGGGTCCGCACTTGGCGTACCCAAGAAAGAAGTACGGTGAAAACGTGATGCTTCTTCATGTGTCCGCTGGCTAATTGGCCAACGGCCCCGTCCATATTTTCAAACTAAACACACCGCATCAGTTCATCTTGATTCTTGAATCAAAAAAAACAAACGCATCATCGGCCGGCGCATTTCGTCGATTCCTGTGCGGAGTAAAAGCCAGCTTCGCGCACAGGGCCGATTGTGCTTTGCAGCCACGTCAAAAATAACGCACCTGTGGTTGTCCGCTGACGCGGATAAATCAGTTTTCGCATTCTCGCTTTTCAGAACATCTAATCGCGTCGCGTGTGCGTATCCCTCTGCACGGACAATCTTGGCCGTACCCTGATTTTCGCGGGCGACCGCTTGGGTTTGCATGAAAATTGGGTTCAGGAAGCATGGCGATTTTTTATAATAAGCGAGCCCCGATAGCAGCGAACGCCGGAACCGGCGGGCACGGCGGCGAGGTTTGTAACGGCAGCAAGAATCGCACACAGGGCGCGACTCAAACTGGCGCGGAATTGCTTCCTCTGCTGGAATGTATTCAAGCCGGCGATCAAGCGGCACTGGGACAGCTGTACGATCTAACGTTGTCGAAGGTGTATGGCTTGGTGCTGCGCATTGTCTCGGCGCCCGCCGATGCGGAAGAGGTCACGTGCGATGTGTTCCATCAAATCTGGCGCAGTGCCAAGCAGTTCGATTGCAATCGCGGTAATCCCTGGCAATGGATAATGGTGATTGCGCGCAGTCGAGCACTGGATCGCTATCGCGAGCGGCGGCAACATCGCTACGAAGTGCATCTGCCCGAGGCAATAACTGCGTATTCAGTAGAGCAAGTGGCGGAATCGCATTCGCCGTGGCAAGAATTTGAAAGCGGCAGCGCGGTGCAGATCGCCATCGCTTCGCTCAGCCCGATCCAATCCGAATTAATGCGGATGGCGTTCTTTCAGGGTTTAACGCATCAAGAGATTGCAGAGGTGAAGCAATTGCCATTGGGCACCGTCAAGTCGCATATCAACCGCGCCGCAGCCACGCTGCGCAAGACGTTATCGCCCGCTGATTTACGATGAAACCGCCTAAGCGCCCAAACAAACCGGCGACCGATGATGTGCTCGACGAGGCGACCGTTGCCAAGCTGGCCGATGCCGTCTCACCCGTTTCGCCACCGCCTGAATTAGCTGCCCGTATGCGCGAGCGCGTTATGGAAACCGCGCAACTCAGCGCGACCGAAGTCGTGCGTGCCGAAGAGGGAGAGTGGAAGAAAATACTGCCCGGCATTCGCATCAAAACACTGCATCTCGATATCGAAAGCGGCACCCAGACATCGCTATGGCGGCTCGAGGCGGGCGCACGCGTGCCGCCGCATCCGCACTCGAAAGATGAGGAGTGCCTGATTCTGGAAGGCACCATCACGCATGACGGCAACACCTACGGGCAGGGCGATTATTTGTATGCGAGCCCCGGTATTCGTCATCGCGATTTCATCTCTCCAACCGGCGCGTTGATATTGATTAGAGGCGAGCGTATTCCCAGCAAATTGCTGCTGAATCTCGCCATGTTGCTGCCGCACTGACATTTCGTACGCGCAATATCGATCTACCGATTCCGTATAAAAATGGATTCAGCGTTTGCTTCGCAAGCATTGAGATGTTTTGAAATGAGCGGAGAAAACAGAGTGAACTGGCGTGAGCAAACCTCAGCCCGCAGCCCTTTGCACTAGCCAAACCATTGCCAGCACGGCGATAGCCGACGAACCCCATGGCATTACGCCGGCGCGATAAAATCGCGTCGCGCGCAGCACGTAAGCCAGCGGCATCACGGCTAACACCACCGCCAGTTGCCCCACTTCCACACCGAGATTGAACGCCACCAGCGACAGCAAGCGCGCGCCGGATGGCAACCCCATATCCGCCAGCACCGACGCAAAACCGAAACCGTGCAATAGGCCGAATAGAAACGCGATGCGCCAGCGGCCTTCGGTGACTTTGGGGAATAGATTGTTTAGCGCGGCGACGATGATCGAGGCCGCGATCACCGATTCGGTCAGCCGACTCGGCAGCCGGATCACATCGAATGCGGCCAGCGACAGCGTAATCGAGTGCGCCAGCGTGAATGCCGTGACCACTTTGAGGATGTTCAGAAATGCCGGTCGCGCCAGCGGCACCGGTTGCCAGCGTTTGCCGGTACGCAACAACACGGCCGGCAGCAGCAGCGACAACAGAAATAGCAGGTGATCGATACCGCTCCAGATATGCCATATGCCGGTGCTCAGATACTCGACGAAGGTGCGCCATTGCGTCGGTTGGCCGAAGGCAAAGGTTTGCGTGCTCTGTTTGCCGCCGA
Source organism: Verrucomicrobiaceae bacterium (assembly GCA_028293825.1). Taxonomy (GTDB): domain Bacteria; phylum Pseudomonadota; class Gammaproteobacteria; order Pseudomonadales; family CAMLJR01; genus CAMLJR01. The sequence goes on from JAQGNY010000052.1 coordinate 32,574, forward strand.
GCACCGCCGTTTGCGTCGCGCCCCACGCGGTAAGTGTTAGCAGTCCTCGATGCGATGGATCGACATCGGCGAGCAATCGATAGTCGATATGGAACGTGTCGGGTTGCTCGTTGCAGACGGCGGTAAACGGCAGCCATAAATAATTGCCGTCCACGCGTTCGTTGACCTTTACGCTGTCAGTCGTGATCGCGCAGGGCTGGGCGGTATCGATCAACAAATGCGATTGTAGATAAGTGCCAAGCACCGCTTGATGCGCGCGCAATTCGCCCCAGCTCACTTGGCCGTCGTTATTGCCGTCGAGGCCGACTGCCATTTCGCCATCGCGAATAGCCAGTTCAAGCGTGCCGGAAATCGTTTTGCCTTCGACGTTCAGCGTGAGAAACCCATTGCTGGCAATGTGCGCCTGCGCGCTATTGAACATCAGCATGGTTAGCAGTGCCAAGCCGATTTGTTTAAGCGTCATCACAGCGAATCCGCCATGTTAGTCGGCGCATTTTTAGTGGTCAGCGCCGTCGCGGTGGGATGGGCAGTGACGCCGGTAAGGCGCGAGGTAATCGCCTCGATACGCACGTCCTGCAAATTATTCGCCCGCACAAAATCGAGCGCCGATTGCGCCTGTGTTATTGCCCCGGCCGCCTGCGCGGCGTGTAGCAATACCAGCACATCGTCGTTTTCGTGTTGCACCTGCCAGTTGATAAGCGCGACCTGCAATGCGACGCGCGGTTGCTCCTGTACTTCCAGTAAAAAACGCGCCTGTTCGCGCCGATGAATGCCTTCGCCGCGTTGCTCCTCTGCCGCAAACGCAGCAGTCAGACGTGCGCGACTGGCGTCCAATCCCGGGTCGCGTAGTTGCTTCTGGGCGATGGCGATGCGCAGTAACAAGGGTTCGATGCTGTCTTGCCCTTTCAGCAATGTCAGCACTTCGCGTGCACGCTGACTGTGCAGCAATAAATCGGCATACGCAGCCTTCAGATAAAAGTCGTCGGGCGCCGCGCGCAGTCCATTTTGAAACCAGTGCTCGGCGTCGCCGTCGCGGCCCAGGCGCAACGCCATTTCGCCCAATTCGGAATCGCGCCAGGCGCGCTCTGCTGCCGGCATCCCCTGTGACGACAACTGGCTGATGCGCGCATAGGCCGCCGGCAGGTCGCCGGTTAAACCATGCAGACTTTGCGTGCACAGTTCGGTGACTTCGCTGGCGGCGCGTTGGCTCAGTTGCTCGCAACTGGCGAGCGCTTCGTCGTAACGGCCGAGCACACGCAGAATGGTGGCGCGGGTTAGTAGCGCTTGCGCATCGTCGCGACGCAGTTTCAGCGCTTGATCGATGACAGCTAATGCGGGGGTGAAATCATGCCGGCTTTGCAGCACGGTCGCGTGCAGTACCAGCGCATCGGCGGACATATTCGGTCCGCTCAACCACGGCTCCAGCACCGCTTCGGCGTAACCCAGAAAGCGCAAATCGCCGCTGCTGCGCGCCTGTTTTATGTAGAAGTGAGCCAGCGGCAACGCCACGTCGATGCGTGTACGGGCCAGATCGCGCGCGGATAATTCGGTATGGCGAGCGCCCGCCGGAATGGTCGCCAATATCTGGCGATCATCGCTGGGCTCATAGGCTTTTGCAGCGGCATTGCTGCTCTGAAAAAGACCGATCTGAACGAGAAGTGCCAGTACAAAAAACCGACGCGGCGAGTGATTGCCGCGCAAGTTCGGTCGTGCCATTCGCTGACTATGGTGCATAGCCAGTTCTACTGCGCGTTTACAGTGGCTGGTGGGTTGGTGTCGTCGTCACCCAGTGTCGCTTTGCCGTCATTAACTTGGATGGGGTCGGCTGTCTCCGAACTCGTTTCAGTCAGTTTCTGCACCTGCGCAGTGTCGTAGGTCTGCGTTGTAGCCGCAGCGGGAGGGGGCGAGTGGTGCGACCCGCCGTCGCCACCGCAGGCGTGCAGTAACAGCGCGCAGGCAGCGAGCGCTCCAGTTTTAAGTAATACGTTTTTCATCGTCATGGCCGCGTCCTCAATCCGATACGCCGTTGGGCGAGCCGCCGACAGGCGTGTTCAGGTACGGGAACACTTGCAGGTAGTCGGCCGGGTTGGGCAGAGCGCCATCGGTAAAGTGCAATTGACGCGAGCCGCTGGATGCGGGGTCCGGGTCTTGCGCACTGCCATCGAATGGCGACAGAAGCACACCCATGGCGACACGCAATTCGATATCGACTACGTCGTCAATCGGGCGACGACCGTTCGGAAAGCCCGCTTTATCGCCCGCCAATACGCCGAGATCCTGCTGCGATCCCACCGGCGTGATGTCGGTGCTGGTGTTCAGGCGCAGCTCTTCGGAAGCGACCACATTGGCCGGTTTATTCAGTCCATCCACGCCGGTCAGAAACGCCGCTACCAGATCGGTACGCGGGTACACGTTTGGCGCTTTCACACCGGCACCGCCGAATAATGCTTGCAACAGCACCGGCAGCGACGGATTGGTTACGTAATCGGCAAACTGTTTATCGTTGATCGGCTGCGAGCCGTTGAAACGATCCTTGTCCGGCAAGCCGATAACGAGTTCGTTGACCAGCGGTGCGCCGAGACGCGACACCTGCACCCAGGCGCCGCCGCGCAATTCGGTGCCGGTGGGGCGTGGAATCGGGCCGACACTGGCCACGCTCTTATCGTTCTGTGGCGCCGGGTTGAGAATGGCCGCCTGCCGCATGCTGGCGGTAGTCCAGCCGCCAATGACCGGTTCGGTGCCAGCGGTCAGGCAGGCGGTTGGGATTTCCAGTGCCAGCGAGGTCACGTTCTTGTCGGCCAATGTGTTCGGCTCCAGCGAGCGTGCATTGGCTCCGGGCGCCAGTTCCTCGGCCGGGTATTTGATATTCACCAAGTCGAATGTTTCGCCGAGGTTGACGACGAAGCCATCCTTGCGCTGTCCGACAAATACTTTGCCCGGTGTGTCGCAGCCGGGAATCGTAATTGTGTGCACGAAGGTGTTGGCGTACGCGGCGTAGCCGGGAATCGATTTGGCGCCGATGTTGTCCAGCGGTTTGGTAAAACTAGAGCCGCCAGTGGTGGCATCGACCACAGCCGTTGCGGTGCCATGCCGGCGGTCGCCGCGCACCAGCGTGAGCGTGTAGGTTTCTGCAACATTCTGCGCGCTGGTATCGGTGGCGCTGACCGGCCCGATATTGCTGAGCGGCACCGGTATCGATTTAGTGCCGGCCATTACCGCAAGGCCCTGACGGTTGGTTTGAAAGCGAAACTGGAAGGTCAGATCTTCGACGCCATTGCCGTTGTTATCGACATGAATTTCATACAGCGCTTTCGGATCGAGCGTGAAGTAGTTGGGGCCGCCGTATGCATCCTGAAGTGGCAGGTAGTTCGCGATCAGCGTGACGTAGGCGGACCGATTCGCCTCGTAACTGCGAAACATGTAGAAATCGCTGGCATCCACTTTCGGCAGGCTGGTGATGAAAGGTGCTTCGCGATGGCTGGACGCCATCAGCCCCGTGGAAGCTGTAACGGCGATCGTGCTTAGCAATAAACCCAGTCGAATATGACCTTTCATGCCTGTATCTCCTTTCCGATAGTTGCCGCCCGATAGTTGGCGAATTAGTTATTGGTGTATTAAGTGGACGAAGCTAAATCGGCTTCTGTTCACCCTTTACGGAGCGGATGCGAAGGAGGGATGCACTTTTGGAAAAAATAATCTGGCGCCGCCGCAAGTGGCGCAATGTGCTTGCCGGCTACATCAACACAGGCTTCAAGTTACGCAGCGCAGCTGATAGAGTCGGTGCAGGACGCGCGGAATTTCTTCATCCCCAGTCGCGACATTCCCATCAGCCAATCATTGAGCGCCGCAGCGACTTCCGCGCGTTCCGGTGATCGCTGAGCAATCGATAGGCGAGGCGCCGATGATCTTCGAACAAATCACCACCGGCGGCTGTCAGTCGTATTTGATCGGCTGTCCCGACACTTGCGTGGCCGCGCTGATTGATCCCGAGAGCAGCCAGATTGATCGCTACCTCGCACTGGCTGCGCGCGACGGTCTGCGGATTCACTACGCCATCGATACGCATACCCATGCCGATCACTTTTCGGCGTTGCGCCTGCTGGCGGAAAAGTTGGGCTTGAAAACCGTGATGCATCGACAGAGCAGTTACCGGGGCGTCGATATGCGTGTCGATCACGGCGAGCTAATTGTCGTCGGCAAGTTGCGCCTGAACGTGTTGTACACGCCCGGCCACACCAACGATTCGATGTGTCTGATCGCCGAAGACCGTGTATTTACCGGCGATACCTTGTTGATCGGCGGCACCGGCCGTACTGACCTGCCCACCGGCGATCCGAACGCGCTGTACGACAGTTTGTTTCAACGGTTACTGCTGCTCGACCCGGCGCTGTTGGTATATCCGGCGCACGATTACAAAGGGCGCGGCCATTCGACTATCGGCGCCGAAATTGTGGAAAATCCCCGCTTACAGCGCCGCGAGCGCGATGACTTCGTGGCAATGATGCACGCGCTCGACCTGAGCATGCCGACCCATTTGACCGAAGCGCTGCGAACCAATATGAGCGGCGGCAAAACGATAGCCGAGATGCTGGCCGAAGCGGCCGCGTCGGTGTCGTTTATGTCGCTGGCGGAGTTGCGCCGTCAGATCGACGAGCAGCCCGGCGATCTGGTGATACTCGACGTGCGTGAACGCGAGGCGTATTTGAGCGGTCATGTGCGCGGCGCACTTCTGTTGCCGCGCGGTCAGCTCGAACTGCGTGTCAACGAAGAATTACCCAATCCAACCCAGCGCGTACTGACGATTTGCGAGTACGGCCGCATCTCGACGCTGGCCGCCGCGACGTTGCACGAGATGGGGTTTCAACGCGCCATTGCGCTGGATGGTGGGATGAAAGGCTGGCGGGACGCGGGCTATCCGCTTGATACGGGGGCCGATCCGCAGGCCGATTGATCTCGGCGTCCGATTGGCAATTCTCGCTCGCGAGGCGTCGCGCGATATGAACTTCGCACACGACTCACCGCATTGGTCGTGCCGTTGGCGACAAAGTGGTATCGATTTTGCCCCTGTTTATAGGCTAATTCCGCACTTCTTGTTCGTTGTCACCATTTCCCATTACCACCTCACGTCATTTGGAGAGACTTATGAAAATTGCCCTGATCGGCGCCACTGGATTTGTCGGCACCGCAGTACTAGCGGAGCTGCTGCAACGCCACCATGAAGTGACCGCGTTAGTGCGCGATCCCGCGAAACTCGGCGCCCGTCCCGGCTTGTCGACAGTCGTTGCCGACGCGTATAACGCCGAGTCCGTTGCCGCAGCGGTGCGTGGTCACGATGCCGTCGTTTCGGCCTTCAATCCCGGCTGGAACGACACCGCGCTCTACGACAATTTCCTGCGCGGCAGTGCCACGATCGGACGTGGTGTGGAGGCCAGTGGCGTCAAGCGTCTGTTGGTCGTCGGCGGCGCCGGCAGTCTGTTTGTCGCGCCGGGTGTGCAGTTGGTCGATACGCCGAATTTCGCCGACCATATTCCGGCCAATGTTATTCCGGGTGTACACGCGGCCCGCGATGCACTCACCGCATTGCGCGGCAATACGGCGTTGGATTGGACTTTCCTGAGCCCGCCGGCATTGCTCGCGGCGGGCGAGCGCAGCGGTGTGTACCGTGTCGGCGGTGAAAACTTATTACTGGCCGGCGACCGGCCCGCCGGAATCTCGGTCGCTGATCTGGCGGTGGCGATTGCCGACGAGATTGAGCAGCCGCGCCATCTCCGCGCTCGCTTCACAGTGGCGTCACTCACGTAAGGATTGTTATGTCAGACCCTTTGCAAGCCGGGCAAATTGAAGCGGCGCGCAGTGACACTTCGAGCCGCTCCGATTCACCCACGCGCGCGCATTCTGCTCATTATTTGCGCGCGGTGCTGGCGCTCGGCGTCGGTGGCTTCTCCATCGGCACCGGCGAGTTCGTGATCATGGGCCTGCTGCCGGAGGTGGCGCGCGATGTCGGCGTCACCATCCCCGAGGCCGGTCACTTGATCAGCGCCTACGCGCTCGGTGTCGTGATCGGCGCGCCGGTGCTGGCGGTGCTCGCCGCCCGTTGGCCGCGCCGCGCATTGCTGATTGCGTTGATGGGGTTTTATGCGCTCGCCAATTTTGCGACCGCGCTGGTGCCGGGGTATTTCGTGGTCGGCATGATGCGGTTCGCGTCTGGGCTGCCGCATGGCACTTACTTCGGGGTCGCGGCGCTGGTGGCCGCTGCGTTAGCGCCACCGAACCAGCGCGCCCGCGCGGTCGGTTTCGTGATGCTCGGTTTGACCACGGCGATGCTGCTGGGGGTGCCGCTGGCCGCTTGGCTCGGACAACAGTTCGGCTGGCGCGCGGCGTTCGTGTTGGTCGGTAGTATTGCGCTGCTCGCGTCGCTACTGATTTGCTACGGCGTGCCCGATCTGCCGGTCCACGCGGATGCCAGTCCGATGCGTGAGCTGGGTGCGCTGGCGCGTCCGCAAGTGTGGTTGACGCTGGCGATTGCGGGCATTGGTTTCGGCGGTATGTTCTGCGTCTACAGCTATATCAAACCAACGCTGATCGAAGTCAGCGGCCTCACCATCGCCGAGTTGCCGCTGGTGCTGGCGCTGTTCGGTTGCGGCGGTGTCGTTGGCAATTTGATCGGCGCGCGTTTGGCCGACCGCGCGCTGATGCCGACCATTGGCGGCGCACTCGTGTATTCGGCGGTGTTGCTGGCCAGCTTCGGTACGCTCGCGCAGTTCGTGCCGACGGCAATGCTCGGTGTATTCCTGCTCGGCACGCTGGTATCGCTCGGGCCAGCTTTGCAGATTCGGTTGATGGATGTGGCCGGCGATGCGCAGACCTTGGCGGCGGCGCTGAACCACTCGGCATTCAATTTCGCCAACGCGCTCGGCGCCTGGCTCGGTGGTTTGGCCATCATCGCTGGCTGGGGCTGGACTTCGCTCGGCTGGGTCGGCGCGCTGTTGTCGATTGGCGGGTTGGTGGTGTTCGCTGCGTCGCTGGCATTGCAACGGTCGAACAGGGCGGTATGAAGTGATCATTACCCACTGCGGTGACTGAGCGGACGCGAATCGGCTCGGTTTTAGCGGTGGCGATATTTCGTTGCAGAGATAATTGCGAAAGGCTTACAACCAACCAATCGGCACAAACCGATAAATCCTCAACCAATTTATTCGGTTTGCGCGTCTGTGTTAGTTGAATGAAACCTCATTCAATCCCCTGGCTGCTCAAATACTCCTCATAGCTGCCACGGTAGTCGACGATGGTGCGGTCGGTTTTCATATCGATAATGCGCGTCGCCAGCGACGATACAAATTCGCGGTCGTGCGAGACGAAGATGACGGTGCCGGGGAATTTTTCGACCGCGCCGTTCAGCGATTCGATCGATTCCATATCGAGATGGTTGGTCGGCTCGTCCAGCAATAACACGTTGCGGCGCAGCAGCATCAGCTTGCCGAACAACATACGGCCCTGTTCGCCGCCGGAAATAACCTTCACCGATTTTTTTACATCATCGCCGGAGAACAGCAGACGGCCGAGCGTGCCGCGCACCAGCGTTTCGACATCGGCACCATCGAAGCCGCCTTCGCGCACCCATTGCCAGATCCATTCGGTGAGGTTGGTGTCCTCGGCAAAATCAGCGCTATGGTCCTGGCCGAAGTAACCGACCTTGGCTTTTTCCGCCCATTTCACGTCGCCTTTCTGTGGTGTTAAACCATCGAGCGCTGCGGTGGCGAGCAAGCGCAATAGCGTAGTTTTGCCGACGCCGTTCTCACCGATAATGGCGATTTTCTCGCCGGCATCGATGCTGGCGGAAAAGTTTTTAATGATTGGCGTTGCGCTGTCGTAGCCGAACGTTAAATGCTCGAGGGTTAGCGCCAGACGGTGCAGTTTGTCCTTGTCGTCGTACTCGAAACGCATCCACGGATATTGCCGCGACGACGGTTTCATATCCTCGACTTTGATTTTTTCGATCAGTTTGGCGCGCGAGGTGGCCTGCCGCGCTTTCGATTTATTGGCGGAGAAGCGGCGCACGAATTCCTGCAAATCGGCGACTTTTTCTTTCGCCTTGGCGTTGGCGGTCAGCAGGCGATTGCGCGCGGTGATCGAGGCTTCCATGTAGTCGTCGTAATTGCCCGGGTAAATCTGGATGCGGCCGTAATCGAGGTCGGCCATGTGCGTGCAGACCTGATTCAAAAAGTGCCGGTCGTGGGAAATGATGATCATCGTGCTTTCGCGGTCGTTGAGCACATTTTCGAGCCAGCGAATCGTATTGATGTCGAGGTTGTTGGTCGGTTCGTCGAGCAACAGAATATTCGGATTGGCGAACAGCGCCTGACACAGCAGCACGCGCAGCTTCCAGCCCGGCGCGACTTCGCGCATCGGCCCGTTGTGCTGCTCAATCGGAATGCCGACGCCCATCAACAATTCGCCGGCGCGCGATTCGGCGGTGTAACCATCGTACTCGGCAAACTTTTCCTCGAGCTCGGCGGCGTGCATGTAATCGGCTTCGGTGGCTTCGAGATTCGCGTAAATCGCGTCCTTCTCGCTCATGCAGGCCCACATCTGCTCGTGGCCCATCATCACCACGTCAAGCACGCGCTGGTCTTCGTAACCGAACTGATCCTGGCGCAGAAACACCATGCGCTCGCCGCTATCGAGCGATACATTGCCGGCCGACGTTTCCAGCTCACCGGCCAGAATTTTCATAAACGTCGATTTACCCGCGCCATTGGCGCCAATCAGGCCGTAGCGATTGCCGTCGCCAAATTTAACCGAGACATTTTCGAACAACGGCTTGGCGCCGAACTGCATGGTGATATTGGATGCAACTAACACAGCGTGTAATCCTGATGGTTAAGTGTGGCTTGTGATGGTTAGGTGGTGATGTTGAGTATGGGCGGCTAGGGCGATACACCGGGTTTAGACGCGCTGCTGGAAGGCTCGTACAGCGGGATTTTTGCATCCTGCAGCCGGCGCAGCAATTCGAACATGATATCGCTGCGCACCGCGTAAGCCAGGCGCGGGCTGCTGACGAAGGCGGTGGCGTTGAACAGCATGCGCCCGCCGCTGACATCATCCAGAAATACCGATGGCGCCGGGTCTTTCAGCACTTCGGAGTGGGCTGCCAGCAGTTCCAGCAGGGTCGCTTTCAGGAGCGCCGCGTCGGTGTTCAACGGCATCGGCACCAGCAGCTTTACCAGTCCTTCCGCAATCGGATTGGTGCGGTTGCGAACGACCTTCGTAATCAATTCGGAGTTCGGCACCAGGATAGTGACGCGATCGCCAGTGCGAATTTCGGTGGTGCGCACGTTGATCCGGCGCACATCGCCTTCGGCATCGCCTACCACCACCCAGTCTCCCACCTTGACCGGGCGCTCGATTAACAGAATCAGGCCCGACACGAAGTTCTGCACGATGGCTTGCAGGCCGAAGCCGATGCCCACCGACAGCGCGCTGGCAATCCACGTCACTTTCTCCAGACCGACCCCAACCGCCGACAGCGCCATGGCGATGGCGATGATGACGCCGGCGTAGCCCACCAGGCTCGTCAACGACACCTGCATGCCGGGTTCAAGCTCCGTGGTCGGCAGGTATTTGTCCGAAAACCAGGTCTTCAGCAGTCGAAACAGGAAGCTTGCGACAATCAACACCAGCAGTGCGCGTACCACCACGCCGGGGCTGATACTCAACTCCCCAATGGCAATACCGCTGCCTAACGCGCGCTGCATTTGGGTCAGCAAATCGCCAGGGCCGACGCCGTCCGCACCGATCAGAGCAGACACCGCCACCAGCACCAGGATTATGCGAAATGCCGCCGACAGCAGCACCGCGGCTTGGTCAAGCCGGCGCGATGCCAGCCCGAAATGCGCTCCGAGCGCGCGCCCGGCGAGACCGTCTGCAGCCAGTGCCGTGGTCAGAAAGTGGTCGCACAGCTGCAGCAGCAGGAATAGCAATGACACCACCACTAATGCCCAAACGGCTTGCTTGGCGACGAAACTCGCCAGCGCGATATAGCCCGTGATCAACCCCACCAAACACACCGCCAGCGCCAGCCAGCCGAGGGTGACGCCGATATTCAGACCTAATTCGCGGCGTTCGTTGCGGCGTTCCGGGTCGGTCGCGTCCACTTTGCGACTGGCGCGACGAATGCGCACCAGTGCATAGAGCAGCACCGCGCTCAGCAGCAGTGTGCCTGCCGTGTTGGTGGCGACCGACAGCGGCAGACTGCCGCGGATCAAGTCGGTGGTGAATTCAATTAGCGCCGAGAAGAATATCGCTACGGCCAGCAATGTCGGGGCAAAACGTAGCGCGCTGGCGATCTCATCGGATACCGGCGCCAGCCGCCACGACGGGTTCTGTCTCGACAGCAGCGCGCGGCCAAGACCAGCCACCAACGCCGAAAAACTGAGCAGGCCGATGGCGTGTTGGCTCAGCACAACCAACTGTTCGGTCAGCGCATTAGCGCCAGCGAAACCTTCATAAACAAGTCGTGCGCAGATCCAGGTTGACGCCGTAAATAGCGCCGCGATGCCGAACGCGAGAGCAGAGCGTCGCAACTGACCGGACGGAATCGTCATCGTCGTTTTGTAGCGAATGAAGCGCTCGCCGGCCCAGCGCCCGGCGCCCAACACCACCAGACCGATAATCGTCAGCAGCCAGAAACGACCGCGCGCGCCAACAGCGGTAGCCGTGGCCCACGCGTTGCCACCATCGGCGAGCAGCGCGTCCCAGCTGGCGCTGTCGCTGGGCCAGCTCGACGCCAGCGAGGTCCAGAACTCGGCCGAATACGGTGCTGCGGTGCGTTGAAACAGCTCGACCTCAAAGCGGTTGCGACGGAGCTGGGCGACGCGATCGGCGACCTGGCTGGCTTCGACCGCGAGCAGGCGCGCCTGCCGAATCTGCGCATCGACGTCATTGCGGCGCGCGGTCAGGTCGGCGCGGCGCTTACGCACCTCGGCGGCTTCCTGCGCCGGGTCCTCGGGCGCGGCCCCGAGCTCGACGATGCGCGCATCCAAACTGGACAGCTCCGGCTCCAACGAAGTAGCCAATGCGTCGGCCTGGACCTGAAACGTCATCGCGGATTGGCGCGCGCGCGCCAGCGTGTCGGCATCTGCGTCGGCTAGATGCTTGTCAATTCGGTTGAGCTCGGCGCGCATGGCATCGAGTGTCGGCGGCGGCGTGTCTTGCGCCACTGCGCCACCGGCGCCCAGCCACAGGCATGCGAGCAACAACAAAAACCCGCTGCGGCGGACCCGCGATAACGATGTTGCTAAAGCCATAAATAACTCCGGTGAATGCATGCGCGGGCGCTTTCGATGCGGTAACGAAGGCTTTCGCTTGCTGCAAGCCAATCGCGAGGGCGCAATTCTGCCGGAAAACAGGCGGGTTGGGACACTAAACCGCTGAGTTGGATCACTAAAGAGAGGTAATAGGCCGGAAGTTCGCCCGGTTGCCCATTATCTGAGCGGCTAATGCCGGGCCGGATTGTTGAAGTTTTATCCATGAATGCGATGCGTGGCGCTATCTACCCGTAGGTGTTTTTTTTAGTAGCCGGCAGCCTTAACAGCGCGCACCGATTCTCAAAATAAATCGCCGCTATTAGAAATGGCAATTGGCTAGTCCGAGCACTGCGGCGCAGGATGGCGATGCCTGACCGGCGCTCAAGGCTGAACGCAACAAACAATCGACACGCTAAGTGGATAGGTATTGTTCATCCGTAATTCTTATCCCTGTAAATGCCGAGTTGTATGCTCGGTCGCAAGTAGATCAACGCTAAGCGGTTTCTAAGCGGCAGCTTGGTCTTATAAACATCAGTTTGGTCTTATAAAAAGCCGCATAACGAGATTTATCCAAGGAGCCATCTCATGAGTAATGACACCCCCAGTAATGAGAGCAGCGAATCGAAATGTCCATTTCCCCACGCGGCCAGCCGTGGCCGCACCAACCGCGATTGGTGGCCGGAACAATTGCCGCTGGAACTGCTGAGTTCGCATTCATCCAAATCCGATCCGATGGGCACGGGTTTTAACTACGCAAAAGAGTTTAAGAGCCTCGATCTGCAAGCGGTGAAAGCCGATCTGCGCGCGCTAATGACCGATTCGCAGGACTGGTGGCCGGCCGATTTCGGTCACTACGGCCCATTGTTTATTCGCATGGCGTGGCACAGCGCCGGCACGTATCGCATCGGCGATGGCCGTGGCGGCGCGCGCCGTGGCCAGCAGCGTTTTGCACCGCTCAACAGCTGGCCCGACAACGTCAGTCTCGATAAAGCGCGCCGGTTGATTTGGCCGATCAAACAAAAATACGGCTGCAAGATTTCCTGGGCCGACCTGATCATCCTCACCGGCAATGTCGCGCTGGAGTCGATGGGATTCAAAACCTTCGGCTATGCCGGCGGCCGCGAGGATGTGTGGGAACCGGATCACGATGTCTACTGGGGCACCGAGACCGACTGGCTCGGCGGCGACAAGCGTTACTCCGGCGACCGCGAGCTGGAAAATCCGCTCGGCGCGGTGCAGATGGGCCTGATCTACGTCAACCCGGAAGGGCCGAACGGTACCCCCGATCCACTCGCTTCGGCGCGCGATATCCGCGAAACCTTCGCGCGCATGGCGATGGACGACGAAGAAACGGTCGCGCTGATTGCTGGCGGCCACACTTTCGGCAAGACGCACGGTGCTGGCGATGCATCGCTGGTTGGCTCCAATCCGGAGGGCGGCGATATCGTCGAGCAGGGGCTTGGCTGGCATAGCACGCACGGCACCGGTATCGCGGGCGATGCGATTACCAGCGGCCTCGAAGTCACCTGGACCACCACGCCGACGCAGTGGAGTAATGACTTCTTCGAAAACCTGTTTGGCTTCGAGTGGGAGCTGACCAAGAGCCCGGCTGGCGCGCATCAATGGCAGCCGAAAAATGGTGCGGGCGCCGGCACAGTGCCGCATGCGCACGACAAGTCAAAACGCATTGCGCCGTCGATGCTGACGACGGACCTCGCGCTGCGCTTTGATCCGGCCTACGAAAAAATTTCGCGGCGCTTCTTGGAGCATCCAGACCAGTTTGCAGAGGCTTTCGCCCGCGCCTGGTTCAAGCTGACGCACCGCGATATGGGGCCGCGCTCGCGCTACCTCGGCCCGGAAGTCCCGGCCGAAGTGCTGGTGTGGCAGGACCCGATCCCGGCGGTAAATCATCCGTTGGTCGATGCAAACGATGTCGCGGCGCTGAAAGCAAAAGTGCTGGCCTCGGGCTTGTCGGTGTCGCAACTGGTATTTGCCGCGTGGGCAGCGGCGTCGACGTTCCGCGGTTCGGACCTGCGCGGCGGCGTCAACGGCGCGCGCATTCGTCTGGCACCGCAGAAGGATTGGGAAGTGAATCAGCCGGCCGAACTGGCGAACGTGTTGAGCGCGCTCGAAGGCATTCAGAGCGAATTCAATAACAGCGCCTCTGGCGGCAAGAAGGTCTCGCTGGCCGATTTGATCGTGTTGGCCGGCAACGCCGCTGTCGAGACGGCTGCGCAGAGTGCGGGCAACGCCGTGACGATTCCGTTCACAGCAGGGCGCGCCGATGCCTCGCTCGAACAGACCGACGTGGCATCTTTCGCCGCGCTCGAACCGCAGGCCGACGCGTTTCGTAACTACAGAAAGAGCGATTCCGCTAAGGGCGGCAGCTCGAAGCCGGGTGAGGTGTTGCTGCTTGATCGCGCGCAACAACTGACATTGACCGCGCCGGAAATGACGGTGCTGATCGGCGGCCTGCGCGCGTTGAATATCAATACCGGCAAGACCCAGCACGGTGTGTTGACCAGACGGCCCGAGGTGCTGACCAACGACTTCTTCGTCAATTTGCT
>JAQGNY010000016.1 GCA_028293825.1 Verrucomicrobiaceae bacterium
CGCCACTGCTATGTATAAGCACTCGTTCGTGATCAATTCCGGCGCTGCGCCAGCCAAATACATCGATGCGTTTTTTCAGCATATCAATTGGTGTCCGTAGGCGAATGACAGGCGCAGGCTACACCAAAAGTGGCAACCTAAACGCTGCTTTCAATTGACTGCCGGAGATACTGCAAGAATGAGATCGATGACTACGTAGGTGCTGCCAATCGTGATGACACTGCGGCGCAGTTATCAATCCGCCGTGCGTCACTTTGAAGTCGAATGGGGCGGTTTCCTACCGTTGCTCCTAATAGGTTTGATCGTCGGTCTTGCCGCGCAAATTAATATTGTTGGGCTTGATTGCCGTCGGAAACCTGATAGAAGGACGATAACAATTGAAGTCGATAGCTTTATCCGGCGCTTCATCGGATAGCATCACGTATTAATCATTTCGATATTAGCAGCACGCTGACGATCGATAGTCCAACCCTATCGAAGAGCTAATTGATTATCAATGATTGAGAAATAACTAAAGAAAAATCATATTTGAGGGCTAGTCCCCATTTTCAATCCTCTGAAATGAGGAAAATCAAAACTAAAAATAAAATGAGTACCGATGGTTAAAAATTCTTTCAAACAGACCAAGCTATTGTGTCCCGCATAACATGTATTAAAAGTAATTTTTAAGGGATTTTCGTGAATCTTTATTTATTGCTGATATTGTTCGGTGGATTGATATCGTTCGTAATGCCATCTTATAGCTATGCTGATTCTTTGCGCGATATATACCTGGAAGCGTTAAGTAAAGATGCAAAATTAAAAATTGCCGAAGCAACTTATAAAGCCGATCAGGAAAATGAAATCCAGGCGCACGCACAGCTACTCCCACAAATTGGCGTAGTGGCTGATTATGGACGTCACCGCAGTGATAAAACTGCTCAAAGTATCAGCGGTATAAGTCCTGCTTTTAAGTTGATACAAGGACAAGTTGAAACGCGTACCAATACAACTGACCGCAATTGGACTGTTACGTTGTCCCAAAAGATTATTGACGTGCCTGCCTGGTTTTACTTTAGATCGAACAAATTGTTGAGTGAGCAAGCCAAGGCGCAGTTCTCTTCTGATCAACAAGATTTAATCATGCGCACGGCGACTGCTTATTTTTCGGTGCTACGCGCTATTGAGAATTTGCATACATCGACAGCTCGTGAGCTTGCCGATAAACAGCAGCGCGATCAAAGCGAACAAAAACTGGACGTAGGCTTAGTCGCAATTACAGATGCACAAGAGGCGCGAGCAATTTACGATGCGAGTATCGCCACGCGAGTAGAAGATGAAGGCAATCTGGCCATCGCGTACGAGATATTAAATGCGATTACAGGTAGCGTTCATACCGATTTGTGGCCGCTGAGTTCAAATTTTCCGGTGTCCGACCCCGAGCCCAATGATAGCGCCGCGTGGGTGCAATTTGCCTTAAAAAATAACTCAGCTCTGCAGGCAAAGCGATTTGCAGCTGCGGCGGCGCAGCTAAACGCGGCCGCTAAAAGTTACGAAAATGTGCCTAAAGTGAATGCCACTTTTAGCTACGAAAAAGATCACATAGAAGGCTCCCAGTCATCCCAACCACTCTCGCTATTCAGTGTTCCGCCCAACACCGATTCTGTTGCACAGTCGGCTACCGTACAAGTGAGTATTCCCATTTATAGTGGTGGCTACATTAACTCTGTGCAGCACCAAGCGAACGAGCAATTTCACACCGCCGAAGCGCAGAATGTCGATAAAGTACGAAGTACCATCCAGGAAGCGCGCGCTCAATTTATTGCAGCAAGCCTTGATGTCAGACAAATTAAGGCACGAGCACAATTTATCGTTTCGGCGAAAAGTGCGTTTGAGGTTGCTACGGAGGGTTACAAGGTAGGCACGCATAATATTGTCGACCTTTCTCAACTCGAACAAAGCTATTACGCGGCTCAACGCGACTATGCAAATTCACGTTATGATTATGTGCTGGATACCCTACGGCTTAAACAACAAGCAGGCATCCTTAATCCACAAGACATTTATGATTTGAATAGATGGCTAATAGCACCGGCCACTTAAATAAAATTTGTGGCAGGGCAAAAAAACAAGACCATTCCGATTAGTAAAAACTCGAGCAGCGGAAAAGTCATAGTTAACAACAACACTATTACTCCTGCCGCAATGCTTCAATCGGATCGAGTTTCGATGCGCGCCACGCCGGCATAATTCCGGCGATCAATCCCACCGCTGTCGATAATAAAAACGCCATCAATAAATAAAACGGCTCCAGCGCCACCGGCAGACCATCGACCGCAAGTCTTCCCACACCGACCAAAATCACGATAATTAAAATGCCGCTGATGCCACCGATACTGGCAAGCACAATCGCTTCGCCGAGAAACAATAATAAGGTTTGTTCGCGTGTGGCGCCGAGCGCTCGCAGCAAACCGATTTCCGACATACGTTCGCGCAACGCCGTGGTCATAATCGTCGCCACACCGACACCGCCGGTGATCAGCGAAATTCCGCCGAGCCCTGCAATCGCCAGCGTAATAAACCGCAGAATTCGATCGAGACTGGCGAGCATGTCTTCCTGCGTGAACAGCGTGAAATCTTCTTCGCCGTGCAAACCAATCATCACGCGCTTTACGCGCTTCGCCATCTCCGCGCTGGTGGTTTGTTCGCTAAACGCAATATCAATTTCACCGAGCCCTTCACGATTCATCAATTGCAAACCGCGATTGACCGGAATGTAGACGATGTCGTCGAGATCGAAGCCAAGCATTTGCCCCTTCGATTCCATCACACCGATCACCCGAAACCGACTGCCGCCGACACGCACCAATGCACCGAGCGGATTGCGATCACCGAATAATTCGGTGCGCACTTTATGGCCGAGCACCACATACGGTCGCTCGATACCGTCGTCCTGCGGTAGGAAACGACCGAGCGCGACGCGCATATTCCACGCAATCGGCAACTGCGGCCCGACCCCGGCCACGCTGGTATCGCGCTGACGGTCGCCGGCATCGACTTTCACCGTGCCGGTAATCACCGGTGTTAACGCATTAATGTACGGCAAATTCTGCAGGGCTTCGGCGTCGCGTAATGACAGCGGTCGCACCGTTTTTAACATCCCCGCCATACCCTGTGTCGACACTTTGCCCGGCGTCACCGTAATCAGCCGCGTGCCGAAACTTGAAAATTGATTGAGCAAATAAACGCGCAAACCTTCGCCGACCGAGGTCAACAGCGATACGGCGGCGATGCCGATCGCAATGCCGAGTGCGGTGAGAATGCTGCGCTGACGCTGCGACAGCACCGAGCGCGCCACCCAGAAAAAACCATCGGCTAACCGCATAGCGCACACCTATTAATTGACGTGTATTGAACCAACTAGAGAGAACGACAATGAAGAAAATAGTATTTAATTTTTTCGTTGAAAAAATACTCACGGCTTCTGCAACGCATCGACCGGTTGTAGCAGACTCGCGCGCCGCGCCGGCAACCACGAAAACCCCAAACCGGTTAACAACGCAGTAATTACCGCCGCGGTAATCGCCCAACCGGGCGCATCGAACGGCACCGTCGGAATAAATGCGCGCGCGGTTTTCACCACCGCAAAACCAAACAACACACCAACCAACGCACCCATGCCGGTGAGCAGCATCGCCTCGGTTAAAAAGATACGCATGATATCGGTCGATGACGCGCCCAATGCTTTCAACAAACCGATTTCGCGCGTGCGCTGACTGACCGTAATCAACATCACATTCATAATTAAAATGCCGGCGACAAATAAACTGATCGCGCCGATGGCACTCACCGCCAACGTCATCGCGATTAAAATTCCATCGAACGTCGCGCGCATCGAATCGGGACTGATGACAGTGACATCGAGTTCGCCCTGATGGAAATCCTGCATTGCCGCCTCGATGCGTTTAATGGCATCTGGCGCCGACGTGCCTTCGCGCAATTCGATCAGCACGCGAAATAAACCCGCTGCATTAAATAAACGCTGCGATGCCGCCACCGGAATAATTACCGCGTCGCTTAAATCCATGCCCATCGCATCGCCGCGTCCAGTCAAAATACCAACCACTCGAAAACGCGAATCGCCGATCCGCAAAAATTCGCCGATCGCAGGCTTTGCTTCGAATAATTCGCGTTTGAGTTTTTCGCCGATAACCGCTTCGCCACTGGCCACGCGAAAATCACCGTCCGGTAAAGCATTGCCCTGCCCGACAGTAAGATGGCGGATTTTAAAAAATAGCGCGCTGGTACCCAGTACCGATACTTCGCGCGCACGTTCGGCGTAACCCACGCGCGCGCTGCCGACGATGAGCGGTGCAACTGCAGTGATCGAAGAAACGCGGCGCTGCAATAAAAAGGCTTCGTCGATGGTGATATCGCGCGCCGCCGCTCCCATCGGTGGAGGCATACCGCCGGTGGTTTCCTGCCGGCCCGGGAACATCGCCAGTACATTGGTGCCGATTGCAGCGAACTCGTTCATCACATAACCGCGTGCACCCTGGCCGAGCGCGGTCAGAATCATTACTGCCGCGACGCCCAAGCCCATCGCGATCAAAATCATCAGGCCGCGAAAACGCTGGCGCAATAATGTTTGCGTGCTGAACTGCAACAAATCCATTGGACGCATATGCGGTATAAATGCCTTTAAAAAACGAAACGAATAAATCCAACATTGGCGTAAAACTAAAAAGCAATGACCCTGTATTTTTTTCGCGATGTCATTTTGAAAGTGATTGCGACAACACCGATTAATTTTTAAAAAAAATTAAAAAATTCGCAGCGAATTATTCTGCCGCTACGCGACCGTCGACCATACGTACATGGCGACGCGCGCGCTCGCCGAGTTGTGCGTCGTGCGTTACCACCACCAAAGTAATGCCGGTGCGATTTAATTCTTCGAGCAATTCGATCACGTCGGTGCCGGAGCGGCTGTCCAAATTGCCGGTTGGTTCATCGGCGAGCAGCAACGCCGGGCGCATCACAATCGCGCGTGCAATTGCCACGCGTTGGCGTTGGCCGCCGGATAATTGATTGGGTAAATGTTTACCGCGATCGGATAGACCCAACCGCGCCATTACATCGCTCGCTTTGTTGTGACGCTCGCGCGGCGCGAGACCTTCGAGCAGCATCGGCAATTCGATATTTTCTTGCGCGGTTAAACGCGGCACCAGATGAAACGATTGAAATACAAAACCGATTTGCTCACGACGCCAACGCGCGCGCTGCTCTTCGTCCATCGTTGTGGTTTCGTGACCGGCGAGCCGATAATTGCCGCGATCGGGTTTATCGAGTAAACCGAGCATATTCAGCATCGTCGATTTACCGGAGCCGGACGGTCCCATCACTGATACATATTCACCTTTCATCACGCGCAAGTTGACGCCGTCGAGCGCATGCACGGTTTGATCGCCGAGCTGAAAGGTTTTTTCGATATTTTGCAATTCGATAACTGCCGTGCCGTCCGCCAACGCTTCATTATTCATGCGCGTTTACTCAGCTTTTACAGTGGCGTGTGCGCCATCGAGCAGGCCCGGTTGATCGGGACTGCGAACTACCGCGTCGCCCTCTTTCAAACCGCTGCGCACCTCGGTGAACGTAAAATTACCGATGCCCAATTGCAATTCGCGTTTGCGCAACTTGCTATCGCCATCGAGCATCCACACCTGATTGTTATTGAACAGCGCTTCGGTCGGCACGCGCAGCACGCGCGGCAAATTATTCAGCACGATAGTGACATCGGCGCTGTAACCGATCAGTAGCGAGACATCGCCAGGCACCTGATCGAAACGCACATCGACATCGACCGTACGCGCCTGTTTTTCCAAATCCAATACATATGGCGCGATGCGCGTTAATTTGCCGGCGAATTCGCGACCGCGAAATGCATCGAGCGTAATTTTCACCGGCATGCCGAGCTTCAGAGCGGCGGCGTCGACTTCATCGATCGGCGCGGTTGCATACAGGCACGAGGTGTCGATTAAATCGACCGCCGGCGGCGTGGCCACACCCGGTGGCGACGGCGTCACGTACTCGCCGATTTCGCCATTGATTTCCGCCACTACACCGGCGAACGGCGCGCGCAATTGAAAGCGTTCCAGCACGGCTTT
>JAQGNY010000041.1 GCA_028293825.1 Verrucomicrobiaceae bacterium
GGGATCGCATTCCCGCCGTTCAGCATAAAGTCTATTTCGACATTCAACCGGTGCTGCCGTCGCTGCAGGCAAAACATGATCAACGCGTAAAAAATGACGCCGATTTTATTTTCCTGCAGGCGCAACTGACACTCGCTGATGAAGCGCGCAAACACATGCAGCTTTCATTGAATGAAGCCGTACGTCGCAAGGAAATGAATGACGATAAAGCGAAGCGGTTGGAACTCGAAAATCAGCGCCGCTCCGCGAAAGGTGAAAAAGCACTGACCAAGCTTGAGGATGGCGACGACGATGACGACGATTCGGCAAAAACCAAAGATAAAGAAAAGGACAAAATGAAAGAGCCGGATCCGTTGCTGAATGAAGCAGGCCATGTACTGATAGATGCGTTACCGATTTATCAAAAACCGAGCTTCGCCGACCGCTATCGTTAATTCGCCAAAGTATTATCAGGTGAAAGAAAAACGCGGTTTTAATTAGCCGCGTTGAAATCGGTAAAAATATCTACACCCGCCGCAGGCTGAATATGAGCGGCGGGAATATCTTCTCCGCGCTCCCAGCGCATCAATGCTTCATGCTTCTGTGGCCCCGCCACCAAAAACCAAACCGCGCGTGCGGCACTTAATCGGCTCGCCGTTAAACTGATTCGCTCAGGTGGTGGCTTCGGCGCTGCATGAACCGCTAAAGCCGCAGTTGACACATCGATTTTATGCGAGGGAAATAAACTCGCCGTATGCCCGTCCTCGCCTAACCCGAGCAAAACCAAATCGAATTCTTGCCGCGCTAATAATTGCTGGCCGTACTTGGCAGCGCCCTGCTCCGCGCCCAGCTCGGCAGGCATCGAATAGATTTGCACCGAAGGAATTGCCACGTGATCGAGCCAGCTCTGTTGTGCCATTGTGTCATTGCGCTCGTCATCGCCGCTCGGCAAACAGCGTTCGTCGCCGTAGTAAATAAACCAGCTGTTCCAATCCGTATTGATGTCACGCAATTGCTCGTATACAACTTGCGGCGTACTGCCACCGGCCAGAACAATATGAAATGCACCGCGGGCATTAATGGCTTCATTAGCTGCCGTCGTAATTCGTGTCACTATCTGGGCACACAACGCATTAACTGAATCGAACCGATGCCAGCGCAAGGATTGCATTAAATTCTTCCGTACGTTGTGAGCCAATTGCGAAAGCGCCCCTGCGCATTTTCAGCGAGCTGCGACCAATCGAATTGCCAGCCCCAGTTATTTTCCGCAGTCCCGGGAATATTCATTCGATGGCTACTGTCGAGCTCAAGCAAATCCTGCAATGGAATAATCGCCAGCACCGCGACAGACGCCAGCGCCGAGCGAATTAACGGTCGTGGCATTGGCTCACTGGAATGCCCGAGATAACTATCGACACGTGCGCGCGCTTGCGCGTCGAGTTCCAAATACCACCCCAGCGTGGTGTCGTTGTCATGCGTGCCGGTATAAACCACTTCAATCGGCTTATGCCGATGCGGCACATACGGATTGTCGCGGCTGCCATCGAATGCAAATTGCAGGATCAACATGCCCGGCAAATTAAATTCGGCGCGCAATGCCTCGACCTCTGGCGTGATAATTCCGAGGTTTTCAGCCACCAGCGGCAATGCGGGATAATCATCGAATATCGCACGCAATAACGCCTGTCCCGGTGCTTTAACCCAGCGGCCATTAATTGCTGTGTCGCTGTCGGCGGGAATCTCCCAGTACGCTTCGAAGCCGCGAAAATGATCGATGCGCAATAAATCGAAATAACGCAATTGCGCGGCAATGCGTCCGCGCCACCAAGCAAAATTATCCGCCTCCATGCGGTCCCACGCGTAATGCGGGTTGCCCCAACGCTGTCCCGTTTCTGAAAAATAATCGGGCGGCACACCGGCCACCGTGAGCAATTGACCGGCGGCATCGAGATTAAATAACTTCGGCTGCGCCCATACATCGGCGCTATCGTGCGCGACAAAAATCGGCAAATCACCGAATAACGCAATACCTAAGCGCTTAGCTTCGGCATGCAGTGATTGCCATTGCTCCAAGAAAATAAACTGTTCGAATTTAACCGCATCAATGCGTACTTTTTCGCGATTGCGCTCAGCTGCCATCGCGCTGGCATCACGATCGCGCAACGGTATTTCCCAGTCGAACCACGGGCTGTGTTCGCGCGCCTCGCGTGCGGCATTGAACAACGCGAAATCATCAAGCCACGCTGAATTGCTCTCACAAAAAATTTGAAAATTTTCTTCGAGCGATGGATCTTCGACCAGCAACACATTGAAACGTTGCGCAGCGGCCGCTAAAGCTTGCGCACGCGGCCAATGCATTTCATCGAGCTGCAATAAACCGCGCTCGAACAAATCGGCAAAGCTGATCAGATCGCTGCTACCGGCATGTACCGATAGCGATTGATACGGCGAGCGATCACTGTGTGTCGGGCCGATCGGCAACATCTGCCACACGTTGAATCCCGATGCCGCCATAAACGCCAAAAAGCGATGCGCTTCCGGGCCAATATCGCCGCAAGCATCTGGATGATGCGATGGCAAAGAGGTTGGATGTAGCAATATTCCCGCGCGGCGTTGCGAGAAAAAATGCGGTGCTTCGACGCTCATCACGCGCCGCCTTTGTCAGCGTTATGCTGACCTTGCAGCATCACGCCGCCTCGACTCGGGTCACCGCTACCGCGGCTAATCTCTTCCGTTAGAACGGCTGGTGCTGCGACGCCGAGTAGCCGGTACAGATTGCGCAAATGACCGCGAAACAATTGCTCGAAATCGCTGACAGCCTGCGCCGGGTTGTAGTCGCCGAACCACCAAAACCAATCCGAGCCTTCGCAAATTGCCAGCTGATGCGTCGCCTGCTCGAGAATCTGATCAGATAATTTTCCCTGCGCTACGACTTCATCGAAAGCGCGTTTGGCATCACACAATAAATCCCAGCCGCGATTTTTATCACTGCCACCGATCCACGTCGATAGCGTTCCGTACACCCAACTACCGGCCACGATGCGCGGCAACGCCACGCGACTAACCGCGGCATCCGCAACGATGCGTTGAAAGGTGGTCAATTCGAGTGTCACGTGCGTGCTTAACTTTTCATACAGCGCATCGAGAAAATAAAAACCGTTTTCCGGATAATATTCCCACGCGTTTTCGCCATCGAGAATAATCGACACCACCGCATCGGCGGGATTCGGGCAATTTTTTTCGATGGTTTCAAGATCGTGAATTAAATTCGCAACAGCGTGATCGCCGTGCCAGTCGGCGTAGGCGAATCCAATTTTGTCCGAAATACCGTCATCGCGAAAAAAACAATCGATGTCGAATGCGCGATAAACATGATGCAAACAATCACCGGGGGATTTGAAACCGTTTTCTTTTTCGCTCAAAGCGAGACTGTTGCGCAATACCGTTTCGCCACTGGCGACCCAGCGAAAATCGTATTCGGATAAAACCTGCAATGTCTGCGCGCTGATTGCGCCTTCTGACGGCCAGCAACCTTGCGGACGCGTGCCAAAGTGTCGCGAAAAGGTATCGAGCCCCTGCTGCAAATGCCAACGCGTGCGCGCTGCGCCATCGGGATAACTTTCACTTTCCGGCAATGGCGCGTCGGGCATTGCTTCGCGTGCCACGTTTAAATCGAGCAGCAATGGCACGATGGGATGCGCGTACGGACTCATCGCTAATTCGACTCGGCCCTGTTCAGCCAAGGCGCGGTAGCGCGGCACAATCGAAGCCATTAACTCTTGCACAATGCTCAGTAATAAACGGCGATCGTCAGGCGAAAAACTACCGCCCTTTTCTTGCAACACTTCGATGCGTGGATCGCTACGGCGTACCGTTTCCGCAATCCAACCGAGGTGATACCACACCGAAACATCAATTAAAAATTGGTCGCTGCAATAAGCGGCAGAGGCCGGATTTTCGATTAACCAATCCACCATTTTTGCCAGTTGCGCATACGCTGGAAAACGATCGACAACGCGGCGTCGATTAACACGCAGCAATTGCGTCAGTAGCGCTAACCGCTCCGCCGCATTTTGCGAAAATTCAGTTTGCACTAATGTATTTAATATGGAATCGTCGAGCAGCTTGGTTTCGTCGAACGGTTCAACCCGATTTAAATAAGCATCGATCAGCGTGCAGTAGTTTTCGATTTGATCGAGTAAAACCGGGGCGAAATTAACTACGGCGCAAGCCTGCGGGTGCGCTTCGATATGTGCCACCATATCGACATAATCTTTAATCGCGTGCAGATAAGTCCAAGGAAAAGCCGAAATGCCGGTTTGCAGATCGCGATATTCCGGCTGGTGCATATGCCAGCACAAAACCACTTTCATGAATGAGCGTTCCTTAGTGGCAAACTGAAATTAATTGAAAGTTGAAATAGCGCTACAGGGCGTGATGAAAATCCTGTCCAAGCATTTCCGGCGTAACCAGCACCACACCTTTTTCTGAGACGTGAAACCGCTTGCGATCCTCCTCTAAATCAAACCCGATGCGCTCGCCGCTGGCGACATGACAACCGCGATCGAGCACTGCATTGCGGATCTTCACATTTCGCTCCAGCGTCACATCGGGAAAAATAACCGAATCGCTGACTTCGCAATACGAATGCACGTGGACGTTGGAAAATAGCAAGGAATGCCGAACCACCGAGCCCGACACAATGCAACCGCCGGCAATCATCGAATCGACCGCCATACCGCGCCGATTGTCGTCGTCGAACACAAATTTAGCGGGCGGCAATTGTTCCTGATAGGTCCAGATCGGCCACTCGCTGTCGTACAGATTTAATTCCGGGGTGATGCTGATCAATTCGAGATTTGACTGCCAAAAAGCATCGACGGTGCCGACATCGCGCCAATAGGCTTGCGTGCCGCTTTGTTCGTCGCGAAATGGAAACGCATGCACATTGCCGCGTCCGATTAACTTCGGAATGATGTCGCGACCAAAATCATGTGCCGAGTCCGGTTCTTTGCGATCGCGCATTAACTCGGCGCACAGTAATTCGGTGTTGAAAATATAAATACCCATCGACGCCAACGCAGTGCCGGGTTTATCGGGCAACGACTGCGGACGCTCCGGCTTCTCGCTGAATTCGAGTACACGATTGCTGTCGTCGACTCGCATTACGCCGAACGCGCTCGCCTCTTCCACCGGCACCTCGATACAGCCCACTGTGGCGTCCGCGCCTTTTTCCACATGCGCCGCCAACATCGGTCCGTAATCCATTTTATAAATATGGTCGCCGGCCAAAATCAGCACATATCGCGGTTGGTGACTGCGAATAATATCCAGATTCTGAAATACCGCATCGGCGGTGCCTTCGTACCACGATGTTTCGACGCGCTGTTGCGCCGGCAAAACTTCGACAAACTCGCCCAATTCCCCGCGCATAAAACCCCAGCCACGTTGAATATGACGAATTAAAGAATGCGCTTTGTACTGTGTTAGAACGCCGACCTGGCGAATGCCCGAGTTAACGCAGTTTGATAACGGAAAATCGATAATTCGAAATTTACCGCCAAACGGTACGGCAGGCTTTGCGCGCCAATCGGTTAATTGTTTTAGACGCGTACCGCGCCCGCCGGCAAGAATCAATGCCAGGGTGTCGCGCGTTAGACGACTGACAAAACGCCCCGAGACGGGAGCTACCATTTCGACTTCCTCTGAATGCACCCGTGAGCGCTGGACTTATCTGACCCTTTACGCGATGCAAGATGACGGCCAAGATTCAAGCTTGTTCACTGGCCGATCGCCAACGCTCGCGCGAATTGGTTGCGCAATAAAAAAATATAAAACTTAACTTCAGCTAACTAACGTCCGCATAAAGAATCACAGAAGTGCTTAAATTTTTTGTTAAGCTCAAGAACATATGAAATACAGACAATCATTCGGTCACTTTATTTAGTCCGGCACCGAAATTGCTGTCTAAATAATTGTTTTTAGCAAAATCATTTCTGCCGTTCTCTACCACCCGAACTTTTTTCAGATTCTAATTGTGGCCGAATAATTAAACCGTGCCGCTCCATTTGAAGACTTTTATGAAACTACTTGAAGATTTTTATGAAATTAGTATCGACAGCGACAACCAGAATTCAGCCTGAATTCCAGCGCATCCAGCGCGGCGAACATCACGACCCCTTTTCGGTACTAGGTCGCCAGCGCGATGCTAATGGTGCGCTGATCCGGATTTACTTGCCGCATGCCAGCACCATTGAAATCGTCACGTTCGACGACGCCGTGCTCATGCAAGACAACGGCAACGGGTTTTTCGAATTGCACAATCCACCCGCTACGCTGCCGGCCCATTACCTCATCAACTGGCGCGATGCCTACGGCAATACCCACACCGAATACGACCCTTTCACCTTTGCGACGCAGCTATCCGATTTCGATTTGCATTTATTTGGCGAGGGCAAGCATTGGCATATCTACCGCGTGCTCGGCGCCAACTTAAGAACCATCGATGACGTAGACGGCGTGCTGTTCGCGACGTGGGCGCCTAATGCGGCGCGGATCAGCGTGGTCGGCGACTTCAACGGCTGGGATGGCCGCCGCCATCCCATGCGTTCGCGCGGCTCCAGCGGGGTGTGGGAATTATTTATTCCGGGGCTCGATACCGGCACGCTGTATAAATTCGAGGTGCGCAGCCAACACGGCAGCGTGCAGCAGAAAGCCGATCCGTACGGGCGGCAATTTGAGGTCCGTCCAAAAACAGCATCGCTCGTCACCGCGCCTTCGCAGTACCAATGGCGCGATAAAGCCTGGCTGGAGCAACGCGCAAAACGCGCGTGGTTGCACGCGCCGCTGTCGATTTATGAAGTGCATTTGGGCTCGTGGCAGCGCGGTCACAACAACAGCTTTTTGAATTATCGCGAGCTGGCGCATCGCTTAGTTGACTACGTAAAACCTCTCGGCTTCACGCATATCGAATTGCTGCCGATCACGGAACATCCGCTCGACGATTCCTGGGGATATCAAACAACCGGCTACTACGCGCCGACCAGCCGCTTCGGCGATGGCGATGATTTTCGCTACTTCGTCGATCACTGCCACCAGCACGATATCGGCGTGTTGCTCGACTGGGTACCGGCGCACTTCCCGAAAGACGAACACGCATTGGCGCGCTTCGACGGCACCGCTTTATACGAGCACGAAGACCCGCGCCGAGGCGAACATCGCGACTGGGGAACCCTAATTTACAATTACAGCCGCAATGAAGTGAAAAATTTTCTGTTGGCCAATGCGAATTTCTGGCTGGAGGAGTTTCATCTCGACGGTTTACGCGTCGATGCGGTCGCCTCGATGTTGTATCTCGATTATTCGCGCGAAGCCGGCGATTGGCTGCCAAATATCCACGGCGGTCGCGAAAACCTCGAAGCGATTACCTTTCTGCGCGAACTCAACGAGCTGACGCTCGGTAATCATCCTGGCGCGCTAAATATTGCTGAAGAATCCACTTCGTGGCCGCAAGTCACGCGACCGACCTGGGTCGGCGGCCTTGGGTTTTCGATGAAGTGGAATATGGGCTGGATGCACGACACGCTCGACTATTTAACGAAAGACCCCGTGCACCGCCATTATCATCATCACCATTTAACTTTCGGTCTGGTCTACGCCTTCAACGAAAATTTCGTGCTGCCGTTTTCGCACGATGAAGTCGTACACGGCAAACGCTCGTTGATCGAAAAAATGCCCGGTGACCACTGGCAGAAATTCGCGAATTTGCGTCTGCTTTATTTGTACATGTTCACCTACCCCGGCGCGAAATTAATCTTCATGGGCAATGAATTCGCCCAATGGCGCGAATGGGCACAAAGCCGCGCGCTCGATTGGGATGTGCTCGAACACGATTCGCACCAAGGCGTATTGAAATTGGTCGGCGATCTGAATCGCCTCTATCGCAGCGAGCCCAGTTTGCATCGCCACAGCTTCACCGACGGCGGCTTCGAATGGATCGACTGTAACGATGCAACGCAATCGATCATCAGTTTTTTACGCAAAGACGGCGATGATTTCACCATCGCTTTATTTAATTTCACGCCGGTACCGCGACTTAATTATCAAATCGGCGTACCGCGTCCCGGTATTTATCGCGAATTATTGAATTCCGATTCGACCTACTACGGCGGCTCCGATGTTGGCAACGGCATCGAGCTACACACGCGGCCGGCAGCGTGGATGGGTCGATCACACAGTTTGAAACTCACATTACCGCCACTCGGTGGAATTATTTTGAAATGGGCGAAGAAATAATATGTTGCGTATTTTATTCGCGAGCAGCGAAGCGTATCCGCTGATAAAAACCGGCGGTTTGGCCGATGTCAGCGGCAGCTTGCCGCGTGCATTGCTAAAGCTCGGCCACGATGTGCGGATATTGATGCCAGCATATCGCGACGCCTTGCAAAACGCGCGCGCTGCGGGCGTTAAAACGGTGGCGACGTTTACGCTGGAAAATGCGGTATCCGGCGATCACACCGTATCGATTATGGAAACGCGCTTGCCCGGTTCGCGCGTAAAAACCTGGTTACTGGATTGCCCCGCGTTATTCGATCGCCCCGGCAATCCCTATTTAGACGAAAACAATCAGGATTACGCCGATAACGATTTACGCTTTTTATTATTTTCGCGGGCCGCTGCAGAGCTTGGATTAAATCGCTGCGGCCTCGACTGGCAACCGGATGTGGTGCATTGCAACGATTGGCAAACCGGATTGACGCCAGTGTTTTTAGATCAGCTCGGACTGCAATCCGCCGCTGCCGAACAACCACGTCCTGCGACTGTTTTTACCATTCATAATTTGGCCTATCAGGGCTTATATGGTTATGAAACATTTACGGCAACGCAGTTGCCCGCAAACTTTTGGCATCACGAAGCGCTCGAATTTCACAATCAATTTTCGCTTATTAAAGGCGGTATCGTGTACGCCGATCGCGTTAACACGGTGAGCCCGACCTACGCGCGCGAAATTCAGAGCGAACGTTTTGGTTATGGCTTGCAAGGGCTATTGCGCCATCGCGGCGAAAAATTGAGCGGCATTTTAAATGGCATCAATGATGAAGAATGGAACCCGGGTACCGACGCGTATTTGATGCATCGCTACAACCGCCGCACTATTGCGCAACGAACGAAAAATAAACTCGAACTGCAAAAGCAACTCGGTCTTAAAGTAGACGCGTCAATTCCACTGCTCGGTTTTATCGGCCGCTTAGTGGAGCAGAAAGGCGTCGATTGGATTCTCGCCAATATTAATTTAATGCTCGAACGCGGTGCGCAATTGGTCGTGCTCGGCAATGGTGAGCACGCATTTGAAGCGGCGTTACGCGAGGCGGCAGCACTCGCACCACTTTCGATTGCCGCCACCATTGGCTATAACGAAGCATTGGCACATCGCATCGAGGCGGCGTCGGATATATTTTTAATGCCGTCGAAATTCGAACCGTGCGGACTCAATCAGTTGTACAGCCTGCGTTACGGTGCGGTGCCTCTCGTGCACAACGTCGGCGGCCTCGCCGATACGGTAATCGATACCACAGCGAGCTCATTAGAGGACGGCAGCGCCACTGGCTTCGTGTTCGATTCGTTAGCACGCGATGAACCCGGCGATATTGCGTTGCAAACCACGCTCGGTCGCGCGCTCGATTTATACACGGATAAACCGTGCTGGCAATCACTGCAAAGCAACGGCATGCAACAGGATAATTCGTGGAAACAAAGCGCGCTTAAATACGAGCGCCTTTATCGCGCGGCAATTGCCGACGTGGCTGGCAAGAGTCCTGCTTACTTGACCTGAGCGTCAAGGCGATTAAGCTCTACCTACCGTTCACTTTTCTCTTAGGGCTGCATCCTTGAATTTTTTTCATAAAAATTTAATTCGCAGCTGCCGTCTTTCTCTGTCGAATGGAAGCCATCCATGTCAGGCACTTTTTTTAAACTTGAAGTTCAACCGCACATTCCTGAACCGTTAGGACGTTTAAAAGAATTAGCCAACGATCTGCTTTACAGTTGGGATCGCAACGTACGCCGTATTTTTTCGCGGCTCGATCCGCAATTGTGGGAAGCCTGCGGCCACAATCCCAAAGTATTTTTGCGCAGATTGCGTCAGCGCACACTGGAAGAGGCGCTGCACGATCGCTCGTTCATGGACGATTTTCAGCGCGTACTCGCCGGCTACGATGCCTATTTAAATACCGGCATCAAACCCGAATGCGCCGAGCTGCTCGATCCTAAACACGATCTGGTCGCGTATTTCTGCGCCGAATTCGGTCTGCATGAAAGCTTTCCGATTTATTCCGGTGGCCTCGGTATTCTCGCCGGCGATCACTGCAAAGCGGCCAGCGATTTAGGCATTCCGTTTATCGGTATCGGCCTGCT
This sequence comes from Verrucomicrobiaceae bacterium, assembly GCA_028293825.1. Taxonomy (GTDB): domain Bacteria; phylum Pseudomonadota; class Gammaproteobacteria; order Pseudomonadales; family CAMLJR01; genus CAMLJR01. Next base: position 10,393 of record JAQGNY010000041.1, read on the forward strand.
GTACCGCCAAGGTTATTTCACGCAGACCATCGACGCGCACGGCAATCAAATCGCGCATTACAACGACAATCAATCGGACGATCTGCCGATTAAACCGGCGCTGGTCAACGGGACCCATTTACATTTCGGCATCGCGTTTCCGGGCCGCACCGTGCAGGCGCGTGTGTGGGAAGCAAAAGCCGGCCATATTCGTTTGTATTTGCTCGATACCGATCTTGAAGAAAATCAGGAGCGCGATCGCGGCATTACGCATCGTCTTTACGGCGGCGATAAAGAAACGCGCATTCAGCAGGAAATCGTGCTCGGTATCGGCGGCGTGCGCGCGCTGGAATTGCTCGGACTAAAACCGACGGTGTGGCATATCAACGAAGGTCACGCCGCATTCCAATTATTGGAACGTTGCCGACACGCCTTACTGAGCGGTTTAGATTTAGCGACGGCACTCGAATTAGTCGCAAGCGGTACGTTATTTACCACGCACACACCCGTCCCTGCCGGCCACGATTTTTTCAGCCGCGAATTGATGGATACGTATTTCGGTAATTACGCGGCTGAGCTCGGCATCGATTTCAATACATTATTTGCGTTCGGTCAAACCGGTGGCCACGACGATTTCAATATGACCACGCTGGCGCTGCGTTACACGCGCTTCCACAACGGCGTCAGTCGCATTCACGGTGGCGTTGCATCGAAAATGGAAGGCGGCATGTGGCCGCAAGTGCCGCCTGCGGAAAACCCGATCGACTACATCACCAACGGCGTGCACGTACCGACATTTCTCGCGCGCGAATGGGTCAGTCTGTTCGATATGTTATTCAGCGAGTGGCAGGATGAATTGCTCGATCCGGAATTTTGGAAACGCGTCGACGACATTCCCGACCATCATTACTGGAGTATTCACAAAGCGCTGAAGCATCAATTGCTCGAAGAAGTGTGTCGCCGGGTTGCATTGCAAGGCGAGCGTAACGGCAGCAGTCATTCGCAAATCAAACGCATCACGCAAGAAATCAGCGATCCCGACCGCGACATCGTCGTATTTGGTTTCGCGCGGCGCTTCGCCACTTATAAGCGCGCGACCCTATTATTTTCCGATCTCGATCGACTGTCGGCAATTTTGAATCACCCGGAAAAACCCGGCGTGATGATTTTCGCCGGCAAGGCGCATCCGAACGATTTACCCGGCCAGCAACTGATTAAAAAAATTCACGAGCTATCGTTGCGCCCGGAATTTATCGGCAAAATTATTTTGCTGGAAGGCTACGACCTGGCGCTTGCGCGAAGTCTAGTCGCCGGTGTCGACGTGTGGCTCAACACGCCGGAATATCCGTTGGAAGCGAGCGGCACCTCGGGCGAAAAAGCAGCGATCAATGGCGCGGTAAATTTGAGCGTGCTCGATGGTTGGTGGGGCGAAGGCTTCAATCATCACAACGGCTGGGCGATTACGCCGCGGCGCGGCGCGATGCAGGAGGACGAGCGCAATCTGGAGGAATCCAACGATCTGCTCGACATCATCGAATACGACTTGATGCCGCTCTACTATCAGCACGACGGCAAAGGTTATTCGGCGGGCTGGGTCAAAACGTCAAAAGCGTCGATGAAATCGATCATCCCGCACTTCAACGCGCAACGTATGGTGATGGACTATGTGCGCAAATTTTATGGTCCGGCCAGCAAGCATATGGCGAGGCTCGGCCAGAACGATGCTGCCAATGCGCGCAAGCTTTCGGCGTGGAAACAACACGTGCGGCAAAGCTGGAGCGGCGTCAGTATTAGTTTGGCGGCGCAGCCGTCTTCGCAAACGTTCCATCGCGAGCCAATCACTCTGCAGGTGATTGCCAATCTCAATGGTTTAAAACCCGAAGATGTCGTTGTCGAAAGCGTGTTCGGACGATTGTTGCCCGACGGCACCTTGCAAATGCTGGATAAGCGCGCGTTTAGGTTCACACAAAATAACGGCAGCGACAGCGAATTCACGCTGGAGCTGTCGCCGGAATTAGCGGGTCTATTGCATTATAAAATTCGCATTTATCCGTATCAGCCGTTGTTGGCGCATCCGCATGAAATGGGTTGCATGTTGTGGATCTGAAATAGTCAGGCAGAGGCGCGCTGGAAAAACAGCGCGCTTTTTCTTTAACGTTACCCATTTTCTCCAAGATAAAAACAAGCCTCATCTTAAATAATCCGAACCCGCTCCTGCTGCGTATTGATCGCTATGAGCACACAAAATACTGCCCCTCTCGCTATTCGTCTGGTTGAAGCCGGACTGGTCCCCGACACTTTAACGCGTGCGGGGATTCGTCGTTTATTGCGCGAACGTTTGCGTGAAATTGAGGCAGACGACCCTACAGCGGCCGCACTTATCGCCACCGCATTTGCGCGCGACATGCGCAACGCGCCGCTCGCCTTACTCACCGATAAAGCCAACGAGCAGCACTACGAAGTGCCGGCGGAATTTTTTGAACACGTGATGGGGCCGCATTGCAAATACAGTAGTTGCTGGTGGCCCGATGGCGTGAATACCTTGGACGAAGCCGAGCGTGCGTCGCTCGCAGCCACGTGTGAGCACGCCGAAATTCAAGACGGTCAGAATATTCTCGAGCTCGGTTGCGGCTGGGGATCGCTATCGCTGTGGATGGCCGCGCAATATCGCAACAGTCGAATTACCGCCGTTTCGAATTCGAATTCGCAACGCGCTTATATTGAAAATGCAGCAGCACAACGCGGGCTAACCAATTTGCAGGTCATCACCTGCGATATGAATTATTTCAGCACCGATCAGCATTTCGATCGCGTGGTGTCGGTAGAAATGTTCGAGCATATGCGCAACTGGTCCGAGTTATTTCAGCGTATTTCCGGCTGGCTCAAGGCCGACGGAAAATTCTTCATGCATATTTTTGTACATCGTTCGACGCCCTATCCGTTTGAAGATCGCGATGACAGCGATTGGATGAGTCGTTATTTTTTTTCCGGTGGCATGATGCCCAGTGACGATTTGCCGCTGCAATTTCAACAACATTTACGTTTTGCGCAACGCTGGCGCTGGCATGGCGCTCATTACGCGCGCACGCTGAATGCGTGGCTGGCGAATATGGACGCAAACCGAGACAAAGTGTGGCCGATTCTTGAAACCACATACGGGGTGGCGGCGGCGAAAACCTGGTGGTCACGCTGGCGAATTTTCTTCATGGCCTGCGCTGAATTATTCGACTACGACAACGGCAGCGAATGGTGGGTAAGCCATTATTTATTCGAGCGGCAAATACCTATCAATCAACCGCAAGCTCTACCTTTGGGCGAGCTGTAATGACAATTGATTTGGCGTTGCTATGGCCGCCAGCCGGCGCAGCTTTTCGCGTCATCATCGTTGTGGTTTTCCTATTTTGGTTAATCAGTCTCGCGCGGCGCGATGTGAGTGTGATCGACAGTGCCTGGTCCTTATTACAACTCGCCGCCGCAATAACTTATATGCACGCCGTGCCGCACATAGGCCCGCGCGCTTGGCTTTGTTTAGCGCTCATTTTGGTATGGTCGCTACGACTATCGATTTATATCACCTGGCGCAATCATGGCAAACCCGAAGATTACCGCTATCAACAAATACGCGAACGCAACCAGCCGCATTTCCAATGGAAGAGTTTGTATTTGATTTTCGGTTTGCAGGGATTTCTTGGCTGGCTGATTTCATTGCCGTTGCTGATCGCAATCAGCGATACGTCGTCACTTACTATTTTTGACGGGGTAGTAACTGCTGTATTTATTTTTGGCTTTTTATTTGAATCCATCGGCGATTGGCAACTGTCGCGTTTTAAAGCGAATCCGGAAAATAGAATTCGCGTGCTGGATATCGGCTTATGGCGCTACACCAGACACCCGAATTATTTCGGTGAGTTTTGTATGAGTTGGGCAATTTATTTATTTGCGCTGCATGCCGGCGGCGCCTGGACTATCATTGCGCCGCTGCTGATGTCGACGCTGTTGTTAAAAGTATCCGGCGTCGCATTGCTCGAAAAAGATATCGGTGAGCGTAGACCTGAATATCGCCGCTATATTACCAACACCAATGCATTTTTTCCGTGGTCACCTCGAAAATCCTGAAAGGTAGAATCGATTTATGCGTAGCGCCATTTATCGATTACAGACAATTTCTGCAGCAATTCTTTGTGCGCTATTATTTTTAGCAGGTCCTGCGAGCGCTTCGACAAAAAGCTGGAGTTTTCAAGTGTTCCTTGGCGATACGCCAATCGGCCATCAGAGCTTTTCAGTGAATGACGACGGCGCTACAAGCACTGTCACCATCACCGCGCGACTCGACGTTAAAGTGCTTTCTTTCAGTGTTTACCGTTACACGCACGACGATACCGAACAATGGCGCGGCAACTGTTTGGCTAATTTAAATGCGCGCACCGATGACAACGGCGAACAACTTTCCGTCACTACCGAAACAACCGAGTCGAAGCTTATCGCGATTGGCAAAACCGGCCGTGTCCCGCTGGGCGATTGCGCGATGAGTTTTGCGTATTGGAATCCGCAGATATTGCAGCAGACGCATTTGTTAAATTCGCAAACCGGAGAATTACAACAAATTGCAATTGCAGAAATGGGCGAAGAAAAAATTCAGGTGCGCGGCATTGAAACCCAGACGAAACGCTACCGAATTTCCGGCTTAAAAAAGCCGATCGATTTGTGGTATTCAAACGACGGTGAATGGCTGGCGCTTGAAGCAATCGTCGCTGGAGGGCGCAAATTGCGTTACCAGCTTGAGTGATAAATTACCGGCATTGCGCAGCGGCGCCGACCAGCCCGGGAAATTCATCGGTGATTATGTAAACCGGGATGGGAACGAGCACGTCGTGCATCGTCGGGCTTAATTCAAACCGAGCGCGAAACCCGCTGGCGCGAAAAAATGGAATAAAACGCTGCACGATGCCGCCCGCGATATAAATGCCGCCGCGGGCAAGACTGCTCAACGCTTGGTCACGCGCCGCCGTGCCGAGCAACTCACAGAATAAATTCAGCGCTGCAACACTTAACTCATCCGTGTTTTCTACCGCGCTGTGTTGAATCTCCGCCGCGCTTTTATGCGCCTGTAAATTGCCCCGAGTTGAAGCCAGCGCGCGATAGATATTTTCAAGCCCGGGGCCGGATAACAAGTGCTCGCAAATAATTTGCGCGTCGCGACGCAGCAGCCATTCGCATACGTTCAGTTCGAGCGCGGTGCTGGGAGCAATCGAGATATGACCGCCCTCTGTTGGCAGCGCGATAACTTCATTGGCGACAGTAATAACATGCGTAGCGCCGTAACCGGTGCCCGGCCCTAGTGCCACTCTTGGCTCGCCAATGCGAGGAGCATCACCACCGATTTGCACCAGTTGATCGGCGCGTAGATGCGGCAACGCCAGACCCACAGCTTGAAAATCATTGATGATGCGCAGACGTTGCAAGCCAAGTTCCGCACGGGTTTGCTCGATAGAAAATTGCCACGGGTGATTGGTCAGTCGTACCAAATCACCCGCCACCGGTCCTGCAATGGCAATACAACTACGATCGACAGAGACGTCGTGCGTATCTAAATAATGTTGAGCGGCCTGAGCTAACGAAGGAAATGCAGCCGTTGGATAGGCAGTAATGGAGTCGACCAGCAACACCCCGTCGCGCGCCAATGCAAAACGGCTATTGGTCCCGCCGATGTCGCCTACTAATGCCGTCGATGCCACTCGTTCGCCCGCCTCTCGTCAAATCCGCCAAGTCTTGGAAACCTAACCAAATCGCGCCACTTGAAGATTGTGTTAGAACAGCTTGCTCAGCGCCATGGCGGCCATCATGTCGCCTTTCAATTTTATTTTGCCCATCATCAATGCCATCTGCGCATTCATTTGTTTGTTCATTATTTTAATGAAGTCATCGAGCGTTCCCGAAATCGTGACATCGGCATCATCGTCGTTATTGCTGACCGTCGGCGGATTGGCAGTGCCGTCGAGAAAAATCACGCCGCCATCCACCGCGAATTTAATTTTCTTTCCAAACGGTTTAGCGTCGACCAATTTTTCGTTCAAGGTCGCGGTGAGTTCGCTAATTGATGGCATGAAGGGCTCCGAGCAAGGTAAAGATAAATGGGCGAAATAGGAATCGGCGCGGCGCGCCATAACCTGCATGTTAGTGCACGGCGGCGGGATCAGGAATAGTCGATTTTCTTTTCGAAATGCCGACGCACCGGCTGCCATTCGCCGAGCGCGACTTTAACGCCGTGCTCGGTCAGATAAGCCGCGAGATCTAACAGATATGCCATATCGGCGTCGCCGCCGCACAGCTGAAATAATTGTTTGCCGACCTGCGTGATGCGCAACACCGGCAATGCGACGCCCGCCGTGCGAATCGAGTTCAACTGCAAGGCCCGACAATGATTGATCAATAACAGTGGCTCTTCTTCGGCGCCGAGCTGCGGATGCAGGTTGACATAACGATGCGTGGCTATCGGCTGCAACAAGCCGAGCGCTTCGGCGCTAGCCAGCCACACCTCATGCAATTCACGGCGAAAATAACGGCCGCGCGCGTCGAAAATAAATTCGCCGAAAACATAACGCGCCAGCAACGCAACGCCGGCAACATCGTGCTCGCCGACCGAACCGAGCACATCCATCAACGCTAATTTATAACGCCCCGGCGCTGCGATTTCACGCACCAGTAAACGCGCCCACAACCGCTGCAGGGTTGGATCGTGGACATCCTGTGCAAACTGACGCCAGCGTTGCAACCAATGCGCACCGATTTCTTGCTCGGATATGGCATGCAACGAAAAGCTGGCGAGAATTTCTTCTTCAGCCAATAAACCAATGCGGCGAATTACCAGCAGACGCTCAGCGTCGAGCTGGCCCGTTTGCTGTGCAACGGTATTGAGTAAATGTTTCGACTGCGCGGCGCGCGCGAAAATTTCATCCTGATCCATCGGCGCGCGTTCGATAAAGCTGTACATCGGCACATCGCCAACGGCAATTGCATCTCGAACTTGACCGCCATAGCCGACCGTTTTGCGGCCGCTACGCAGTCCGGCCAATTCCTGTTCGGCCGTGATTATCGCGGCTAATTCGGCCTGCCGAACGCGCGCGCGGTCGAGCGCTTCGCGCCGTATTTGGCCGGGCGTGACTAAGCCACCATTGCCGCCGAACAAATACAGCCACGCTCGGTCTAGCCAGCGCTCCTGCATTTGCTGGTTAAGTAACATGCCGCCATCCTCGCTAGGTATTTCTACTTTGGTAAAAACCCAATTACGCTACTACGCTGACCACTACACAACCCTCAGCGCTGACGACTAACCAGCCTCAGCGACAAACGCCTCATCAACGAGCTGGAACTAAAATATCGCAATTGGTTTACGTCTTCGAACATTTCCTGCACAAAAGAAGTGTGCACGTTTTAACCGTTGTTCGGCAAGCATACACAGGCGTGTGAACAAACACGCGTTAGTGCATGACAATGCGTATGCAAACTGGAAATGTCTTTAAGATGTGACAATAATATCCCGCTAAGATTACGAGATTTTTTGCCAATGGAACGGACCCGTCTTCAACGCAAGTGTCAGCCGAGACGCGGTCATAATACGCTGGCACAGTGGATGACCAGCGTACGCAATGGCTCTAACCGAACCTCGAACCCACGTCGCTGGCCCGACTCCAATTTTCGCGTCGCAGTGCGCGCTGCTTTTTTTGCGCAGAACCGAGCTATGGATTGTCGTACCTATGCCCATTGAAACAACCGGGCGCGATGTTTGCTTTGCGCGACTGCTCTTCATGCTATTGCTGGGTGTGCTGCTTGGTAATTTCGCGCGGGCGGATGAAATTTCGCGCGAATATCGTATTAAAGCCGCTTACCTCTACAACCTGAGTAAATTTATTACCTGGCCCGACGAAGATCAGATGGCAAAGGATGCACCCATCACGTTGTGCATTTACGGCTACAACCCATTCGATACGTACTTGGATAAGTTGCGCGAACATCCGGTGCGCGGGCGCAACATCGCCATTCGTGCCGTTGCCGAAAATGAGTCGCCCGAAGGCTGCCAATTGTTATTTGTGTCGCAACATAATGCGAACGCGCCCAGACTGTTATCCGCCGCCGCGCCGTATCCACCGATTTTGACGGTGAGCGACGATCAGGATTTCTTAATTCGCGGCGGCATGGTGGCACTGATCAACATTAACAATAATGTGCAACTCGATATCAATCTCACGCGCGCCAAGCAGGCCGGCCTGACTTTCAGTGCCAATCTGCTCGAAGTGGCGCACAGGATTCAATGATGAGCGGTGAGAGCGATCAAAATAAGGCGCCAACGCGCGCCGTATTCAAACTACACAACTGGTCGATCAGCAGTAAGTTAATCCTGCTGTCGTTAACTACCAGCCTGATTGGTTTGCTTGCGGCCATCGCGGCAATTGCGGCGTACGATCAATACAGCCTGCGTTCCGTGCTGCGCGAAGAATTCAGCGTGCTCGCGAATATTATCGCCAACCGCTCCAGCGCGGCCGTCGTGTTCGAGGATGCATCACTGGCGCAGAACAACCTCAGCGCGCTGCAATATCGCAGCAGCGTCGTGCTCGGTTGTATCTATCGCAACGTCAACAGCGACAGCACCGAAAAAACCTCAACACCGGTTTTACTCGCCAGTTTTCGCGGCACCGATGACAGCAAATGCCCGCAAGTTCGCACACCGACCGAGCAGCAAATAAATATCGGCCAACGCACGCTTGAGGTCACGCAATCCATCGAGCTCGATAACGTCAACGTGGGCGTGCTTTATCTGCAGGCATCGCTGGACGAAACCTACAATAGGCTGCAACAAAAATTATTGATTATGATTCCGGTCGTCATCCTGGCTGCCGCTATTTCGGTCGTCATCGGTACCCTTTTGTCCCGCCATATTTCGCATCCGCTAAAAATGCTCGGCAAAGCGGCGGCACTGGTCGCCGAATACGATAACTACGCCATTCGCGCCGATAAATTCAGTAATGATGAAGTCGGTCAGGTGGTCGATTCGTTTAACCACATGCTCTCGGTCATAGAGCGCGAAGATGCACATTTGCGCGAAAGCGAAGAAAAATTCCGCCTGATTAGCGAATCGTCGAAGGTCGGTATTTTTCAACTCGATCGCCACGGCAATTGCATTTACGCCAACGAGGAAATGTCGAAAATTTCCGGCCTCAGCGGCGAGACATTGCTGACGCAAAGCTGGCTGAGCGTTGTGCATCCCGACGACAAACGTCGCATCGCCGATCAATTTCAATTGATGATCGGACACAACGCCGGCCACATTAATCTGGATTGCAGCCTGATGCTGCCCGACGGCTCAGTGAAATGGGTCACTGGCGATGTCGCGCCGATGCAAGACGCGCAGCGCCAGCAAATGGGTTATCTCGGCACGCTGTCGGATATTTCCGAGCTGAAGCAAGCTTACGATCAGCTCGAACAAATGGCGTTTTACGACACCCTCACCGGCCTCGCCAATCGTCGCCTGTTCCGCAATCGGCTTGAGCATATGCTCAGCAATATTCCGCGCACCGGCGCCGGCGTCGCGCTTATTTTGATCGACCTCGATCACTTCAAACACGTCAACGATTCGATGGGCCACGATTCCGGCGATTCGCTGTTGACGGTTATTTCCGAGCGCCTGAAACATTGTGTGCGTTTTACGGATACTGTCGCGCGTCTCGGCGGGGATGAATTCGCCGTCATTCTGCCCAATGTGCCCGACACATTGACCGTTTCCGCTATCGCCGAAAAAATTCTGCACTCGCTGAGCAAGGCGGTATTGCTCGACGATCAGGAAGTCAGCATCAGCGCCAGCATGGGCATATCGATGGCGCCGGAGGACAGCAACAGCGCCGAAGTGTTGATTAAAAATGCCGATCTTGCGCTGTATAAAGCGAAGGACGAAGGTCGCAACAATTTCAAATTCTTCACCACCGAAATGAACACGATGCTGGTGAAGCATTTGAATCTCGTTCAGCAATTGCGCCAGGCGATCGACAATCAATCGTTCCATTTGCAGTACCAGCCGCAGATCGATTTGATGAGCGGGCAATTGGTCGGCTTTGAAGCATTAGTGCGCTGGAATCATAAAGAACGCGGCATGATCAGCCCGGCCGAATTCATTCCAGCCGCCGAGGAAACCTCATTAATTATTCCGCTCGGGCGCTGGATTTTGCGCACCGCCTGTCAGCAGATGAAAGCGATGTGCGATGCGCGTTTAATTAACAATCGCGCGGTCATGGCGGTCAACTTATCGATCAAACAATTTGAAGATAAACAGCTTGCCAAATTTATCGGCGATCAATTGATTGAGTTTGGCTTGCGGCCATCGCAGCTGGAATTGGAATTGACCGAAAGCATGCTGATGGAAAATCTTGAAGAGACCGTCGAGACGTTAAACAATTTGAAAGCGCTCGGCGTCGGTTTGTCGATCGACGATTTCGGCACCGGCTATTCGTCGCTCGGTTATTTGAAACGTCTGCCGGTTAACGTCATCAAAGTCGATCGCTCGTTCGTTATGGATATTCCGCACGACACCGAAGATATGGAAATCACCGCAGCGGTAATCGCGATGGCGCACAAGCTGCGCTATAAAGTGGTTGCCGAGGGGATCGAAACGGACGCGCAATATCAATTCCTGCGCGAAGCCGGTTGTGATTACGGTCAAGGCTATTTCTTCAGCCCGCCGCTGTCGCCGGATAATCTGATCGACTTCTGCCGCGAATATCAAACGTCGCTGGAAGAAGATTTATCCAAGCGCATTACCTGATTAAGTAAGTATGTTTGCCGCTGCGGGCAACGGCTTTAATTCATTGGCACTTCGAATAGGTGAAGCCGCCGGCGCGCTTATCGGCCCATCGACGGAAATAACATAATCCACGCGACGTTCACCAAGAAATGACTCAGCACGCTCAATGACAACATGCCGGTGCGCCGATAAATAAATCCATATAACAATCCCGATAACGTCGCCAGCGCCACGAACTCCCAACCGCGATGGATATGCACCAGCCCAAACAGCGCCGCCGCAATAATAATTGCCGGCACCGGCGCGAGATAAAGCATTAGTTCGCGTTGCAATGCGCCGCGAAAAAACAATTCTTCGGCAAAACACGTTTCCATTAAATTCACGAACAAGAATGCAGCCGCGTATTCTGGAATGGTGAATTGCAATGGATGCCCCAATAAACGCACCAGTAATAACAGCCCGCCCACACCGACCGGCACCAACCAAATATAACGCCAGTTTTGTTTTTGCGGATGAAACTGCGCCGCGATTAAACCGAGCAGCAAACCGGCATACGCCTTATCGAGTGGGAAATTAAACGCCAGCAAAGTACTGCCGTGTTCCCACCATTTCGAATACAGCGGCACGGTGACAATACCCGGCACTTGATGAAACCCCGCGAGCAACCCGAGCAGCATCGCGCCATAACGAACGTGACGTTTCCAGAATTCCGACAGCGTCGCATACACCGTCGCAATCGTCGTGTATGCAATGAGTGCGACGATCGCGGTTGGCAATGCGACAAAACCGGCAGCCGTAAAGCCCAACAACCCGAACGCAATTATCGTCGCCAGGTGCGGTACGTATTGACGTTTGCCACTGTCGATTATCCACAGCGTCAACATTACCGAGGTTGCATAAAACACCTGCGATAACGCGAGCAAAACAAGTTGCGATTGCGGCAAAACCAAATCAATTCTCCGTGCCAGATTTTCTGGACGCTATTACTCAATTATCAGTCAGTGGGCGCAGATGGTGAGCGCGGCTCTGTTGTTGGCACCAGGATTTTCGTCGCAACCGGGGCATCGACGACAGCAGCGGTAGCTACCGGATCAATCGGCGCGGGCGGCTTGCTCATCCACAATCCGCCGCCAGAAAAGCTTTCCCAGCCCCATTTAATCCAGCGCAACAATGCAAATACCAACCATATCGACCACAGCAGCATTGCCAAACGATAAATCCACAGCGACACGCTGAACACCAAAGCCTGCGGTAACAATTTTGCACTGCGATCCTGATACCACTGATAAAAATAATTATACGAACCGTTGCCGCTGACCTGCATATCGGGCGTCGATAACAAGCTGCGCGGAATAATCGAACACAATGTTATGGCCGCAACAACCGACAGCAACACCAAGCCGAGCTGAATTAAATTATAGCGATAGCGCCGCTGCGGCATCGGCAAGCGCGAGCGCGCCTCCAAGGCGAAAAACCACAGCACCACAGGAATGATACCGATCGTTGTCATCGTGCTCATACCGATGCCGAGCAATAACCACTGCAATGCACGCAACGGAATACTAAAACGCGCGCGCTCGACCAAGTTACCTAGACCTGCGGCCAGCGCGGCAATAACGATAAGCACGCCCCAGAACAATAACGCCGGACCCAATTTTGGACCGTGTACCCACAGCGGCCAACGGTCCTGTGGCAGCGTTAATTGCAGCGCGATATTAGTGCCGGCGGTGTCGAGCGATACTGACGGAGTACGCGTAATCAATTCGATGCCGCGCGCTAAACGCCATTTAATATCGACATGGTTTCGACCGGGATTCAGCGGCACTACAATTTTTTCTTCGCTGCGCGACTGGCTGATATCGACGCCATTTACCGTCACACTTTTTAATTCCGCCGGCTCGTGCAATTGCACGTGATAGTCGCCGCCGACACTGCTGCTAACATCGAAGGTCGCAGAGAATTCGCTGCCGTGTTGGGCCGGCGCCATAATCAGCTTGGCATTTTCGACCGTCGTCGTTGCACCCACTACTGCGCTCGGTTGCACCGCGTGCAGCGTTAGTGTTTCACCCGGCCACGGCTGCCAATGCCATTGCGCGGCATCGGCACGCTGCGTTTTAACGGGCGTTAAACCGTCGCCGGTGACATGCCAGCGCGGCGATACCGCCAACATCCAATGCTCGACCCACTGCTGCGTTTGCGGCGCGGATAATTGCAATTGCGCGGTTGGTTTTAATACCGAGCGCCACTGCAATTGCATCTGCTGCGAGCCGAGACTGACGGCGACTTTGCCGTCCTGCGCCTCGATATCGCCACTGACAATCGATTCACCCGGCAGCAGCGGCAGCGTTAAATTAATTGCGCCCTGCTCGGGAGCGATTCGCGTCACCGTCGTGGTCACGCTCCAATCGATATCCATCGCCAGTGTGCGCGTAACGCTGACAAATGCTTTTGCAGGTATTTGCGTCAACGTATCGCGCTGCGCGCTGCGTTCGCGTTTTTGCAATTGCAGCGTATTGGCACTGAGCTGACGCGCGTTTAATCCGAACGCATCCCATTGCTCGGCAATTACCGTTACGTCGTGCGGTGCAAACGGAAACTGCAACGTGATGTCGTCGCTGTCGAGCGGCCCATCCAATACCACATCGTGATGGCCGCTATTTAACGGCAACAACTGCGCATCACCATCGCGTGCGACGGAATTTTTTTGTACACCGTCGATCAGCACACTGCGCGGCTGCCAGTTGGCAACAGTGGGTAAAGAAAATCCAATCGCTGTCCCGGCATTCACCCGCAAATAAATCGATAACTGCTCGCCCGAAATTTTCACCAGCGCCGATTCGACTGCTG
>JAQGNY010000025.1 GCA_028293825.1 Verrucomicrobiaceae bacterium
AACACCGGCGTTATGACAACGGCACCGCCCAAAGTATTGCGGCCAAACAGCGTGCCTTGTGGGCCTTTCAGCACTTGAATATTCGCAAGGTCGAATGTAGGAACATTGGCGCCAGTACCCGGCAAACCGATGTTCGCAAAATAGGTTACAACCGCAGGAACACCCTCGCCCAACGGAATTTTAGAAAGGCCGCGCATCATAACGTTATTGTTAGCTTTGCCACCTTCAGCACCGAAGCGAAAGCCAGGAACCACAGAGTTCAAGTCTTCGACTTGACGCACACCGCGTTGCTCCAACGCTTCACTCGATATTGCCGAGATTGACAACGGAACTGCTTGGACGCCTTCATCGCGTTTACGAGCCGTTACGAAAACCTCTTCGAGACCGCCGCCACTTTGTGCGTATGCAGGAACTGCCAACGAAACCATCGTTGCTGCGCCGATGCTCGCCGCCAGCGCAGAGCGAATATTTTTCTTATACATACATTTCTCCTAACCCAGATTTAACAGATGACGTAATCGCTGAAGCCGACAAAACCCGACGAAAAACGCGCTCGCAGGAGCGTTTTATCGAATGATCTTGATGGATTGAGTGCGTATCTTTTTCGGCATGTCGCCTTGCAGCTAATTATTTTTATCGCTATCACTGACGTTCTGTCAGTTGATATTTTGCACTTTCTCACCTATTTATTGGCTTTTTGAGAAGGTGCCGCAGCATTCTGCAAAGCTTCTTAGCGGTCGTCAATCTATTTTTGGGAAAGTTCCGTCAGTACGTTTTTTTATTCGGCGCGCAACGTATCGAGAATCCCGTCGACAAATTCATCGTCCATTGCAGCGTTTTCAATATCACAGCTGTAGCTAATCAATACGACCTGCTCGCCTTTGCTCAGCAGCCATTCGCGCACCGCATCGCCTTCGTCGTGATACTGAAAATACAAGCCGGTGAAATCCCCGAGCTGGGCTGCGGTCGCTGCGGGATGATCAGGAAATAACTGCGCAGCCAATGCCTGCAAATCCACAACACCGCTTTCGTCCCTCTCAAGCGCGGTAATTTCGATCATGCCGACACCGTCTTCATCGCAGAGGATGATAGTTTCTTCTTCCTGTTCGGCTTCCCATTCATCGGGTAAATCGAGCGACCACCAATCTGTTTCTAAGGTATGCATCAAACTTCCTCACGAAAAGGTAAAAAACGGCTCATCAATAATGCGTCTTCGCGGCCGTTAGCCGCCGGATAGTAATCGCGGCGTTTGCCGTCGACCTCAAAGCCAAGCAATGAATAAAGCTCTATTGCGTTGAAGTTGCTGACGCGAACTTCCAACAAACAACGGACCGCGCCGGCCTGCTCAAGCTGACGCAAACCCTGAATCAACAATTGCCGCGCAAAACCGCGACGACGCCATTGCGGATGGATAACGAGATTCAGCAGCGTGGTTTCATCGAGCACTTGCGAGAACAGAATAAATCCGATCAGCAAATTCGCGCGCTCAAGCCCCCAGCCAAAATCCCCCATTGCAAAGCTGTCGTGAAACTGGCGCAAACTCCACGGAAATGGATTATGGAGAGATTCGATAGCGAACAGCGTTGGCGCATCGGTTACCGTCAGCTCTCGCAGCATAATTCAGCGCACCGATAACCCGCGCACGTCATGCCATAACTGACGCTTAAGTGAAGGATCGCGCAGACAACCCAATAAACTGTTCGAGCGAATGCAGCGCAGATTCGTTTCATCGAGATTCACCCAGCGCTGCGCCGCTTCGCCCAACAATAAAACGGTGTGCAGCGCACGTTGCTCGATTTGTTTATGCAGGTGCGCGGTGAGCGTTTCGCGCGCCGCGGTTTCATCCTGCGCAATCGATGGGCTTTTTCGCAACGGCCACAAAAACACGTCGAGTGCAAATTGGGCGTCTTTATTAACCGCATTGAGAAAACCGGCAAGCAGCCGCTCAAACTCGCTGCGCGCGGCGTTCGACGACGGCGCATCGTCGATCAGCAACACACCGTTCGCGGCCAGCACAATGCTTAGCGCAAACTTCGGCACGACTGATTCAGCGCGAGGAGCGGCCGCAACGGGTTTAACGGGCTCCGGTTTTCTTTCGAGATCGGCCGTTGCTGCGCGCGCAACGACTACAGCCGGCGCGGGCTGCATCGATTCAAGCAGCGCCGATACGCGCAGCGGTTGCTCGGGCTCGGCACTGAGAGCCATTTCTTCCCATTCACAAACCGCCGATATTTTTGCGCCGGGCAGTGTCACGCGCGGCACATACATATCGACGCCGAGCGCGGCCAGATAACGGGAGCGCAGTGGCTCCAACATCGCTTAAACGCCCTCTTTTTGCGGGTGCGCTTTGATCACGCCGGCGGCTAGCAGATTCAGCGCATCGAGATACGCCTTCACCGATGCCACCACGATATCGGTGTCGGCACCCGAGCCATTGACGATGATACCGTCGCGATCTAGCCGCACCGTGACCTCGCCCTGCGAATCGGAGCCTTGGGTGATCGCATTCACCGAATACAACTTCAACTCGGCGCCGCTCGGCGCGAGCTTTTCGACGGCGTTGAATGCCGCATCGACCGGGCCATCGCCTTCAGCACTTTGCGTTTGGGCGACGCCATCGATCAACAACGTAACGCGCGCTGTAGGCCGCGTGCCGGTCTTGGAAAAAGCTTCGAGATAATCGAGCTGATACTTGGCGTCGACTTCCGGAACAGCGGCATCGGTTACCAGCGCCTGCAAATCCTCATCGAAAATTTCCTGCTTTTTATCGGCGAGAATTTTGAAACGCGCGAACGCTTCGTCCAAGGCCTCTTGCGATGCCAGCGTAATGCCGAGGTCGTCGAGCCGCGCTCTAAACGCCGCGCGCCCCGATAACTTGCCGAGCACCAATTTATTGGTTTTCCAGCCGACATCTTCCGCGCGCATGATTTCGTAGGTCTCGCGATGCTTGAGCACGCCATCCTGGTGAATTCCGGATTCGTGCGCGAATGCATTCGCACCGACAATGGCTTTGTTCGGTTGCACCGGGAAGCCGGTGATCGATGACACTAGGCGCGATGCCGGCACGATGTGCGTGGCGTCGATGCTGGTTTCGACCGGGAATAAATCGTGGCGCGTGCGCACCGCCATCACGATTTCCTCAAGCGATGCATTGCCCGCGCGCTCGCCCAAACCATTGATCGTGCATTCGACCTGTCGCGCACCATGCAGAACAGCGGACAGTGAATTTGCGACAGCAAGGCCGAGATCGTTGTGGCAATGCACGGAAAACACCGCTTTGTCGGCATTCGGAATGGTTTGAATCAGACGGCCGACATTGGCACCGTATTGACCCGGCTCGCCGTAACCGACTGTGTCGGGCAAATTGATCGTGGTCGCACCGGCGTCGATGACCGCCTCGATAATGCGGCACAGGAACTCAAAGTCGGAGCGCGATGAATCCTCGCAGGAAAACTCAACGTCATCCGTGTACCTGCGCGCGCGCTTGACCGCCAGAATGGCGCATTCCAGCACCTGCTCGGGCCGCATCCGCAGCTTGTATTCCATATGAATCGGGGAAGTCGCAATAAACGTGTGAATCCGCGCGGACCGTGCCGGCTTCAACGCTTCCGCGGCGCGATCGATATCTTTATCGCCGGCACGGGCAAGACTGCAAACGGTACTGTCTTTAATCGCGGTGGCGACAGCTTTCACGGCCTCGAAGTCACCGGGGCTGGCAATAGCAAAGCCGGCCTCGATGACATCCACCTTCAGCTTTTCGAGCATTTTGGCGATGCGGACTTTTTCGTCCTTGGTCATCGACGCGCCGGGGCTTTGTTCGCCATCGCGCAAAGTGGTGTCGAAAATAATGAGTTTCTGTTTGGCCATGTTGCTACTCCAGGCATTCAGCGCGGCAACTGGCGCGCTGTGCTTGATGCGAAAAGGGGCTGCGGCGCCAATTTTCGCAAAATACGGCTGGTAACAACAGGTGATTTATCGATTGTCGGCAATGGCCGCGAAGAATCGCGTGCCTACACACAATATTCGACCGGCCTGTAGGGGCGCCGCTTGCGGCGCCCACTGCTAAATAACCGGAACACTTACCGAATGACGGCGTAAAAAAGGGCGCGGCAAGCAGCGCCCCTACGGGGTGTGATCGACCGAGATTTCGATCAATTTTCCGCTCAAGCCTCCTCTGGCCACACCAGCGACGCGGCGTCATCGGGCTGCAAACTTAAACCGACACCGATGCGGTTCCAGGCGTTAATCAATGCCACCGCATACGTCAGTTCGACAATTTGCTTGTCGTTGAAATGCGCTTTAAGTGGTTCGTACAAACTATCGGGCACTGGCCCGCCGGCAATGCGCGTTAGGCCCTCGGCCCACGCCAATACTGTGCGTTCGAGCGCGCTGAAAAATGGCGATTCCACCCACACCGCGACAGCGCTAAGACGGCGTTCGCTCTCGCCGAGCTTGCGCAAATCGCGGCCGTGCATATCGACGCAATAGGCACAGCCATTAATTTGCGAGACGCGTAGAAAAATTAAATCGATAAGTGTTTTATTGAGACTGGAACGCCCCAACACAACATTAACGCCGCCCATTGCGCGGGCTAATTCAGGGGCAATTTCGGTATGAGCCAATCGTTGATACATAATCATCTCCACAGTTTTTGAAAACACAATGAAGACGATTTATGAAGTTTCGCTGTGACAGAAATTAAAAAATTATTGCAGCGTAATTGCATTTAATTTATCGGGATTGCGCACGGCGTAGATCTCATGGATATGGACGCCGTCAGTGACGAATGCATACACCGAATCCATCGCGCCATTGAGAAAGCGCAGCACGCCGAGCTCGCCATTTACCAACGCCAACTGATATGTCACTTGTTCGCCGCCGCGTTGAATTATTTTCGCGAATAAACGCATTAATCGTTCAGCGCCGTGCAACACGCGCAACGCAGCAATAACTTTGCCGCCACCGTCGCTCACCATCAATGCATTCGGGGCCAGGACACTAAGCATTTGCTGATGATTGCCGCTGCGCGAGGCGGCGACAAACTTTTCCAGCAATTCACGGTGCGCCGTCGCACTCACTTCAAAACGCGGACGATCTTCGCGCACGCGGACTTTTGCGCGATGCACCAATTGCCGACAGGCATCCTCGCTTTTATCGAGAATGCGTGCGATCTCTGCATAATCGACATCGAAAATTTCGCGCAATAAAAACGCGGCGCGCTCTTCCGGCGACAAACGCTCCAAGGTATTCAGCAATGCGATGGAGAGTTCGCTGGCGATTTCCGCAGCGGACTCAGTAGCGCTGAATTCGGTAATTAATGGTTCCGGCAGCCATGGGCCGACGTAATGTTCGCGCTCAACTTTTGCCGCACGCAAACGGTCGATACATAAACGCGTAGTGACGGTGACCAACCATGCTTCCGGCATTTGCAATTGCGTGTGATCCGCGGCGTGCCAGCGCAGATAGATATCCTGTAACGCGTCTTCGGCATCGACGCGCGAACCGAGCATGCGGTACGCGATACCAAATAAACGCGAGCGGTGCTGTTGAAATATATCGAGCGGCATCGGCAACCTCGAAGCAAACATCGTGCGCGCACAAGTTAGCGCAGCCCAAGAAAAACGAATACGAAAAAAACAAATATGAAGAGCAAGGACGAGCGAACGCTGCTGCGTGTGACATTCTAAAACCAAAATATTTGAAATAAAAAAAGGGGCTCTTAAAGAGCCCCTTTTTGTTGCTAGTTTTACCTAGCCTACTGCTTCGCTTCGATTAACGATTTGCTGCAATTACGCAGGCAGATCGGCAACTTCGGCTTCAATTTCTTTCATCGACAATTTGATGCGACCACGTTGATCGACGTCCAGCACCTTCACCTTAATGTGCTGACCTTCTTTCAAGTAATCGGACACACTTTGCACGCGCTCGTTAGAGATTTGCGAAATGTGCACCAGACCGTCTTTGCCCGGCAGAATTGTAACGAAGGCGCCGAAATCCACGATTCGTGAAACCACACCGTCGTAAATTCTGCCCACTTCCGCTTCTGCGGTGATGCCGAGTACGCGTTCGACTGCTGCGTCAGTTGCCGCTTTGTCGATACCGTAAATACGCACGGTGCCGTCATCGTCGATGTCAATTTGCGCTTTGGTTTCTTCGCAGATCGAACGAATCGTAGCGCCGCCTTTACCGATCAGATCGCGAATTTTTTCCGCTTCGATCTTAACGGTGGTCATGCTCGGCGCATTGTCGGACAACGCCGAACGCGAAGCGCTGATCACTTGGTTCATCTGGCCGAGAATATGTAACCGTGCAGTCAACGCTTGTTGCAGCGCCAGCTCCATGATTTGCTCGGTGATGCCTTCGATCTTGATATCCATCTGCAGCGCGGTGACGCCGTTAGCGGTACCAGCCACTTTGAAATCCATGTCGCCGAGGTGATCTTCGTCGCCAAGGATGTCGGTCAGTACAGCAAAGCGCTCGCCTTCTTTAACGAGGCCCATCGCGATACCAGCGACCGGTGCTTTCAATGGTACGCCCGCATCCATCATCGCCAAACTGCCGGCGCAAACCGATGCCATCGAGCTGGAGCCGTTCGACTCGGTGATTTCAGAAACGATACGAATCGTGTATGGGAACGCATCCGCAGCTGGCAATACCGCTGCCAGACCGCGACGGGCGAGACGACCGTGGCCGATTTCGCGGCGGCCCGGGCTGCTCATGCGGCCGGCTTCACCAACCGAGTACGGTGGGAAGTTGTAGTGCAGCATGAAGCCGTCTTTGCGTTCGCCTTCGAGCGCATCGATAGTTTGCGCATCACGCGTAGTGCCGAGCGTGGCTACTGCGATCGCCTGCGTTTCGCCGCGGGTGAACAGCGCCGAGCCGTGTACTTTTGGCAGTACACCGATTTGCACGTTGATTCCACGCACGGTGCTGTTATCGCGGCCATCAATGCGCGGTTCGTTGTGCAGAATTCGCTGACGTACGATCGTTGCTTCCAGATCCTTGAACAGACCTTTCACGTCGTCGGCAGCAAACTCAGAACCCTCGCCAGCCAATTTCGCGACTGCTTCGTTCTTCAATACGCCAACGCGCTCGTAACGCACGTGTTTTTCGGTGATGCGATACGCTTCGCCGAGCTGCTCTTTAAATCCATCAGCCAGTGCTTTCATCAACGAGGTATTGGCTGCAGGTGCCTGCCAATCCCAACGCGGTTTGCCCGCTTCGCGCGCCAGCTCTTCGATAACCTGAATCACCGTTTGCATTTCTTGATGCGCGAACAACACCGCACCGAGCATTTGGTCTTCGGTCAATTCGTCGGCTTCGGATTCAACCATCAACACCGCATCTTTAGTGCCGGCCACAACCATGTTCAGCTTGCTGTCTTTCAGCGCTGCATAACCTGGGTTCAGCACATAGCCGTTGGCGTCGGAGTAAGCCACGCGCGCGCCGCCGATTGGACCGTTAAACGGAATACCGGAAATCGCCAATGCGGCCGAAGTACCGATGATCGCCGCGATATCAGGATCGATATCTTTCTCGGACGACATAACGGTACAGATAACCTGCACTTCGTTTTGAAAGCCTTCAGCAAACAATGGACGAATCGGACGATCGATCAGACGCGAAGTCAGCGTTTCTTTTTCGCTGGGACGGCCTTCGCGCTTAAAGAAACCGCCGGGAATACGGCCGGCGGCATAGGTGCGTTCTTGATAATGTACGGACAGCGGGAAAAAGTCCTGTCCTGGTTTGGCGTTCTTCGCGCCAACCACGGTACACAGCACCGTGGTGTTATCCATACTGACCAGTACGGCGCCGGATGCCTGGCGGGCAATGCGCCCGGTCTCCAGAGTCACTTTATGCGCGCCCCATTGGAACGACTTGATAATAGGATTCACTAGGAATTCCTCCCTATAAAATGAAAACGGGCAGCGCCTGCTGGCGCTGCCCTAACACGCTCGCTTAGCGGCGCAGGCCGAGGCGTTCGATCAGTTTCAAATAGCGATCGGAATTTTTACGCTTCAGATAGTCCAGCAATTTGCGGCGCTGGTTGACCATGCGAATCAAACCGCGACGCGAATGGTGATCTTTGCTGTGCTCGCCGAAATGGCCTTGAAGTTTGTTGATGTTGATAGTCAACAGCGCAACTTGTACTTCAGGTGAGCCGGTATCGCCTTCGGCGGTTTGATAATCTTTGATAACTTGCGCTTTTTCTGGAGCTGACATTGCCATGACACTTTCCTCTAAATGAATATGCGAAAATTTCGAGCCTGCCCGCGCATATTTACAGACAGGTTCGCCCAAATGCGAACCGCGATTCGGGGTACTTACTCAGCCGCAGTTTGCGACTGATTGACCAAACGACGCGGCGCTACTCGCCCGTCATCCAGAATTTCACCGACACCGATAAACTCGCCCGATGCCAATTGTAGTTGTACGAGGCCGGAGGTCGGCGCTTTAGGC
>JAQGNY010000043.1 GCA_028293825.1 Verrucomicrobiaceae bacterium
CATGCGTCAATGGCACATGGATTCCAAGTTTGCCGGAGTTGCGGAAATACCGTCAGCGCGGACTTCAGCGCTTACTCGCAAAGAATGTCATCGCGTTTTCTGCGGTGTCGTTGGATTTATTTGGTGACTATTTTATTTTTCGTATAAATATTTTTATTGAAAATTAAAAGCGAAATAACGGCGTTTTCAGTCACTCGCTGCGCTTGCGGTTACAGATTTAATTTATGTTTCCACATGTTACCGATCACGTGTCCCAGCGGTTAAGAATAATTATCTAACCAAGGAAATTTTAAAAATGGATATTGCAGTCTTCTGTGCGTCGAGCCTGGGAAATGATGTTCGCTACGTTGATGCAGCGAAGCAGCTGGGCAGCTTTTTGGGCGCAAGCGAAATCGGGCTTGTGTATGGCGATGCAAAAGTCGGATTGATGGGCGTTATTGCCGATGCGGTATTGGAGGCTGGCGGTAAGGTTTATGGAGTAATTCCAAAATCTTTAAAAGATAGAGAAGTCGCTCATCCAAATCTCACCGAATTATTTGTTGTTGCGGATATGCATGAGAGAAAAGCAAAAATGGCTTCTCTCGCCGATGCTTTTGTCGCGTTGCCAGGCGGTGCCGGAACAATGGAGGAAATATTTGAAGTATGGACTTGGGGTCAGCTCGGGCATCATTCAAAGCCCTGCGCTTTATACAATGTCCATGGCTTTTATGATCGACTTCTTAGCATGATTGAAACCATGACTGATACGGGTTTCCTGAAACCTGATTATGCAGAAATGCTGATTACCGTAGACAATCCCAAAGATCTTATTCATCGTTTTAAAACCTACGTCGCGCCGGCTCAAAAATGGTCTTCGTAGCGTTGAAAATTTAATCCGCTAATCCATCGCATCTGAAAGCAATAATTCATAAAGTCAGGCATTAAGTCTCGTTTAAACTTGCGGTGTGTTTTTGTTTCAAGTTATGGCTGACTCGGAATTTCATTAATTGTTTTTTGAGTGTTGAAAAGGGAACGATTCATGATCCCGATTAGCTCCATTTTACGTATTGCAAGGCCAACCGATAACTTGCAAGTTATCACTAAAATGTATATTGATGGCCTGGGTTTTGAGTTGCTCAGTGAATTTGTCGAGCATCAAGGCTTTAGCGGCTCCATCATTGGACATCCTAATCATAATTATCATCTTGAATTTACCAGGCACTCCAATAGCATCGCCGGTAAAGCACCGACGCCCGATAATTTACTGGTGTTCTACATTCGCGATCTTAGGCAATGGCAAGCAGCTTGTGAAACGACAGAGGTAGCTGGGTTTGCACTTGTAAAATCCTACAATCCTTATTGGGATGTAGTGGGAAAAACATTTGAGGATATCGATGGTTATCGAGTGGTATTGCAGAATCAAGAATGGATTGTATGACACGACTCTCCGAATTCCTGCTTATTACGGAATATTCATTATTCCCGATGATCAAGTTCTCTAAGCGATAATCTCTTGCCACATTTATTTTACGAGTTACTTAACGCGTATTCTTTAAAAATAATTTAATAATTGGGAGTTAAGTCCATGTTGACCGTTCATCACTTAAGCAATTCGCGCTCGCAAAAAATTATTTGGTTGCTTGAAGAGTTGCAAGTCCCCTATGAATTAAAAGTGTACATGCGTGATTCTAAAACGCTCGCTGCGCCGCCGGAAATGAAAGCGTTGCATCCGATGGGTAAATCGCCGTTAATTTCCGAGAATGGAGAAACCATTTCGGAAACCGGCGCAATTATCGATTACATATTGCGTCATCACGCTGATGGAAAGCTACAACCGCCGACCGAGAGCGTCGCCTTTGATCGCTTCATCGAATGGATGCACTACGCCGAAGGCTCGGCGATGTTGCCAATTCTGATGACGATTTTTTGCAAGTATACGGCGACCGAATCTGCTGCACTGAATGCAATGCTGGAGAGTCACAGCAATAAGCATCTTTCCTACATTGAGGATGCGCTGGCAGGTGCTGATTATTTAGTTTCCAATACATTTTCTGCGGCCGATATTCACGTCAGCTTTGTCGCCGATACCGCAGCGCAATATATGTCGCTAGCGACCTATCCGAATATCAACGCGTGGACAAAGCGATTACGCGAGCGCGACGGTTACAAGCGTGCCGAACAGAAGGGCGGCTATTTCGGGCCTGCCGCACCGAAATGATCCGTTTGTTTTTTGAACAATTGCGGTAATCAAATAATTTTCAACATAGGCGGAGCCGCGCATGGAAGGTAGAATACGCGGCCTCGCGGATGCGTTGAATACAATCCGCTATCCAACTTCTTCAACCCGATCTTCAAGTTATTCATACGTATGAAGTATTAGCCTTTAATTTGGGCTGCTTCTGTGCAAGACGTCCGGCTAATTGATTAGGAATAGTTACCACATGTGGTTCAAGAATCTATTGATTTACCGTTTTACCGCGCCCTTTCAAATTAACGATGAAGAATTCGAGCAGAAATTAACCGCAACTCCGTTCGTGCCCTGCGGTAGTCAGGATTTGGCCAAGGCCGGTTGGGTGGCGCCGATGCCTAATGGCGAATTGCTCAGCCATACTGCCAATGCCTGCACATTATTGAGCTTGCGCAAACAGCAAAAGATTTTGCCGGGCGCAGCCGTGGCCGAAGCGCTGGAAGAAAAAATTAATGCGATACAAACTGCGGAAGCGCGCAAGGTGTACAGCAAAGAACGCAAACAACTGAAAGAGGAAATATTGATTTCGTTGGCGCCGCGCGCGCTGACACGCAGCTCGCGGGTTTTCGCCTACATCGACGTGCAAAATCAATGGTTGATCGTCAACGGTAGCAGCCGCAATAGTGCAGAAGAGTTACTGACGCAATTGCGCAACGACATCGGCAGCTTACCGCTGGTGCCGATCGAAACCAAAAGCCAGCCGATAACATTGCTTACCGAATGGTTGCGTAGCGGCGAATTGCCTGAAGGTTTTACGCTCGGCGAACAATGCGAATTTCGTGATGTGCAGGAAACTACCAACACGGTAAAAGTGCGCGGGCAGGATTTACGCAGCGAAGAAGTGCTGCAGCATATTGAAGCGGGAAAACAAGTCACCAAGTTGGAGTTGCATTGGCGCGAGGCCATCGATTTTATTATCGGCGACGATTTAATAATTCGGCGTGTACGGTTTCGCGATGAATTGTTGGAACAAATCGATAACCTGGACGATGCAGCCGCGCAGTTCGATCAGGAGTTCGGCTTCATGACGATGGAGCTGGCGAAATTTATTGCCGAGGTCATCGGTGCATTGGGCGGCGCAGCCGATTAAACGTAGGTTCTTTCGATTTTAAAAAAACGGCAACTTAATGTTGCCGTTTTATTTTCAGTGAAGAGCAACGATAAATACTTTTTCGCCATTGCGGATATTGATCAGTTTAAGTCGCATCGAATAGCACATGAACTTCGCGTGGTACCCGCATATTCACGCCCATAACTTTTGGCGCCGGAAAATCCGGGTTGAGACGCAGATTAGGCAATCGATCGAGTAACGCATTTAACGCGCGGGTCATTTCGAGGCGCGCTAAATGTTGTCCGATACAAACATGCTGACCGTACGCGAAAGCCATATGCCGCTGCGGTTTGCGAAAAATATTGTATTGATCGGGGTTTTCGTAGCGCGCCGGATCGCGATTGTAGGCGCCGACCATGGCGTTGACTTCGCAGTTTTTCGGAATCGTAACACCGGCAATCGTGGTGTCGCTCAGCGTCATCCGCATGCCAACCGTGACGGGCGGCTCCCAGCGCAGCGCTTCTTCGATAGCGGCGGCGACTAATGAACGATCGTTGCGCACCGCATCGAGCTGATCGGGATTCGATAATAATCCTGCGAATAACGAACTGGTCGCGCGAAACGTGGTATCGCCAGCCGCGTTAATTAATTGCCGCAAAAACGACACAACAATTTCAGCCGGTAATTTTTCGCCATCGATTTCAGCTTGCGCGAGCAAGCTAATCAAATCGGTGCCACTGCCGTCGCGGCGTTCTTCAAGCAATAAATGATAGTAATCGCCGAGTTTTTTCGAAGCCTCCATACCGTGCGCAACGTCGACAATAATGCAGGTGAGGCCCACCGCTAATTTGTGAAATATCGCGATGTCGTCTGCCGGCAAATCGAGCTGCTTATAAATAATATGAAATGGGTAGTACTTGGTGAATTCATTAACCAAATCCGCGCGGCCGTTGCCGACAAAATTGTCGATTAAATTATTGATGACCGGCGCCACCAGATCGTCGCTCCATTTGGCAACAACATTGGGGCGAAAAGCAGTCTGGAATAAGCGGCGATAACGCGTGTGCTCCGGCGCGTCCATTACCGTTAAAGTACGGCCAAACGCATGGCCGATATTGCGCTTGAAAATCGAATTGGAAAATATCGCCGGATTTTCGAATACATGCTGGATATCGCTCGAACCGAGCACCATAAATTTCGGCAAATCCTTTAGCGTGACGTCGGGCGCGGAGCCTAACAGCACGCGGTAATCGACCGGAAATACTGAGCCATCGCTGCGCATCGCGGCTAATTTTACATAAGGATCGTCACTGAAATCCGAGCTGACGGCTTTTTCAAAGGTGAGAAATGGATCAAACGTCGGGTCTTCAAAATCAATAATGCGGGCTGTCGTTTTCATTATTAAGTCCTCGCGCTAAAAACCATTCCGTATTTCGCGGATATTTTTTGATTGATCGAGATTGTTTGTCCGAGTGGCAGCGATGATAAAGCCGCTTGCACGACTGTGCAATAGTTGTTCTAATAAAAACTGACAACTTGACAGTTATTGCGACCGACAGAGATACTGCGCGCTTGTTAAATGGCCTTTAATAAGACGCTGACTGCATTGAAAAGCTGAGTAAAAGCGTTATAAATGGTCAAACGATTTGTTAGCGTCGCTTACTCATTAAATATCCGCGCGGGGAGAAAAACATAACGTGCCGCTCGATTATGCCAAGCTGAAAAATTGGTCGACACCCGCCATCGAGCAACGCTATACCGAGCGCGATACGATTCTTTACGCGCTGGGCGCGGGTGCATCCAGCGCAGATCTCAAATACATCTTCGGACCGAATTTAGTCGCGTTGCCGACGCTGGCCACCGTATTGGCTTGTGATCCACTATGGCTGCGCAATCCGGCTTTGGATATCGATTGGCGCCAAGTGGTACACGGCGAGCAATCGCTGACAATGTATAAGCCATTGCCGAGCGCAGGTGTTGTCATCGGCCGCAGTCGCGTCGATGAGATTTACGACAAAGGCATCGGCAAAGGCGCGGTGCTGGTTTATTCGATCGATTTATTTGACGTGCTTGATAACAGCCATTACGCGACGGTGGGTTTGACGGCGTTTATTCGCGGGCAGGGCGGTTTCGGCGGCTGTACATTGCCTGCACCAAAACCGCATCCGTTACCGGAAGATCGCGCTCCCGATATGGTGCTCGATTTAATGACGCAAGCCGATCAAGCGGCGATATTCCGATTAACCGGCGATTTGAATCCCATGCATATCGATCCCGCTGCCGCGCGCGAAGCTGGTTTCGAGCGACCCGTGCTGCACGGGCTGAGTTATTACGGTGTCGCCGGTCGCGCCTTATTGAAGTTGTTATGCACTGACGAGCCGGCGCGTTTGAAAAAATTAAATGCACGTTTTCTCGATGTGGTTTATCCGGGTGAAACATTGCGCACCGAAGTCTGGCGCGAAGGTGAATATCGCGCGGCATTTCGTGTGCGCGCGCTCGAACGCGATGTCATTGTGCTCGGCAACGGTTATTTTGAATTTAGTGACTAACAATTATTTATCTGACCAAGCGCGCAGCGAAATCTAGTACTGAATGCGCGATAGAGGTTTTATGGACTACCAACAGATTACCTACGAAGTATTCGGACCGGTGGTGCGCGTGTGTCATAACCGACCCGATAACGCCAATGCGGAAACTGAATTATTACTGGCCGAACTCGACGCTGCATTAGCACGCGCAAAAGACGACGATGCGATTCGCGTGTTGATTCTCGGCAGCCACGGCAAACATTTTTCCGCTGGTCACGATTTGAAAGATGGCATGGTGACGCGCGGCGATTTCACACCCGAACAACATTGGCAGTGGGAACTCGAGCATTACTACGGCAATGCGCTGCGTATTTGGGATTTTCCAAAACCAACCATCGCGCAAGTGCAGGGCGCCTGTATTGCCGGCGGGTTCATGGTCGCGAATATGTGCGACCTGATGGTCGCGAGCGAAGACGCGGTATTTTCAGATCCGGTCGTGCACAGTCTTGCAGCGGCGGCGGTTGAGGTGCTGGTGCACCCGTGGGTGTTGGGAACGCGCAAAGCCAAAGAGTTTTTATTTACCGGACAAAAACTCACGGCGGCGGAAGGCAAAGAGTGGGGCATGATCAATCACGTTGTGCCGCGCGCGGATTTGGAAGATTTCACGATGAAGCTGGCACAACACATTGCATTGGCACCGCCAGCCGGTATTCGCATGTTGAAGCGATCGATGAATCGCACCGCGGATATGCAGGGTTTTCGCAATTCGCTGGCCGCACATTTTGATACGCATGCGCTCAGCACGTCCACGCAGGAGTGGCGCGATATTGTTGCCAAAGGGATGGCGCAATCGATTACAGCGGCGAAAAATAATAAATGACGTTTAATTATCAGCAAATAAAAAATTGGCCGATCGCAGCGGTAACGGAACATTACACCGCAGCGGATACGAGTAAGTTCGCGCGCGGCGTCGGTGCTGGACTTGCGCCCGAGTATGTCGATATCGAACAACAGTTTCTGACATCGAACCCAACTGCATTGCCAATGATGGCGGTTATTCTCGGCAGTGCCGGCGCGCTATGGACCAACGATCCTGCAACCGGCATCGATTGGAAAAAAATGCTGCACGCCGAAGAAGCGGTAACGCTGCATAAAGCATTGCCGTCGTCCGGCGCTATCACCGCGCAATTTGCGGTGGATGAAATTTATGACAAGGGCGCCGATAAAGGCGCTTTGATGGTTGAGAGCGCACACTTGACCGACGCGAGTGGCGATTTGCTAGCGACCGTCTCGGTGACGATGTTTTTACGCGGCAATGGCGGTTGCGGTGGTGCCGCTGGCGAGGCGCCAAAACCCCGTGCAGTACCGCGCGATCGCACGCCGGATTTTGTTATCGAATTGCCGACGCCGCACGACGAGGATGCAGTGTATAAATTGCCGGATATTTTCGATGTCGCCAGTCGAAACAATTCTGGAAAAAAACAATCGATGCTGCGGGGCGTGTGTTGCTTCGGCTTAGCCGGGCGCGCAATTATTCTTGCGGCCGCAGGTGGTGATGCACAGCGTTTACGTCATTTAGGTTTGCGTTACACCGGCCCTGTTTTTACCGATGAGACGTTGCGTACGGAA
The DNA here is from genome assembly GCA_028293825.1 of Verrucomicrobiaceae bacterium. Taxonomy (GTDB): domain Bacteria; phylum Pseudomonadota; class Gammaproteobacteria; order Pseudomonadales; family CAMLJR01; genus CAMLJR01. Next base: position 7,436 of record JAQGNY010000043.1, read on the forward strand.
ATATGGAATATCGCACCGAATCAATTCGCGTTTCGTGTCAGTTCGATTGAGCGCGGTAGCGTAGTGATGAATAACGGTTACGCCGAATTAAATTAATTTTGCGCTGCGGCGCGTGACGAGTTTATCAATCGATGGATTTTCAGATCGACCCAGCCGACGAAGCATTACGCGTTGAAGTGCGTGAATTTTTACGCACGCATTTACCTGCTGATTTAGCACAGCGCGGCGCGTCGGGTTTTCATCCGCTGCGAGCGGATCAACGCCGCTGGCAACGAATTTTATTTGAGCGCGGTTGGGGCGCGCCGAATTGGCCAACCGAATTCGGCGGCACTGGCTGGTCGCATTTGCGGCAATTTATTTTCGATGAAGAGTGTGCGCTCGCTGGGGCGCCGGTTACTGATCACGGTGGCCTGCGCATGTTTGGGCCGGTGATTTATACCTACGCCAGTAGCGAATTAAAAGCGCGTTTGCTGCCGGCAATTTTACGAGGCGAATTATTTTGGGGGCAGGGATTTTCCGAACCGAATGCGGGCTCAGATCTCGCAGCATTGAGGACGCGCGCGGAGCGCGACGGCGATCACTACATCGTCAACGGCCAAAAAATTTGGACCACCGGTGCGCACACCTGCGATGTCATCGGGTGTTTGGTTAAAACCAATCCTGAAGCAAAGCAGCGCGGTATTTCTTTTTTGTGCATCGATCCGCAATCGCCGGGAATTTCGATTCGGCCGATTATCGATATCGGTGAGGGCTACAGTCTCAACGAAGTATTTTTCGACAACGTGCGCGTGCCGGTCGACAACTTGCTCGGCGAAGAAAATATGGGCTGGACGTACGCGAAAGCCGTGCTTGAAAACGAGCGCGCCACCAGTGCAGAAGTGCCATTAAATAAACGCAAGCTGGCGCAACTCCGCGAAATTGTGCAACGTGAGTGCAGCAATGGCGAGCGCGTTATCGATTTACCCGGATTTGCACAACGGGTGGCGCAATTGGAAGTCGATTTACGCGCACTCGAATGGTTGACGCTGCGCGCATTGACAGAAAAATCCGGCGGCACATCGTTGCCGTATGGTTCGCTACTGAAAGTGCGCGGCTCTGAATTATTGCAGCGCATCGGTGAAATGACGGTGGAAGCGCTCGGTCAGTACGGCTTGTACGTTTATGCGGAGCCCGAAGAAAATACTATTACCGCGTGGCCGATGGGACCGGATTATGCGCCGGGTGTTACCGCCGATTTTATGTACCGACGCGCGGCGACCATTTACGGCGGTGCCAACGAAGTGCAGCGCACCATCATTGCCCGTTCGTTTCTGGAGCTTTAAGCGTGAATTTTAATTTAACCGAAGAGCAGCACATGTTGAGCGATAGCGTGCGCCGCTTTTTGGAAAACGAATGTGGGCTTGCAACGGGCCGCGATAATAAAAGCAGCGACCAGTGGGCGAAGATTGCCGAGCTCGGCTGGCTCGCGATTCCGCTGCCGGAAAGTGTTGGCGGCCTCGGCGGCGGCGCAGTGGAAACAACGTTAATTATGGAAGAGTTTGGCCGCGTGTTAGCGGTGGAACCATTCTGTGCGATTGGCGTAGTTGCTGCGCAATTAATTCTCGCTGCGGATTCGAGACAAGCCGAGGTTTTATTGCCGCAATTAATTGCTGGTAATTTTCGTCCGATTGTTGCGCACCATGAGCATGAAGCACGTGGTGTTATTGAGCATGTGTCGCTGCAAGCGAATGCACACGGTGACAAATGGCTGCTGAGCGGGCGCAAGAGTTTGGTTGTCGGCGCCAATGCAGCAAATCGTTTTATTGTATCGGCGCGCACTGACGGTGATTTACGCGATCGCGCAGGAATTACGTTATTTTCTATTGCTTGCAACGCGCCCGGTCTGCAGCAAAATAATATTCGTTTGATCGATAATCGTTGGGCGGCAGAATTGATTTTCGATAATGTCGAAGTAAGTGCCATGAATGTATTGGGCGAAGTGGGAGAGGGATATCGCGCAATCGACCACGCTTACGCGCACGGCTTGCTTGCGCAATGTGCCGAAGCGGTTGGTGTAATGGAGCAAGCGCTGTGGATTACTCGCGATTATATTAAGACGCGCAAACAATTTGGCGTCGCGTTAAATACCTTCCAAGCGTTACAGCATCGCATGGCCGAAATGCTGATAGAACTTGAATTGGCGCGCTCGGTAGTGTATCGCTCGTTGGCATTTATCGATGCGCCGACTGATGAACGCAATGCTGCGCTATCGCTGGCAAAAATAAAAATCGGTCAGGCGGTGCGTTTTGTTTGTGGTCAGGCGATTCAATTGCACGGCGGAATTGGTGTCACCGAGGAATACAGCATCGGCCACTATTTTAAACGAGCGATGACTATAGAAAATGAATTAGGCTCATCGCATTTTCATTTAGCCCAGCTGGCTGATTTGGAGTTGCGAAAAAGCGTGGCATGGGTGCGAGAGTGAGAGTGAGTGAATCGCAGCAATAAATTGCTAACGCCAAAAAATAATTAGCCGATAAAATAATTAAGAGGCAAGCAATATGAGTAAAAAACTCGAAGGCAAAATTGCTGTCGTCACCGGTGGCGGTCGCGGTGTTGGGCGCGCAATTTCCGAAACGCTCGCGGAGCAGGGTGCGACTGTCGTCGTTGCAGTACGCACGGCGAATTACGGCGAAAATACCGTTGCCGATATTATTGCAAAAGGCGGCAACGCGACTCTGTTCAGCGGTTTGCATTTAGGTGATCGCAGTTCGTGCACTGCGCTGATCGACGATACGATCAGCCGTCATGGCGGCATTGACATTTTGGTGCTGTGCGCGGCCGATGCGCCCTATTGCCCCATCGTCGCGATGAGTGATGAGGATTTCGATGCGTTATTTAAAACCAACGTGTACTCAACATTCTGGCTGACTAAAGATGCAATTCCACATTTGATTAAATCGAAAAGTGGACGCGTCGTTTATATTTCATCGACGGCAGGCAACGGTTTAAATAGCCCCGGCATTGTGCCGTACAGCGCGTCGAAAGCTGCCGTCAACGCATTTGCGCGCGGTGTCGCTATCGAGTATGCGCGCACCGGTATCACCTGCAATGTGGTGAACCCGGGATTAATTGCGTCGGACCGCGCACAGGAGCGTATGAGCGGCGATCAACTGAATATGATTTCCGCAGCATTTCCGGTACCACGGCCGGGTACTTCGGAAGAAATCGCGCGTGCCGTATCATTTCTAGTTCAGCCCGAATCGAGCTACATCACCGGTACCGCAGTAGTGGTCGACGGCGGCGCTACGCTCGGTGCAGTCAATTTTCAAGAATAATTGTTCGCGCTCATGAGGCGGAATACGCAAAGGCCATAGTCAGTGTTGCAAGCGGTACAGATCACATCTTCTCAGCGCTTCTTGTTCGGCGTAAATCGAGTTACATTACCGCCACCGCAATGACCATGGACGTACGATGCATTCGGTAGAGTCAATTGCAGAAACGATCGTTCGAATCACAGCGCGGCCTGGCAGCAATTGCTCCACGCGTAATAACAATCATGTCGGAGGATAAAATGGCCCAAGGTCAACTCGTTGTATTCAGTAATGCCGTCGCCGGGCGCGAAGAAGAATTCAATACCTGGTACAGCGATGTGCATGTGCCGGAAGTACTGAAAGCCGCCCCGCAAATTAAATCGGCAAAACGTTTTTCGCTAAACACCATTGCGGTTCAGGATGGTGTTAAGGGCTGGCAATTTATGACGATATACGACATTGACGCCGCCGATTTACAGCCCGTGATGGAAAGCATGGGCGCGGCAATGGCCAACGGTGAATTCAATATGTCGGACTCCGGCGATCTTTCTACAATCACGATGTTTTACGCAAATCCAGTTTAGATATATCTCTGTTATTTAATGCCGCGCGCTTCTGCAAAGAGTCGCGCGGCATTCTTACGAAAATTGACATGATTTTGTGGAGCAAAAGCTGGCGTCATTTATAGACGTATTACTTTTTGACACGATAAAAACTATAAAAATAAGGATTAAGGGAATGCGAAAAATAGGGTTTGCCTGTCTTTCATTTTTTATTTTTCACGCTGCTGCTAACGCAACTCCTCCGATTGACGCTTACGGCCATTTGCCCAGCATTGAATTAATGCAGCTAGCGCCGTCGGGACAACGCTATGCATTTGTTGCGGTGGTGAATGAATCGCGCAAGCTCATTGTTCTCAGTGATAAGGGCGCGGCGATTTACGTGGTAGGCATAGGCGATAACAAGGTGCGCAATCTGCAGTGGGTTGGCGATGATCGATTGTTGCTGTGGACTTCCAGCACTTTTGATAATCGGCTGGATTTGGTGCAGGCCCATGAGTTTGTATCGGTCATCAATATCGATTTGAAAGCGAGCAAGACGTCGAATGTTTTCGACGGCACGCAGCAGGCCGCAAAAATTGTTTTTGGTAGCGCAGGCACGGCTCAGATCAATGGACACTGTTACGCGTACTTCGTCGGCATCGGTTACGAATGGGATCGGGGTGCCGCAGCCTCGCCCAGTCGAGGCTCTTACGTGTTTAACGGCGATCATCGAAATTTGTACCGTGTCGATCTTGAAAATGGTGACGTTAGCATGCTCGCGCGCGGCGGTGACGGGCCTGGGTTTGAATGGGTAATTGGTGCGGACGGTAATGTATTGGCGCACTCGCAATATGACGCCGATGCAGGCGTGTGGCGTTTGTTTGCGGGGACGGATCGAAGCAAGCCGCTGCTAGAGCGCAAGTCGCGGTTCGACGATATCAATTTGCTCGGTCGAGGCCGCACTGCAGATACCGTATGGATTGCCGATCATTCGTCGAACAGCCTGATCGAAGAGGTATCGATACCGGATGGCAAGCGCGAAACCGTATTCGGCGATGTGAGATTCGATAGATATTTGACCGATCCGGACAGCGGTCTAGCCATCGGTGCAATCACCAATGCAGAATCGGGCGCATCGCTCTTTGAGCCAAAACTCCAGGCCAGAATAAAAGGAACGCGCAAGGCGTTTCCCGATTCGCGCATGCAGTTGATTTCCTACAGTCGCAACATGGACCGGTTAATTGTGAAAACGGATGCAGGCGATGATTCGGGTACTTACTGGTTAGTCGATATTGCATCCGGTAACGCGAACCCATTGGGTTATCCCTATCCCGAAGTGCGCGCAGCAGATATGGGCATCGCCAAATGGATCTCATACAAAGCGGCAGATGGTATGGATATCGAAGCGGTATTAACGCTGCCGCCAGCGCGCAAAGCCGAACGGTTGCCATTGGTCGTGCTGCCGCATGGCGGTCCGATCGG
>JAQGNY010000053.1 GCA_028293825.1 Verrucomicrobiaceae bacterium
GCTGCTCAGATAGTTAAATACTTAGAGTTGATAGCCGACGTCCTGCGCCCGCCCTTCCCAGCGCACAATGCCCGTGCCGATGTTGTAGCTTTCTTCGCGTGATGCCTTGCCGACGGCGCCGCCCAGCGGATAGGAATAATTGTCGCCCTGATCGCCCTGATGCGCGGCGCCCACGGCAAATTGCAGCGATTGATCGATGCCGAAGGTCTGTGTGCCGCGCGCCGCCAACCGCTGATAATTACGCGAGCCGCTATCGGCGCTGGCTTCGAAGTTGTCGCTTTCGGAGTGGTGATAGGTCGATAACAGTAACGCGCTGTGTACCGCATCGCTGCCGTAAAGGATCGAACTGGGACCGCGCACCAACTGCAGATTGTCCATCACCGGCAATTGCATTTCAGCGTTGGAGAACACTTCGGAGCCGAACGCAAAGGTATTGATCGGCACGCCATCGACCAGCGTGGCGCGGCCGCGTAAAGAGGTCGAATCGTAACTGCGGACTTGAATCAACATGCCGCCATCGGGCGGCTCCAACAACATGACGCCGGGCAAATGCAAAACGGCATCGGGCAGGGTACGCGCGCCGCGGCGCTCCCAATCTTCGCGTGTAACGACGCTGACGGTCGCGGAGCTGTCGAGTTCGGATTCGGTAAAGGCTGACGCCGCCGTGATTTTCAACTGAGCCAGGTGTTCCGGCGCGAGCTCAAAAAAATCGCCCGCATCACCGCCCCATGCATCGGTGCCCGCGGCCGCGCCCAAGCATCCGCTGACGAGGACGCAACTCATATGCCTGACGGCTTTCCACTTCATGATTAATTCGGCCAGATGCAGGATCGCACTGAGTCTAGTTGCACCCTTCGCGAATGGCCAATTCAGGTCAGAAATTCAAGCAATTAGTTATAACGTGTCTCAGTGGACGCGCGGTTGGCGCGGCGGCGCTTCGGCATTTTCATCGAGCAACAAGTAATCGAGGTGGACGGATTCGGTGGCGAGCTGTCGAATTGCTTCCATGCTGCTGTTCATGAACAGGCGAAACTGCGCTTCATCGATGCCCGCGCCGGTCAGCCACATGGTGCCGGCCACCAATTGCGGCATGGCGTCGTCGACGATATCGAGAAACAGTTTGAGTGTCGGGTAGTCGATATTGAGCCGGCCTAAATCGGCGGCCAGCGGAAACAATGCGACCGGGCGCACGACCAATTCGGTGCTGAACAGAATGCCCCAGGGCTCGATGAATAAACGCGCATCGGCGACGCCTTCGAGTTCCTGCACGCCGGAAATATGCAGACCATTGCATTGATCACACAGATAAAAGCTGATGCCCGCACTATTTAGCCAATGTTCAAGCTGCCCTTGATCAGGTGCCGCGCTGTCGCCCATGCCATTCACTCCGAAGCTAAATTGTGCGCGGTTGTGCGCCGGTCAGCATTCTAACGCACCGCAGTGCAGCGCGCGTTATCGCGCAAAGCGAGCAGGAGCACTCTCGCAAACGGTGATGGCTACCACAATCCACAGTTTTTCCCAGTATCCGCGCCAACGTGCCGATACGTGACTGCTATCTTCCAAGACAGACGTGTTTTTGCGTCATCTCTTTTAACAAACCTGGATGTTGCGAACATGACCATGCCCTGCCCCAAATCGCTGCTGAGCTTTGCCATAGCCGCCGCGCTGTTATCCGGCTGTGGCGGCGGCGGTGGAGGCGGTAGCAGCACAGCAAACGGCTCCCAATTGAGCACCAGTGGCAGCTCGAACTCCACCGGCAGCTCCGCCACCGATACCATTCCGGCCGCGCCCACTGCAGTGGTCGGCTTTGCGCTCAAGCAATTGCAATTCAGCTGGGCGGCGGTGAGCGGCGCCACCTCTTATCGCGTGCTCGAAGATGCCAACGGCAGCGGCAATTACAGCCCGATCAGCGGCGATATCACCGCTACCGCGTTTAATAAAGACATCGCCGTGCACACGCAAAACTGGGCCGCGGCGCGCTACCAAATTCAAGCCTGCAACAACGCGGGTTGCTCGACCTCCGCCGCCGTGGCCGCTAATACTGAAATTTTAAAAACCATCGGCTACTTCAAAGCATCGAATACTAGCGCCGGCGATAGCTTCGGCTGGACGCTGGCATTGAGCGGCGACGGCAACACACTGGCAGTCGGCGCGCCATTCGAGGACAGCGCGGCGGTCGGCATCAACCAAACCCAGGCCGATGAGAACGCCACCGACAGCGGCGCCGTCTATGTATTTGTGAAATCGAGCGGCGGCTGGATACAGCAAGCCTACGTCAAAGCCTCTAACACGCTGACCGCCGCCAATTTCGGCGAGAGCCTGGCGCTCAGCAACAACGGCAATGTGCTGGTGGTTGGCGCGCCGTTCGAAGACAGCGCAGCCACAACGATTAATGGCAATCAAACCGAACACTCGGCCGCCGATGCCGGCGCCGTTTATGTGTTCGCCCGCAGCAATAGCAACTGGACACAGCAGACCTATATCAAGCCGAGTAACACCCACGCCAGCAGCTACTTCGGCTGGTCGGTCGGCGTTAGCGACGACGGCAATACCGTCGTCAGCGGCGCACCCGGTGAATCGAACAATGCCACCGGCGTGAATCCGAGCGCTGCCGCATACACCGCCGCCAATACCGGCGCGGCGTATGTATTCAATCGCGCCAGCAGCAGCGCGAGCTGGAGCCAAAAGGCCTATCTGAAAGCATCGAACGCCGAAGCCGACGACAACTTCGGCACCGCCGTCGCACTAAGTGGCAGTGGCTCGACGCTCGCCGTAGGCGCGCCGTATGAAGCGAGCAAAGTCATCAATGGCGCCGGCGTGCCGAGCGATAACTCGCAAGCGAAAGCCGGTGCTGTTTACGTATTTGTGCTCGACGGCAATTGGACGCAAATGAGCTTCTTGAAAGCCTCCAACGCCGGTGCGCAGGATAATTTCGGCGCGGCGCTGGCGCTGAACGATGCCGGCGATACGCTGGCGGTCGGCGCGCCGTATGAAGCGAGCAGCGCCAGCGGCCTGGCGGGCGATCAAACCAACAACGCCGCCAGCGCCGCCGGCGCCGTCTATGTATTCGCGCGCGCTGGCGCCAGCTGGAGTCAGCAGCAATATGTGAAAGCGTCGAACACCAATAGCAACGACGATTTCGGCAGCGCGGTGGCATTGAGCAGCGATGGCAATGTGCTGGCGGTCGGCGCGATTGGCGAATCCAGCAATGCCACCGGCGTCGGCGGTATTGATTCGGACAACTCCAAGGATGGCGCGGGCGCGGCCTATGTCTTCAAACGCAGCGGCGTCGCTTGGCAACAAATCAATTATTTGAAACCGACTGCGACGGCGGTCGGCATCGAGTTCGGCACCGCCTTGGGCTTGAGCGCCGATGCCGGCACGCTGGCTGTCAGCGGTGGCTTTGAAGCCAGTGATGGCACTGGAATTAACAGCGCCACCGCTCCGAATGCGGCCGCAACGGATGCCGGCGCTTTGTGGCTGTTCTAACTCGTCAAGCCTGCAGCTTCTAAAGCTTCAAAGCTGCAGCTCTTATCTTAAAGCTTGCAACCTTTTATCTTAAATCTTGCAATAAAGGCAGCGCCGCGAAGGACGGATCGGCGCTGTTCGGTAGACCCGGTGGCAGATCGGCGGTCAGGTGGCGATAAGCCTCATGATTGACCGGTCGCATTTCACAACGATCGACCGCGCTGCTGCGCCGACTGAACTTCCATACGCCCCGGCGGCGCTCGTAGTGGTCGAAATAGCGACCGCCCACAACAATTTCCTGCGCGTCCAAACCGGTGGTCCGATGATAGGCCTCGGCGTAAATCTCGCCCTCGGCGCGATCGCCATCGAGCACGAATAACGTGTTGAAAATGCGATGCGTGGTCAGCTCAAAGCTCTCCATCGCCACCGGCATCCACGCCACAAACTCATCGATGGAGCCGACAAAAATATCGCCGCGATCCTCGAACGCATCGTCGTGATACAGCGCCCGCAATGCCGCGAACTGACGGCGGTCGACCGCGCGGCAGTAACGCATGACCAGATCGTGCAGCTCTGCTTTATCTTGTAACGCTCGCAAATCACTCATCGCTCACCTCTTTATTAGTATTCGTTGGGTGAATTATTAAGTTTGAATGCCGGCGCAGACGAAAGCTGCGCCGGTAGGCTTACAACAAGGTTAGGAAATGGTGCCGACGCGGCCGCCTTCGGTGAAGATGGTGCTGCCGGTGGTGTAGCTCGACGCATCGGTGGCGAGCAGAATTGCCGCGCCGACCGCTTCATCGGCTGCGCCGAAGCGTTTGATCGCGTTGCGCTGCGCCAAACCCAGACCCTTATGGATTTCCGCTTCCTGGCCATCCGGGCTCATCGAGCCGACGCATAGGCAGTTGACGCGCGTGTGTGGTGCCAACGATTTCGCTAGCGAGCGCACCACGAACAACAGCGCGGCTTTGCTGACGCCGTAGGCAATCGCCGGCGGCAATGGGGTAAAACCGCCGCAGCTCTGCACGGAAATAATGCTGCCCTTGCCGTGTGCTTCCATATCGGCGCTGGTCAGCTCGGCCAGACGCCAGGTTGCCATCACATTCACGTCCATCGCCTCTTTCCAAACGTCGTCGGTATTGTCCCAAATGCCTTTGCCGTCTTTGCCGTAAACGACGCCAGCGGCGGCATTGTTGAAGACGATATGGATTGGACCGAAGTTGTCGTGCGCAACCTTGACCAATTTTTCCAAATCCTCGCGCTTGCCGGCATCGACCGCCACATAGGCAGCGCGTCCGCCATTCTTGGCGTTAATTTCGCCGGCAATACGTTCGAGCCGATCGGCCGAGCGCGCGGAAATAACCACATTGGCGCCGAGCTCGGCATAGGCCTTGGCCACATGCTCGCCGACACCGGGGCCGACGCCGGTCAAAATTGCGGTACGGCCATCCAAACGAAAACGATCGAGTACTGAAGTCACGTTACAGCTCCTTTCCACAGCAGTGAGAGTTAGCGGCCGTCGCGGCCGCCGGTAAAAAGTTAAAACAATTCGCCGAAGCGTTGGTAGTAAGTAGGCAAGCGCTCGCGCACTTCGTCGGCATGAATCCCGAATTCCGCCGGCACGTGACTGTGCAGGCCGAGCCGGCCGGTAGCCGCCTCCACCGCTTCACCGCGCAGACGCTGTTCGAACTCTGGCGTAAATGGCAGGTTGAAATAATCGTGGATGCGGCGCACCACGTCGACGCGATCCTTGATGACATCGCGGTGCGAAATATCGATCACGGCGCGATCGATGTTTTTATCGGCGGCGCGGCTGGCGGTGGCGCGCTCAAGACCGACCGACCAGATGTCGATGATTTCGCGACCGATGGTTTTCGGATCGGCGCCGACACCGGACACCTTGCGAAACTGCAGCACCATACTCGACAGCGACGAAAACGCCAGCACCGGATCGCGGTGCGTCCACACCAGACAGGCGTCGGGATAAGTGCCAATCAAACCTTCCAAATCGAGCAAATGTTCCGGCGATTTAATCGTCCAGCGCCCTTTCGGACCCTTCCACTGGAATTGCTGCAGCAGCCGTTTGTGCGTTTTGTAGCGGTTGGGAATGCGCGGGCCGCGCAGCCATTCGGTGTACTCCGGTACCTGCCATTCCGCCCACAGATCGGTGGACGCAAAGTGGTGGGTGAAGCCCAAGTTGCACTCGCCGGCGTGGCTGGCGGTGATGTCCTGAATCTTGGCCAGATCCGGCGCGCCAGCGAGCAGATGGGCAAAAATCCCGTCGAGCATCGCAATGCGCGAATCGGTAGTGAAAGTCGCTTCTTCCGGTGCCGGCCACGGCATTGCCCACTCCCAGTTGCGCGGGTAACGCGACGCGGGATCGAGCGCGAGCAAATCGTAAGTAACTGTGGTGCCGGTGCGCGGCAGGCCGATGATCACCACCGGGCGCTCGATTTTGATATCGAGCACTTCGGGATGCTTGCGCTCGTCATCGACCAAATGCAGGCGCGCAGTGAGGATGCCGAGAATACGCATACTGGCGCCGGCGGCGAGCGCGGGCGGCGGATTCAGCCCATTCAGCGAGTCGAGCAGGATGGTTAAACCGGTTTTGAAACTGAGGTCATCGCCCCAATCCTGCAGACCGGTGGCGGCCTCTGCGGCGGCCAGCAATAAGGTTTCATCGAGCGGCACGGGTGCCGGGTTCGGATTACTCATATTCCACTCCTGGTACTTTCTTTTATGAGACGACTTGTTAAGCCGGCGCCGCTTAATGGGATGAGGTTTTAGGTAGCGACGTGCTCAGCGTGGCGGGTCGCGTACAGGCCGGCGCGCACGGCAATCGCAGCGCGGCGCTCGGCCAGATCAACGCGCGGACAACCGGCCGGCAAGTACTGTTCGAGGTCCGCGACCTTGACCGCGCGGCAATCGCGAATCAGGCCGTCGCCGCTGGTGCCGTTTGGTAAGCCCTGCCAGCGCAGCAGAAACCAGCCTTCGTGCAGGCCGACGCTATCGATCCAGTTATGCACGCCCGGATCGCGCGTGGCGACCACATAAGTAATGCTGCCGTCGTTGTTAACCGCGCGTTGCGTACGATTCAGGCTGCTCTGCCGATACAGCGGATCGGGTGCGATGGTCCACGGATCGGTGACTTGAAAACCGGTATAAGCCGCGCCGCCATCGGTGATCGTGATGACCAATGCCTGGTCATCGCTGAGCTGGTAACGACCGCCGGCCAAAAAGCCCCAGCTCGCCTCGCGACCGATTGGACCGACCACGGCGTTCGGAGTCGGATAACCGAGAAACGTATCCTTGAAACCCGCCCAAAAACGGATAAACGTCGGCAGAAATTGCGCTACGCGCGCAATCAATTCGCTTTCAGTGCGCGGCGGCGGCGCGATCGCTCCGGCGGTGCGGCGAATGCTCAACGCAGTCGGGCTTTGCGACCAGTCGGCCAGACTGTCGCGTGCGTACAGCGTCAAATTGCCCGGTAAAGTCTGAATGTGGTTGGTGCGCCCTTCCGCCGATTCTTTCGACACCGTGATGCGAAAATGGCCGTTGGCGTCGGTCACGATCTGCTGCGAGGTCAGCATGAAGCGATGCGGCCCAATGCCGGCGTGATCGTCCAGTTCATCCTCAAGCTTCAGGCTGAAATTGGCGCTGCGATTGGAATCGAAGCGGCCGAGAATTTCGTATTCGGAATCGCCGTCGATGGGAATGTCGCGGTTGGCGTTGTCGGGGTTGTCGACCGCCACCGCGGCGCCGGTATAGATATGGCCGAACCAGCGCCGCGGCGTGTTATCCACGTTCCAGATAATTTTGGGCCGCGCGCGATCACTGTTGGCTTCGCGCATGGCCAGCGCCAATGTCCATTGATCCAGCGCACGCTCCAAACCGAGCCGGCCTGAGTTGAGTTTAATGGCCGGGTCCGCCAACAACTGCTGGCGCCCTACTTCACGCGCGGCGCGCACGGCTGGCGCTTCGATCAAACGCAGCGCCAGCGATTCCACCTCTTTCTGGTCCTGCGTGGCTAACGGACTCATCGCCGTACCTCTTTTGGTCTGGATTAAATCGATTGATTACGCGAACGCAGCCGCGAGTGAGCGACGCGGATCGGTATGACCATCCCACTCGAGATGCGCGCGCTCCATGTTGCCGAATTGACGCGCAATCAACGGCGACATTTCCATCAACTCGACGAAGCCATTGCTATCGCGCTGCGTGTCGAACAGGGTGCAGCGCTCGCCGCTCGGCAAGGTGCCGTGGCTCGCCACTTCGTAGCCTGCGTCGCTCAGACGCTTGAAGCCTTCGTCGTAATCCACTCGCAGCATGACGTGGTGAAATCCGGGACCGCGACTGTCGAGCACTTCGCTGAATATCGACGGCACCGCGCGCAGCGGTTTTACCAATTCGATCAACAATCCGCCGCTGAAACCGAATGCAACTTGAATTGATACTTCGGCCGGTTTGCCGCGATAAGTTTGATTTTCGGTCAGCTCCATATCGCCGATGAAAAACGGACCGGCGCCGATGACGTTGATCCAATAGTTGAGGGCGGCGTCCATGTCGTTGACGACGTGACACACTTCGATGATGGATTGATCTGGTTGCAACATGAGAACCTCGATGCGAGCGCATGCGACAAAGCCGAACTGTTTAGCTCCTCTCTTCGAAAACCACAGCATTTCAAATCGGGGGTGTTAAAAAAACAATATTTGAAATGGGTATTTGAAAAATCGGAATTGCGGTGCGGCTGTCGCTGTTAGATTTTTATCGGTGCTGAGTTAAGACAACCGCCCCAACATATCACAATTTTTTGGACACGCTGGCGCAAATTTGATTACGGTTTTGACATCAAAACAGCGGCGCCGGGGCGCCGCACGGGAGGATTAAAAGAGGGTTACGCAGCCGCGACCGCACTGCCAAGACCGCTGAAATAAGCCAATTGCAATTCGTCGTGAATTTGCGCAAAGCCGATCTGCAATTGATCGACAAACATTTGCAGCTCAGCCTGTTTCAGCTTGTCGATGTGCGCATTATCGAGCTGACGTTTTACGCGGTGCACAATGAGCTGTGCCTTTTCATGATTCGGTAAAAAGCCAACAGCGTTGTTCACCGAATTAATACTAAAGCTGAGCGAACGCGGAAATACATCCGACTGAAATAAGAAGCGCAATACTTCAGTGCGCTGCACGCGCAACTGCATCGCGCGGCGATACATTTGATAACCGGACAATGAACGCAGAACGCTCATCCATTGCAGATTTTCGTACGTCGCCACAGTCGCTGTGGTCGAAGGCAATAAATTAGACGAGCGAATATCGACGATGCGACTGGTCATATCCGCGCGCTCCAAATAACGACCGATACGCAGAAAAATATAACCGGCATCGTGATTCATGGTGCCGGCCAACATGCCAGTCAGCATTTGGCATTGCCGAATAACTTCGTCGAGAAACGTAAACCGACCGCGCTTACTCGGCGCTTGTGGCGCCTGTTCCTTCGCATACAGATACAGCGAATTCATCGTCTCCCACACTTCGCGCGGAATGACATCGCGAATCGTACGCGCATTTTCGCGTGCGCTGGCAAGACACGACAAAATCGAAACCTGACTGCTCGGTTCGCTGATTAAAAACTTCAGCACCGCGCGCTCGTCGTAATCATTGCTCGAATACATCGCCTCGGCGCCAGTGATTGCAATCAACTGGCTCCAGATCGGCTTCAGCCCTTTCGGCAAATCGAGCGTAAGGTTCGCCGTCACGCTAATTAAACGCGCGATGTTTTCTGCGCGCTCAAGATAACGCGCCATCCAATAAATATTTTCCGCCACTCGCGCCAGCATGTTAATTCTCCAGAACAATCATTGCGCAAATACGCTTCGCCGATGTGTTAATTCTTTCACTTCCGCATTTCAAAACTATTTTTTTAACTATTAAATTATTGACTTAATTTTTACGTTTTAATTTTTCTCTGAAAACGCACGCCCTAACTTTCTCTTAAAAGCGAGCGCCGTTAACTTCACGCACCTTCGTCGATGATCCAGGTATCTTTGGAGCCACCGCCCTGCGATGAGTTCACCACCAGCGAACCGCGCCGCAATGCCACGCGCGTTAAACCGCCTGTCGTCACATGAATTTGATCGCTCGATAAAATAAACGGTCGCATGTCGACGTGACGCGGTTCCAGCTTGCCTTCGATCAGCGTCGGCACAGTCGATAAATTCAACGTCGGCTGTGCAATGTAATTGCGCGGATCATCTTTAATAAGCTGAGTAAATTTTTCACGCTCGGCCTTGGTGCTGTGCGGACCGATCAACATACCGTAGCCACCAGATTCGTTGGCGGGTTTGACGACCAATTCTTCGAGGTGCTCGAGCACGTACTTGCACTCATCTTCTTTCATGCACAAATAGGTCGGCACATTCGGCACAATAATTTCTTCGCCGAGGTAATACTTGATCATGTCGGGCACAAATGCGTACACAACCTTATCGTCGGCAACGCCTGCACCCGGCGCGTTAGCCAAAGAAACATTTCCTTTCGTCCACGCGCGCATTAATCCCGGCACACCGAGCGTGGAATCCTTGTTGAAAACTTCAGGATCGAGAAATAAATCATCGACGCGGCGATAGATAACATCGACGCGCTTCAAACCCTGAATTGTTTTCATGTAAACACAATCGTCATCAGGTACAACAAGGTCGCGACCTTCGACTAATTCGCAACCCATTTGCTGTGCCAAATAACAATGTTCGAAATACGCCGAGTTATAAATACCGGGCGTTAAAACGGCGACCTGCGGATAATCCGCCGGACGCGGCGATAATGCCGCGAGCGTATCGAATAATTGCGACGGATAATCGTCGACCGGAAGAATCGAATAATCGCCGAATAAATCCGCGAACACGCGCTTGATAACCTGACGATTTTCCAACAGATACGAAACACCGGACGGTACGCGCAGGTTGTCTTCTAACACATAAACTTGGCCGTCGCTGTGGCGCACCAAATCCGATCCGCAGATATGCGCCCACACACCAAACTTTGGATTCATGCCGACACATTGCTTGCGAAAATTTTTCGATTTTTTCAGCAGATCGCCGGGAAACACTTTGTCTTTCACGATTTTTTGATCGTGATAGATATCGTCGATAAACATATTCAACGCGCGCACGCGTTGTTTCAAACCGGCATCGATACGATCCCATTCACGCTTCGACATCACACGCGGAATAATATCGAACGGCCACTGCCGATCAATCGAGCCACCACTTTCATTGTAAACAGTGAAGGTGATGCCCATTTCTTTAATGGTTAAATCGGCGCTCGCCTGCAATTGCTCAAGCTCGCTGCCTTCCAGCGTTTCCAAATGCTTCGCTAACGCTTTTGCTACCGATCGCGGTTTGTTGCGTTGGTCGATCATTTCGTCGAACAAACCGGCCGCTTCGTATTCTTTCCAGTTAATGCCCATGCATGCTCTCTTATTTGGAAGCGGTTACCGTTGGTGTGGAACGAAAATCATCTGCTGACAATTTCGTTTTTGGCATTTAATTTCGCCATTTGCATTTCGTGCTTTCAATGCCGTATTTCAATTTCGCTGTTAATTTCAAGAAAAACTTATCTGAAAACTGACTACGAAAAATTCTGCTTGCACTTCTTTTCGATTTTTTGGCAGCTAACTTTCGATATCGTCAGCCGCCGACATTAAATCGCTTTGTGTTTGTTGCTGTGACATTTCTTGCGCAATATCCTGCCCCATGTTTTGCAGGAACTCTTGCTCGATGTGTTGCCTTTGCTGCTGTGTTTGGTGTTGCGCGTTTTGCGAAATCGACGCGCTGATATCGTTTACCGTAACGCCGACGCGCAAATGATGCAGACCGCCACCGAAACAAACGCCTTTAACCGGCGGTGTGTCGTCGTAATCGCGACCCATCGCCAACACGATATGTTCGTCACCGACAACTTTATCGTTGGTCGGATCGAGGTGTATCCACCCGTGTTCGTTAGCCCATACCGCGAACCATGCGTGTGATGCATCGGCGCCGACATTTTTCTTTTCACCTTCGCGCGCGTATGTCAGTAGATAACCACTGACGTAAGCCACCGCTAAACCGAGGCCGCGCAATGCCGCAATCGCAAGATGCGCAAAATCCTGACAAACGCCGGCGCGGTTTTCCCACACTTGTTCGAGTGGCGTGTCGACTTGGGTCGATCCTGGCACGTACTGAAAATCGATGTGCAATTGATGGTTGAACGCTAATAACGCTTCGCCTAAGGCGCGACCCGGTGTGAAAATCGCACGCGCATATTCGGTGTAATTGGTGTGCAGCGGCGCCATCACCGTCGAATAAATAAATTCCCACGGTGGCGGTTCACCAATAGCGGCGCCGATGCCTTTCGGCCGCTGACTTTCCCACGGCATCGTCAAAGCGGCGACATCCGGCGCTGGGCCGCTTTCGACAATCGCGTAACTTTGCACGCGCAGTTCGCTGTGCGCTTTATGCATTTCGAAATAGTGTTGCGTGTTGCCGAATGCATCGACGCTTTCATGTTGAAAACGCGGTTTCGGCAATACGTTTAAACGATGTTCGAGCAGGCGCTGACCTTTTGTGCTGAGTGGCGTCAACCACGCCAAGCTATAGCCGAGCGCGACCGAGCTTTGGTAGTGATAACTGGTCTCGTGTTTTACTTCGAGACGTTTAAATGATGGCGCCGTATTTATCGTCACAGCTGTTGCCCCGCGCGTATCCATCGACGCAAAAATTTGCGTTGCCACTCAAGTTGCCACTCAACGTGCAAATTGGGTGAATGGCTGCGTGTGTCGAAAATAGTGATTATCAAGATCGGTTCCCAGTTGCCGCAAACGTCCGCTCAACTCACTTAAAAAACGCGCCAGCAATGTGCGAGAAGTATCCGCTTGCGACCATTCGCGCGCGTCGGCCAAACGCAATGGCGTCACCACCGACAACACGATTTTTTCCTGTTCGGTTAAGCCGAACTGCGGGCTCGCATTTAAATAGTGCAAAAGTGATTCCAATTCTTCGAGCTGATGCAGCAGTGAGCGCGGGTTGGTGACTTCGAGCAACAAATGCTGCCACACCGTTAAAAAATTCAGCTCGATACCGTAGCGGCGACGATGGCTGACAATGCAGCCGTGTGCGTCGAGTAACGTTTCCAACGTCAGCGCGGAATCCTCGCCGACCACTAACTGTCGGCACAGATGGCTGATGCCGAGCAACATGTTCTGCACCCGTTCGAGGCGGCGACCGAGATGCAGCCACAAACCGCCCTGCGTTAATGCCAGCGACTCCTGCGTGGCGCCCCAGAACGCCAGCATCGCATTCAGCAATGGCTGCACCATTTGATCGACGGCGACGATTTCGCGATTGCGCTCGGCGTAAGTCAGCAGTTCTTCCAGCTCTTCGATCACGCGCCAATTGTCGGCCGGCCACAGATCGCGCACGGTGTAGATGCCCTCCAGTCCGCGGTGCAGGTTGTAGGCAAGACTGCCGACATTGTTGCTGAGCAGGGCGCGGCGCAGCGTTTCCGGTGCCGGCGGCACATCGCCGATCAGCGTGCTCGACACATAAAGCTGCAGCAGCGGCACACATTGGCGCAGCACTTGGGCGTCGCTGTCGAAGCCGTAGTCGAGCCACGTGTCATAGCGTTTTTGGTAGGCAGTCACCAAGCGCAGCAGCGATTCGCTGCGTTCGAGGTAACTGGCCGCCCAAAACAGATGTTCGGCAGCGCGGCTCGTTAGCGCGGCAGTCGCCAGGCGACGCTGGCCGGATGGATGCAAGCGCAGCACATCGCGCATCGAACCCGAGCTGCGCAGCAGCCAGGTGTCCTTACTCCAACCGCCGCTCTGACCCGAGATCACCGACACTTCGGCGGAGCCGGCGACGCGACTCAAGCCGCCCGGCATCACATCGTAATGCTCGCCGTCGCCAGCCAGAAACGAGCGCAATACCAGTTGGCGCGGCGCCAGTCCGCCCTCGGCTAACGTAGGCACCGACGAAAAACTCAGATGCTGCTGACCGACATACGCCCACGGCGTGGCCTTGATAGCATCGGTCAGGTTTTGCAGTTCCTTGCGAGATAAAGTCTCGCCAAAGATCACCTTGCCCGGCTGATCGACTCGTTTAATCAACAGCTTGTCGAGCTCAGCCAGCACGTACTTGCGCTCTTTGTCGTGCCCGCACCACCACGTTGCCACATTCGGCAGCAGCAACTCTTCGCCCAGCCAAGCGCGCGCCAATGCGGGTAGAAACGGTAGCAGCGCTGGGCATTCGAGCACGCCGGAGCCGAGCGAGTTGGCCATGCCGACGCGCCCGAGCTGCTGCGCTTGCAGGAGGCCCGGCACGCCGAGCATGGAATCGCTGCGAAAGCTGAGTGGATCACAAAAGCTGGAATCGACGCGGCGGATCAACACATCAACCCGGCGCAGATCGTCGACGGTGCGCAGATAAACATTGCCATGGCGCACAGTTAAATCATCGCCCTGCACCAGCGTAATGCCGAGCTGCGCGGCCAAATAGGCGTGCTCGAAATACACTTCATTACCGATACCCGAAGACAGCAGCGCAATCGTTGGCTCTCGCTGTTGGTCGGGCGCTAACGCGGATACGTGACGCTTTAAATGGTGGAAAAATTGCGCGTACGGCGCGATGGAGTAAGCACTAACACTCTGCCCGAGCACGCGTTTAGTAACGGCGCGCGCTTCCAGAACGTAGCCAGCGCCGGATGGGCCTTGGCTGCGATCGCTAAGAACCCACCACGCGCCATCGGGCCCGCGCGCCAAATCGACCGCATACAAAACCAGCGGCGTCGACGGCTGCTTGTTGTTCTTTGGCGTCATGGCCGGCCGCAAAAACTCCGGATGCCGCAACACTACTTCGTGCGGAATCAAGCCTTCGCGCAGCGCTTTTTGCGGACCGTATAAATCCTGCAACAGCAGACTGAACAGGCGCGCGCGCTGCTGTAAACCGGCTTCGAGTTTCGGCCATTCCTGTTCCGATAACAGCATCGGCACCGGGTCGAGTTGCCAGGTGCGATGCTTGCCGGCGGGATCTTCGTAGACGTTGTAGTAAACGCCCTGCTCTTTCAGCCGGCGCTGCGTTTCGCGCTTCAGCGTATCCAGCGTCTGCGGCGTCGAACTGTCTAGAAAGTCGCCGAGCGGACGCCAGTGCTCGCGCGCCTTGCCCTGCGCATCGACCATTTCGTCGTAAGCGAAGTCCAGCGGCTGATATTCACTCAACGTGTCAGCGCGGTTTGCCACTGTTTGATCCAGTGTTTTTGTCATGGCGCCACTACCAAAGTCATCGCACGACTGAGCCGTCTCTAGCCGACCCAGTCACCGCACTGTCCGTAAAAAAGCGTTAACCGCGCCTCAGCTATCGAAGCGCAGATCGAGCATGTAAGGGTAGCTCTCATTCGATTTAGCGGGCGGCGGGCTCACCATGGCGCCCGGTGTATGACGGTAGAAGCGGCCATCGCTGGGAACATTCGGCAAACTCGACAGAAAGCGCGGCTCCATATCCACCGATGGCGCCCGCAATTGACCGTGCGCATGACCGAGCGCTTCGAAGCGATTGACGCGACGCGCCTCCGCCTCAAGTGCATTGACTGGGAAATGCTCGTAACTGCGACCACCCGGATGTACTACGTGATAGGTGCAACCACCCAGCGCACGGCCGCTCCAGGTATCGAAGAAGTCGAACACCAGCGGCGAATGCACCGGAATCATTGGATGCAATGCGGACCACGGCTGCCATGCGCGGAAACGCACGCCGGCGACGAAGGTGCCCTCCTCTTCGGTCGGCACCAGCGGCACGCGTTTGCCGTTGCAGGTCAACACGTAACGATCGCCCGGGGTACCGAAGCGAACCTTGACCTGCAGACGCTCCACCGACGAATCGACATAACGCGCCGTACCGCCGCCGGTCGCCTCTTCGCCCAAAACGTGCCAGGGCTCGAGCGCATGACGAACTTCCAATTCCATGTCATCGAGCTGAATCAGCCCTATTCTGGGGCAACGGAATTCTTTGAATGCGTCAAACCAGTGCGACTTAAACGCCAGGCCGTTATTTTTGAGATGGTCGAGCACATCCTCGAAGTCGTTGTTTAAAAAATGCGGCAGCATAAAGCGATCGTGCAGCTGATGACCCCAATTGACGAGCTTGTGCGTGTACGGCTTTTCCCAGAACAACGCGACGCAGGCGCGCAGCAATAACATCTGCACCAGACTCATGCGTGGATGCGGCGGCATCTCAAACGAGCGGAATTCCAGAATGCCGAGTCGGCCGGTCGCTGAATCCGGCGAGTACAGCTTGTCGATACAGAACTCGCTGCGATGGGTATTGCCGGTCAGATCGGTCAGTAAATGCCGCAGCGCACGGTCGATCAGCCACGGGCGGTTGGAGTCGCCACTCGGCAATTGCGAGAACGCGATTTCCAGCTCATAGAGTTTTTCAACCCGGCCTTCGTCGACACGCGGCGCCTGGCTGGTTGGGCCGATAAACATACCGCTGAACAAGTACGACAAGCTCGGATGATGCTGCCAGAACGTCAGCAGACTGCGCAGTAAATCGGGCCGGCGCAGCAGCGGACTATCGGCCGGCGTTACACCGCCCAATGTCACATGGTTGCCGCCGCCGGTTCCGCTGTGGCGACCGTCGAGCATGAACTTCTCGGTAGCGAGGCGGCTTTCGCGGGCATGCGCGTACAGCGTTTCCGTCAGATGAGTCAGCTCTTTCCAGGTCGAGGTCGGCTGCACATTGACTTCGATTACACCCGGATCGGGTGTCACTGCCAGTTTGTTCAGGCGCACATCGAACGGCGGTTGATAGCCTTCTATATAAACGACCAGACGCAATTCGTTGGCGGCATCGGCGATGGCGTCGATCAAGCCGGCGAATTGTTCGAGCGTCGCCAGCGGCGGCAGGAATACGTAAAGCTTGCCGTCGCGCACCTCGGTACACAGCGCAGTGTGGATCGCCATGTCCGGCAACGCTTCAGTACCGGCAAATTTTTGCGGCTCTAACTCCTGCGGCACCGGCGCGAACGGATCGCCCGGTATCGGCGTCATCACATCAGCTTTGGCTTGCTGCGACAGACTCGCCAGCGGCAAACGCAGGCCGAGCGGCGAATTGCCCGGCACCAGATACATCGCGTTCTGACGGAAACGCCACAAACAGGTTTGCCAGGTACCGGCGACAGCGTTGAAGCCAAGCGGCAGGCAGTAGCCAGTCGCCTTGTTCAGACCGCGCTCTAAAATCTGGGCGAGTGTGCGTTGCGCGAGCGCTTCGTGATCGAGCGTCGCCTCTTCGTTAAGCGGCAGATTGTGCTGTTGCCACAGCGAATAAAACGCATCTTCGTAACAGGGATTGATGGCGGTTGCGGGCAGCTCCATTTGCGCGCAAAGCATACGCAGTAACGCGCGCGCCGCTTCCGGTGGCACCGGCTTGGCGTTGGGTTTCGGATACGCGCCGCGCCATAAAGGTTGGCCGTCTTTGCGCCAGTACAAACTATTTTGCCAGCGCGGCAGCGGCTCGCCGGGGTACCACTTACCCTGGCCGACATGCAGCAGACCGCCGGGCGCGAATTCCGCCTGCAATTTTTCGGTCAGATTCATCGCCAGCTCGCGCTTGTGCGGGCCGTCGGCTTCGGTGTTCCACTGCGGCGATTGCATATCGTCGATCGACACGAAAGTCGGCTCGCCGCCCATGGTCAGGCGCACATCGTTTTTGACCAGAATGCTGTCGATGTGGTCGCCGAGCGTATTGATCTCGGTCCACTCCTGATCGGTAAACGGCTTAGTCACACGCGGGTCTTCTTTGATCCGCGTCACTTCATTGCTGTATTCGAATTCGACTTCGCATTCTTCCAGCGCGCCGGTCAACGGCGCGGCATCGACCGGATGCGGCGTGCACGACAGCGGAATATGGCCTTCGGCAGCAAACAAACCCGACGTCGGATCGAGTCCAACCCAGCCCGCGCCGGGGATGTAAATTTCGGTCCAGGCATGCAAGTCGGTGAAGTCGGCTTCAGGACCGCTGGGACCGTCGAGCGATTTCTGATCCGAGGTCAATTGCACTAAATAGCCGGATACAAACCGCGCCGCCAAACCCAAATGCCGCAGCAACTGCACTTGCAGCCAGGCCGAGTCGCGACAGGAACCGCTGCCGAGCTCTAGCGTTTCCTCCGGCGTTTGCACGCCGGGCTCGAAGCGAATGGTATAGCTGACATCGCTGCAAACGCGCTGGTTGATTTCCACCATGAAATCGATGATGCGGATTTCTTTACGCGGCACCGACTCGACATAAGCCGCGAACAGTTCGCCGTATTCCTGCTTTTCCAAAAACGGCGCGAGTTGTTTCTTCAGCGCATCGTTGTATTCGAACGGAAAATTCTCGGCATAGGACTCGACGAAAAAATCGAACGGGTTGTACGCGGTTAAATCCGCGACCAGATCGACGTCGATAATCAGCTCCGACGTTTTTTCCGGAAATACCAAGCGCGCCATGTAATTGGAAAAGGGGTCTTGGATCCAATTGAGGAAGTGATCAGCGGGCGTGATGTTCAGGCTGTAGCTGACTATCGGTGTACGACAGTGCGGCGCCGGACGCAGACGCACCACCTGAGGGCCGAGTGCGATACGCCGGTCGTAACGATACTTAGTGGTATGGCGAAGACCAACCAGAATGCTCATGCCTGCTCCTTATTCGGATGACGTCGCGATCGCGTTGGCGCTAATGCTGCGGTGCGGCAATTCAACGGTGCTTGTTGGTGATGCGCTTTGTTAAGCGTGCTTGTTGAACGGTTCTCGTCGAATAGCTCTTGTTGAATAAGAAAAGCGCCATTGTTCAAAGGTGTTATTGCAATGCAGATTGTATGCCTAGCCCCAGAAGTGCAAATAAATCTTTATCTGGCCGCATGACGCGACACTTTTAATCACGGCGGCTAATCACAGTGCCGCTCGATCATTGCATTGTTGAGGGCGGCAGTTTGATCGTCCAGCAATCGTTAAAAAAATCGCCGCGCAAATAACCGATCGCACGCGGAAGTCATTGCCGACTCGACAAATTTTTACACCCGCGAAGTCATGCCGCCCAAAACCGAAACGTTGCTTCTCGACAATGACCGATTCGACTAGCATGGCAGCGCCCCGCTAAAGGAGAAAGCTGGTATGGCTTACGAATATCGATCCGGCAGTCAAACGCTGGAATTACCCAACCCTTACGCGGTTGAAAATAAACTGCGTTTTGCTATTGGCGCCATCGTCGCAGGGATTGCTATCGCGCTGCTATTTTCGGTGCGCGCACGCTTAAGTGGCGGCTGGAGCGGCGCCACGTTACTGCCGTTAATTTGCGCACTGCTATTGCTTGTCTATGCCGTCAGTACCATCGCCACAGCGATGCTGCAGCTTCGCTTTTTCTTTGGACGTGATCGGCCCGGCAATTTAATTCCGACCGACAGCAATTACAGCGCGCCGAACACCACACAAATCGGCGCCTATTTACGCGAAATTGTTCAGCGCGGCGCGCTGCACTTTCCCGAACCCAAAGGCGCACTCAATGGGCTGCTCTACTATCTGCAGCCGAATTTAATTTTTGCGCCGGCGCCGCTGCAGAATTTAGTACAAGCCCAATTTCGCACCGCGCTCGCCACCGCTGCAATTTTTGTGTCGTTTCTAGTGAGCTGGCTGTTACTCGGTCAAGCCGATTACGCGCAATGGCTTGGAGCGATGTATTTCGTACTCACGGTTGTCACCGTGTTTAAACCATTGCGCGACACCGGCAGTGCCAACGCGTCGTATGCCGTACCGATTGTCCTTACGCTGGCGGCAGTGCTCGGCCCCGTTGTAATTACCTTGATTGCGCCACCGATCAGCGTACTGCGCGATATCACTTTATTTGGCGCGACGCTGACGATGCTGGCGCTCACCGGACTAGCCACACTGATATTTTTCTTCGCACTGCGCGCTCAGCTCAATCGCGTAACGCCGGCCAGCAGCTCGATGCATCAAATGCCGCTCAGCATGAATTGCCAACCGAGTCAGTTGCTGGACGAATTATCTCGGCGACTGCAAGAACAATGGCGCGAACAAATCCCCAATCGAAATTACGCGCTGCTACGCCCGGAAATAAATATGTCGACCGAATCGTCGGGAACCTTCAGCGGCGAATTACTCGAAGAAACTCAACCGATCCCGGAGCAAGTCGAACCGCATCGCTCCTTTCGCGATTGCTTTAACGACCCGCGCCGAAAATTGATTTTGATTCTGCAATTGCTCGGCAGTGCTCTATTAATTGCGGCGGCAATTTGCGCCGGTTTGGCGGTGTGGCTGCACACGCCGAGCGAAATGCTGCACGCTCCGGCCGGCACCATAAACACATTACTATTTGCCGCCGTGTTCTTTTTCGTCGGCGTGCATTCGTTTCGCGGTGCGCATTGGTTATTTGGACGCTTTGATTTTGAGTCGCGTCTGTATTGGTTCGAACTCAAAGGCAACTATCAAATCGCTTCGCTCGACTACGGCAATGTGTTGTCGGATCGTCTGAAAACTCGCAAAAATTTAATTAATGTCGAAACCGCCACGCTGCGCGTTTGGATTGTCGATTTGCATTCCACCGCCTACGACAGCTTGACCAGCGCAAAAAATAAATGGGGACGCTACGCCACCGCGATGATCGGCCGCAAGCAAGACGCCACTACACTCGCTGAATCACTCGCCCAATTCGCGCAGGAACAAAGCATTGTCGTTGCGCCAACCTCAGCGCAAGATGCACAAAAGGCAGCTGCAATGGCGGCACTGGGAACTTCGACTAATCCAAATAATATTTCACCGGAAATGGCAGCGGGATTAATCGGCACCAACGGCAACATCGAAAATCCCTGATTGGTTAGCATCGTTTTTAGCTGGAGGCATAACACTGAACACATATCCATAGCCTCCTCAGGTTTAAATTTAAAGTCGCGGAAACTTATCGTAATTATTTAATTGTCAGGGGAACGTTGCAATTAAGATAAAATACGCATCGATTCAGTGCGCGCAGCAAGCATCGAGCTTTTCTCGGGCTTCTTTTTCTTGCGATGTGTTCCAACCAGTTATACGAAACTCCTCCTTTCCATCGTTAAATACGATCAACGTCGGTAGTCCGGCGATATGGTAATAATTTACGATCTCCATATCCATTTTCGCCCATGGCTGCCATGTTATACGCGCGAATTTAACTGCGCCAAAATAGCTGGGCACCAAATTCTCAACGGGGACGTTAGACAAAACACAATAACCGCATCCATGATCGTAACTCGAAAATTGAACAGCCAATCGGCCTTTCGATGATTCAATGGCGTGTTTAACACTTTCACTAGCTAAGGTGATAATACCCGCTCGTTCGGCATTGACTTGATTGGCATGATAAAAAGCTAATTTTTGCTGCTCTATTTTCTCCATCGGAATCCATTCATTGTCGACATGAATAGCCATGCAGGGGCCTTGATTAGGCTTTAAGTAACTTGTGCATTTAGCAATGGCATCATCGATAGCATCTTGTGCGTCAGCCTTTTCTACCGACCATGCCCAAGCGCCCTGCGCGGATTGTGCAAACGCTTTGTGATTCGATGCGGCGCTATAATTTGCACGAAAACTTGAGAGAGCATCTTTTAGTTTGATTTGCTCCTCTCCTGCACTGCAGATAGAGGCAGCAGCGAGAAAATAGATAAAGGTAATAAGCTTTTTTTTCATAACGACAGTCCTTGTTTGATTAAATTTTTGTAGGTAGCCATCTAGGTGCAGTGATGGATTAATCGTAACCTGCCTTTATTGTTTGCCTTTTGGTTCTGTTCGGCATTAAGGGAAATCCCGCAATCGCGCCAAATGGCAGTGCAACTGAAATCCCCATAAATGCACCCCACATCAAAGTGTTAAAAAGTCTCCAAACATTCATCGACGATCCAAGGAAGCCATACAAAAAATAAACTGAACAGGAAGAAGATAACACTTCCTAATACTGCTCCGATCAACAAAAAATTCGCGAGACATAAAGAGTTTTTTTCTTAAAAACTTTGTTAAGGGCATTCCCGCCAATGCACAGGATAAATAACTTATAGGCAAGCAAACCCCAGTGTCAGCACCGTGAGAGAGCTAATTGACAAATATTGAATGGATAACATGTAAATTGCTGAAGACGCAGGGGCTAAATAAAACGCCAACTTCAATCTGTCAATTTTCATTAAATATTCTTAGTCTTCGCAGCGTTTATGATCTCATTGATGGGCTCAGCCCAAACTCGATTAATAAAATCTGTTGTTGGATTTTAGAACACCGCAACAAACCAAAAACATCCGCTTACAATGTGTGTTCTCTAATTTTTCATTACATTTTATTCACAATTTTTCATAGGAAAAGCGCCCTGACCAGATGGCACATATTCAATATGCCATCTCTGCGTCAATTCCCCAACAACCCTATCTGCAAATTTGCGTGCTTCCAACGACCTCGATCCTTCAAAAAAACCTAAAGTTACCTGATACGAAGGCAGGCCCAAATTACTTGCCGTCACCCACATTCCATCGTTGCCTTCAGCGCCGATATTGATTGCTCTGTCGGTGGGCCCAGCCACCTTAAGAGCAACCAGATCTTTTTGAGTGGCCCTACTATTATCTATAAAATTCATGCGCTCCAATTGAGCGATTGATTTCATCGTATCAATAAAAAGTTCAAGATTTTGTTCGTCTTTAAAGCATACTTGGACCATAAGGAATGGACGCTTGGCCGGGGCGCATCCATTGATCATACAAAGCAAAAAAAATAGAACGGCGGAGACGGCAAGATACATTCTTACGTTCATCATAGTGGTGGCACCAGAGGCAACCCGCTACACATCTGCATAATTAAAGCGCCAACGGATCCAAGGAGCAAAAGGCAGCCATATCATTGCGGCCACTGATGACTGAGCTATTATTATTTTTACTCTTCAGAATTAAGCGGATCATCGCCTTGCCGCCATATCAGCCAAAATACAAATGCAGAACAGCCGCCCTCTAGACCGAGAAAAAAAATCTCGCGAAAGCTAGCGAGACTAGGTAATCGGAGGAAAATTGCTATTGCCGAGCCGATGGAAAATCCGACCATTGGTCCAGACCACCATTTCACAAGATTATGTCGCAGAAAAAAAAAGAAGAGGGGTGCACCCAAAAAAACTGTTATCAGAACCGAAATTAAATAAAAAATTAAAGCGAAAACTAATATTGTCATAAAATCAAACTGCCCAGTTTCCGGAGTCAGTATAGCGCCAATTAATAGAGGAATAATCGGGGCCGTTAGAATCGCGAGTAAATTTGCTTTTTTTTGCTTCATAAATAATTACCTATTCCCGCAGCCGCAGCCGGCCTTTTCAATGATACCGCTCATCTGATGACCCCATAGCCCCTCATCAGCAGCCCATTGAACTGGCGGACCAAGTACAAGTGGTGACTGTATGTAATTTGTACCCTCTCCCACTGTATGAGCCACACCATCAGTTACATATCTAGCAACATAGCCCGGCCCAAAAAGACTACCTGGTCCTGTCATGTTTACAACTACTGGCATACCAGTATTAATATCTTTGGTTAAATAAGAAGTTACGGGATTGTTAAATGGGAAAAAAGAAACAACCGCGTTATTTGCAGTTCCACCTGATGTTGCTGGACTGGAATTACCCGGTGTTGGACTATTGATTAACCCCTTCATCACATCTTCGGCGCGTGCACAGCCTATTGAGCGAGTAACATCGTAAATATGATAAAAAAGCGAATCGAGTGTATCGGGAAACCCTGTGGGTGTAGGCAAACTAAACGTAGGGCCACCAGGGTAACTGCACGTAGTCATTCCGCCGGATGAAGTACATGAGAGCCCCAGCGTATCAAAATTACTTATTGAATTATTAAGGGCATAAGAAAAGCTATTAATGCCACCACCCAGGCCAATCGGATCACTTTGGGTATACCTTCCGAGCTTCGGATCGTAATACCGGAATACGTTGTAATACAGCCCACTCTCTTCATCAGCGTATTGGCCAGGGAAGCGGAGCTGGATGTTTGTGTGTTTGCCATCCTTGTCGGGATCGCTGTCAGCGAGCGCTTCACCAAACGCATCACTCTGCCAGCGCCATACAACTTTCTGTTGTTCGTTGGTCGCGATACGCGGCGTTAATAGATGATCCGTATGCAGGTAGGTGATGGTGGTTTGTGTTTGTTGTTGATGCACCGGCTTTTTAATCTGCGCTATGGGTGCGCCACCCAGCCAGATGTAGTGTGTGGTTTGTGTTGTGCTGCCTGCACTCAGCAAGCGTGTGTCGGGCGCATACGTAAATTGTGTGATTTGTGTTTTTGTTTGGAGCTTTGTTTGTGTTTGAGTTGCGTTGACTAGCGTCTTGCGATCACGCAGGCCGTTGGCGTTGTAGTGGTACTGCGCAGTCAACTGACCATCTTTGTAGAAATTGATCGGCCGGTCGTTGCTGTTGTAGTCAAAGCGCCGCACGGTTTTACTTTTTGCTTCGGCCCCAGCTCCAGTCTCTGTTTCTTCAATTAAATTGCCGCGTCCATCCAGCGTGATTTTCACATCGCCGCGCTGCGTCAGGCGGTTGCCCGCTGTGTACATGAGCTGGGTCGCGTTGCCGTTCTCTTTGGCTTCGGTGCGATTGCCCACCGGGTCGTAAGCGAATTCCGTGTTTTGGTCGTTACGTTTTTCAGCCGTGAGTCGGTGCAGCACGTCGTAATCAAATTGTTGCGTTCGTTTTGTTTGATCGCTGCCAGCGCGTTCGATTTTTTTAATATTGTTGTAGCGGTCATAGCCGTAACTTTGTGCCCATATCGCTGGGTTGGCGCCATTGCGCAATTCGATGCGCTGAGTACGTCCATCCAGATCGTTGCTGACTTTCTGCGTCAAGCCGTTGCCATAGGTCCATTGCTGCGGGCCACCGAACGGGGCGTAGATGATATTTTTCAGCAGCGGCTTTTCCGCTTTTGCCGGATCGTTACTGTCGGTGTAGGTGACATCGCTGATGCGCTCGTTGTCGTAGTGGTAATGCACCACGCTGCCGTCGGGGTAGGTGAGTTGGTCGAGGCGGTTGCCAGCCAGATAACGGTATTTGAGTATGGTGATGTGGGTGTATTGCTTGCCCTCTTTATCAACACTTCTTTCTTGCGTCCGGCGCCCCAGGTTGTCGTACTGTTAGTCGATGATCTGGTCTTGAGTTTCTATTCGCGTCAGTTGCTGAATGCCGTTGCCGTGCTCGGCATCGGTTTGGTCGTAGGTGTAATGAATGTCGTCCGCCTCGCCCGGTGCGTCGATTGCGGTCAGTCGATTCAGTGCGTCGTAATGCAGTTGCGTTTGGTTGTGTTGGATCGGATTGCCCAGCGCATCGTAGCGATAGCTGTCGTCACCGCGCGCGGGATTGATTTCTTGCAGAACTTCACCGAAGCCGTTGCGAACATAGTGCGTGGCGTTTTTGTTCGCGTCGACAACGGTTTCGATCTGGCCGCTGTGGCTGTAATCCACTTGCGTGGAATAGCCGGCGGCATCGATCAATTCGGTCAGACGATGCAGCGTGTCGTATTTGGCCTGGGTGGTGCGTGGGGTTTCGTTAGCGACGTTCACTACCGGGGTGGCCGTCGTGCTGTCGGCGCCTTCGTGCACGGCGGTCAGGTCGCCCGCTTCGTTGTAGGCCAGTTCAGTCAGTTGATTGCTGTTGCCGAGCCAGCTTAAGAGTCTTCCCCATTCATCCTGGCGACGTTGTTGTTTGAGCGTGAGATTGCCGCTGGCATCGCTGAAGGTGCGATTCAACCAGTCGCCGTTGAGTTTGCTGGGGTCGAGGGTTTGCGTTTCGCCGCGGCCGTTTTTGATCGCGGTTAATTGCCGTGCGGCGTTGTACGTAAAATAAAATTCGCTGCCGTTGGCCAAGTGCAGCTGCGAGACCAGGCCATTGGCTAAATAATCGATGCGGGTTTCTTCGCGCTCGGTGTTGTCGCCGCGTGCGATGGCGGTGATGCGGTGTTGGTCATCGTAGTGCAGTGTGATGCTCTGCCCGTTCGGCAGCGTGAGGTGTTGCGGTAAATAGGCGGCGGTGTAATCGGTGAAGGCGGTGATTTGCTGCAGGGCATTGGCCGTTGTTGTCAGCCGCCCCAGCGCGTCGTAGCTCAGTTGTGTGGTATGGCCGAGTGGATCGCTAATGCTGAGCTGGGCCAGGTTGCGTTGCGCGGCATCGTGGTAGCGATAGGTGTAAGTCCATTGCCGTGTAAGCGGTGCCGCATCGGCATCGGCGGATGCCAACAAATCCTGCGCGGTTTCTGTTTGCACATGGCCCTGCGCATCGTAGGCGTAACTGTTTTTAAGAACTGGTTGCCAGTGGCCCTCGCGATAGCGGTAGTTTGTCGCCGTCATGACCAGTGGCAGTTGCGGGTGCCAGGTGCGTTCGATTTTTACGCTGCCTTCGGCCGGTGTCCAGCTGTTATCGGTCGCGATATGCACGCCATCGTATTCGGTTTCAACCAAACCGCGCGCACTGCGCTGTAGGATGCGGCCTTGTTGGTCGTCGTCGGCCGCCAGTTCCAGGAAGCCGTGTTTATTGAAGTGATTGCGCTGCCGTAGTTGGGGGCAGCTGTTGCCGGCTTTGCCATTGATCGCCACCACACGGCGACGGCCATCGCCCATCGGTTCTAGCGTGTACGTCGCGGCGTGGCCGACGGCATTGGTGATGACGACGGTGGTTTCATTTTTGTATTCAATGCTGATCTTTTCCACACCATCGCCGTGCTGGCTCATGATAGCGCGGCCAATCGCATCGTAAGCCCAACTCGCATAGCGGGCACCGGTGGCATCGTCTAAACCGGTCAGGGCGTTGGGGAAACGGCCATCGTCGTAGTGATAGCGGGTGGTGGGTTGATCGCGCCAGTGGATTACGCTGGCGAGAAGCCCGGAGGGCCGGCGATAAACGGCCGTGAGCCGATTGGCGTCATCGTACCCAAAGCGTAATTGTTCATGGCTGGGCAGCGTGACTGCGCTGAGGTGCTTACCGCTGTAATTAAATTGAAGTTGACGGCCGCGATCATCAGTCACGGAAACTATTTGTTTGTCAGTACCGTAGTTCAGCGTCTGCGTATGACCGGACGGCAATCGAATGTCTTGCAGGTCGCCCGTCGCATCGTAAGTTTCGATGGCGCCGCGCCCGGTGCTGTAGCGCCAACCGCCGGCGATTTTTTCCAGTCGATCGACGACTCCGGGCGGTGCGATATACGTCGCTTCTTTTTGGAAAACAAAATGGGCGCCGTCGGGGCGAAAGGCCGTTACCAGGCCCGACTTTTTGTCCTCGCGGACCCGCCGCAGCCAATTGTGGCGCCAGCCTTGCCCCATGCCGATATCGTTCTTACCCTGAAACGCGTTGTAGCTGCGAACGAATTCCAGCCCGTCCGGTAATACATCGCCAAAATCGCGCTCGATCTGAAATTTGTTGCCGGTGCCCACATCAATGGGATTACCCGCATTGGATAAAGTTGAACTGTTACTGCCATCCATCGGACAGCTACTGGGATCGGTACTGCCATTGCCGCCGCCAGTCGCCGGGTTATTCCAGGTGCACCCGTTGGTTAATGCAAAATTGTCCTTCGCCTGTTGATTGGCGAAACAAACGTTCGCCGAACAACTCGGAGTTGGCTCTGAAGAGGGGAAGCCCCGCGACGGCGTTGTCGATGGGAATTGTTGCGCCCATCCTACTGACACCAGTGCCGTATTCAACAAAACAATAAATATCCAGCGGCTCACAAAATCACTCCCTGATTAATTTTTTCAACGCATGCAATGCAACTACTGGTTGTAAACACCCATTGACTGCTCCAAGCCGTCAATTTGCGTATTCGGTAAACCCAACTGAACTTTTATAGCACCCGATTTTTCTTTATAAATAATCATCGGTGTCGCTGGTGAACTGCTCATTAAGCTCCAAAGGACTCTGGATTTATCAAGCGCCAATGACTCCTCCGCTGTTGGGGTCACACCTGCAATGGAGCCCTCATACGTGGCGTAATTGAAACTCTGATAGTTCTTGATGATCGCTTCGTATTTTCCTGAGCGCAAAAATGCGGCTGCCTTTCCTTCACTACTGGGCCGTATATACGCCACGGGAATCCACATAGCTTGGCGCAAATCCACACCGGGAAGACGTAGTCCGCTTTTATTTAACTTCGCGCTATAAGGACAGTTGGGATCAAAGAAAATATATGTGGCCGTTGATGACCCTGACACACCTGAAGAAATTCCTTGCAACTCCTTCAACTGCAGCCATTGCGCTTCCGATGCATTTTCAGCCCATGTAAAGCCCGCTACCAACAGCAATAGGGCCGTTAAAAATATGAAGTGCCCACTCGATTTAATCGTCACTTTTTCATCCATATATATTTCTCCATCGCACGAATGTGCGAAGAGATAATGTGCGACACCTCGAAAATATTTCTCAATTGCTGCATACCGTTCCTGGTGGCGCAGTTGAAGGTGGCTCTCCATTATTGTTGCCGTTCGTATTGTTTCCATCTGTACTGCTGCCATTACTATTTTCCGGGTCTCCAATGGTAGTACCGCCGTTGTCCGCCGTGTTCCCGCCCGTATTATTGCCTCCACCCGCATTTGCACCAGTGCCGTTATTGCCCGAAGTAGCCACCACACCGCCCGCACCTAAATTACTGCAGCGCGCATCCTCACACCGCACCGCCGATTGCATTCGGACGAGGCTGCCTGCGCTCAGCGGGATGTAATAAATCGGATAGCCGAATGCAATGTTATGAGCAATAGTTTTGGCTTGGCACGAGCGTGTCTCCGTACTGGTGCCCAATAAATTCAGCGTTTGGTAAATCGCAATATTCACCACCGGCACTTGCAGCGGAAAACACCAATGTGCGCGGACCTTTAATAAATTCGCATCTTGAATATTGACGGTACTGGCGTTATTGCCCGTGCCTACTGTCGATGTGTTAGTAGGGCGCACACTTAAATTGTCATTTGGGATTTGTTTCACGCGAGCACTGGCTTCACGCATTGAACCGCCGTTAGGGCAGGACCCCGTGCACGCTTGCAGTACGTATTGATCTTTGGCGAATTGGTTGAACATCGCTCGGCTCGGCGAGACGATTTCGATATCGGCACCGCCGGCCGCCAACGGTAGTCCGAAGTTTTCTATATAGGTTGTGCCGGGAATGGGATCAGCACCCGCTCTTAAAGCGTAGGTTCCGATATTGGGGTTAGCCCTGATATCCAGCGGTGCCATTGCTGCAGCCAACATTTTTTTCATCGGCGCTTTAAAGGCATTGTTGATCTAGCCTTCGCGCGCAGCCATAAACGTGGCATGCTCTAGCGTCACTCTGCCGCGATAGAGTAAACCCAGCTGAATTACGGCCATCGTGATCAGAATAAGCACAGGCCACAGCACTACATGCTCCAGCAGGGCTTGGCCGGAACTCCTTTTCCCAATTATCACGGTCGTCCCTCTGTTATTTTACGTAAGCGCTGTCTCGATTATTGGTTTGCCGCCAACTCCAAATCGACACGCCGACTCTGGATGCGCCCGCCGCCCGCTGCAGCAGCTTCAATCCCCCGTGGCTCTGGTACCAAGCAATTCGGCGATATTTCTTTTATGTCGTGTAGATAATCGATCACAGCTTCGACGCGTGCTTTAGCGAGCTGTTGATTCGACGTTTCACCGCCGATGGCATCGGTGTAGCCGACCACGTGTATTGGGCACTGATCGCGATGGGATTCCACAAATTGTTTGGCACGTATTAATTGATCGGTGCGATCCGCCAGCGCTGATTGGCCGAAGTCAAAATAAATGCTGGTTTTTGTCGTGTCGCCGTTGCGAATAGGGGGGGTGTCCGGAGTTATTCCGCGGCTATTTGCATCACTAATTAGCGGTGATTTCGGCACGGTAATAACATCAACCAGCGCGCGCGGCTGACCAGCCAGGTCATTGACATACAGCACAAAATAATACGACGTGTCAGCTAAATCATCTTTAGTCGCGACCACGTAGTGTTGAAAGCGGCTGTCGCCACCCAATTTATTATTCAGAAATAGTCGCCAACCTGCCGCACCACCGCAGACATCGCCACTGCATTGGTAGACGATGCGATAGTGCTGATACTTTAACGCGGCCATTGTATTTTCGTAAATCTGGATGGCGCTTTTTTGTTTTGGATAATCGTACAGGCGGCGATCTATCGAGCCGATTAGCTCCCGCTTTTCAGCAGGTTTGAAACCTTCACTCCTCGCGTCCTCGATATATTCCATCTTGCCAACAACTAATTCATATTTAGCGTAATCCTTATGCGCTGAAAATATGAGGCCGGCACTTTGGTTGGTTTGCAGCAATTGATATGATGAATTTTCCGCTGCGGCAACGCCAAAAAACAGGAGTACCGCTAATAAAGGTATTGCGCATTTAGAGAAATCTAAAAAATTTTGTGCAACCGGCTTCAACTTTTCATTCCTTGAATGCATTTTCATTGTCCTGTTTTTTTTATCGCCAATCATTAAAATTATTTTTCAGCCACAACGTTCTGCACAATGCGATCGCGTAATAAAAGCATATTTTTCTGATCGGCACTTCCCTGTTGCACATGTTGCGCACCCTCATCCAGAACAGCAACAGCCTTTTTAATATTGGCGAGTGCCAGGTTATTCCAAATTTTGGCATCCTCTGGGTTTAGTTGTGCCGCCTGTTTATACATATTTTCTGCCGCATCGTATTGCCCGGTGCGCACGTAAATATTGCCCAACTTAAACCAACCTTCGGCATAGTCGGGATGCATATTTACCAATTGTCGATACCGCGTTTCAGCCTCACTCAATTCACCATTTTTGTACGCCAGCGCTGCGGCGGAATAATTGGACATCTCTTTCTCCGCTCGCCGCGAATCTGTTGCTGAACACCCCGTGACAATTACCAACAAACCTAGGACAAAATATTGCTTCATTTTTTCACTCTTTTGGTTCTACTTTTTTGCGTAACTAACGGCTCTGACATAAATTAACTTCACGACACGACTATTGATTTACGGATGCCTTATTTAACCAATCTAACTTGACACCCACTTCCAAGCCCAGTCGTTGCGCCTCTCCCGCTCGTAATTCCAATACCGATTTCGCTGCAGAAAACCGGTGCATGCGAAACCTCCCAACATGCGTATGAACGGCGACGATCATGTACTCGCTGCTCAAGAACACCAGATCAATCGCATAGCGCATGCCGATAGTGTGAATGGCATTGCATGGTCTCAGGTGCAGCGCCTCTCCCTTTTCTAGCGGCCGTCTAAATAGCAATCCGAAGGCCCTTAATAAAAAGGTATCTGCATTAATCACTTTAAATGAGGATATTGCCGATTCCATTCGCTGCTCCGATCGCTAAATTTCGTACATGAATTTCATAGCAATCGGAAATCCAATGATGAGAAATGTCATCGGAAATATAAAAGCGACCAATGGAAAAATCAGCTTAACCGGCGCTTCCATCGCCAACTTTTCAGCACGCTGAAAACGTTCGACACGGCGTTGATCAGCCTGAATTCGCAAAGTATCACCAATGCTCGAGCCGGTCTTTTCCGACTGTGCGACGGCGCTCACAAAAGTGGTAAGTTCTTTAATTTCGAGTCTTTCCGCCATCGCACGCAGCGCTTCAAGGCGCGACATTCCCGCTTTCATGTCGCGAGTAACCCGCTGTAATTCCCAGTTCAAAATACCTTTCGGTCCTTTTTCGACGGCTTGAGTTATCGCCCCCGAAAGGTTCATTCCGGCCTGCACGGTCATCGTAAAAAAATCGAGGTAAACCGGCAGCATTTTTAATATGTCTTTCTCGCGCTTTTTACGTTTATCGCGCAGCGTGATACTCGGCAAAAAGAAACCGACTGCGAACGCAAGTAGCACAAAATAAATATCGAAGCCGATCGTCATCGACAGACCCCATGTGCATAGCGCGCCGAACAATGTAGCAGCTGCGCATTGCAGACCGAAAAACTGCTCGGGAGACATCAAATAATCCACTCCCGCACGCATTAGCAGCGTGCTGTTTTTCTCTAGACGTTCAACCGAAATAAAACGAGTTAGATAGTGGCTAAAAAAAAGCACAATCGGCCACAGAATTTTTAAAGATTTTGGTAGAGGGTCCTTGAAGCGACGATTATCTTCAGGCACCTCTTCTTTAACGCCTTTAGCGCCCCAAAAAAAAGTAAAATTTGAAGCGGCGAATAAAGTTGCAATCAGAAAACTCATCGCTAGCTATTTCCTTATACATCGATCGTGACGATTTTTTTGATAAACCGATAGCCGATATACTCGCCAACAATGACGACAGCGCACACGCCCCAGCCCGTATAGTCCGTAAATAGATGCGCCATCGCAGCAGGCTCGATGTGATAAAGCAAATAGCCTACAAATATTGGTAGACACGACATGACGACACCTTGCATTTTTCCTTGTGCCGTCAAACTTTTTATTTTTCCCTCCATTTCTAAACGACGCCGAATAGTATCCGCCAACCGCGAAAGTACGTCGGCCAAGCTGCCGCCCACTTCGCGAGAAATTTTCATTCCCGCTACTACGAGCTGCAATTCGGCTACAGGCATACGCGCATATAAATTATCGAGCGCTTCTTCAAAAGCGACACCCATGCGCAACTCGCGTAGAAACAGCCCGAACTCTTGAGCTATAGGACCAGCAGCCTCCTCCACCATAGTCTCCAACGCCATCGTCAAATTCGAGCCCGCTTTCATCATGTTAGAGATGCCTAACAACGCATCCGGCAAATCGATTAGAAATCTTGCCTGTCGACGCCTACGCAAAAAATTCACGGTGAACTTGGGTAATAAGGCCGTGCCGCACGAAATAACTGCCGCCAAAATAAGCTTTCCGCTAAACATCCATGTAAGGAAAAATGAGAAGGCCCACATACCGGCCATCATGTGGATCACGCGCTTTTCTTCAATGAAGATAAACATATCGGTCAGTGAGGACGCCGTTATCGTGCTCGTTCGCTCCCCATATTCTTTAAATAACGCGCTGGTTGCGGGCAGCGTGTAATGCACGAAGACGAAAGCTGTTAAAGCCACGCAGGTGACAACTATGAATTGCATCATTCGAGCTCGCGCCCCGCATGAAATATCGAAATATCGACATCAATGCCGCGGCTGATCAATCCTTCATAAAACTCAGGAATCAATCCCGTCGCTATAAAACTCCCCATCACTTTGCCGTGTTCATCGAATCCGGTTTGTTGAAATTTAAATATCTCGGCTAATTGCACTGTTCCCGTTTCTATCCCGGTTAGCTCGCTGATACTAGTTACACGTCGGCTGCCGCAGGCAAAACGGGTCTGCTGCACTATGACATTAACGGCTGAAGCAATCTGTTCGCGAATGGCGGAAATCGGAAGATCCATTCCCGACATCAACACCAGCACTTCTAGTCGCGCTATACAATCTCGCGGTGAGTTGGCATGTACGGTAGTCAGTGAACCATCGTGGCCAGTATTCATTGCTTGCAACATGTCGAGGGCTTCGCCGCCACGACACTCGCCAACCACAATGCGATCCGGACGCATCCGTAAACAGTTTTTGACGAGATCACGAATCGAAACGATACCTTTACCTTCCTGATTACCTGGACGTGCCTCCAGAGAAACTAAATTAGGTTGATATAGTTTCAATTCCGCCGCATCTTCGACTGTTACGATCCGCTCGCTGTCCGGTATAAAACCCGACAAGACATTCAGCAAAGTGGTTTTACCAGACCCGGTACCACCAGAAATCACAACATTGCGCTTTTGCATGACCACCATTTGCAGAAAGCTGACCATGGCTTGATTGAGCGAGCCGAATTTAATCAGATGATCAGCAGTTAGACGTTCTTGCATAAATTTACGGATGGTAATGCACGGCCCTTTGAGTGCGAGCGGCGGTATGACCGCGTTTACCCGCGATCCATCTCGCAACCGAGCGTCAACCATTGGCGAGCTTTCATCGATTCGTCGCCCAAGCGGTGCCACAATGCGCTCAATGGCGCGCAGCACCGATTGATCATTGGTAAATGTAATTTCCGATTGCTGAATACGCCCATTCGATTCAAAAAATATTTGATCTGCGGAATTAACCATAATTTCACTAACATCTTCGCGCGCTAGTAGTGCCTCCAGCGGACCAAGCCCAACTGCTTCGGCCAAAACATCCGCAGCTATTTGCAGCTTATTCAGCTTGGCCGCAAAGTCTTCTACGATAGACATGATTTCTGTAATCGCTTGCGCGGTGAATTCGCGCAGCTCGTAATCACTCATACTGCTGACATTCACACGGCGCAAATCGATCAAATCGAACAATTGGCGGTGAATGTTGGATCGCCAGCGATTCTCCAAATCTTTTTGTGAGTTTTTTGCATCGGCAATGTCGGATATTTTTTTAGCTGCCAAAACTTCCATGGAAACAGACTTGGATTCCGCCGTCTGCGTTACCACAGTTTTTTCTAATCCTGCTGCGCCAAGCAATCTTGCCTCTCTTGCCGCAACCTCACTAAAACCGGGCGTTGCATCAAGTGTATGAACCGAAAGTTGGTAGTCGCCAATCTGTACGATATCCGCTGCACAAACAGGTCCGTACCGGCTTACTTTATTACCGTTGACTAATACCGGCCCGCCGTCTTCTAGTTCTGTAATATGTATTCCGTCTTGCCTGCGTACAAACTCTGCGTGGCGCCGCGAAACTTTCCAGCCATGCAATGTAATGTTGTTTTCGCGCCCCTTGCCAATGCTGCAACGTTCTTCGTTACAGCGCAGCTTCGATACATGCATGCCTTTCAGCGTTTTTACAGAAACCTCAAACATGGCTTTATTCCATCAACACCGAATTTATATTTTTTTCCTTAAACCCCTGAACCATTTCGTCACCTAACGAACGCAACGGCTGATCATGCTGATCACCAGGCGCAACAATATGCGGCGTGAGTAAGATAACCAGTTCGGTTTGCTGATCGGATTTTCCCGTTGATCGGAACAATCCGCCCACCAATGGAAGATCACCAAGAAATGGAATTTTGCTGACCTGTTTAGAGTCCTGCGAAGATGCCAAGCCGGAAATCACGATAGTGTCGTTATCATTGACGTTAACTACTGAATCCACTTTCCGCGACAGCAGACCCGGCACGCCATTAATGGCGACAGAAAAATCGAGACTGCTGACCTCCGCTAAAATGGCCGTACTGATGCGATTTTTCTCGTCAACCAACGGCTTCACGTTGAGCTTGATGCCGTAATCTTTAAATGTAATTGCGGGATGCCCCAGTTCATCAATGATCTGAATGGGGAAAGAGCCACCGGAAAGAAAGTGAGCCTCCTCGCCACTTTTAGCTACCAGTTTTGGCATCGCCAATAAACGAGCCTCTCCGGTCTGCGCCATCAAATCGATCTGTGACCCTAAGCTGCTAGTAATACCGGCATAGCCGTAAAAATGACTATCTCCACTAGGCGGTAATGCACCACCCGAATGCACAGAAAGAGCGGCAGGAATTCTGGACTCCTGCGAACTCACGATCGAATACAGCGGATTAGCAGCCATTGCAGTACTGACACCAACTACTGGCCCTCCGGCACTGGCATCCCACTTCAAGCCCAATTGGCTAGATGCCTTTTTACTTACCTCGACAATACGTACATCGATTCGTAGTAGTGGCAGATATCCAAATACTTCCTCTCTGGTCATATTGATGACGTTCTGGCTGGACTGTGCGATACGATTGATTAACTCGTTATCCGCTTTACTCACTATTCCTTCGACTAAAATGCGACCGTTGATATCGGTAACCTTAATGCCGGGCACGCTCTTTAGCATTTCGCGCACTTCACGCGAGCGTATTGATGTGCCTGATTCCCGCACCTGAAAATGCAGCATGGACATACGATCGCCCTTGCGCCAAACCTGTATCGCGGTGGTTCCAGCTTTTTGCGCAATCAACAATAATTGTCCGTCATCCAAAACTTTGTAGTTGACGATACCGGGATCACCGACAGCGACCCTTTCGATATCGGTAGCTTGAATCGTCCGCACATCGCCCGCTTCCAATGTGTAAAAAGAATCTCCTAAACCAAGCTCCGCGTGGGCATTCGCTATACACAAGCCAAACAAGAAAATTAACTTAAACAGTTTCATCGTGACATTCCGTAAATAATTTAGAGCAATGATCATTTCTTTTCGCCGTCTGCTAATTTTTTGTTACCGTCTTCAGCGTGCGAATCAACATATTTTTGATAGAGCTGGATGCCTCCCTTTTCATCGGCGACAGAGCGCTCTGTACCGAGTACTCCTGTCAGAACACCGTTAAGTTCACCGTTTTTGGCATTGCCTCCACTAAACGCCTCGATACTGTCGATGGCTACGCCGGAGCGGATGCGAGTTTTTCCTTCATCCGAAGGATTGCGCAAAAGAAACAACAAATTTGCTTTGCCAGAATCAACAAACTTAAGAGCAGTTAAAAAAATACCGACTTCTCGCGTTTCAATTGCCAAAGTTATTGTCTGGTAATCATTTGGCGCGGAAGCAATGCCATTATCTGCGCCGCCGATATATGCCGTTCTGTCTGCTATCGTCCTTGCACCGGCGGCGAGTACCTGGACCCGCTGTTTGACGATACCGAAATTGGATGTGCCCGAGCCGACCGCAGAAGCCTCATCAGCCTCCTTCTCGGTAAGTACGACATCGACGTAATCACCCGGTCGCAGCAAATGGGAATTGGAATTTTTTTCGTCGATCGCAAATGTTAGTGCGCGCTGCCCAGGTTTTAATAAAGTTGAAAATGAATCATCTGTATTCGCACCGATTAGAAGATGTCTCAACACAGGTGTTCCTTTCGCCATGGGTTGTTTGAGAGTTAAGCCCTCCATCGCATCAAATTCGTTTGGCGAGACAGCGCCGGTCGGCACCATATCCTTCGGCATGGACCGGCTTGCGACCACGTCGCCGCGTAATACATCACCAGCCAATAAATCAACTGTGGGAACAACAACCGCTACTTTTTCAGTGCTACCTGCAAGCGCCGCCCGTATTTCGGATTCTTTATGTGATAGGTAAAAATTCGCGGCTACTGCTGCGACTAGCGCCAATAACACCGACGCGACAATCAGACCCCAATTTCCAATATTTTTCATAACGTCCCTGGCCAATTACTGTTGTCATGCCCCGTTGCCACTAGAGTGGCATTGACATTCCCCATAGATATGCGTGGTGATTTTCTTTGATGGCATCCATCAACAATTGCGTTGCATTTTTCCCACCACCATTAGGTACTGGAATCAATAGCGCGATTGCCATTGCGGCGGCGACTACTAGATACTCAACCATGGTTACGCCTTGTTGCTTTTTCATACTCAATCCTCCACGTATTGAATCGAGCCCACTACCTGCGTTTTTGCGTTTTTTGAAACAAAAGTAAAACTCGTTTCAAGCGGGCCTTTTTGCAGTAGTAAAACTTCAGAATCAGACGAGGTATTGCTGTGACCACCAATCTCTGTCCAGCCACGGCTCTCATAAAAATGCTTGTAATAACTACGGTTTGATGATGACGAGTTACCATTTTCCAAAATTACGGTGAGCGCACTTTTCCCCGCATCGTGATTGTTCAATTCTTGCAACACTTTCGATCCCGGCATTTTGGGATATTCGGGCGCCCGAGCCACCATTGCCTTATCAACCAACGTCCCTTTGATCTGAGCCATAGAAACCATGCCATCGCTGGCCAGAGGATTTTTTGCACCAACCTGAACGGCAATCATAAAATCGCCTTCAGGGCGGCTAATGATTTTCCATTCTTCGGTTGAGTTTTCGATATACGGCGGCGCGCCTTCCTGTGGCGGTTTGGTCCACTTCGCTCGATAAAATGCTAAGAATTGTTCGGGCTTTTTATCCGCATGAAATTGCCAGATGCGAGTGGGCATACGGTTGATGTCGATCTGATCCGAAACAATTACCACGTTGGTGCCGTCGGGAACAATTAACTGGGGCCAGTCGCTGGCAGTCACGTTTCCGGCAGTAGACCCAAGCGCGACAGCGAGCCAGAACATGGCATGTACGCGTCGAGCGGCGAGGAGGAGTATTTCGCAAATAATGTACATTGAAGCAATCCCTGCTATAAATTCCTGAAAATAAAATCGATAAAGCTCTAGACACCGTGAGACATCAGCAATTTGTAGCCAAACCGTTCACACGTTGGCAGGCCATTTTCTCTGTATCCACATGCCCGAGATCGAGTTGATTAAATTCCGGAAATAAGAATCCAATGACCGACTGGATAATATTCAAGCCGGGAATATTATCGAGATAACTCGTTAAAACCGTCCGCTTCACAGCTCGCGCCTCACCTTCAGTACCGTCAGCATTCCAAGCGCCGCCCAGCAACGCATTTTTCGATTGGCTGGTAAATGCTGCGGGCAGCACGCCGAGATTTCTAATCTGCGGGATAACCTCTAAATCCGCCGATACTGTGCTGGTGGCTATACCTTCTGACTGCAATTGCAACAGACTTCCAGCGCCATTCAGCAACTGTGCGATTGCGTTACTTTCGCTGCTTCGCGCATACGCCACACCTGCGCGCGATTGCTGACCACCAGTAGGGCGAAAAATTGGCAACCTATTCCCTTGCTGGTAATCCGCCGTATACAAAAATGGATCCAGTTGATCGTTGCTCATATTTACTGCCTGATGATCACTGGCGGTATCAACTCGATTACGCACCGGGGCATAAACACGTTTGGTAATTTCGCGCGCTACATCTGTATCACTCTTCGTGATATACGTATTGCCTGACCGATACCACACCGTCCGCTCCCATGCCGCGTACCGCGCCGCCTGATGCATGTGCTGTCTGCTGCTTTCCTCGCGCGCCAACCATGTCATTCCTAGCAACACTGGCACGATGAAAAATGCCGCAACCACACCGAACTCCGCCATGCCTTGTCCATGCTGGGATGATCGCGTTGCCATCATTTTCTTTTTTTCACTACGCATGATTTTGCGTCCCCGCTCATTGAATATTAGCCAACGCGACAGCGGCTAAACGCTCCGTAGCTGTCACCTTGGTCAGTCGCGGCTGCCAAAACGGGTTATATATATTGCCGTATTCGCGGCCGCCTTGCGGACGCGCCCACAGATCGTCGGGGCGAGAGAAATAAGCTTCTGCCTTTGCCATCGCGTGCAAGCGATTGTTCGCCATACCACCCGGCTGCTCCAAATCCACACTGGTGCCCGCCTGCGCAGAACCAATATCGCGTGCGGTGCGCACACCATCGTTACCGCCCTGCGGTTTGGTTAAAAGAATAACGGCTGCAGGCATCGTATCCAGCAGACCCTTCTGGGTGATATCGGAGAATGTTCTGAGACCACTAAACGAGCCGACTTTACTGGCATTTTGAAATTGGTTAGCACCAATCCGTGAGGTGTTGGGATTTATCTGCCACGTGCTGCCAAAGTTTTGGCCACGAAAATTGACGTATCGAATGGTGTCTCCAGCTTGTCCAGCACCCCATCCTAAAGGCAATATCTCTCGCCAACTCCTCCATCCGCACCCAGAAAAGCTACAGTGCCATGTACGCTGATGGGTAGCCAGTGTGTCCATAGCAGCCCAGGTGTAGTAGGGAGCGTTGCTGTTACTGCCAATAAGCTCCGTGCCACCCGCTCTCTCAAGTTTGAACTGAAGCGGCGGAATAGCAGGACTTTTAAATAATGTGTAAGTGCGATTGGATGTAAAACCATCACGCGAACGCAATGTGACATCCCTGAATTCATCCAGGCGTACTTTATCTTCACGCCAATTGCTCCCGCTGCGATTTTTAACACTATCTGGGCTGTAGCGAGAAATAGCGTTGCTGTAGGTCGTCACCAATTGGGCAAGCAAAGTAGAGCTGGTGATCAATCCTGTGGAAACACCCGGATCATTGGCGCGCACTACTTGTTGCATGGTAAGTGGGATTTCAACAACTACTGTGTTGTGCATAATAAATTGTGCTCGTGATAGCACGTAATCGAGGTAGGAATCTTCTCCGGTGACAAAAATTCCACCTGCATACTCAACAGCGTTTTTAACGATATTCGAATAATTTG
This sequence comes from Verrucomicrobiaceae bacterium, assembly GCA_028293825.1. GTDB lineage: Bacteria > Pseudomonadota > Gammaproteobacteria > Pseudomonadales > CAMLJR01 > CAMLJR01. The sequence continues at coordinate 39,627 of JAQGNY010000053.1, forward strand.
CGACGACATTAATGATTGCCCCCCAATAGGGAACCAAAGAGGTGTACCTACGAAGGTTACCTATTACGTTGTCGAGAAAGCGCATCCAAGACACAAGAGAGACAGCCTGAGCAACAGCCACCTGATTGGCGATCATCGAGCGATTCATATACGCCTGAAAATTCAAATCGCGTGACTGCAACATGGCAACGCTGTGTGCTGCAGCATCCGTTGTGTTTTGCAATCGTGTTTTTTCATTCGCAATATGACCTGTGTTGTAAACAAACAACACCATCACGGCCATTACCGCCGCCATGGCAGCCATATACACCACCACAGCACCGTGTTGACGATTTCGCATCCCTTTCATTACACTCAATCCTGTTCATTGAAAGCTATCCAACTTATTCCGTACCTGGCACGTATTCCTCTTTCCCCCCTATACAGACGGCCGCCAAACCTATTTGCTCTGTGTTCACCCAGTATCTAGTGTCCCCTGAGGGCTCCAAGCCTAGATGAAAAGTCTCCCCGCCACCCGCACCAATGTATTGCGCGGCATATAATCGATCCTCTACTTTCGATAATGGCAGCACAGCAACTTTTCTCAGCCATTGATCGGATACACGTCTCATGTATAACCTCGTCTTTTCTGCCTGCCGCACGCAATCCATACGTCCAGATTGACGCCCCCACCCACCGACCGCATTTAAATGTTCCTCATATAAGGCACGCAACATTTTGTGGTTTGTCATTGCCGCCTGCAAATGAGCTTTCGTCAACTGGAACCCGGGGCTATTTGTGTCCTGCTCAATTTTTTTAGAAAGCTTATAAAACTCTGGATTTAACAGTTCATATTTTTGCGTATTCCAATCACCAATTTTTTTAAACGCTTCGCTCTGCGCCGGTGTCGGAAAGTTTTTTAACGCTCCATTCTTCTCTGACGCCTGAATTTTCTTTAATGCTGCATCTAAAACATCCAGTTCTTTCTGGGTTGGAGGTTTTGGTTGCGCCTGCGCGACAACCACAAAAAATGGAAAGCAAAAAATAACGAATACATAAATCGCAATTTTCCTGGGGAATTTGTACTGAATATTCATACCGAATTTTCAAACATAAATAATTTATCCATCTATCTTCAAATTTAAAATTTGGCTTGATCTTGATCATCGAGCAATTAATATATTCGTTAAATTAAAATCACGCGGCTGCAACATCGCAACGCTGTACGCCGCCTCGCTGAAAAATTTTTACGCCCCAGGATTAATGCTCAATATTTCCTGCATTCTCGACCCCCATAAGCGGTATAACATCTTTCCAGAACTTTTCTATTTCCGCTCAATGCGTATAAACAAAATAATAATTTTGGTCATGGGGGTTGATGCCCGGCTGACCAAGTGACGGATTCACAATCCGCCCTGCAACAGAGTCCAGCATTTGGTAGTAATACATCGCAACAAACCACTGAGCGTATTTTCTTGGTGGAAAGTCGGGCGGCAATCCAGAACGGAATTGCGGATCTCTGAAAATTTTTTCACACCCTTTTATCACTGGCGGCTTTATTTCAGCATCTGCCAGCTTTCCGAAAGCTTCCATCAAAACTAAATTTTTGTCGGATTTAGCTGCTTGCAGCGTCGCGCGACGATATGCTTCCCAGGTAAAGCTATCAAAATGAACATTCAGCTCGATCTCTTTCGCATCCTCGTCGGTTGGCAGCAAAATGATGGAACGACGATCAATTTCCTTTTGTACTTCTGCTCCAGTTTTCCCTTCAAAAGCTTGGTCTTCGGTTTGATTATCCGGCTCATCAGCAAAAGAGCCGGGAGCTATCGCAATCGCCCCCCACAAAAAGAGACCTATCAAAACTTTTCGAATACTGTTTTTTCGCAACTGCATGGCAATAGATTTCTCTAATATGCAATCAACAGATGAAAATATCGCCCCGGCAAGCCGAGGCAATATTCAGACAAATTATTGATTGCCGGTGTTGTAGGCACCCATGCCTTTGTCTTGATGAGCATCTGTAGCCGCGCTGGTAGAACTTGATTTGGATTGCGTCAGAGCGGTGTTCGTCTGCCCCGCCACTTCCTGCCCTAAGCTGGCCAACTGCGACCGAATCGTCTGACCGAAGAGCTTGTAGGTACTGATCCCGGCAACAGCAACCAATGCCACGATGATGATGTATTCCGTCATACCCTGGCCAAGCTGACGAATTTTTCCTTGCTTGCGAATAGATGATTTCATTGGTGATCCCTTTCCTAGTGAGAGATATGCACGAACAAACAGGCGCAGCAAATCCACAAGACAGGAAGGGAAAATTGAAGGGGATTCCAAAAAAAAGAAATCATCCGTGATTCAAATCCATATGACTTGTAGACCTGCTCTCCGTGCTCGATCATGCAGCGACTAGCTTACCATCAGCCAATAGTCAAACAATGACAGCCATCACATTTTCCGTTTTTTCGCAGACGAAACATTTCCCGTGCTTCATTTATTAATCGTGCAAGACAGTCTGCACTTTATATCGCAACAGAGATTGAAAAACTTTATTGATCGGCATAAATTTGTCGCGCTTACTAATAGCACGGATCAAAAAGGGAATTTTCAATGAAGCTCTTACGAAATTTTTTATTTTTTTCTCCTTTATTTTATGCGCTGACCTGCTCTGCGGCCGGCAACACAGACGTAAGTGGGAGCAAGGATCATCCACTTTTAAGCCGCTATCCCGATACCCACATCATTGAATATCGATTCAGTGAATATGATGAGCTTGAGGTAAGAACTGCAAAATCGTTTAATGACCACGGTTTCAAGCACCCATCGAAAAAGCTGGAAGGAAAACTCACCACTATTGAATACCAATCCAACACAAATGCACCCTTTACTCAGGTACTAAGAAACTTCGGAGAAGGGCTCAAGAAAGCTGGATTTAAAGAATTATTTTCTTGTGACGGCCAAGACACCTGCGGTCCGCTATTTGTCACTCACGCCATGCTTGAAACTCCTATTCACAGTAACTTTCGAGACTACCCAACCTCGACGGATAGCACTAACGGTAGCCGCTATGGCTATTGGAGCGGCTCATTAACTCGCAGCACCGGTGATGTTGCTGTGACTGTTTTAATTGGCGAGGATGGCAAATATCGCGAAAAAGTTGACATCATTGTTGATATCGTCGAATCAAAGCCGATGGAAAATAATCTTGTGGTGGTCAATCCACAGTTTCTATCAGACTCCATTGTGCGTGATGGAAAAGCAGTACTTAACGGCATACTCTTCGATACGGATAAAGCCACTATAAAAACTGAATCGTCTGCTGCGTTGAAGGCTATCGCGGATTATATGGAGCAGAATAAAACCTCCAAAGTTTTTATTGTTGGTCATACCGATACAACGGGGGACTTCCAACACAACACCGGCCTTTCGCAGCAGCGAGCTCAAGCCGTTGTCGATACGTTATCAAGCACTTATAAAATCGATAAAAGTCGATTGCGCGCAGCGGGAGTTGGACCGGTATCTCCAGCAGCAAGTAACTCGACTGAGGAAGGTAAAGCTAAGAATCGGCGGGTTGAAATGGTGTTAGATTAATCTCGGCGCTCTGACTAAACAGGATTTGCGGGTATCTTAAATACCGATATTCAAAAACTCTGCTTAAAATTGCGCTGCTTTAATTTTTTTAGTAGAGCCGCGCAAACTACCCACCTACCCAGTCACGGTCACAAAAATGCGCGGTTTAGTTAAATAAAGATTTTTTCTCCAAGCTGACGCTCCTCGGCATCGCTTTCCAGCGTCGAAACACAATCAGCATAATTCGATTAGTTGCAAACACCACTGCGTTTGCTAATAAACAGCGGCGGGTGACCGTCACTATTTAGCTCAAAAAAACTCTCTGCTCGGCTAACCAAAATACATATCCATCGCAGCAAAAACCTTCGCGAGAATTTCCGGCGATTCATTGACGAGTTGGTGATACGCATCTTGCAGCGGCAGGTATTTCGCTTTTGGAAATTTTTTGCGGATAAACGGAATGTTGTAGCGCCAGTCAACGGTGGTATCGCGCTGACCTTGCAGAATTAGAACGGCTTTATCGCTCGGATTAAAATGATCGAAGCGACTTTCCCAGCGCAGCATCGCATCGACCCAGCGTACCGATATGTAACGTGTTTGCAATGGATCGGCGTGTTCAAGAAAATTCAGAAAATCTTTATTATTGGAATTCACCGCAAAACGACGCGGCACGCGTTCCAAGAATTTTTGCCCAACCCAATAAGCGAGTTTGATAAAACGCCACTCAGCCGCGCGCACTAATGGCGCCAGCAAAACAATTTTGTCGAAACCTGGTGCCAATTCTTGTAATTGATAATCCATCAAAATACCGGCGCCGGTACTTTGTCCAATCGCGTGCCAGGGTGCCGGCGCGACGTCCTGAAATAATTTCAGACAGTCTTTCATTACGGCGACGTAATCGGAAAATGCCGGAATGCTGTTGCGCTCGCCGGTCGATAAACCATGTCCCGGCAAATCGTAAATGACCACGTTCAAATTGCGCTGTAGGCAATATTGAATAACATGCCCGTATAAACCAGCGTGATCGAAATAGCCGTGAAAAATAAAACAGGTGCCGGCGGGTTTTATTTCGGCGTTGGCAGCGCGTGCGTAATAGTGCACGACGATATCGTATTTGCCGCTATTGAAATGACCGAAATAATGCTCGACACCATCGATGCTATTTTCGAAATCGATGTGGTAGTAGCGAAAATAATCGCGCTCCGCATCGCCGGGCTGAAACGGCTCGGCTACCGAAAACGCGCGTATTTGTTGATGTAGACGTTCCGAATCGAACTGAATAGCCATCGTGGCAGCGGAGCAATTTCGCTCCGCCTAATCCTCGCGTTATTTGAACTTGGGATCGAGTAAACCTTTTTCGTATTGACTCGACATCGTTTCAAGGCTGATCACTTTAATTTTATCGGCGTTGCCGGCGGTACCGAACGCTTCGTACCGCTCGACGCAAATTGCCTTCATCGCGGTGATTGTTTCTTTCAGGTATTTACGCGGATCGAATTCGCCTGGATCTTTCGCCATGAAGCGACGAATCGCGCCGGTCGAAGCCAAACGCAAATCGGTGTCGATATTAATTTTGCGCACCCCGTATTTAATGCCTTCGACAATTTGCTCGACCGGCACGCCGTACGTCTCTTTAATTTTGCCGCCGAATTCATTGATGATCGCCAGCCAATCCTGCGGCACCGAACTCGAGCCGTGCATAACCAAATGCGTATTAGGAATGCGGCGATGAATTTCTTTGATGCGTTCGATGGCGAGAATATCGCCGGTCGGCGGACGCGAAAATTTATACGCGCCGTGACTGGTGCCGCACGCAATCGCGAGCGCATCGACATGCGTCGCTTCGACAAATTGCGCCGCTTCTTCTGGATCGGTGAGCATTTGATCGTGCGACAGAATACCTTCGGCGCCGACGCCATCTTCTTCACCGGCCATGCCGCTTTCGAGCGAACCGAGACAACCTAATTCGCCTTCAACCGAAACACCGCACGCGTGCGCCAACGCGACAACTTCGCGTGTGACTTGCACGTTGTATTCATACGACGCCGGTGTTTTACCGTCTTCGCGCAGCGAGCCATCCATCATTACCGAACTGAAACCGGATTGAATCGAGCGCTGACAAATTGCCGGCGTAACACCGTGGTCTTGGTGCATACACACCGGCACATCAGGGAATTCTTCAATCGCGGCGAGAATCATATGACGTAGAAAATTCGAGCCCGCGTATTTGCGTGCACCGGCGCTCGCCTGCATGATCACTGGGCTGCGCGTTGCCGCTGCCGCTTCCATAATCGCGCGCGTCTGTTCCAGATTGTTGACGTTAAAAGCAGGTACTCCGTAACCGTGCTCGGCGGCGTGGTCGAGTAACTGACGCATACTGATCAATGCCATGATCGCTAACCCTCAATAAATTTCGTAATGATTCAAATCAAATAAATAGTTAATGCTGATTATCGAAGCCGCAATTTAATTCCCCCTTTCATTAAAGGAGGCTACGGTTAATTAGCCCCGCGCGCGCTCTTCGAGAATCGCAACTGCTGGTAAAACCTTACCTTCGACATATTCGAGAAACGCGCCACCGCCAGTGGAGATATAGGATACGCGCTCGGCAATATTGTATTTATCCACCGCAGCCAAGGTGTCGCCGCCGCCAGCAATTGAAAACGCATCGCTGTCGGCAATGGCGTTGGCCAATACTTTGGTGCCGTTGCCGAATTGATCGAATTCGAATACGCCGACCGGGCCGTTCCAAATAATCGTTTTTGTGCTCTTCAATAATTCGGCGAGATTCGCCGCGCTTTTGGGGCCGATATCGAAAATCATATCGTCGGCTTCGACATCTTTAACATCTTTAATCGTTGCAATTGCGCTCTCGCTAAATTCTTTGCCGACGACGACATCAACCGGCAATGGAATATGCGTCTTCGCCATCAGCGCTTTTGCGGCGGGAATTAAATCGTGCTCGCACAGCGATTTTCCAACCGGAAAACCGGCTGCGGCGAGAAATGTATTGGCGATGCCACCGCCGACAATTAATTGATCGACTTTGTCGGCAAGATTTTCCAGCACGGTTAATTTGGTCGACACTTTCGAGCCGCCGACGATGGCCGCGAACGGATGCGCCGGATGCTTCAATGCTTTTTCCAAACTATCGAGCTCGGCCGACAACAACAATCCGGCGCACGCCACCGGTGCGAATTTGGCCACGCCATGCGTCGATGCTTCCGCGCGGTGCGCGGTGCCGAATGCGTCCATCACAAAAATATCGCAGAGCGCGGCGTATTTTTTGGAGAGCTCGTCGTTGTCTTTTTTCTCGCCTTTGTTGAAGCGCACGTTTTCGAGCAGCACCAATTCGCCGGCACCGACGTTAACGCCCTGCTCCCAGTCTTTAATCAACGGCACGTTGCGACCCAATAATTCGCCGAGATGCGCAGCGACTGGCGCCAGCGAAAACTCGTCTTCGTATTGACCTTCGGTGGGACGACCCAGATGCGAAATCACGATCACTTTGGCGCCGGCTTTCAACGCCAATTCCAATGTCGGCAACGCGGCGCGAATGCGCGCATCCGAGGTTACTTTTCCGTCTTTCACTGGCACGTTGAGGTCTTCGCGAATCAGCACGCGCTTACCGTTAAGATCGAGATCGTTGAGTTTCAACACTGCCATGGTAAATCCTCGTTAATTCAGTAAACCGTCGTGCCGACGGCATCCTCTTTTGTGCACAAACTTTTCTGTAACGCGATCACACGCCGTTAATTAATTCGCGGCGCTGTGCGCGAGAATATTGACGAGCTTGCCAAATGGATCGCGCACGTAAAAACGGCGCACGCCCCACGGCTCATCGACAGGGCCGTACTCGATCGGAATGTTCGCTGTGCGCATACGTTTGAGCGCGGCGTCGAGGTCATCCACTTCAATCGAAAGATCGGGTACCGGCGTGCCGGAACCGCCTTCGGAGGCAACGCTGATTTGCACGCTCATCGGCACATCCGAACCGTATGTTGCGATCCAGCCGTGATCCATCAATACCGTCAGGCCGAGCACATCACGATAGAAGCGCTGCGCCGCTGCCACATCATCGGTCGCGATATTCGCGACGATACGTTTGACCTGCATGTTCACCTCCGTTTGATCGGCCGCTTAAGACGCTTGCAACCAATGCGCCACCACATCGAGCATGCGATTGGCGTAGCCCCATTCGTTGTCGAACCACACCAGCACGTTCACCAAATCGCCGACCACCCGCGTCTGGCTGGCATCGACGATGCCGGAACGCGGATCGTGATTGAAATCGCTCGATGCCAACGGCTCTTCGGTGTAGCCGAGAATCGCACCGAATTCGCCATTTGCGGCGGCGGCCAGTGCACGATTTACCGATTCCACCGTTACCGTTTTGCGACAGCGCGCAGCGAGCTGCATCGCCGACACATTGATGGTCGGCACCCGCAACGCGTGCGCGGCGAAGCGGCCCGACAGCTCCGGCAGAACGCGGCCGATACCGACAGCGAGACCGGTATCGATCGGAATGATCGACTGCCCGGCCGCGCGGGTTTTGCGCAAATCGGTGTGGTGGTACGCATCGAGCACCGGCTGGTCGTTCATCGCCGAATGAATCGTGGTGATGATGCCGTGCTCGATACCGAATGCATTATCGAGCACGCGGATGACCGGCACGATGCAGTTGGTGGTGCACGACGCGGCCGATACGATTTTTTCGTCGCCGCGCAGAATCGTTTGATTGACGCCGTAAACCACGGCGGGCAAATCGGCGACGCCCGGCTGCGACAATAAAACCTGCGCCGCGCCCGCCTGAAGATGCTGTTGTAATTGAACTTCAGTGGCGTATTCGCCGCTGCATTCCAGCACGACATCGACACCGAATTCGCGCCACGGTAAATCCGCTAGACCGGTGCTGTGGCTGACCGCGATCAGATCGTCGTTGATGCGCAGCTGATTGTTTTCAATCGTCACGCTGCCGGGAAAACGGCCGTGCGTGGTGTCGTACTTGGTGAGATGCGCGATCGTGTTCAGATCGGCCGGCTCGTTGATCGCGACAATTTGCATGTGCTGGCGATGCGCGCTTTCGTACAGCGCGCGCAGTGCACAACGGCCGATGCGGCCGTATCCGTTGATCGCCAGCTTTAGCATCGCAAATCCTGGGGCATCAGTTATCCAACAGCTCGTTAACGGCATCGACGACCGCTTCGGTGGTGAACCCGAAATGCTCGAATAACTGCGGTGCCGGTGCCGATTCGCCGAAGGTTTCCATGCCGATAATGCCGCCCTCAAGACCGACGTACTTGTACCAAAAATCCTTGTGAGCCGCTTCGATGGCAACGCGCGCGAACACATCGCTTGGCAGCACGCTTTCACGATAGGCCGCATCCTGCTGATCGAACAGCGAGGTGCACGGCATCGACACAACGCGCACTTGGCGGCCATTTTTCGCCAACTGCTCAGCCGCGCTTACCGCCAGTGCTACTTCGGAGCCGGTCGCGATCAGAATGGCTTCGGGATGGCCGACGCTATCGCGCAGCACATAAGCACCGCGCTCGACATTGGCCAACTGCGCGCCATCGCGTGGCTGATGCGGCAAATTCTGCCGCGTGAAAATCAATGCGCTGGGGCCGTCGAATCGTTCGATGGCGTGTTTCCAGGCGACCGCCGATTCGGCGACATCGCACGGGCGCCAGGTGTGCAGGTTCGGCGTGGTGCGCAGGCTGGCGAGTTGTTCGATCGGTTGGTGCGTGGGACCGTCTTCGCCCAGCCCGATCGAATCGTGCGTGTAGACGAAAATGCTCGGCTGTTTCATCAGCGATGCCATCCGCACCGCATTGCGCGCGTATTCCATGAACACCAGGAAGGTCGCGCCGTAAGCCTTGAAGCCGCCGTGCAACGTAATGCCGTTCATGATCGCGGACATGCCGAATTCGCGCACGCCGTAATGCAGGTAATTGCCGGAGGCATCCTCGCCGGTGATGCTCTTGCAGCCTTTCCAGATGGTGTTGTTGGAGCCGGCCAGATCGGCGGAGCCACCGAGTAATTCCGGCAGCAGCGGGCCGAAGAAATTGAGGCAGGTTTCGCTGGCTTTGCGCGTCGCCATCGTCTTGCTGTCGGTTTGACATTGCTGAATAAACGCAGCGGTCTTGGCGGCGAAATCGGCCGGCAATGCGTGGCTGTTGCGGCGCTCGAATTCGGCAGCCAGCTCCGGATAAGCGGCGCGGTAGGCGGCGAAACGCTCGTTCCATGCGGCTTCGAGCTGCTCGCCGCGGGCGCGGCCATTCCACGCGGCGTAGATATCCTGCGGAATTTCAAACGGCGCGTAGTTCCAATTCAATACTTTGCGCGCGGCCGCGATTTCGGCATCGCCGAGCGGCGAGCCATGCGATTCTTCTTTGCCTTGCTTGTTCGGAGCACCTTTGCCGATCACAGTTTTGCAACAGATCAGACTCGGCCGGTTGGTTTCAGCGCGGGCCTGCTCGACCGCCGCTTTGATCGCCGCCGCGTCGTGGCCATCGACATTCGCGATCACATGCCAGCCATACGCTTCGAAGCGTTTCGGGGTGTTGTCGGTAAACCATCCCTCGACTTCGCCGTCGATCGAAATGCCGTTGTCGTCATAGAAACCGATCAATTTGCCGAGCTTGAGCGTGCCGGCCAGCGAGCACGCTTCGTGCGAAATCCCTTCCATCAGGCAGCCGTCGCCCATGAAGGTATAGGTGTAGTGATCGACGATGGCGTGATCGGCGCGATTGAATTGCGCAGCCAGAATTTTCTCCGCCAGCGCCATGCCGACCGCATTGGCCAAGCCCTGGCCGAGCGGCCCGGTGGTGGTTTCGATGCCGGGCGTGTAGCCGTATTCCGGGTGGCCGGGCGTGCGCGAGTGCAACTGGCGGAATAGCTCGATGTCTTCGATACCGAGGTCATAGCCGGTGAGGTGCAGCAGCGAATAAATCAGCATCGAGCCGTGGCCGTTCGACAGCACGAAGCGGTCGCGATTCGGCCACTTCGGATTGGCCGGATTGTGCTGCAGAAAATCGCGCCACAGCACTTCGGCGATGTCCGCCATGCCCATCGGCGCGCCGGGGTGGCCGGAGTTGGCTTTCTGCACCGCATCCATACTGAGGGCGCGAATGGCGTTGGCAAGTTCGGGACGGGAGGGCATCGACAGCTCCGGCTATTAATGAAGGGCGGCAAGGGCGAACAGAACAGGGCGCGTATTTTCCTCGATCCCACCGGGGCTGGCAAACGAATAGCGCGGCAATTCGACACAAGCCGGCATTCGGCCCGATGTGCGCTCGGTCAAACGGCTGCAAACCTATATCAAAGAAATTTGATATAGGTTTAATGCTCTGCTAGGCTTTCGCACCATGTCGACCCAAACCGCCCGCCCGCTCACCCCCGCCGTTGCTGCTCTCGACAGCAGCGCGCTGGCTGCTTATTGCAAGGCCGGTGGCGATCCGTTGCGGTTGGAAATCCTGCGTCTGCTCAGCCGCGACTCGTACGGCGTGCTCGAACTCAGCCGCATTCTCGATATGCCGCAATCCGGCATGAGCCACCATCTGAAAATTCTGGCGAAGGCCGGGCTGGTGGCCACGCGGCGCGAAGGCAACTCCATTTTCTACCGGCGCGCCCCGCTGGCCGACAGCCCCGAACTGGAAATTCTGCAGCGCGCGCTGTTCGCCAGCGTCGACCAGTTGGCCCTGGATGACGAAATCGACGCGCGTATCGCCGCGGTGCAGGCCGAGCGCACGCGCTATTCGCAACAATTTTTCGCCGAGAACGCTGGCCGCTTCCGCCAGCAGCAGGAGCTGATCGCCGCCTTTGACGTGTATGGCCCGCAAGCGGCGGAGATGCTTGGCCAATGTTTTCCAAGCGGCGGCGAGCTGGCGCTGGAAGTCGGCCCGGGCGAAGGCGCCTTTCTGGCCGAGCTGGCACCGCGCTTTCGACGGGTGCTTGCGCTCGACAATGCGCCGGCGATGCTCAAGCAGGCGCAAAGCTTCGCGCGTAAGCAGGCGCTTACCAACATCGAATTTATCGAGGGCGATACCGGCGCGCCGGCGCTGCGCGAGCGGGCCGTCGACTGCGCCATCCTCAATATGGTGCTGCACCACGTGCCCTCACCCGCGCACTTGTTTGAAGACTTGGCGCGAGTGCTGCGCCCGGCCGGTTCGCTGCTCGTCACCGAACTGTGCCGCCACGATCAGCAGTGGGCCGAGCAGGCTTGCGGCGATGTCTGGCTCGGCTTCGAACCCGACGATTTAACCCAGTGGGCGCAGGCCGCTGGATTCAGCGCAGGTCGCAGCGTGTATCTCGCCCAGCGCAATGGTTTTCGCGTGCAGATTCGCCAATTCGTTCGCACCGGTTAATCGACACGTATACAAAAATGTAGGGGCGCCGCTTGCTGCGCCCTATTGCATCACTACAACGAGGCGCGGCAAGCAGCGCCGTTACAGCTTTTGTTTTTTAGAGGGAACACCCATGTCCGACTATTCCGTATTTACCTCCGAATCCGTTTCGGAAGGCCACCCCGATAAAATCGCCGATCAGATTTCCGACGCCGTCCTCGATCGGCTGATCGCCGAAGACAAATACGCGCGTGTCGCCTGCGAAACGCTGGTGAAAACCGGTGTGGCGATTGTCGCCGGTGAGATCACCACGTCGGCGTGGGCCGATCTGGAAGAGATCGTGCGCAAAGTGATTTGCGATATCGGTTATACCTCGTCCGACGTCGGCTTCGACGGCGCCACCTGCGGTGTGCTGAATATCATCGGCAAGCAATCGGTCGATATTGCGCAGGGCGTCGATCGCAAGCGTCCGGAAGATCAGGGCGCCGGCGACCAGGGTTTGATGTTCGGATACGCCAGCAACGAAACCGACGTACTGATGCCGGCGCCAATTTGCTACGCGCACCGTCTGGTTGAGCGTCAGGCTGAAGCACGCAAATCCGGCCTGCTGCCGTGGCTGCGTCCGGACGCGAAATCGCAAGTCACCTGCCGTTATGAAAACGGCAAAGTGGTCGCGATCGATGCCATCGTGCTGTCGACCCAACACAACCCCGATGTGAAATACAGCGATCTGCGTGAAGGCGTTCTGGAACTCGTCGTTAAACACGTGTTGCCGCCAGAACTGCTGCACAAAGACACGCAATTCCATATCAATCCGACCGGCAATTTCGTCATCGGCGGCCCGGTTGGCGATTGCGGTCTGACCGGCCGCAAGATCATCGTCGACTCCTACGGCGGCATGGCCCGTCATGGCGGCGGTGCATTCTCCGGCAAGGATCCGTCAAAAGTGGATCGCAGCGCAGCGTATGCCGGTCGTTACGTAGCGAAAAATATCGTCGCTGCCGGCCTGGCCGAGCGTGTTGAAATTCAAGTGTCGTATGCGATTGGCGTTGCCGAGCCGACATCGATTTCGATCAACACCTTCGGCACCAACAAAATTCCGGACGCGAAAATTATTCAATTGGTGCGCGAGCATTTCGATCTGCGCCCGTATGCGATTCAGCAAATGCTCGATCTGCTGCACCCGATGTATCAGCAGACCGCCGCGTACGGTCACTTCGGTCGCATCCCGAAAGAATCGACCTACACCTGGGAAGCCAACGAAAACGGCAAGCGCGTGACCAAGTCGGAAACGTTCACCAGCTTCCCGTGGGAAAAAACCGACAAAGCCGCAGCGCTGAAAGCGTCGCTGTAATTTTTTGGTCGTCCCAAGGGGCGGCTGCACGTACCAAATTTTGGAGAAAATGATGAACGCATCTGTTAGCAATTTTACCGATTACAAAGTCGCCGATATTTCGCTGGCCGACTATGGCCGCAAAGAAATTGAAATTGCCGAAACCGAAATGCCGGCACTGATGGCGCTGCGCGAAAAATACCGCACGCAACAGCCGCTGAAGAACGCAAAAATTCTCGGCTGTATTCACATGACGATTCAAACCGCCGTGTTGATCGAAACGCTGACCGAACTCGGCGCCGAAGTGCGCTGGTCTTCGTGCAATATTTTCTCGACGCAGGATCACGCGGCCGCTGCGATTGCCGCGCGCGGTATTCCGGTATTTGCGTGGAAAGGCGAAACTGAAACCGAATACGAATGGTGTCTGGAACAAACCATTCTGAAAGACGGCACGCCGTGGGACGCCAACATGATTCTCGACGACGGCGGCGATCTCACATTGCTACTGCACGAAAAATTCGCGTCGATGCTCGACAACATTCACGGCGTCACCGAAGAGACCACCACCGGCGTACATCGTCTGTTGGAAATGCTCGCGGCAGGCACATTGAAAGTACCGGCGATCAACGTTAACGACGCTGTTACCAAATCGAAAAACGATAACAAATACGGCTGCCGTCACAGCTTGAACGATGCGATCAAACGCGGCACAGACCATCTGTTAGCCGGCAAGAAAGCACTCGTGATTGGCTACGGCGATGTCGGCAAAGGTTCTGCGCAATCGCTGCGCCAGGAAGGCATGATCGTTAAAGTTTCCGAAATCGATCCGATCTGCGCAATGCAGGCGTGCATGGATGGTTTCGAAGTGGTATCGCCATTCAACAACGGCATCAACGACGACACCGAAGCCAGCATCAATAAATTATTGCTCGGCACCACCGATCTGGTCGTTACCACCACCGGCAATATCAACGTCTGCAACGCGAATATGTTGAAAGCATTAAAAGCCGGCGCCGTGGTTTGCAACATCGGCCACTTCGACAATGAAATCGATACCGCTTTCATGCGCAAGAATTGGGAATGGGAAGAAGTTAAACCGCAGGTGCACAAGGTTTATCGCAATCGCGCTGCCAAAGATTATTTGATCCTGTTGTCGGAAGGCCGCCTGGTTAACCTCGGCAATGCCACGGGTCACCCGTCGCGCATCATGGACGGTTCATTCGCGAACCAGGTACTCGCACAGATTTATTTGTACGAGCGCCGCTTCGCCAATTTGGAAACCGAGTTGAAACCGGCTGCCATCACTGTTGAAGTGCTGCCGAAAAAGCTCGACGAGGAAGTGGCTGCACATATGGTTGGTGGTTTTGGTGGCGTGATCACCAAACTTACCGATGCGCAGGCGAAATACATCGGCGTGAAAAACGAAGGTCCGTTTAAGCCTGATAGCTACAAATATTAACTGCCAAATCCCTCCTTTTAAAAAGGGGGTTGGGGAGGATTTCTCGTCGCATTAAATCCTCCTCATTCCCCCTTTAATAAAGAGGGAGGTAAAAACCAGCGCTAGCCGATAAGTGAATGCCATGACCAAACGTTTCAGTTTCGAATTTTTTGCACCGCGCACGCCGCAAGGCCGTGAAAATTTAATCGTTACGCGCCAAACGCTTAACGCATTGAATCCCGATTTTTTTTCGGTAACGTATGGCGCCGGCGGTTCGACCCGCGACAACACGCGCGATGTTGTCATTTCGATTCGTGAAGCCGGTATTGATGTGGCACCGCATCTTTCTTTCGGTAGCGATGATCAACAAACCATTTTGCAATTGCTTAACGATTACAAAGCCGCCGGCATCAACCGTATTGTGGCGCTACGCGGCGATGTGCCATCGGGGATGGGCGCACAGCGTTTAATTTATGCAAAAGAATTGGTTGCATTTATTCGCGACAATTTCGACGATCATTTTCATATCGAAGTGGCGGCGTATCCGGAAATTCATCCCGATGCGAAAAGTTACGGCGAAGATATTAATTTCCTCAAACAAAAACTGGATGCGGGCGCGGACAGCGCCATCACCCAATATTTTTATAATGCCGACGCGTATTTTTATTTTGTCGAAGAGTGCGAGCGCAACGGCATCAGCAAACCGATTTATCCCGGTATCATGCCGATCGTCAATTACACCAACCTCGCGCGCTTCTCGCGCAATTGCGGCGCTGAAATTCCGCGCTGGGTCAGCAAACAGCTGGAACAATACGGCGACGATTTAATTAGCGTCGCGCAATTCGGTATCGAATTCGTCACCCAACTGAGCGAAAAATTACTCGCTGGCGGCGCACCCGGTTTGCATTTTTACACCATGAATCAAGTCGAGCCGACCCGCACGATTTGGAACAATCTGAAACTGTCTGATTAAATAATTAGTCGCCTTCAGGAATTTTTAAAACTCACCGATGCGCATTCCTCGAATTTATACCGAGCAAACGTTGGCGCTGCACGCGACCATTGCATTGGAAGCCGATGCGGCGCATCACCTGTCGCGCGTCTTGCGCATGCCACTCGATGCGCAATTAATTTTATTCAATGGCGACGGCTGCGATTATTCCGCACGGATCAGCAGCATCGATAAAAAAAATGTCAGCGTCACCGTCGATCATATCGAAACGGCGGAGCGCGAATCATCGCTTTCAATTCACCTTGGCATCGCCGTGTCGAAAGGCGAACGCATGGATTGGGTGATTCAAAAAGCTACCGAGTTGGGCGTGACCCGAATTACGCCGTTAATCAGCGAGCGCGTTGAAGTGCGTCTGCACGGCGAACGCGAAGAGAAAAAAGTTTCGCACTGGCGGGCAATTGCCGTCGCGGCCTGCGAGCAATGCATGCGCAACCGCCTTCCCGTCATTGACAATGCGCAACCGTTATCGAGTTGGCTTGGCGCTGTTGAAGCCGACATCAAATTTGTATTGCATCATCGCAGCAGCACCGCGTTGGCCGATGCTGCGTTAAAACCGGCGCGCGTCGCGTTATTGATTGGGCCGGAAGGTGGTCTTAGCGACAGCGAAATTGCGCAGGCGGAAAAACAAGATTTTCAAAGTTTACGTTTAGGGCCGCGCGTATTACGCACGGAAACGGCACCGCTCGCCGCGCTCAGTATCTTGCAATTTGTATGGGGCGATTTGCGCTGATATGGGTGCGACGAATTACTTCAAGATAAGCGTTCGAGATCGAGAACCGGCAAGTACAAATGCGGTTCTGATTTAGTCTGATCGATTGCAATCAGTTTTAATTTTTTCTTTTGTTATTTTTATTTTCAGGAGTCGGCGCCGTTGATTCTGCGGCGCCATCCGTTCATGTCATTCGAATTTTTTGTTTAAATTAATTGTTTGGCTTCATGTTGAATGAACGCTACATTCGGAATACTCGCGCGTTCGCCGTTAACTAGCACGCGTGCTATTTCAGCCGGCCCTGGCGCGTTTTCAGCATCTTCTGCAATTTCTTCCGGCAACAACCGCATCAGTCGCGGCAAGCCTTCGGTGACGATGCCGCAAAACGGCAGGCGCGGATCACCGATCACGCTGTTCAAAATTGCGATGCGTCGATTGCCGCCCTGTGCCGCAAACGGTTCATCGTTAATCGCTTCGAACGAAATTAGCGGCACGCGTGTATTGCGCCAAATAAAACAACCGAGAAACCAATTCGGTACATCTTCCTCAGTGAACGGCGGAATGTACGGAATAATTTCGGCGACATTAACATTGGGCAGCACCAGGTGCTTGCCGCTGACGGGAATAAGCAACGTGGCGATCTGCGTCACTGTCGGTTGCGTCTGCAACATATTAATCACTGCGTCCTCGCTTTCTTCTAGATTCAATGCACTGGGTTTGTAAATTCAATTACAGGGCAAATCAAGGTACTGAAAATGTAGATGTACTGAGAAAATCAAAGTCGATATTTATTTTCAAAAAACTATTTCAGGACAAACCAAAAAAAGCATTCGTTAGATTTTGTCCGGTGTGCATCTTCGATTTAAAATTTTCGCAAAATATTTTCAAAAGTTCTCAGTTCACAACGCCAACTGCACCGCTGCTACCTGTGCGTTAAGACTGTAGCGGTTGCTTAATGCCAGCGCTAATTCGCGCGGCGTGCCCTGTCGCGTTACCGCGCCGGTCGCTAGTGCCGCGTTCGGCATATCGGGGCTGACGCAACTCGATGGCGTCTGCACCCAAATGTCGCCGCCGCAGGACTGCATCACGCGGCAACCGAAGGCGCCGTCGTCGCACAAACCGCTGAAGATAATTACGCCGCAGCGCTGCGGATACAGCCGTGCGACATCGCCAACAACCTGGTCGATGGCGGGCTGATAGTGGCCTTCCCACGGCTTGCACGTTTCCAGCACACGATGAAACGGCAAAAAACGCACCTGTTGATCGGCTGGCATCACCAACACCGTGCCTTTGCCGAGGTGCTGCTCGCCGCGACACAAACTCGGCGGGTAGTGGCGATGGCGCTCCAAGGCATCGATCAGCACGCGGTCGAAACCGATGTCGATGTGCTGCGCATACACAAACGCAATCGGCAGGCCCGGCGTTAACGCGCTGATAAATTCGTTGATCGCCTGCGGCCCGCCGGTGGAGGCCGCTAAGACCCACACCGCTTCCGGCAGCGCCGAGTCGGCCAGCGGCTCGGATGCCACCGACGCCACCAGCTCTTCGAGTTTTTCCAACATGCGGCGGCGCCAATCGCCGAAAGCACTCGGCAGCGCCGGTGGCTGTTCGTCGCTGATCAGAAACGGCGCATCGCTATGGCTGACGATTTGTTCGAGCAGATCGTCCACATCCGGGTCGCTGGCGTCGAGCAGCCAAGCATCCGGCCGACCTTCGCTCTGCGCCAAACATTCCTGCAACTGCTGGCGATTGACGCAGCGCGCGCCGTAACCCGATTCGAGCAACAAGTTTTTCAGCATATGCCGGCTTAAATCGGCGCTGGCGATAATGCCTATCTGCGGGCTGAGCTTGCCTTGGCTCCAGCCGGCGCGACTCATAACTGCGCCATGGAGCCGGTCAATTCATAAATCGTGTCGAGCAGCGCCATTTCCTGATACGGCTTGCCGAGATAACGGTTCACGCCGAGCGAGAACGCGCGCTCGCGGTGTTTTTCCCCGGTACGCGACGTGATCATAATGATCGGCATGTTCTGCAGACGGCTGGTGTGACGCACGCGGCTGGCGACTTCGAAGCCGTCCATGCGCGGCATTTCGATATCGAGCAACATCACGTCCGGCACCTGCTCGGACTCCTGCAGCAGGTTGATCGCGTCGACGCCGTCTTTGGCCAGCATCACTTCCATGCCTTGGCGTTCGAGGAAGCGCGAGGTCACTTTGCGCACCGTCACCGAATCGTCGACCACCATAACGAGCAGCGGACGCGAGCGCTCCGGCGACGATTCTTCCTGGCCGAGCAACAGATCGCGGTGCAGATGCAGCGCGTCGGCGCGGATCATCGCCAGCAGATCGAGAATCACCACCACCGAGCCATCGCCGAGTACGGTTGCGCCGGACAGACCCTGTACCAGACCGAATTGCGGGCCGAGCGTTTTAACGACGATTTCGCGCGAGCCCATCAGGCCGTCGACCTGCACCGCCACCGAGTGATCGGAGCCGCGCACCAGCAGCACCGGCAACGGCATGGTCAGGCCCTCGAGATTCGGTTTGTCGCCAGTGCGCAGCAACGCGCCCATGTAGCGCATCAGATACGGCTGACCGGCGTACTCGAACAGCGGCGCGTCGGGCTGGTAGTAAGCCTCCAGCTCGAACGGGCTGACGCGGACGATACCTTCAATCGAGTTGAGCGGAATCGCGTACATATCGCCGGCAACACTGACCATCAGCGCGCGGTTGACCGACACCGTGAACGGCAGTCGCACCGTGAATTGCGTGCCCTGGCCCCAGGCGCTGTCGATATCGAGCGTGCCGCCGAGCTGTTTGATTTCGCTGTAAACGACGTCCATGCCGACGCCGCGGCCGGAAATCTGAGTTACTTGTTTGGCCGTGCTGAAGCCGGGTTGCAGAATGAACTGCATGACTTCGTGATCGCTGAGGCTGGCATTGGCCGCCATCATTTCGCGATCGATTGCTTTCGCGCGCACCGCTTCCAGATCGATACCGTGACCGTCGTCGGACAGCGTCAACACGATTTCGCTGCCTTCGCGACTCAGACTCAGCACGATGGTGCCCTGCGGCGGCTTGCCCGCGTCGAGCCGTGTACTAACTGCTTCGATGCCGTGGTCTATGGCGTTGCGCAGCATGTGTTCGAGCGGCGCGACCACGCGTTCGAGCACGGTGCGGTCCAATTCGCCCTCGGCGTTGTCGACGAAGAAATCGACCTGCTTATCTAGCTCGCCGGCAACCTGCCGCACGATCCGGCGCAGACGCGGCACCATCCGTGCGAACGGCACCATGCGCGAGCGCATCAGCCCTTCCTGCAATTCGGAGTTGATGCGCGATTGCTGCACCAACAACGTTTCCATATCGCGCGCTTTTTCCGACAGCGTGCTTTTGATGTCGACTAAGTCCGATGCGGATTCGAGCAGCGAACGCGACAATTGCTGCAACAGCGAGTAGCGGTCGAATTCGAGCGGATCGAACCCTTCCATGCCTTCGCTTTCGACCTGCTCCTGACGGAACAGCATCTGCGCTTCGGTTTCGAGATCGAGGCGGCGTACCTGCTCGTGCAAGCGGTCGACCGTGATCTGCATTTCATCGAGCGAGAACACGAACTCGTTGACCTGCTCTTCTGAACGGGAGCGCGCGATACTGGTTTCGCCAGCGAGGTTGACCAGTTGTTCGATCAACTGCGCCGAGATTTTCACCACTTCCTGTGGACCGCGCCGCAGCTGATGGGCGATACCGCCGAGCTCCGGCAGATCCTCGATTTCGCGCGGAATCAACGCTTGGAAAGTACCCGATTTTGGCTCGGCTTGCGGCCGTGCAAACGGCAGCACGCGCGCTTCGTCGAAGTCCGCTTCGTCGGCGCTGTCCCCTTCCGGCAACAACTCGGCCAGCATCGAGCTGACCGCATTGTGCTGCGAATTGTGCTCGGCCTCATCGCGGGCGATAAATTCGGCGGGAGCATCCAATTCTGGCTCAGGCGCCGGTGCCGACAACAGATCGTCGGCATCGCGGCCATCGAGTTTGACCGCATCGACCAGCCGCACCAGCTGATCCTGGTAGCTGTGAACTTCTTGCAGCAACGGATCGTCGATGTCGCGGCCCTGCTGCTGCGCGTTGATCAATAACGTTTCAAAGTTGTGGCTGAGATTGCCGAGATTTTTCAAACCGGCCAGCCGCGCGCCCCCTTTCAAGGTGTGCAGGAATCGCTGCAAGTCGTCGAGATACGCTGGATTGGCGCGATCATCGCTCCAGCCGTGCACCGCCTGGTCGATGGCTTCGAGCAGATCAACCGCCTCCTCCAGGAAAATTTCCAGAATTTCGGTATCGATTTCCTCGTCTTCAGCTGCTTGCGCATCGAAGGCCGATAACGGCTCGGGCGCCCATGGAGCCGGCTGAAACACGGGCAGCTCGAAGGCAGGCTGCTCAAACGTGGGAGCCGCGTGTTCGGGACCAGCGATAATCAGTTCGGGTTCGCCCGCTGCCGATTCTTCGATTTGAATTTCGTAGACTGGCGCATCGCGCCACGCTTCGCCCGGCGCCCCGGCATCTTCGGCAGCGATATCGAGCGGTTCTATTTCATCCAGTGTGTCCGCCTCTGCGGTCACACCGGTTTCCGCCTCGCCCTGTGCCGTGAACGGCACTTCTGCGGCAATTTCGGCAAAGCCGGGCTCGAACACAATTTCCGGTTCTTCGTTGGCGAGGTCCGCTTCCGGTTCGCTAATCGCGCCGTCCACAAAGGCGGTATCGAGCGCAGCGAGATCATCCAACTCGATGACGATGTCATCGCTATCGCTGCCGACCAATTCAAGGAGCTCCGCAGCGGCCGAATCGGTATCGGTATCGGCGGCAAGCAGCGCCTCGGTCTCGACAGATGTTTCTTCGATTCCGGCCAACACGGTCGGTGGCTCAACTGCTGGCGGAGCATCGAGTTCATTGGCACCGGCGTCAGCTTGCGCCGCCACGTCAGTGTCGCTGGTGTCTGAATTCAGCGCGGCGTGAGCGGCGGTGTCCTCGGCCTCAACGTCGGTGATAACGGCGGTCGGATCGACCAGCCAATCGGCGGGAATCATCTCGAATTCGAGCAACGACGGCACATGCGTGTGTGCTTGCTCTTCGAGCTGCGAGTCAAGCCACGCTTCGACCGGTTCGCCGGCCTCAAGCTCAGCGCCGACATCGACAATGTCATCGAGCATCGGCACGTCGAGCGCGACCGGCGCGGGATAAAACTCAAAGTCTTGCAACGCCGCGACCAATTGCGCCGGACTGTCCGGCAATTGATTTGCCGCCAGGCGATCGAGCATGTCGATCAGCGTGTCGGCGGCTTCACTGGCGAGCGCGAAGAAGCGCTCGTCGAGCGGCGCGGCCTCAGCACCCTGGCGCAATAGCGCCTGCAGCGCCTGGGACAAATCGACCACCGGCGCTAGATTGAGCAACTCGGCGCTGTCCGCGACTTGGCTGATCGTCGCCGCCAGCGTGTGCTGACGCTCGTCGTCGAGACGGTGTTCTTGCCACAAAATTAAATCGTCGCTGACCGCGGAGATCAGCTCGATGGAATCGCCCAGGAAATGGTTAAACGCCACCGGCGAAATGCTGTCTTCGGGGCTGTTCAGCGGCTCTTCGATATGGTCGAGTTTGGTGTGATACAGCGCGTTGACCCAGTCGACGAAATCGTCCGTGCCGGGCACCGGCTGATGCGGATCGGTCGCCACTTGCGCGAGGCCCGCGCGGAACAGATCCACGCCTTCGGTCAGCACCGCCATGATGTCGGCGTCGGCTTTCATCTGCGCGGTGCGCAGCTCTTTGATCAAGTGCTCGACCGGGCTGACCAGATTGGCCACCGCCTGCACGTCGGCCATGTGCGCACTGCCTTTCAACGTGTGCAGCGCGCGCTGCAAATCGTCGGAAAGCTCGGCGGGGCCGGCCAGTTGCTCGGCGCGCTGGATAAAATCTTCCACTGTTTGCAGATGCGTCAGCGCTTCGGCCGCGAAGATATCGAGCAAAGTGGTGTCGCGATCGTCTACGTCTTCAGCCAGATCATCTCTCGCCAGCTCTTTTAGTGCTAATTCTTCGAATGCCGGCGCTTCAGCAAGTAATTCATTTGTTTCGAACGTATCCGCAATCGGCTCATCTGTACTTAAATCTTCCGCGCTAAATTCGCGGGCTACACTCTGTTCTGCGCCGTCTGCTTCGATTTCATCGGCTTCACTATTGCCTGACGGCTCGACCAGATCGGCCAGCAGTGGCGGCTCGAAAACGGCTGCGGGCGACGGCGCGAATTCGCTGTCGGGCGCCCAATCGATCTGCGGTGCACTTGTCTGCAGTGCATCCGTCTGCGATGTAGTGGTCTGCGCCGCGAACGGCGTTTGTTCGCGGGATAGCACAAACGCGCGGTCGCTAACTTCCTGCGCGGCAACGGTGTCGCAGGGCAGACGCAAACGGAACGCTTCGACCATCGCCGGCACCAACGCGGCGGCATCGATGACAACCGCGATGCGCGCGTTATCCACGCGCAACGTGCCGTCCATGACGCGGTTCAACATATTTTCGACTGACCAAGCCAGCTCGCCGATGTCGATGGCGCCGACCATGCGGCCACTGCCTTTCAGCGTGTGGAATGCACGGCGAATCACCGACAGTATTTCGATATCGTCCGGCGCGGCGCTCCAAAGCGGGAGCTGCAGTGCGATGGTGTCGAGCACTTCGCCCGCTTCTTCGATAAAAATTTCGATGATTTCGGCGTCAGCCACATCATCGTCGGCGCTGAGGTCACCGTTACTAACGTGGTCGGCACTGAAGTTGTCAGCACTAGAGTTAGAGAACGATTCGGCCATCGCGGCGAATGCGATTTCGGCCGCTTCTGCCGCCGGCTCCGGCCCTTGATCCTGAACTTGGCCGTGCAACTCGTCATCGTGCAGCGGCGAGTTGTCGTCGATGAGCTCTTCCGCCGCGCGTTCCGGGCGCTGAAACGGCAGCACTTGCGCGCTACTGGCGAAGCTGTCGGTGCTCACTATCAACGCGCTTTCCGACGCCAGCGCCAGCACGGCGATACTTTGCTCGGCGACCGACAGAATGCTTTCGCACTCGGCCTCTGCGTCTTCGCTTAATCGTTCGAGGTAGTAATCGACCGACGCGATCGCATCGGCGAGTGTGTCGAGCAATTGCCATGCGGGAATTTTGCGCTGCTCGATCAACTCGTAGCGGACGAAGGTTTCGCACGCTGCCAGTACATCGGCGGCGCGATGCAGGCCGGCGACGGCGAAACTGCCGCGCACCCCCGACAATAATTCCGGGACTTCTTCCAAACAGGAGTGCCGCCATTGCGTGGCGACAAATTCGATGATGGCCTCTTTCGCTTGTTCGAGACTGTTGCGCGACTCACGCATCACCGCGTCGAATGCCTTGTCGAGTTGCTCTTGCGCCTCTTCGCTGTCGTTAAACAGCGGACGAGGAGCGCTCGGACGCTGCGCCAGCTCGAGCCCATCGGCCAGTTGGCGCAACATCGGCACGATGCGATCGATATCGACAGCGCCAAACTGCAGTTGCTGTGCGAGTTCGCGCAGATTGCCCTGTGCGGCACTCATACCCAACAGCGCCGTGGTGTCCTGCGCACGTTTGACGGCTGCGAGCAATAAAGTCGGTGCGTTGCCCTGCGCCAGATCATGGGCGAGTGCAATTAACTGCTGCGCTAGTGCGGCTTTAATCGACTGCGCGACTTCATCGTCGGCAAACTCGGCAGCGGCGGGCAGTGATTGGGTCAGGTTGTAGGCTTCTTTGATTTCGCTGATATAGCGCGAATTGGCGCTGCTGGCGGCCACGTAATACAACAGGTTTTTGATCAACCCGCGCGGCGGTTCGAGTTCCAGCGCTGCGGCGCCTTGCTCGGCCAACAATTTGAGTTGGCTATCGACTTGGCGCAGCAGCGTTTTGACGGCGGCATTGGGTTGAATCGAGCGATTCAGCAGGCCTTCCAGCAGTGCGATGCAGATTTTCCACAGCGCTTCCGGCGGCTTCCCGGCGGCAAGTTTGCTCAAGCGCGAGCAGACTTTGGCCAGATAATTCAGGTTCTCGCGCGGATCGTTATTGCGTAGATAGTTGAGCAGCGCCATTTGGTACATCTGGCGCAGCTTGCGCGCGACATCGAGCAGCTCAGCGCTCGCCATCGCTGGCGCGACTGGACTGGACAGCGCATGGGCGGACAATTCGGGCACGAACACGGCCGATTCGGTGATCAGCATTTCGCCGCGCACCGCGCGCAGATCGTTGATCATCGGCAGCAATAACGCCGGCGCGTCGCGCCGCTGTACCAGTAGCTGCTTCAAATAGCCGGGCAACTGCGCGAGTGCGGCCTGCAGCGCGTGCAGTGCATCGTCCTGCTGCACATCGCTGATTTTGTGCGAGAGCAGCGCTTCGACGACTTCTTCCATTTCCTCCGCCAGCAGCGCGGCGCCGGCGAACTCGACCATCTTCAACGTGCCGTAAACCTGATGCACGTAGGTTAAACAGAAGCGCAAGCGCGTGGTGTCGTCGCGGTTTTGCAGGTAGGCGTCCAATGCCGCGGCGGATTGCGCCAGCGTTTCAGAGATCTCTCCTGCCACCCACTCCAGGGCCACGTAGTCTCTACGTTCTACGGTCATACTTTCCTACCTTCCGAGATCGGTTGTGGCACCGGGTTTTCGGCGCGATGCAACCAGGCACTGACGCCTTGGTGTGCGGTTCGCGTCACCGCCGGATGCTGCCAATGCGCCGCTTCGCCTGGCCCCAGCACCAGCAATCCGCCGGGCTTGAGGCGCGCGACCAGCGCATCGAGTACTTGTTTGGTTCGCCCACGCCGAAAATAGACCAGCACGTTCTGACAAAAAATTACGTCCATCGGCAGCGCCGGCAGACGGTCGACCTCTAACAAATTAGCCTGCGCGAAACATATGCGCTGGTGCAGTTCGGGCTTGATCCGGTACCACTGTTCGCTGTCGAGCGTGAAGAAGCGCCGCCGAAAACTGGCGGGCACTTGCTCCAGACGTTTTTCCCGGTAGCATCCGCCGCGCGCCAGTTGCAGCGCCTCGGTGCACATATCGGTCGCCAACACACCGAGAAACGGCTGCGTTTCGCTATGTTCGATAACATCGCTGGCGATCATCGCCAGGCTGTACGGCTCTTCCCCGGTGGCGCAACCGACGCTCCAGACATCGAGCGTTTGCGTTTGCGTCACGCGCTTGCGCAGATACTTGCGCACCAGCTCGAACGCCGCCGGCTGTCGAAAAAAACTGGTTTCTTTAACCGCGATATGCGCCAGCAATCGCTGCCATTCGTGCAGACCTTCGGGCTGCTTCGAGACCTGCTTAAAGTAGGCGTCGACGTCGACGTGTTCCAGCTCGCGCAAACGCCGGAACAGCCCGCCCTGAAGGATGGGCAAATGTTGCGAAAAGTCGATGCCGGTGCGGGTTTCGATCAACTGCTGCCAGGCGACGAACTGTTGTTCAGTCAGCGCCGGCAGAGATGAGTGCAGCCACGCCCCCATGATGGCAACTCGAGGCGGCGATCAGCGCTTAACCCGCTGCTCGCTTGCCTTCTTCCGGCAGCTTGAAACCTGCTACCGAGTTTTTCAGCTCTTGCGCCATGAACGCGAGATTACCGATCGAACGCGCCGTCGTTGTCGTACCGGCGGACGTTTGCGAGGTGATCTCCTGAATCACGTTCATGGTGTTGGAGATGTGGCCGGCGCTTGATGCTTGTTGGCGCGCCGCGTTGGAGATGTTTTGGATCAGTTCTGCGAGTTCCTGCGAAACGCTTTCGATCTGCTCGAGTGCCTCACCGGCGTCTTGCGCAAGACGGGCCCCGCGCACCACCTCGGCGGTGGTTTGTTCCATCGAGATAACCGCTTCGTTGGTATCCGATTGAATCGTTTTAACCAGCGCTTCGATCTGTTTCGTTGCGGCCGATGAACGTTCCGCGAGGCGTTGAACTTCGTCCGCTACCACCGCGAAGCCGCGACCTGCGTCGCCGGCCATCGACGCCTGAATGGCGGCGTTGAGCGCGAGGATGTTGGTTTGGTCGGCGATGTCGTTGATGAGCGATACGATATCGCCGATCTCTTGCGAGGATTCGCCGAGACGTTTGATCCGTTTCGAGGTTTCCTGAATCTGTTCGCGGATGTTATCCATGCCTTTGATGGTGTTCTGTACTACTTCGGCGCCGGTGTTGGCGATCGCAACCGATCGCTCCGCAACTGAGGCCGATTCGGCGGCGTTGGACGATACCTGGTCGATAGTGACCGCCATTTCGTTCACGGCTGCCGACGCGCCGGCAATTTCCTGCGCTTGGTGTTCGGACGCTTCGGCGAGGTTCAACGCGGTGGCCTGCGTTTCCTGCGCGGCTTGCGATACACGCAACGCCGTGTCGTTGATCGACGACACCAGAATCCGCAACTGGTCGATGGTGAAGTTGATCGAGTCGGCGATTGCTCCCGTGAAGTCCTCGGTTACCGTCGCGGTCGTGGTCAAGTCACCGTCGGCGAGGTAGGTCAATTCGTCGAGCAGACGCAAAATCGCGTTTTGGTTACGCTCGTTCTGCTCGGCGGTTTCGCTCAAGCGGCTACGCGTGTTGCCGAACAACTGCACGCCGATGGCGGCCAGCGAGGCCAGTACGATGGCGACGAAGAACAGCGTGGTGCGCGTAGTTAAGAAGCGATCGTTGTCGAGACGGTTGATGTGTTCGGCCAGTTTACTGGTCGCTTCCATGATTTTCGGCGAATCGACGGTGATCGCAGCGGCCGCTTGGCTCGACTTGAGCAGTTCCGGCGATGCTTGGAAAATCTCATCGACCGAGCCGCTCACGAATTGGAACAGTTTGTTGATTTCGTCCAAGCTGCTGCGCGCGTTTTTGTCGTTCACACGCACAATGCGCATCGCCGCGTTGCCGTTCAGCATGCCCTGCAACACGGTACCGAAGGTGCTGGCGTCGAGGTTGAACTGGTCGGCCGCCTGCGGCGCATCTGTTTGACCTTCAAGCATCTTGTCGACGTTGCGGGCAATCCGCTCCGCCAACCACGATTGCCGCTGCGCCACCATTACCTGGTCGGCCGGCGCGCCGCCCGAAGCCATAATTTCGACGACGTTGTTGTATTCCTGCTGCAACTCGGGGATCGAGTCGTTCAGCGTTTTGGCAACGTCATGCAGGAACAAAACGCGCTCGCGGTTGGAAACGATGGTGCCGGCGGCGCCGTTCACCTTGCCCCACAAACCGTTCATTTCGTTTAGTTCGGTGCCGAGCAAATCCTGCGGCGACGGCGCTTTGTCGTCGCCTTTGGTCAGCTGTTGCAGGAGGTTGTCGAACTCGCTGCGAGTTTTATTCAAGGTATCGAACGATGCCGCTTTACCACCGGTCGCTTCCCGCGCCGAGGTGGCGAGCTGTTGCGACAGTACGCGCAATTCGCCGGTTAACTCGAGGTAGCGCTGGTCGTAACTGGCGTGCCGCAGCACGTAGTACGCATTGAACGCCGCCCCCAGAAAGCCGAGGATCATTACTACCAGCAATCCCGAAATAACCGGGTTGCCGGGCAAACTTGCCAGAGGACTCAGTTTTTTAGCCATGGTTCGGACTCCCACCCGAAGCGTTTACCGCAGAATTAGTTAACAGTGATTGAAAACCAGTGATTGAAAACTTCAGCTCGTTCACACGACGGCCGGTTAAGCCGCCGCATTAAAAAACCGCTCATCCCGAGCCAATCTAAACGGACTGAACACGGCCCAGTCCTGATCATTCTGCCGATAGGCGCCCGCCAGAAAAGCACGCATCGGCGACAACGCCTCGGGCAATTCCGTATGGAAACTATCGACAGGAAAATGTTGCATACCGTGCACTTCGCTGACGATCAGCCCGCTGTACAGATCGCCGTATTCGAGCGCCAGTACGCGTTGCTGCTTGCGACTGCCGGCGAGCGCGCTGCCGAAAAAGGCCTCAAGATCGAGCAGCGGCAACAATCGGCCACGCACGTTGGCGACACCGCGCACCCAGTGTTTGACGCCGGGCAGACGCGTGCTGTTGGGCACGGAAAAGATTTCGGCCACTTCCGCCATCGGCGCCACCAAACGGTGACCGGCGAGCGTGAAGCCGACGCCGCTCCAATGCGGCTTGATATCAACCTGTGCCGGCAAGCCGTGCGCGTTCTGTACACTGCTTTGTGCGAGCGCGACGAGCGCGGCAAAAGGTTCCATTGGTTCAGCCATGGACACTTAACAGCTCCTGCTTAGGCTTTGAGTACGCTTTCAATCGTTTGCACCAGAACCTTGCCATCCACCGGCTTGGTCAGATATCCCTTGGCACCCTGACGCTGTCCCCAGAGACGGTCGGTCTCTTGATCCTTGGTCGTGACAATAATGACTGGGATGTGGCTGGTGGCCGTGTCTTTGCTCAGCTGGCGTGTGGCCTGAAAGCCATTCAACCCCGGCATGACGACATCCATCAGCACAACATCCGGTAATTCTTTGCGCGCTGCCGCAACGCCCTTTTCACCATTTTCGGCGGTGAGGATTTCATAACCATGCTTGCTCAGAATGGTGCTCATTTTGTACGTTTCAGTCGGTGAGTCATCGACTATCAAAACACGGGCCATCAGAATTGATCTCCATATGCACCCCTGCGGGCGCTTTATCGTTCTATCAATGCGCGTTGGCTACATGCGTCTGAATGGCGCCCAACAATTCGTTTTTGCTAAATGGCTTGGTCAGATACTGGTCGGAACCCACAATGCGGCCTTTGGCCTTGTCGAACAAACCGTCCTTGCTCGACAACATGATTACCGGTGTCGACTTAAATTCGCTGTTGTTTTTAATCAGCGCGCAGGTCTGATAACCATCGAGGCGCGGCATCATGATGTCGACAAAAATAATATCGGGCTTGGTATCGGCAATCTTCGATAACGCATCGAAACCGTCGGTGGCGGTGATTACCTCGCAGCCGACTTTTTTCAGCAGCGTTTCCGCAGTGCGACGAATGGTTTTGCTATCGTCGATAACCATGACTTTCAAATCTTGAAAATTCGGTTCCATGTTACAACTGCCTCTCAGCCCGGCTCCGCAAGTGCGGCTCTGGTCGGGGTTCATCGCCCCAATTTTTGATAGAGTGATACCAATATCCGCATTTCCTACCGCAGCACTTCCCGCCAGCGCTTTTCGTGTCAACAAATATAGACGAAGAAAACCGCCCTGCTGGAATACACAGCTCCGCAAGCGTCGAGTGAAGGCGAACATGCTTGAGTAGTGACAATGCTTGATAGTATAGAAGCGGGCGTAAATAAAGCACGTTTCACCCTATATCAGACGCAGGTGGCAAAAATGACAGTCGCACTCGGTGTGGTGATGGACTCCATCGCAACTATCAACTACAAAAAAGACACCACATTGGCGATGCTGTGGGCAGCGCAAGATCGCGGTTGGCAGTTGTTTTATATGGAGCAGAGTGACCTGCGTTTACAGGATGGTGAGCCGCGCGCAACGGTGCGCACTTTACGCATGCATCGCGATGCGGCGCATTGGTTCGATTTGGGTGAGCCGGCGTCGATGCTGCTCGCCGAGCTCGACGTGATTTTGATGC
Source organism: Verrucomicrobiaceae bacterium (assembly GCA_028293825.1). Taxonomy (GTDB): domain Bacteria; phylum Pseudomonadota; class Gammaproteobacteria; order Pseudomonadales; family CAMLJR01; genus CAMLJR01. The sequence goes on from JAQGNY010000053.1 coordinate 69,602, forward strand.
GCAAGGACCCGCCGTTCGACAACGAATATATTTACAGCACGTATATTCTCGAAGCCGCCGAGCGCCTTGGTGTACTGGTCGCCAATCAGCCGCAGAGCCTGCGCGACTGCAACGAAAAAATGTTTGCCACGCAATTTCCGCAATGCTGTCCGCCGCTGCTGGTGAGCCGCGATAACAAAGAGCTGAAAGAATTTCATCGCGTGCATAGCGATGTGATATTCAAACCGCTCGACGGCATGGGCGGCAGCTCGATTTTTCGCGTGCGCCACGACGATCCGAATCTTAACGTGATTTTGGAAGTGCTGACCAATCACGGTCGCAACACCATCATGGCGCAGAAATACATTCCGGAAATTGTCGACGGCGATAAACGCATTTTGATGATTGATGGCGAACCGATTCCGTATTGCCTGGCGCGCGTGCCGATGGCCGGCGAAAGTCGCGGCAATCTCGCCGCCGGCGGCACCGGGCGTCCGCAACCGCTGTCGGAGCGCGATCGCTGGATCGCCGCGCAGGTCGGACCGGAATTAAAACGGCGCGGCCTGCTATTTGTCGGACTCGATGTGATCGGCGATTACCTCACCGAAATCAATGTCACCAGCCCCACCTGCGTGCGCGAAATCGACGCTAAATACGACACCAATATCGCCGGCAAACTGATGGATTGCCTCGAATTGAAATTGCGAGAAAGAGCTTAAGCACGATGATTTATGCCGCCGACCCGATTGAACAGAAACACGATCTGCTCGGTTTTATGCTGCTGCTGGCGATCGCGCTGCACGCGATGTTTATTCTCGGCATCTCGTTCACGCGCGAACAACACAGCCGCGCCGCCTCCAAACTGGAAATCACGCTGGCGCAATATAAAAGCGATAAAAAACCAAAGCGCGCCGATTTTCACGCGCAGCAAAATCAGGAAGGCAGCGGCACGCTCGACGAAAAAGCACTGCTTACCACGCGCAAAACTTCTGATTTTCACGACAATGTGATTCGCGACATCAGCCCGCTGCAGCAAATCGCCGCGCAAAAACAAAAGAGCGCGCAAACGGCATTAGTCGCGACACGCAATCACGCTGAGCGCAAAACAGCGCTGCAAAACGATGACGATACGCCGACGCAACAAGCCGAAGGCAATCTCACCATTCAGCAGCGCAATACCGAAATTGCCAGCCTCGAAGCGAAGCTCGATATTCAGCGGCAGGCGTACGCCGCGCGCCCGCGCATTCGCCGGCTCACTTCAGTCGCCGCGAGTTTTTCCGAAGATGCCCAATATTTAAATCAATGGCGCGAGCGCATTGAAAACGTTGGTAATACCAATTATCCAGACAAAGCGCGCGAGCAAAATATTTACGGCGAATTGCGCTTAATGGTGGCCCTATTACCGAATGGCGAAATTTCGGATATTAAAGTGCTGCAATCGTCGGGTTATAAAATATTGGATCAGGCCGCGATTCGCATCGTGCATCTCGCTGCACCTTACGATGCATTTCCCGCATCGATGCGCCAGCAAGTGGATGTGTTAGAAATCATTCGCACCTGGCGCTTTCGCAAAGATCGTCTTACCTCAACCAATTAAACGAGCGCCCTTGAGTTCACAGCGCCGCGCTCCAATAATGGTGCTATGACAAATACTTTCGAAAGTTTAAAAGATCACTTCCTGATTGCGATGCCTTCGCAGACGCAGGGTATTTTCGCGCATAGCGTGACTTACCTGTGCGAGCACAACGAACAGGGCGCGATGGGCATCATCATCAATCAACCGCTCGGCGTGAAGCTGCGCGAAATTCTCGATCAATTGCAGATCGAAGGTTTGCGCAGTCATCTCGATGAACCGGTAATGGCCGGCGGTCCGGTGCAAACCGAGCGCGGCTTTGTGTTGCACCGCACTAGCGAGCGGCAGTGGGAAGCCACCATTGCGATCAACGAAGAAATTAGTTTGACCACATCGCGCGATATTCTCGATGCATTCGCGCACGATGAAGGTCCGAGCGCCGCCATCGTCGCGCTGGGTTACGCCGGTTGGGAAGCGGGCCAACTCGAAAGCGAACTGGCTGACAATGCGTGGCTGACCGTGCAGGGCGACAGCGGCGTGTTATTCGATACGCCGGTCAAAGAACGCCTCGATGCCGCCGTGGCAAAACTCGGCATCGATTTAAGTAGGCTGGCGCCCGGCGCCGGTCATGCGTAATTATTGAACGTGCACGACAATAAAAAACCGGCGTGCATTCTCGCCTTCGATTACGGCACCCAACATATCGGCGTCGCCATCGGTCAAACCATCACCCATACCGCCTCACCGCTTGCCGCAATTTCCGCAAAAGATGGCGTACCGAATTGGGACAACATCGGCGCGTTAATCAGCGAATGGAAACCGGATCATTTATTGGTGGGCTTGCCGTTAAATATGGACGGCACTGCATCGGATATGTCGCAACGCGCGGAAAAATTCGCGCGCCGTTTGCATGGGCGTTTTAATTTGCCGGTAATTACCTGGGACGAAAGATTGAGCAGCTTCGAAGCGCGCGGCGAATTGCTCGCGCGCGGCGAACGCAATTTTAAAAGCGGGGGTGTCGATTCGTTAAGCGCACGCCTGATTCTGGAAAGCTGGTTTGCGACTCAGATATAACCGTATCGCAATTTTGCTTTGTGACTGCGTTCACGTCGATGCTCTTAATCGCTGCGTATCATGCGTGCCGCAAACCGTAAGAATGGTTTGAGGAGCTTGTTTGTTCGAGCGATAACTTTTGGCAAGCAATAGAATTAATTTAATCAAGGGATGATTTAGGAAAATGAAATTTAATCAAACGCGGTTCACGGCTTTATTCGCAGCTATAGCGCTGCTGTCAGCCTGCACCAGCGCTCCTCCTCGCGAAGCACAGCAAAAAGACATTAAGATTGACGATAAGTCGTTCCGTTTTGGCGGCAGCTACAACGATAAAACGAACGATCTTAAATTAAGTATTAATGGCGAGCCCCTCATGCAGGGGAAATTTCCGCCGTTTACCCCGACTCAAACCTTTAATACGACGTACCAAGACGTTCCGTTTTCCTTGCATTGTTATTTTGGGTCGGTTTTGGGTCATAACAATGGCGTGCTCGGCATCGTCGCTGGTGCGATCCAAGCTGCAAAATCGTCAGCGTCCGATAAGTGCGAGATTTTGTACAAGGATGCCGTCAAAGACGTTCTGTATTTCTAGTTTTTAAAATTTCTCGCATCCCTTCACCAATCCGGTCGCGGAATTCGGGTTGGTGAAGCACAAAGATTATCGCTACACAGAGCGAAGCGGCGTTCATTACCGGCCCATCATGCGACCGCGATCCTGTTCCTTGTCATTTTCAATCGACAATCCCGACACACCATTAATTAACGAGTTCGGATCGGAGTCGGTGCCGAGCTTAATCATCAAACGCAAATCGTTGGCCGAATCGGCGTGCGCGATAGCATCTTCGTAAGTGATTTCGCCCTGACTGTACATTTCATATAAATGTTGATCGAACGTTTGCATACCCTGCTCGTTCGATTTCGACATTAATTCTTTCAGCGTATGCACTTCGCCTTTACGAATTAAATCGGCGGCAAGCGGCGTATTAATTAATACCTCAACGCAGGCGCGCCGACCTTTGCCATCCGGCGTTGGAATTAATTGTTGCGCCACCATCGCGCGCAAATTCAGCGATAAATCCATCCACAGCTGTGCGTGCCGCTCGACCGGGAAGAAATGCATGATGCGATCGAGCGCCTGGTTGGCATTGTTCGCGTGCAACGTACACAAACATAAGTGACCGGTTTCCGCGAATGTGATCGCGTGCTCCATCGTTTGCCGCGTGCGCACCTCGCCGATCATGATCACGTCCGGCGCCTGACGCAGCATATTTTTCAGCGCGATTTCAAACGATTCGGTATCGATGCCGACTTCGCGCTGCGTGATGATGCAGCCTTCGTGTTGATGGATATATTCGATCGGATCTTCGACCGAAATAATGTGGCCTTTCGAGTTGCGATTGCGATGACCGATCATCGACGCCAGCGAGGTCGATTTACCCGCGCCGGTGGCGCCGACAAAAATAACCAGACCGCGCTTGGTCATCGACAAATCTTTGATGATATCGGGCAGGCCCAAATCTTCGATTTGCGGAATATGCGTTTCGATGCGGCGCAACACCATGCCGGCGAGATTGCGCTGATAAAACGCGCTGACGCGAAAACGGCCGATGCCGCGCGCGCTGATCGCGAAATTTAATTCTTTGTCCTGTACGAATTCGCGACGCTGCGTTTCGTTCATCACACCTAAAACGGTTTCGCGCGTTTTTTCGGGACTGAGCGGCGTGGTGGTGACCGGAACAACGCGGCCATTTATTTTCACCGACGGCGGTACCCCGGCAGTGATGAATAAATCCGAGGCGCCTTTTTCCACCATCAGGCTTAATAATTTTTCGATGTCCACCGCTCAACTCCGTTATGTAATTTATGTAGCTTATATAGCCTATGTACTTTGTGTAGATGGCCGGCTCGTTTAATTTGAGCCCTATCGTTCCATCGCTTGCATTTCGAACAGCGCAACCATTGGGCAAATGGTCGCGCTGCGTTAAAGCTTGTCGGGGAAACGCGCTTTCGCACGCGCTTCGTCACGTGTCACCAAACGTTTCTGCACCAGATCAGCCAGACACTGATCCATCGTCTGCATGCCAATCGCGCCACCAGTTTGAATCGATGAATACATCTGCGCGACTTTATCTTCGCGAATCAAATTTCGAATCGCCGAGGTGCCGATCATAATTTCGTGCGCCGCGGTGCGACCGCCGCCGACTTTTTTCATCAGCGTTTGCGAGATAACCGCCATCAGCGATTCCGACAGCATCGAACGTACCATGTCTTTTTCAGCAGCGGGAAATACGTCGATCACGCGGTCCATCGTTTTTGCAGCGGACGTGGTGTGCAGCGTGCCAAACACAAGGTGGCCCGTTTCCGCAGCGGTCAGGGCCAGACGGATCGTTTCCAGATCGCGCAATTCGCCGACCAGAATAATGTCCGGGTCTTCGCGCAAGGCCGAGCGCAGCGCTTCGTTAAAGCCGTGCGTGTCGCGGTGTACTTCGCGCTGGTTAATCAGGCATTTTTTCGATTCGTGCACGAACTCGATCGGATCTTCGATCGTCAAAATATGCTCGTAGCGCGAGTCGTTGACGTAGTCGATCATCGCCGCCAGCGTCGTCGATTTACCGGAACCGGTCGGCCCCGTCACCAGCACCAGACCCCGTGCGTTATTGCAGATATCGCGAAACACCTGGCCGAGTCCCAAATCTTCCATCGATAACACTTTCGACGGAATTGTCCGGAACACACCACCGGCGCCGCGATTCTGGTTGAATGCGTTGACGCGAAAACGCGCCACGCCGGGCACTTCGAACGAGAAGTCGGTTTCCAGAAACTCTTCAAAATCTTTGCGCTGCTTGTCGTTCATGATCTCGTAGATCAGCGCGTGCACCGCTTTATGGTCCATCGGCGGCAAGTTGATGCGCCGCACATCGCCGTCGACGCGAATCATCGGCGGCAGGCCCGCGGACAGGTGCAAATCGGACGCGCCTTGTTTAGCGCTGAAGGCGAGCAGTTCGGTAATATCCATTCGGTTTCCTAGGGACTGTTAATACCAATGACCACGAGTAATACCACTGACCGCGAGCCGCGACGCGCGCAGCGGCTTCGTTATAATAGACGCCCCGCAGCAATCGCGACGCCACGGAACAGGCAACTGCGATAACCAGCACAGGCGGCAAATAAGGGATGGATGAACCAGCCGCCGCAGAGTTACACAGCCGCATGTCATCAGACGTAGCAATCAATATAGCAAAGGTCCGCGAACGCATAGGCCGTGCTTGTATAAAAAGCCGGCGCCGCGAGCACGACGTCACATTGCTGGCCGTGAGCAAGACGCGCGGTGCACAGGACATTCGCGCAGCAGCCGCTGCCGGTGTTACCGATATCGGCGAAAACTACTGTCAGGAGGCGCTGGAAAAAATCGCGGTGCTCGATGATCTCGCCCTCACGTGGCACTTTATCGGGCCGCTGCAATCGAACAAAACCCGCGCCATCGCCGAGCATTTCGCCTGGGTGCACAGCGTCGATCGCCTCAAGATTGCGCAGCGTTTATCCGAGCAACGACCCGCGCATTTGCCGCCGCTCAATATTTGTCTGCAAATTAATATCGATGACGAGGCCAGCAAATCCGGCATCGCTCCGGTGGAGTTGCCGAATTTGATCGCCGCTGTCATCGATCTGCCGAATTTGCGCGTGCGCGGCCTGATGGCTATTCCCGATGCGGACAATAACGGCGATAGTTTTTTCCGGCTGCGGGAATTGTTTGAAACGCAGCGCCTGCGCTGGCCGCAGGTGGATACATTGTCGATGGGTATGTCGGCGGATTTCGAGGCGGCGATTGCCGCCGGCGCCACCATCGTTCGCATTGGTACCGACCTCTTTGGCGTACGCCAATAAAGAGTCGGCGCACGTTACTAACGAAACGGCGCGCGTTAATTAATGAGGTTGATTGCACTGTGACGACAAACTGGCCGCGACGTATCGCAAAAGAATGGTTTCTGCTCGGCATGGTGACGGCCGTAATCGTCGCCAGCCTCTTTCCAGATTTTGGCGCCAGCGGCGGCGGCATGCACGCCGATATCGTTATCAATGTCGGCGTCGCGCTGGTGTTTTTTCTGCACGGCATCGGCCTGCCGCTGGAAAGTCTACGCCGCGGCCTGTTCGCCTGGCGCGTGCATCTGCTGGTGCAGACACTGACCTACATTGCATTTCCGCTGCTGTGGATTGTGTTTAACGCCGCGCTGAAAAACTATCTGTCGCGCGATTTGCTGCTCGGTTTTTGTTATCTGGCGGCGCTGCCGTCGACCATTTCATCGTCGGTGGCGATGACCGCTTTGGCACGCGGCGATGTGCCGCTGGCGATTTTCAACGCAACGCTGTCAAGTCTGCTCGGTATCGTGCTGACGCCGCTGATTATCAATGTGCTCGGCAATGCCGATGCGCACGGCCTGTCGCTCGGCAGCACCATGCTGAAAATCGCCGAGCTGCTGTTGTTGCCGATTATCGCCGGCCAATTGTTGCGACCGCTGATCGGGCATTGGTTCGCGAAAATCAAACGCTACGTCACTAATATCGACCGCTGCGTGATTCTGTTGCTGGTGTACGCGGCGTTCTGCAATTCGGTGAAGTCAGGATTGTGGCAAAAACACGGCATCGGTCTAATCGTGGTCACGCTGGCGGGCGCGGCATTTTTCCTCGCCGTCATTCTGCTATTGAGCACGTTGCTGGCGCGTAAACTGAAGTTAAAGCGAGAAGATGAAATTGCCGCCGTGTTTTGCGGCTCGAAGAAAACATTGGCCTCGGGCATTCCGATGGCGGCGCTGATTTTCGGCGCAAATCCCGCCTTGGGCGTGATTGTGTTGCCGATCATGCTTTACCATCAGCTGCAGTTGTTCGTGTGTTCGATTCTTGCGCATCGGTATGCGCGCACGGAAAAAATCGAAACACCGATGGCTTAACGTGCAAAGGCGCGCGGTTGTAATGAGGGACGGGACGCGGCAAGCAGCGCCCCTACCCATTCGGCCGCTTTATCGTAAGGGCGCCACTTGCTGCGCCCCGATCTTCGACCCAAACCATAATCAATAAATACCAGGAGCTCACCATGACCAAAACCCTCGAACAACGCGTGCAGGTGCTGGAAGACCGCGAAGCGATCGTGCAATTGAAAGCGCGCTATGTGAACTACAACGACGGCGGCTGGAGCGGCCCGACGCACACCAATCCGCAGGCGGTCGCCGATATGTTCGTCGAAGACGGCGTCTGGGATGGCTCGCCCAACGCGGGCTACGCGAAAGGTAAACAGGCGATCAAAGAGTTGTTCGAAGCGTTCGGCGCGGTACCGTTTATCGTGCATTACGTGACCAATCCGCTGATTCAAGTCGACGGCGATACCGCCACCGGCCACTGGCATGCACTGGTGACATCGACCATGCCCGGTCCGCAGGCGATTTGGGTGCTCGGCTTATATAAAGAGGAATACGTGCGCACGGCGGAAGGCTGGAAATTCAAAACACTGCGCTTTGAAACCGCCGCGACGGCGCCGTATGAACTCGGCTGGGCCAAAGAACAGCACGCGTATAAAGAAAGCCCATTCTGAGGCGACCCGCAGGGGCGCTGCTTGCCGCGCCCATTTGCAAAACACCAAGGTAACCGTGGGCCGGCAAAAATAGGGCGCAGCAAGCAGCGCTCCTACAGAAACGCCGCCAATTCGAACCGCGCTCGCCTCTATTTCCATTCACACACCGCCGCTATACTGGCCCCCGTTTTTTGTTTCGAGAATTCATCGTGAGCTCACCGCAAGTAGCGTTTATCGGCGCCGGCAACATGGCGTCCGCCCTGATCGGCGGGCTGGTGAAACAGGGTTTCTCCGCCGCACAGATTAGCGCCAGCGATCCCTATGCGCCGTCGTTGGAAAAGCTGCAGCAGTTGGCTGCGGTCACGGTTACCAGCGATAACATCGCTGCCATCGCCAATGCTGACGTGGTGATATTGGCCGTGAAACCGCAGGCGATGAAGCAAGTATTGCTGCCCCTGGCGACAACGCTCCAACAGAAACGACCGCTGATTATTTCGATTGCCGCCGGTATCGAGATCGCCAGCATTGAGCGTTGGCTCGGCGGCGCTTTGCCGATTGTGCGCTGCATGCCGAACACGCCGGCGCTGGTGCAACTCGGCGCCACCGGTTTGTTTGCGAATGCTGCAGTAAACGCCGCGCAGCGCGAACTGGCCGATTCGATTCTGCGCGCGGTCGGCATCGCGCTATGGGTCGACAGCGAGCAGCAGCTCGACGCGGTCACCGCCGTTTCCGGCAGCGGCCCGGCGTATTTCTTTTTAGTGATGGAAGCGATGCAGGCGGCTGGCGAACAATTGGGGCTGAGCCGCGACACCGCGCAAAAGCTGACGCTGCAAACGGCGCTCGGTGCGGCGCGGATGGCACACGACAGCGATGTCGATACCGCCGAATTGCGCCGCCGCGTAACGTCGCCGCACGGCACTACCGAGCGCGCCATCGCCAGTTTCGAGCAGGACAATCTGCGCGAAATTTTTGCGCGCGCGCTCACCGCGTGCAGCGACCGCTCCCAGTCGTTGGCGCAGGAGCTGGGGCGCGACTGAGTCGTCGCGTTGCTCTCTTTAGTAGAAGTCATTAGGGAAAGCCGTTTTAAAGTAAGTGGCTTCAAAAGAAATCGTTTCGAACAAATTGTTTTGAGCAGATTCGCTTCGAACAATGTGTCTTTAAACAAAATGTCTCTTTGAGCAAACAGGTGTGGCAATGGGAATAATTGGCGAAATCGCCTCGTTTTTGATCCAAAGTGTGGGCGGTCTTTATTTGTGGGCGATATTGCTGCGCTTCCTGCTGCAAATCGCGCGGGCGGATTTTTACAATCCGGTCTCGCAGGCTTTGGTGCGCGTTACCAATCCGTTAGTGAAACCGCTGCGCCGCTTGATTCCGGGGTTTTTCGGGGTTGATATCGCCTCGTTGATATTGGCGTGGCTGGTCAAGCTGTTGATGGTGGTCACCATTTACATCATCCAAACCGGATCGCTCAATTTCAGCTTTCCGCTGGTGCTGGCGGTGTCGCTGCTCAGCATTTTGGTCGCGGTCCTCAATATTTATTTTCTGGCGATGATTGCCTCCATCATTATCAGTTGGGTGGCCGCCGGCAGTTATCACCCGGCGGTGGTGCTACTCAATCAATTAGCCGAACCGATCATGGCGCCGTTTCGCAAACTACTGCCACCGATGGGCGGTATCGATTTTTCGCCGATGCTGGCGTTTCTCGCCATCAACGTCGTGAAGATTTTGTTGAGCGGTCTGGCGATGAAAATCGGTCTGGTGCCGCATTCGTTTTTGGGCATGCTGATCCTCAATATCTAAGCGGTTGAACGCGCCCACTTCGACGTTTTATCAATGGCAAAATGGCGCCCTGATGCTGTTCTGCCAGCTGCAACCCAACGCCAGCCGCGATGAGTTTTCCTGCCCGGTTTGTTCCGATAAGTACGGCGAACGCTTAAAAATTCGTGTTACCGCGCCGCCGATCGACGGCAAAGCCAATGCCCATTTAATTAAATTTCTCGCCGCGCAATTTGGCGTCGCCAAACAGGCGGTGCGTATTGTCAGCGGCGATGGCGCTCGCCAGAAAACGGTTCGCATTGAAAACCCGCAACAATTGCCTGTCGCGCTAGCGATTGCCGCAGCGCCAGCGCAACTTTGCAAATAGAGTTAACAGACCATAGACTGCTCCACTGCTCAAATTCGATAGCCAATAATGTCGCAGCAACTTCCCGAAAATCCGCTCGGCCGCACTCATTCGGTCGGTATTGTCACGCCGCAGACGCAGCATTTCAGCGCGCCCGTCGTTCTTGCCAGCGGCCGCGAATTGCGCGATTTCGATATCGTTTACGAAACCTACGGCGAGCTGAATCGCGAGCGCTCCAACGCCGTGCTTATTTGTCACGCGCTGAGCGGCCATCATCATGCCGCCGGTTATCACAGCGCCGACGATAAAAAACCCGGCTGGTGGGACGACTACATCGGCCCGGGCAAACCGATCGATACGCGGCATTTTTTCGTGGTGAGTTTGAACAATATCGGCGGTTGCCACGGCTCGACCGGCCCGACCTCGATCGACCCGGAAACCGGCAAACCGTGGGGCCCGGATTTTCCCGGCCTGCGCTGCCGCGACTGGGTACGCACGCAGCACGGGTTAATGCTGGCGCTCGGCATTCCGCATTGGGCGGCGATTATCGGCGGCAGTCTCGGCGCGATGCAGGCAATGCGCTGGACACTCGAATATCCCGATCTGGTTCGCCACTGCGTGGTAATCGCATCGGCGATGAAATTGTCGGCGCAAAATATTGCTTTCAATGAAATTGCACGCCAGGCGATTACGGCCGATCCAAATTTTCACGCCGGTCGCTACATCGAACTCGGCGTGATTCCCGCACAGGGACTCGCACTCGCGCGCATGGTCGGTCACATCACGTATTTATCCGCCGCCGGCATGATGGAAAAATTCGGCCGCGATTTACGCGTGGGCGATTTCGATCTCGGCAACGACAATCTGGTCGAATTCCAAGTGCAGAGTTATTTACGTTATCAGGGCGATGCGTTTTCGAAAGCCTTCGATGCCAACACCTACATTTTGATGACGCATGCATTGGATTATTTCGATCTTGCGCGGCAATACGACGATGATCCGGTGCGCGCGTTCGAACAGGCGCAAAGCAAATTTTTGGTGATTTCGTTTTCCAGCGACTGGCGCTTTTCCCCAGCGCGTTCGCGCGAAATTGCCAATGCGTTGATCGCCGCAAAGCGCACCGTCAGTTATGTCGAAATCGATTCGCCGCACGGCCACGATGCGTTTCTAGTTCCCGACGCACGCTATGAAGCGGTGTTCACCGCCTACATGCAGAAAATTCGCGCGGAGTTGAATTGATGCGGTTCGATCTCACGTTAATTCAAAATTGGATCGGCAACGGCGCACGCGTACTCGATCTCGGCTGCGGTGACGGCACCTTGTTGGCGGCGCTGCGCGATAACAAACAGGTCGATGGTCTCGGCGTTGAAATCGATGCAAACGACATCACCCATTGCATCGCGCGCGGCATCAATGTGATCGAGCAAGATCTCAACGCGAGTCTGGAAAATTTTCGCAGCGCAAGTTTCGATGCCGTGGTGATGACGCTCGCATTGCAGGCGTTGCGTTATCCGCACCGTGTGCTCGATGAAATGCTGCGCATCGGGCGCGAAGGCATCGTCACCTTTCCGAATTTCGGTCATTGGCGCGCGCGCGGTTATTTGGTCGGGCGCGGGCGCATGCCGGTGTCGAAATTCTTGCCGTACACCTGGTACGACACACCGAATATTCACTTCTGTACCGTTCGCGATTTCGAAGCGCTGTGCGCGGAAAAAAATATTCGCATCATTAACCGCGCCATGATCGGCGGCAACGACAGCCAGAATGCACTCGCGCAAGCGTGGCCCAATTTATTTGCGGTGACTGCGGTGTACCATATCGGACGCTGATTCCTTCGCCACAAAACATTTCATCGCAGCACCTGGTGTCATGTTCAGTAATGCGGCGGCAAACTTATCTCAAAGGATTCGCTTATGACGCGCATAGTATTTTTATTGATGATGAGTTTGTTGTGCTGCTCGCTGCCAACGCGCGCGGACACTAATCCGCCGGAAATTGAAACCAGCAAAAAATTCGGAAACTACACCGTATTTTATAATGTGTTTCCCTCTACCGATCTGCAGGCCGACATTGCCGCGCGTTACAACATCACGCGCGCTAACGATCGCGTGGTGCTGAATGTGTCGTTGCGCGATTCCAGCAATGGCGATATTCGCCCGCAACGTGCCGCCACCACCGGCACGTACTCGGATTTAATGTCGAATAAGCCACTTGAATTTCGCGAAATCAGCGAACTCAATGCGATTTATTACATCGCCGAATTGCGCGTCAGCAATCGTGAATTATTGCGCTTCGATATCAACGTGCAGCCGATCGCCGATACAGAAAAGGGCGAGCAGACATCGCCACCATTAATTGTGACCTTCACGCGCAAATTCGCCGTCGATAATTAATAAAAATCGATAGCCAACAATTAACCATTAACAAATTTCGAATTAAAAAATAACGGAGCGGCTTATGAAACGCATCGTGCTCGCCAGCGGCAATCGCGGCAATCGCGGCAAGTTAGCCGAGTTTCAACAATTACTGGCTCAAACTGGTTGGAATGTCGCCGCACAATCGGATTTCGCTGTGCCTGAAGCTGCCGAGACCGGTTTAAGCTTTGTTGAAAATGCCATTATCAAAGCCCGTAATGCCGCGCAGCACAGCGGCCTCCCCGCGCTCGCCGATGACTCCGGTTTAGAAGTCGATGCGCTACACGGCGCACCCGGCATTTATTCGGCGCGCTTCGCTGGCGAAAATGCGGACGACGACGCCAACAATCGAAAGCTACTCGAACAACTTGCCGCCGTACCGGAAGCCGAACGCAGCGCGCGTTTTCAATGCGTGTTGGTTTTTATGCGTCACGCCGCCGATCCATCGCCGCTCATTTGTCAGGGTACGTGGGAGGGCCGCGTTCTCAACGCAGCACGCGGTGCGAATGGCTTTGGCTACGATCCACTTTTTTTCGTTCCCGATTTGCAGCAAACATCGGCCGAACTCAGCGCTGAAATAAAAAATCGACACAGCCATCGCGGCCAGGCATTAGCAAAACTGCTTGTCGCATTAAACGCGTAAGCGCGAACGATGGATGAGGTATTCACGATCAGCCTGCCGAGTGGAATTTCGTTCACCGCGCAGCGCGCTGAAAATCTTTTAAGCGCAGCACAGCGCGCTAATTGGCTGGTGCGTTACGGCTGCCGTAATGGCAATTGCGAAGCGTGCGAGGCGCAATTATTAAGCGGTTGCGTATTACAGCGCGCTCAAACAATTGATGCCTCGACTACACAACAAAAAATTTTATTATGCCAATGCGTAGCGCAGAGCAATTTGGGCATTGCATTGAATGGCAATCCGCTTCACGGTAGTGCAGAACTGGCACGGCGCAGCTACGCGCAACTGAAAAAAATCGATAGGATTGAAAATTACTGCGCTCTGGAATTTCATTTGCCAGCCGGACGCTTGCCAGCGCTACATCTTGGTCAGTACGCAGCTATAGAAACCAATACCGGCAATATACGCGGCTACTTCGACATACTCGACGGGCGTACGCTGCGGCTAATCGTCAGCAACAATACAGTTTCATATTTAACGCCCGGCAATTTTTTAATGCTGCGTTATCCACTCGGTTATTGTTACTGCGTAGATAAAACACGACCGATACTAATCGTTGCATCGACCGATCAATGGACACGGGCAAGCCGGCTGACACTCAGGTATAGCAACGCAACTCTTATTCAATATTCGGCGTTGGCAACCTTCGCGAAACAACGTTTCAGCTCAGTATTCGCGTGCACTGACAATCCGCTCGATGCCGAGATTTGGTATCGACAACTGCTGGTGCATAAGATCGCATTTACGGAGTTTTGCAGTGACGAGATCATTCGCTACCGCTGGCGCGTTGTGCAAACGAATGGGGCATTAAACCGAAATGTTATTCAGGACAATCTGGACGAAGCAGACGCCAGCAAATTGGCAGCCGTCTTACAACGCGACACCGGCTATCAATCGTGGATTGAGCCCATGATTGATATCCGGTAAGTTTTTAGCCAAGTCCTGACATCTTATTGCGGTTTCACGGAAAGATTTGGTGCGGCCGGTGGCGAAGATGTTGTTGTGGCGGTCGGATTGTAACAACCGATTTTTGCCGTGCTGACGACAAAGTTATCAAAATATCGCTCTTGATTTTGTTTAGCGCCGCCGTTGAACCAGCCCTCAAGCATGATGGTGTTAATCCCGTAGTCGGTATATCCGCCGCGGAAATTAAGCGTACTTTTCGTGCCCTGAACTTGATCGTTAATCCACAGCTCGTATACCCCATCGGACTTGTTGGGCGTATTCAATTTCATGTGGGCCTCAACGCAAAACCATTTATCGCGATTCTCGGGGGCATAAATTTGCACAGAGTTGGTCGCCTCCCCCAGCCATTTCATATGCGCGAAATCATTCCAACCGGTTGTTATAACGGTTGATCCAGAAACGCCACTGACAGGATCGAGGCCCAGGCCCAATTTGCCGTCTTCCCACACATGACCAATTGCGGCCTGCGCCCATTTCGATGAACTAAAGACAGTCGCGCGCGTCAATTTCATCGCTGGACCGGACCAATTGGCACTTGTCTTCACATAAAATCGCCAGTACACATCGTCGAACTTTTTATCTAAATAGCGCTTCGGTGAGACGGGCGTTTTACCAAAACTGAATTTGAGCCAACCGGCACTTTCCACACCCTTTTGATAACCATTTTTTAGAGCATGCGAGCCCGCATAAGCCGCATCTGCCGAAACACCAAAGTGTCCGCCCATACGGTTAACATC
The DNA here is from genome assembly GCA_028293825.1 of Verrucomicrobiaceae bacterium. Taxonomy (GTDB): domain Bacteria; phylum Pseudomonadota; class Gammaproteobacteria; order Pseudomonadales; family CAMLJR01; genus CAMLJR01. Next base: position 84,688 of record JAQGNY010000053.1, read on the forward strand.
ATAGTAGTTTTGTTCCAAGCTGCTATCTGCTTCAAAATCATCGCACCATAACCACTGTGCATGATTTTGCTGCCAGTTGGTGCACTCTTGCGGCAGTGCCGCCCATGCGCCGCTAGAAATACAGGCACCGCCAAGCAGCAGTGCGGAAATTTTTACGATTGAGTTCATTGCCGAGCTACCTATTTAAATTTTACCCAGTGAATATAGAATGCGTGCGGCTACCGTGTTGTCGTATCACTCACATTATTGAAAAATAAGCACTGCGACAAATACCTATCGGACAATTGGCCACAGCACAACTTAGGATTGTCGATATGTCACCTGTTAAAAAAATCATTGTCTTCATCATATGCCTCATCGTTGCTTATTTTTTTCTTATCGATATCGCGATCAAAGCGCTGCTAGAACAGCAAGGCTCAAAAGCATTGCGCGCTAAACTCGATATCGCCAGTGCGACATTTCATTTATTACCGGCGTCATTGACGCTACGCGGCGTGCAGGCGACCAATCCGCAGCAGCCCGACAGTAATTTATTTGAAGCCGATAGCATCGCACTCCCTTTGCAGCTGAGCGAATTGCTCGACCGAAAATTGTTAGTCGCTGCGGTGGAAGTACATGGCTTACGTTTTGCCCGGCCGCGTGCGCGCAGTGGCGCGATTAATGGGCTGACGCCGCCGGCCGCAAATGTGGCCGCGAACGCTGCATTACCGGACGCCAAACAATTACAGCTGCAACAAACCGAACAACGCCACAGCTATTTACAACGTGCGCAGCAGGATTTAATTGCGTTGCGAAATGACTGGCAACAACGGTTGCGTTCATTACCAACCGCAACGCAACTACAAGATTTTCGATTTCGTGCCCAAAGCAAAGATGCAAATAATCGCAATCGTCTGCGCGCCGATCTCAACGATGAGCTGGCCAATGCGCGCAAGCTGCAAGAGCAATTTGCGTTGGACTTCGCCCGCGCGCAACCGGAATTAAATTATTCGGTAGCGCCGCAATCGACCGGAACAGTGCAGCTTGCCACGGGTGCGCAAGCGTCGCTCACGGCCGGCTTATTAGGCCATGAATTGCAGCCGTTGCTGCAACATATTCTCGGCTTTATAACCAGCGCACCCGCCATTGAAAACAGCGATGGCGAAGCCGCGAAATGGCAATTGCTCGCGCGTAAAATTAACGTCGATGGCGAAATTAATCTCGGCACTGCACCATTGCATTTCACCGGCGTAGTGGAAAACGTAACGCCGCAGCCGCATTTTTTCGATGTCTCTACACATTTTATTTTTCAAAATAGCACTTCTACAAGTAGCAACGGCCAGCCGGAAAAATTCAGCGCCGAAGGCAATCTCGATTATCGAAAATTGCCGCTGCAAAATATACGTTTTAATCTGAGTGACTTTTCATTAGAGCAAATGCCGTTAAGCCGCGAGCCGGCGCTGCAGATTACCGTGACGAAAGCACTGACCGATATTCAAGGTTTGCTTTCTGTAACTGGCAATCAAATCGATATCAATGTACTAGTGCGTTTTCAAAATGCCGAATTGCAAATTGCATCCGATGACAGTGCCCTCGGTCGCGCTGCGGCAGCGACGTTAAAATCGGTGCGCGATTTCGATTTGAATTTTCAAGCCAGCGGCGACGTTAATAACCCCATCGTGAAATTAAATTCGAGTCTCGATACATTACTGGCCAATGCACTGCGCAACGAAATGAGTGCGCAGTCAAATAACAATGGCGACAGCGCAACGTCAGCGCCGGAATTGATCGCGCTGCGGCAAGTCGCTGCAGACATCCAGCAATTACAACAAACACTGCTCGCCGCTCAAAGCGAACTGCAACAGTTGCTCAATTTTTAATGGCAATCACAGTGCCGGAAATTATTTGCTGCCCGCTCGGCGCCATTGATGGCGAGCTACTAACTGACTATCGCAGCCTATTAAGTGGCGATGAACTGCAGCGATTGACGACTTATAAAAAGCCGGAAGCCGCTAAGGAGTTTTTGGTTGCGCGCGCGTTATTGCGCGAAACGTTTTCGACGCGACTGCGCTGCGCGCCGGTGGATTTAGTCTTCGAGCGCGATGTTGACGGCAAACCACAACTTGCCAATCAAGCGCAGGCGAATTGGCATTTCAATCTTTCTCACGGTCGCAACTGGGTAGCATTAATCATTAGCGCTGTCGGGCCGGTCGGTATTGATGTCGAAGGACATGCGCGGCGCAATAATCTGAGCGGTATCGCGCAGCGATTTTTTTCTGCCGCAGAAAACAATGCCCTAGCGAATTGCACCGCCGATCAATGGTTCGATTATTTTTTTGCGATCTGGACATTAAAAGAGGCGCACGCAAAAGCGCGCGGCTGTGGTCTTGCGAAAATTTTATCTTGCAGCAGCATCACGCTGGATTGGGGCGATCGACGTATTGATTTTGAGCTTCAAGAAATCGCGCGCAGTGCGTTGCCATTAACGGGCTGGTTGTATCGTTTGGATGCGGCGGTATCGTTAGCGGCGATTGCGACTGCACCAACGATGTTAATGCAACCAGCGGTCGCGCAAGTTATTCCACTGCGCTCGACCCAACCGATGCAGGTGGAGCTTTTAGCCAGCGGTAATTGGCAATCTTAATTTATTAAATCGCTTAACTGAAAGTTGCGATCAGGCGGTGCGCACCGCTGTTGAAGGTGTGATGTCGGTGCGAACCACCGCTAGCAGGCCGCGCGCGTAATATTCGCTGCTGCGTTCGAATTGACCCAGTCGCGCCAGCAAGCTGCCGAACTCCGCAAAGGTTTCTGGCTTTTCTTCAAGCTTTAAACTCTGTTCAAAATATTCGCGCGCTTTGCCCCACAACTCGTTGCGCACTGCTATGCGCCCGGCGCTGAGATACAGCGTAGCGCTGCCGCCGCGCTCGCGCAGCCATTGTTCGATTTGCGTCAGTTGTCGTGCCGGCTCCGCGCCATTGGCTGCGCCGTACAACTCGATTAATTCGTTGCTCCAATCGCGTTTTATTTGCGTGCGCAACAATGGCTCCGCTTCGGCACCGGCGCTCAATGCAATTAATCCGCGCGTATAGCTCGCCACCGCTCTGGCGTCCTGCGCGACGAAGCGCGATACGTCGCGCCAAGTTTGATGTAGCGCTTCGCTTTGTTTTTTTGCGGCCTGCTCGTCTAACAGATGGATCGTGGTGCGTACTTCCAGTTCCGCAACAGCCTCTTTCGTCATTATTTTGTGTTTGCGCAATTGCGGCAGCAACAACAACAAATTCGGCCAGTCGCGCAGCGCGGTATAGGTATCGCGCAACAATTGCAGAATATAGGGATGCTTGGCAGCGTGATTGCGAATGCGCGAAAGCACCACCAATGCCTCCTGCAATTTTCCCTGGCGCAAATTCACTTCGGCGCGCGTGAGTGCAATAGCGAATTCGGTGTGGTCTTCGCTGTGCTGCGCGCGCAATAAATATTGCTCGGCAATTTTATGTTCGCCTTGTGCGGCAGCGGCACGCGCCGCCAACACGTAATTAAGTGCTGGCGTTTCGGCGCGCGCCGCGGCGCGATCGAGCACGATACGCGCGCGTTCGAAATTGCCTTCGAGATAAGCCAGTATGCCGCGCTGCGTTAATTGCCGACCGCGCCGATCGCGCCAATTGGAGCGCCAGCGACTGAAGAAACTGCCCTGACGCACGCTGCGGTGAATCAACAAAATTAATAAATACATCGCCAGCAATAACACTAATACCAGCGCCACGCCGACCCACACTGTCGTTTCCAGCGTGTATTTGCCGAATGCGATTAATACATAACCGGGATCGTAAGCAATCGCGGCGGCCAATGCCGCTGCAATTAGTAGCGTCGCGAGAATCGCAATAAATAAACGCTTCACCGCGCGACTCCTGGCGCTGTTGCCGGTACTGTTTCCGGCACTTTTGGATTTTGCTGCGCCGCAGCGCGCCGCGTATTTAAGTACGCTTTTAATTCACGGCGCGATTCGGAAATATCCGGGATTGCATACGTAATATGTTTGCTGCGCAATTCATCGACCGACTGCACCACGATTTGCGTGGCGTGTTCATCGACCGTGTAATACGTCAGCAGCCAATCGCGTGCCTTGCCGAGGCTGTGCTCATACAATTTTTGATTGCTGGTCAGCAGCGCTGCTTGCGCCTGCTCGAAAGCCAATTTCACATTTTGCTGCAACGCCGCTTCGTATTGCGGTGCCAGCAGCGGTTTGTACGGCTCGTCACGACGGCGAATCAGAATCAACTGGTTGAGTTTATGCAGCGCCGCGTGCAAACCGGTTTGAAATTTTTCCACCAGCGATGCATTGGGATTTTCGGCTGCGCGCGCTTCTTCCTGCATTTCCACCGGTGCAATTAAATGCAACTGCTGCGCTTGGCCGGACAACGCATCGATAGTCAGATAAATGCCCTCGGTATCGACCACATCGACCGCTTTCAATGCGGCGATATCTTTCGCAAGCGCGGCGCGCGTCGGCAGCAAACTGCTGTCGTCGACACTGCGAATAATATTGTCGGCGGCGGCAAATTGTTCGAGCGCGGTTTTCACATCGCCGCCCAACAACAAACGCTGATTGGCGAGCTGCAATAAATATTCGGCTTCGGCCAGTTGCCAATCGGTGCGATCGCTGCTCGCTAATTCGGTCAAGCGTTGTTGTTGCGATTCCAACGAGGTCTGCAATTGATTGAAGCGCGCATTGAATTGATCGCGCACGCTGCGATTATCGCTGCGCTGCTCCGCCAGTTGTTGGCGCAATTGTGCGAGCGAGCCAGCTTGATCTTGCAACAACGATTGCATGCGGTAGTCGGTGAGTTCGCGTTTTACATCGTCGCGATACATCAGCGCGCCGGCAGCAGCGATCGCCAATAGCGAAATAATTAAAGCGATAATCGCCAGCACATTACGCGATTTATTAACCGCGATCGGCGCTGCGCTGGCAGCTGGCAAAGGTTGCGTCGTATCGTTCACTGTTGCTGTCTCAATCCGGTTCGAGTTCGCCAAGTGCTTGCAACGTCGCTGCGGTGCTGGCGTTGGCGGCGGTTTTTACGCGCAGAAATCCCAATGTACCGGCCTCTTCCGCCACGCGCGCACTGGGTACGATCAACGCACTGCGCTGCAATTGCGCCAACGCATGCGCGGTTGCGATTTGCGTTAAATTGCGCAGCGTTTCCGCGCTATTCACACATACCGCCGCAAACGACGTCGACTGTAATTGCTGTTGTTGCGCGGCGTCGAGCTGCGGGGCGATACGCCGATAACATTCGGCATATTCCACATTCGCGCCACGCTCGCGCAGTACGGCGGCCAGTGTTTCGCGGCCGCCGATGCCGCGCAGAATCAAAATATTTTCACCGGCGACGGCGTTTAATTCCGGCAGCGCGAGCAGTGCTTCGCTGCTCATCGCAGCGCTGCCGCCGCGCGCGGAAATTTTAAAATTCGCGAATTCCGCAATCGTTGCCGCGCCGATGCCGTACCAATTTATCGTACGCGGCAATGACGCTGGCACGTGCTGCGCGGAGATCCATTGCATGCCGTAGTGTACCGCATTGACGCTGATGGCAATGACGCGCTGGTATTGCGCGAGCGCTGCAATTTGCGCTGCCGTTTTAGTGCGAATCGCAACGTCTTCATAGCTGTCGAGCGGCGCGACATCGAGCAGTGGAATATGCACAGGTATGCCGTGTAGTGCGGAAACCGCCGCGCATAAATCATCGGCGCGGCCAGCTGGTCGAGTAATTAAAATGCGCTTGCCCGCTAGTTGCATATCAATGCTCGCGATAGACCTGTTCGAGAATGGCAGCCGCGCCCTGCTGCAATAATTGTTCGGCGACGGCGATGCCGAGTGCTTCCGGCTCGGCGCTCAAACCACGTGCTTCTGCTCGCAGTAATACGCTGCCGTCCGGCGCGCCGACCAGTCCGCGCAAAAATAATTGCGTTTCGTGCAATTCGGCGAAGCACGCAATCGGCACTTGGCAGCCGCCCTGCAAATGTTTATTCAATGCGCGTTCCGCTCGCACGCACAATGAAGTGGCTTCGTGATGCAGCGGCGCGAGCAACGCGCGCACGCGCTCATCGTCTTCGCGAATTTCAATACCAACCGCGCCCTGCCCGCCCGCCGGCAAACTGGTTTGCACGGCGATGCGTTCGCGAATGCGCGCGCCGAAATCGAGCCGCAACAATCCGGCCGTGGCGAGAATAATCGCGTCGTATTCGTCGGCATCGAGCTTCGCCAAGCGCGTGTTGACGTTGCCGCGCAAACTGAGAATTTCCACATCGGGGCGCAGCGCCTGCAACTGACACTGGCGGCGCAAACTCGAGGTGCCGATACGCGCGCCGTGCGGCAATTGCGCCAAGCTCGCGAAACGCGTGCTGACGAATGCATCGCGCGGATCTTCGCGCTCGCAAATAACGCCGAGGCCGAGGCCTGCGGGGAAATCCATCGGTACATCTTTCATCGAATGCACGGCGATGTCGGCGCTATGTTCCAGCAGCGCGGTTTCAAGCTCTTTGACGAATAAACCCTTGCCGCCGATTTTCGCCAGCGGTGTATCGAGAATTTTGTCGCCGCGCGTGGTGAACGTCACCAGCTCGACGTGCAAGCCGGGGTGATGACGCTGCAATTGCGCGCGCACGAATTCGGCCTGCCATAACGCCAACGGACTTTTGCGGGTGGCGATGCGAAGGGTTTCGGTGGACATGGAGGCCTGCCTTTTATGTGCAAATGACGGCACAAGTAAATAACAGCGGCAAAAATGCGCTGCGATAACGAGCGGCCATGATAAGGGAGGCTTTGCGCGCGCGCCAAATACTGCGACGCATTTTCGTAACGAATCAGCTGTGATTTATGCGCAGCGGCTGCGGCTGATCGAAGTTGTTAGAGCAAACCGTCTAGCTAAATAGTAGGGCGTTAAAGGCTCGCTAAAATATGCCGCACATCGGGCAACAAGCGACGGCTTACCAACGGCCCGTGTTGAAGATCGGCCAAGCGCACGCGAAATTGTCCCAGCGCGGCCCGATCGAGACCGACGACGTGATCGACAACAACCAACGCGTTGCGATGCACGCGCAGTAATTTGCCGCCGAATTCCTCTTCCAATTCTTTCAGCGTGTCGTCGATCAGCACTTCGCCGTAGCGGTGATACACGGTCACGTATTTGTGATCGGCGATGAAATAGCGCACGTCGCTGAGCGGGATCAACTCCATGCCGCGCCGCGATTTGGCGCTGATATGACTGCGCGTGTCCGGCAGTTGCGCCACCGGTTGCAAAGCACTTTGTTGCGACAGCGATAAGCGTTCGGCCTTGGCCAGCGCCAATGCCAGCTTGGCTTGATTGACCGGTTTGAGCAGATAGCCGACGGCATTGGTGTCGAACGCCTCGACCGCATAATCGTCGTAGGCGGTGCAAAAGATGACTGCCGGCGCCGCCGGCTTTTGCGCCAATTCGAGCGCCACACTGAGACCGTCGCGGCCCGGCATGCGGATATCCATCAGCACTACTTGCGGCTGCAGATCGTTGCAGGCAGTCAGCGCCTCGATGCCATTTTCAGCCTCGCCGATTACTTCGATGGCGGGCAGCTGCGTCAGTTGTCGCCGCAAGCGCGCACGTGCCAGCGGCTCATCGTCCACTATCAATACTTTCATAGGGGGATTTTCACGTCGGTTGCAGTGTGCCGATTGCCGGCAGCGCTGTGTTCGTCAATGCTCGCTTGCGCGAGCGACGCGCGGTAAAACAGCCGAGCCACATAATTCTGTTGTTCGTGTTCGCTGCTGACGCCGGCATCTTCGCCGTACAGCGCCTGCAGTCGGCGCGCGATATTGTCGAGCGCCATGTGATTGCCTTTATGGCCAAGCGCGGTCACATCCGGCAGCGGATTGGTGACGGCAAGGCGCACCCAGCCGTCCGCGTACTCGCCATCGACCCGAATGCAACCGCCTTGCGGACGCGTTTGGATGCCGTGATAAATCGCGTTTTCGAGCAGCGGTTGCAGGCACAACCCGGGTATCGGCAATGCGTCCGGCAAACCGTCGATATGCCAATCGACCTGTAGGCGTTCGCCGAGCCGCAGTTGTTCGATATTCAGATAGCGCCGACACAGCTCGACTTCCTCAGCCATGCTGACTTCGGTCGACACCTGCGATAGCGTGGCGCGAAACAGCGTGGCCAAATCCTCGACCGCCGCTTCCGCCGCCGCCGGATCGCTGCCGATCAAGCTGGCGATACTGTTCATGCTGTTGAATAGAAAATGCGGCCGAATGCGCGATTGCAAAGCTTGAACGCGCGCCTCCAACTCGGCGCGCTGGCGCTGCCGCAGCTCCTGCGCCAGATAGAAGTAGCGCAGCGCGATGCCGGCCAGCACCGCGCTGATCAGCAGATTGTCGAGCAACTGCCAGTAATCGATATGCCAGTCGGCGCCCTGCGCCAGACCGCCGATCAGCCATTGCGCCAACGCACTGACCGCCGCCGTCACCAGCAAAACCCAGAGATAACTGACGGCGGCGGCCGATGCGCGCGGCCAATACGCCAGCCGCAACCGCAACTGGCACAGCCCGGCGGCGCTGAGCAGCACCGTCCATTGCACAAAGAGGGATAGCGTCGCGAAATTTTGCCAGGTGAATTGCTGCAGGCCATGCCGATTGACGGTCAACACGATAGCCAGCAGTTCGGCCACCAACACCAGCAGAAACACCGACTGTACGCTGCACAGGTCTGGAATAAAGAAGCTGCTCTTATCCGCCGCGCGTTGATCCTGCTGAACTGGCATTGCCTAGATCCGCCACCAATATCCAGCAAGCGTAGACCACCGCCAACGGCGCTGCCGCCGGTTATGGCCGGAACGCGCTAGCGCGTGAGGGCGTTCAAGTTTTAGGAGCGAGGATTGGTAAAAAGAAGCGGCGGCTAGTGCGAGCCCGACCACGCCGCGAGTGCGACCAACGCGAGGATATTGACCAGACCGCCGATCAGTAGCAAGCGGGTGCGCACGCGCAGCACGCCGACCGCATCGACCAGCCGCTGATTTTGCGCGGCCAGCTCCTTGATCACATTGGTCAGGTCGACTTGCTCGGCCTGCAGCGTTTGAACTTCGCGCTGCAACAACTGCAGTTCGGTCAGCGGATCGACCGGCACCAGCGAATTGGGGTCGATGGGCGCGCTGCCATCGCGGTTGTTTTTCACGCGCTGCCAGACTTTTTGCGCGCCGCTGACAACTTTCGGCGCGTATTCGATCATGTCACCCCACGGCAGAATTTTTAGCGCGGTGAGCCAGCTAATCGCCATTGTGGTTTCCTCCTGTTGACGCTCTGTGGCAGCGGCACATGCAGTGCGGCGCTGCGTTATTGTGCCGCCATCTTATAGCGGCGCAGTCATCGCGCGCTCGGCTTGCTGTAGCGCCGGGATGATTTGCGTTTTACAGGTCGATTGCGTCTGCCATTCCTGATCGAGAATTTCGCCGCGATAAGCATTGCTATTCAAATCCTGCAGCGTGATATCGGTAATTTTGCCGCCACCGAATTTCACCAGCGCGCGCAACGGGTCGGCGCGCTCGTTCAGCGTATAAATCATAAAACCTTCGCTCTGCCCGATTTGATACGGCGCCTGATAGAAACAACCCACCTGCTTCACCTTGAATTGGCTGAGCACCGGACTGACTTCGGCGATACCGCGCCGCTCGGCAAGATTCTCCGCCAGCAGATTGGTCATTGGGCGCAGCACGATATTGTCATCGAGTAAATCTTTCAGTTCGACGTCCGCTTGCTGCGGCGAATTCTGCGTTTGAATCAGCGCATGCGCTAACTGGGGAAATAATTTTTGCGTCGATTGCGTAAACGGACGCGGCGTGCGACGCGCATATTCGACATCTTGCAGTCGAATAATATTGACGGTGCCCGGGAACCACGCATCGAGTACCGCCGCGTAATCGCGCGGGCCAGCAGTGATGCAATTGGATTTCATAAATTTAGAATCGGTGCCCCAGTTTTCATTTACCTGCGACAGCGCGGCGTTGTACCAAATCGCTTTGTCGAGCAATGTCAGCGGCGCGGGATCGATAATTTTGCGAATATCATCGCAGCCGGTTTGCAAGGTCGCCGAGCAGCTCGCCTCGCGCGCCAGCTTTACAATCGCCGATGGCGAATCCGCGTTTAAGCGCATTTGCAGGCTGGGCTGCGCCACCGGCGTATTGCCCTGCACCGCGATAATATTTTTATTGAACGGATCGATCTTCGGATAGTACTGGCCATCGATATGCCATTCGGTTTCGCGAGTGAACACCGATGGCGCATACACGACTTTAAATTCGACACGTAATACCGGGCGAATTTTTTTCTGATATTTTTCCGGATTATTAATGATGTCAATAAACGAGCTGCCCATGCTGCGCTCGGCCAGTTGCACCTGAATGCTCCAGCTGTCGATCCCTTCACGCAGCGCTTTAAAATCGATCGGCAGCGTGACCCAATCGGTGGCGCTGACGCCGGTTATTTTTCCGTACGATGAACTCATCGTTTGCATGGCACTATTAGTCAACGGCGGCAACACAGCCGCTGCGGCAGTGGCCGGATTAAATGCCTGCATGATCGAAATCGTTTGTGTCGCCAGATTCGATAAATTTTCGTTTTTGTTATCGGAATATTTAAACGAAATATAAATCGTCCCCTGATCGTCGGCGTCTTTCATCAACGTAAACGGCATCACATCGGCAACACTTAATTCGGCGCCGGTGCAAATCGGACCGTCGCTGGTGGTATCCCGTGTATAAATCGGCACTTCCAACGGACTGGGAATCGCGTCGATGCCGCGCGCAGTCGCGGTTAACAAAATCGACGACTGTTCTTTCACCCATGAATTGCCGGTGAAGCCGCAGTACATATCGCCTTCGGCGCCGCGAATGACATACGTGTGCGCGACGATTTTGAAATAGCCCGGATCGTAGGCGAGCTTGCCGAGCCACTGCGGTTTTAATGCAGCGCTGAGTGGCGTGAAGGGAATATCGGCGCGTTTGGTTTGCTGATCGAGCATTAACATTTTTGCACCGGCATGTGCCGGCGCGATATTGCAAACACACCAGCACAGCACAGCAAAACTGCTTTTTAACCAACTCATAAAACGCAATAAACTCAGAAAGAAAAAATCAACGACGCCGCCGTTTATCGCGCGACGCAATCAGTAAATTATTTTGCAACGATGACGCCGCAAGCCACGCGTCCACCGGAATTGCCGGTGGGTTGCGTTTGAAAATCGTCGGCATTTGCATGAATGATTACCGCTTTTCCGATAATGCTGGTATCGCCCTGCAGTGCCAACGATTCCAACTCGACGTGCAATTTTGCGCGACCGTTGGCATCGGCGATCAACATTGGCATGTCGCCAACATGGTGCGCACCGCTGGTGGGGCTGCCGTGTTGCGCGCCGGTTGGATTGAAATGACCGCCGGCGCTAGTGCCATCGGCGGCGCTGCAATCGCCTTTTTCATGAATATGAAAGCCGTGCAAACCCGGCGTTAAATCTTTGATATCGCCTTCGACCAATACCTTGCCATCATGTTCGCTAAATACAACAGTACCGTTCGCCGCATTGCCCTGCGTCGGCGCTAAAGTCGCCTGCGCAGCTAACCGCGCCGGGGACGATGCCATCGTGCACCCTGCCAAAGTAGCTACTGCACAAACTGCCAATAATGTTGCTCTCATGGTGTTGCCTCCTGTTGTTATGGTGGCGCTCACTGTAAATCATTTCCTGAGTCAGCAACCAATTGAAATTATCGCGGACGTAGCACGTAAAACCAATTTTCCCGGCATTAGCAGAGACTTAAAATTGCTATTTAATGTGTCGGTGAGCGAATGGAGCTACATAAATAAGCCTGCGTGGCTGCGGTACTAATTCGCGACGCAAGCGTTCGACATAAATTATTCGGGATAATTTAATCGGCGTTAACAATTAAATTATTTTTAGTTAAATAATTTCGCAGCGAGAGTGCTAAATGCGGAAGGCTCAATGGCGAGTATCCACAACACGCCGAATAGAGCGCCGGCGAAATGCGCATCGTGATTGATACGCCCACCGCTGCGTCGACCGGCATAGAAGCTATAAGCGAGATAACCGATCGCGTACAGCCACGCCGGAATCGGTATTGGCAACGGCATCATATAAATCGTATGGGTCGGATAAAATATTACGTGCGCGAAAATAACGGCCGATACGCCACCGCTGGCACCGAGGGTCGCGTAGTTCATATCGTTGCGGTGCAGATATAAAGACGGCAATGAACTAAAAATAATTGCTATTAAATAACCGATAACAAAGGCGCTGGTGCCAATATGTTTTTCCAGCGCAAACGCAAAAAAATAAAAGCTGAACATATTGACCAGCAAATGGCCCATGCTGCCGTGCACAAAACCGCTGAGATATAAGGTATCGAAATGTCGGCCACGCCATACCTCGTAAGGACGCAGAACACATTTATTCAGAATGGCAGGATTCGCAAACAGCGTGAGCAAACTAACTGCCACAGTGATGAGAAGAACAATCCATGCGCCGATATTATTTTGAAAATCGATCATTGAATTTTATTCGGCTTTAGAGCGAAATAATTTGCGGAACAGCGCACCGATGGCAACAACAGCAATTACACCGAATTTTTTCAGCAACAATAATCCAGCCGCAAAGAGCCCGGTTTTTGTTAGCACGGTACCGGCAATTAAACCACCGATTCCATAAGCGGCGACTTTATCCAAGCTCGGATTAAACTCTTCGTAGCGATGTCCCTGCTCGAAATTCGCCAAAGCCAGTACTTGGTCGAGCTTCGATTCGATCATCGGCTTTTGCTCCATACCCGCGATAAAATTCAACACCAACACACCTTTTCTGCCGAGCATACGAATGCTGTAATTCAACGTGTGTACTTTATCGTCGCCGAATTGAAGCTCGCGCGCCCAATATAATTTATGCGTGGCTTTATCGTAATGCGGCGGCGCGGCCCAACCGACTAATGTGATCGGCTCGAAGCCGTCTTTTTTTCGCTCAGTATTATTTGCTTCCGTATCCTTCTGCATGTCCTTCAGCAAATCGGAATAATTAATATCGGCGGCATCTTTATCCGACACGTAACCGTCTTCCTCATACGCAATCGTCACGCCCCATGCGTCGGCATCGAACGGGTTCATCCCTGTCGGGAACAACATTCCCAACATCTTCGCACCAGACGGATTGCCCCACGCTTCGGTCAACACCCGCGCGGAATCGGCAGGATTCAAATAATAAAATTGGTCGGGGATTTTTAAACTGGCGACACCATTCGGGAGTTGTATATCGCCCTGCTTACGCTCGATCGAATTCCAGAATTTTTCCGCCCACGCTTTGTATTGCGCGGGATCTTTCGGTGCGGTTGATTCAGCCAATGCCTGAAGCGATAGAAATCTAGATAGGCAAAAAAATAGGCTCTGAAAATTTTGCATTTTTGAAACTCTATTTAATGATTGAATTTTGCAGCTCAACCGCGCTTATGGTTTAGCGATTGAGCTGCAAGAGAAGAACAACGGCTAGCGGGTAATGTACATTGCGTTGCTGGTGCTCAGCATCAAGCGTTCCGGAACTGAAGATTCGGCCGCTGCGCGATGCAGATTGCCGCTAGCAACGGGGCCAATTAATGGCGGAGACTGCCAATCCTGCGATCCCGTTATCGCGTCAAACTGGGAAAGTAGATACTTGCTAACGCCGGTATTTGGATTTGTTACAGTCGTAGCAATCAGCAGTTTTCCCGATCCGTCACCGATCTCACCAATTGCCGTCACAGTACCGGTTATCGAAAAACTGCGAAGCTGTGTCAAATTTTTATCAAATACGATTAATGTGTAATTGCCGGTGTAGGAGTCTGGTTTTGCTAAAATAATTTCTGGAATATGATCTCCGTCTAAATCACTCACTAATACCTGAGTTGTTGAATAGCTATTAAAGGTATAGCGTCCACGTTCAATATATGAATTCCCCAAAGCGCCATAAATAATCAGGTCTTGCCACGTTATCGCGACGATCTCATTTTTACCGTCTCCATCGAGATCTGCCTGAATGACCTTCAGCGCCGTGCTATTTAAGGTAAAGCCGCCCCAAATTTGTTGGTCGTTAAAAATATCGTAAGCAATGACACGATTATCATTGGCCCGCACAACATCGGGGTGGCCGTCACCATTCAAATCACCGCAGCTTATGCTGGCGGAGGAGTTCGAGTAGTTATTTAATGTTTTCGACCATTTGGTAGACTTCGTTACAGGATCAATTGCAGCAAAAAAAGGCGAATACGAATTAAATGTGCTGAAGAGAATTTCATTTTGACCATCTAGATCGTAATCCGTTAAACAGATATCGAATGTCGAATTATAACTTTGAGTAATCGTAGGAGAAATTTCCAATTCGCCGCTGACCGCATTCATAAAAACAACCCTGGCATCATTGCCGTAGTTGTAATCCACGTTTGCTGCAAATATCGCCGCAATTGACCCACCGATATTTTGCGAATATCCGCCGACATAGGGAGGACGCAATTGCAGAGTATTCTGATCGGGAAATAAAACTGTCTGCGTAGACAAATCGTAAACTGTTACTGCCTTGGTGGAGGATGCGGGCAAATTCGCGATCAATGCCATATCAAGATGACCATCGTCATTCGTGTCGCCGACAACGATATTTTTAACATCCCCATATCCAATGCCAACACTATCGGTCCGTTTTAAAACCGGACCATTGCTGGTAACGTCATAGGCGGTGACGGTCTGATTCTGACAACTGCCAACAACTATTTCTTTAGCGGCATCGCCATCCAGCTGGGTGAGCGCAATTGAACATATACCGGCGGACAGCGGGGTTTCCCATACCGGCGATTGTAGAACCGCGCTGTATGTACGCAGAGAAGAAACCCCTGCGCCGGCACCAATAATGTCATCTATACCATCGCCGTCTACGTCGCCAATAGCGATACGCTCACCGAACCCCGGCGAATACGTCCATTGAATGGCGTGTGTGATTCCATCAAAGACGTACCCCGCCGAATATCCGCCCGATACCACGATTTCAAGCGCGGCATCGTTATCGACATTGCCAACGGCTAACGCACTAACATATGCCATCGGTTCCGATCGCCATTTTTCGACGAGCGTAGCTGCGTCCAAAACTATCAGCTCTGCCGAACCGGAATTATTTATAAGGATCGCCAATTCTTCCTTTCCGTCGCCATCCAGATCAGCGGCAACGATTCCTCCGCCGCTGCTGCTTCCATAAATATTCGTTTCTCGAATCTTTGTCCGTCTAAGCACTTGGTCAGTGCCATATTTAATTATTGCGACAACGTCAGAACATTGAACGGCTATGTCGCGCGATCCATCCAGATTTCTTTTTAGCGGCGCGGTGGCCGTAATATCTTGGCCGCAAATATCGTATGGAAAAACCCAATTTTGTTTATATGTTCCATTGGAGTTTTGCAGTGAATATAAAAGCCTAGCGTTATCGGTAACTAATATTTCCGTTTTGTTGTCGCCGTCGAAGTCGCCGATTTTCATACCGCCGTCATTGGTCGGCGTCATTAATCCGATGCGTACCAGCGGAAACGATTTGATCGTCGACCTTACGTGTATCGAAACTGGTATGTCGATAACGTGATCAGCGTTGCTGACTGTGACCGTCGCTGTTGCTTCGCTGGCGTTAAAGAATGGGTTTTCTGTCGGCGTCCAGGTTAAATGCCCACTCTCGTCAATCGCCATGTCGGTTGGCGCGCCAGTTAATGTATAGGTAGCAGGTAGCGCATTGCCATTCGTGGGCGCGAAATCGAGTGTTAATGGCGCGCCTGGCGTAGCCGCGATAATCGCATTGGGTTGTACCGATACAACAGGCGCATCAAATGGGACGTGCAACGTGACATTTGAATCCGTTACGCCACCGCGCCCATCGCTCACGCTGAATTTCACCACGTAATCGCCTGGGCCAGACGTATGCACGTTAATGGTGGAATCGGCGGTTATGCTCAATTGCATGTCGACATTATTCGGCGAACTGACGGCGCTTGCCCAGTAACTAATAAAATCCTAGTCCAAATCCCCCGCCGAGATAGCGATGTGATAATCGGCATTCGCTGCCGAGGTCAGCTGCGGCTGAATGTACGAAAAAGGCGGCGTATTGCTATCGTCGCTCGGGAATGGCCACACGCTGGCAGAACCTAGGTACGCATCGAAACTCTGATCGCCGCCGACATCGAGCGCGTAGTGCGAAGAACCACCGTTGCTGTCGAAATCGATTTGGATTTTCGTTGTATCGCTACCAGAGAGATAGCTGCGAGTTGCTAGCGACGCGTCAGTGCTTACCGTGACGTAGCCAATATTGGAATCGGCAACATGACCGACTCGATTATCGGCTGCGACATTGAAGGCTGGTACCTCTGGAGAATACGTGGATACAAAATCGGTTGCTTTAATTAAATAATTTTCAGCGGACGAAGAGACCACCATATTTGTAACGGCTGTTATTTTGCCGCCGTCTTCTGTCACTACCGTGGTGCCGTTGTAGGCCATCGTAAAAGCATAGAGAAATTGCGGATTGGTGTTCACAACCGCGTAGTTTTCGAACGCGAAATCAAAAGCGGTTGGAATTTTTTGGCCGTCCGTCTCACGAATGGTCGTACGTACGACGCCGGTATATTTGCTGCCGTAGCCATCTTCGCAATCATTGTAAGAAATTTTCAATTCACCGACGCTGGTGGCCTCGTTAAATGTTCCTTGCGAAGTCACGGAACCTTTCACGCACACCGAGGTTAGATCGACAACGATATTGCCGTTGCTATGCGTATTGGTCGAATTATTCAAAATGGAGTTAGGACCACTGAATGATGCTGGCGTTGAGAGAACTACATCATCCGAAATACCAGAAAACATAGAATACGCGTGCGCGAAATGGCGAGCGTTGGTTCGCGTGATCGCGGCGGCTTGATCGATGGTCGGAACGGGTGGTGGGGGCGGTACAACGACAGGTGGTGTTGTATCAACAGGCGGTGTTTGAACGACAGCAGGCGCATCACTACCGCCTCCACCGCCGCCTCCACAAGCAGTTAAACCCGTGGCAACCAAACAAATCACAGCAAAAAAAGAAGTACGGCGAGATATAAGCTCTCCCTAGCTATCGGACAAAGTGAATGACGAAAACTATCAGCCCATCCTCTGTCTCGTCGGCGCCAAAAACTGCGCGTTCGAATGGGATGAGTCTGTTTTAGTTTGAAACGGTTTATACCGTTTGCGCGCTTATTCGACAACAGTGACGCGACGAGCGGCCCATTGATTTATTTTTTCCGCGCTTTATCAATGAGCCCACGAGAGCGTTCGATGTGAAAGTCTCGCAGGCACATTTCGTTGTCGGTTAGTTTTACTTTTTTATCAGTAGTCTTTTTTATCAGTAGTCTTTTTATCAATAACCTTTGCCTTCTTCCGGCGACATCGGACTGCGTGGCGCCTCGACGCCATTGATCGTCGTTCCCGAATGCTGAAAGCTTTGCAACCGCGGCAGTATCGAGGCAGGGAATGTTTTTACCGGTTCGGTCAACGCATTGAGCCGTTGCAATTGATCCGCGCTTAATTTCAGATCGAGCGCCGCGATATTGTCGTCGAGTTGCTGCAACGTGCGCGCACCGATGATTGTCGAGGTGATTGCCGGTTGCGCGATGACCCACTGCAACGCGATGCGCGCTGGCATGGTATCGAGCTCGTCGGCAATTTCGCGCAGAACATCCACAACCGTGTGCGCTTTTTCATCGAGCATTGCCGAGGTAAACACCGTGCGCAGTGCATCGGCCGGCGCCGCTTGATCGCGGCGGTATTTGCCGGTCAATACACCTGATCGCAATGGACTCCACGGTGTGATGCCGAGACCAAACTCCTGCGCCAGCGGTGTCATATCGCCTTCGATGGTGCGTTCGAGCAGCGAATATTCCATTTGCAGCGCGATCAGCGGCGCCCAGTTTTTGAAGTGCGCGAGCGTTTGAGCGTGCGCGACTTTCCAGGCCGGCGTGTCGGAAAAGCCGATGTACCGAATTTTGCCGGCGCTGACTAAATCGTCGAGTGCACGCAACGTTTCGTCGATCGGCGTGTGTTGATCCCACGCATGCATCCAGTACAGGTCGATGTAATCGGTTTGCAGGCGGCGCAGCGATTCCTCGCACGCCCAATAGATATTCTTGCGGCCGGCGCCGCCGGCATTGGGATCGCCGACGCGCATATTGGCGAAAAACTTGGTCGCGATAACAGCGCTATGGCGCTTCGCGCGATTTTTGCCGAGATGATCGCCGATGATTTTTTCGGAGTGGCCGTGCGTGTAAAAATTCGCGGTATCGATGAAATTGCCGCCCTGATCCATATAGCGGTCAAGAATGCGCTCGCTATCGGCAACGGTTGAACCCCAGCCAAGCTCTTCGCCGAAGGTCATTGTGCCCAAACATATCGGGCTGACGCGCAATCCGGACCGACCCAATGTAACGTAGTGATTCAATGGCATGCTGATCTCCAATTATCGATGTCGAGAGTCCAATGCCGCGCTGCTCACTGCGCCGCGACAAACCGGCGACCATCATAACGCGGTGTTTTGTCCCGCCGACGTTAACGAAATGTTAAAAACGCGGTCAGATAGTTCGCCGCTTGTGTATTCAGCTGATTCCGGCACTTATCGAATAAGTTTGTGCGTTATCTAACAACTTGTGCTTCATCCACTAAGTTGCGCTTCATTAATAAAGAGAAGAGCCGGCGTGATGGCCGGTTACCCATCAATAAAGGAGAACATCATGCGTATCGCAAATTTATCGTTTTATTCACGCCGAACCGCCGCTGTCGCCCTGCTCGGCGCGCTGGCCTTTAATTCCGTAGCCGGTTATGCCGACGACGCGGCTCCCGCCCCGGTTGCCAAAACCGAAAAATGTCTGATGTTGAATCGGATTCGGCAGACCCGGGTTGTCGATGACAACACCGTGCTGTTTTATCTAACCCAGAACCAAATCTATAAAAACGTAATGCCGCATAAATGCAGTGGGCTGGGTATGGATCAGACGTTTTTATATAAATCCTCGATCAACCAACTGTGCTCGGTCGATACGATCACGCCGTTGATCAGCACGGGCGGCGCATATATGCCGACCACGAATTGCGGCTTGGGCAATTTTGAGTTGATCGATAAAGCCACTGCGGAAACTTTATTGAAAGATGCCAAAGCCGCGCGCTGAAAACCGTAATCTGCTATTCGGTATTCGGTCTGATTATTGAACCGACAATAGGCATAAGGGCATCATCTTGCGCAGGTCGCAGAGATGCCCTATCCACGTTACCCATTATTTCCAATTTTTCTTCACGCTATCGGACGCACAGCTCCATTCAATGCGAATGGTGCTGCGCTCGTATTGCCCGCTAGTCTTCACTAAAAATTTAAACCCGCGGATCGCCAGTTCGTTCGCTATGCCGGTGCGCCCGTATTACTATTCCTGCCGTCCAAAACCGCATTGTCCTAAATAATCGCCGCGAAAATTTTTCTCAATAACGCTGGTGACCTAATCGAGAATTTAACTATGTGGGATCTCTCCGTACCCTGGTGGGAATTGGTCGTTAGAGGAATTATTGTTTACATTTTTTTATTGGCGTTACTGCGAATTACTGGCAAGCGCCAAGTCGGGCAATTGGCGCCGTTCGATTTTGTGTTGTTGTTGGTGTTATCCAACGCGGTACAAAATTCGATGAACGCCGGGGATAATTCATTGGGCGGCGGCTTAATTTCGGCGGCAACGTTGGTCGCGTTAAATTACATCGTGGGATTTGCTACGTTTCGCAGCCGCCGCATTGAAGATTTCGTCGACGGTCGTCCGCAGATTTTGATTCATCGCGGCAAATTATTCGAAGATGTTTTATCGAAATCACAAATTTCTCATCACGAATTGAGTGCGGCATTGCGCGGCGCCGGCTGCGCCAGCGTCGCCGAAGTACACACCGCCGTGTTGGAAAATAACGGCTCGATCAGCGTGCAAGCGCAACGTGACGTTGATAATCCGAGCTAATTGCGCAAGTAAAAGACGTTAAATTTAGAAAAGGAATCGGTATTAAATTCACAGCAAACACGCTGCAGCTGTGTTTGCTGTGAATCCCGAAGTGGTTAACGCAAAATTCGATTGCCGTGCCACGGCGATTTTGGCGTCAGCAAAAGCTCGGCACCCGTGTCATTTTGTTGTTTCAATCCGCGTGCGGAAAATCCACTCGCCGCCGGACACGCTTGCGTGTTGCGATAATTCAACGCGGCGGCTAAACGACCCTCTGCCGCATCACCGAGTGCATGCGAAAAATCATCCGCCACTGAACATCCAGGAAGCGTCGTAGTTTGTGTGCTTGCCGTGTTGATCGGCGCAAAACCGTCGGTGTAATCGCCGAAGCCAAGATTATTTACGCCTTTAAACTGAATCGAAAAATAGGTCGTGCCGCAATTATCCTGTGGGTAAAAGCCGTAGGGTTTTCCGCAGGTGGTCGCGCCGATTTGAATAACGCTGACGTTGATACCGCGCAGACTATTGATAACGGACTCACTGGCGGAGCAGGTTTCAGCGCTGGTCAATACAAACACGCGCGACAGATTTAACGTCGGCAGCGCTTGACCGGCTGCCAAGCCTGTTGTGAAGCCTTGCGTGGTGCTGTGGAACGGCACCGGCGCCAATGTTTCTCCCGTTACCGGATCGGTGGTGGGATGTTGATCGTTAAATTGCAACGTCTCGAACGCTTTGCCAGCAGTCGCCGTCGGGCCGGCAATCATATAAGCGAGCTCGCTGGCGATATCGAGATAACCGCCACCGTTGTAACGAATATCCAGTACCAGATCGGTGATGCCCGCGCCGCCCTTCAACGCGGTCACGGCATTAATTAATTGCTGCTCCGACGTCGCGATGTGATCGTTAAACAATAAATAGCCAACGGCGCCGCTTCCAGTAGCAATAGTGTGTACGTTTTGAACGGGCGTACTGGTCACATTGGCGGACGTTAATGTCACCGCGCGCGGCGTGCTCGAACCTTGATCGAGGACGGTAAATGTATGCGACTCGCCCGGTGTATCCGGGGTAATCGCCGCATTGATCGCATCGATTTGCGAGCTGACGTTGGTGTTGACCAGATCGATACCATCGATCGCTATGACCGATGCGCCGCGCGCAAGACTTGCAGCCGCAGCGGGCGAATTGGGATCGGTGTATTTGATCAAAAGCTCGCGCGGCGGGAGCGGTTGCGTAATGATCCATTGCGCGCCGTAACTGGCTTCAACACCGCTTTGCGACAATGCGCGCCATTGCGCTGTCGTATAGGTGAAATGGAATTTATCTTTCGAATTACCCGACGTGGTCTTCGCAGAAGTTTTCAACAGTGGGAAATAGTTGGCCGTTGTGTAAGCGGCTGGATCGAGATCAGGCACCTCGCCATACCAAAGATAAAGCTCGTGCGTCCACGACCGTAGCCAGTTATTTTCGCTGGTTGCCGAACCCGGTTGATCTGGGTAGGCCTCTCCGGTAAATGCATCGATGCCGGTGCGCGGTGTCGCGCAGCGCGCGGCGAAATTCTTCGATGGTTGAAACACGCCGGCCGTCCAATTGCTGCCACCGGTTCCGCCGACAGTGACGCTACCGCGATCGCTGCCACCTCCGCCGCCGCCGCCACAGGCCGATAGCGCCAGTGCGGCGGTGATGAAAGAAACGTGTGAGAGTGAGCGAAATGTTGAAAAAGCAGATAGGTGGGGCAGCGAAAATTTGTTCTCGGCGATCATTCCTTTAATCCTTTTAACGGCAATGGGCAGCAAAATGCCGAATTAGTGTAGTGCGAAAGTTTAAAGATTTCGCCACCGCTGCAAAAAATTTTAGTGAAACAATTCGAGCTGCTGATCGATCGATTCGCCTTGCAAGCGCACGCCGATACCGAGCAATCGCACCGGCTGCTGGCGGCGCTGGAAACCGGTTTCCAACAGCTTTTCGAAAATTGCCTGCTGCGGATCATCGCCAATGCATTCGACGGTGGTTTTTTGAAAATCGGCAAAACGGATTTTGAGGAACAATTTCTTTGCACGCGCCCGGCTTTCACTGCGCTGTAGCCGTTGCGTTAATTTTTCGAGCAGTCCGGGCAGACGCTGACGACAAGCCTGCAGATTCGGCACATCGAGCGCGTAGGTTTCTTCGACGCTGATGGATTTGGCTTCGCGGGTCGAACAGACCTCGCGGTTATCGATACCGCGACTCAGCTCGAATAATTTCTCGCCGAATTTGCCGAATTGATGCTGTAAATCCATCAACGGCCACAACCGCAAATCAGCACAGGTTTGTATATTCAGTTGATGCAACTTTTCGGCGGTGACTTTGCCCACACCAAATAATTTCGCAACCGGCAGTGGCGCCACGAAGGCATCCACGCCATCCGGTGTTATTACGAACTGACCGTTTGGTTTGCGCCAGTCGCTGGCAATTTTGGCGAGGAATTTATTCGGTGCAATGCCGGCCGATGCGGTGATACCAACGCTGCTGGCAATACGCGCGCGAATCTCCTGCGCTATCAGCGTCGCGGAACCTTTGCACTGCGGTGTTTGTGTTACATCGAGAAAAGCTTCGTCGAGCGATAACGGTTCGACCAGATCGGTGTAATCGCGATAGATCGCTAAAATTTGCGCAGATGCCAAACGGTATTTTTCAAACGACGGCGGCAATACAATTAAATCGGGACAGCGCTTCATGGCATGGCCAGTGGCCATCGCCGAATGCACACCGAATTTGCGTGCCTCGTAATTACAGGTAGCGATTACACCGCGTCGATTGGCAGGACCACCGACTGCCACCGGCAGTCCGACCAGCGATGGATCGTCGCGCATTTCGATCGCCGCGTAAAAACAGTCGCAATCGCAATGAATGATTTTACGAGTGGGTTGCGGTTGCTGCGGATTATTCATGATCGCCGTCGATTAGCGACTTGGTCACTGTGACGGCGGCAACGCAGCGTTAAACGCCGGCCGCCAGCACATAAACACCGGATAAGCCGCCGGCAATTGGCAGTAGCAGAGCGAACAATCCATCGCCCTCGCCGCGTCGCAGTAATTTACCTTCGTAAATAACACCGGCAGCGGCGGCGGTTAAAACAATACCGACCAACGTCGCCAACAGCGGAATATGAACACCGCTGCCGATGGCAATCAGCACCAACCCACATAACACCAGACCGGCCTGGGACCAGCGCAACAACAGGACTTCACGCATGTCGATAACTCCAATGACTGTATGCGTATACAGTAGTTGGCTGCGTCGATAGTGTCAAATCCAAAATGCGTTCGGACTGCTTATACGTACAGTACATTGAAGAATATGTGTCTTGGCTAGAACGCCAGGTCGGCTTTATGTTTAGCGTCCTACGCCTTATTTTTTTGCGAATTTTTTACGGCGAAGGTTTTTTATAAAGAAAGTACCGATCCATCATACGGTCGCGATAGGCGCGTAAATTGGCGTGTGCTTCAACGGCGGCGCGTACGGGCGATTCAAATGTCGGCGACAACAAAGCCGCGATGCTGCCAAAAACACTCGCATCCGCCGCGCACGGATGATCGCCAAATAAATACGGCTTGCCACCGATACATACGGACAATGCGTCGATATCGCGTGTCGTCAATTCAACAATTTGTGCAGCGGAATGCAAACCCAAGCCATGCGCGCACAACCGTTTGCGAATGCGTCGCTGCACCAATTTATGCAACAGCGGCTGCAAAGGTTTTGGCGCGGCTTTAAAAAATTGCGCAGGGCCGCGCTTGAAATTGTCAGGATCGAGCCAGCGTAGATCGATCATTGCCCAATACAAATGGTCTTCGCACATTTTTTCGAAGGCCCAACTTGTTGCTTTCTGTTCGGGCGAAAGATGTGCATCGAAATCGAAGCCGTATTTTTTCTCGATATGAAAACGAATAAATGTCGAATCCGAAATGAGTTCACCGTCGTCATCGATAAACGGCAGTTTGCCTTTGGGCGCATGCTTGTAGCCACCGTGATTTTCCTGATAATCGAGCCCAGCCATTTTCAGCAACAGCATCGCCTTCATCACGAATGGGCTCGCATCGGGTAAACCAAAATGGGGACCGAATCCGTAAAGTGTAATCATCGCCAAGTTCCTTTTTCTGCGTTAGAAAATTTTATCCCGAAGTTTTCATTAATTTTATTTTTTAAAATAATTAATCACACCGTGGCCGGCGCGCCTGCCGCTGGCAAGACATGCGGTGAGCAAATAGCCGCCGGTCGGCGCTTCCCAGTCGAGCATTTCACCAGCGCAGAAATAACCGGGTAATGCGCGCAACATCAACTGTGAATCGACCCCATCGAAACTGACGCCGCCGGCCGTGCTGATCGCTTCATCGATGGGTCGCGGCGATAACAACTGCAGCGGCAGTGCTTTGATTGTCGCTGCCAATAAACCGGTGTCGTTAAATTCCGCCGGCTGCAAAATTTCGTGCAGCAAACTGGTCTTCACACCATCGATGCCAGCGGCGCTGTGCAAATGTTTGGAAATCGAACGCGAGCCACGCGGCCGCGCCAATGCTTCGGTTAATTTTTCCAGCGAGCGATCTGGCGCCAGATCGATATAAATCGTTGCACTACCTTCCGCTGCGATACGATCGCGCAACTGCGCGGACAGCGCATAAATCAAACTGCCTTCGATGCCATGTAGCGTGACAACACATTCGCCGCGTTGCCTAATTATTTTTTCATTATTATCGCTGCAACTAATTGCAATCGATTTTAACGGTTGGCCGGCAAAACGCTGTTTAAAAAATTCGCTCCACTCGATATTGAATCCGCAATTTGCAGCGCGCAAAGCTGTTACGGGAATTTCGCGTTGTTGCAACAAGGGAATCCATGCGGCGTCAGAACCCAGGCGCGCCCAACTGCCGCCGCCGAGCGCGAATACCACGGCGCTTGCCTGCACAAAGTGATCGCCATCGGCTGTTTGAAAATGCAATGCGCCGTCATCGCGCCAACCGCACCAGCGCTGCCGCGCATGCAGTTGCACACGATTCGCGCGCAGGCGTCGCAACCAACTGCGCAACAGCGGCGCGGCTTTCATACCGCGCGGAAATACGCGCCCCGAACTGCCGATAAATGTTTCCACCCCAAGCTCATACGCCCATGCGCGCACCGCGTCAGCACCGAACTCATCCAATAACGGCACGATGGCATTGGCGCCATCGCCATAACGCGCATTGAATTGCTCGCGAGGTTCGCTATGGGTGAGATTGAGACCGCCAATACCGGCCAATAAAAATTTGCGTCCGACCGAAGGCATCGCGTCGTATAGAGCGACGTTAATTCCCGCCGCGCTAATCACATCCGCCGCCATCAAGCCCGCAGGGCCACCGCCGATGACAATCACAGCGTCGCGTTTATTTTCGCTGTTCGATGGCATTGTTTTTCTCGAAAAAAATTACATGAAAGGAAGTGATAATTAGCGCAACTGGATTAACGACACAGCATCGGCAAATACTTGCTATCGATATTGGTTTTGTTTTCGCCCTTGACCGTCATTTTGTCGGGTGCGCCAGCATATCCGCAAACCCAGGTGATGGGCACTATTTGCGCGTCTTCTATTACTGCCGGGCGCAGCGAAATTATTTTTCCGTTGATCAACGGCGTAGCGCGATTGCCAAAGGTAATTTGAATGGCGCCATTTTCTATCGCCACGCTGCGCACAAAATTGCTGACTACTTTATCCGCGCTGGGCAAGCCGGCGCTGGCATTGTCGGGCAGTAATTTTTTGGTTGCAGCCCAGGTCGCGGCCACTGGCGCTTTTGCAATATCCGCTAACGGCAATGCTTCGCTAATTTGATTGCGAATAAATTTATCCTGCGTATTCGGCAATGCCGTCAGCGCGAGAATGGCGATAATCGCGAGCACGACCAACATTTCGATCAGCGTAAAGCCGCGCTCGCTTACCGTCATGAACTTATCGCTCCGCGCCAAAATACATACATTACTTTAAATATTTTTTAGCAGGCGTTTAACTTCCGACCACATTACCGAATAGGCCAGCGCCGGTGCGCTGCTAGCCGCAAAGGTGCCGACCGGCGCACGATGCACGCCCATTTGCTCCAGTGCGCTCGCATACGGGATATAGGTTTTTAACATTTCCGGAAAGCGTTTTTTGCGCGTTTCCAATATTTCATTTTGAATTTTTCGACGGCGATCGACCTGCGTGAAAAACCGTACGATTTTCACATCGCTCCATTTTTTCTGCGCGGTGAATTCGCGTAATTGTTCGTACGCTCGCAGCGACAGCGGCGATGGAATCAACGGCACCAGCAAAATATCGGCCGTGTTAAATACTTGCTCCGCGCTGCGCGATAACGCCGGCGCGCAGTCGATGATGGCTAAGTCCTGCGCCTCATCCAATGGCTTCAACAGTGCTTTGAAAAAGTTTTTTCCGGCTTCTTGTTTTTCGAGCATCAAATCCAATTTGCGCAAACTTAAATCCGCCGGCACCACCGAAAGATTTTCATAACTGCTGGCAATACGCAGTTCGTCCGAGCCGAGTTTGCCTTCGATAAGGCGCGAGGCGCGCTGTTGTAATTCGCTGTCGTCGATGCCCAAATAAAATCCGGCACAACCCTGCGGGTCGAGATCCCACACCGTGGTTCGCAAGCCCGATTGCGCGGCTAAATAGGCGAGATTGACTGCCGATGTGGTTTTGCCGACCCCACCTTTGATATTGAACAATGCAATCGTTTTCAACGCGAATTCTCCTTGATTGATTCAGCAACTCGGTTTGTTTTATTTGTTATTCGTCAGGTACCGTCACTTTTGTTCGCTTCTGCAAAATGCCGTCGCTGCGAACGCTCTGCAGTGACGTTTCGATGCCATCAACCATAGCCAATAAATCGCGGGGCGGTTTGTTTTGCGAAGGCGCTGCCCTTATGATTGCCCGAGCTGCGCCGCGCTCTGCGGTGCCAACAATAGCGCTTTCGCTGTCATCATTCACGTCGGTTCGGAGCAATTATCATGGCTAAAGGGCGTACCCAAGCACCATCGATCAATATCGGCATCAGTGAAAAAGATCGCGCGGCAATTGTGGCCGGGCTGAGCAAACTGCTGGCCGACACGTACACGCTGTATTTAACCACGCACAATTTTCATTGGAATGTCACCGGCCCGATGTTCAATACGCTGCATCTAATGTTTATGACGCAGTACACCGAACTGTGGGGCTCGGTCGATCTGATCGCCGAACGCATTCGCTCGCTCGGCCACACCGCGCCGGGTTCGTACGCGCAATTCAGCAAACTTAGCTCGATTAAAGACGCGCCGATAAAACCGCCGAAAGCGCTGGATATGGTGCAGATATTGGTCGAAGGTCACGAGGCTGTCGCCAGAACCGCGCGTGCGATTTTCCCGACCGCCGATAAGGCTGGCGATGAACCCACAGCGGATCTGCTGACGCAGCGCCTCACCGTGCACGAACAAACCGCGTGGATGTTGCGTTCGCTACTCGAAGAGTAATTATTTTTTTATCGATGGATGTGAGCAAAGCCGCGCCAATGCGCGGCTTTTTTTATCGCGCTAAACCGACGAGGTTTTGATTACCGCGACAACCCTGCCATTACTCATCAGCGCCGACGATTACACGTTCAATGCGTTGATCCGGTATCAACCACAGCAGCGCAACCGACACATACAACGCCAGCGAAATCCACTGCGAATAAAACGCCAGTGCGATGGCGCTGGCGTATGCCACTGGCGATATCTTGCCCTTCCAGTCGTTGCCGATGGCGTGTTTTAAAATCGAATCCGCACCCTGCGACTTAATAATCAGCTGCTGCAAAATAAAATAGGCGATCGCCGCCATCAGCAGCACCACGCCGTAAATTGCCGCTGGCAGCGCAGCGAAATGATTTTCGCCCATCCACCCGGTCGTGAATGGCACCAGCGACAACCAAAACAATAAATGCAGATTGGCCCAGAGCATTCCGCCGGTAACGTAGCGGCACGCATGCAACATGTGGTGATGATTGTTCCAATAAATGCCGATGTAGACGAAGCTCAGCACATAACTCAGAAATACCGGAATCAATGAAGTCAGCGCATGCAGACTGGCATCGTGCGGCGCCTTCATTTCCAACACCATGATGGTGATGATGATCGCGATCACGCCGTCACTGAACGCTTCCAGGCGGGTCTTGCCCATACTTAAATGCTCCACTTAATTCGTCGATTGTTTACGCGCGGTGACTTCGATTTCGATGCGCATGCGCGGATCGGCCAGACCTGCCGACAACATCATCGCCGCCGGTCGAATCTCGCCTAAATATTTTTGCAGCACCGGCCAGCACGCGGAAAACTCTGCCGCGTTTGGCACCACGTAAGTGATGCGCACAATATCGCTGAGGCTGGCATTCGCCTGCGTCAGCGCAGCGGCAATATTTTTAAAACATTGTTCAGTCTGCTCGACAATACCGTCCGCAATCGTCATCGCTGCGTAATCGAAGCCGGTGGTACCGGACACAAATACCCAATCACCATCCACCACGGCGCGCGAATACGCCATTTGTTGTTCGAAGATCGAGCCCGAACTGATTAATTGTCTTGCCATAAATTGTCTCGTCCTCATTTAGCTCATCGAAAAAAGCAGGCAGCTTGCTGCGCGCAAAGAGAACGGCCAACGCGATCTCGCTTGCGCAGTAAATGCGAAATTGGATGCGGAACTTAAACGAGTTTTCGCCGGCACGTCGAGCGACACTTTCCCCGGGCAGGCGTAGTAACGCGCGCGATTAACGCGATGACGATAACCGGGTGCAGGGCGGCACGTCGTAACGATCCGCATCGACGCCGGTTTTGGTCGCAACAATCGGCCGCTCACTGGCAGTGCGCCACGGCATAGCCGGCCACCAACGCGCAATTTCGGGATGCGTGGTTGGCTCAACTGGCTGGCCCGGTCGCGGGATCAGAATCGCAACGCTCGAACAACGCGCCGCCGCCAACACGCGCTCGGCCGGCTCGGTCCAGCTGTGATGCGCCAGCTTCAACAAACCCCAATGCACCGGCAGCAATGCCCGCGCGCGCACCAATTCCGCCGCGATAACCGCCTGCTCCGGGCCCATGTGCCAATCGGGCCAGTCGGCGTCGTACTGGCCGGATTCGATCAACGCCAGATCGAACGGACCGTAACGCGTGCCGACATCGGGCAATGCCGGGTGAAAACCGGTATCGCCGGAATAGAACACGCGATGCGCCGTGCCGACCAGCGCGTAGCCGGCCCACAGCGTTTTATCGGCCTGCAGCACCAAGCGGCCGGAAGCATGCCGCGCCGGGGTGGCCGCGATCAGTACATCGCGAATTTGCGTTGCCTGCCACCAGTCCAGCTCAATGATGCGGCGACTCGGAATGCCCCAATGTTCGAGATCGGCACCGACGCCGAGCGGCACGATAAAGACGGTGTTCCAGTCTTTCATCGCCGCGATAGTGAATTGATCGAGGTGATCGTAATGGTCGTGCGAAATCAGCACCGCGTCGATGGGCGGCAAATCGCGCAATGCGATCGGCGGCGCATACCAACGTTCCGGCCCAGCCCATTCGACCGGCGACGCGCGCTCGCCCCAGAGCGGATCGAGCAGCAATTTCACGCCGTCGATTTCAACCAGCGTCGAGGAATGACCGAACCAGGTAACGCGTAAACCCGTTGTCGGCGGCGTAGCGAATGTCGCTGCCGAATCTTGCACGACCGCGATGCGTTCGCTCGGCACATCGCCGGGCACCGCATCGAACATTTGCCGCAGCGCTCTGCCCATCTCGCTCCACATGGGCGCCGGATTTTGGAATTTGCCGTCGCGCCATTGCGGCGATTGTTGGATCTGCGCGAGCCGCGCGCCGGCCGGATCGCGACCGAACGTCGTGTAACCTTTAACGCCCAATGCGGCGAGCGCACCGACGATAAAAAGCAGCGCCAATAACAGCGTCCATTTAAATACGCGGGCGAACAGTCGCATTAACGATTTCCTTGCCATTCATTTTCTTCTTATTCGCTGGCGACCGCGTCGTCACCCATCACGCTGGTGGCGAGCGCTTTCTGCAGGCGAATATATGCAATCGCCGTCGCGCTGTTGCGTTCGATCAACAGAATCGCGGCGCGATTAAGCTCGGTCTGCGCCGTGGTCAAATCTGTCATATCGGTTAAACCCAAGCGAAACCGCTCATCGGCCAACGCCACCGTTTCCTGCCGGTAGTGCAACGCCGCCGTTTGCTGAGTCAGCGAATTTAATCCATTTAAATAATCGGCGAGCGCCGTGTGCGTTTCCTGCAACGCGGCGAGCACAGTATTTTCATAAGTCGAAACCGCGCGCTGCGAACGACTGTCCGCTGCATCGACCGCTGCATGCAATCTGCCGAAATTAAATAATGGTGCGGAAATACCGGCGCCAATCGACCACAGCGGATTGTCGGCAACCAGCAAGCCGCCCGCGACATCTTGCACGCCGAAAAATCCGCTTAAATTTAATTTCGGCCACAGGTTCGCGCGCGCACTGGCGAGATCCGCGCGAGCGCCATTAAGATCCGCTTCCGCCGCGCGAATATCCGGGCGCGCGCGCATCGCATCGATCGAAGTGTCGAGAACCGTTTTAGATTCCGGAATAGACACTTGCTGCTCACGCACATTGCGCAATTCGTCAGCCAAAGCGTTGCTGGGTTTTCCCAATAACCGTTCGATTTGATATTGCGCGGCAAATGCCGCCGCCGTCGCCAACGGTATTTGCGTGGCGGTTTGTTCGCGCTCGGCGCGCGCGCGCGTTACAAAACTGGTGTCGATCAAACCGGCTTCGGCCCGCACCGAAAATAAATGAATTTGGTGATCCTGCGCGGCGAGCAATGCGTTGGTCGTTTGCAGCGTTTGCGTGGCCTGCCGCCATTCGATAATCGCGCGCATCAAATCGGCAACCACGCTGTTGCGAATATCGTTTACATTTTCGCCGGCGGCAATTGCACGCGCCGTCGCCGCATCGGTATCCGCACGCAGCCCGCCGAATAAATCCACTTCCCACGCCGCATCGAAACCACCGCGCGAAATTGTCGCCGGCCCGGTCGTGCCCGGATTGGTATTGCTGCGCGTGGTGGAACCGCTCAGCGCCAACTCGGGAAATAATCGCGCGCGCGTTTGCTGCGCAATAGCGCGCGCTTCGGTAACGCGCGTCGTCGCAATTTTAATATCGATATTTTGCGCAACTAATTCATCCGCCAATGAATCCATCAGCGGATCATTAAATGCGAGCCACCAGCGCTGTGTATTAGTAGCAGGCGCCG
Source organism: Verrucomicrobiaceae bacterium (assembly GCA_028293825.1). Lineage (GTDB taxonomy): Bacteria > Pseudomonadota > Gammaproteobacteria > Pseudomonadales > CAMLJR01 > CAMLJR01. The sequence goes on from JAQGNY010000053.1 coordinate 116,029, forward strand.
TCGAAAATTTAATATCCGCAGCGGCAGTTTTTTCATGCGTCGCCGCGCAGCCGCTCAACGCGACGATTAACGCACTCGAAATTAACAGTCGTTTATTCATCAGCCATTTCCTTTCGCTGTCGCCGCGTTGTTTGTCTCAGCGTTGGAATTCGTGGTGGGATTCGCATTTGCGCGATCGATAAATACATCGAGTTGCTGACCGATAAATAACGGCGGTGTTTTTTCCGGCAGCGCATAGATAACTTGAATCACGCGTGTATCGACGCGTTGACCGGCGACCGCGAGATTTTGTTTCAGCTTCGCATAAGGTTCAAAGCGCACAAACTGCAGCGGCAACGCTTGTTGCGTATCGCCGCGCAAAAAACCTTTCGCCACCGAATCGGCGCGCACCAATGCCGCATTTTCTTCATCGACTTCCACGCGCACATGCCGTACCGCGGTGTCGCCCATACGCATCAGCGGTTGGCCGAGATTGGCGTTGGCAGCGAATTCACCCGGCCGTACATTCACTTCCAAAATTTGCCCGGCAATGGGCGCGCGAATATTCATACGTTCTTTGGTGACGCGCGCTTGTTCCAGTTGCGCGGAAATTTCATCGATGCGTGCTTTAGCGTATTCGCTCGCGTAACGGCGTTTATTGAAATCGTCTTTGGCAATCGCGTGCGAATCGCGCACGGTGCTGATGCTTTCAAATTGCGCGGCGGCATCCTGCGCTTGCACACGTGTCGCTGCTAGATTTGCCTGCAATGTTTTTATTTGCGCATCGATATCGCGTTGATCGAGTGAAAACAATAAATCGCCCGGCTTAACCTTTGCGCCGACCTTTACATCAATCGTGCGCACAATGCCGGGCAGCTCGGTGCCGAGCGCGAGCATTTCGCTGCGCGGTTCTACTACGCCGATACCAGCGACTGTAGTTTGATAAGGCGATGTCGGTGGATTGATCGCCGGCGTTTTTGCCTGCGCCTGTTCGCGACCGAATACGGTAATTAATGCGAGTGCGAGACCGGCCGCACCGAGCAACGGTAATTTCCAACCGCGCAAAACGCTGAATAATTTTCCCAATGGATTTGTCATCATCACTCCTTGTGCACAAAGTTATCGGGCAAATGGTCGCCGACAATACGGCCATCGCTCATTTCGAGAATGCGATCGGCAAAACGATAAATACGACTGTCGTGGGTGACGACTAACACCGCACGGGTTTGATCGTTGGCGACGTCGCGCAAAATTTCCATTACGCCCTGACCGGTTTTCGCATCAAGCGCGGCGGTTGGTTCGTCGCACACAATTAGACGTGGGTTGTGTACCAGCGCGCGGGCGATAGCGATGCGCTGTTGTTGTCCGCCCGATAATTGTCGCGGCAATTTTTCGGTGTGCGCCTGCATGCCGATTTCACTCAGTACGTCGACGGCTTTTTGCAATGCTTGTTTTTTTGCAACGCCGGCTGCCAATAACGGCAGCGCGGCATTTTCTGCAGCGGTAAGCGCGGGCAATAAATTATATTGCTGAAAAATAAAGCCAATATTTTCGCGGCGGAATAATACTTTTTCGCGATCGCTGAATTTCAATATTGATTTTCCAATCACGCTGACATCGCCGCTCGACGCCGACAAAATGCCGGACAGAATCGAAATCAATGTGGTTTTTCCGCAACCCGACGGACCGACCAGCATCGTCAATTCGCCAAGTCGCACCTGCGCGGAAATATCGTGCAACACCGGCACGACATCGTCGCCGACCGGAAAGCTTTTATTGAGATGCGAAATATCGATGGCAATAGTCATAGTCCGTCCTTGAATCAGCCTCTGAATACAATCGCGGGATCGAGTTTAAAAACTTTGCGCAGGCTAAATAAAATCGAAAACAAACTGATCGCGGAAATTGCAATCAGCACACCACCCATCACCTGCCAGTGCAAAATAAATCCAGCGGTTGCCGGTAAATCTTTTGTCGCCTGAAAAAATAGCGCGGTCATGCCGATGCCGAGACCGTAACCGGTCGCGGCGACAATGACGGTTTGCAGTAACACCATGCGCAGCAGTTGCGCATTGGTTACTCCGATGGCTTTCATCGCGGCAAACTGTTTTAGATTTTCGATAACGAAAATGTAAAAGGTTTGCGCGGTAATTGCCGCGCCGATAATGACGCCGAGAAAAATGGTGATACCGAAATTTATCGGAATGCCGGTGCGCTGCAAAATGTAACGGATCGAACGCCACGCGAAATCGTTGTTAGTTAAGGCTTGTAAACCGGTGGTGTCGTGAATGCGTGTAGCGAGATCGGCAGCGCTAATTCCCGGCTGTGCTTTCACCAAGACGAACGACATTTTATTGCGCTGCGGCGGCGTGATTTCCATTGCCGTTTCATACGACACATATAAAAGAGGGAATGTTAAAAACGTCTGACTGGCTTTGCAGATGGCACTGACAACTAAGCGATGATCGTTCAATTCTATTTCTTTGCCGAGCGCCAACGGTTGATCGGGCCAGGTAAAAATAAATCCATTTTTATCCATCATCGCCGCCTGCGGTCGCCGCAATACATTGGCGTCGCCCATCACCATCTTCGGACAAATGCCGACCATGCTGACGTCGTCGACCCCAACCAATTGCACTTGCTGCGTTAAACCGTCGGTCATGCGAATGCTGATTAAGCCTTTATAAAAAGGCACCGCCCACGCCACCCCCGGCACGCTGCGCACATTGGTCAGCTCAACATCGCGCAGCGGTTCAACTTCTTCGATGTAGCGCACACGCGGGTCCATCACCCACACGTCGGATTCGGACACGTCGTAAATTGCACTCGCCGTGCGCGCCATCAAACCGATAAAAATTGAAACCTGCTGCGCCATTAGCAACGTTGCGAAGGTGACCCCAAATATTAAACCCAAATATTTGGCGCCATCGCCGTGCAGCATTTTGATCGCAATGAATTTCATCGCCTGTCCTTCCTTGCATTACGTTTTAAATCGACGGCAGATTTAGTTGATGAACAATTTCACTTCGTCACCGTTTTTACGCGATGTTTGTTACTATGCAGTCCGGTAAAGTAACTTGAAGATAATAAACTGTCTAGTACATTTTCATGACATCAAAAAAACTGGTTAAGCCAAAAAGTCCTTCGCGCAATCCCGAAGGCAGACCGAAGAGCGCGGAAAAACGTGTCGCCATCATGGACGCGGCGGAATTGCATTTTCTCGAATCGGGCTATGAGCGCACCTCGCTGGATACGGTGGCGAAAACCGCGCTGGTATCGAAGCTCACTATTTACAGTCACTTCGCCGATAAAGATGCGCTGTTCAAAGCGATCATCGAACGCAAGTGCGAGCAGCACAGTATTTTTCAAAGTTATCTGGAATTGGCCGCGTTACCACCGCGCGAAGCACTGGAACAGATCGGATTTAATTTTATGAGTCTGATTCTCAGCGATGCGGCGATTAAGTTGCATCGCACCATCGAAGCCGAATCGCCGCGCGATCCGAAAAGTGCATTGTTGTTTTACGAAGCGGGACCGATGCGGGTAAAGCGTGCGTTTCGCGAATTGCTGGAAGTGTGGGTAAAACAGAAAAAATTAAAAGTGAGCGATTATGAAATCGCGTGCGAACAATTTTTTTCGGTGATGAAAGGCGAGCCGCATATGAAGGTGTTGTTGAACGTCGCGCAAAAGCCGACGCTGGCTGCACTGAAAAAACACGTGAAGGCCGGCGTGCTGTTATTTCTTAATTCGTATGGTTGCGCTTGATCCGTCGCGCCGAAAAAACTTCGGCGCGACGTTTAACGATTACGGCAATTGTTCGAATAATTTTCTGAGGCCGCTGCCCCAGCCCTGACGCAGGCTTTGGAAATATTCGTCATTTTCAGCAATGCGTTCGATGTGTAATTCAAAACTGTCTTCGCGATAGGTGGCGAAATCGATTGGCATACCGACCGACAGATTGGAGCGAATGGTCGAGTCAAACGAAATCAGTGTGCACTTGCTCGCCTGATTGATAGTTGTTTCGTAATTGATGATGCGGTCGAGGATCGGCTTGCCGTATTTGACTTCGCCGATTTGAAAATACGACGTGTCTTCGGTGGCCTCGATGAAATTGCCCTGCGGGTAAATGTGAAACAGACGCGGCCGCTCGCCGGCAATTTGCCCACCGAGCAGAACATTCAAACCGAAATCGACGCCACCGGTTTGCTGTCCCAGCTCTGAGCGTGCAATCACTTCGTTGATGGTGTCGCCGATCAATTGCGCGGCGCCGAACATCGAACCGACCGTGTACAAATTCATCTGGTCTTCGTGCTGAATGCGCTCGCACAAATGGCTGATCACACATTGCGAAGTCGCCAGATTGCCGGACGTCAGCAGCACAATGGATCTTTCGCCGCGGCGTTCGAACACATGCATTTTGCGAAACGTCGCGAGGTGATCCACGCCGGCATTGGTGCGGGTATCCGCTGAAAACACCAGTCCTTCGCGCAAACGCATCGCTACACAGTACGTCATCGTTTCGTGTCTCTTGTTGCTGTTCGTAAATACCAACCGCGAAAAATGGCTGGCCGAAAAAATCGGTTGGGCACTTTGCCGTGCAAATACAGTGTAGTCAATCGCGGGTTTCCCCCATGCCGCTCGGCATTGGCTTTATGCCAGACCCGATTCAGGAAGGCACAGGCTGTGCCATTTTGTGCCAGACCAGCGTGCGATTATTCGCCGGCATTGCATGATCAGCCTGCAGGACCAGACCTGCGGAGCGTGCCAGTGCGTCGACGGCTTCAAAATCGCGGATACCGGACAGCGCATCGCGCTGCTGCAACCAACTGTTGAAGTGGGCATTGCTGGCACTGGTATAAGCGCCGCCGTAATTGAACGGGCCGTACAGGCAGAACACGCCGTTATCGCGCAGCGTGCGCCCGACGCCGGCAACAAATAGCTCGACCTGCGCCCAGCTCATGATGTGCGCGGTATTGGCGGAAAAAACGCCCGCGACCTCTGCCACCGGCCACTGCGGCCAGCTCGCATCGAGCTCCAACGGTACATCGAGATTTGGCAATGCCGCGTCGGCGCACCAGGCGCGAATGCCGCGCAGGTTCTCGGCGCGGTCGCTTGGCTGCCAGCGCAGCCACGGCATGTGCGCGGCGAAAAACACCGCGTGCTGACCGGTACCGCTGCCGATTTCAAGCACGCTGTCGACCTCGCGAAAAGCGGGTGCCAGCACGCCCAGCAGCGGTCGTTTGTTGTTTTCACAGGCTTGGGAAAAGGGTTTTTCGGTCACTGGAATGGGGATCTCGCGCGGTCAGAGTTTTTCAATGTAGCGCGATAATAAGTCCAATTTGGCTGGATCGTCGTCGACGAAGCGGATTACCAACTTCAGCACGCCAGCATCGATGCGGTTTTCCGCCGCCTGAATACTGTGCACATAGCCGTTTAAGCGCGCCACGCTGTCACCATCGAGCTCGAAAATCGAAATCACCACCGGCTCCAGAATCGCCGGCAGATGTTCCTCGCGCTTGATGATGCCGCTCAGCAATTGCAGCGACACATCTTTCACCACGCATTGCGTATTGAAATTGGCGAAGTGCAATTGCGCCTGACCGCGCGCGACGGTCTTTGCTTTGGCGGGAGCCGGTGCAGCTGCGGCTTTCGCACCGAAGGCAGCGGGTAGCACTGCGGCCGGGCCGGGTGCGGCGGGCGTGATTGGCTTATGGCCGGTGAGCGCGGCGATGCTGGCGCCGGCGATGCCCTGAGTCGACGCCGACGCGCGATTCGACGGTTGGGTTTCGATGCCGGCTTTATGCAACACCTTGTTGACCTTGGCGAACAGCATTTCCGGCTTGAACGGCTTGCCGAGGTAATCGCTGACGCCAGCCTGCACGGCCTTGACGATGAAATCGCGCTCGCCGCGACTGCTGACCATGATGAACGGCACTGCATTGTGCTCGGGATGCGCGCGCAGCCAACGCAGGAATTCCTCGCCGCTCATCTCGGGCATTTCCCAATCGCACAGGATCAGATCGAAGCGTTGGGTTTTCAGCAGAACTTGCGCGCGCACGGCACTCGGCGCATCGGTGATTTGGCAGCCCGGATAAAAATCGCGCAGCTGCTTCTTGACCATATCGCGGATAAAAGTGGCATCGTCGACGACGAGAAATTTGAGCACTTGCATTAGATATCGGCGGCCGCAACGTTGCTTTAGGGGGAACCATCAGCTTAGTTGACGGCTGCGTTGGACGCGAACGCGCTGCCGTTACGCGGAAATACGCGAGCCGTCCGGTTCCGCGCGTTGCGCCATCAGAAATACCGGCTGGCCATCGGCGCGCCACGGCGCCGCGCGCCGCAGCGTTTGCTGCCAGTTCGGGTTGTCGTTGTAGCGCGCCAGCCACGCCCGCACCTGCCGATACGGCGAAATATCGAACCAGGTTCGATCGATTTCGGCGAAGCAATAAATGAACGGCAGCATCGCCAGATCGGCGACGGTTTCCTGATCGCCGACCAGATGCTGGCTGCGCGCCAGGCGCGCTTCGAGTTGCGCCAGCACGATTTCGGCATCGCCACGCGCGCGCAATACTTCGGCACTAAAGCCGCGATGGGCATCGGCGTAACGCTCGGTAGCTTCGGCGAACGGGCCGTCGATAATGCGCACCAGATTTTCAATCGATTGCTGACGCACATGAATCGTCGGCCATAACGCCAGCTCCGAGCGCCGCGCAATCGACCATTGCATGATGGCGAAACTGTCGTCGATCAATTTGCCATTCGGCAATTGCAGCAGCGGCACGTTGTCGACCGCGGTCGGCAGATGCGCGGGATCGACGTTGCGCAGCTCGCAATGAATGCGGGCGGTGAGCAGTGCCAGCCGCGCGCGCATCGAATGAGGGGAGAAATAACTACTGTATAAAACACAGACCGCTGTCACGTCACCGTCTCTCTGGCATCACTGCCGTTGCGGTGACTTAAACGTCACCGGTTGATCGCGGGTTTCATTCGCTGGATGAATCGCGAGTGAAAACCCATTCCGTGGCACGAGACTGTTGCGGATTGAAACGATAGCCATCGCTGTCGAATTCCTTGATGGCCTCGGCCTCCTGCAGACGCTGTTTGATGATGTAAGCGCTCATCAGCCCGCGTGCCTTCTTGGCAAAGAAGCTGACGATTTTGTAAGTGTCGCCCTTGCGCTCCTTAAATATGGGCGTTATCACCGGCGCGGCCAGTTGTTTCGGATGAACGGCTTTGAAATATTCCTGGGAGGCGAGATTAATCAGCAACGGTTTTTTCTGCCGACTCAGCACGCTATTTAATTCGTCGGTGATGCGCTCGCCCCAGAACGAATACAAATTCGCGCCGCGTACATTGTCGAGCGCCGTACCCATTTCCAACCGATACGCTTGCATCAGATCGAGCGGCTTCAGCAGGCCATACAGCCCGGACAAAATGCGCAGGTGTTTTTGCGCGAAGGTGAAATCCGCCGCGCTGAAACTATCGGCATCGAGACCGGTATAAACATCGCCGCGAAAAGCGAGCAGCGCCTGTTTCGAGTTTTTCAGATCGAACGGCGGCGCCCAATTCATGAAGCGGCGATGGTTCAATTCGCCCAAATTGTCGCTGACCGACATCAACGCGCTGATCCGCGCCGGATCGAATTCGCGCAGACGGTCGATCAGCATTTGCGACTCATCGAGAAAGTCGGGCTGGGTAAATTTGCGCGTCACCGGCTTGGTGTCGAAATCCAACGTCTTCGCCGGCGAAATAACGATCAACATAATTTCAATTCCGCAGCGAAATAACCGGCCAGCCATTTTCGATGGCGGCCGCGCGCAACATATCGTCGGGATCGACCGCAACCGGCTTGCCGACTTTATTCAACAGCGGCAAATCGTTCTGCGAATCGCTGTAAAAGCTGGCGTCGCGCAGATCATACGGATGCGCCTGCAACCACTCGTCCAGACAGGTGACCTTGCCTTCGCGAAAACACGCGCTGCCAACGATATTGCCGGTGTGGCGGCCGCCGATCACTTCCGGCTCGGTGGCCAGAATTGCATCGACGCCAAGGCTGTCGGCAATCGGCCGCGTGATGAAGGCGTTGGTGGCGGTGATGATCAGCAGGAAATCGCCGCGCGCGCGGTGCTCGGCGAGCAGCGCGTCGGCTTTCGGCAAGCGCATCGGCGCGATCATCGTGCGCATGAATTCGGCGTGCAGTTCGCGCAGCTCGTCGGCGCTGTGACGCGTCAATGGCTGCAACGCGAAACTGAGATAGGAGTGAATATCGAGCGTGCCGTTTTGGTATTCGCGATAAAAGCGATCGTTGGCGGCGCGGTATTCGGCACCATCGACGATACCTTTGCGCACCAGAAACTCGCCCCAGGCGTGATCGCTATCGCCGTCGAGCAAGGTATTGTCGAGATCGAAAATTGCCAGAGCCACTGCGTTTAACCTCGGGATTTACGAAGCCGCACAGAATACCTCTCCGCGCGCGATTGTTCACTGCGCGATATTTGCCAAATCGCGCGTGTTGGCGCGTGTCTCGGCATTTGTGGAGCTCTCTGTATTTATGGAACAATGCCGTCGACTTACTTTACGAATTCATTAATAAAAGAGATTGCCGTGATCGACACCGACGGTTTCCGTCCCAATGTAGGCATCGTGGTAGCGAATACGCTCGGCGAAGTGCTATGGGCGCGGCGAGTCGGCCAGGACGCGTGGCAATTTCCGCAGGGCGGCATCAACGCCAACGAAGCGCCGGAAGAAGCGCTGTATCGCGAGTTGCACGAAGAAATCGGGCTGCTGCCGGATCACGTCGAATTGCTCGCCTGCACGCGCGGTTGGTTGCGTTACCGTTTGCCGGAGCGCTTGGTGCGCCGCGGCGGCGATGGGCCGATTTGCATCGGTCAAAAACAAAAATGGTTTTTACTGCGCATGTTGGCGGAAGATGGCGAAGTGCGCATGGATTGCGGCGACAAGGCCGAATTCGACCATTGGCGCTGGGTCAGTTATTGGTATCCGCTGGGACAGGTAGTGTCGTTCAAGCGCGAGGTCTATCGACGCGCAATGAAAGAGCTGTCCGTGCGCCACAGTAAACTTGTTAGTTCGGGTTAAGCATCGCGCCCAAGCTTTTCCGCCAGCCTTTTTCGCCAGGACAGAACGTGGAAAGAAGAACCAGCATGCTCGACGCCCTGCGCAACATTGTGCAGGAGGTCAACGGCGCCAAAGATCTGCAAACCGCGCTTGATGTCATCGTCAGTCGCGTGCGCGAGGTCATGGGCACGGAAGTATGCACGGTATATCTGCGAGACCCCGACACCGAACGCTTCGTGTTCATGGCCAACGAAGGTCTCAATCCCGATTTCATCGGCAAGGTCAGCCTCGGCGCCGCCGAAGGTTTGGTCGGCCAGGTGGCGACGCGCGAAGAGCCGCTGAATACCGACGACGCCGAAGCGCAGCCCAATTTCCGTTTTCTGCCCGGCATCGGCGAGGAGCGTTACAGCTCATTCCTCGGCGTACCGATTATTCACCAGCGCCGCGTGCTCGGTGTGCTTGTCGTGCAACAGGTCGAGCGGCGCCGTTTCGACGAGCGCGAAGAGGCATTCCTCGTCACCTGCTCCGCGCAATTAGCGGGCGTCATCGCCCACGCGCAGGCGACCGGCTCGATCAGCCATATCGATCAGAGCGGCGTGAAAACCTCCGGCAGCGCGCGCTTCCAGGGCGTGCCCGGCGCGTCCGGCATCGCCATCGGCCACGCCGTGGTGGTATCGCCGCCGGCCGATTTGTACGCGGTGCCGCATCGCGTCAGCACCAATGTCGAAGAGGAGCTGCACTTCTTCAACGACTGCCTGATCGCGGTGCGCAAGGATGTGCAGGATCTCAGCAGCAAGCTCTCCGATCGCCTCGCCCCGCAAGAACAAGCGCTGTTCGATGTGTATCTGGCGATGCTCGACGACAACGCGCTGCCTGCCGAAGTCGTCGAAAAAATCCGCGGCGGCGAATGGGCGCAAGGCGCGCTAAGCCAAGTCATTCTCGCCCATGTGCGCACCTTCGAGATGATGGAAGACCGCTATCTGCAGGAGCGTTCGGTCGATGTGAAAGACCTCGGCCGCCGTCTCCTCGCGTATTTACAGGCAGCCGATACCGATCCGGTGGTGTATCCCAAGCGCGCGGTATTGGTCGGCGAAGAGCTCACCGCATCGATGCTCGGCGATGTGCCGAAAGAAAATCTCGTGGGCCTAGTATCCGTGCAAGGTTCAGGCAACTCGCACGTCGCCATTCTGGCGCGGGCGATGGGGATTCCCACCGTAATGGGCTGCCTCGATTTGCCGTTCACCCAGGTCGAAGGGGCCGAACTGATTCTCGACGGCTACAACGGCATGGTGCATTACAACGCGCCGCCCGAATTGCGCGCGCAGTTTCAAGCCATTGCCGCCGAAGAGCAGCAGATTTCCAAAGAGCTCGAATCGCTGCGCGATTTGCCCTGCGAAACCACCGACGGCCACCGCATTCCGCTGTGGGTGAATACCGGCTTGATGGCCGACGTGGTGCGCTCGCTTGAACGCGGCGCCGAAGGTGTCGGTCTGTATCGCACCGAAGTACCTTTTCTATTGCGCGACCGTTTTCCCAGCGAAGAAGAGCAGCGCGCGATTTATCGGCAACAATTAGAGCCGTTCGCGCCGCTGCCAGTGACGATGCGCACGCTCGATATCGGCGGCGACAAATCGCTGCCGTATTTCCCGATCGAGGAGGCGAATCCATTCCTCGGCTGGCGCGGCATTCGCGTAACGCTCGATCACCCGGAAATTTTTTTGGTGCAAGTGCGCGCGATGATGAAGGCCAGCCAAGGCCTGAATAATTTGCGCATCATGTTGCCGATGGTCAGCAACGTGCAGGAGCTCGACGACGCGCTGCAATTAATTTATCGCGCGCACGACGAATTGCTCGAAGAAGGATTACAACTGGAATTACCGCCGATCGGCGTGATGGTTGAAGTGCCGTCGGCCGTTTATCAGGCGCGCGAACTCGCGCGGCGCGTAAGTTTTCTGTCGGTCGGCTCGAACGATTTGACGCAATATTTACTGGCGGTCGATCGCAACAATGCTCGCGTCGCCGATCTGTATCACGCCTATCACCCGGCCGTATTGCAGGCGTTGCAAAAAGTCGTCACCGACGGCCATGCCGAAGGCAAACAGGTCAGCATTTGCGGCGAGTTGGCCGGCGATCCGGCGGCGGCGGTTTTATTGTTGGCGATGGGCTACGACATGTTGTCGATGAACGCGACCAACCTGCCGAAAGTGAAATCGGTGATTCGCAATATCAGTTTTAGCGACGCGAAGAAGCTGCTCGATAGCGTAATGAAGATGGAAACATCGCAAGAAATCCGCTTGTTCCTCGAGGAGCAATTAGTCGCAGCCGGCGTCACCCGCATGCCGCGCAGCCCCACCGCCTCATATAAATTTATTGCCTGATCGTTCCGAACAAGTCCGCAATTGCTGCGGACTTTTCATTTCTCGATGCCCTTCTCGACATACCCACGTCTCGACAACACAAACTTCAATCGAAAATTTTGCCGGGATTCATCACCCGGTTCGGATCGAACGCGAGTTTGATTTGCTTCATTAGCGCGATTTCGCCGGCGCTGCGGCCGAAGTGTAAATAGTCTTTTTTCAGCAGGCCGACACCGTGTTCGGCGGACACACTGCCTTCATATTTCTGCACGATTTCGAAAACCCATTTCGACACGTGGTGACACTTTTCGTGAAACTCGGCGACGCTGAGTGCATCGGGTTTCAGAATATTTAAATGCACGTTGCCGTCGCCGATATGGCCAAACCAGACGATTTCGAAATCCGGGTATTCGCGATTTACCAGCGCATCGACTTCGGCAATGAACGCCGGAACTTTGGAAATCACCGTGGCGATATCGTTTTTGTACGGGGTCCAGCGCGACAGCGTTTCCGAAATATCCTCGCGCAGGCGCCACAAATTTTGCAGTTGTTCGATGCTCTGACTCATCACGCCGTCGACCACCCAGCCCTGCTCGACGCAATGCTCGAACAATGCCATCGCCTGCGCTTCGATTTCTTCATTGAGATTTTCGAATTCGAGCAGTGCGTAAAATGCGGCGGGCGTCTCGAACGGCTTTTGCAGATTGCTGTGCGCGACCACTTTCGCCAGCGCTTTATCAGAGAAAAATTCGAACGCGGTGAGGTCGAGTTTGCCCTGGAATGTATGCAACACATCCATGATATTGGCGAAAGTTGGCACGCCGAGCACCAGCGCGGTGAGATTCTTCGGCTGGCGCGTCAGCTTCATCGTCGCCTCGACAATAATGCCGAGCGTGCCTTCCGCACCGATAAACAATTGGCGCAAATCGTAACCCGCGTTGTTTTTAATCAGGCCGCGATTCAGTTCGAGAATCTCGCCCGCGCCGGTCACCACTTTCAAACCGAGCACCCACTCGCGCGTCATGCCGTAGCGAATCACTTTGATGCCGCCGGCGTTGGTGGCGATATTGCCGCCAATGCGCGACGAACCGGCCGAGGCAAAATCAACCGGGTAATACAGGCCTTTTTCTTCGGCGAATTGCTGCAATTGCTCGGTGACGACACCGGCCTGGCAGATCACGGTGCGGTCGATCGCATCGAACGCGAGCACTTTGTTCATGTAATCGAGCGCGACCACCACTTCGCCGTTGGTCGCCACCGCGCCGCCGGATAAACCGGTGCGACCGCCCGATGGCACCAGCGCAAACTGTTCCGCATTGGCGAGCTTCACCACCGCCTGCACGTGTTCGACGCTGCGCGGAAACACAATTGCCAATGGCTTGGGCACAAAGGCCTTGGTCCAGTCGCGCCCGCAACGCTCTAAATCGTCGGCGGCGGTACTGACATTGGCGGCGCCGATCAATGCAGAAAGCTGCGTGACAATGGAATTAGCCGCGTTGGTCGATGCGGTCGAAGACATGCGAAAACCTCGTGAAGACTGTTGCAATACAGGCAGTCGCGGCGGGACTAAAGCAGCGTGCCGCAGCGCTCAAAAGCGGCGGCCATGATACCATAGCGCCCCCGTTTTCCCGGCCAGACTGCACGGAGTTTCCGATGGCGAAGACCTCGCTCGACAAAAGCAAAATCAAATTTCTCTTGCTGGAAGGCGTGAGCCAAACCGCCATAGATAATTTGCAGGCCGCCGGTTATTCGAATATCGAGTACCACAAAAAAGCACTGCCTGAAGCCGAATTGAAAGCGGCGATCCGCAATGCGCATTTCGTCGGCATTCGCTCGCGCTCGCAATTGACGCGCGACGTATTCGAAGCGGCGGAAAAACTGATCGCGGTCGGCTGTTTTTGCATCGGCACCAATCAAGTGGATTTGCGCGCGGCGATCGAGCACGGCGTGGTCGTTTTCAACGCGCCGTATTCGAACACGCGCAGCGTTGCCGAACTCGTCATCGCCGAAGCGATTTTATTGTTGCGCCGTATCGCGGAAAAAAATGCGGCGGCGCATCGCGGCGAATGGCAGAAAAATGCCGATGGCGCGTATGAGATTCGCGGCAAGACGCTCGGCATCATCGGTTACGGCAGCATCGGCATGCAGTTGTCGGTGATCGCCGAATCGCTCGGCATGAAGGTGTGCTTCGTCGATGTCGTCGCCAAATTGCCGCTGGGCAACGCGGTGCAGAAAGGCTCGCTCGATGAATTACTCGCGTGCTCGGACATCGTCACGCTGCATGTGCCGGAAATTGCATCGACTAAAAACATGTTCGGCGCGCGCGAAATTGCGGCGATGAAACCCGGCGCTATTTTAATCAATGCCTCGCGCGGCACCGTGGTCGATATCGACGCGCTGGCGGCGGCATTGGAAAGCAAACATATCGGCGGCGCCGCTATCGATGTGTTCCCGGTCGAGCCGCGTTCGAACGACGACGAATTTATTTCGCCGCTGCGCAAATTCGACAATGTATTTTTAACGCCGCATATCGGCGGCTCGACGCAGGAAGCGCAGGAAAATATCGGTCTGGAGGTGGCGGAAAAATTGGTGCGCTACAGCGATACCGGCACCACGACCACTTCGGTGAATTTTCCGGAAGTCGCGCTGCCCTCGCATCCCGGCAAGCATCGTCTGCTGCACGTGCATAAAAATATTCCAGGCGTGATGACGGCGATCAACAAAGTATTTTCCGACAACAGCATCAATATCAGCGCGCAGTATCTGCAAACCAACGAGCATGTCGGCTACGTGGTGATGGATGTCGATCAGGCGTATAGCGAATTGGCGTTGGAAAAATTACTGCAAGTCAGCGGCACGATTAGCTGCCGCGTTTTATTCTGAGTAAAAATTCCCGCGCCGGTTACCCAGCGCGGGAATTTTTTGCATACTTCTGTCTAATTTATTCCTCAATATTTTTCGGCTGCCATCATCGCGCTATCCGGCGCGGTTTCGCCGTTTACCGTCATGCCCGCATTTCTAAATAGCGCCGACGTTTGAATGTAGCTCGCCGGAAACTGCAGCGCGGGCGTGGTCAACTCGTTCAGTCGTTTTAAATGTTCTGCACTTAACGTGACGTCGAGCGACTGCAAATTATCATCGAGCTGCTGCAATGTGCGCGCGCCGATAATTGGCGACGTTATACCCGGCTGCGCGCAGACCCATTGCAACGCTACGCGCGATGGCGTCGAACCGATTTCTTCGGCAATTTGCACGATGACTTCAATCACGTCGTAACAGCGATCATCCAAATTCCCGCGCGACCACGAGCGACTCGGCTCTTGCTGCAAACCGCGCCGGTATTTGCCGGATAATAATCCACCGCGCAGCGGACTCCACGGCGTAATACCCAACCCCAACTCGCGCGCCATCGGCATCATGTCGCTTTCAATGGTGCGCTCAAGCAGCGAATATTCGAGCTGTACGGCAATCACGCGCTCCCAGCTATGGCGATCGGCCAACAGCTGCGCCTGCGTGACTTTCCACGCCGGCGTATTGGAAAAACCGATGTGGCGAATTTTGCCGGCACTGACCAAATCGTCGAGTGCGCGCATCGTCTCCTCAATCGGCGTGTGATAGTCCCAGCAATGCATCCAATACAGATCGATGTAGTCGGTGTTCAAGCGACGCAGCGACTCCTCGCAGGACCAGATAATATTTTTACGGCCGGCGCCGCCGGAGTTCGGATCGTTTTTACTCATCCCTCCGAAAAATTTCGTAGCGATCACCAATTGCTGACGTTTGGCCACGTCACCGCGATAGTAATCGCCGATGATTTTTTCCGAGTGGCCGTTGTTGTACGCATTCGCGGTATCGACGAAATTGCCGCCGCGCTCGGTAAAGCGGTCCAAAATGCGATGACTGTCCTCAGCGCTGGCGCCAAAGCCCCAGTCCTCACCGAAAGTCATCGTGCCGAGACAGAGCGGACTGACGCGTAAACCGGAACGGCCGAGGGTGATGTAACGATCGAGCGACATGGGCACTCCTTATTAGATTATTGAATCGCGAAGGGCTTCGATTTTTGCGCGCTGCCGCAGCAAACGCCAGCGATACTATTTGTCATTCGGACAATAGCCGCAGGCCCAAATTGATGCACGCTACGAACAATCATTACCCTTACGTTGCTTGGCTTTAATTATCGGGTCAGTGAAGCGCACGCCTTTTTACACCTGCATGCCGTCGCATCAGGTTTGATGCACAGCCCGTATAAAATTGTTTGCAATTAAATTGTGTGCAATATAAATTGCCTCGATACAAGCTTCACAATCAAAGACCGCGCGCGCATGCCCAAAGCACAAAAAATGACAGTTCCATCTAGCAAACGCGCGCAGCTGTTGAAGCTGGATAATCAGCTATGTTTCGCGCTATATGCCCTCAGCAACCGCATCACGCGCTTGTATCAACCGCTGTTGGCCGAGCTCGGTATTACCTATCCGCAATATCTGGTGCTACTGGTGTTGTGGGAACACGACGCGCGCAGCGTCGGCGAATTGGGCCGAGCGCTGGACTTGGATTCCGGTACGCTGACGCCACTGTTAAAACGCATGGAAAGCAATGGCTTTGTCAGTCGTCTGCGCGATGCAGACGATGAACGGCGCGTCGTGGTTTCTTTAACGACCGCCGGCTTAAAGTTGCGCGAACACGCGTTGGAAATTCCCGGCGCACTCGCGTGTCAAATTGATCTTCCGCTCAGCGAATTATCGGCGCTGCGTATTCAATTGCAGCACCTGCGCCAAACAATCGAATAATTATTTTTACAGTAACTCAATCACAACCAAGGAGTTCTCAAATGAGCAATGCACTTTCGCAAATTTCCTTCAAAAAAATGGACGGCAGCGATGCCTCGTTAAGCGATTACACAGGCTCGGTCGTACTGATTGTCAATGTTGCCTCCGCTTGCGGTCTGACACCGCAATACGAAGGCTTGGAAAAATTGTACGAAGCCAATCGCGAACGCGGTCTGGTCGTACTTGGTTTTCCCGCCAATAATTTCGGCGCGCAAGAGCCCGGCAGCAACGACGAAATCGTTGAATTTTGTCGCGGTAATTTCGGCGTGCAATTTCCATTAGCACAAAAAATTTCCGTAACCGGCGACGATACGCATCCGCTGTATCGCCAATTGGTCGCGGCTAAACCGAAAGCCGAAAAAAATGCCGACAGTCAACTGCTGCAGATTCTCGAAAAAAATAATCTCGCACCGAAAAACGACACCGACGTGATGTGGAATTTTGAGAAATTTCTGGTGAACCGCAAAGGTGAAGTCGTCAATCGTTTCGCGCCGGATATCGCGCCAGAAGACGAACGCATTGCTAAAGCAGTAGAGGCAGAATTGGCGAAAAGTTAATTCGCGCTAAGCAGTGATAATAAAGAGCCGCCCTTGAGGCGGCTTTTTTTGCCGTGCTGAATCGGCAATAAAATAGGATTCTCGATTAACTTTCTATCCTTCCATCCACATAAAACCAATGATCATTTTCGCGAACGAAATTACTCGTCTCTTGCAATACATACGCACGGCTGGCAATTTTGTAGCGTGCGGTAAATTCAACCTGTGCATGATCTGCGTCGATTATTGTGTGGCGTTTTATTTTTAAACCGATCCAGTGCGATGCGTCGCTACCTGAGGCCCGCAATTGATCAAGCAAAGGACGCGTGGAGCTGTGCCAGCTGCGCGCAATATATTCGGGTAGATTTAATGCAAACGCGGCGTAGCGCGAGCGCATCAATGCTTCCGCGCTGCTCGCTGGTTCGCCATTATGTAATCGACCGCAACACTGCGTGTAATTGCTGCCGCTTCCGCACGGACATGCGTCTGCCCGTATCGATTTATTTTTTGTATTGCGTTGTGGCATGTAACCGGCGCCATGCGATTAATTAATTTTCGGACTGTAGAGATGCAACCGCAAAACGCGGCCGCTTAATTTATCTATTCGATAAGCTGCAACACAATTTTGCCGCGCGTATGGCGCTCGGTGATGCGTTGCAATGCGTCGTGAAATTGCGCCATCGGATAAACCGCGTTGATTAATGGCTTAACGACTTTCTGTTCGACAGCTGCGGCCATTTGCGGATATTCATGAATACTGGCCGGACCGCTTGCCGTTGCGCACCGCACACTGGCTGCTTTTTGTTTTTCGATAAACTCTGCCGGCAACGCGCCGCGCAAACCAACGTAAGCGCCGCCGGGTTTAATCAACGCACATAATTGCTCGGCCATTTCGCCGGTTGCAGTATCAAGCACGCCATCGACGCGCCCGGCTTTCGTTTGCCAATCGGGGCTCGAATAATCCAGCGCTACCGCAATGTTCAATTCTTGCAACCACGCGACATTTGCAGTCGATGCCGTACCGATAACAATCGCGCCGCGCCATTTCGCCAATTGCACGGCAACGCTACCGATACCGCCGGCGGCGCCATGAATTAATACAGTTTGGCCCGGTTGCAAATTCAAGCCCGATTCGCTCGAGAACAATCCATCCCACGCGGCGAGCAATACATTGGGCAGCGAGGCCGCTTCAATGTGGCTTAAAAATTCCGGTTTTTTCGCAACGCGAAAATCTTCCATGCAGGTGTAATCGGCAAAAGTGCCGTGCGAAATCGGATCGGTCTGACCGTATACCGCATCGCCGATTTTAAAATCGCGCACATCGGCACCGACTTGTTCAATCACTCCCGACACATCGCGGCCCAACACCGCCGGCAATTGGAATTGCACGTATTGATTTACGTAACCTTCGATGGCGTAGCGATCGAATGGATTTACCCCAGCAGCGTGCACGCGAATCAACACTTCATTGTCGCGCGGTACCGGTTTCGGCGCCTCTTCATAACGTAGGCCTGACAATCCGCTGTAATCGTGAAAACGCACGGCGCGCATAGTGAATCTCCCGCATAGAAATTAATTTTTATGAATTCGGCGATTATTTTTCTGTATTTTCAGCGCATTAATTTATCAGAAATAGTTGCGGACAAATGACGTTTCACCAACCTGTAACGCGATGGCAATCTTAGCTATCTGCAAGATGCCGATTCGTTGCCGCCGCCGGACTAAAAGCGGCCACAGTGGCCGCTCCTATTTCTTTACGTGATTGAATAGGAAGAATGGGGCACGAATCTATTTTTATATCAGCCCGCGTCTTTGACCTGCTGCTTCAACGCGATATTTTCTTTGTACAAATTAACGTACTGCGTAAATAGACCGTCTTTGTAGAACGACAACACCGGCAACTCTTTAGGTACATTATTTTTTTCCGCGTAATATTCGATCAGCTTATCGGAATCCAATTTGAAAACGCCGGGCTCGATTTCAACCGCTGGAAACGAAGCCTTCGCCTGCGTCGCGTCGGCAATTTTATTTTTCAAATGTTCGGTGGCCGGATTTTGCGGATCGACTACGCTGATTTCGATCTGATCGAGCAATTTTGCTTCAGTCATAAATAATAAAAACTTGAAGCAGAACGGGCAGCCCGACAATAAATAGGCTGTGGCTTTTTGTGGTTGGGTCATGGTGGTCTCCTTCGAAGCGTTACTGCGAACATGATGCTGCAAAAAATATTGCAGCAAAATCTCAGATTATTTATTCGGCGCTATTTGCTAACAATCTCTATCCACTGCGCGAAGCGATCGGTATAACTTTTCAGAAATTTTTTCGAGCCCTCATCGGCAACTGTGCCTTGATCGTCGATAGAGTCGGGCTTGAACACGAAATAAACTTCGGGCGCGCCCAATAAAAATACGTCTTGCGTGACCAGGATGCTACGCAAATGCGATTGCGCTGCGGCAGATCCAACGGCGCCGGGGGAGCTGCCGACGATGCCCACGGGTTTATTTTTCCACGAGCTTTGTCCCCACGGACGCGAGCCCCAATCGATGACGTTTTTAATAACGGGAGGAATCGAGCGGTTATATTCGGGCGTGACGAAAAGCACAGCATCCGTGGCGGCCAGATCGGCTTTCAATTTCAGCACGCTCGCTGGCGGATTTTTCCACAGATCCTCGTTGTAAAGCGGCAGGTTGAGATCGGGGTAGTGAAATTCAAAATGTTCGGCACTGAGTTTTTCCAATGCCTTGGCCAATTTGCCGCTGTTGGACCCTTCACGCAGACTACCGACAAGTACCGTAATTTTACGCATGTTATTTCCTCTCGTTTAAGGGGTCGATACAACGCCATCAAAGTTGTCGAAGGCGCTAATTGGGTTCCGCTGAATTCTTTTAGAAAGTGCCATTTATCGAAGCGCACTTGCAAATAGGTTCCGACCGGTCGATTAAACCATTGTTCCAATCCAAATAATCATTCGACTGCGTTTTAATAATCCTCTGCAAATACGCTATATCTCCAGCGTCGTCCGCTATATGCATTAATAATTTCATTCAATGGCTCGGTGACGAAGTGGAAAGTGTTTGCTGTTAGCGCGGCCTTTCAACCTAAATAGCGCCTGGGTGCTTTTCCAAACTTCAATTAAACCTTGCGCACGAATTCCGATTTCAATGCCATCGCGCCGATGCCGTCAATTTTGCAATCGATATTGTGGTCGCCGTCGACCAGACGAATATTTTTTACTTTGGTGCCGACTTTCACCACGGACGACGTGCCTTTTATTTTCAAATCTTTAATGACGCTAATCGTATCGCCATCGTTCAACACGGTGCCGCTGGCATCGCGCACACTTTTTTCAACGGCATCGTTTTGCACCGCTGCAATTTTGGGCCATTCATACGCGCATTCGGGACAGACGAAATTGCCGCCGTCTTCGTAGGTATATTCGGAATTGCAGCTGGGGCACGGCGGTAAATCACTCATGAAGCACCTTGGTATTAAAGACGCGCTAGCGCGCTGGAAAACATTTGTTAAAACCTAAATTCGCGTGACAATAATTTCGCGCGAAATAGCTCACCAAAAAATAAACAGTCGCGCGTTTCGAATATGCAATTAATCCCCGGCAAAAAATCGCCGCGCTGTTGTTACCTCTTGCCTCTAAGCATCTACTTATTTTTGGCGAGCACTTTTATTGCGCGAATGCGTTGCGCAGCGCGACGGCGCGATCGGCAAAAGCACGCTGCGTGATGGCTGCCGTCGTCACCATATCGAATGCATGCGGCGCACCCGCCAGCACGCGCAAATCAGTGGAAACCCCAGCCTGCAACAACCGCAGCGCGTAATCGATGGTTTCGTCGCGCAGCGGATCGAGCTCACCCGCTTCGATATAGGCCGGCGCCAAATCGGTTAAATCGGTGACGCGCGCCGGCGCCGCGTACGGCGAAGACGCGATGCCGGATTCGCCCAAATAATGCCGCCACATATGTCCGACCACGCCACGCGTCACACCATAACGCCGCTCCGCGCCATTGATCGACTGCGCCGTCATGCGATCATCGAACGCCGGATAAATCAGCAGTTGCAGCACCGGCGCCGGGCCGTTGCGGTCGCGCGCCATGATCGCCACCGACGCCGCCAGTGTTCCGCCGGCGCTGCTGCCGCCGACCGCAATTCGCTGCGTATCGATGCCGAGCTCCACTGCATTGTGCGCGAGCCACAGCAATGCCGCGTAGCAATCCTCAACCCCCGCCGGAAAGCGATGCTCGGGCGCCAGCCGATATTGCACCGACACCACCACGGCGCGCGCATCGCGGGCGTACTGCAAACAGGGGCGGTGATCGGTATCGAGATCGCCCATCACGAACGAGCCGCCATGAAAATACAGCAGCACCGGCGCCGCGCTGGTCAGCGTCGACAGCGGTCGATAAATGCGCACCGAAACCGCTGGGGCGCCGGCTGGCCCCGGAATAGTCTGGTCGCTGATTTCGATATCGCGCGTCAGCTCGGCCGGCAGTAGCCCCGCCATCGCCGAAAAACTCTGCGCCCAGCGGCGCACGCCGACGATATCGGCAAAATCCGGCAGCGCGAATCGTTCGAAAATTTGCAGTTCGGAATCCAGCGGCATGAGAAATCTCCAGTAACGGGACGCCTATAGAACCATGGCGTCGCCAACCCGTAAACGCCGAGCCATGGACTTCGGCCGGCGCCGTCTTCTTTCTATAAGACGTGGCCCTCTTTCTATAAAGGCCAACGACAACTAATTAAGCGCGAAAAAGCATCGATACCGTCGCATGGCGGTAACTACGGATTTCCAAGTCGGATTTGCCGACTAGACTTTCAGTTCGCGCATTCCGCCTTAACCTTTTTGCGAACTCCTGCTGCCATGCCGAGAAATCCCCTGAACAAGCGCCAGTGGCGCATTGCCGCCCTCCTCGCCACGCTGCTGACGGTGGCGACTGTCGCAATTTTTCTGCGACCGAGCCAGCCCGTCGCCGCGCCCAGCAGCTTGAACCCGACCATTCACGCGATGCGGCAGGATGCGACGCCGTGGTTGCAGCACGAGCGTGAAGCGTCTTATTTATTCAGCGCGCTCGATCAACAAAAAGTGGCGACGGTCGGACTGACAGCGGACGCGGTGCTGGTATCGATGCCGACAACGGCAAGTACTACGTCGCCGACGCGAATGGCGTGCTGACGCGCGCGCTGTATCAGCGCCTTGGCGAGAAGCCCGGTTTTACGCTGGCCATTGTCGCCGGTCGCGGCGTCGATATCGGTCTGTTGTTGTCGTTGTTGCCGACCATTTTGCTGCTGGCACTGCTGGCGATGATCGTGGCGAAACCGCTGGCGCTGGCCGGCAATAAATTCCGCTTCAGCAAGCGCGATACCGGCGTGCGTTTTCAAGACATCATCGGCGCCAACGAAGCCAAAGGCGCATTGCAGGAGGTCGTCGCCTTTTTGCAAGACCCGCAGCGTTTTGCCAAAGTCGGCGCGCGGCCACCGCGCGGCGTATTACTCTCGGGCCCGCCCGGCACCGGCAAAACGTTAATGGCGAAAGCGCTGGCCGGCGAATGCGGCATCCACTTCATCGCTGCTACCGGCAGCGATTTTTCTTCGATGTTCCTCGGCATGGGCATCATGCGAGTGCGCAGTTTGTTCCGCAAAGCGCGCGCGCATGCGCCGTGCATTTTATTTATCGACGAGATCGACGGCCTGGGCCGCCGCTCCGCCAACGAGCGCGGCGAAGCCGCCGAATCCGAAGGCAACCGCATCATCAACCAGCTGCTGGCCGAGCTCGACGGTTTTGCCAACGACAGCGGCGTGATGGTGATCGGCGCTACCAACTTCCCCGATCGCGTCGATCCGGCGCTGACCCGCGAAGGCCGCTTCGATCGCAAGATTCAAATGTCATTGCCGACCGTCGCCGACCGCGAAGGCTTGTTCCGCCTGTACGCGCAAAAAGTCACCGCGACCGCAGACATCGATTATGCGCAGCTGGCGCGTCTGACCATCGGCCTGGCGCCGGCAGCGATTGCCTACATCGTCAATCACGCCGCGCTGGTCGCAGCCAAACGCAGCGGCGATACCGTCGCCATGACCGACTTTGCCGAAGCGATCGAAGTCTGCCGCATCGGCGAATTACCGCTCACCGCAGCGGCGCTGACCGAAGCCGAGCGCGAGCGCATCGCCATTCACGAAGCGGGGCACGCGCTGGCGGGTTATCTGCTGAACGTCGGCAATGTCGAAAAAGTCACCATCGTGCCGCGCGGCCCGAGTCTCGGCGTCACGCTGATCACACCGGTCAGCGATCAACGCCTGTACGTGCATTCGTTTCTGGAAAACCGCATCAAGATGCTGCTGGCCGGTCGCGCCGCCGAATTGCTCGGCTACCGCGAATGCTCAAGTGGCGCCGCGCAGGATTTGAAAGAGGCATCGAAAATTGCGCTGTCGATGGTGGCCAATCTCGGCCTCGGCGACGACGGCAATCTGTTCAGCATCGAGGCGCTCGGCGAAATGAATCTACGCCCGGATATGAAAGAGCCGATCGCCCGCGCCGAGCAATTGCTGCAGCGCTTAGGCGGCGAATGCGAGCAATTACTGCACGCGCATCGCGGTGCACTCGACGCGATCACGCAGGCATTGCTTGAAAAAGAATCCATCGACGGCGACGAATTGGCCGCGTTGATTGCGCCGCATCGAATCGCCGCGTGATTTAAGTTTTCGATGTTCCAGCCGCTCGATGAGCGGCTTTTTTTTGCGCCGCAATTCGCCGTTAATGGGTCGCGAGCCCATTTGACCGACCGTCAATTAAAATCCGGGATCGTTTCTCGACGCTAGCCGGAAGCAATGGGAGAATCGCCGCTCGCCGCTATTTCGATTATTCCCTCCGTATTCTCGCCAACAAAAAGGAAGCAATTATGAGCCTGTCTAAAAATGCACAAATCGTGCAGGATTTTTGCGATGCGTGGAGCGCGCTCGACGCAACGCGCCTCGCCGCCTATCTCACCGACGATATTTTTTATCACAACATTCCGGTTGAACCGCTGGTCGGTCGCGACGTTATCGGCGGCATGTGGGGACATTTTTTTCAGACCATCGAATCGGTGCAATTCGACATGCTGCATATCGTCGATAACGGCGATGTGGTGCTGACCGAGCGCGTCGATCGCTTTCGCATGAAGAATGGCCGCGTCTGCGATCTGCCGGTGATGGGCACGTTCGAATTGCGCGACGGCAAAATCGCAAAATGGCGCGACTATTACGACGGCCCGACCTCAGCGCCGTTGGCCCCGTAACATTGTGTTATAGGTTGCGCGAGCGGTCGGCGCGCAACCGAAAATTTCCGCAGTGCCGCCGAATATTTTTTCGGCCGAGTGGTCAGAGATTTCTCGCGGAGGAATTGATCATGCGCATCTCATCTATCCTTTCGACTAGTCACTCAAATTATTTGTCCCGTATCCGTTTGTCGTGCAACTTTTTAGGCGTCTCTTGTTTATTAGGTCGCTCTTGCTTAACCCACACGGCCCTAATGGCTGTCGCATTCAGTGCAGCATTGAGTACGTTCGCCGCTCACGCGGAAGTCGCGGTTACGCTCGATAATCCCGAAAACTATACCGACATCGGCACTGGCGCCGACAACCAACGCAATACCGCGACGCTGGAAAGATATTTTAAAGAGGAAGGCGGCCGCTGTTTACGCGAAGGCCAGCAATTGAATATCGAAGTGCTGAATGTCGATCTGGCCGGCTACAACGAATGGTGGCATCACCCTGGCCAGGATCTGCGTGTGATGCGCGATGCAACCTGGCCGCGCATCGAATTGAAATACAGTTGGCGCGACAGCGGCGGCGCTGTACTGAACGAAGGTCACGAACATCTCGCCGATGTAAATTACCTGCTGCACAACTCGATCGCGCATAACAATCGGGACTCGTTACCGTACGAAAAAATAATGCTGCACGATTGGTTCGAGAAAAATTTGTGTCGCGCCAATGAGCAGCACGTGAGTGCCAATCAGTAAACAACAATTTATTAATCCGGCCGCCAGCATTTAATTTTCCGGCGGCCGCGCTTATTTTTTTATCGCCACTTATTTTCGCTAGCGCCCCTTAATTTTCGCTATCGCTTTTACCACGCGATGCGACCGTGAATATCGAAGTAACCGCCGCTCGGACCGTCCGCATCGATGGTCGCGTATTTCACGATGGCCTTCGCCGCTTGCTCGACCGTTTGTAAGCCGTTGCCCTTGGTCATGTCGGTCGCGGTGTAGCCCGGCTCAACCGAATTTACTTTCACCGTTGTGCCAACCAATTCCGCCGACAACAGCGCGGTAAATCCATTCAACGCCGTTTTCGAAATACTGTACGACGTGCACAGCGTTTGATGCCCGACCCATTGCGGATCGGATAAATGAAACAGCGAGCCGAGCATGCTCGATACGTTGACAATGCGCCCCGCCGCCGCTTTGCGCAGCAATGGCAAAAATGTTTGCGCAGTTATTAATGCGCCAAAAAAATTGGTCTCTAATACTTCGCGCAAATGCGCGATATCCACTTCGCTCGGCAGCAACCGATCCAAGCCGATACCGGCATTGTTGATCAGAATATCGAGCCGACCGAAGTCGCGCGTAATTGTTGCGGCGGCGGCTTTAATAGAAGCGGCATTGCTCACATCAATAATTACCGCGTGTGCGCTTACGCCCTCGTCTTTTAATTTTGCGACGGCCTCTTGTCCGCGCTGACTATCGCGCGCACCGATTAATATCTCGATACCCTGCGCGCCGAGCTGGCGTGCAGCTTCGAAACCAATACCTTTGTTAGCGCCTGTGATTAGTGCGAGCAGTGAAGTTGTCATGGCTTTTCTCCTTATCGATTATTGTTGGCGTGGGAGTTACTGATTTATTTTTTTGGATCACTGTTTACCACATTAAACGCGATTGGCAATACAACATAACCTTTGCGTTGCAGCAATGCTGGCAAACCCTGCACGCCCATCATATGCAGCGCGCCAACACCGACGAAAATGGGTTTACCCTGCCGGTGCAATGCATCGATTGAATCAGCTAACGGACCGTTGCGATCATCGAGCAGTCGTTTCATTTCCTCGCGCTGAATTGGCGTGTTCAAACAATCGCACCAGTTTTCGTATCGCTGCAAATCGGCGATATCGCCTTGCGCCCACGCCAGTGCCAAACGATCGGCCACTGTTTGCGCGCCGTCTTTTTCAAGCTCGGTCAGCGCCGCTTCGAATTCGACCATATCCACTTTCCCGTCATCGCCCAATAATGCGGCCATCTGACTTTCGGCAGTTTCTAGCGGAATTATTTTTTTATGCGCCGTACGCGCATAACCGATCAGCACTGACTCCACGCCGTAAGCGAATTCCAATCCTTGTTTGCGCAGCGCCTGAACTTCAATCGTGCTCAACAATAAAATCGGATTGAATTGATCGATGGCCGATTCCGCCATGCACACCGCTTCCAATTGTTTTTTCAAACGCGGGCGCAGCGCAGCGGGAATTTGTCCGGCGCCTTGCTGCGATAACTCCGCTAATTTTTGCACGGTAGCCGGATCGGTCGGGTCAAGCTCCAGCGCAAACACTTCGCTCGAACGCATTGCACTCGATACCAACGGCCCCGGCATTATCCAATCGAGCTTGCCGACATGCATGGTGCCGTACAACCACGAGTCGTGCCCGTCCTTGGACAGCTTCCATAAAAATCCACGGTCTTGCGCGGTCGCGGCAAGTTGCTGCATTACCTCTGGTGTCGGCGCTTGCGGCAACGGTAAGCAGTCGGCAGCACGTACCAGCGGCGCTTGCAAAATTACCAAGGTTAGCGCGGCGGTCAGCAATTGTTTAACTCGATGAAGCGGCAACAGTGAGACTCCGTTGTGGTTCTATTTCAAATTAATTTATGCCTTTTATTTTCAGGTGAACTGAAGCGAACGTAGCGCCGTTAATGAATCGTTTTTTCAAACGCGGACAATTTTTCCCGCATCTCTTTCCCCACCGAAATCTGCGGATTGGATGGTGTTTGCTGCTCGTCCAATTCGCGCTTAGTGACAATGTCCCTGGCGAGGTCAAACGCATCGATTAACGAATTGGTTTTGCTCAGCGCTTCTTCGAAATACGCTCTGCCGAAATAGGTGTAATCGTTTTCGTCGCTGCAACCGAAAGAAGTTCGGTCCGCTGCCGCAGCGGTGATAACCAGTGTTTTGTCGTCTGCTAACGGTTCGATAAAACCGCCGGAATAACAAGCCGAAACAACAATTACGCGCCACTGAATGCCGGCGTCATCCAATATTTTTCGCAGCACGATGGGGTCAAGATCCTTTATTTGCAGCGGGATGAAACTCAATGACAATTTGTGTTGCTTGGAACCGTGCGAGGTGAGATAGACAAACAAAATATCGTTGTCCTTATCCATAACTTCGCCGATTTTTGCGACGCTCATTTGAATCGATGTGGTGGTGGCAATCGGCTCGGTCTTTAATGTTTCTTTGTTGTTCACCAGCAGCAGGCTGTGATCCTCGGTAGAAAATCGAGGCAATATAATTTCTTTTACCGAGCGAATTTCGCGCATGAAAACGCCCTGCTCCGCATAGCCGGCGACGCCGAGAAAATACAGATTGCTAGTGCCGGCTTGACCCGGTTTCAATTTATTTAAATGATCGGCCAATAACTGCGGCTGCAGGTAAAGAATTTCTTCCGAAACTGCCGCGTAATAATCCTGCGTATTTTCGGCGGTCTGCTCCTCGTCGTAGGTGACGCTCCACACTGTTCGCTCGCGCCATACATCGTTCATTGCCCACGCGAGGATAAAAGCGGCAGGCATTGTTACGATCAATTTAAGGACGATCCATTTTTTGCCATTTCCGACCAACTGCACACGCAATAAAACCACGGCAAAAACAGCACCCAGCCAGTAGCCGGTAAGATCGCCGATATGCGGACCCACAAAGCGAATTACTTTAGGGAAGTGCTTCAAAATATAGGGCAACGAATAATCGGCGGCGTCGATAACAATGCTGGCACTCAGCATCGTCAGAATAATTGCTTTCGCTTGAGCGTCAACGTTCAACAGTTTTGCCGCAAGCACTGCCAGAATAAAAATCGCCGGAAAGGGAAATAGAATTCCGGGCAATCCATACGATGAAAATTCGCCTGCCCAACCCACGTCGAGCAGTTGCGCCACCAGTGATGGCAAAAAACTCAGCAGTAGCAACGCAGCGATCTGGAACCAGGAAGCGCCGATATCGTTCAACGCTAGCGGGCGTAGCAATGCGGCTTTAACACCGACGAGTAAATTGCGCAGCAGTAAACTTTTAAAATTGATAAAGCGACGGACCACTTCCGATTGTGCCACGAGTGAAAATGCCTCCCTTCCTTTAAGCCGAAGCGGTTTAATCAAGGAGGAAACTATAAATCAATGCGTGCACTTGCGGGATGAGGATTTTATAAATGCCTGCAAACTGCGCAGGCATTTGCTGTTAAGGCAGCAGTAACGCTATGGCTCAGCCTGCGCGCAGGTACGAAATAGTGCCGGCGACATCGGTGTCGTCAATCGTAAACAAATTGCTGATGCTGCCGGCCTGTCGCGCTTTGCCATACGGTTGGTATTCCGGGCTGCGAATAAATCCCTCCAGCGCGTCCTTCGAAGGAAACTGAATAATTGCGATCAGCGAATTATTATTTTGCGACCCCTCAAGCGTGGCGATATTGCCGCTGCGCGACAGATATTTGCCGCCGTGTTTTTCGACGATGGAATGTACGTTGGCCGCGTAGGCCGGAACCCATGCATCGTCCGTGATTTTTATTTCAGCAATTAAAAATATGCTCATTGCGTTTCTCCACAAATTTTCCGATTGATCGACGGCTCCATTGCGCGTCGCCATAAAGTGTCCGCTGTGGCGACATGGTTGACTAGTCATGAGACTGGAGTGGCTAATACAGTTTCTGTACTAGTCGCGGCATAACCGAATCCCTATTCTTGTCCTACAGATAAAAAGGAGCACGCAATGACTCAGGCCAGTTACAAACAATTTTGCCCGCTTGCGATGGCAACGGAATTACTGTGCACACGTTGGACGCTGGTTTTAATTCGCGAGCTTATCGCCGGCTCGACGCGCTTCAACGATCTGCGGCGCGGCATTCCGCGAATGTCGCCGACTTTATTGTCGCAGCGCCTGACCGAGCTGGAGCAAGCCGGCGTAGTCGAACGCAAAGTGCTGCAATCGGAAAAAGGCGTGTTCGAATATCACCTGACCGAATCGGGTCGCGATCTCAATGCCGTGGTCGAAGCGCTCGGTTGTTGGGGGCAGCGTTGGATAAGCACGGAGTCGTCGCTGGAAAATCTCGACCCGACCTTATTGATGTGGGATATGCGGCGCAATTTGAATCCGACACCATTGCCGAATAAACGCACGGTGATTCAATTTTTATATTCCGATCTGCCGGAAGCGCAAAGCCTATGGTGGTTGGTGGTGGAACCCGAGGGCGATGTCGATCTGTGTTGGTACGACCCGGGCTTTGAAGTCACGCTGTACGTAACGACCGATCTGCGCACGATGACAGCGATATGGATGGGTTATACGTCGGTCGCCAAAGAGCGCGCGAAAATAAAATTATCCGGCCCGCAGAATATTATTAAAACCATGCAGACGTGGTTAGGGTTAAGTCACTTCGCCAATGTGAAAAAACAAGTCGGATAGAGCCGTCGTTTTCTATTTTTACC
This sequence comes from Verrucomicrobiaceae bacterium, assembly GCA_028293825.1. Classification (GTDB taxonomy): domain Bacteria; phylum Pseudomonadota; class Gammaproteobacteria; order Pseudomonadales; family CAMLJR01; genus CAMLJR01. The sequence continues at coordinate 145,526 of JAQGNY010000053.1, forward strand.
GCACATTAAATCGCTCAAATACGGACGTCCGTCGCAATGACAAGTAGTCGGCGAGCCTGCGTTCAAATTTAATTCCCCGCCTGATCTATATATAAATCGCATCCACGCGAAAAATATTTTATTCGCGTGTCAACGTTTTCCCGACTGGCGCGTTGTACTGCAAGAATCCGTCGATTATTTATGGCGGTGCTCTGCCATCGTGCGCAAATCCATTCCGCGCAGCTGGGTTAAATAGGTTTTTAACGGGACAGACTTTAAAGGGACAACGACATGTCGAATCGAGCACGGTGGCAAAAATACATGATGATCGTATCGGCGGGCGTGCTGCTATCCGCCTGCGGCGGCGGTGGTGGCTCCGGTGATTCACCGCCACCGCAACCTGTGCCGCCGTCGACACCGCCTGGCCCGACTACGGCCGAGCGCGCAAGCGCTGCCACACAAACTGCCGACACCAACGGCATGTGCACGGTCATTCAACCGTTCTATTGGGAGATCGGCGATAAAACTGCGGCGCTGGCTTCAGGCTCCGTCGGCGGCAGTACCTATACCGCGACCACGGTGATGCCGATTGCCTCCGCGTCAAAATGGATTTTCGGTTCGTACGTGGTGCAATTGCGCGCAGGCCAATTAAACAGCGCGGATATTTCCGCGTTAACGATGCGCTCGGGATATACCAGCCTCGGCGAACTCAGCTGCGTAGTGCTTCCGTCCAATCAACAGGATGCCGAAACCGTTAGCGATTGTTTTCACGCCGACGGTAACGACGCCTTCGATGTAAACGCGGTGGATCATTTCTTTTACAACGGCGGACACTTTCAAAAATTAGCCGTCGATTTGGGCTTGGGCAACGACAACAACGCGAGCTTGCAGGCACATATTCAAAGCCAGCTGGGCAGCGACTTTGCTTTCAGTTATGGCTTTCCGCAATTGGCTGGCGGTGTTTCGACATCGGCAGCGAATTACGCGGTATTGCTGCGCAAAATTCTCGGCAACCAATTATTTATGCACGACCGCTTGGGCAGCAATGCGGTGTGCACCAATCTCAACGCACCGTTCAACGCCACCACCTGCCCGCAAATTCCGTTGGGTACACCATCACCTTCCACCGAGAGCTGGCATTACTCATTGGGCCATTGGCTTGAAGACGATCCCACTGTCGGCGACGGCGCGTTCAGCAGTCCCGGCGCATTCGGTTTTTATCCATGGATCGACGCGAGCAAAACTTATTACGGTGTATTGGCGCGCAAAGGCCCGCCCGGAAGCGGTTTCGATTCGGCCAGTTGCGGACGTTTAATTCGCAAAGCCTGGGTAACCGCGACAGTGCAATAATTAGTTGTGCGATTTATTAGATGTGCGGCGCATTGATCAAAGAGCAATGCGCCGATTTTTTTGCGCAGAATAAATACTGAAAACCATTAATCGCGAGCGGATTCGGTATAGGCGATTAATTCACTGGCAATACTTGCGCTTTGCTTTTACCAACACCCAACGCGTGTGTTTTTAATCCCGTTGCCCACGCCGAAATTACGCCGAGCACAGCACCGGCAAAAACATCGAGTGCAACGTGTTGTTTGATCGCGAGCGTCGAGTACGCGATAGCAACGCACCACAGCACATTTAAAAGTTGAACCGGCCAGCCCAACTGCAACCGCTTAAAGCGCCAGTACAACCAGTGCGCAGAAAATACCGCCGTCGCTACGTGCAATGAAGGAAAGGCATTACCTGCGGTATCGACACTTTTCAAAAAAGCGACGTTGGGATATTTCTCCCAATCGATAGGGGCCGGCGCAACAGCATTCGGCCAACAATAAAAAATAGCGAAGCCGATCAGACACGGCACCGCGATACGAAATCCATACGCAATAATTTCGCGCTGCGACAACATCAATGCAACAGGCAACGACACATAAACCCATAGCGATAAATAGATCGGCAACGCGGCAGGTTGAAAACTTAAAAAATTATCCAACCAAGTGACGGGGATGGTATGCACCGGAAACGCCGGATGCTTGAGCAGATACATATAGCCGACAAAGAAAACCGCCATGCCACTGGAGATGCCGATTGTTTTAAACCAACCGTGGGCAAGCAGCGCGGCTAACACATCGGGGATTTTTGAGGTGTCTGTTTTTTGGCTCAAAACAGCTCCGGGAATTAAAAATTTACAGAAAATAAATACAGAGCGTAGGTCGCGCTTAGATACTGAACGATTGATCGAAAAATGTCGATTTACAAATACGCAATACGTACCTATTTGAAATTGGCGGTGTTTTTCGTAGGGCGCAATAAATGAAATGCATTGCGCCGAATGAGGATTTCGTGCGGTCTGCAAGAAAAGCGGCGCAATAACCTAAAGGTCACAAGTGCCCTTCGGTTATTGCGCCCTACGTTTAATCGGAGAGAGAAAGCTCGGTAGAGGGTCCGGCCCAATCCAGCGAATAAATACCTTTCTCAACATAGCGATGAAATGTGGAATACGGCCAATCGCACACGCTGTTAACTAAGCCATGCTTCAGTGGATTAATGTGCACGTAATCGACATGCGCACGCAAATCCCTTTCATCGCGAATCAAATGCTCCCAATACCTTCGTTGCCAAATGCCGCGTTCGCCACGGGCAATACGCACCGCCGACCGGCGCTCATTCTTTGGTAAGCTTTTTGAGAAATTCATTTTGATTAATCGCCATCGTGTCGCGAAATCCGAATCGCCTTCCGGCAATTCAATAACGCAATGCATATGATCGGGCAGCACAACCCATGCGTGAATTTTGAAAGAATGATTGCGTTTGACGTTTTGAATGGCTTGACGCAGTAAATCGATTTGTTGCGTTAACAGGTTATTGCCGTGCCGCTCAAGCAAATTAACCGTAAAGAAATACATCCCTCCGGCACACCAAACTCTTCGATATTCCATCGTCCAAATCCTTTTGGCGTAGGGCGCAATAACCGAAGGGCATTGCGCCATTTTCGGGGCTGGAAAGACGGCGCAATGCGTTTCACTTATTGCGCCCTACGGTCCTCATTCTTCGGTAAGCTTTTTGAGAAATTCATTTTGATTAATCGCCATCGCTTCGCGAAATCCGAATCGCCTTCCGGCAACTCAATAACGCAATGCATATGATCGGGCAGCACAACCCATGCATGAATTTTGAAAGGATGATTGCGTTTGACGTTTTGAATGGCTTGACGCAGTAAATCGATTTGTTGCGTTAGTTGGTTGTTGCCGTGCCGCTCAAGCAAATTAACCGTAAAGAAATACGTTCAGCCGGGACACCAAATCCTTCGATATTCCATCGTCCAAATCCTTTTGAACAAAACATGATTTACGTAGCGCGCAATAACCGAAGGGCACTTGTGACCTTTAGGTTATTGCGCCATTTTCGGGGCCGGAAAGACGGTGCAATGCGTTTCGCTTATTGCGCCCTACGGTCCTGAAAAAATTTCTCAATGTAATCCACAAAAAGATTGGCACTTTTATATCTCTCGTAAATCTCTAAATAAGTTTCCTCAAGTGGCGAAACCACGAAATTTGTATGCACAAGAAGGTTTCGCTTGCTCCCGATAAACATGAAATTTTTTTCTTGTTTTTTTAGGCTCTCATTATCTTTTATATTTTCCATATGGCGAAGCTTCGCACCTTCACCAAATTGGCTAAAAAATTTATTTACATTATTTACCTTCCAATCAAAAAAACTATGGTATTGCCGCTCAAAGGCCTTTGCCTTAAGCAACGACATAACCATTTCATTAGATCGAGCATGATGGCTACAGAATTCGTTTACTATTGAAAGTACTCGAGCTTCAAAATAGCTTGCACTAGCAAGTATTAAAGTTTTTGAAAATTTTTTATCTGCGTCACTTTTTAGGGATATTTCGCTCTTTTCTTCCAAGAACCCGGATAACTCCTGGTGTTGTAAGTAGTAGCTGTCAATAATCGACGACATATCAAACGCCCATTATTGCTCTTGCCCTAGTTAATCTCTCTTTTACATTTACCGCACTAGCTGTATCGGTTTGCGAAGCGTCTATAAATTTTTTGTCTTCAAAAATCTCCCGAATTAACTCGGGATTTAGTTTGTTGATCACGAAACCTCGCTTTTCGAATGCATTTTTACATACCGCCGCGAAAACGGCTTCAAAAAATAAAGTAGCAAAGCGCCCACGAACTCCGTAAAAAACTCTCTCCGGAAGATTGTCAGCCGCGTGTAAAAATGATTCGAATAATTGCTCTAAATAATTAATTCGATCTCTATCGATAGACTTACAGTTATTAGAAAATTTATTTAGAAATTTGACCATAGATGGTTTGTAGCTATCCCCCTCTATAAGCATGGCGAAACTTCTCAACAAAATTTCTACATCGCGCATATGTAGATCGGCCTCGGAAGCATCGAGAAGTTTACGCCATCGAGGATCATTATTTGCTTTTAGCAACATGTCGTAAAAATCAGAGTGATAAAGACTCGCCCTAATTTCTTGCGGGGTCAGATTTATACCTCCTGAATTTAATCTGTTGAAAATCTCAAATACGGCTGAATTGTCTTCCTCTGGCAAATTTTGCTTAACAATTACATTTCGAACGGTGCGCATGTCAAAGGAAAGCTTCATGTCACCCAGCGTTGAATAATTAATGCCATGGAAGCGATTTTTTTGACCCGGCATTGGATCAGATAACATCAAGTTGAATTTTCGAAAATAGTCGTCATCGCCAAGCACTTCTTCTGGGATTCGCCCGTGTTCTCCAAATATCTTTCTTAGCTCAACTCTTTTTTCTTTTCTGGGAAAACGCTGCTTTATGAAGTAAAAAATACTCATCAACCGTTGCTGGCCGTCAATGACGAGAAACCGATTCCTTGTTTCTTCATATAAAAATATTTGTGGTATAGGCAAGCCAAGAAGAATTGATTCAATCAATTTTGACGCCCGGGCAATGTCCCATACGTAATTTCTCTGAAACCCCGGTATAACCAAGGCCCCTGATTCAATAAAATCGAAAAGCGTTTTTAAATTAAAGTCGTTTGGCGAAGCTGTAATGTCGTATTCCTTTATTGAATACTCTTCGTTGAGCGATATTTCGTCGTCATACCATTCGTTATTCATATTCACTTCTATCCAAGGCAGTTTTCTGAAGTGCTCGCTGAGCTGCGGATGAAAAATCTAACTACATTCTTTTACTCCACCGTCACCGACTTCGCCAAATTCCTCGGCTGATCCACATCAGTACCTTTCAACACCGCAACGTGATACGACAATAACTGCAGCGGAATCGTATAAATAATCGGTGCGATTACATCGGCAACGTGCGGCACGCTGATAACGCGAATGCCACTTTCGTTTTTGAAGCCGGAATCTTTATCGGCGAATACATATAACTCGCCGCCGCGCGCCTGCACTTCTTGTAGATTCGATTTCAGTTTTTCGAGCAGTTCGTCATTCGGTGCTACGGCGACGACGGGCATGTCGCTATCGACCAATGCGAGCGGGCCGTGTTTGAGTTCGCCGGCGGCGTACGATTCCGCGTGGATGTAGGAGATTTCTTTTAATTTCAGCGCGCCTTCCATCGCCACCGGCCACATGATGCCGCGACCTAAAAATAAGGCGTGGTGTTTTTCGACAAACGATTCGGCGACGGTTTCGATTTCGGCATTCAACTCGAGCGCGGCTTCGAGCAGTTCCGGCAATTGATGCAGTGCGCGCACGATATTTTCTTCATCGTGTGCGGACAAACCGTTGCGGCGACCGAGTGCGACAGCGAGCAATAACAACCCAACCAATTGCGTGCTGAATGCTTTGGTGGAGGCGACGCCGATTTCGCGACCGGCTTGCGTCATCAATACCAAATCGGATTCGCGCACCAGTGACGATTGCGCGACGTTGCAAAGGGCGAGCGTGGAATTAAAACCCGACGATTTGGCGAGGCGCAATGCGGCAAGTGTGTCCGCCGTTTCGCCCGATTGCGAAATAGTGACGAATAAGGTGTTGGGGCTGACGACGAATTTGCGATAGCGAAATTCGCTGGCGATTTCGACATGGCACGGCACGCCGGCGAGACTTTCGATCCAGTATTTTGCAACGAGGCCGGAGTGATAGCTGGTGCCGCATGCGACGATTTGTACGGCCTTGGTGCTGTCGAGAATATCTTTGGCGGCGGCGCCGAAAGCGGCTTCGAGAACCGAGGTTGAACTGATGCGGCCTTGCAAAGTATTGGCGACCACTTTCGGTTGTTCGAAAATTTCTTTCAGCATGAAATGACGGAACACGCCTTTTTCGGCGGTATCGAGCACGTCGTTAATTTTTTCGATGGTGCGTGTTTGTTCTTTGCCGTTTACGTCCCAAATTTTGTAGGTGTCGGGCGTGATTTCGGCGATGTCGCCTTCATCCAAATAAATAAAGCGATCGGTCACTTGGCGCAGTGCGAGTTGATCGGAAGCGAGAAAGTTTTCGCCAATACCTAAACCGATAACTAATGGACTGCCGCTGCGCGCGCACACGATGCGATGCGGATCGTCGGCGTGAATTGCGGCGACACCGTACGCGCCATGCAATTGTGGCACGGCGGCTTTTAATGCATCGAGTAATGATTTGCCGTCGCGCATTTCGTAATGCACGAGATGCACGATGGTTTCGGTATCGGTTTGCGATTTGAATTCGTAACCGAGACCTTTTAAACGCTCGCGCAATTCTTCGTGATTTTCGATGATGCCGTTATGCACCAGCGCAATGGTGTTGTTGGAAATATGCGGATGCGCATTCGCTTCGGTCGGTTTGCCGTGCGTGGCCCAACGCGTGTGCGAAATACCGGTGGTGCCGAACAGCGGCTCTTGTTCCTGCGCCTCGCCCAATACCGCAACTTTACCGACGCGTCGATAGCAACCGATGTGATTATTTTTATCGATGATGGCGACGCCCGCCGAATCGTAACCGCGGTATTCGAGCCGGCGCAGACCTTCGATCAAAATGGCTGCCACTTCGCGACGTGCAACTGCTCCAACGATGCCACACATAAATTTGTTTCCTTCGCTATCGAATCTGATTTAGCTGCTTATTTGGATTTAGGATTTTTTCGTGGGCCGTTTCCAGCCGTCGATATTGCGTTGTTTGCCGCGCGCGACGCCGAGCTGTTCTTCGCCGACATTGCCTGTGATAGTTGAGCCGGCGCCGACGGTGGCATTTTTGCCGATGGAAACCGGCGCCACGAGCGAACTGTTAGAGCCGATGAAAGCGCCATCGCCGATTACTGTTTTGAATTTATTTACGCCGTCGTAATTGCAGGTGATGGTGCCGGCGCCGATATTCGCGTTAACGCCGATGGTGCAATCGCCGACGTAGGTCAGATGATTTACTTTGCTGCCTGCGCCGATGTAGGTTTTTTTGGTTTCGACAAAATTGCCGACTTTGGCGTTGGCGGCTAATTCGGTGCCGGGACGCAAGCGCGCGAATGGGCCGATATGCGCTGCGACGCCGACGATGGCATCGTCGATCAACGAGTGCGATTCGATATCGACGTTCGCAGCGATTTTTGCGTTTTTGATCACGCAGTTCGGGCCGATGCGCACGTTGTCGCCGAGTTCGACATTGCCTTCGAATACGCAGTTCACGTCGATGAAAATATCGCGGCCGGTAGTTAATGTTCCGCGCACATCGATGCGCGCGGGATCGGCAAGCGTAACGCCGTCGGTCATTAATTTTTCTGCAACGCTGCGTTGGAAATGACGTTCGAGCTCGCTCAGTTGCAGGCGATTATTAACGCCCTGCACTTCCCAATGCGATTGCGGTTGATGCGCGGCGACTTTGATGCCGTTGCTGACGGCAAGGCCGATGATGTCGGTGAGGTAGTACTCGCCCTGCGCGTTGTTCGCCGACAATTGTGGCAGCCATTGCTTCAGTAATTTTGCCGGTGCCGCGAGGATGCCGGTGTTCACTTCGCGAATTTTCAGTTGCTCGGCATTGGCGTCTTTCTGTTCGACGATGGCGACGATGCTATTCGCATCATCGCGCAACATGCGGCCGTAGCCGGTTGGATCGGGTAGATCGACGGTGAGCACGGCGATTTGTTCTTCGTTGACCAGCGACAGCAGTTTTTGCAGCGTGTCGGTTTGTGCGAGCGGGACATCGCCGTATAACACCAGCACGATGCTGTCGTCATTTACCGCCGGTGTTGCCTGCGCGACGGCGTGGCCGGTGCCGAGTTGTTTTTCCTGCATGACCCAGCGCGTGGGCAATTGCTGTAATTGTTTTTGCACTTGTTCGGCGCCGTGGCCGATGACCGTGTGAATTGCCGCGGCATTGAGCGCGCTGGCGGTATCGATCACATGGTGCACCAGCGGTTTGCCGGCGAGTGGGTGCAGTACTTTCGGCAACGCCGAGCGCATGCGGGTGCCCTGCCCGGCGGCGAGGATGACGACTTCAAGTTTCACGGATCGATCCCTGTTAATTGGCGATGGTGGCCGGCAGCGAATATGCGAAGGGATTGTGCCGGCGCCGAGCTGGCGATACGGAGGTGGCGAATGAATAAGGCTAGTGGCACTTTTTCAGACCGTATCGCGACAAATTTCATTTGGACTGCAACTGTAGCCCAAACAAAAAAGGGTAGCCATTAAGACTACCCTCGTTTGTTGCTGATCTTGTTATTGGCGGCCGTTGCCGGCCGTTATTGGATGGATTTATTTGCCCATCTTTTTGCGGATTTGCTGGATCGTGCGCAGTTGTGCAACGGCAGCGGCGAGTTGCGCTGTAGCACGACCGTAATCGATATCACCCTGCGTATCGGACAACGCTTCGCGCGCTACTTTTTGCGCTTCGAGTGCCGCCGCTTCGTCGAGATCGTTAGCACGCAAAGCAGTGTCGGCGAGGATCGTTACGATGCCGGGCTGTACTTCGAGGAAGCCGCCCGACACGTAGAAGATTTGCTCGTCACCATTTTGCAGTTTGAGGCGCACCGGGCCGGGCTCGAGCGCAGTCAGCAAAGGCGCATGACCGTATTCGATACCGAGATCACCCAGCGTGCCGTTTGCCACTACCATCTGCGCGAGGCCGGAGAAAATCGCCTCTTCTGCGCTGACAATATCGCAATGGATAGTCATAGCCATGTCTCGTATGCCCCGTTAGTCAGCGTCTTCAGCAATTACAGCTTTTTCGCTTTTTCGATGACTTCGTCGATGCTGCCGACCATGTAGAACGCCTGCTCAGGCAGATCGTCGTATTCGCCGGCGAGAATGCCTTTGAAGCCGCGAATCGTTTCCTTCAGCGTCACGTATTTACCCGGCGAGCCGGTGAATACTTCGGCGACGTGGAACGGTTGCGACAGGAAGCGTTCGATTTTCCGCGCGCGATAAACGAGTTGCTTGTCTTCTTCCGACAATTCGTCCATGCCGAGGATGGCGATGATGTCTTTCAATTCTTTGTAGCGTTGCAGCACGGTTTGCACGCCGCGTGCGACTTCGTAATGCTCGGTGCCGATGATCAGCGGATCGAGCTGACGCGAGGTCGAATCGAGCGGATCAACCGCCGGATAAATACCTTTCGCAGCGATATCGCGGCTCAACGTTACGGTCGAATCCAAGTGCGCGAAGGTGGTCGCCGGTGACGGGTCGGTCAAGTCATCCGCGGGAACGTATACGGCTTGGATCGAAGTGATCGAACCGGTTTTGGTCGAGGTGATACGTTCTTGCAGCACGCCCATCTCTTCCGCCAGTGTCGGCTGATAACCTACCGCCGATGGCATCCGGCCGAGCAGTGCCGATACTTCGGTACCGGCCAGGGTGTAGCGATAGATATTGTCGATGAACAGCAGAACGTCGCGGCCGTCGTCGCGGAATTTTTCCGCCATGGTCAGACCGGTCAGTGCCACGCGCAGACGGTTTCCCGGCGGCTCGTTCATTTGGCCGTACACCATCGCGACTTTGTCGAGAACGTTGGAGTCTTTCATCTCGTGATAGAAGTCGTTGCCTTCACGAGTACGCTCACCGACACCGGCGAATACGGACAGACCCGAGTGCGCCTTGGCGATGTTGTTGATCAATTCCATCATGTTGACGGTCTTGCCGACACCGGCGCCGCCGAACAGACCGACCTTACCGCCCTTCGCAAACGGGCACACCAAGTCGATAACTTTGATGCCGGTTTCGAGCAGGTCGGTCGATGCCGCGAGTTCTTCGTACGCAGGTGCTTTGCGGTGAATCTGCGAACGCATTTGTTCGCCGATAGGACCGGCTTCGTCGATCGGGTTACCGAGCACATCCATGATGCGACCCAGCGTTTCGATACCGACCGGCACTTTGATGCCTTCTTTGGTATTAACGACGGATAGACCGCGCTTCAAGCCTTCTGAAGAGCCCATCGCAATTGTGCGCACAATACCGTCGCCCAGCTGCTGTTGCACTTCCAGGGTCAGACCGTTGTCATCAACTTTCAATGCGTCATACACCTGCGGCACGGCATCGCGCGGGAATTCCACGTCGATAACGGCGCCGATGATTTGTACGATACGTCCGCTACTCATGTCCGGTTCCTCTACTTTCAATCTTGAAATTCGGCTAACTGCAAAATTCGTTTCGTTTCGAGTGCTGTTCGGCTTAAACCGCCGCAGCGCCGCCGACGATTTCCGCCAGCTCTTGCGTGATCGCCGCTTGGCGCGCTTTGTTGTACGCCAGTTGCAAACCGCCGATTAAATCGCCGGCATTGTCGGTCGCGTTTTTCATCGCGATCATACGCGCGGCTTGCTCCGCGGCGCCGTTCTCAACCACCGCTTGGTGCAGCTGCGATTCGATGTAACGCGTCAACAGCCCTTCGAGCAATTCCTGCGCATCGGGCTCGTAAATGTAATCCCAATGGTGCTGCAATTTAGTGTTGGCCTCGGCCACCAACGGCAGCAATTGCTGCACGTACGGGGACTGGGTCATGGTGTTGACGAATTCGTTGCCGACCAAATACAGACGATCGATGCGACCTTCGCTGTAGGCATCCAGCATCACTTTGACGCTGCCGATCAGATCGACCATCGCCGGCGCTTCGCCGATATCGCGTTTAGCCGCCACGACATTGCCGCCGACGCTTTTGAAGAAGCTGGCTGCTTTGCCGCCGATCAGACACAGCTCATTGCTGACGCCTTGATCCGCCCATTCTTTCATCGAGCGCACGGCCGCTTTGAACAAGTTGATGTTCAAGCCACCGGCCAAGCCACGATCGGTGGAAATCACGATGTAACCGACGCGTTTAACTTCGCGCTCGACCATGAACTGGTGTTTGTATTCCGGATTGGCGTTGGCGATATGGCCAATCACCGCGCGGATGCGCTGCGCATAGGGCTTGCCCAATTGCATGCGCTCTTGCGCTCTGCGCATTTTGCTCGCCGCCACCATTTCCATTGCACTGGTGATTTTCTGCGTGCTTTTAATGCTGGATATCTGCGTGCGGATCTCTTTGGCGCCGGCCATGAGGTTTCCTCAACCTTGTGTGTAAACACGAACACATGTGTAAACGAACAAAAACAGCGTTTGTACCGCGCCGACCTGAACACAGGTCGGCGCGGAAAGGTATTACCAGGTTTGCGTTGCCTTGAACTTCTCGATCGTCGCCTTGAATTTGGCTTCGATGTCGCCGTTCCAGTCACCGGTCGCTACGATTTGTTTCATCAAATCGCCAACTTCGCTGTGCGCATACGCAATTACTGCCGCTTCGAAGTCGAGAATTTTATTGACCGCGATATCTTTCAAATAACCTTCGTTGGCTGCGTATAAGAGCAGGCCCATTTCGGCAATCGAACGCGGCGAATATTGTTTCTGCTTCATCAGTTCGGTAACGCGCTGACCGTGTTCGAGCTGCGCTTTCGTCGCTTCATCCAGATCGGATGCGAACTGCGAGAACGCTGCCAGTTCGCGGTATTGCGCGAGTGCGGTACGAATACCGCCGGCGAGCTTCTTGATGATCTTGGTCTGAGCTGCACCACCAACGCGCGATACCGAAATACCGGCGTTCATGGCCGGGCGTACGCCGGCGTTGAACAAGCTGGATTCCAGGACGATCTGGCCGTCGGTGATCGAGATAACGTTAGTCGGTACGAACGCGGAAACGTCGCCGGCCTGGGTCTCGATCATCGGCAACGCGGTCAACGAACCGGTTTTGCCTTTCACTTCACCGTTGGTGAACTTCTCAACATATTCTTCGGATACACGTGCAGCGCGCTCGAGCAGACGCGAGTGGAGATAAAACACGTCGCCGGGATACGCTTCGCGTCCGGGCGGACGGCGCAGCAGCAGCGAAATTTGACGGTATGCCCACGCTTGCTTGGTCAAATCGTCATAAATGATCAGCGCGTCTTGACCGCGATCGCGGTAGTACTCGCCCATCGTGCAACCGGCGAAAGCCGCCAGATATTGCATCGAGGCCGGATCGGATGCAGTCGCCGCAACAACAACGGTGTGAGCCATTGCGCCGTGTTCTTCGAGCTTGCGTACTACGGCTGCAATCGACGACGCTTTCTGGCCGATCGCCACATAGATACATTTAATGCCGGAGTTTTTCTGGTTGATGATCGCATCGACCGCGACAGCGGTTTTACCGATCTGACGGTCGCCGATGATCAGCTCGCGTTGACCGCGACCGATCGGTACCATCGCGTCGATCGCTTTCAAACCGATTTGTACCGGTTGATCAACCGACTTACGCCAGATTACGCCCGGTGCCACTTTTTCGATCGGATCGGTCAGCTTGTTGTTAAGCGGACCTTTACCATCGATCGGCGTGCCGAGCGCGTCGACCACGCGGCCTTCGAGTTCTGGGCCAATCGGCACTTCGAGAATACGGGTGGTGCATTTGCACTTCTGACCTTCGGCGATGCCGAGATAGTCGCCGAGTACAACGGCGCCGACCGAATCGCGCTCGAGGTTCAGCGCCATACCGTAACGGCCGCCTTCGAATTCGATCATTTCACCATACATGACGTCGGTGAGGCCGTGAATGCGCACGATACCGTCGGAAACGGAGACGACAGTACCTTCGTTGCGCGCCTGCGAAGACACATCGAGCTGGTCGATGCGCTGCTTGATGATTTCACTAATCTCGGATGGATTCAGCTGTTGCATGTCAATTCCTCAATCCTGTCTATGTCAGGAGTTCATGGCCTTGGCGAGCTTTTCCAGGCGACCGCGCACGGAGCCGTCGATAACGACGTCACCAGAGCGCACCAAAACACCGCCAAGCAGGCTCTTATCCACAACCGTTTTAATCGTGACTTCACGCTGCAATTTGCCGCGCAGAGCCTGCGCCAATCGGTTCGATACCGCATCGCTAAGCGGAAACGCCGAAGCGATTTCCACGTCGACGCTGTTCTCGCGATTGGCTTTTAATTGTTCGAAGAGCTCGGTGATTTGCGGCAGTAACAGCAGCCGCTTATTGGCCGCTAAGGCGCGAATGAAGTTGCCGACATGAGCCGACAATTCACTACCGCATAGTGCGATCAATGTGCTGGCCTGCTGCTCCGCCGTCAACGATGGCGATGAAATCACCAGCCGCACCTTGGCGGTACCGGCTACAGCGGCGGCGAGAGCCAACTGCTGCGACCAGGCGCCGAGCGCATTGAGCTCGTCGGCATAGTTGAACGCCGCGTTGGCGTATGGTCGTGCGAGAGTAACCCACTCAGCCATGGCTCACCCCACTCACAGACCGGCGGCCAGTTTTTCGACCAGCGCTTGGTGCGCGCTTTCGTCGATCGAAGCTTCGAGCACTTTGGTTGCGCCTGCCAACACCAACGCGCCAACCTGTTTGCGCAATGCTTCTTTGGCGCGGTTAGCTTCCAGCGCGACTTCCGCTTCAGCTGCAACCTTGATGCGACCCGCTTCTTCGCGAGCACGCTCTTTGGCTTCTTCGACGATCTGATTGGCGCGCTTGTTGGCGCCATCGATGATGCCGGCAGCTTCTTCTTTGGCCAACCGCAATTGTTGAGCGGCTTTGTCCTGCGCCAGCTCGAGATCGCGGCTGGCGCGATCTGCGGCTTCCAGGCCGTCAGCGATCTTTTTCTCGCGCACAGTCATCGCGTTCCTGATGAACTTCCACACAAACGCGTGGCAGAACCACCAGAAGAACATAAACGTGATGATCTGGGCGAAGAGGGTGAGATTGATATTCACGCCGTTACCTCTGTTCCAGGAAAGAGTTTGCCGTAAGCGATTTCAACTGAGGCGTTAAGCAGCCAGAGTCGGAACGATAACGAACAGCACGTACATGCCGATACCAACACCGATCATCGGTACGGCATCGAGCAGACCGGCGATCAGGAACATTTTGCCTTGCAGCATCGGCGCCAATTCAGGCTGACGTGCGGAACCTTCCAACAGTTTGCCACCCAGCAGCGCAAAACCAAGCGCGGTACCGAGAGCACCCAAACCAATCAACAGCGCAACAGCAATCAGAGCCAAACCCATTTTACGTTCTCCCAAGTTGGATCAAGTGATGTGGAAATAAAATCGTTACTTATGAAAATTTAGTGATCGAATTGATTTTCGTCTTCGACTTGGTGCGCCATACCCATGTAAACAATAGTAAGCACGGTAAAGACGAAGGCCTGCAGCACGATGACTAGGATGTGGAAAACGGCCCATGCCCATTGCAGCACACCGGCGAAAATCCCCAGTGCCAAACCGGCACCAAACATCGTTGCGATTAAGATAAAGATCATTTCGCCGGCATAGAGGTTGCCGAATAGTCGCAAGCCCAGCGAAATCGGTTTCGAGATCAGTGCAATCGATTCGAGCGCGAAGTTGATAACGATCAGAATCGGTGCGAACAGAATGCCGATGCCGTGGAATGAAGGATGAAACGGGTGGAAGGTCAGCTCTTTGATAAAGCCAATCACACCTTTTTTCATAATGCTGAATACGATAATCAATAGGAATACGGCGAGACTCATACCGACAGTGATATTCGGATCTGTCGTCGGTACTACTTTGAAGAATTGGTGCGGATTGCCGGTTATTAATTGGGCAACTCTTGGCAATACATCGACGGGAATCAAGTCCATCGTGTTCATCAGAAGGATCCACACGAAAATCGTCATGGCTAAAGGCGCGATGGTCGGGTTTTTGTGATGAAAACCTTCATTGACTGTGTTGTCGATAAACTCCACAACCATTTCAACCGCATTTTGCAGACCGCGTGGAACACCGCTGTGCATTTTGCGGGCAACCGACCAAAACAGCAGCGAGAACAATAAGCCAAGACCGATCGACCAAGCCATCGAGTCGACGTGCACAGCCATAAAGCCCATGGCTTTGGCTTCGGCGCCACTTTCCGCCATCGTCCACGTTGCAGTTTCGAGTTTTTCAACGTGACCGTGATGATCGACGCGCTCGTAACCCGCCGGCAATTTGCCGTAGGTGAGGTTGGTCAAATGGTGCTGGATGTAACCTGTGGTGGTCTGGGATTCGCCTGCCATATTGAATCTCGCGCTACCCTTCAGTGTGTCGAAAAATTATTGCCGCACGCATCCGCTAAAAAAATGAACTTACGCGCGCCGCTAAAATCTGATGTACGAACATTGCAACAATGTATGCCGACCACAACGCGATTAAATTAATCGGTTTCACCAGCGTAAATATCAGTGCAAAAGCCACCGCCGTCAGCACAAACTTGGTCGTTTCGCCTCGGTAAAAAGCCCGGGCAATACGGTATGTCGCTTGGGCGCCGCGAAAGCGGAAGGCCTGACGCGCAAAGAAACCAGTTGGTGCAATAAAGGTGAGGCCGCCTAGCAACACGGAATACGCAGTAACGGTATTCGCCCAGAGTGTACAGAGACTAACGACTATCAGAAGCGCGATCTGTGTCGCGTACAGTTTGCCCAACGCCGGACTTTTGATAGTAGCGCTAGCTCGCCGAAGTTCCGGCTGCTGTGCCATATGCAAAGACCTCTGGTGGGATTCTGCGAAGTCAGCCTCGTTGCTGTCGTTCACTCTCGTCGATGATGCAAAGCGGGCGCGATTATAGGGGCAATGATTAGGCGGTTCAACCGCTTTGTCGCTCACGCAATGCGCAATTTTTGCGTCCGCGTTTTCGCGATTTATGACGACCACTGCATATTGTGTTGGTTATTACAGGCGCCACAAAATGCAGTAATAACCTTATTCTAATTATCGAATATGGGCCAATATTCCATCGAGTTCATCGAGACTATTGTAGGTCAGCACTAACTTACCTTTGCCTTTCACGGTGTGTTGAATCTGCACCGGCGCGCCGATTTTTTCCGCGAGCGATTCTTCTAAACGCTTGATGTCGGCGTCGGCGCCAATTGGCTTGCTGACGTTTTGCGGTTTGGCTTCCAACAGCGTTCGCACCAACGATTCGGTTTGCCGCACCGACAATCCTTTTCCTACCACCGTGTGTGCAGTGCTTGCCTGCAATTCAGGCGATAGACTCAGCAGCGCACGCGCATGGCCCATTTCGATATCGCCGTGTTCCAATAAACGCTGCACGTCTTCGCGCAACGCCATCAGGCGCAATAAATTGGTGACGGTAGCGCGTGACTTGCCGACGGCATCAGCAATTTGTTGATGCGTTAATGAAAACTCTTGCTGCAACCGCGATAGTGCCAGCGCTTCTTCCATCGGGTTTAAATCTTCGCGCTGAATATTTTCGATCAGCGCCATCGCAATCGCAGCTTCGTCCGGCACTTCGCGAATCAATACCGGTACTTTATCGAGACCAGCCAACTGGCAAGCGCGCCAGCGTCGTTCGCCGGCGATGATTTCGTATTTATCCGGCCCGATCGGACGTACCACGATCGGTTGCATTACACCCTGCGCGCGAATCGAATTGGCCAGCTCTTCCAACGCTTCTTGATTCATATCGCGGCGCGGCTGATATTTTCCGCGCTGAATAAATTCGACCGGAATCTGTTTCAGCTGGCCGTCGAGTGGCGCTTCGTTTTCACCATCCGCGACAGCATTGTCCGCTGCAATTTGCTTGGCCGCGTTGTGGCTTCCCAACAGCGCGTCGAGTCCGCGTCCGAGTCCGCGTTTTTTCATAATGTGTTGTCCGTACTCATACCGGCTGAGTTGCCAGAGAAAATTGGTGCAAATTTTTAAGCGGTAGGCAGCGCGTTGACCGCATCGCTGCGGCGCAACATTTCACCGGCTAACGCCAGATAAGCCAATGCGCCTTTCGATTGTTTATCGTAACTGAGAGCTGACATCCCAAAGCTCGGCGCTTCCGCTAGGCGCACATTGCGCGGAATCACCGTGCGGTAAACACGATCGCCGAAATGCGCGGCCAATTGCGCGGATACATCGTTGGTTAAACTATTGCGCGGGTCGTACATCGTGCGCAGCAAACCTTCGATTTGCAGATTCGGATTCAACACCTGCTGCACCCGTTGAATGGTATCGAGCAGCGCGGTTAAACCTTCAAGCGCGTAATACTCGCATTGCATCGGAATTAACACGCCGTCGGCTGCGGCCAACGCATTTACCGTCAGCATGTTCAACGACGGCGGGCAATCGATAATGATGTAATCGTATTCGACGCGCTCGATGGCCAGCGCGTCGCGCAGCCGAAATTCTTTTTCCGAGCCGTTCAACAATTCAACTTCAGCAGCGGTGAGATCGCCGTTGGCCGGCAAAATATCGTAGCCGGCACTCGGTGCTTTTTGTGCGACCGCAGCGACTGGCACACGATGCACCAGCACGTCGTACACGCTGGAAGACACGGCATTTTTGTCGATGCCGGAACCCATCGTCGCATTGCCTTGCGGATCGATATCGATCAACAGCACTTTTTTGCGAGTGGCGACTAGCGACGCGGCGAGATTGACGCACGTCGTCGTTTTGCCGACGCCGCCTTTCTGATTGGTCACCGCTAAAATTTTACCCACAGCCGTCCCCATCGCCAAAATGAAAAGTCCACGCAGTTTTTCGTGCACAGCTTTTTCTGCATTCAAAATTCGCGGCCGCGAATTTTGACGTAATTATTGTTGTGGCCGAATCTCGATCAGATGCCGTTGGCCGACTACACCCGGCACATTCAGCGCGTGGCAGGCGTCGACTCTATAGTGCGCCGGCAAGGCCTGCAATTCGTCGTCCGGAAGTGTGCCTTTAAGTGCGAGCAACACGCCATCGGTATCCAGCAGATGCGCGCAACCATCCGCCATATCGTGCAGCGATGCAAACGCGCGCGATAGCACCGCAGCGTATTTTTGTTGCGGCTGCAGCGTTTCAACCCGGCCCTGAATAGCGCGGACGTTACTAAGTTGCAGCTCGGCAATTGCTTGCGTGACGAATCGAATTTTTTTGCCGTTGCTATCGATCAGATCGAATTGTTTATCGGGAAACGCAATCGCCAACGGAATTCCCGGCAAACCGGCGCCGGTGCCGACATCGGCAAAACGCTCGCCGCGAATAAACGGCACTATCGCCAAACTGTCGAGGAAATGGCGCGCAATCATTTCGGCCGGATCGCGCACCGCAGTCAGGTTGTACGCGCGGTTCCATTTTTGTAGCAGCGCCAAATATTGCAGCAGTTGTTCGACAGCGGACGACGGCAGCGTTAATTGCAACGCGTCGATACCGCTCTGTAATTGTTCGCGATATGACACGTCAGTGGTGGCCGTGGAATTCAAGCGCTTTTGCGGTCGAGCAGGCCGCGCTTTTTTAAATAGATGAGTAACAGCGACACCGCCGCCGCCGTGACGCCAGGCGTACGCGATGCCTGCGCCAGCGTTTCCGGCTTGGCGTTATTCAATTTCTGTTTGACTTCGTTGGACAGTCCTTCGACGCCGGTGAAATCAAGATCCAGCGGCAGGCGCATATTTTCGTAATGGCGCAGCCGCGAAATTTCTTCGGCCTGGCGCTCGATATAACCGGCGTATTTGATTTGAATCTCGACCTGCTCGGCGACTTGCGGGTCGGTCGCGGCCGTGCCTTTCAGCGTGGAGATATCGGCGTAGCTCAGCTCGGGGCGTTTCAGTAAATCGTGCAGGCTGTATTCGTGCGTCAGCGGCAGTTCGAGTAGCGGCAGCAATTGCGCCGCCTCGGCCGAATTCGGCTGAATCCATGTGCTGGCGAGACGCTGTTGTTCGCGCTCGATGGCTTCGCGTTTTTCGCAGAACTGGCGCCAGCGTTCGTCGTCGATCAAACCGAGTTTGCGGCCCTGCTCGGTCAGACGCAGATCGGCATTGTCCTCGCGCAGCAGCAACCGGTATTCGGCGCGCGACGTGAACATGCGATATGGCTCGCGCGTGCCGAGTGTAATCAAATCGTCGACCATCACGCCGATATACGCTTCGTCGCGACGCGGCGACCACGCATCGCGCTCCAATGCTTGCAAACCGGCGTTGATACCGGCCAGCAAACCCTGCGATGCCGCTTCTTCGTAGCCGGTGGTGCCGTTGATTTGGCCGGCGAAGAACAGGCCTTTCAGATAACGTGTTTCCAGCGAATGCAACAAATCCTGCGGGTTGAAATAATCGTATTCGATGGCGTAGCCGGGGCGCGTGATGTGCGCGTTTTCGAAGCCTTTGATCGAGCGCACCAACGCCAATTGCACATCGAACGGCAGGCTGGTGGAAATGCCGTTCGGATACAGTTCGTGCGTGTTCAGGCCTTCCGGTTCGATGAAAATCTGGTGCGAACCCTTGTCGGCGAAGCGATGGATTTTGTCTTCAATCGACGGGCAGTAGCGCGGACCAATGCCTTCGATCACGCCGGTATACATCGGTGAGCGGTCGAGACCGCCGCGAATAATTTCATGGGTCTGCGCGTTGGTATGCGTCATCCAGCAGCAGGTCTGCTCGGGATGTTCCGCCGCCGAGCCGAGAAAACTCATCACCGGCACCGGCGTGTCGCCCCACTGCTGCTGCAGGCCGTCGAAGTTTACCGAGCGCGAGTCAATCCGCGGCGGTGTGCCGGTTTTTAATCGATCGACGCGCAATGGCAATTCGCGCAGACGCTGCGCCAACGCGATCGAGGGCGGATCGCCAGCGCGGCCGCCAGAATGATTATCTAGGCCGATATGAATTTTGCCGCCTAGGAAAGTCCCGGCGCACAACACCACGGTTTTGGCGAAAAAGCGGATGCCGGTCTGCGTTACCGCGCCGAGCACGCGCTCGCCTTCGACGATCAGATCGTCAACCGCCTGTTGAAAAATGGTGAGATTCGGCTGGTTTTCGAGAATCGCGCGGATCGCCGCTTTGTACAAAATCCGATCGGCCTGGGCGCGTGTAGCCCGCACCGCCGGGCCTTTGCTGTTGTTCAATACGCGAAATTGAATACCGCCGCGATCGGTGGCGGTGGCCATGGCGCCGCCCAGCGCGTCGACTTCCTTGACTAGGTGGCTTTTGCCGATGCCGCCGATGGCCGGATTGCACGACATTTGGCCGAGCGTTTCGACGTTGTGGGTCAGCAACAGCGTTTGGCAGCCGAGCCGAGCCGCAGCCAGGCACGCCTCGGTGCCGGCATGGCCGCCGCCGATCACGATAACGTCAAAGCGCTGTGGATAATCCATCGCCGCGTACCTGAAAAGTCTGGTGGGAAAAGGCCGCCGATTATACGGCGACGGCTTCGATGCGCAAGGAGTTGTTGAATTTTTCGTCAGAGGGTTTTGTTAATGTTATTAATTAAATATTTAATGGTTTAGAGATAGATATATAACAGTAATGTAGTAATTATTAGGGTCCGCTAAATCTGTTTAAAAGTCTATTTAACTTATATTTTTCAAATAATTAGGTTAATGATAACCGACGGGAAATACGCTTGGCCCAACCTGTATGACAGGGCTAATTGATGTGGATAGAAAAGCTGTCGCCAATGATCGAAGCCAAAGTTGCCGGGCATTTTTGCTAGTTTCCAATGGACTGTGCACAGATCTATGCATTGACATTGCCCACAGTCAGCCATAGTTTTCGATAACGGCATTAAGTGCTGTATTAGCTGTGCATAACTTCCGCACAAGATGTGATTAACCCTGTTGAATTGAATTTCAGACGGTTGCATCGACCGCGATGATTAAAGCTAGGAATTGGGCTGCAGCCAGCGCTGCATTTTTTCGCGCAGAATTTGCATCGTCACCGGCTTGCTCAGATAGTCGTTCATGCCGGCGGCAAGACACCTTTCGCGATCTTCAATCATTGCATTGGCGGTTAACGCGACGATCGGAATGGTCGCTAATGCCTGCCGCTCGTCGCGTCTAATTCGCTGCGTGGTTTGGTAGCCGTCCATTTCCGGCATCTGGCAATCCATCAGGATCAAATCGAACGGATGCTGTTCGAGTATTTCCAGCGCCTCGATACCGTTGTTAGCCGACTTCACTTGCAGGCCCATGCTTTCGAGCATGTTGCACACCACCATCTGATTGATGGCGTTGTCTTCGACGATCAGCACATTGGCTTTGGGCAATGGTAGTGGCACATCGGTTTTCAGTTCGCGTGAGGCATTGTTGCGCGCATTGGTACTGAACTTAACGCGGAAGGTCGAACCGCGGCCCGGTGCGCTGCTCAGATCGATGGTGGCATTCATCAACTCGCATAACTTCTGCACGATGGCCAACCCGAGACCCGAGCCGCCGAAGCGGCGCACGGTCGAGCCATCGGCCTGACGGAACGGCTGAAATATCAGTTTCTGTTTATCCGGTGGAATGCCGATGCCGGTATCGACCACGGCCAACTCCACGCTCAGCGATTGCTCGTCGTTCCATTCGCAATGTGTGAGCAATTGCACGGAGCCGGCGAAGGTGAATTTCAATGCATTGCCGAGCAGGTTGACGATGATCTGCCGCAGCCGCGCCGGATCGACCAGGATGCGCACTTCGCGCAATTTGTCGTCGATTTGGGTGTGCAAGGTCAGATGCTTTTGCTGCGCGGTCAGGCTAAACGAATTAACGATCTGTTCGAGCAAGGTGCCGACATCGACATAAATCGGTTCGAGCTGCATAAGGCCGCGTTCGATGCGCGAAAAATCCAACACGTCGTTGACGACGGTCAATAGATGTTCGGTCGAATCGATGGCGATGCCGACGTACTGCGTTTGCTGCGGATCGAGCGCGGTGTATTTCAACAACTCGAGCATGCCGAGCGCGCCGTTCATCGGCGTGCGCAATTCATGACTCATCGTGGCCAGAAATTCGCTTTTGGCGTCGTTGGCTTGTTCGGCGGCGATGCGGGCCTGTTCTAACTGCTGCAAATTTTCCTGTAAACGCGCCTGGCTTTTTCCGAGTGCCACGGCCATCTGGTTGACCGCGTTTTGCAGAATGCCGATTTCGCCGATGCCGTTTTCGACCACCCGCACCGATAGGTCGCCGCTGGCGATAGTGACGGTGGTGTCGGTCAATGCGCTGATTGGCCGCGCCAGTCGTTTACCCAAGAACCACACCAGGCCGATGCCGAGCAATAACATCGGCGTGCCGACTAACGCGCTGATCGCAATCGCATGGTTGCGGCTGGCATTGATGCCGCGTCGCGACAGAGCGATTTCAATATGGCCGATCGATGTGCCGGCGTGAAGATTGGCGTCGTCGCTGGCGAGCTGATCTTCAACCGCGATCGGTTCCATTTTGATATCGGAATTAAAGACATCGACATTTTGTGCGAGCGGTGTATTGCCGATGGTAACCAACAAATGTTGATTGGCGTCCCACACGCGAATGGTGGCCACAGGGTCGTTAATCGAGCGCATTAACAGCGTGCGCAGCTGTTCCTGATTTCCGGTTAATACCGCGAACTCGCTCGCCACGGCCAATTGATTGACGAGTAGATTGCCGTGTTCGTGTTGCATGTTTTCTTGATCGTTGAGACGCGCGCTCAACAAAAAACTAAATATGACAATGTATAAGCCCAGCATTGGCAATGTGCTGAGCAACACGATTTGCTGCGCAATTTTTAGCGTTTTCCAATTCGATTTAACAACCATCGCCACACTCCCCCACTTGATTCTGCAACCGTGCGGTCAGTGTTTTTTCGTCCTGGACGGCAAGTCCTAATGAAGCGGCAACTTGCGGATTTATCGCCACGCGATACGCGCGCGGGTATTGCGGTCGCGGCAATTTTTGGCTGCGTAGAAATACGCCGACCATTTCTACCAGTTGCTGCATGTATTGATCGGGTGCGGTGTAACACGAAGCGAGACTGCCGGCGCTGACAAAGCTGCGCGCTGGGCCGATGAGAAATTTTCCGCGACGATATGTCGTCAATAAAATACTGCGGATGGTATCGGCGTTGTAAATGGTGGCGTCGTCGACACCGAGCAGTACGTCGCTGTCCAACATGAGCTGCGATAAATATTTTGGCCAATCGATTTTATCTTCGATATCGATGGTTTGAATTTCAAGTTTGCTGCTGCGTTCGAGTTCCGCGAGTGGCTGCGGTAGATTGCGATGACCGGTGACAATGCCGACATGATGCAAATTTGGCATCAACATTTTCGCCAGTTGAAGTTGTCGTGCTAACGGTTGATCGCGATACAGTGCGGTGACTTTGTCATCGTTGCGCAAATGAGCCAGATAAGCAGTGGAACTCACATAAAATGCCAACGTCGCCGCGTAATTATTTTTTTCGGTGGCGAGCCATGGCAATAAATTATCGCTTAGTGCAATAAGCAAAGTGTTTTGGGTATCGCTACTATTTTTGTTATCGGCGGTGCGGATATTTACCGGAATGGCTGCTGACTGTTGTAGCGCGTGCTGAATACCGCCGGCTAAATCAGCCAGTGCGGCGTTGTCCGCTGGGATTACGACATCGATACGGGCGATGACTGCTTCGCCGCTTGCCGGTAAACACACCGGCAACCACAGCAGCAAAATTAAAAACATCCGTTTCAAGTTTTCATTCCTTTGTTCCTTAAGTCCTAAAAACTCAAATCTACGGACACTAGGAAACGGTTGGGACTGTCATAAGTATTATCAGTAAAATAATCCGAATATTTATAGAAATAATGTTGGACAGCGGCGCTCACCGATAAGTTATTCGTGAACAACCGCAACTGTTTGGTAATGCGCGAATCCCAACGCGATAATTTGGTGGCGTTAACTGGGTACGCAAAATAATAAAACGAAGACAACGACAGACCATCGCCCAGTGCGTACATTATTCCCGCACTGCCGGCGTGACGCGGCGTCAGCGTTTGTTCGTTGTAGGCATTGGCGATATCGGTGGATGACGAAGCGTGCGAATTAATTTGCGCATAGTTGATGTGAATGTGCAGCGGTTCGATCGGATGAATATTTAATTCAGTTTCAAAACCGGTTTGATTCAGCGACGTACTGTTGGTCGGTATCAGGTTCGCATTGGTTAAATTTTCGCTGATCAAATGCGTTAAGTCGTCATTAAATATTTTCGCGTCGAGTTCGAGCGCACCGCCGAACCACAGTCCGTAGTAACCGAATTCGCGCGAACGAATGTGTTCTTCAGTCAAGTCGCCTAACGATTTTTTAAACGGTCTTATGAACGGGTCCGGAATTAAATTGGGCGGTGAAATTTTAGTCGCGGTGTAATTCCAATTTAAATTATTTTCGTAAAGATCCGGCGTGCGTATCGCTTCGGAATAAACGAGACGGAAGGTCTGCGTTTTATCGGGTGCAAACAATAATGCGAGGCGCGGTGAAAAATCCGAGCCGCCGTGTTCCTGCTTTTCTTCGGAGCCCGCAATGGTTGCCGTCCATTGCGGTAAAAAGCGGTATTCGAAATTGCCGAATAATTGATAACTGTTCAGATCGATGGTGCCGGCGTAAAACGTTTGCGAATCGACGTGCTTGCGTTGGAAGTGCGTGCCGGTAACCAGCTTCACGTCTTTGCTGCTGAGCCACGTATCCTGCAAATCGAAATCAACACGGGTGTTTTGCGAGTTGTCGTTGATATCGCCGCAAATAATTACGCCGAAATTTTCGCAGGTGCGATATTCGGATACGTACTGTGTGCGCGAATAATCCAGCTGCCACTTTATTGAATTTTTATCCGATAAAAAAACCTGCGAATTAACACTGCCGTAATAATCCTTCACCCAGATGTCGGGCGGGATGACATTTGGGGGGTTGAGATCATCGGTTTTAATACCGTTCTTGTAGCCGAATTGAAAGCCGATGTTCCAGCTGTCGGCGGGCGTCAGCAACCAACGCCCGTTAATAAAATGCGCGTCTTTCGAATCGTTGCGCTCGTCGCCGCGCTGACGTGTGTCGAAACCGTTATCGCGGCGTTTCCCCAATGTCACGCGATAACTCGAATCCTGCAAATTGCCGGACGTGGACGCGTAATAATTTTCGGTGCCACTGGAACCGTAAGTGGCTTTCACGCGCAGACGTGCGCTGTCGTCCGGGTGCTTGGTGATGATGTTGATAATGCCGAGAAAGGCATTGGCTCCGTACGCGGCGGTGTCGGGTCCGCGCGTTACTTCGATGCGTTCAATATCTTCGATCGCAATCGGAATGTCGCTCCACTCGATGGTCGCGAGACCCGCTTGGTACACCGAGCGGCCATCGATCAACACTTGCATGCGGCGACTGTTGCGCCGATTGGTGCCGTGGTAACTGACCACGTAATCCCAACCGGAACGCGCGCTGACCACCATGCCGGGCACCAGGCGCAACAATTCTGGCAGCTCGCGCACGCCGGCAGCGGCGATAAGTTCGTGATCGATAACAGTGACGCTGGCGGGAACTTCGGTGCGCGGTTGTTTCAGGCGCACCGGCGTCAACACTTCCGGCACCGGAATCGATTCGAGTTGGGAGTCGTCGAGGTCGGCGCCGTAACTCGGAGCAGTCAGCGAAAATGAAACAACAGCAGTGAGGGCTAATGACTTTCGCATGGATGATTGCTATCGAGTGAGTGGTGTAATCCGGTTTCGTTGTCGACTTTCCGTAGCAGTGACAATGATAGACCATGCGGATTTGTTTTCGGCAACGTACGCAACTTGCCCCGCTTTTATTTGTCGTTGCAAAACCGTTATTTGCCGATACAGAAACTCGAAAATATATGGCCGAGCAAATCGTCCGCGCTGACCGCGCCGGTGATTTCGCCAAGCGCAATTTGCGACAGCCGCAGATTTTCCGCGACCAACTCACCGGCGCTGTTGTTCAATTCGCGCTGGGCTGTTTGCAAAAAGTTGAGTGCGCGTTGCAGCGCATCGATGTGGCGGCGCCGCGCCAGAAAAGTATCTTCGTTATTGTTTTGATAGCCGACGCTGGTTTTCAAATGCTGGCGCAGCAGATCGATACCGGCGCCGGTTTTCGCGCTGAGTGTAATAACGGTAGGCACGCCGTCTTTTTTATCGATCGGCTGATGCGACAGGTCGCATTTGTTGCGCACATGCGTCACCGGTTTATCGCGTAAATTCGCGGCGATATCGGCCGGCACCAATGCGCTAAGTTCAACTGTTAGAGCGAGCTGGCTGTCGCTGACCAATAAAATATGATCGGCGTTTTCGATTTCTTTCAGCGCGCGCCGAATGCCCTCGCGCTCCACTTCGTCGGCGCTGTCGCGCAGGCCGGCGGTATCGATGATATGCAGCGGCAAGCCGTCGATTTGAATATGTTCGCGCAGCACGTCGCGGGTAGTGCCGGCGATGGGCGTGACGATGGCGCTGTCTTTGCCGGCCAGCGCGTTCAATAAACTGGATTTGCCGGCGTTCGGCGCACCGGCGATCACAATCGTCATGCCTTCGCGCAGTAGCGCGCCTTGATTGGCGCTGCGCAAAATCGTTTCGAGTTGTTCTAACAGCTTGGATATGTCGCCGGCGATTTTGCCCTCGCCGAGAAAATCGATTTCTTCATCGGGAAAGTCGATAGCCGCTTCGACATAAATGCGCAGCTGTGTCAGCTGCTGCACTAGGCCGTTAATTTGCGCACTGAATTGACCTTGCAGCGAACGCAACGCCGAGCGCGCCGCTTGCTCGGAAGCGCTGTCGATCAGATCGGCAATCGCTTCGGCCTGGGCCAGGTCGATTTTGTCGTTCAGAAATGCGCGCTCGCTAAACTCGCCGGCGCGCGCCAGACGTGCGCCGAGTCGAATAATTTCACGCAGCAGGCAGTCGAGAATGACGGGGCCGCCATGGCCTTGTAGTTCGAGCACATCTTCGCCGGTGAACGAATGCGGGCCGGGAAAATAAAGCGCGATGCCTTGATCGAGAACTTGCGGTTCGGCGCTGCGCTCGAAGAAGCTGCCGTAATGCGCAACGCGCGGCGTTAATTCCTTGCCGACGACGCTGGCCATCACCGCCCGCGCGAGTGGACCAGAGATGCGGACAATGCCAACACCGCCGCGACCGGGTGGCGTAGCGATGGCGGCGATGGTGTCAGTGCTGAGAGTCGACATAGATAAAGAAAAGGCCGGGATGTCCGGCCTTCAGTCTAACGTAACGGTTAAGGGGTTTTGATGATGCGTTTGGTGATGACATATTGCTGCGCGATCGACAGCATATTGTTTACCGCGTAATACAGAACCAGACCGGCCGGGAACCATAAAAAGAAGAACGTGAACATCACCGGCATCCACTGCATCACTTTGGCCTGCATCGGATCGGGCGGCGGCGGATTCAGTTTTTGTTGGATGAACATGGTTGCGCCCATCAACAGCGGCAGCACGTAGTACGGGTCCATTGCCGACAGATCTTTGATCCATAAAATCCACGGCGCGTGACGCAGTTCGACGCTTTCCAGCAGCACCGAATACAGCGCCAGAAACACCGGCATTTGCACAAGCACCGGCAGGCAACCGCCGATCGGGTTGATCTTCTCCGTCTTATACAGGCTCATCATTTCCTGCGATTGCTTCTGCTTGTCGTCGGCGTAACGCTCGCGAATTTCAACCAGTTTCGGCTGCACGCGGCGCATGTTCGCCATCGAGATATAGGCTTTCGCGTTGAGCCAGAAGAACGCTGCTTTAACCATCAGCGTTAACACCATGATCGACCAACCCCAGTTGCCGAGCAGACCGTGGATTTTGGTGAGCAGCCAGAACAGCGGCTGCGCGATGGGCGATTGCCAGCCGTAATCGACGCTTAAATCGAGGCCGGGCGAAATGGTACGCAGGCGGTACTGGTCCTTCGGTCCGGCATAGAAATGCGCGACAAAATCGGCGCTGCTATTCGGCGCCACACTTTGCGTCGGGCCGGTGAACGAAGCCACGTTGATACCGTTGAGCGCGTTGGTGGCGTATTGAATCGGTTGATCCGCTGCCGGCACCCACGCGCTGAGAAAATAATGCTGTACCAATGCGATCCAGCCGCCCTGCTGTTGCAGCTTTAATGGCGTAGTGGCGATGTCCTTGAATTTGATCTTGTGATAGCCGTCGTTCTTGGTCGAAGTCGGATCGGTGCGATTGATCGCGAAACCCATAAAGGAGCTGACGCCGAAGCCGCCGCTGAACACACTCGGGTCTTCACTGCTGTCGCGCTTGAGCTGGCCGTAGAGCGAGCCCTGCCATGCGGTATCGCCGTGGTTTTCAACATGGTAAGCAACATCGACTAGATAATTGCCGCGATGCA
Organism: Verrucomicrobiaceae bacterium; assembly: GCA_028293825.1. Classification (GTDB taxonomy): domain Bacteria; phylum Pseudomonadota; class Gammaproteobacteria; order Pseudomonadales; family CAMLJR01; genus CAMLJR01. The sequence continues at coordinate 173,975 of JAQGNY010000053.1, forward strand.
GCGTGAAGGTTTTGGTGACGATCAGGTGTTGCTCGGTTTCGATCGTCAACGCGACGGTCAACGCATCGGCGCCTTCTTTCAATTCAAAATTGTCGCCGCTGCTTTGATAAAGCGGTCTGGCGCTAGTGCGGCTGAGGCCGACCAACTCGCTCTTCGCCACATAGTCGCGCTTGGCGCTTTGCTCTAGCAGCACGAATGGCTCGTTAGGCGTTTCCAGCTTCGCGCTGTACTGAGGCAGTGCCGCGTAGACAATGTCGCCGCCTTCGCGATCGATTTGAATATCGAGCACGTCGGTGCGCACGCGCACCAGGCGATTGGCCTCGGCTTTCGATTCAGCGACAGTCGTCGCCAGTGCGTTGGCAGAGGCCGGCACATCGGCAACGTTGCCGCCGTTGGCTGCGGTTGCGCCAGGAATGGCCGGTGCGGAAGCCGCAATCGGGGCGTCGGCATGATGCTGCCGAAAGCTCACCCATTCGGTCATCAACATGAAAGACAGCACGACTATCGCGGCGGTCAAAAGATAGCGTTGGATATCCATACGGCGTTATACCTTGGACTGAGGATCAGAAGGATGACAGTGGCAATGTGGTACTGGATCGTAGCCACCCGGATGAAAAGGATGGCAGCGCGCGAGTCGGCAACTAGCAAGCCAGACTCCGCGAAAAGCGCCGTGCGTACGGATAGCCTCGGCGGCGTATTCGGAACAACTGGGATAAAAGCGGCAGCGCACGCCGAGAAAAGGACTGATGCACCAGCGATAGGTCTTGATCAACGCAAGGAGCAGCCGGCCGAGCATGTCCTACTCCTTCGTCTGTTTGCGCGCTTTGCGCTGCAGTTGTCGCCACAGGTTTGTAAGCAATTCATGCAGAGCGGGATTATCTAACTTATCGAGCCCGCCGCGCGCCAACACAATGATATCGAGGCTGGCCTCGGTATCGGCGTCAATCGGCAATTGATGACGAAAGCTTTCGCGGGTGATGCGCTTGATTCGATTGCGCGCCGAAGCGCGGCGAACATTTTTTTTCGCAATCACTAAACCCAGGCGAGCGTATTCAAGCTCATTGGGTCGCGCCAGAATCAACAACTCTTTGCTGGAAACCCGCAACGCCGCGGCATCGAAGACGCGTTTGAAAGCCGCAGGATTCAGCAGGCGTTGGGCTTTGGAAAACGCAAAGCTTGCCACCGTGCCGGCGCAATTAGTCGCCTTATACAGCGAGGCGATGACGACCCTTCGCGCGGCGACGCGACAGCACTTTGCGGCCGTTAGCGGTAGCCATACGAGCACGGAAGCCATGGACGCGTTTGCGCTTCAGATTGCTGGGCTGAAAGGTTCTTTTCATGTTTGCGATCTCACCGATTACTGACAGGTTGCCCGAGCGGCACGATACATTTCGCCGTCGGAAAAAGGACGCGGCATTCTATAGAACCCAGTCGCCATAAGCAATTTAAACGCAGCTTAAAAAAGATCAACGCTCTTTATAGGCTCTGTCTTTTTATTCATCGGATGGATGCAGCGTCGTTCAGCGATATTGTGAAGAGGGTATTCAGAGCTTATCCACAGGTTTGTTGACGCTTTATCCACAGCTGAGAATTAATCTAATTATGCGCGCCGCTGTCAAGCCTTTATTAGCGCCAAGCCTATGAAAATTAATAAAAAGTAATACCGAAATTCGTATGTATTGATCCTAAAAATTTTGTGGATAACTTTGTCCGGACAGGCGTAAAATTGCGCCCCTGCGCCTACCAAGCCGCGTCGCGGATCTAATTAAAAATGCGCACGGACGAGACATGCTCGCATCACCAAATCAAGAATTCGAAGATTGGGGAAATACCTTGCCGGAGCTTACATGGCAGAAATGTATTGAATGTCTGCAAGAGGAGCTCCCTGCGCAGCAATTCAATACGTGGATACGGCCACTCGCTGCAAGTGGCGATGACCGTCGCCTGCGCTTATTAGCGCCGAACCGTTTTGTTAAAGATTGGGTCAACGATAAGTTTTTATCGCGCATTCAAGAATTGATGGCAGAGCTTTCGCCGGATCGACCTTGTCATGTCGAACTGGAAGTGAACACCCATGCGGCGCAACCAGTACGTGCAGCGCCCATCGAAAAGCCTGCTGTCCCTGCGCCAGTTGCCGGAGCGACGCCATCACCGCGACGATTGTCCGGCTCGCGCCAAGTTGAAGTAGAAGGCAGCATCAAGCATCAGAATAATCTGATCGAAAATTATACGTTCACCAATTTTGTTGAGGGCAAGTCAAACCAGTTGGCGCGGGCCGCCGCAATGCAAGTCGTTGAAAATCCGGGTGGCGCTTACAATCCCCTCTTTCTATATGGCGGCGTCGGTCTCGGTAAGACGCACTTGATGCATGCAGTGGGAAATGCCCTGCTGACCAAAAATCCGAATGCCAAAGTAATTTATCTGCACTCCGAGCGCTTTGTGGCCGACATGGTTAAGGCGCTGCAACTAAACGCCATCAATGAGTTCAAGCGCTACTACCGTTCAGTCGATGCGCTATTGATCGACGATATTCAATTTTTCGCCAACAAAGAGCGCTCGCAAGAGGAGTTTTTCCATACCTTTAATGCGCTGCTTGAAGGTGGTCAGCAAATGATCCTGACCTGCGATCGCTACCCCAAAGAAATTAAAGGCCTGGAAGAGCGGCTGAAATCGCGTTTTGGCTGGGGTTTAACGGTGGCAGTCGAGCCGCCCGAGCTGGAAACGCGCGTGGCGATTTTGCTGAAAAAAGCCGAGCAGGCAAAAATGGACTTGCCACCAGATGCCGCTTTTTTTCTGGCACAGCGGATTCGCTCGAACGTGCGTGAACTGGAGGGCGCATTGAAGCGTGTCATCGCTAGCGCCCACTTCACCGCACGCAGCATCGATATTCCGCTGATAAAGGACTCTTTGAAGGACTTGTTGGCGCTGCAAGATAAACAAGTGAGCTTGGATAATATCCAGCGCACGGTTGCCGAATATTACAAAATCAAGCTGGCGGAGTTGATGTCAAAGCGCCGCAGTCGCTCGGTCGCGCGTCCGCGTCAAGTAGCTATGGCTTTGGCGAAGGAATTGACCAACCACAGCTTGCCGGAGATTGGCGACAGCTTCGGCGGCAGAGACCACACCACCGTGCTCCACGCCTGTCGAAAAATTAAGGAAATGCGCGAAATCGATGCCGATATTCGCGAGGACTATCAGAACCTGTTGCGTTCTCTCACCACATGATAGATTGGCGGCCTCGCCGCCATTTCGTATCCAAAAGACCAATTTAAAGAAGAGCTGCTATGAAATTTTCTATCTCCCGCGAAGCCCTGTTAAAGCCGTTGCATCTGGCCGCCGGTGTCGTCGAGCGCCGTCAGACGCTGCCGATTCTCGCCAACGTTTTGTTGGTGTTGAACGGCAAACGGCTATCGATTACCGGCACCGATTTAGAGGTGGAATTGGTCGGGCATGTCGAGCTGGAATCGGAGCCAGAGGCATCCGGTGAGGTGACTGTGCCCGCCCGCAAGCTGGTTGATATCTGTAAATCGCTGCCGGAAGGTAGCCAGCTTGAATTCACGCTGGACGAGCAACGCTTGGTTATTCGCTCTGGCCGCAGCCGCTTCACGCTGTCGACATTATCGGCGGCAGATTTCCCCAGCGTGCAAGACAGCCCTGGCAGTGTGGAACTACAGCTTAAACAATCCGACCTCAAGCGGCTGATCGAACGCACCAGCTTTGCCATGGCGCAGCAGGACGTTCGCTACTATTTAAACGGCATGCTGTGGGAGGTTAAACCGACTTCGCTGCGTGCGGTTGCCACCGACGGCCACCGCCTCGCCATGTGTACGTTGGCGCGCGAAATCCAAGTCGCGAATGACGGTCTGCAGGTCATATTGCCGCGCAAAGGCATTACCGAGCTTGCCCGTCTGCTGGGCGATGAAGATGGATCGGTCACCATAGTCATAGGCAGTAATCATTTCCGCGCTAACACGGGTGCGTTCCAGTTCACTTCGAAATTGGTTGATGGCAAATTCCCCGATTACGAGCGTGTATTGCCGCGCGTTACCTCAAAGATTGTTTACGGCGATCGCGAAGAGTTGCGGCATGCGTTTTCACGTACCTCTATTCTTTCCAATGAAAAATATCGCGGCGTGCGTTTGAATTTGATCTCTGGCGGCTTGCGGATCGTTGCTAATAACCCAGAGCAAGAAGAGGCTGAAGAAGAAGTCTCGGTCGACTATCAGGGCGATGCGCTGGAAATCGGCTTTAACGTGTCGTATCTGCTCGATGTGCTCGGTGTATTAAGCGATCGCAACATCAAGCTGTCGTTATCGGATGCCAATAGCAGCGTGCTGATGGAAGAAGCCGAAAGCGGTGATTCTGTTTATGTCGTAATGCCGATGCGCCTTTAATTTGCCCTTCGTTAAATGTTGATCCAGCGGCTTCAAATTAGCCATATTCGTAATTTGAGCCGCGCCTCCCTACCCCGCCTCAATCGAATCAACGTGTTTTGCGGTATTAACGGCAGCGGCAAGACGTCTCTGCTGGAAGCGCTGCATCTGCTGATAATGGGCAAATCATTTCGACATGCCATGGTCCGCCCTGTTTTGCAGGAGGGCGAAGCCGAATGCACAGTATTTGCCGAACTTTCAACAAGTGCGGGACGGCTGACACTGGGTGCGCAGCGTTATAGAGATGGCTCCAAGCCGCTGCTTAAAATTAACGGCGCTCCGGCAAATGCTCTATCAGAGCTGGTTGAGTTAGTGCCGATGCAAGTTTTATCTGCCGATTCATTTGAGTTGATACTTGGTGGCCCAGGATTTCGGCGAGAATTTTTAGATCGCGGGTTGTTCCACGTGGAACCAAAGTTTTATCCAGTGTGGCGATTGGCCCAGCGTGCGCTTAAGCAGCGCAACAGCCTGCTGCGACATGGTAAAATTTCCACCGATCAAATTATTCTGTGGTCGCGCGAATACGCGCGCTACGGCGAAGAAATCGATCGCATGCGGCGGCACTATTTAGACAACCTCTTGCCGGCCTGTCACGCGGTGATCGCGCAGCTTTCGCCTGATGCCATGGTTGGTTTAGAAGCCACCTATTCACGCGGTTGGTCTAAGGATGTGGCGCTGGAGCATGCCTTGATTGCTGGCATTGAAAAAGATCTGCAGCAGGGTTTCACCCGACAAGGCCCGCATCGCGCCGATTTGAAAATAATGATCGATGAAGGCACCGCTGCGGAAACACTTTCCCGTGGCCAGCTTAAGATTTTAGCGGCAGGCTTTCATTTAGCGCAGACCAATTTGCTGCATGCGAAAACTGGGAAAAAGAGCATTTTGTTGGTTGATGATTTATCTGCCGAGCTTGATAGAAGCCATCGGCAAAGTCTTTGTAGCGCTCTGGAAGATTCGGGGCTGCAAGTATTCGTGACCAGTGTGGAGCCTGAAGATCTGGCGAACTGTTGGTCCAACACTAACGATGTAGAGATGTTCCACGTGGAACGCGGGCACATTACTCCGTTATCCGAGATTACCCAGGGGAATTAGATGAGCGAAGAAAAGAACTACGATGCCTCCAGTATCACCGTATTGAAGGGTCTTGACGCAGTTCGTAAGCGACCTGGTATGTATATCGGAGACACGGACGATGGTACTGGCCTGCATCATATGGTGTTCGAGGTTATCGATAACTCTATTGATGAAGCGCTCGCCGGCCATTGCACAAAAATAACAGCCACCATCCACCCGGATGAGTCTGTAACCGTGGTCGATAACGGCCGTGGAATTCCCACGGATATGCACGAGGAAGGCGTTTCCGCCGCCGAAGTCATCATGACAGTCCTACATGCTGGCGGAAAGTTCGACGACAACACTTATAAGGTGTCGGGCGGCCTGCACGGTGTAGGCGTTTCGGTGGTTAATGCGTTATCTGAAGAGCTGAAGCTGACCATTCGCCGCAAAGGCAAAATTTACGAGCAAATCTATCGGCACGGCGTCCCGCAAGCGCCGTTGACGGCCATCGGTGATACCGATAGCACTGGCACGGAGCTGCGCTTTCGTCCATCGCCGCAGACCTTTACCAACATCGAATTTCATTTCGACTATCTTGCCAAGCGCCTGCGCGAACTCGCGTTCTTAAACTCCGGCGTCAACATTGAGCTTGTCGATGAGCGCTCCGGCCAGCGTGAAACGTTCTGCTACGACGGCGGCTTGCGCGCGTTCGTCGAATATCTCAATCAAAACAAAACGCCGATCAATCGCGTGTTCCATTTTAGTGTTGAGAGTGAGGGCGTCGGTGTTGAGGTCGCGATGCAGTGGAACGACGGCTTCCAGGAAGGCGTTTACTGCTACACCAATAACATTCCGCAGCGCGATGGCGGCACGCATATGGCAGGCTTTCGCGCCGCCCTCACCCGCTGTTTGAACACGTATATTGAAGGTGAAGGGTTAGCGAAGCGGGAAAAGGTCGCAACCACAGGTGACGATGCGCGTGAAGGTTTAACAGCTATCGTTTCCGTCAAAGTACCCGATCCTAAGTTTTCGTCGCAGACGAAAGACAAATTGGTGTCGTCGGAAGTTAAAACCGCCGTCGAGCAGGCGATGGGTCAGCAATTGTCGGACTTTTTGCTTGAGTTTCCGCAGGAAGCCAAAATCATCGTCGGCAAGATGATCGATGCCGCTCGTGCCCGCGAAGCGGCTCGTAAAGCGCGCGATATGACGCGCCGAAAAGGCGCTCTCGATATCGCTGGCTTACCCGGTAAGTTGGCGGATTGTCAGGAGAAAGATCCTGCGCTCTCTGAAATCTACCTGGTCGAGGGTGATTCCGCCGGCGGCTCAGCCAAGCAAGGCCGTGATCGCCGCACCCAGGCGATTTTGCCGCTTAAAGGCAAAATTCTGAACGTTGAAAAAGCGCGCTTCGACAAGATGCTGTCTTCGGCAGAGGTCGGCACGTTAGTGACGGCGCTGGGTTGTGGCATCGGCAAAGAAGAGTTCAACGTCGATAAGCTGCGCTACCACAGCATCATTATCATGACCGACGCCGACGTCGATGGCTCGCACATCCGCACCCTGCTCTTGACCTTCTTTTTCCGGCAAATGCCGGCGTTGCTTGAGCGCGGCCATATCTTCATCGCGCAGCCGCCGCTGTACAAAATTGCGAAGGGAAAACAGCACCAATACTTAAAAGACGACGATGCACTTGCCCAATACCTGACCCAATCGGCGCTTGAGGATGCTTCATTGCACGTAAATGCCGAAGCGCCGCCCATTAGCGGGACTGCGCTGGAAGATTTGGTCGGCGAATACCGCACTGTGCAGAATCGCATTGAGCGCCTGTCCCGCTTGTATCCTAAGGTCGCGCTGCAGCAGATGGTTTATTTGCCGGTGTTGACGCTTGCTGAGCTTGCCGACAAGGAAGCGGTGATTAAATGGACCGATCAACTTGCCAAGCTCTTAACCGCCACCGTAGCTAATGACCGCGGCAGCCGGTTTGAAGTGACAATCGATGAGGACACAGAGCGTCGCTTATTCCTGCCGGCTGTGCACGTGATCGCGCATAGCGTTAGTAACCACTACCGTTTGAATCAAGACTTTTTTGGCTCCAGCGATTATCAGCAAATGATTCGCCTCGGCGACAAATTGAACGGCCTCATCGAAAAAGACGGATATATTCGTCGCGGCGAAAAAGTGCAGCCCGTTACCACCTTCAGCGAAACATTAACTTGGTTAATGGCTCAGGCGGAACGCGGCCACACGATCCAGCGCTACAAAGGTCTCGGTGAAATGAATCCTGAGCAACTGTGGGAAACCACGATGGACTCATCCGTGCGTCGCATGCTCCAGGTCAAAATTGAAGATGCTATCGCCGCAGATCAAATTTTCACCTGCTTAATGGGCGATAACGTGGAACCGCGCCGCGAATTTATCGAGCAAAACGCACTGAAAGTATCCAATTTGGATATTTAACACATTGTTGTAGGATCTCAAAATAATTGACATTTTTCTCAGTAAATGACTTTTGATCCGGCCCCATTATGGGGCCTTATTATGCAAAGCCTTTTCCCAGCGCGCCGGGAAAGCCCAGAACGCTATACTAATAAGTAAAAGTGTAAGTCTACCTATCTCTTTGATTTAGCAGTTTTTATTGAGAGTGCTACATCGAATATCGAATGAATCTTCAGGCCGAATTACTATCAAGTTATCGGTCAACAGGTCAGCCAGTGTTTGAGAGCCTGAAAGGCCGTAAATAGCCGCTCAACCGAAACATCAATTTCTTGTTTCTGCCGTTAATTACCCGCTGCCGTAACGGCCGAATTTAGGTCGCACGAAAAAATTAAATCACCGTCGGCTGTTCGGCCAAAGCGGCCAGTCAATCAGGAGCTTATACGAACATTAGCTTGCTAGATGGAAGCGTATATAAGTACGCGGGGATAATCTGTGAATATCAAGAAGCCAAGTTTTATATTCAACAGAGCGTAGGGCCTAATTTTTAAAAAGTTGAGTATAGAAATTACGAGAGGAACTGAAATGTCATAGGGATGCTTTGCGCAGATAACTTAAGTATGCAGGAAAAACTGATCGGCTTTACAAAGCTTTTCGAGAAGTAAACCCGACCTATAAAATTCACGGATCAACAGGGAATGCGCCAGATTCGTTTCAATTTAAAGGGCTGTCAGTATTAGAAACCTAGATCATTGCCCCCAGCATCCATTCGTTACAGCAGCGGCCGGTCCTCTTTTATTGGCTTCATCAAGTGTCAGCGCGGCGCAATTGGTATCACCCGCTTGCGTTCCAATTGCCGTTGCGGTCAACATGAAGCTTTGCGCGTTTGCCCCTGGGACAGCAAAAACAATATTGTAGTACCCGTTTTCGGAGGTCTGTGGTTGCGGAATTGCAGCCGAGCAGGCGCCATCATATTTAAATGCCTGTGCGTAACAACGTTCTAAAATTCCTTGATCTCTACTCAGGATCGCGTAGGCATCGGAGCGGTGACTTTTGTAAACGTAACGTTGATAGCCCGGATACGCCAAACCGGCCAATACGCCAATTATTAAAACGACGATCATTAGCTCGACTAAGGAAAAGCCTTTTGCTCGACGCAATACTCGTGAACTCCATTTGACAGTCATTTGCTTTGTATCCCGTTTTGCGTGGGCGCTTTGGTGACGGTCAACGACCGCAGAGTTCCGTCGGGATCGATTGTTGCCGATCCCACAGCTCTGGCGGGGACATCCTGCAAAGACTTCGCACCATTGACAACGAGGCTTGGCGAAGCGCGATAGACCGTTCCACCGATTTTGATTTCCGTGACTCCATTTTTAGCAGGCATCACTGTAACGGGACCGGTAGCCATTGCAATCGGGATAGATGCAGCCGCGTGCGCGGCCACCACCGTAAATAAAACTCCAATGCTGCGCTTCAAAAACTTTTGCGTATTCATAGAAAACCTCATGGCAGTTGCCACCAATTGGGCCGATTGGCGAGTCCCCCGGTGGTTTCAGTTGTCGCAGTTATGCCACTGGATAAACGCACCAAAATATCGTTGCCGCCTGAACTGATATTGATGGTAGTCGGCGATGTCGCATACACGTTACCTAGACTTAAACCAACGGCATTTGCACTGGCATTAGGAATTTTCAGCTGGGAATTAGTGAAAGCACCACCGGTTGAATAATTGACGTCCATCAACCATGAGGAAAAGTTGACTGTGCAAGCAGTAGCGCTGATCACATTGGATGTAAATATCACGCCACCGTGAATGATCAATGCTTGCGTCACCACCCGCTCACCACTGTCCGGCAGATCAAAATACCACCCCTGTTTTGTTACCCAATTAACCGGGACTGCGGTATCGGTACGAATAGCCGTCAATGTTCCGGCCACAGAAGCACTTACGTCTGTAATGGTCTGTGCTTGTAATAACGATCGAGTAGCGGCCGTGGCACTGCCTTTATCCCACACCCCATAAAAGCTTTGTCTCGCGGTGCTAGTGAGGTCAGTGTTCGCCAATAATTGACCGGTGCCGAAGAACACGATGAATCCTGAGTTTGAGGGGTAAAGCGGATTTAAGCTCAGCAATGGCGCTGTGGTAATAGGTTGAACATTCCCTGAGCCGTCGCGTGCCTGAAACACCACTCTAACTGTCCAGTTACTTGGGTTCGGATCGCTGATTGAAATCGCCCACAAATTGCCTTGTAAGTCTCCTGCATAAGCGACGTCAACCGGCTGATCGGCGTAGCTGTTGCTGTTACCGACCACTACGCTGGATAGCCCGTTGGGAAGAGTTGCGCTGCATGCGCCGCTGACTGCCGCACATAGATCAATTTTGCGGATTAACGTGCCAGTTTTCGGATCCACCGCGTAAAAAATAGCGTGTCCGCTTAAGCTGTTATAGCCATTTCCAAAAAATACGGCAAATCCTGGAGCTGCGTTAAACGCTTGGCTGGCGGCGGTTACGCGACCTAAGGTCGGCGTACTAAAGCTTAGTCCCATGTCCGTATCTGAGAACTCCCAAAGAACGGAAGACGCTAAACCAGTTTCATTGGTGATCGTGTCGGGGTTAGTTACATCGAGTCCGAATATTGTTGATCCACCCGCTCCTTCACCACTCACCAAAACCGTGTGCCAAGTACCGTCCGTAAACATGACATCTGCCGCTTGAGCGGATCCGTCGGCAAAATAGCGGTGGGCGGAGTTGTACAACGGATTAGTCAAGCTCTGTAAATTGGCAAAGATGCCGTTGGGTATATAAGAAAATTTTTCGTTGCCCGTAAGAGGATCGAAACCGTGCAACATTCCATCGTTCGCCCCCACGTATAGCAGCGGCGAGCGGGTGGTGTGAGCCGTCACAAATGCAGCGTATGACGTATCCGTGTACGGACCATTAGGGGCACCGATATAGATGGGGTTGCTGTTAACAATATCGCCCAGCAAATGAGATCGATTACGAAACGCCCCCCCGCGTCGTTTCTCCTGCGCAGAATCACCTCTTAAGTAATTCAACCGAAAGGCGCCGAGGGTGTCTGTGGGTTGCAGTTGCGTCTGTTGAGCGGGACTTAAGCTGGCCCATTCGAAAGGGGCACCTGCCGCCGTCGCGGGATTCCATGTGGCCACGAGTCTCGTTGTAGGCCAGCCTCCTGTCGCAGCTTTAGCATCCAACAGTGGTTGGGCTTGCCATAAAGGATGGGCCGCGTCGACGGCGCCACTTACAGCGTTCACGGGAAAAGCCGCGATGTTACCCGTCCAATCCGAATAAGGACTGTCAGAGACCGTAAAGTTGGCGCCGTAAACAACCGATTGGCTATTTAACACGGTCGAGTTAACCGCAGCCGAACTGGTAGAGGCGGATCCTGTAAGAACCTGCTGCAATATCGTATCCAGATCGCTAGCGAGGGTGGCCGGGTCAGTGGCTGGAAAATAGCTTGCCGTACCGCCGGCGACCGCCATCGCAGTAAGCGTATTTGCGGCGGAAGGATTTAAGGTCGGGTCCACCCCAGCGCCAAGACCAATAACAAAAGTCCTGATCCCCGCGGCGTTGAGCGCAGTTATCTTCGCAATGAGATCTACCACGGCTTGATCATTGGTGGTGTTCAACGATCCATCGGCGTTAAACGATGCAGTGACGCCGTAACCCGCTGCCGCAGTGCTTCCGAGCGGAGGCCAAAATTTACCACTTAAATCCTCAGTAGGTAGTCCATCTGTAATGAGCACAACATATTGATGCAAGGCGCAACCGCTACCGTTAGTAGCAGTCGTAGCCAAGTAGGTCTTAGCCTGCGTCATCAATGCTGCCAATGGCGACTGCACCGCAGCGGCCTTAATTTCAGTTGAGGTGGTGCTATTACTTTCCGGCCCTAATTTTGCGGTAAATGCGGCCAACGCTGTTTGTATGCTAGTTGTGGTGGGGGTTTGCCCGGCGCTGGTAAGGGGGACCGCCACGGTGGCGCTATTCGCCGACTGGCTACTGACGTAGAAGCCGAAGCCGCGTTGCGCGTACATAACCTGCGCGCTGAACGGGACATAGCCGGCATTGGTGGGCCCGGTTTGTGGTGCACACGAGCTCGTCTGCTGAGCGTACGTTTCCAGAATGCCGCCATTTTCGTAATTTAATAGTGAGAAGTTGGGTGGGTAAGGTGTAGCAGGAGTTGGCCCGTTATAGACCACGCATACTCCTGATAAGCCAGAGGCATACAGCACGTCATTAATACTAGGATCATCGCTGGCGGATGCCACAAACATATACTTATTCGTTGACAACACCGTAGCGGTAATACCAGTCAATCCGGCCGCCGCTATCGAAGCACAATTGGTTTTGATAGTGGCAGAGCCTGTTGTTATATATAGATAGCAGGGGTTTGCCACCCATTTTCCGCTGGTGGAAGGTACCGCCGGCAGAACGTTCGCGAAAGTAAATCCCCCGGGTGCCGACATGTAATAAACCCAGGTCGAATAGAGCGCATTGGCCCCTGTTGTGTAGGTTTCCAACGCAAAATCGGTCGTGGCCATATAAGTCTGCAGAATGGCTTGGATCCCGCCTTTCGCCACGTTTAAACGACTAGGGCTATTGTCGTACAGTGAGCCGCTGCTGGTAACAACGTAAGGGGCGCTGCCGGCTGAACCCGCGTTCAACGGTGGAGTAAAGCCGGTTGGAATCGTGAAATTTACGGGCGAAGTTGAAGCGTTCAGTGAGTTTAAGCCCGCAGCGAGCGAACCCGAGCCAGTCATAATCGCTCCGGCAAGATTGCCGTCCATCGATTGTGAGTTTCCCACCGCAATGAGTACTTGTGGGTGAAGCGGTATCACCGCAGTCAATGGAATTTGCGCAATGGGGATATTGGGGGGAGCGGCATGAATGAGCGATGCAAGTGGAAATAGACAAACAGCCAAGATGAGCTGCGCTGCCATTGATCGATTTAGCCACTTCTTCATAGCAATCTCTCTTGCATTATTTCGTTAATTTCTGCGCTTAATTACGCACAATTGTTTGAATAGTGGCGACGCGATTCCCATCTGGCCCTACTGCTCTAGCTGTAACTCGATACACACTAGTTTGGCCGCGCGATGTACCGTAGACACTACTTCCGGCGTTCTCCCCTTTTTGAATAACAGGAGGCAATTGCTCGACCACAAACGCCCCGATTTTTGCGGGGAGTGTGCCAAACGAAGATTGCTTAGCTTGGGTGGCGCTGGACCAATTTAGCGGCGTTGCCAGCCATGGGCTCGGCGCCCAAACCGGGGGATTTTGCGGGTTAAAAACGTATTGTCCATTGGCGTTACCGGAATAACCAGTTGGTGCAATGGCGCCCTGGGCGATCAAGCCCTGGGCATTTTTGGCGGTTCCATCGGCAGTTTGGATGGCGATGTTTTGAGTTTGCACGTTCGTGGCTAGGCGGGTGGATACGCTGATCGAACGCGCCGTAGCCATAACCCCAATTGTCAGGATTGTTAATAGAACCAAACTGATGATGAGGGCCATCCCTTCTTGGCGCCCGCGCAACTGAGGAGTTTGTAACCGCCACATTACGCTTGGCGAGCTATTGCCCAATATTTTCAACAATGAGATTTTCACAGCTGCGCATTCCTTATGGTGACCGTCATCGTATACACGTGTCGCAACTGACCATCGCTGGGGACGGTTACGCAGGTCCGTAGCAGGGCCCACCCCGAACAGCCGGCCAACACGCCGCCATCCGTCTGACTCAGGCCCGCCGCATTAGCGCTCGGCCCGCCCTCCACCAAAAATGCCAGCTGAATTGCGTTGACCACAGTCCAGTCCGTCACTGAGCCCGCCGGCACCCATTTAGTGTTATTACCACTAGCCCCTACCCCGTAGAGAATTTGCATATTTTCGATGCCGGGAACGAGTTCTTGCTTGGGCGCCCAGGCTCCATTAATCATGATGGCTTTATAAAGCGAGCTCTGCGTGCCCGTGCCCTTACCCACAAAAAAAACTGTTTGTACCATCGGAATAAATTGGGCGCCGGCCTTATAGGTAAACGCCGCCGGTATCGTGGCCGTATTACCCGGAGAGCCAACATTGGGCGCAAAAAAAAGAGTGGCTCCAGAGACAGAAGTGATCTGAAAAACATGGGCCTTGCCGCAGTCACTGAGGGCCCCGATGGAGCCAGCTGCTACAGCTGGGATTACATTGGTGAATTGGTTTACCGCGTTTGCCTGCACAGTAAGGGTCGTCGATGAGGTACTGAATGCCGTTACAGGAAGCGGGAGGGCGCCTGGTATGGCACCCATTACTATCAGTACGTCACTGCCTCTTTCCACCCATCCGCCAACGGGTGCCGTCAACGTACTGTCTAGGACGGGAGTCCAGTGCCCTGCCGTGATGTCATTCGCGGCATTATCGGACGCAGTGGCAAAGCTGCCGCTGCCTGCCGTATTGTTCGCATCGTAGCCAAATACGGCCGATTGAAAGTTGTAAAGCTTTGCCGAGGGATTTTTAATCAAACTCGCACTTTGCGGGCCGAGAGATTCACAACCCGCGAATCCTGCCCCCCTAATGGCGGGACCCAAAATAGCTGAAATCGCGTTTTCGCTGTTCTGCAGCTGGGACTGGGTGTCAGCACTTATCTTTACCTGCCGCTGGCTCAGAAATGCCGTTCCCACCCCAGCCAAAATGACAATGCTAATAAGCACTGCAACCATCAATTCAACTAAAGAGAAACCTTGCGTGTGCTTGCTCACAATAATGTTTCCAACTGAAAGGTCGCGTTGCCACTATTTGTAATCGAATCGTCATTACTAAATTGTCGCTGCGCTGCGGCGTCTCCCCAGGTGATACTCACCGTCACATCGTAATTTCCGTTAGCAACAGAAGCGGTAGTAATCGTCGCCGAAGCATTAGGTAATAGCGCCTGCAGGGTTGTCTCCCATTGCCATAAATCGAACGTGGCCAGCGCATCGGGTGTACAGGTTGAAGTTATGCATAAAGGTGTGGGTTGGGTGAGCGTTGCACCCGCTAACATCGTGCTCGCGTAGGTTCCATTTTGTAAGCCCAAGTTGTTCTGGCGCATCGTATCGATAATATTCTGGGCGAATTGCGATGCTTGAATTTGGTAATAGCTTGACGAGGCGGACTTGGATGACGCCATTAAAACTTTGGCGATTCCCATAATCCCGATACCCAATAATGTAAAAGCAATTAAAACTTCTATGAGTGCAAAACCAGCGCGTGCTTTTCGCATAATGAATCCTTATGGGCATCCGGCCGTTGCGGCTATGGACGTAACCGCATCCGCAACCGTTCCTTGTTTAGGGGAGCTTAGAGTCGAACCTGAAGCACTGACGGCGATTTGCATGGCGAAGGTGTGACCGCGCGCATCGCACACGATGAAGGCGTCATTATTTGTCACAATACCGTTCGGTAGGAACGCAATCTGATTTTGGCCACCCAAGGTGGTAACTGTCGTTGGGGAAGGCGGAAACGCAGAGACAGCTGCAATTTGTTCAGCCGCACCCGGCGTTGGCGCGGCATTTATTTGCCAACCGGTAGACCAGTTTGTGCCGCAAACCAACGTCGTTCCATTGCCGGGACATAGCGTTGCGGTAACGCCATTCCGAAGCGCGATTAATCGCGCCTGATTAGCGGAACTAATAAGTGCAGAAGAGCGACCCTGTATCCGGCTATTGAGCATCAGGGTGTTGAAGGACGGAATTGCTACGGCTGCGAGAACGGCCAGCACAGCGAGCGTTACCATTAATTCAACGACTGTAAATCCTTGAATAGATCTATTCATATATCACCGCGCGCCGCGCAGCTCTCCGTTTCCTTAGCGTGTTAAGTAAATAAGGTAGCCGATTCATATGATTTGGCGAGCTATTAAGAAACAAAAAGTGACAAAGGGTTTGTTTGTGGCGATGGGTGGAGAGAGTAGCTATATACTGGTGTTCGCAGCGCATTCTGGTTCCTCTGGAAGAACAATAATGGTGGCTGAGACTCATTCAATCCGAACGCAATATTCTGTCGATTTTTCTTACGCTTACGCCGCTCCTACAACTCCTTTAGGTAGCAAGATATCTGTTAAATAGACAAATTTTATTTTTGGTTCTGATTTTGCTTTGTTCCCGGCGCACTCGACTATTCTTGTGGTTGTTAATTTCATAGCAGATGGAGCTTACGAATATGAAACACCTAAAATCAGGGCTGTTATTCCTCACACTGATCGGCGTGGCCGGGCCGTCACTAGCGGCGTACATTCCGAATCCGCCACCACCGAGCATCCCTCCGACAGCGTCTGTGCCGGAGCCAGAATCAATAGGCTTGCTGTTAGCTGGGATAATTGGGGTCTATGCAGCCCGGCGGAAAAACAAATAAGTCAAAACACAATAAATACACGGCGAAACTGCCGTGTATTTATTTTTGGGTTGCCCCATCTGTACCCCTCAGAACCTTTCAGCAAACACATAATCTTAGCCCGCACTGCCTGATGGCATCATGAGCCTTCGGAAAAACAGCACATGTCAATCAATTAGAAGTTCGACTGTCTGCTTAGGCCGAGCTACTGTCATACAAATTAATTTTCGATCTTCCGCACCTCGGCCAAAGCAGCCGCTCAACAACTTGAATGCTGATACAAAAAATTATTGCTTGGGCAGAACCGCAGCTGACTTCAGCCGGAATTTAGATGCTAGATCTGAGCACCTGATTAGTCCGGCTCAACTGCCCACAGATACTGATCGTTGGTTACCTTCTCAAGCCAGGTAACGGGAGAACCATCTTGCCATTCCTGAACGGCTATGTGGCTCATCGCTGTTGTGTCCGTTGCGCCATGCCAATGCTTCTGCCCGCAATTGCAAAAAACGACATCACCGGCGCGAATTTCTTTCTTGAAGCCACCCCAGCACTGCGTCCAGCCGCAACCCGCCGTGACGATTAAATGCTGTCCCAACGGATGATGATGCCATGCACTGCGTGCGCCCGGTTCAAATGTAACGAGCGCTGCAGATGTGCGTCCTGGCTCAGTGAGGTCAAACAGTGGATCGAGGCGCACGCTGCCGGTGAAAATGGTTTCAGGTCCTTTCGTTGAAGGTCGCGATCCAGCTCGGTAGATTTTCATTGTTTCCATTACTAACTCCTTGCCTGAATACAAATGCCTTTGTCTGCCTGATGGGTTAAGCAGAGTCTCTAACACTCAAGTTAAAGCGAGCGAAGAATCAAGGGAACGGTACTGATCATTTCGGAGCCAGTTCGCCGTACCGATACGCAGCTGTAACTCCGCCATCCATAAGAAAGTCGCTACCAGTAATGAACGTGCCGTCCGGCCCCATCAACAGAGCACCAACGGCCCCCACTTCATCCGGCGTGCCACCCCGTTTTGCAGGGCACAATTCAATCATACGGCGATACCCTTCACCGCGTGGACCGGTCAGCTCATCGCGCGCAAGCGGCGTGAAAATAATGCCAGGACTGATGGTGTTGATCCGTGCGCCGCGTTCGCCCCATCGCACCGCCTCGGCCATGACGCGCAATGAATTGCCGCGCTTGGAAAGTTGATAAGCATGCAGCGGATCGGTGACTTGATCCGGTTGCAGCATCGGCAGAGCAAGTAATTCATCGGTAGCAGTTGTCGCCAATGCGCGGTCTTGCTCGGGTGTTAATGCCGGAAGGCGGTGCCCCGATTGCGAGGCGATAACAACGCCGGCTCCGCCGGGCGCAATGACGTTGCCAAACTCTTCCAGCACTAGCGCAGTGCCGTACAAATCGACTTTGAGAATAGTGGCTGGTGACGCCTGCGAAGGCGAAACGCCCGCTGCGTGAATAAGACCTGCTACGGCGCCAATCGCGTTAGCCATTTCAACGAGCGCATGCACTGAGGTGCGCGAGGAAATATCGACGAGGGCAGTGCTCACGTCGAACCCGGCATCGCTGAGCACTTTCGCGGCAGCATCGGCATTGTCTCGATGCAGATCAGCGAGTAAAACGTGTTTGCCTGCGCTGACGCGCCGCGCAATTGCCTGACCGATTGAGCCGGCACCAATGACGACGATAACGTTGGTCATTGCAATTTCCTCT